>CAWHJP010000009.1:0-280264 GCA_963829675.1 Ilumatobacteraceae bacterium
TGTTATGCCGTACACTGATTCATTACGTATTGCTGGTCTTCGACTCCCTGCTCGACGAGCAGTCGATCCTCGGGCTCGCCCTCGGTGCGGGGGTGTCGGGGATGCTGCCGATTCCCGGAGATCCAATACCTCGCCTATCTCCACAACGCAGAGGATCAGTTCCGCGGCGAGGCCGCCAGCCTGTCGTTCTTCTCCAACGGGCAGTACCGCAACCCGCTCGTCGTGCGGATCGCCGGCTACGGCTACCAAAAGGGATTCGGCGGGCACTTCCACAACGACAACTCGGTGGCCGTGTTGCGTGACATCCCAGGCCTCGTGATCGCCAGCCCGGGCCACCCGTCCGATGCGGCGCCGATGTTGCGGACCTGTGTGGCCGCCGCGGTGAGCGACGGCACCGTCTGCGCGTTTCTCGAGCCGATCGCGCTCTATCACACCCGCGACCTGTTCGAAGTCGGCGATGGCGGTTGGACCGCCCCGTACGCGGCACCCGATCGGTGGGCGGCCGAGCACGTGCCGATCGGCGAGGGCCGTCTGGTTCGTGAGGGCGATGACGTGTTGATCGTGAGCTGGGCGAACGGTCTGGCGATGTCACTCCAGGCTGCCCGCCAACTGGCCGCCGAGGGCATCTCGTGCCGGGTCTTCGACTTGCGGTGGCTGGCGCCATTGCCGATCGAGCAGGTGCTCGCCCACGCCAACCAGACCGACCGGGTGCTGATCGTCGACGAGACCCGCCATTCCGGTGGCGTCGGCGAGGGGATCGTGACCGGACTGGTCGAGGCCGGCTACCGCGGTGCGATCGAGCGGATCGCCGCGCTCGACTCGTTCGTGCCGCTCGGCGACGCCGCCAATCTGGTGCTCGTCAGCCACGACCAGATCGTCGAGGCCGCCCGGAGCCTGTCGATCCGGTGACCGGCCGGTCCCTACGTGAGTCGCCGATTAGAGATCCCATAGCACAGGGATGGAATTCTCATAGGACTCGTCCGGTTGTCCAATGCAAGGTCGGGTCATCCCAGCCGCAGACACGAAACACCACGACGACAAGCAGGTCGAAACCTGCACAGAGGCACTCCACATGCAAAAGCTCATCGCACTACTCACTCACTTCGACGACCACATCACTGCACCGGCCTGTTGGGACTACTTCGGGTCGTTCGGCGACGACATCTTCAGCGACGACGACGATGACCCCGTTGCGACCACGGTCGATCAACGTCGCACCACCGCAGCACGGGCGCGCCTCGTAACCGAACGACGAACACTCGATCGATCACAGCACCGGCAGGCACGGGTTGTCAGGCGGGGGCCGCGGCACGAGTCCAGGTGAAGACGTCCAGGTGAAGACGTCCAGCTGAAGACTCGGCAGCACCGCTCGCTGCCCGAGCGTCGCTGAGTTCCCCGGTGTCGGCGGCAGCGTCAAGATCCCCGGCGATTCCGAGTAGCAAGGGGATCTGTCGACAGGAAACGTTCCATGGACTGGCGTGCCGGGCCGAGGTCCAGGTCGTGCGATGCCAGCCATGCGTCGTCGTAGTAACTGTGCCGGTACCGCTCGCCGCCGTCGCAGATCAACGTCACCACTGAGCCGGTCTCACCCCGCTCGAGCATCTCGGCGATCAGTCGGAACGCTCCGCACAGATTGGTGCCGGTCGACCCTCCGACCGACCGCCCGAGGCGATCGGAGGCAAGTCGCATCGCCGCGAAGGATGACGCGTTGTCGACGCGCTCCATGCGGTCGACCACCTCGCGGATGAAACTCGGCTCCACTCGCTGGCGTCCGATCCCTTCGACCCCGGAAGGGCGGTCAGACGTCAGCTGCCGGTCGCCCGACTCGAAGTAATCGGCGAACACGCTGTCCGGTGGGTCGACGACGCAGAGCCTGGTCTCGACTTGGAAGTAGCGGATGTAGCGGCCGATCGTGGCCGCGGTCCCACCGGTGCCGGCGCCGACGACGACCCAGGTCGGCACAGGATGGCGCTCGAGCGCCATCTGCTCGAAGATCGATTCGGCGATGTTGTTGTTGCCACGCCAGTCGGTTGCCCGCTCGGCATGGGTGAATTGATCGAGGAACACGCCGCCGCAGTCCGCGGCGAGCCGCGCCGCTTCCGAATAGATCGACGTGGCGTCGTCGACGACATGGCAGCGCGCCGCCGCACTGCTCGATGAGTGCGACCTTCTCCGGTGAGATCGTCGCCGGTACCACCGCGACGAACGGCAGGTTGAGCATGCGGGCGAAATACGCCTCGCTCACGGCGGTGGAACCCGACGATGCCTCGATGATGGTGACCCCTTCGCCGATCCATCCGTTGCACAGTCCATACAGGAACAGCGAGCGGGCCAGCCGGTGCTTCAGCGAACCGGTCGGATGCGTCGACTCGTCCTTCAGGTACAGATCGATGCCCCAGGCAGCCGGCAGCGGAAACGTCACGAGGTGCGTATCGGCCGAACGTCGCAGGTCGGCCTCGATGCACGCGATCGCGTCGATCACCCACCCGCGATCGTGGGGACCGGAGGCGGTCCGGGCGTCAGGTCGATCGGGTTCGGGGTGCTTCATGGGTCAGCCGTTCCCGACGGACGCGACCACGAAGTGCTCTGTTCCGAGCAAGCGTTCGAGCATCGACCGGGGAAGCAGGTCGGGGTCCATCGCGTACTGCGAACGGTGCGCGGCCAGCGCCGCCACCTTGCGATCGAGCGCAGGTGTCACGTCGATGGAAAACCCGCCCTCGGCATCGTGCGCGGTCGGTCGACGCCGTGGACGTCGATCCGGCTGGCGAGGTCGACGGCCGCGCCAGGACCACGACCCGCGATCCGGTCGTTCTGCTGTGCCGGTGCGAGCACGAGGCAGGTCACGTCGTCGCGGGCGATCACATGCGCGTTGCGCGGCCGACCAGACGCGAGCCCGTCCTCACCGAAGAAGCATCCGGCGCTGAAGGACCGTTGCTCGCACATCTCGCCATCGTCCTGCTCGACGACCACGACGACCGAGCCCGACAGGATGCAGAAGAGCTCGCACGCAGGTTCACCCTGCTCGACGATGAACGAGCCCGCCGGGAACCAATCGACGTGCAGGTGATCGGCGGAGACCCCGAGCATCGACGTTCCGTCCGTGAACAGCTTGAACGCGTGTCCGAACGCGGTCGTGCCGACAAACCGCTCGGGGTGCGCGGTCAGCCACTCGACGATCGCGTCGACGATGACCGGACCGGCCATCGGGAACCGTGCGTGCAGCACTCTCGGCGGATCGGGCATGTCGCGAATCGCCTCGATCGTCGCCAGGCACGACGCGATGTGATCCGGATGGCCCGTCCCGCCATCGGGTCCGAACGTGACGATGACGTCCGGGCGGAATTCGTCGATCACCGTACGCGCGGCCGCGGCGACGACGCCGAGCGGTTGGGAGTCGAGACGGCCATCGCCGAGATCCAGACACGTGGCGTAGTCCACACCGAGCTCGGCCGCGGACTGTTCGAATTCCTTCGCGCGGACGCCACCCAGCAGCCGTCTCGTCGCAGTCGACGCATCTCGGATCTGGCCGGCTTCGCCCTGCGTGAGTGACACGATCGCGGTGACGGCTCCGGCGGCAACACATCGCGCGATGGTGCCGCCGACACAGAACACCTCGTCGTCCGGATGAGCGAACAGCCCGAGGACACGCGGCGCACGGCCGAGGGGAACGGCGGGACCGAACACATCTGCCAGATCGCCCGGTTCCCAAGACGCCCGCCGTGGTGTCTCGTCTTGTCGATTCACCACGCCGCTCTCTCCGTTCGTGTGTTCCGTCGCACCGTAGGAGTTTGCCGGATTCGGCGGACGGTCCGCTGTGGACTCTGCACGAACGATCGTCACACCGCTCCAGAACGGTTGTCGCGAGCCGTCGCGGGGTACCGACAGCGCGATGGTCGAGGTAGGGATGGCGAACGACATGACCAACCGGGTTGACCACGCCGCACACCGACTTGGTGAACTGCTCGAACGCTCAGGACGCTCGATCGGTGTCGCCGAATCGTTGACCGGAGGCCTGCTCGTTCAAGCGCTCGCCCGGCAGGAGGGATCCGGCGACTGTGATGTGGTCAGCGAGCACATTCCACGCATCGTTGGGTCGCTGGTAGAGCGACAAGCCGTTCGAATCCGATCGGTCCGGCACACTGCTCGCAGAGACCGAAATCCTCGGCGTCCATGTCGGCCAGAGTCCGTTGCAGTGCCGCCACATCGCGAGTGGCTTGCTCGAGCAGCGCACTCACCTGCGACCGCTCGAACGCGATCGTCGTCCCTTCCGGGTCGTGCTCGTCGTCGGTGTTCGACAAGTCAGCAGCTCCGACGATGTCCTCGAACTGGCGAGACAGCGACACCGTCTGTTCCTCAGCTCGCGCCAATTCGGCAACGAGCGCGGAGCGGACGCGCCCTCGTTCGACATCGGTGAGTCCCTGAACCGGCGGCATCCACCATTGGTACACCCCCTCGGGGCTCGGTTCGTCGCGGCCCGACCACGAAGTGACGGGATCTGAGCGAGCGCTCGCGAGGTCGTTCTCGTCAGAGGATCTCGGTCGCGGTCCGAACGACCGTCACCGTCGACCACAGAGCGATGATGGCGACCATCGCCAGCCCGGCGATCCGCACACGCGAGTTCATGATCGTCGGTCGCAACCGGCCACGCAGCAGGGCACGCCCGATCACGTACACACCGGCCAACAATGCGAACGCCGGATTCAACAGCATGATCAGCGACGCGTAGCTCGACTTCGCCCTCGGCGCAGCGGATTCGTTGATCGCCGGCAAACGCTCGTCGAGCCGTGACGCCAGTGCGGTGAACGTGGTGCCGAACAGCAACGCAGTCAACGCGATGATCAGCACCGCGAGCGGGAGCGGGGTGAGGATCTCGAAGTCGACGTTGTCGGGGTCGAGGGGATCGTCGACCCCGAACGTTGCGAGCAGGAAGAGTCCGAACACCAGACCGGCCACCCATGAACGCGGCGGCAAGATGCGGCGGCCGATGAGGTACACGAACGACGAGGCGACGGGAATCAGGAGTCCCGCGAAGATGATGAAGCCGAGCGTTCCGCCGAAGGTGATCTCGCCGACCGTCTCGCCGGCGTCGGTGATCCGTCCTTGTGCATCGTCACCTGAGGTCGCGCCGAGGAGGCGCATCACGAGCCGACCGCCCAACCCGACGACCAGCAATCCGGACCAGAAGCCCGCCGTCATCACCGATGCAACGACGCGGATGCCGTCCAACGCTGACGCGCGAGCGGTGGGCGCGAGCCTGACGGTCAACGACGAGCGGTCGGTTTCGTTCGCGCCAGGACAGGACGGCTGCGATCACGAGCGCCACGACACCGATCGTCGACGCGAGCACGTTGTCGAGGCGCATGGCAGCTTAGTTCTCCGATTCCTTGGACGATTTGAGTGAGGGCTCGAGCCCCGCCCAGATGGCGACGATCGCCAGCACTGGAACGGAGGCGAGCGAGACGATCAACCCGATCTTGTCGATGCCGTCGAGTCCGTCGAGGTGGCCGGCGTGGTACCACAGGTGGAATGCGCCTTGCACCAGCCACGCGATTGCCCACCGGCACCATGAAGTCGCCGCGCCACGCTGACCAGATCGTGATGATGACGAGCGCGAGAAACAGGACACCGACGTCTCGCACGAGGTGCTCGTCGTACGCACCACCTTCGGCAGCAATCCATCCCCGCCCGAGGGGGAAGTCGTCGAAGAACGATCGCGGGGCGAACGTCGCCTGAATTGCGGTTCCGATCATGAACACCGCGATGAGCGCCAGCGCGATCCGCCCGATGTTGGCTCTGCTCATTTCACCGCCCCTTCGCTACGTGGCCCCTTCTTTGTGCGGCTCAGTCGAGTTCCTCGTCGAGTCCTACCGTGGTCAGCACGGCCCAGTCGGCGTCGGTCCGGTTGGCCAGCACGATGAGGTCGAGGAAGTTGCCTTCGGGGTCCTGCACCTGGTCCTCGAGCAGCGCCTCGGCGCGAAAGCCGAGGCGGGTGAACAGCGCGATCGTGGAATCCTGCACCGCGACGACTTCGACCACCACCTTGGTGAGCGACGCGTCGACCGCGACGCGAAGGGCATGCCGCGCCAGCCGCTGCCCGATGCCGCGGCGCCGAACGGCGGGATCGACCACGAGTCGGAGTTCGCCGACGTGACGCGACCAGCCGACGCCGGGGATCACCGCCACGTACCCGACGACATCACCGTCGGCCCGCGCCACGTAGCGCAGCGCCCGTGCGTCGTCCGCCCAACCTTGCACCGAGGTCAGCTCGGTGACGGGTTCCTTGACGAGCGTGCGATCACCCTCGGGCACTCGCTGGAAGAACGCCCAGACTTCATCCACATCAGTCGCGGAGAAGGGTGTGATCTCGATGGTGTCCGCCAACGTCAACTCCTGTCGCTGTGCTGCTCGATCCAGTCGAGCATGCCGGGGATCGAGACGCGGTGCGCCTTGCCGCCCACGATCAACCCGACGTGGCCGGCCGGGAACTGGAGATCGTCGAGGTCGGGCAGGAGATCGAGCACCGGCCGGTTCGACTCGAGCGGGATCAGATGATCGGCCGTGCCCACGGCGTTCATCACGGGGCAGGAAATCGACCCGACATCGAGTTCCCCCCGACCCGTCACGAGTCGGTTCTCGGCGAGCCGGTTCTCGCGGATCAACCACTCGGCGGTCTGGCGGAAGCACGCCCCGGGGAACGGGATGTGGTCGGTCGCCCAGCCGTGCATCGCCTCGTGCGCGGCGATGTACTCGCTGTTCTCGAGTTTCTCCAGGAGGGTCGCGTACATCGTCGCATCGCCGGTGATCCGCGCCGACGAGAGGCCCCGCAGTACGGCATCAGCGGGAACGTTGCCGGTCTCGTCCACGAAGTCGGACAGGTCGACCCGGGGATCGCGCAGGACGGACGTCATGCCGCCCATCGCGCCGAAGTCGATCGGTGTCGCCATCAGCGACAGGGTGCGTAACGGGATCTCCGGATGGCCGGCGGCGAAGATCAGTGACAGCACGCCGCCGAAGCAGTACCCGAAGAGGTGGAGTTCGTCGACTCCGCTCGTGCGCATGGCCGCGGCACACGCGAACGGGATGTACTCGTCGCAGTACGTTTCGAAGCTGTTGTCGGCGTCCGCCGCATCCGGCGTTCCCCAGTCGATCATGTACACGTCGAAGCCGCGGCCGACCAACGCCTCGACGAAGCTGTTGCCCGGTCGCAGGTCGAGCACGTAGGGCTTCGACACCAGGCTCATCACGAGCAGGATCGGTGGCCCGAGGGTGGGACCCGGACTGTGATAGCGGTAGAGCTGGACCTTGTCGCGCCGCCAGACGACGTCCTTCGCCGAGCACCCGGTCTCGGGCCGCCCGACTCCCGCGAGGTGCTTCAGGCCATTGCGGGCGCGGAGTGCGTTGCGTTCGACGTCAAGCCGAATCCGCTCGAGCAGATCGGTCGGCGTTGGCATCGTGGCCACCCGTGCCTCCCTTCCGGGGTGTCGAGGTCTTCTGCGGGTGTCGAGGCCTTCGTACGTGTCGAGGCCTTCGTACGTGTCGATGGCCGGCGCTTGGCGGCGGGCGCTGCGGCTTCGTGGCGCGCCGCGAGCGTCGCCAGATATTCGGCGTTCTCGCGGTCGGTGAGGAGGTTGCGGAGGTCGCGCACCTCCCGCTCGAGTCGGGCGATGTGCTCGAGCAGACGATTGATGTCGCTTCCTGCCGGCAGGTTGAACAGGTGGAGTGCACGCCTCGAGGCCTGTTCCATTCGCCGGTCGATCTCGCTGCGTCCCCGTCGACCGAGGGCAGCCAGCGTGGCGGCGTCCTCGCTGCCGCGCCATCTCGTTGATGGTCGGGCTCAGCCGTTCGTCGACCGCGTCGAACACCTGCTTCCACAACGGGGATGATGATGCCATAGCGCCTCCGCGAGCGACATTAGCCCCCACGGGTGGATGGCCACGCTGGCCTAAGGTGATCGTGATGTCCCTACGTGGCCGCGTCGCAGCCGGCGTGATCCTGGCTCGGGCGAACCTTCAACTGTTCGAACGGCCTGATCGGCTCGCGAGGTCGTTGATGGCGATGGCGCCGTGGGGCACGACGCTGCCCGGCGTGATGGCGGCGGCGGCGGGCCGTTACCCGGAGCGCATCGCGATCCACGACGACGACGGCAGCATCACGTACTCGGAACTCTGGGACCGGTCGCAGCGGATTGCCGGGGCGTTCGTGGCTCGAGGTGTCGGCGAGGGGTCCCGGATCGGTCTGCTCGGTCGGAATCATCGAGGCTTCGTCGAATGGCTCATCGCCGCGTCGGCGACCGGCGCCGATGTCGTGCTCCTCAACACCGGGTTTGCCGCGCCGCAGCTCGCGGCGGTGGTCAAGTCGGAGGGCATCGCGGTGATCGTCCACGATGACGAGTTCGCCGACGTCGTCGCAGGTGCCGGCGCCGAGACCTACGACGAGTCGGCGATGCAGACGCTCGCCGGTGCGGCGACGCTGGCCAGTCCTCGTCGCGAGCAAGGGCGAATGGTGATCCTCACGTCGGGCACCACGGGCCACCCCAAAGGCGCGGCGCGCCGGAGCGACCCTGCGGCCATCGAGGGGGTCGCGGCGGTGTTGGAGCGCATCCCGTTCCGGCTCGGTGACACCCAGGTGATCGCGGCACCGCTCTTTCACGGTTGGGGACTGACGAACCTGCTCTTCGGCATCGGACGGTGCACCACCAACGTGCTGTCCCGTCGCTTCGACGCGGGGATGACGCTTCGTGCCGTCTCCGAGCACCACGCCCAGGTACTGGTGGTCGTCCCCGTGATGCTGTCGCGAATCCTCGGGCTCGATCCGGACGTGCTCGTGGCGGCGCCCACCACCGACCTTCGAGTGATCGCGTCGAGTGGCTCGGCCCTCGGCAGCAAGTTGGCCACGGCGACGCTCGACCGCTTCGGACCGGTCCTGTACAACCTGTACGGATCGACCGAGGTCGCCGTCGCGACCATCGCCACACCCGCCGACCTGCTCCAGGCACCTGCGACCGCGGGCCGAGTCGCCCGCGGGGTGCAGGTCGAGATCCTCGACGAGGCTGGCACGGTCGTCCCCGATGGCACCGTCGGGCGCGTCTTCGTCGGGGGGTTCGATGCGGTTCGAGGGTTACACCACCGGCGGGACGAAGGAGGAGTGTCGCGGGTTGCTGTCGTCGGGCGACCTGGGCTACTTCCGAGACGGGCTGCTGTTCGTCGAGGGCCGCGAGGACGACATGATCGTTTCGGGGGGCGAGAACGTGTTCCCAGGTGAGGTCGAGGAGCTGCTCAGCCATCACGCGTCGGTTGCCGAAGTCGCCGTGGTCGGTGTCCCCGACGAGGAATTCGGGCAGGTGCTCGCCGCGTTCATCGTTCGACACCCGGGAGCGAAGCTCTCCGCCGACGAGGTGCGAGCGCACGTCCGGGACAATCTGGCGCGACACAAGGTCCCCCGGCGGGTCGAGTTCCTCGACGAACTCCCGCGCAACACGACCGGCAAAATCCTGCGACGCTCGCTCGCCGAACGGAACGCTCCCGAGGACGGGGGCTCGTCGTGAGCCTGTTCGACTCGACCGACAGCGCTCAGGTCGGGGCGATGTCGACCCCGAAGATCTCGGAGAAGCGGCGGTAGTACTCGTCGTCGTCGTCGATCGCGCCGAGGCCGACCCAGTCGTCGTCGGCGATCCGGTCGTGGAGGGCCGCCATCTCGGGCCCGCACCAACTCACCGGATACCGCAGGCGCGGGGTGTCGGTCGTGATCGCCTCGTGGATCACACGCGCCACCTCGAACGGATCGGTCGAGTTGGCCATCCCGGCCGCGTAGAACTGGAACATCCGCCGGTAGTGCGCCTCGTACGCGCCGGTGGAGTTCGGGGTGTCGATGTTCTTGGCGAAGATCGCCGACTTCGTGACGCCCGGTTCGATGATCGCCACGCGGATCCCGAACGGGGCCAGCTCCTGGGCGAGCCCTTCGCTCAACCCTTCGAACGCCCACTTCGACGTGACATACGGTGATTGCGCGAGCGCGGCGATACGGCCGGTGACCGACGTGATGTTGACGATCGCTCCCGAACGACGCTCACGCATCTGCGGGAGCACGGCTTGGATGCAGCGCACACCGCCGCACAGGTTGACGTTCATCACGTCGAGGTACATCGAGGTGGAGCACTCCTCGGCGACCGCGTTGCCTCCGACACCGGCGTTGTTCACCAGGTGGTCGACGCGACCCGCCGTGTCGAGGATCTGCGGCGAAGCCCTCAGCGACCGACGCATCGTCGGCGACGTCGAGCTCGACGAGTTCGACGTCCACGCCGGCATCGGCCGCCATCGTGCGCAGCTTGTCGGCCTTGCCGACCGACCGGACCGTGCCGAACACCCGGCTCCCCGTCGAGGCGAGGTGGATCGCAGTGGCCCGGCCGATCCCCGAGTTGGCGCCCGTGACAACGGCGACGGGTTGCTGTGAATCCCCTCGATGAGGTCCGACATGCCCGCGACAGTAGGCGACGACCTCAGGGGCTCACGCGCCGGCGGATCTCGCGACCCAGTCGTCGGCTTCGCGCCAGCGGCTGTCGGCGTGTTCCCGCGCCGACTCGGCGTGGTCGCCCGCCGCCGGGTACGAACCGAGGAACTTCACGCCGCCCTGCTTGGCGTGCAGGGCGCGCATCGTGTCGGCGAGCAGTTCGTCGGCCACGTGCGACTCGGCGTACACGATGAAGCAGTAGTCGCCGAGACCGCCGGCCTTCGTGGGGCGGCTGGTGAGGTTCGACAGGTTGATCCGGCGCGCCGTGAACTCCTGCAGGATCGACACGAGGCTGCCGGGCTCGTCGGCGCGCTGGTAGATCACGAGCGCCGTCCGGTCATGGCCGGTCGGTGCCGGAACCCCCTCGCGGGCGACGAGCACGAACCGGGTCTGGTTGCCCTCGTGGTCGGCGATGTCGGCCGCGATCACGTCGAGTCCGTACAGGTCCGCCGCCACCCGCGGTGCCAACGCGGCGCTGGCCGACGTGCCCTCGGCGACGATGCGGGCGGCGTCGGCCGTGCTGTTCGACGCCAGCACCTCGGCGTCGGGCAGGTGCTCGCGGAGGTACCGGTGGCACTGCGCCGTCGCCACGGGGATCGAATAGACCTCGATCACCGTCGTCGAGACCGACGCCCGGCCGAGCCAGCAGGCAATGCTCGATGTCGATCACCACTTCGCGCACGATCAGCAGATCGTGGTCGAACGCCAGCGCATCCTGGGTGAAGTTGACCATCCCCTCGATCGAGTTCTCGATCGGTACGAGCCCGAAATCGACCTCGCCCGGTTTCGACCGCATCGAGCACATCGGGCACCGTGCGGTACGGCACGTGTTCCGCATCGGCGAGATCGGTCAGGGTCGTCAACGCCTGTTGCGTGAACGTGCCGAACGGTCCGAAGAAGCCGACACGCTGCGTCATGGGGCGTCAGGCTACGTCGACGGCACGATCACATGGCACGATGATTCCGTGGACGAGGTGACGGTGCGGCAACTCGTCGACGACATCCGGTCGGGATCGATCGACCCCGACGAGGCGGTCGCCCGTCTGCGCCGCCTGCCGTTCGCCGATGTCGAGGGCGCCTCCGTCGATCATCATCGCCACCTCCGCCAGGGCATGCCCGAGGCGATCTACGGGCCGGGCAAGTCGCCCGAACAGTGCGCCCGGATTCTCGGCGAACTGCTGGACGAACGGCACAGGGCCGGTGTTGTTGACCCGTGCCTCGGAGTCGCAGCGCGAGGCGTGCCTCGCCGTCGACCCGCACGTCGTGGAACTCGGCGGCTGCCTGTTGTGGCGCGAACCGTTCGAGCGCCTCGCCGCGCGCGTCGCCGTGGTCACCGCGGGCACGAGCGACCTGCCCGTCGCCGACGAGGTCGTCGTCACGCTGCGCGCCGCCGGGATCGACGCGCAGCTCATCGCCGACGTCGGCGTCGCCGGCCTGCACAGGCTGCTCGCCCGCCTCGACGACATCGCTCGCCGCGGACGCCGTCGTGGTCGTCGCCGGAATGGAGGGCGCCCTCGCCAGCGTGGTCGGTGGGCTCACCGGCGCGCCGGTCGTCGCGGTGCCCACGAGCGTCGGATACGGCTCGGCCCTCGAAGGGGTGACCGCGCTCCTCGCAATGCACGCCTCATGTGCCAGCGGCGTGACGGTCGTCGGCATCGACAACGGGTTCGGCGCCGCCAGTGCGATCGCCCGCATCGTCCGGGGACACCGCGATGGCTGAGGCACGCCCACACCCGACGGTAGAGGCTCGCGTCGCCTGGTTCAACTGCCAGGCAGGCGTGGCCGGCGACATGACGCTCGCCGCCCTGATCGACGCGGGCGCCGACGCCGACGAGGTCGGCCGCACGCTCGCCGGGCTCGGCATCGACGGCTACGCGGTCACCTTCGAGCGCGTCCAACGCTGTGGCGTCGGCGCCACGTGGGCGAACGTCGTCACGCACAGCCACGACCACGATGGCGATCATCAGCGACCACGATGTCGACGGCGAGGCACACGCTCACGTGCCCCACCGGCCGGTGCGGGAGATCGACGAACTCCTGGAGCGGGCGGACCTCCCCGATCGGGTGCGGGCGCGGGCGCGCGCCGTGTTCGCCCGGCTGGCCGCGGTCGAAGGCGCCATCCACGGCATCGATCCCGCCGACGTCGAGCTGCACGAAGTGGGTGCGCTCGACTCGATCATCGACGTGGTCGGTGCCTGTGCGGCACTCGAATCGCTCGGCATCACCGAGATCCGGTGCAGCCCGGTCGCCGTCGGCACCGGCACGGTCCGCAGTGCCCACGGGCTGATCCCCAACCCGGCACCGGCCACCGTGGCCCTGCTCCGCGACGCCGGCGCGCCGACCGTCGGCCTGGAGACCACGCTCGAGGTGACCACCCCGACCGGGGCGGGTCTCATGACGACCTTGGCCGAGCGGGTTCGGTGCCGCGCCACCGATGACGATCGAGGCCGTCGGTTACGGCGCGGGCACCGCCGACACGCCCGAACGGGCCAACGTGGTGCAGGTGGTGATCGGAGAACCGATCGCGCCGCCGGCAGGTCCGGCAATCGAGTCGAGCGGCTCCCCGGTGGTCCTGCTCGAGGCCAACCTCGACGACGTGACCGGCGAGGTCCTCGCCGACGCGGTCGCCGCACTGCTCGCCGCCGGCGCCCACGACGCATGGCTCACGCCGATCGTGATGAAGAAGGGGCGGCCGGCACACACGTTGAGCGTGCTCTGCGATCCGGTCGACGCGGCACGTCTGCGCGGCGTGCTCGTCGAACGGACCGGCACGCTCGGCGTCCGGGCGTCGTCGCTCGTCCGCTGGCCGCAACGACGGACGACGGCGACCGTGGAGGTCGATGGTCACCCGATCGGCGTCAAGGTCACCGATCGGCGCGTCAAGGTCGAGTTCGACGACGCGGCGCGCGCCGCGGCCGCGCTCGGTCGGCCGGTCGCCGAGGTCATCTCCCGCGCCGAGCAGGCCGGGCGATCACTGGAGCACTGAGCCGGGCTCGAACTGGAGGGGCCGCTGCGCGTCAGGCGTTCGCGGCGGCGGTGGCGAGCGTGGCGTCGATCCACGCCCCGAGCTCGTCGGCGGTGCTCTCGCCGCTCTGGCGGGCGAGCACGGTGCCGTCGCTGTCGAGGATCACCAGGAACGGGAAGCCGGTGCCCCCGAACGCGTCCAGTGCCTCGGACGTCTCGCTGTCGGCCATTGTCGGCCATGGCCAGCCCTTGTCGACGATCCACTCGGACGGCGGATAGTTGGGGCGGTCGGCTGCGACGGCGGTGCTGATCCCGATCACGTCCAGGTCGTCGGGAATTCCTCCGGCGTCGTTCAACTCGATCAGCTCCGGGATCTCGACGTTGCAGTGCGGGCACCAGTGGGCGAGGAAGACGAGCATCGTCGGGTTGTCGGACGCGCCGCCGATCGTCATCGGCGTCCCGTCGAAGCCTGCACCCGCGACGACGGGGGACGCCTGGCCGACGGCCGGATCGGCGGCCGGATCCGCGAACGGAGCGAGCGGCTCGCCCGTGATCTCGACCGGGCGTGACTGGGCCACCTCGCCACTCGTGTCACTCGCGTCAGTGGAGTCGTCGGAACCACCGGTGGCCAGCACCGCGATGAGCGCCGCGGCGACGATCAACACGACCACACCGGCCACGATGACGAACGTTCGGTTCTTCGGATTCACGAAATCGTCTCCTGGATCGGCTCGGCGGTCGCCCGGTCGGCTGACCGGGCACCTTCACTATCGAGGACGTCGGCATCGAGTGTGTCGGGGAAACGGATGAACATCAGTAAGAGGATCGTGAGAAACCCGATCAGCGCCATGGTGGCGAGCGTGAGGAACCCGAACTCCCGGAACCAGATGTCGGAACACGACGGCCCGAACAACGCACAGGCGCCGGTGTCGAGTTCGGGCTTCCACTCGATGAGCGTGTGATACGCGGCGACACCCGCACCCACCAACGCGATCGGCCCGACGTACCAGCGCAACCCGGGGTCACGCCGGATCGCACCGACGAGCAACACGACCGACAGCGGGTACATCGCGACCCGCTGGAACCAGCACAGCCGGCACGGCACGAAGTGGGCGACCTCGGAGAAGTACAAACTCCCCGCCGTCGCCGTGGCCGCGACGACGAAGGCCAGCCAGGGCGCCGAATCGGCGACGGCCCGACCGATGTCAGCCGCCCGGACGCTCCCGAACCGCGAGGCGATCCACAGACCGAGATACGCGAGTGAACCCACGCCCGCCACGATCGCGAGCAGCGAGAAGAAGAGTTCCGCGGATTCCGTCGACACCGGGCACCAGTATGGAGGGCCCAGCTCGGCAGGCGTAGCGATCGACGGACAGACCGGTACCTTCATTGCCGATGTCGGATGCCCGTGCCACGTTCCGCGAACTTCGTCGTACCCGGACGAAGCACCGTCTCGGCTCGACCGATTGGTGGGACGTCGCGTACCGCGTCTACCTGTTCGCGTTCGCCGGGTTGACCGTCGTCGTGATCGTGTCCGACGCCATCGACGGGCTGATCGACGACGAGGTCGACATCGACCAGCTGTTCGCCAAGGCGCCGTCGATCCTCGGCATCGCCGTGGTGCTGGCGGTGGCCATGGGCCTGCGGAGCGGCGCCGACGGCGGCCCGATCTCGGTGGAGGTCGCCGACATCCGTCACGTGCTGCTGGCACCGCTGTCGCGGCAGCTCGTGCTCTTCACGCCGATCTGGCAGCGCTTCCGCTCGATGATGTTCAGCTTCGGCCTGGTCGGGGCGATCGTGGGCCAGCTCGTCGCCACCGAGCTTCCCGGATCGCGGGCCGCCTGGGCGGCGAGCTGCGCGATCTACGGTGCGATCATCGGCGCGCTGTTCGTCGGTGCCGGCGTCATCGCCCACGCCGTCCGGCTCCCCCGCTGGGGCGCCACCGGCATCGGTGCCGTGCTCATCGCCTGGCAGGCTGCCGTCGCCTGGGCGATCTGGAACGATTCGGCCACCGGGCTGGAGCGGGTGGCCCCGGCCAACCTCGCGGGCAACATCGCGCTCTGGGGCATCGACCAGCGCCCGCTCGATGCACTCGCCATCGTGTTCACCGTCGGCGTGATCGTGGTCGGTCTCGCCCTCGGCGGGCTTCTCCGCCTCGAGCCGCTCGCCCGGCGCGGTGAGCTGGTCTCCCAGTTGCGGTTCGCGGCCACGTCGCAGGACCTGCGCACGGTCGTGCTGCTCCGCCGCCAACTCCGCGCCGAGGCTCCACGGAACCGATCGTGGCTGGCCATGCCGGTCCGTCACCGCCCGGCTCCCGGGAGCGCAGGTTCGATCCAGGCCGGTCGGGGCCCCGAGACCGGCGCAGCCAGGGCTGAAACGGGCGCAGCCAAGAGAGGTGTCCCACAGATGCATCCGACCGTGGTGTGGCGCCGCGGCGTGCGGGCCATCGGCCGGCTCCCGGCTTCCCGCGTGGGTCGGATGCTGGCCTTGGCGATCGGCGCCGGCGCGTTCGGATCGCTCACGTTCACCTCGTCGCCGTTGTTCTCCCTCCTGCTGCTCGGCTGCATCTTCTTCCTCGGCCTCGAGTCGATCGAGGCGCTGTCGCAGGAGGTCGACCGAGCCGACATCACCGACTCGATCCCGATCGACCGGGGTTGGATCTACGCCAACCACCTCGTCGCGCCGGCCGCGTTGCTGGTGATCGTCGGCATCGTCGGCGCCGTCACGGCGACCGTGCTCGATCCCGATCATGCGCTCGCCGCGTTCGCGCTCATGGTGCCGGTCGCCTGGGGCGGGGCACTCGGACCGATCGTGGCCACCGTCAACGACGCCCCCGCCACGGCGAGCGCCGCGGAGAGGACGCTGATGGGAGCCCCGCGCAACAACGAGGCCTCGATGGTCCCCCCGGAGTTCGCCGGGTTCTCCACCGTCCTCACCACCTTGCTCCCGGTGGTGATCAGTTGCGTCGGCATCCTGCCGGTCGTGGTGCTGCGGCTCGACCCCACCGCGTCCACCGCCGCCCGAGCCTCGATCGCCGTGGCGATCGCCACCATCCTCACCGTGATGTGGGTGCGCAGCCGCGACACGTGGACCGCCAAGATCCGGAACTTCTTCGCCGAAGGGCGCGCAGCATCATGAACCGACCAGTCAGCAGCAACCCCCGCCGCTCGAACCGCCCGGGTAAGACGAAGGCCCCGGTTGCGCGGCGAGACGCCCCTCAACGCGACGCCGGCACAGGCGGATCAGGCGAGGCCGGCCAAAGCGCAGCCGGGACCGACCACCCCCGCCGCAGTGATCGCGACGGGCCTGTGCAAGCGCTACGGCGACGCCGAGGCATTGGCACCGCTCGACCTGCGCGTCGAGGAGGGTCAACGTGTCACGCTCATCGGCCACAACGGCAGCGGCAAGACCACGCTGCTGCGGATGCTGACCGGCATGCTCGAACCGTCGGAGGGATCGGCCACGATCTCGGGTCATCCACTCGGGTCGGTCGAGTCGCGCGCCTCGATCTCGTACCTCTCCGACCAACCGGTGTTCTACGACGACCTCAGCGTGTGGGAGCACCTCGAGTACATCGCCCGGTTGCACGAGACCGAGGGATGGGAGCAGCAGGCGGTCGACCTGGTCGAGATGATCGGCCTGACGCCACGCGTCGACGACCTGCCCACCACGTTCAGCCGCGGCCTCAAGCAGAAGGCCGCCATCGCCATGGCCTTCGTGCGGCCGTTCGACGTGATGCTGGTCGACGAGCCGTTCGTCGGTCTCGACCGCACCGGCCGCGACGCACTCCTCGAGCTCTTCACCCTGGCCCACGCCGACGGTGCGACGCTGGTCGTCGCGACCCACGAACTGTCGACCGTCAAGACGAGCGACCGGCTGCTCGCCCTGAACGGTGGGCACCTGAGCTACGACGGACGGCCCGACGCTGCCGACGTGGTCATGCTGACCGAGGGCATCCCTGTCGAGGAGGCCTGAGAATCGCGATGTCGTCGTCTAGCATCAGCCACATGCAGGAGTTCTCTTCCGTCACCGCCTCGTCCTACGACGCCGATGCGCTCGCCCCGTTGCTGTCCGAGAAGTCGGCCGACGGATGGGACGTCGTGTCGATCGTGTCGGCGGGCACCAACATCGTCGCCTACCTCAGCCGTGCGACGACCGGTGACGCTGTGACTGACGAGGTCGACACTGCGTTCGTGCCCGTGCCTGTCGACGTCGAGCCGGTCGACGAGGAGCCAGCCGCGCAAGACAGCCAGCCGCCGGAAGACACAGGCGCGGACGACACAGTTGCGGAAGAGCCGGCCGTCGAGCCGGTCGACGAACCAGCGGGATGGGGAACGGCGCCCGAGGCGACCGAGACCGAGTCAGAGCCCGAGCCGGTCGCGGCGGCCGTCGCGGAGGAGCCTGCCGCGGCTGCACCGGCCGAGTCCGCGGTCCCTGCCGGCTGGTACGCCGATCCGTCGGGTCGCTACGAGCTGCGCTACTGGGATGGCAACGCCTGGACCGAGCACGTTTCGCGCGCCGGTCAGCAGTTCACCGATCCCCCGGTCGCCTGACGCCCCACCGTGACGGCTGGTCGACCCTGGTGATTCCGGCGACGGCCTGATGCGGGCGACCTCCATCGGCCATGCCGGTCTGCTCGTCGAGACGCGCGGGGTTTCGATCCTCTGCGATCCCTGGTTCGTGCCCGCGTTCTTCGGATCGTGGTTCCCGTTCCCCCGCAACGACCGGTTGAGCGACGACCTGGCCGAGCGGATCGAACGCGCCGACTTCCTGTACGTCTCGCACCTGCACGGCGACCACCACGACGAACCGTGGCTCCGTGCGCACCTCCGCCGCGACATCCCGATCCTGCTCCCCGACTTTCCGACCCGCGAGCAGCGCCGTACGCTCGCCGGGCTCGGGTTCACTGAGTTCGTCCGCACGGTCGACACCGAGGAGATCGAGATCGCCCCCGGTGTCCGCGTCGCGATCCACATCGAGTCGTCGATCACCGACGGACCGGGTGGTGACTCGGCCCTCGTGGTGATGGACGGCGAGTCGATCCTCGTCGATCAGAACGACTGCCGCACCAACGATCTCGTCCAGCTGCGGACGCACGGCCCCGTCGATCTGCACTGGCTGCAGTTCTCCGGCGCCATCTGGTACCCGATGGTGTACTCGATGGCCGACGACGTGAAGCGCCTGCTCTGCGAGGCGAAAGTCGACAGCCAGTTCGCCCGCTCCATGCGCTACGTGGAGAGCGTCGATGCCCGCGCGGTGGTGCCGAGCGCCGGCCCACCGTGCTTCCTCGACCCCGACCTGTTCGGCCTCAACATGATCGACGGCGACGAGCTGAGCATCTTCCCGGACCAGACCGCGTTCCTCGAACGACTCGATCGGGCCGGTCGCCGCGGGTTGCTCAACATCCCCGGGACGTGCATCGAGGTCACGCCCGACTCGCTCGAGGTCACCCACCCGGTGCCGATCGACGACGTGCGGGCGATCTTCACCGACAAGCGTTCGTACCTGGGCCGATACCAGGCCGACTGGAAGCCGTGGCTCGACGAGTTGAAGGCCGGCTGGGACCCGCCGTCGACCGACCTGATCGCCACCCTGCAGGAATGGTGGGAGCCACTGCTCGACATGGCCCCGACCCTGCGCGGTCAGGTCGGAGCGAACGTCCTGCTGCGTGCGGGTGACCTCGCCGTTTTGATCGACTTCCCCGCCGGACAGGTGCGCCCGCACCACGGCGAGCCGTACTCGTTCCGCTTCGACATCGCCCGCGAACTCGTCGAGACCGTGGTCCACCAACGCGCCGTCGACTGGAGCAACTCGCTGCTGTTGTCGTGCCGGTTCACCGCGTGGCGCGACGGCGAGTTCAACGAGTACGTCTACAACTTCTTCAAGTCGCTGTCGCGCGAGCGCATGCGTCGGGCCGAGGCAGAGGTCGTCCGCAAGCTCGATCCCGACGCGGAGAAGTGGCACGACGACGAGCCCGACATCCGCCTCGGCGACTACCTCGTGCAGCGGCGCTGCCCCCACCGCAACGCCGACCTCGAGGCGTTCGGCCTGATCGACGGCGACGAACTCGTGTGCACGCTCCACGGCTGGCGTTTCGATCTGGCGACCGGGCGTTGCCTCACGGCCTCCGACCAGCCCGTCAGGATCCGACGCATAGAGTGAACGTGTGCTCGATCTCGGCATCGAACTGAATGCCTGGCCATGGATCTGGCTCGGCATCGGAGTGTTCTTCGCCGTCATCGAGCTGACGCTGCTGCCGGGCTCGTTCGTCATCCTGCCGTTCGCACTGTCGGCATTCGCGGCGTCGATCGCCGGGTTCTACGACGTGCCGATCGAGGTGCAGTGGGCGATCTTCGTGATCGGTGGCGCGATCGTCTGGTACGTGATGTACCGCTTCGCTCGCCGATGGGACGACACCAAGGTCGCCCCCGGCGTCGGCGCCGAACGCCTGGTTGGCCTGCCGGCGATCGTGACGCGCCCGATCGATCCGGACGACATCCAACGGCAGGGACGCGTGTCGGTCGGCGGTGAGGTGTGGGGAGCGCTGGCCGACGGTGATTTCACCGTCGATGCCGGCACCAAAGTGGTCATCACGGCGGTCAACGGCACCCGCGTCGTGGTCCGGCCCGCGATCACCGATCCACTCCCGCCGCCGACCGCCTCAGGAGCACCATGAACCCGATCGCCATCGTCCTGATCGTCGTCGCCCTGATCGGCATCGCGGTGCTCATCGGGTCGGTGAAGATCGTGCGGCCGTTCCAGCGCGGTCTCGTGGAACGGATGGGCAAGTACAACACGACCCGCAACCCGGGCCTGAACCTCATCCTCCCGTTCATCGAGACGATGCAACTCATCGACATGCGCGAGCAGGTGGTCGACGTGCCGCCGCAGGAGGTCATCACCTCGGACAACGTCGTGGTCTCGGTCGACGCCGTCGTCTACTACGAGGCCACCGACCCACAGCGACTCGTGTACAACGTGGCCGACTTCTTCACCGCGATCACCAAGCTCGCGCAGACGAATCTGCGCAACCTGATCGGCGACCTCGAACTCGACCGGGCACTCACCTCGCGCGACACGATCAACACCCAGCTCCGCGACGTGCTCGACGACGCCACCGACAAGTGGGGTGTCAGGGTCGTGCGCGTGGAGATCCAACGGATCGATCCGCCGCCGGACATCGTGTCGGCGATGCACGCCCAGATGCGCGCCGAGCGCGATCGCCGTGCGACCGTGACCGAGGCGAAGGGCTATCAGGAGGCGGCGATCGCCCGCGCCGACGGCGAACAGCAGGCTGCCGTGCTCTCGGCCCAGGGCCGCCGCCAGGCCGCCATCCTCGATGCGGAGGGCGACGCCCAGGCCATCCGCCTCCGCGCCGAGGCTGATCGCGCCCGACTGGAGATGCTCGGCCAGGGCGAGGGTGCGGCCGCCCTGGCACGCCTCACCGGCATCAAGGATGCGGCGGCCGACAGCAGCGTGCTCACCGTGGAGTACCTGGCCGCTCTCGAACGGATCGGTGACGGTCGGGCCACCAAGCTCGTGATCCCGGTCGAGTTCGCCGGGCTGCTCGGCACGGTGGCGGCCCTCGCCGAGGCGGTACGACCCGATGACCCCGAAGACGAGGTCCGACCCAAGCAGCGTCTGCCGATTCCGGCCGATGACGAGCGCGTCGACCTTCCCGAGCCCGACGAGTCCGAGTTCCGGCAGTAATTGCGATGCGCCGCGCCGACGCGCCTCGTGCGGGCTGGTATCCCGATCCGGAGAGCCGGACCAGCCTGCGCTGGTGGGACGGCCTCGACTGGACCGACATCCGCCGGGCCCCGCCGAGCGGTGCGGAGACGATCGCGGCCGCATCCGCCGCCCGCTTCCGCGCCGCGGCGAACGACTTCGCACCGGGGACCACCCGCGCTGCCTCGACCGCGGCAGCTGCCACCGCCGCAGCAGCGACCCAGTCGCAAGAAGTGATCAACGAGGTTCGCGCCGCGACCCGCAGCGAGATCGAACGTGCAGCGCAGATCTTCAGCCAGCGGGCCGCGGCCGCCCGTCAGAACGTCGCGCCATTGATCACCGAGTACACGAACAAGGTGCTGCGCTGGGTGAGGATCGCGATCGTGCTCGGCGTGCTGGCGTTCGCCGCGTGGTTGGCGTTCCAGATCTTCGCCCAGGCCAGCCTGTTCGACTGGATCGGCGAACGGATCGACAACATCACCGACCAGGATTCGTCAGCACTCCACGGCCTGACCCGAAATTTGGTGTGAATGTCGCGCTGAGCGCGACATCTGCTCCATTTTCGGATGGGAACGGTCAGGCGCCGTCGTGGACCCAGACGGGGACGCCCATCGGCATCACGCCGCTGTCCCAGATCCAGTCCATCGCCGGGACACTCACTCGGACGCAGCCGTGTGAGGCGGGATAGTTCGGGATGCTGTTCGAGCCGTGCACGGCCACGCCGCCGACGAAGTACTTCGGCCGGTAGATCTCGCCGAGGTCGCCCTCCCACCAGCCTTCCGGGCGTTCACGATTCACCTTGTGGAGCCCGCTCGGCGTGAGCGAGACGCCCGTGATCATCTCACCGGGGGTGTTCTTGTCCTCCTCGGTGTACTCCTCGCCGTTGCCGGTGGAGGTGTTGAGGATCCAGTCGGTGCGGCCGTCGATCACCATGAACAGCAGCTGCTTCGCCTTGTCGATCTCGACCAGCGTGCCGGAGTTCGCCCGGGCGATCGGACGCAGCGTCATCGAAGTGAGCCCGTCGGCCGTGCGTTGGTCGACGGAGCCGCTGGCGTCGAATCCCATGTACTTCTGGAAGGCCATGACGGCCTGCTTGGTCGTCAGGCCGTAGCTGCCGTCGGCGCCTGACAGCCAGAAACCGAGCTCGAACAGGCGGGTCTGGACGCGAGCCGTTTCGCCGCCGCTCCTCGAGCCCACGGCACCGAGCGGCGGATCGACCGGCGGCACCGCCACGATGTTCGGTGGAACGGTCGTTTCGGGCGGCGGGGGCGGCTCGGTGGGCGGCGGCTCCGTTGGCGGCGGCTCGGTCGGCGGCGGTGCGACGGTGGTGGTCGGCGCTTCGGTGGTGGTCGGCGCCTCGGTCGTGGTCGGCGGCTCGGTCGTGGTCGGGGCTGCGGTGGTGGTGACCACGAGCGAAGCAGGGTCTGCCGCGGCCCCGTCGCCACCGCCGCCGCCGCTCATCACGGCGGTGGAGCATGCGGCGAGCACGGACGCGCCGACGACCGCGACACCGAGGGCCCGCGTCCGTTGCGCACGCGTTCGCAGAGATACCGTGAACACCACGCCGAAACCCTAACGGGACACCCGCGCCCGGCGGCGGCACCTTCGCCAAAGTTCACACGACCACAGGTCACACCGGCCCAGCTCAGACGCCCAGCTCAGACGCCCAATTCACACCGGCCAGTTCACACCGGTGTCTCCCATCCGGAGAACACGATCGGCGCGGTCGGCAGCCGCGTCGGGTCGTACCGGTCGACGAGCTGCTCGACGGTGACCGGCTCGCCCGCCCGCGCCAGTCCGAGACTCTCGGCGATCCACCCGACGACCGACCGCTCGCTCACGCCGGCGGCCTCGAGATCGCCCAGCGTGACGGCACCGTGCCGCTTCGCCAGGCGTTCGCCGTCGGTGCCGAGCACGAGCGGGACGTGCGTGTACGCGGGCTGCGGCAGCTCGAGCAGACGCTGCAGGTGGATCTGTCGCGGGGTGGACGACACGAGGTCGTCGCCGCGGACGACGTCGTCGATCCCCTGGGCGCCGTCGTCGACCACGACGGCGAGGTTGTACGCCGGGACTCCGTCGTTGCGCCTGAGCACGACGTCGTCGACGTGCCCTCCACTCGCCCGACGACTCGATCGTCGAAGGCGACCGTGTGGCCGTCGGTGCGCAGGCGCAACGCGGGACGGCGGCCGGCGTCGCGGTGGGCGGCCACGGCGACGGCGTCGAGATCGCGACACGTCCCGGGATACGAACCGGGCGGGCCGGTGCGGTGCGGCGGACGACGCGGCGATCTCGGCGAGGATCTCGCGGCGGGTGCAGAAGCACTCGTACACGAGCCCGCGGGCGCGAAGATCGTCGATCGCCGCGTCGTAGATCGCGAAGCGGTCGCTCTGCCTGATCACCTCACCGTCCCAGTCGAGCCCGAGCGTGGTCAGATCCCGGAGCTGCCGGCGCTCGTTGGCGACGTTCGACTGGTGCCGGTCGAGGTCCTCCATGCGCACGAGGAACGGGGCTCGCGCGGCGCGCGCCGACAGCCACGCGACCGCCGCGGTGCGGAGATTGCCGAGGTGGAGGTCGCCCGTCGGTGAGGGGGCGAAACGGCCGGTCACGCGGTCGGCGCTCGAAGGCGTGTCGTTACAGTCGACGTCATGGTGTGTCCATCGTGCGGAGTCGAGGTCAGCGTACGGCAACGGTTCTGCAACACTTGTGGCACGTCGCTGCGCGGTGTGACCGACCCCACCGAGCAGATGCAGACCGAGCAAATGCTGCCCACCGAGCCGGTACAAGTGGTGCCCGCCGGCCCCCGGCCCGCGGCGTTCCCGATCACCGAGATGTCCCCGCCCGCCCACGCTGACATCACCACCGAGATGTCCCTGCCCGAGGGCGGTGACATCACGACCGAGATGTCCCCGCCCGCGATGTTCGCTCCACCGACCGGCGCACCGATCACCACGTTGGAGATGCCGGCGGCGGTCGCACCGGCGTTGTTCGACGGGCTCGACGATGTCACCGCGTTCCCACCCGAACGCGAACGGTTCCGCGTCCGGTTCATCTTCATCGCCTCGTTCATCGGCGCCATCGCTGCCCTGATGGCGGCCGTCGGCGACGTCATCGACATCCGCACGAGCCGGCCCACCGCGGGCATCACGTCCGGCATCGCCACCCTCGACGACGTCGCGTCGAACCTCGGGCCGGGCGGTGTCATCGGCGCGGCCGTGATGGTCGTCGGCGCTCTCCTCGCCTGTTTCGGTGTCCGCTGGGCGAGCGGAATGGCGGGCGGTGCCGGTCTGGCGCTGGCCGGCTGGGCGGCACTCACGATCGGCCTCGTCGAGGTACCGGTCGGTGAGGCCGAGTCGATCACGCGGGCATCCAACAACACGTTCACGCTCACCGTGACCCGCGACGTCGGGTGGTGGTTGGTCGTCTCCGTCGGCGTGGTCGGCGTGGTGGTCTTCCTCGCGTCGTTGCGTCTCGTGCGCCGAGCCAACCAGCGGTACCTCAACCCGATCATCGGTGGCGATCGGTGCCGTGTGCATGCTCTTGGTCGCCGTCGGACCCCTGGTTCCGATCGGCGACGCAACGTGGCGCGACAACATCCGCTCACCCGACGCGGCGATCGACCTCCCCACGATCTTCTTCGCCGGCCGGCTGGCGCAGGTCGCCCTCATCGCGTTCACCGGCGTCGTCGGGTTCTTGGTCGTGCGCGCCTACGGGCTCGGGCTGGCGGCGGGCGGTCTGAGCGTCGCCGGCTGGCTGTGGATCACGTCGTTGATCGAACTCGGTCGCACGGCCGACGGGCATCGCTGGCTCGGAATCCCGGCGCGCTCGACACCATGCCCCACGGGGTCACGATCGCCGGCATGGTGCTTTCGGTCGTCATCGATCATCATCGCCGTCATCGTCGCGCTCGTGACACGCCTCACGACCCGCGCCCCTGCGTCGCCGCCCAACTCATACGACCGGCCAACACAACACCGGCCACTCGACACCGCCCAACACGACGCGTGGGGGTGACGCGAGTCACACCTGACGGGAACCAAACGATTTCAGCGCACGACCATCTGCCCCGATAAGGAGACGGATCGGTCAGGCATGAGCCGTCCGACGACAGATCCCACGAAGTGGGCAGCGGAAAGCGGTAAACGGATGTCAGCGTCGAGATGTTCAAGCACGTATCGGTCGGCGGGCTGATCCTGGCCGCAGCGGCGGTCGTCGGAGCGGGCGTCGCCTCGGCCCACGTGACGATCCAGGAGGACTCCGTCGTGGCCGGCGAGTTCGCGGTCGTCACGATCGCCGTGCCGCACGGTTGTGAAGGATCATCCACGACCGAGGTCCGGATCCAGATCCCCGAGACGATCCCCGACGGTCACACCGACGATCAATGCAGGATGGGACGTCGCCAAGGTGATGGAAGCCCTCGACGAGCCGATCCAGGGCGAAGGGGGCGAGATCACCGAGCGCGTGAGCGAGGTCGTCTACACCGCCAAGACGCCGCTGCCCGACGGCTACCGCGATGCATTTGCGCTGAGCCTCGCGAGTGCCCGACGACGCGTCCGGCCTGATGTTCTTCCCGACCGTGCAGGTCTGCGAAGTGGGCGAGTCCGATTGGATCGAATCCCCGCCGACGGGCAGGACCCCTTCGAACTCGAGAAGCCCTCACCGTTCGTGAACGTCGTCGCGTCGACGGACAGCGCAGATGCTGCCACTGACGGCGATACTGTCACCGATGGGGAGAGCGCGGACGAGGCAACGACCGACATCGTCGTCGACGAGGTGTCCGGCGAGTCGACATCCGACGACGACGCCAGCAACGGTCTCGCGATCGCCGCGCTCGTCGTCGGCCTGCTCGGCCCTCGGCACCGGCGCCGTGGCGATCGTTCGCACCCGCAAGTCCTGAGCGAGGCCGGCGTCGCCCTGTGAGTCGCCCCCGGTCGTCCGGGGTCGACCCGACCCACCGGTGGGCGTTCGGCGCCGCGTTGCTGATCGTGCTCGGCACGCTCGTCGGATGGTCGGCGGAGATCGTGTCGGCACACGCCGAGCAGTTGAGCGGTCGATCCGCCGAACGGGATCGATCGTCGAGACGACGCCCGCCGAGGTCGTCGTCACGTTCAACGAACCGGTCTCGCTGAGCGGGGGCACCGCCGAGCTGTTCGACGACGCCGGCGAGAGCGTCCCGGTCGAGGCGTCGGTCACGGACGAGTTCCTGCACATCGACCTACCCCCCACGCTCGACGACGGCACCTACCTCGTGGCATGGCGGGTCATCTCCGCTGACTCGCATCCGCTCTCGGGTACGAGCACGTTCAGCGTCGGCACGCCCTCCAGCGGCGGCGCGGCGGACGTCGATCTCGGCGGTGGGACCCCCGGCCGCAGCGAGCCTGTGGCGCGTCCTGGCGATGGCGCTACCTACGGCGGCGTGCTCGTCGCCGTCGGAACCTGGTGGTACTCACGCCGATGGCACCGTGGCGTGCTCCGGCAACCCGACGAAGCGATGACCGACGCGTTGCGGCGCCTCGACCTGTGGGGAACGTTCGCGGCACTCATCGGGGCGTTGGGCTTGGTGGTCGCGTTTCCGGCCCGGCTCGTCACGGTCGCCGGATCGTGGGATGCACTCACCGACGGATCGTTCGTCCGCGACACGGTCACCGGCCCGATCGGCCAAGCGACGCTGGTCTCCCTGGTCGGGTTGCTCGGCCTGCTGATCTTCCGGGCGACGGGTCGGTCGATGCTGACGCTGATCGCCGGGCTCGTCAGTTCGTTGCTCGCCCTCGGCGGCTTCGCGTTCGAGGGGCACACCCGCACCAAGGAGCCGACCCGGCTGTTGGTCGTCAGCGACATCATGCACACCGCCGCAGGGGCGGCGTGGATCGCCGGCGTGCTGGCATTGGCGATCATGCTCCGACGCACCACCGGAGCGTGGCGTGCCCGGGTCGCACTCGACGTGTCGTGGACCGCGCTCTGGGCCGTGGTGGTCGTATCGATCGGCGGGTTGACGATGAGTGTGATCGTGCTGCCGTCGTTCAACGCACTGGCCGACACCGGCTACGGCCTGGCGTTGATGGTCAAGATCGGCCTGGTGTTGGTGCTCCTGGCGATCGGGGTGAAGAGCCGGCTCGTGCTCGTCCCGGCGATCGAGGAGGCGGAGGAGTCCGGTGAAGCGGAGACCATCAACCTCGCCGTCCGGCGCCTCCGCACGTCGGTCGTCATCGAGTTGGTCGTGTTCGCCATGCTGTTGATCGCGACCGCCACGCTGGTCGGGCGTTCGCCGGTGATCGCCGAGCCGACCGATGGTGTGATCGCTCCGCCGGCCGTCGAACTCGCGCCGAGCGGCGGCACGGCCTCGGTGACGATCAATCCGGGCGCCGTCGGTGCCAACATCGTCAACCTGACCCTGCTCGATGCAAACGGTGCGCCGCTGAGCGTGATCGAACCGCCGACGCTGGAGTTGCGCGAACGAACACGTGGTGTCGGGCCGATTCCACTGACGGCCGAGGACCTCGGCGAGGGCGGCTACTTCGCGATCGCCGACATACCCTTCGTCGGCACCTGGGAGCTCACCGTGCGGGCTCGTACCGGAACGTTCGACTCGACAGCCGGTGTCATCGAGTTCACGATCGATCGATGACAGGATGTCCACGGTGACAACATTGACCGCGATCCTGGGCGCCTCTCCCGAATCCTCACCGCGCTCGCTGTGGTATGCGTGCCGGCGATCGCCGTGTCGTCGAGCGCATCGGCCCACACCGACACCGACCTGGTGGCGGTACCGGCAGGCGAGGACACGACCGTGACCTTCCGTCCGCAGCACGGATGCGGTGACTCACCGACGATCGCCGTCTCGGTGCGTGTTCCGGTACCGGGCGCGGAGGCCGAAGACGTCGACGGATGGAGCGTGTCGACCACGCAGGACGATCAGGGTCGCTCGGTCGTCGAGTGGACGGGCGGCAGCCTGCCGCCGGACCAAGCTGGCGCGTTCCCGATCGAGTTCGTCGCTCCCGACGCGGTCGGTGAACTGCTGACGTTCCCGGCCGTGCAAACCTGTGCGAACGGCGAGGAATTGGCATGGATCAGCGGTGATCCGGCCACCGAATTTCCCGCGCCACGGCTGCTGATCCTGGCGCCGGGATCGCAGCCCGCGGCCACGATCGACGACGTGCCGCTCGACGCACCGGGCCGCGAACAGATCACCGCCGTGATCGACGTCGACAACCCGGCGGCGACGACCCCAGCTCCTTCGCCGCTCCCACGTCTGCTGCTCCGCGCCCCGATCGCTCCCGCCACGACTGCACCCGCCACGACGGCGGCACCGGCCACCACTGGGCCGGCGACCACTGCGGCCGGCGTCGACCGTCACCGGCGACACGACACTCGGGCTCGACACGAGCACCAGCGATGCCGAGACCGACGATGGTTCGACGTCGACGGTGTGGATCGTCGTCGGGGTGATCGCGTTCATCGCGATCGCCGTCACGGCAATCCTCGTCGCCCGCCGTCGTCGGTGAACGATCCGTACCCCGCCCCGCACTCAGTCAGCTCGGCTCGGCAACTGACAAGCGCGGTTCGTCGCGTTCGTCGTCTTGGCCGAGTGCGTCCTGGTGGCGCGCATCGTGACCACCGGATTCGGGGCGGACAACGACACCTACCTCATGCTCGGGACGTGGGATCGACTGATCCACCACGGGACGTACTCGCCGTCACGCTTCCAGGGCAGCCCGCTCGCCGAGCTTTCGATCGGCGCCCTCAGCGAGGTCGGTGGCCATTGGCTGTCGGCGGCGATGTCGATCGCCCTGGCCGCGCTGGCTGTGCTCTCGCTCTTCGATCTGGCGAAGCGGCGGCTCGGCAGCCGATCCGACGCAGCACTGCTGGCCGCGATCCTCGCGTTGACGCCGGTCTTCCTCGTGGCCGCCTCGACGAGCCACGACTACATCTACGGCTTGGCGTTGTTCCTCGCCGGTTGGAACGTCCAGGAGCGGGGCCACGATCAGCGGCTCGTGGCCGTCATCCTCGCGATGGCGACACTGGGTCGATTCTCCTACGTCCCGCTCGGTGCTGTGGTGCTGCTCGCAGGGCCACCGCCGCGAGGACGACGGGAGCGGGCCACGAGCACAGCGGTGTACGCCCTCGTCATCGCCGTCGGGTACCTGCCGGCCTTCCTCAGCGCCGACAGGTCGTTCAACATCTTCACCGCGGATCGCCCGACCGGTCAGGGACTCGTCGGCCTCATCGGCAGGGCTGTCGTCAAGCCGACGCTCCTGTTCGGCGTCCTGGGCATGGCCCTGCTCGCGGTGGTGATCGTCGCTGCAGTTGGTCCGAGGGCGCGCCGCCGGGAGCGGGATGTCGGGCGAGCGATGGTTGCTCGTGATGATCGCGATCAGCGTGGCCATGTGGGTGTGGATCCCGGTCGAGGCGTCGTACCTGCTCCCCACGTTGGCGATCGTGCTCGTGTGGCTGGCTCGCGTCGAGGTGGTGCAGGCTCGTTCGGCCCGTCCTGATCGTCTGGCTGGTGACGCTCGTGTCGCTGGCATGGATCGAACCGCACGTCTTCCGGTTCACCTACGCGCAATTCGACGAAACGTGCCGCGATCGACGAAGCGACCGACTTCTCCTTCTCACCGCACGTCACCCGAGGCCAGTTGTTGAGTTATCCGAGCCTGATCGTCGACAACCTGCCGTGCAACGAGCTTCGACGTGCCGTGCAGGGCGGAGCACTGACCCCACAATCGCTGCAGGGCGGGTGAACCCGTGCGGGATCCCTCGCACAGCAAGGGATCTCTCGTGCGCGAGGGGGGACTTGAACCCCCACGCCCTTTCGGACACCAGCACCTGAAGCTGACGCGTCTGCCATTCCGCCACTCGCGCAAAGTGGAGACTGGAACGCTAGCGCAGCCCGCCATCGATCCCCACCCGCCATCCCACCGCGTTCTCGTGAGAACCGGGGGAATGGGCGCCGTCCGGGGGCGGAGATCGACCACTAGCCTCGCGATCCACCATGGGATTGCAATCAATCGAGCGCCGCCTGGAGCGTATGGTCGACGGTGTGTTCACTCGTCGCTCCCAGGGTTCGATCCGCCCGATCGAGTTGGGTCGCCGTCTCGTGCGCGAGATGGACGATCATCGGTCCGTCGACGTCAAGGGCCGCCGTATCGTGCCCAACGACTTCACCATCGTCCTGAGCGAGGCCGATCGCGAGGGTTTCGGCGACATCGAGACCACCCTCACCACCGAACTTGCCGAAGCAGCGAAGGAGTACGCCCGCGAGGAGGGGTACCACTTCATGGGCCCGGTCACCGTCCGGCTCAGTGGCGAGTCGACGATGAAGAACGGCCGGTTCAACGTGACGTCCCAGCTCAAGCAGGGTACGGGCGGGTCATCGATGGCGTCGATCGTGCTTCCGTCCGGACAGCGGATCAGCCTGAACCAAGGCACCGTCACCGTCGGCCGCCTCCCCGAATGCACCATTTCGATCAACGACAGCAACATCAGCCGCAAGCACGCCGAGATGCGCCAGACCGGCGGCGACTACATCGTGGCCGACCTGGGCTCGACGAATGGCACACTCGTCAACGGGATACGGATCACCGGTCAGCAGCGCCTCAACGAAGGCGACATCATCAGTTTCGGTTCGACCCACGTCCGGTTCGAGGCGTCCTGATCGACATCGGGGCGTTCCTCGCCCACTTCATCCGATCGACATGACCGACCAAGTCCTCAACATCCTCAAGTTCGTACTCCTCGGACTGCTGTACCTGTTCTTCGCCCGCGTTCTGTGGGCGGTGTGGAGCGAGGTGCGGGCGCCGGTGCGACGCCAGCAGGTCGATCCATCCCCAAGTCGTCCATCCGCAGGGCACGCCGGGGGCAGCGATCCCGCCGGCCGCGGCGACCACGCCGATCGCGAGACCCACCGACAGCGCTTCAGCCTCGAGGCGATCGAAGCGATCGCAGAAGGCGGCGGCGAAGAACGCGGGCGGCAGCGCCGTGCGGCTGGTCGTGCTGGAGCCGGCGGCACGCCGCGGGCTGACGGTGGCGATCACCGGCGAGATCACGCTCGGCCGTGACCCCGCCTGCACCATCGTGGTCGACGACGACGCCTACGTCTCCCAGATCCACCTGCGCGTGTTCGATTACGACGGGCAGCCGATGGTCGAGGACCTCGGGTCGACCAACGGCACGTACCACAACGGTGTGAAATTGAACGGTGCAAAGCTGCTCCATCCGGGCGACCGTCTCCAGGTCGGCACGACTGTGATCGAGGCGCAATGACGGGCCGGGTGACGCGGCATGGCTGAGCTCCGGATCGGATCGGCCACGGACAAGGGCCGCGTTCGGCCCGAGAACGAGGACAACCTCCTCGTCACCGACACGGCGTTCGTCGTCGCCGACGGGATGGGCGGTCACGAGGCCGGCGAGGTCGCCAGCCAGATCGCCGTCGACGGCATCCGGCAACGTCTCGCGGCGATCGCCGCGAGTGGGGATTCCGCCGAACCGGTCGCCACCCTGCCGACCGCGAGCGAGTTCGTCCGCACGATCGCCAGTGCGAACACCGACATCTTCCGCGCCGCGATCGCCAACCCGTCCCAGCGCGGCATGGGCACGACGATCACGGCCATCGCCGTGATCGCCGATCCGCTCGCCGGGCGCGGAGCACCGAACGTCGGCGACGGGGACGACCCCGACGCTCCGGGCGACACCGAGGCGCCGACGCCGGGCAACGTCACCCCGGTCAAGCCCGTCGTGCCCTCGGAGGCGCTCGTGCTCGCCAACGTCGGCGACTCGCGCACCTACCTGTTCCGCCACGACCGTCTCCGGCGCGTCACCGTCGATCACAGCTACGTGCAGGAACTGGTCGCCACCGGTCACATCGACGAGGAGGAGGCCCGCGTCCACCCGCGCCGCAACATCATCACCCGCGCCCTCGGCATCGAACCCGATGTGCGCGTCGACTGGTGGACCCTGCCCCTCATCCGTGGCGACCGGTTCGTGTTGTGCAGCGACGGTCTGGTCGACGAGGTGGCCGACGCCGACATCACCGCGATCCTGCTCGACGCGTCCGATCCGCAAGCGGCCGCCGAAGCGCTCGTCGACGCGGCCAACGCCGCCGGCGGGCGCGACAACGTCACCGTGATCGTGGTCGACGTGCTCGACGGCGACGACCCGCCGGATCCGACACTCGAGATCGACGTGGTGCCGACCTGGGCCGACTCGGCCACGCGGCCCACGCCCGCCGGTACGTTCGCCCTCGATCCCGACGCACCGGCCGACGCGAACGGACCACTCGAGGGCGCCGCAGTGGGCGGGGACGCCGACGCACGCTCGAAGCGCTCGGGCCTCGTCAAGTTCGCCATCGGCTTCGCCGCGGCCGCGGCCATCGTCGTCGTTGTCGTGGTGTTGTCGGCGTGGGCGCGCGGCGGCTATTACGTGGCGTTCAACAGCGAGGACGAGGCGATCGTGTACCGCGGACGCGACGGCGGGGTGCTGTGGATCGGTCCGACCGCCCAGACGACGGGTGGCCCGACGCGCGACCAACTCGACCCCGACCGCGCCGCCGAGATCGACGACCACGCCCGGTTCGACTCCGAACAGGAGGCCGCCGACTTCATCCGCGACAGCGCGACGACCACCACGACCACCACCACGACGACATCGACCACCACCACCACGACGTTGCCGCCGACCACGAGTATCGACCCGAACGCGGCCGTTGATCCGAACGGCGATCCGAACGCAACAGGGGGCGCGGCCGTACCGACCGGGGTCACGACCACCAGCCCGCCATGACCGTCGCCGACGAGTTCGCCGCCGGCCGCGATCGCGCGTACTCCCCGTTCGCCCAGCGTCGGCGCAAGACCGAACTCACGCTGCTGGTGATGGCGGCGCTCATCACCGGCGCCGCCTACACGATCACGGCGCTCGGCACGAACGCCGAGATCCCACCGGGAATCGGCGTCTTCGTCGCCATCCTCATGGGCCTGCTGCTGTGCGCGCACATCGTCGTGCGTCTCGTCGCACGCGGGGCCGACGGCACGATGCTCCCGCTCGCCGCACTGCTCCACGGCATCGGCTTCGTGATGATCACCCGTCTCGACGATCGGCTCGCCGGCCTGCAGGCCACATGGAGCATCGTGGGGATCGGCGTGTTCATCGCCACGCTGCTGGTCGTCCAACGCGCCGCCGACCTGGCCCGCTACCGGTGGTTGTTCTTCGTCGGCGGCGCCGGTCTGTTGATGCTCCCACTCGTTCCCGGCATCGGCCGCAACATCAACGGAGCGAGGATCTGGGTCAGTGTCGGGCCCGTCAACTTCCAGCCGGGTGAGTTCGCCAAGATCGCACTCGCCATCTTCTTCGCCGCCTACCTCGCCGAACGTCGCGAGCTGATCGCCGCATCCACGTGGAAGGTCGGCCCGCTCCACCTCCCCGAACCTCGCTATCTGGCACCGATCGTGCTGGCGTGGGGGTTCGCCGTCGTCGTGATGGTGGCGCAGAAGGACCTCGGCTCGTCGCTGCTGTTCTTCACGCTGTTCGTCGTGATGCTGTGGGTCGCCACCGAGCGCATCGCCTACCTGCTGATCGGCCTCGTCATGTTCGTCGGCGCCGCGTACTTCGCGTGGACCCAGTTCGGGCACGTCCAGACCCGGGTCGACATCTGGCTCGACCCGTGGGCCGACCCGCTGAACAAGGGGTACCAGATCATCCAGTCGCTGTACGGGCTGGCCGACGGTGGCCTCACCGGTACCGGCCTCGGCCGCGGCAACCCGGGTCAGGTGCCCGAGGCCCAGAACGACTTCATCTTCTCCTCGATCGGTGAAGAGATGGGCCTGATCGGTGCGTCGAGCGTGCTGATGGCCTACCTGCTGCTGGTCGGGGCCGGGCTGCGAACGGCGCTGCGGACCGACCGCACCTTCGAAAAGTTGCTCGCCGTCGGCCTCACGACCATCGTCGGCTTCCAGGCGTTCATCATCATCGCCGGTGTCATCAAGGTGGTGCCGCTCACCGGCATCACGCTGCCGTTCGTGAGCTACGGCGGCTCGTCGCTCGTCGCCAACTACATCCTCATCGCCCTGCTGATCCGGTTGTCCGACTCGTCCGCCCGACGGCTCGGCGAACTTCCCGACGACCCGACCCCCGGCGAGCGCTGGCAGGCGTGGCGCCTGAGCCGCCGAGTTCGCCGCGCCGAGCGCAAGGACCAGCCCATCCCCGTCGTCGCCGGGGTCGAGCCGTGAACCGGCAGATCCGGCAACTGGCCGCCGGCCTGATGGTGTGTTACGTCGTGCTGTTCGTCGCGCTCAACTACTGGCAGGTCGGCCGCAAGGAGGAACTCGACGCGGAGTTCGACAACACACGGCAGGTGCTGCGCGAGTTCAACAAGCCGCGCGGCCCGATCGTCACCGCCGACGGCGTCGTCGCCGCGGTCTCCTTCCCGACCCCCGACGACGTTCTGAAGTACCGGCGCGAGTATCCGACCGGCGATCTGCTGTCGGAGGTGACCGGCTACTTCACCTATGCCTTCGGCGCGACCAAGGTCGAGCGGTTCTACGGCGACGTCCTCACCGGCTCGACCGCCGAGCAGCAGATTCGCGGCCTCGGCGACCTCCTCGGCGGTCAGGTCGACAACGCCGGCACCGTGCAGATGGCCGTGCGCGCCGACGCGCAGCAGGTCGCCAAGTTCCTCCTCGGTGGGCGGACCGGCTCGATCGTCGTGATGGAGCCGGCGACCGGTGCGGTGCGGGTGATGTACAGCAACCCGTCCTACGACCCGAACACGTTCGTCAATGCCGAATTCGAGGTCGCCCAACAGGCGATCACCGACCTCCAGAACGCTCCCGGCAACCCGCTGCTGTCGAACGCGTACCAGCAGCGGTACATGCCCGGCTCGACGTTCAAGGTGATCACGACCGGCATCGGCCTCGAGAACGGATCGCTCACGCTCGACTCACTGTTCCCCAACGAGAGCGAGTGGGTGCCGCCCCAGACGAACGACCCGATCCAGAACTACGACCGCAGCACCTGCGGTGGCGACCTGGCGGAAGTGTTCGCCCGCAGCTGCAACATCCCGTTCGCCAAGACGGCGATCGCCATGGGGCCGGAGGCGTTCCTCGCGGGCGCGTCGGCGTGGGGCATCGGTGAGGAGATCCCCCTCGACATCGGTGGGGCCGCCGCCAGCTCACTCGGCAACACGGACGGCCTGGCCCAACGAGCTCCCACTCCTCGGCATCCGCGGATTCGGGCAGAGCGAAACCCAGATGGTGCCGCTGCACATGGCGATGGTCGCCTCGACCGTCGCCAACGGCGGCCAGATGATGACCCCCTACGTCGTCGACGCCACCTACGACCGGTCGGGCCGTGTGCTCGAGCAGCGCCAGCCGAGCGTGTGGAAGACCCCGATCTCCCCCACCACAGCGGCGATCGAGACGCAGCTGATGATCGGCGTCGCCGAGCGGGGAACGGCCAGCTGCTGCATCGCACTCGAGGGCGGCATCCCGGTGGCCGCGAAGACCGGCACGGCCCAACTCGGAATCGAATCGCAGCCCGGCCTGTCGCACGCCTGGATCATGGCCTTCGCCCCCGCCGATGCACCGCAGTACGCGGTCGCCGTCACGCTGACCAACGTGGAGGAGACCCCCGACGCGGCCGTGACGGGAGGTCGATACGCCGGCCCGATCGCCAAGGCGATGCTCGACTACCTCCTCACCGGCGACGGCTCGACGGTGCCGCTCGGCGCCGGCACCCTGCCCGCCCCATCGACCACGGCGCCGGCGGACCCGGGCGTCACGCCGCCCACGACAGTCGTGGCGACTGACACAACCACGGGTGGGGGGTGACGGACGGTGTCGGCAATCCCATCGCTAGCCTTGCCCGGCGCCACGATGTCCGGTTCGTGCGCACGAGAGGAAACCGGAATCTTCCTGTGACGAACAACGGCGAGGCGACGGTCATCAACGACCGATATCAGATCCACAAGCGGATCGGGCGCGGCGGTATGGCCGACGTGTTCTCCGCGCGCGACCTCCTGCTCGACCGCCAGGTGGCGATCAAGGTCCTGTTCCCCGAGTTCGCCACGGACGCCAACTTCGTCGAGCGCTTCCGTCGCGAGGCGCAATCAGCGGCGAGCCTCTCGCATCCCAACATCGTCAGCGTGTACGACTGGGGCAAGTACGAGGGCACCTACTTCATCGCCATGGAGGAGGTGCAGGGCCGCACGCTGGCGGAGATCCTGTCGACGAACAAGCAGCTCACCGCGAAGCAGGCGGCGGAGATCGCGAGCGAAGTCGCCGCGGCGCTCGGCTTCGCGCACGACAACCACGTGGCCCACCGCGACATCAAGCCGGCGAACATCCTCATCGGTTCGAACGGCCAGGTGAAGGTCGCCGACTTCGGGATCGCCCGGGCGATGAACGCGCCCACCGAGGCCAATCTCACCCAGGTCGGCTCGGTCATGGGGACCGCCACCTACTTCTCACCCGAGCAGGCCCAGGGAGCGCAACCCGATCCGCGCAGCGACCTGTACTCCCTCGGCATCGTGATGTACGAGATGGTCGCGGGGCGGCCGCCGTTCACGGGGGAGAACCCCGTCAGCATCGCTTACAAGCAGGTCCACGACGCGCCACAGCCGCTCGTGCAGATCGTCGCCGACGTCCCCCGCTCGTACGAGGCCATCGTCGCCAAACTGCTCGCCAAGGACCCGGCGATGCGCTACCCGACCGCCGGAGCGCTGCGTGACGACCTCCGCCGCTTCCGCAGCGATCAGCCGGTGGAGGCGTTGGTGGCGGCCCAGAACGCGCAGGGCCGCGCAACGGCCGTGGCGGCCGCCGGCGCGGTCGCCGCCGCCACCACGCTCAACCCGACGGTGGCGCCCACCACCACGAGTCCGACAATGCCACCGCGCTCGGCCACCGTGCCGTCGACCGGCATGATCGAGGCCGGCTACCCGACTGGTGCATCCGCCGACGCGATGTACTACGACACCAACCAGTCGAAGACCGGTTGGTACGCGATCGCCGCGTTCCTCGCCCTCATCGTGCTCGTGGTCGGCGGGGTGCTGCTGTTCCAGGCACTGAGTCGGCAACAACGCCGCCGACGAGCCCACCCAGTTCATCCTGGCCGACTACACGAATCCGCCGCAGTTGCTCGCCGACGTCACGGCCGATCTCGACTCGCTCGGCATCCGCTACGAGACCATCGCCGAGGAGAGCGCACTCGTCCCGGTCGGTTTCGTGCATCGCACCGATCCGGTCGCCGGCACGTTGATCCTCGCCGACCAGACCGTCAAGGTGTACTTCAACCCCGACCCGCAGCTCGTGCCCGTGCCTGACGTCGTGGGGCTGACCCTCGAGGACGCCCGGCTGACGCTCGAAGGCGAGGGCTTCAAGATCGGGGAAATCACGATCGAGAAGACCGACGAGGTCGCCGAGAACACCGTCATCAGCACCGATCCCGCGGCCGACACCCCGGCGTTGCAGGGTTCGACCGTCGACATCGTCGTGGCCGGTCCGCCCGACAGCGTGCAGGTGCCGGGCCAGGTCGTCGGCATGACCGAGATCGACGCCCGGTCGCTCCTCGAGGCGCCGCCGTACCAGTTCACGGTCACGACCGCGGTGCAGTCGAGTTCGACGATCCCGGAGGGAACGGTCATCGAGATCAACCCGGGACCGGGCGCACTCGTGGAGATCGGCTCGGCGGTCACCATCGTCGTGTCCACCGGACCGCAGCCGGTCACCGTCCCGTCGGTCATCGGACTGACCGAGGGTCGGGCTCGCAACACCCTCACGAGCGACGGCCTCGTCGTGCGCGTCACGTTCCAGGAAGTCCCGGCGGGCAGCCCCGACGATGGACGTGTCATCGCCCAGAGCCTCCCGGCGGACTCGCTCGCCGCACCCGGCAGCGAGATCACGATCACCGTCGGCCGGGCGGTGCAGGTGGCCACCACGCTGCCACCGGAGACCGTCCCTCCGACCACCGCGCCCCCGCCCACCACCGCGCCGCCGACCACCGCGGCACCCACCACCCTGCCACCCACCACGCTCCCGCCGACCACGACGGTCTGACCGGTCTCGACGCGCCAGGGGGTCGGGTCCGGTCGCGCGCCAGGTCCAGTCGGGCGGCCTGGTCAGGCGGCGCGGGCGAGGAAGTTGCGCACGAGGTGATGACCGTGCGCGGTCAGGATGCTCTCGGGATGGAACTGCACGCCCTCGACCTCGTAGTGGCGATGGCGGACGCCCATCACGACGCCGTCGGGCGTGCGGGCGGTGACGACGAGGTCGTCGGGGATCGTCGGGGGATCGAGCGTGAGCGAGTGATAGCGGGTGGCGGTGATCGGTGACTCGATGCCGAGGAACACGCCCTCGCCGGTGTGCTCGACGACCGACGTCTTGCCGTGCATGAGTTCGGGAGCGCCGACGACGGATGCGCCGTAGACGTGGCCGATGGCCTGGTGGCCGAGGCACACCCCGAGCAACGGCGTCCCGATCGCCGCGAACGCGCCGATGGCGTCGCAGATGATGCCGCTCGTCTCGGGTCGGCCCGGCCCCGGCGAGAGCAACACGAGGTCGGGCTCGAGGGCGATCGCCTCGTCGACGGTGAGGGCATCGTTGCGCACGACGACCGGATCGGCCCCGAGTTCGCCGACGTACTGGACGAGGTTGTACACGAAACTGTCGTAGCTGTCGATCACGAGCACACGGGCCACGGGCGACAGTATGGCGGCCCGGTTTGTCACACCGTTCCTCGATTCGTTCGCGATCACGTATGCTCGACGACCGATGGCACCACCGAAGCGAAAGTCGGGCGGCGGGCGGGTTACCCCAAAGGGAACACAACCGACCGATCGGGCTCCCTCGAGCACGTCCGCGTCCGCCGTTTCGGCGTCGTCGCGCTACACGCCCAAGGCCGAGAAGAAACCGATGGTGCCGCCGCAGTGGATCCCCGTGATCATGCTCGTGCTCCTGGTCGCCGGCGGGCTGCTGATCATGGCGCGGTATCTGATCTTCACCGACAGCAACATCCCGACGTTCCTCGGGCTCGCCTGCATTCTCGGCGGTCTCTGGACCGCCACCAAGTGGCGATGACCGTATCGATTGGCTCGGCCTCACGGCCGGTCTCCTCGTAACGATCGAGGTCGGCCGAGTTCGCGTTCGGTGATCCTGTCCTCACAGGTTGTGGGGACAACGGAATGACAATCGTGTGGTTTCACCCAGGTTGTCCACAGATCTGGGGACAACTCCACGTCAGTCGTACAGCGGCGCGATCTCCGTCATGTCCTCGAGACAGTGTCGCGGGGGCGGCGGATCCTGGTCCGGCGCCATCGTCAATCGCACCTCCACCCCACAGATGTCGCAGCGATACCTGCGGTTCACCTTGCGCAGCTCACCGGTCGGTGGCGGTGCCGGCGGCATCGACGTCATGCTGCGCAGCATCGCGATGCCACTTTTCCACAGGATGTACCCGAACAGGATGCCGAACCCGACCCAGATGACGGTCGAGAAGGCGGGCATCAGGTCACGCTACCGCCGGTCCTCGATCGGCTCGATCTCGTCGCCGGCGGCCACGAGCAGGTCGACCACGCGCTGGAGATCGGTCACGTCGGTCCCGTCGAGATGCACGGCGAAGAGGGCCTGCACGGCGCGCCGGTAGCTGACGTTCATCTCGCGCCACAGCCGCCGCCCGGTGCGCGTCAGCTCGACCTCGACCGCCCGCAGGTCGGCCTCGTCGACGTGCCGATGACGGGCGATCCAACCCTCCTCCTCGAGCCGGTCGAAGCGTCGGCTCAGGCTCGACGGCGGAAGGCGGAGATCGTTCGCCACGTCGAGCGGGCGGGCCCGACCGCCGAGCCGTTGTAAGGACGCGAGGACGTCGTACCACCCGAGCGGAATGTCCCAGTCGGCGCGCAGCTCGTCGTCGATGCCGCGTTCGATCTGGTTGACGATCGCCTGGACGCCGCGCCACGCGCCGACCCGCGAGGCGTCGAGGCGGGGCATCGGACGACCGACCTTCAGCCCGTCGCGCGGATCGCGGAGGAGAACGCCGCCAACGCTTCGGACACCTCGGCGGCGGTCACGACGAGGGGCGGCATCCACCGGATCGTCCGGCGGCGCGTCCCGGCGGGCAGGAGGATCAGATGGTGCTGCTCGAGGCAGTGTTCGACCACGGCGGCCGTTCGCTCGGCACTGTCGAACTCGGTGGCGATCATCAGCCCGCGTCCCCGCACGTGGCGCAGTGCCGTGTCGAGCTGCTGCAGGTCGCGCAGCCCGTCGATCAGCTGCGTCCCTCGAGCTTCGACCGAATCGAGGAACCCCGGCTCGGTCAGGATCTCGATCGTGGCCAGCGCCGCGGCGCACCCCATCGGATTGCCGCCGTACGTGCTCGAGTGACTCCCGACCTTCCACGCCTCGTCGACGGCGCGGCGCAGCCCGAGCGCGGCGAACGGGAACCCCGACGCGATGCCTTTCGACATGCACAGCAGGTCGGGTTCCACGCCGAGTGCCTCGACCGCGAACATCTTGCCGGTGCGTCCGAAGCCGCTCTGCACCTCGTCGATCACGAGCAGGATTCCGTGCTCGGCGCATCGCTCCGCGATACCGGCGATGAAGGACTTCGGTGTCGGGATGAAGCCGCGCTCGCTGATCACCGGCTCGATGACGATCGCCGCCACCTCACCCGGCAGCGTCTGCGTGAGGAACAACCGGTCGAGGCCCGCCAGGGCGCGGCTGATCTCGCTCTCCTGATCGGACACGTGGGGATCGGGGAACGGGGCGACGAACACACCTCCCGGGAGCGGGGAGGCCCCTTGGCGATCGATGGCGCGCGACGTCGACATCGCCATCGTCAGGTGCGTCCGACCGTGGAACGCACCGTCGAACACGACGATGTTCGGTCGTCCCGACACCTGACGCGCCACCTTGACGGCCGACTCGACCACCTCGTCGTTCGATGCCGTGAAGAAGAACCGGTCGATCGACTCGGGGGTGATCTCGGCGAGTCGTGCCGCGAGCGGCTCGAGCAGGTCGTGGGTGTACACGCTCGGCGGCGCGTGTACGAACTTCGCCGCCTGGTCGGCGATCGCCGCCACGACCTTCGGGTGGGAATGGCCCGTCGACGCCACCGCGTTCGCCGCCGTGAAGTCGAGGTACTCGACCCCGGCCGTGTCGACGACTCGGCAACCCGAGCCGCCGACGACCTGGAGATCGGTGGTCCTCGCCAACACGGTCGACAGGTGCGAACCCGGCGAGGTCATTCGCCGAGACTACGGTGCCGGCCCTCACCCCCGACGTTCAGCTGGCGAATGCAACGGCGACGTTCAGCTGGCGAATGCGACCGCGGCAACGTCGGCGTAGTTGTCGGCGAGGTGGAACGTCATCTCGCTGCGGACACGCTCGGGCACGTCGTCGAGGTCGGGGCCGTTGCGCTTGGGCAGCACCACGTCGGTGATCCCGAGTCGATGCGCGGCGAGCACCTTCTGCTTGACGCCACCGATCGGCAACACCTGACCCTGCAACGTGATCTCACCGGTCATCGCGACGTTCGCATTGACCGGACGATCGGTGAGCAGCGACACCAACGCCGTGGTGATCGTGATCCCGGCCGAGGGCCCGTCCTTCGGCACGGCTCCCGCCGGCACATGGACGTGGAACCGCCGACGGAGCACCGCATCGTCGAGACCGAGTTCAGCGGCGTGGGAGCGCACGTAGTTCAACGCGATCTGCGCCGACTCCTTCATCACGTCGCCGAGCTGGCCCGTGAGGGTGAGCCCCGGCTCGATGTCGGGACCGGTGGGGAACGCAGTGGTCTCGATGAACAACACGTCGCCGCCGACACCGGTGACCGCGAGTCCCGTCGCCACGCCCGGCGTGTTCGTCCGCTCGGGCACGTCGTCGGTGATCTTGGGCCGGCCGAGGCGGTCGCTGAGTTGATCGGGGTGGACCACGATCGGGGTGCCGGCGCCCTGTGCCACGTCGGCGGTGATCTTGCGCACGAGCCGGCCGAGTTCGCGTTCGAGCGAACGGACGCCCGCTTCGCGGTGTAGCCGCGGATGATCGCGGTGACCACCTCGTCGTCGATGTCGACCTCGTCGGGGCGCAGGCCGGCCCGCTCGATCTGCCTCGGGAGCAGGTAGCGATCGGCGATGAACACCTTCTCGTCGTCGGTGTAGCCGTCGAGGCGGACGAGGTCCATCCGGTCGAGCAGCGGCGCCGGGATCGTGTCGGCCACGTTGGCGGTGGCGATGAACACCACCTCCGACAGATCGAGATCCACCTCGAGGTAGTGATCGCGGAACGTGTGGTTCTGGGCGGGGTCGAGCACTTCGAGCAAGGCCGCGGTCGGATCGCCCGACCAGCCGCCGGCCGTCAGCTTGTCGACCTCGTCGAGCAGGATGACCGGGTTCATCGTCCCCGCCTCCTGCAACGCCCGCACGAGACGCCCGGGTTGCGAACCGACGTACGTGCGACGGTGGCCACGGACCTCGGCCTCGTCGCGCACGCCGCCGAGCGCCACACGCACGAACTGGCGGCCCATCGCGCGGGCGATCGACTCGCCCAGGCTCGTCTTGCCGACGCCGGGAGGCCCGACGAGGGTGATGATCGCCCCCTCGCCGCGGGCGGGGCGGACCCTATTGGTCGGGAGTGGGTCGGTGGGGAGTGGGTCGACGGGTCGTTGGTCGATGCCGCGGTCGTGCCGCAGCTTGCGGGTCGCCAGGAACTCGACGATGCGGTCCTTGACGTCGTCCAGGCCGTAGTGGTCGGCGTCGAGTACCGCGCGTGCCTCGGCGAGGTCGAGGCGGTCGTCGCTGCGCTCGCCCCACGGCAGCTCGAAGATGCGATCGAGCCACGTCCGCACCCAGGCGTGCTCGGGCGACTGGGCGCTCATCCGTTCGAACCGATCGAGCTCCTTGGCGATCGTGGTCTTCACGCCGTCGGGCGCATCGAGGCCGTCGAGCCGCGAGCGGAACTCACCGACGACGTCGTCGTCGCCCTCGCCGAGTTCCTTGCGGATCGAGTTGAGCTGCTGACGCAGGAGCCATTCGCGCTGCTGCTTGTCGACACCCTCGCTCACGTCGTCACGGATCGACTGCGCGACCTGGAGCTCGGCCAGGTGGTTCCGGGCCCACGAGTGGATGGCGTCGACGCGGTCGGACAGATTCACGGCGCGCAACACGACCAGCCGATCGGCGTCGGAGAACTCGGCCCAGGTGGCCACGGCATCGGCGAGCGCACCCGGGCTGCTGTGCGTGCGCAGTATTTCGGGGAGGCGACGCGAGCGGCGCAGTTCCGCGATCAGTTCCAGCGTGGCGCGCAACTCCCGCGTGGCGGCGTCGATCGACGACGTGGACGCGGTGTCGGTGAGCACCTCGACCTCGACGAAGTCGGCCGTCGAGGGCCGATCGGGCCGGCGATTGGGCGGGCGATGACGTGATCCGGGCCCGCTGCTCGATCTGGACGATCGCGGCCGGATCGCCGTTGGGGAGGTTGCCGATGTTCGGAACGTGGGCGATGACGCCGAGTTGGTGCTCGTCGCCCCCGGTCAGCACGAGGCGACCGTTCGAGGAGGCGCCGCCGCTGGTGGTGGTGGTGCTGGTGGCGGCCTCGACCGCCTGGCGCAGGTCGTCGGTGTTGAGGACCAACGTGACCACCGCACCGGGGAGCACGATCGACGGGAGATGGGCGTGAGGAAGCTGGAGCCTGGATGCGTGTCGGTGGATTGGGCCTCGTTGGATTGCGTGCCGCTGGATTGCGTGCCGTTCGATTGCCGAGTGGTCGGTGAAGACATGACACAACGTTACCGACAGATATTCTGCGTCCACCCGACTCAGGATTACATACTTACGACGATGGCGCAGCGGCGACGAGCGCCTCCTCCCACGGCACGGCGTCGAGCAACAGGCGGCGGATCGGCATCACCCACCGAGGGGCGTTCACGCCGAGGGCGCCGTGGAGCCGGCCCTCAGCGCCATACAGGGCAAGGAATTTCCCCTCGTCGATCGAGCCGGCCACGACCCGCACCTCGTCACCGGGCATCGCATGGCCGAGGAACTGGATGCGGTGCTCGAACTGGTCGCTCCAGAAGAACGGCACCGGTGCGTACGGCACGAGCGGCTCGCCGGCGGCCGCCGCGACGAGGTTCGACGCGGCGTGCGCGCCCTGTTCGGCGGCGTTCGTCCAGTGCTCGACCCGCATCTCGTGGCCGAGCAGGACATTGGGCCAGCGCGCCACGTCGCCCGCGGCGAAGAGCGTGTCGATGGCGTTGATCCCCGATTCGGCCGGCTCGAGCCGAACGCGGAGGTGCTCGTCGCAGACGATCCCGTCGCGGAGCTCGATGCCGCTGCCTTCGAGCCAGCCGGTCGATGGTGTCACCCCGACGCCGACCACGATCAGGTCGGCCGGCACGAGGTCACGAGCGGCGCCCGGCTCGTCCATCGGGCGCGTGAGCACCCCGTCGTCGGTGAAGCCCTCCACTGCCACGCCACAGCGCAGGTCGACGCCGCGGGCGGTGTGCATCCTGCCGATCACGGCCCCCATCTCGGCTCCGAGGCCCCGGATCAGCGGCGCCGGGCCACCTTCGAGCACGACGACCTCGTTGCCGAGCTGGACGGCCGTCGCGGCGACCTCGAGACCGATGAACCCGGCGCCGATCACCACGACGCGCCGGCCGCCGCCGGCGAGCTTGTCCCGCACGGCGAGCGCGTCATCGAGCGACCGGAGGACGTGAACGTGTTGGTAGGGGCCGTGGTCGCCGATGTGCTTCGGCGCAGCCCCCGTGGCGATGATCATCCCGTCGAATTCGAGGCGCCGACCGTTGGCCAACACGAGTGTGCGGTCGGCCAGGTCGAGTCGTTCCGCCGCCACCCCGAGCTCCCAGCGGACATCGAGTTCGTCGAACGAATCGGGCTGGCGGAGGTGGATCCGGTCGGCGTCCCACTCCCCCGACAGCAGCTTCTTCGACAGTGGCGGCCGATCGTAGGGGCGGTGGGGTTCGGCACCGACGACCACCACGTCGCCGGCGAACGCCCGTTGGCGGAGGGTCTCCGCGGCCCGCAGACCGGCGAGCGACGCCCCGACGATCACGACCCGCTCGAGCGGCACCCGGGTGTGCGACGACTCGACACCCTCCTCCTCCGGCGGCGTTCCTGACGACATGGCCACCACGATGCCACAGTGCGGCGTCCGCCAGTCCTGCCCGTCCCACCGTCCGGCACGCCCCAGTCCAGCCGCATCAGTCCGGCCGCATCAGTCCGACACGCCACAGTCCGGCCGCAGGGCCACGGCGCATCCCCTCGTGGCTAACGTCGCGACGTGACCTCCTCGCCACCGCCATCCACCCGACCGCCGGGCGTCGACGACATCAATCGGATGGTCGACGAGCTGTTCCCGGGCTCGAACAACTCGTGCGCCGACGTGGGAGCGACGTTCGCCGTGGCACGCCGCGACGTCGAGGACGCCGAACTCCGTCCTGGCGGCTTCGTGTCGGGACCGAGCCAGTTCGGGCTCGCCGACGCCGCCCTGTGGTATCTGGTGTTCGGTGCCATCGGCCGGGTCGAGCCGATGGCCCTCACGTCGGAGTTGTCGATCCGCTTCCTCCGCCCGGCACAGGGCAGGGTGCTGTGGGCCAGGGCGACACTCGAATCGGCCGGTCGGCGCAGCGTCGTCGGCAGCGTCCACGTCTGGTGCGACGACCGCACCGACAAGCCGACCGCGACCGCCCAGGGCACCTACGCCCTGCCGCTGTGAACGTCGAGGGCGACCCGGGCGCCACCGCTCCCGTCGTCACGGGCGCGGTGGGTCGCCTTCGCCCCCGGTTCCATCTGGCGATGCCGGTCCACGATCTCGTCGCCGCCCGCTCGTTCTACGGTGATCTCCTCGGTTGCCCGGAGGGTCGGTCGGCGCCGTCATGGGTCGATTTCGACCTCTACGGCCATCAGTTCGTCGCCCATCTCGACCCGCGCCTGGCCGATCCCGACACGCGTGCCCTGCTCCGCAACGAGGTCGACGGCGACGCCGTGCCGGTGCCCCACTTCGGCGTCCTGCTCGACCCTGCCGATTGGCAGCAGCTCGCCGACCGCTTGCGTGCGGCCGGCGTCGAGTTCGTCATCGAGCCGCACACCCGTTTCGTCGGCGAGGTCGGCGAGCAGTCGACGATGTTCCTCTTCGATCCGTCGGGCAACGCCCTCGAGTTCAAGGCATTCGCCGACGACCGCCAGGTCTTCGCGCATTGACGCGATCGGGACCGACACCGATGCCGGGTCCGACGCCAGACCGGACAACGGCGCTCTTCGACGCCGAGGATCCGCGCTTCGACGACTACCGGGCGCTCAACGACCAGGCGTATCGGCGGGCATACGAGGGTGACGAACTGTTCGTGGCCGAGGGCTTCGTCGCGATCGACCGGCTGATCGAATCGGGTCACGAGCTCCGCTCGGTGCTGCTCGCGCCCTCGCGGGTCGAGCGATTCTCGACCCATCTGGTCGCGCTCGGCGAACGGGGCGTGCCCGTGTACGTGGCCGCGAAGGACGTCATCGCCACCGCCGTCGGGTTCGACCTGCATCGAGGGGTTGTCGCCGTCGCCCGCCGGCGCGTCCACCCGTCGGTCGCCGAGGTGGCCGCGACCGGGTCGCGCTTCGCGGTGCTCGAAGGGCTGAACGACGCCGAGAACCTCGGCGCGATCGCCCGCGCCGCGCGGGCGCTGGGCATCGATGCGCTGATCGTCGATCCGCGTTCCACCGATCCCTACAGCCGACGTTCGGTGCGCGTCAGCATGGGCGAGATCCTGTTGCTGCCGATCGCACGACCGACGGCAGAGGACTGGCGCGACGTCCTCGGCGAGCTGGGCCGTGCCGACGTCGAGACGTGGGCGATGTCGCCGATGCCGTCGGCCGAGAGCATCTGGGACGTCGAGGTGCCGGACCGCCTGGCGGTGGTGCTCGGCGCCGAGGGCCCCGGGCTCGATCGCCGAACGATCGAACGGGCGACGCGCACCGTGCGGATCCCGCTGCGCCCGGGCGTCGACTCGCTCAACGTCGGCCACGCCGCCGCCATCACATTCGCCGCGATCGGCCGACCGACCGCCACCTGAGTTTGCGATGAGCGAACGGACCGGGGGGTGGGCCGTTCGCTCATCGATACGACCCGACCCACTTTGTGATGAGCGAAGGGACCGAGGGGTGGGCCGTTCGCTCATCGACGGGGACGCGAAACGGCCCCCGGCGGAGTGCCGAGGGCCGTGTCGTGGTTGTCGATTGTCGAATCAGTCGTCGGAGTCGTCGCCCGCATCGTCGCGGGGAGCGGGTGGCTCACCGAGACCGAGTTGCGCGAACAATTCCGCCTTGCGATATTCGAAGTCGTCCTCGGTGACCTCTCCGGCTGCGAACTTCTCGTTCAACAACCGGAACTGCTCGAGGAGTTCGTCCTCGCTGGGCGTGCCGTCGTCTGCATCGTCTTCGGCGCCATCGGAACTCTTGCCGTGACGGACCGCAAGCTTCTCAGCTTTGCGCTCCTTCTTACGGAGTTCGCGTTGACGCTTCTGATACGACTGGGGACTTCGGGCCAAGCAGAATCGCCGCCCTCAGACGATCTTGACGTCGACGGCCTCGGGGCCCTTGCGTCCAGCGGCGATCTCGAATTCGACGGTGTCACCGTCGTTCAGCGAGCGGCGACCGGTGCCGACGATGTTGGAGTAGTGGACGAAGACGTCGTCGCCGTCGTCACGAGAGATGAAACCGAAGCCCTTCTCGTCATTGAAGAACTTCACTGTACCTGTGGCCATTTCGGCTCCTTGTTCAATCCGGAGCCACCATTGACTCACGTTTGCAATAGATCACGATAGTGACGCTTCGGGCTTCCTCCACCGCGCGACGTTTCTTGCGCGGGTGAATGCGTCGAGCGGGCGGTGTCCGGTGACCGCCAAACGCACCAAGATCACCGACGACATGGCCACACCGACGGTGCCCGCGACGATGAGTGCGAGGTCGGTGACGCCCAGCCCGTATATGAGCCACAGCATCGATTCGATCCACGCGATGAGCCATGTCGCGGCCGAGACGCCGGCGAGTGCCCGGGTGCGCAGCACCGCCGCGACGGCGGGAAGCAATTGCAGGCCGTAACAGAGACCGACGACGAGACCGGCGAGTTCCCACCCGCCGATCACGAGGAACGGGAGCGGAATCATGCCGAGGCCGACCGCACCGATCAGCAAACCGCGCCGGCTCGTCCGCGTCCCGGTGCGGAGGAAGAGCACGGCCATCGACGCATACAGCCCGATCGAGATCATCGACACCGGCACGAGGGCCCAGACGGGCGCGGCGAACCCGTAGGCGAGCCACCAAACGTTCAGGGCCACGCTCACTCCGACCCAGGTGGGCGAAACGCCGTCGGTGCGCCGGGTGCGCGCCAGTTGCCGGGCCTGGGGCAGCGCCATGCCCGACCCCAGCACCGTGGCGCTGATGACCAGCGCGTTCAACATGACGTTCATCTCTCACTCCGAGCCTTCGCCGCGCTCGCCGTCGGGAACGCGGTGTAATGATCTAATTTGAGTTAGCACCTTACTCCATTCCGGATCGGTACGATAGATCCGTGTACGTGACATCCGCCTCGGCCAAGGAGATCCGGCTGACGTTGGAGGTTGCGCTCGATCTCGTGAACGCGCTGAGCGCGGACGAACCGATCGATTCCGCCAGGACGCGCGCGATCTGCTCGACCACCAAGGATTCACCCGTGCCGCGGGCGCGCCCGACGCCGAGGTCGCACGCGTCAACGCTCGTTTGGGGGCCCTGCTCGACCGGTTCCGCTCGTTGCCGGACGGCACCGACCTCGACACCGTGGAGTGGGTCAACGCCGAACTCGCGCGATCTGTCGATCGCGCCGACCGCAGTGACGCACGACGGCGCACCGTTGCACATCCACTGGACCCCGTCGACGGCGACGTTCGACGATCAGGTGATCGCCGACATCCTCATGGCACTCGCCCAGGAGGTGTGCGACCACGGGACGACGCGCTTCGGTCGCTGCGCGGCGACGGATTGCGACCACCTCTATTACGACGCCACCCGCAACGGCTCGCGACGGTTCTGCTCCGATCCGCGCTGCGCCAGTCGCACCCACACCGCCGACCATCGCGCCCGCCGACGCAACACCTGACCAGCCCACCGCAAACCGAGCCCCCCACTGGTGGCGGGGAGGCGGAGGAATCAGCGCACCGCCAAATCAGCGCACGGACAGGGTGATCACCTGATCGGCGCGTTCGAAGGCGATCGCACGATGCGACACCGCGAGCACGGTCATCCCGGCGGCGGCCAGGTTGGTCCACAGTTCGAGTTCGGTCTCGACGTCGAGCGCGCTCGACAGGTCGTCGAGGACCACGAGTTCGGGCGAATGCACCAGCGCTCGAGCGGTGGCGAGCCGCTGGCGTTGCCCGCCGGACAGCCGCAGACCTCGAGGTCCGATCAGCGTCGCCCGGCCGGCGGGCATCAGGTCGATGTCGGCCGCGATCGCCGCCAGTTCAAGAGCGGTCGTCAGCTGGGCGTCGTCCACCGGACCGAGCCCGACGTTGTCGGCCACCGAATCGGAGATCAGCTGGGGCACCTGTGACAGGAACGCTGCGTTGGGAGGCACGAAGAAGGCCGCTCGATCGAGGATCACGTCGCCGTTCCAACGCACCTCCCCTGAACATTGCTCGGCCGGGACGAGCCCGACGAGCGCCCTGAGCAGCGTGCTCTTGCCGGCACCGACCGGGCCGGTCACGACCACGAACTGGCCCCGCTGGATCGAGATCGACACGTCCCGAACCCCCGCGCCGCCGTCGTGGATCGCCGACAGGCCGACGATGTCGAGGCGCTCCAGCGGAACGCGCTCGGGCCGCTCGACGTTCGGGCGCTCGCGCACGTCACGCGCTCCGACGGGGAGGTGCCTCGGCAGGGTCGTGTTCGCGGCGTGCTCGTCGGCAACCAGATGTCGCATCCGCTCGAACGCCACGCCCGATTGCTTGCGACGCGCGCAGCACGCGGCCGATCATCCGCGGCAGGAACGACAGCCAACCGAGGTAGGCGGTGAACAGCGCCAGCTCACCCAGCCCGAAGACCCCGGAAGCGATCGCCGTCGCCGACACGATCAGGACGAGCCCGAGACCGACATCGGCGGCGCCCTGGCTGAACGCCTGCACCGTCTCGTCGAGGACCCGGTCGCGGGTCGCGGTCTGGCGACGAGCCTCGACGAGCACCTTCAGCCGGTCGAGCAGTGCGTCGGTGGCATCGTTCACCTTGATCGTCGTCGAGGCGGCCATCACGTCGCCCACCAGGCCGGTGACCTCGGCGGTCGCCGCCCGATCCGCGGCGCGGTACACCTTGATCCGGTGGTCGAGGGTCCGCGTCGCGACCGCCACGCCCACAAGGGGGAGCAACAGCACCGCGGCCGCACGGGCGTCGGCCATGCCGAGGACGATTCCCGCGAACACGGTGAACACGACGCCACCCGACACGTCGACCAGGCCGTCGACGAAGTTGGCGACGTCCTCGGTGTCGTCACGGAAGTGGGTGATCGCGGCGCCGGCGGAGCCGACCGGCCGGCCCGCCTCCGATCCGCCGCTGGCCATCTGGGCGGCCAACATGTTCGCCCGGAGGAACGTCTGCATGTGGATCCACGCCGCCGTCCAGATCAACGCGCCCCAGTGGATGGCGATCATCCTGATGAGTTCCGACGCCGCGACCGCGGCCGCGTAGCGGTACGTCAGCGAGGTGTTGCCGTCGGACAGCGCCTCGAACCCCCGGGCCAGCATGAGCCCGGTGACTGCGGGCATCGTGAAGAACACGACGAACAGCGCCCACCCTGTCCAGAGCTCGCGCGGCCGATGTTGCGAGACGCGCCAGGCCAGCCGCCACACCTCGCGCGAACCGATCGACGTGGCCTCGGCGCAGCTCCGGCGACCGCGTCGGGTTGGGTGACCGCCTCGTCGGCCGCCAGCCCGTCGGGATGTTCCACGAGCGTCATGACCCGACCACCTCCCGGGTGTCCGTCACGGGCTCGTCCATCACCGGCTCGTCGGGCTCCGCCTCGCCATCATTGGCTCGACCAGTGTACTGGCTCGTCCGGCACCGGCTCGTCCGGCGTGTGGTCGTCGTCCGCGGCGTCGAGCGAGAGCGCGACCAGCACGCGCGAACTGGCTCTCGTCGTCACCGATCAGGTCGGCGCGGGCACCGAACTCGGCGACCTCACCGCGCTCGAACACGACGATGTCGTCGACGGCGTGGAGCGTCGAGAGTCGGTGGGCGATGATCAGCGTGGTCCGCCCCACCATCAGTCGCGCCACGGCCGCCTCGATCTTCCGCTCGGTCTCGGGGTCGATGCGCGCCGTCGCCTCGTCGAGGACCAGCACGTCGGGGTCCCGCATCCACACACGGGCCAGCGACAACAACTGCGCCTCACCGGCCGAGAGCCCGGTCCCCGCGGCGCCGAGTTGGCGATGGATGTCGCCACCGGCGAGGGCATCGAGCCCGACCGCCCGGAGCGCGCCGACCACCGCGGCGTCGGGCACCGAACGATCGAAGAGCGCCACGTTGTCACGAATCGACCCGGCGAAGAGCTCGACCTCCTGGGAAACCAGGGCAACCCGCCGGCGCAGCTCCGCGACCGGAATGTCGGCGATCGGCACCCCACCGAGTCGGACCACGCCCGTGGTCGGCTCGACCAGTCGCAGGACGAGGCGGGAGAAGGTCGTCTTGCCGCTGCCCGTGCGGCCCACGATCCCGACCGAGCGAGTGGCCCCGAGCGCAAGGTGTACGTCGCGGAGCACGGGCTGGTCGTCGCCGTAGTCGAAGGAGACCCTGTCGAACTCGACGGTCAGCGGGCCGGGCGCGGGCGAGATGGTCCCGCCGTCGAGGACACGCGTCGAGATCGCCAGCAGGTCGAGCACGCGGACCATGGCACCGTTCGCCTTTTGGACGGTCTCGAGCTCGTGCACGAGGTCCTCGAGCGGCCGCCCGATCAACAGGATGTACTGATAGAGGAGGAAGATCGTGCCGATGGTGGCGACGTCGTGCGAGATCGTCCACGCCCCCAACACGAGCACCACCACCCACCCGGCGGCCAGCGCCAACTGCACGAACCACCACATGGTCAGAAAGGCGCGCTCCCGCCGCACCGAACTCGCCAAGGCGTCGGTGCTGTCCTCCACGAAACGCCAGGCAACGTGCGCGCCGGCGCCGTTGGACCGCAGGTCCTCGGCGGCCACAAGGCGCTCCTCGATGCCGCCGTACAACCGGCCGAGCGCTCCCATCTCGTCGGACGATTCACGCACCGCCCGGTGACGACCACGCACGACGATGGCGAACGTCGCGCCGAGGTAGAGAACGAGTCCGATCGCCAACCGCCAGTCGAGCACGGCGAGCACGATCACCATGCCGCCGATCGTCAGCGCCGCGCCGAGCGCCTTGGGCACCACGAGACCGAGGAACTCCGACACCGACGTGACGTCGCCGTCGACGCGCTGGATGAGTTCACCCGGAGTGTGCCGCCGGTGGAACTCGTGATCGAGACCGAGGACATGGCGCGTCATGTCGAGCCGCAGATCGTTCGTGGTCGCCCAGGCGGCGGTGGTCGCCCGCCAGGCGACGATCACCGCGAGGACCTGTGCCAGCAGGGCGACGAGGAGGAACACGGCGGCGAGGCCACGAAGCTCGTTGGCGTCGGCCCCGGCGGCGGCGCGGTCGACGAGCCGGCGCACGACGAGCGGGCCGGTGATGACGAGCACCGACGAGGCAGCCACCAGCGCGCCGAGCGCGAGCCAGCGGCCTCGGTCGGGCCACAGCAGGCCGCCGAGGGCGCGCCATCGCGACTCTCCTCGTTCGTCCATGCCGTCAGTCTCATCCGTGGCGATCGCCGGCAGCGAAGGTGTTTCGACATTCTCGCCGCCAGGGAATATTGCGTGAGCAATGATGTTGAGCCAATCATGGTGAGACAGTCATGGCAGTGAGAGGTTTGAACCACGCGGTCCTGTACGTCCGCGATGTGGCACGCACGATCGACTTCTACGAGAACGCGCTCGGCTTCCGGGTGATCTCGTCGTTCCCGGGCGGAGCGTTCTTCCAAGCGCCGGGCTCCACGAACGACCACGACCTCGGCGTGTTCGAGATCGGCAGCCAGGCGGCGCCGTCGGCGGCAGGTCGCGGCACGGTCGGCCTGTATCACCTGGCGTGGGAGGTGGAAACCCTCGACGACCTGGAACGAGCCGCTGATGTGCTGTCCAAGCGTCGTGCGCTCGTCGGCGCGAGTGATCACGGCACCACGAAGAGCCTCTACGCCAAGGACCCTGACGGCCTCGAGTTCGAAGTCGTGTGGCTCATCCCCGCCCACCTGCTCACCGACGACGATGTCGCCAAGCGCTCGACGATCGGCCCGCTCGACCTCGCCGCCGAGATCGAGCGGTTCGGCCGCACCGAGGTGAGCGGCGTGGGGATCTCCGTCCCGGCCACTCCCGCTCTCACCGCCACTCCCACCCTGGAAGGAACCCCCACCTCATGAACGTCGAATTCTGGGTCGATCCCGCCTGCCCGTTCTGTTGGACCACTGCACGCTGGATCCACGACGAGGTCGAACCGAACCGCGACATCTCCGTGACGTGGCGCCCGATCAGCCTCAAGTTCAAGAACGATCCGCCGGAGGACTCGCCGTTCTACGAACCGACCGTGTTCACCCACGGTCTGCTGCGGGTGATGGAGTCGGCCCGTGCCGCCGAGGGCGACGACGCCTTCTTCCGGCTCTACTGGTACTTCGGCACGCGCATCCACCACGACAAGGAGATGTACTTCGACCCGGCCGACGGTCTGCGGGCGGTCGGTCTCGACACATCGCATGCTGCGGCGTTCGACGACGAGTCGTGGGACAAGGCCATCCAGGTCGGCATGGACGAGGGTCTCGACCTCGTCGGCGGAGACGTCGGCACGCCGATCATCGCCATCACGAACTCCGACGGCGTGAAGGCCGGGTACTTCGGGCCCGTCATCACGAAGGTGCCGCCGACCGCGAAGAGTGTCGCCATGTGGGATGCGCTCGTCACCCTGATGGACATCGACTCGTTCTTCGAGCTGAAGCGCACGCGCACCGGGGCTCCCGATCCCGGTCCCCGTCCGGATTGATCGTCCGCCTGCCCCGATCGTGAGGATCGCGGCGCCGCCCCCCGGCGCCGCGGCCCGCGGTCATCCGAAAATGGAGCAGATGTCGCGCTCGAGCGCGACATCTGCTCCAAATTTCGGGTTGGTTGGCGTTCTTGGGATGACGTTCAGTCGAGGCGTTCGATGATGGTGGCGTTGGCCATGCCGCCGCCCTCACACATCACCTGCATGCCGTAACGGCCGCCGGTGCGCTCGAGCTCGTTGAGGAGCGTCGCCATCAGCTTCGTGCCGGAGCAACCGAGCGGGTGGCCGAGGGCGATCGCTCCGCCGTTCACGTTGACCTTGGTCATGTCGATGTCGAACTCCTTCTGCCAGGCCAGGACGACCGAGGCGAACGCCTCGTTGACCTCGAACAGGTCGATGTCCTCGATCGACAGACCCGACTTGTCGAGGATCTTGCGGGTGACCGGGATCGGGCCCTTGAGCATCGTGACCGGGTCGGTCCCGGCGACGGCGAAGGAGTGGAACCGGGCGCGGGGTTTCATGCCCAGCTCCTCGGCCTTGTCCTTGCTCATGATCAGCACGCCCGATGCGCCGTCGGAGATCTGCGACGAGTTGCCGGCGGTGATCGAGCCGTCCTCCTTGAACGCCGGCTTGAGCTTGGCGAGCGTCTCGGTGGTCGTGCCTTCGCGGATGCCCTCGTCGGTCTTGAACTCTTCCTTCGTGCCGTCGAGGTCGATGACGATCGGGATGATCTCGTTCTCGAAGCGACCTTCGTCGCGGGCGACGGCGGCGCGCTGCTGGCTCTGGGCGCCGAACGCGTCGAGGTCCTCGCGGGTCAGGCCGTACTCCGCGGCGATCATCTCGGCGCCGATGCCCTGCGGGGGAAGGCCGGTGTCGGCGTAGCGGTCGAGCTGCGCCTGCGGGAACGGGAAGCCCATGCCCTGGACGACCGATGCACCCATCGGGGTGCGGGTCATGACCTCGACGCCGGCGGCGACGACGACGTCGTATGCGCCGGCGATGACGCCCTGCGCACCGAAGTGCATCGACTGCTGGCTGGAACCGCACTGGCGATCGATCGTGGTAGCGGGGACCGATTCGGGCCAACCGGCGGCGAGCACTGCGTTGCGGCCGATGTTGAGCGACTGCTCGCCGACCTGCATGACGCACCCCATGATCACGTCGTCGACGAGTGCGGGGTCGAGGTTGTTGCGCTCCTCGAGGGCCTTGAGCACCTCGGCAGCGAGGGCGGCGGGATGCCAGTCCTTGAGCTTTCCGTTGCGCTTGCCTCCGGCGGTGCGGACGGCGTCGACGATGACGGCTTCGGTCATGGGTTTCTCCTGTTGTTCGCTTGTTCGATGGATGGTGGGGCGACGGGTTTCGCGTCGATCTCGGGCGGATTGGCGATGACGGACTGCAGGTTCTGTTGGAGCCGGGTCATCATCCAGGCGAGCGCCTGGCGCTCCTCGCGTCCGATGCCGCGCCGGAGTTCCGCGCGCAGCACGGCGTCGACGTGGGCGATCTCGACAGCAAGGTCGCTGCCCTCGGGCGTGATGGCGACGAGCCACACGCGCCGATCGGCGGGATTGGGCTGACGGACGACGAAGCGCCGGGCTTCGAGCTGATCGACGACGGCGCCGATCGAGGCCCGTCCGATGCCGAGCCGGTCGGCCAGCTGGGTCTGGGTGGTCGAGCCGAACTCGGCGATGTAACCGAGCAGGCTGGCCTGCGTGAGGTTCAGCCCGAGCGGGTCCAGCCGAGCGTCGTAGGCCGTCCGGACGAGCCGGGCCGTTGCCATCAGCGTCGACTCGACCCGCAGCCACGGCGGTGAGTCGAGTTCATGTGTCGTCAGATTTTGACTCATACTGTAGGGAGACATACAATAGCCCACCGATCGAGCCGATTCAAAACGCGTCGGCCGTCCGTTGCCATTGCCAACGTTTGCCTCAAGGGAGCCAATTCATGACTGACACGATGTCGCCCACCGCTGCGCCGACCACGGCCGACGGGTTGACCGAGAGCGAGGCGGCCGAGTTCCGTCAGAAGTGCGTCGACTTCATGGAAGCCCACGCCAAGCGCAACGGCGTCCCGACCATCGAGGAGCAGAAGGCGTATCTCGCCGCGGCCGCGGAGGCCGGTCTCGCCGGCGTCCCGTTCCCGGCCGAGTACGGCGGCGGCGGGCTGACGCTCGCCCACGAGAAGATCTGGCGTGAGGTCAAGAGCAACTACACGATGATGGATGGCGAGTTCATCATCAGCCACGGCATGTGCCTGCCGATGCTCAACGAGTGGGGCACACCCGAGCAGAAGGAACGGTTCCTCGCCGACAACATCTCCGGCCGCACCATGTGGTGCCAGATGTTCTCCGAGCCCGGTGCCGGCTCCGACGTCGCCAGCCTCCAGTCCAAGGCCGAACTGGATGGCGACGAGTGGGTGCTCAACGGCCAGAAGGTGTGGACCACCCTCGCCCACAAGTCCGACTACGGCATCGTCGTCGTTCGCACCGACCCCGATCAGGTGAAGCACGCCGGCCTGTCGATGTTCATCATGGACATGAAGGCGCCCGGCGTCGAGATCCGTCCCATCCACCAGATCGACGGCGGCTCGCACTTCAACGAGGTGTTCTTCACCGACGTGCGTGTCCCGAAGGACTGGCAGATCGGCGAACTGAACGCCGGCTGGAGGCTGGCGACGTCGATGCTGATGTACGAGCGCGTCGCCATCGGTGGCGCTGGCGCAGGAAAGATCAGCCAGCCGAACTTCAAGATGTTGGTGAAGGCGGCCACCGAGACCGGTCAGATCGACAACCCGGTCGTCCGCGATCAGTTGATGAAGATCTGGTCGATGGAGACCACCAAGTCGCTCGTCGCCATGAAGAACCGCGACGAGCAGAAGGCCGGCAAGACGCCAGGGCCCGGCGGTTCGCTCGGCAAGCTCTTCGGATCGGTGATCGCGTGGCGCGTCCGCGAGCTGTTGCTCGAGTTCGCCGGTCCCGGCTCGGTGGCATGGGATCCGTCGGACGAATCCGGCGGCGACCGCATGAAGGCGGTGCTCAACTCATTCCAATCGGGCATCGCCGGCGGTACCGACGAGATCCAGCGCAACATCATCGGTGACCGCGTCCTCGGCCTGCCGCGTGAGCCCGCCGTCGACCGCGACGTCCCGTTCAAGGATCTCAAGGTCGGCACCCAGAAGACCTGACGCGCCGCCCGCCGGGCGAACGCGTGATCAATCTGCGCACCACCGCCGCACATTGATCACGCGTTCGCCGGCGGCCCGGGTCGTCGGCTACGAATGGCGCATGGGGAACGAGGGCGGCATCGACCACCGGTTGACGACTCGGCAAATGGCCGAGTTCGTGGCGAACGGGGTGATCCGGTTCGACGCGATCGTGCCGGCGGACGTCAACGAGCGGGCGATCGATGAGATGCGCCGGCTCAACGCCGAGCGGATGTCACCGACCGGGATGAAGCCACCGCACACCGGCACGCCGCTCGACGAGTGCTACCCACCACCGTCGGCCATCGGCGAGTACCTGCGCCTCCCAGCCGTGGCGGGCATCATCGAGTCGTTCGTCGGACGCAACCCGCGGTTCGACCACGACTGGACGCACTACATCGCACCGCGTGCGACGTACGTCCAGCCGCTGCACGTCGACGCCATCACCGACTCCGACGACCTCGCCTTCGACGTGCAGTTGTTCTGGTATCCGCACGACGTCGAGCCCGGCGAAGGTGGCACGCGGTACCTGCCCGGCAGTCATCTCCGCCGCGTGCGCTCCTCGGGTCTCGACCGGTACCAGCACATCGCCGGCGAGGAGCAGTTCTCAGGTCCGGCCGGCACGGTCGTCGTCTTCCACCACGGGCTCTGGCACGCCGGGCAACCGAACCCGAGCGGCACCGACCGCTGGATGCACAAGGTCCGCCTCAATCCGACCGTGCCGCAGGTGCGGCTGTGGAACACGGCCGACCTCGACGAGCTCCAGAACCCGCCGTCCGACCACGTGTTCGCCCGGATGCTCCCCGACAGCGTCGCCCAGATCTTCCGCACCTGGCACCGATGGATGAGCCAGACCGACCACCGCAACGAGCAGGTGCAGCGCGCCCTGCTGTGGCGATACCTCACCGGCGACGACCACTACGACGTCGACCATTACCTCACACGCCTCGAGGGTCACGCCGCGGTGGCATCGGCGTGAGCCAACGACAGCAGGTCCTCTATCTCTGGGCCAGCGGATCGTCGCTCGATTCGGCCACGGTGGGCTGGGCCTTCCACGACGGGACCGACGGCACCGGCCCTGCACTACCCGAGCCGAGTCGCGGCGACGTGCCGTACGCCACGGGCGTCGACGCACTGCGCGATGGCTGGATGCTGCTGCAGTCCGCGCAGCTCATCCCGCCGGCGCCGGGCACCGAGCACCTCAACGCGTACCTCGACTACGAGTTCGTGTTCGAACGCCGCGTCGAAGTGGAATGACCGGACCGGGTCGGTTCTCGTGAACTTCTTGCGCTCGCGGGTGCGCAAGAAGTTCACGAGAACGAACTACATGACGTCGGCGGCGGGGCGGACGACGTTGGCGTCGGGGGCGTGCGCGACCTTGGAGTCCTTGCCGCCGTAGTCGAGGGTGTGGAGGACGTGACGCATCGACTCGAGCCGAGCGCGCTTCTGCTCGTTCGAGTTGATCACCGTCCACGGCGCATCCAGATGATTCGTTCCGATCAGCATCGCATCGCGCGCTCGGCCGTACTCGTCGTATCGCTTGATCGCCTCCTGGTCCATCGGCGACAGCTTCCACTGCTTCAGCGGGTCGTCGGTGCGGGCCTCGAACCGCCGCCGCTGCTCCTCGGCCGACACCGTGAACCACAGCTTGAACAGGTGGATCCCCGACTGGACCAGGCTGCGCTCGAAGCCGGGCAACTGTTCGAAGAAGATCTGATACTGCTCGCTCGTGCAGAACCCCATCACCCGCTCCACCCCGGCCCGGTTGTACCACGAGCGGTCGAACAGCACGATCTCGCCGGTCGTCGGCAGGTGCTGCACGTACCGCTGGAAGTACCACTGACCCCGCTCGGTGTCGTTCGGCACCGCGAGGGCGGCCGTTCGCGCATGGCGAGGGTTGAGGTGATCGGTGAAGCGACGGATCGCCCCGCCCTTGCCCGCCGCGTCGCGGCCTTCGAAGACGACGACCACTCGGGCGCCCGTCGTCTGTGTCCACTCCTGCATCTTCAACAGTTCGATCTGCAACTCCAGCAACTCGCGTTCGTAGCGCTTCTTGCCGATCGGCTCGTCGTACGGACGCTCGTCCTCCATCCGCTGCATCAGCGGCGGACGGTCGTGGTGCTTGCTCATTCCAACTCCTTCCGGAATGCGGCAGTCTCGCGCGGCCGACCTCACACCCCGAGCAGCGCCGCCAGCCGCCGACGCCACTCGACCGATGGCTTGTCGGACTGGACGCTGACCGTCGCGAGCGGCTCGAGCGGCAGGACGCCCGGTATCCGTTCGAGCATCACCTTGTCCTCCGCGCCGATCGCCCGGTCGAAGGCGATGACCTCCTCGCCCGGCACCGAGAAGTCGTCGTTGCGCCAGATGACGAACGTGAAGTACGACGTCACGTCGTCGATCGGCGTCGAGCACAGCAGGATGAGGTGGTCGAGCCCGGTCTCGTAGTGGATCGTGCTGCGAACGGTGAAGGGCAGGTTGAACCCCGTGGTCATCCGGCGCGTGATCACCGCCGCGTCGAGCCCCGACGACTGCGCACCGGCGGCGTTCGCCACCTCGACGTCGTACCGGTATCCGTAGAAGTCGTCGTCGAGCTGTTCGAGTTCGACCGGCGGAACGGCGCGCTGGTCCTGGATCCCGAAGGTGCCCGCGTGCACCCACGGGAAGTGGGCGATGTCGAGGAAGTTGTCGGTCATCCGTGTCACCGACGTGCTCCAGCGCTCGACGCCGCTGTTGATGCGGCGGTACGCGGGATCGTCGTCGGCCGCCATGCGGGGAATGTCGGCGACCGGCTCGCCCGGGCAGATCCACACGAGCCCGTACCGCTCGCGCGCGTTGACGGTCGGCAGGTGGGCCTTCGGTGGCACCGGACGACCGACGCCGGACGACGGGACCTCGATGCACGAGCCACCGTCGCCGAACTTCCAGCCGTGGTAGGCGCAGGTGAGGCACCCGTCGGTGACCGTGCCGATGCTCAGTGGCGACTCGCGGTGCGGACAGCGGTCGGGGGCGGCGACGAGTTCACCGTTCGACGACCGCCACACGACATAGTCGGCGTCCAGCAGTCGCACCGCGAGTGGCGCCGGCGAGGCGTCGACATCGGGCGTCTCGGCGACGACGTACCAGTAGTGGCGCAGTTCGTCATGCTCGATCAGCATCGTGGAGCCCCTCGCTGAATGCCTGGCCTGACGGTGTCACCCTATTCGCGATCCGCTGATCGCCATCGCCGGTGTCGTGACGAGTTCGGGAGCGACGGCGCCGACCAGGTCGAGCACGGCGGGCCGGTCGGGCCCGACCGCCATGATGACCACGGCGTCGTCCTGCATCGGCAACCAGGCCAGCGCGCGTCCGTTCTCGACACGGACGCGAGATCGACCCGCCTCGACGCCGACCAGGACCGCCGACAGCACGTGGCGGGCACTGCCGACCGAGATCGAACTCGACGCACCCGGCACGTCAGGGCCGAACCACTCCTCGTGGTGTGCGAGTACCCGGCCGTCGCGTTCCACACGCAGCGCCAGATCGAGTCTGCCGGCACGCTCACCGGTCCGGCCGAGCACCACCTCCTCGACCACACGACATGTCGCCGACCCCGCGAGCCCGACGATCGTCGTGGCGCGGTGCCACGACCGCGCCACCGACACCGTCGGCTCGAGCCACAGGTCCAACCGGCCAGCGGGGGCGACCGTCGCCACGGTCGACATCGTCGAGCGTTCACCGCCGGCGCCGGGCCACACCATCGTCGCGGCCACCGAACCGACGGCGGCGCTCGCACCCTCCCCGACCGTGATCGACAGATCCAATTCGTCGCCGCCGACCGGCATCGCCGCCGACGAGGCGACCATGATCCGGTCACCGCATCGCCGCACGCTGAACGGCGCCTGCGACCGGCGATCGACGAGTTCGTCGCGTCCCTCCCGACGCGCGACGGCAATCGTCGCGGTCGCCCTCACGCGGTGCCGCGCCAGCGGCCCAGCCGGGAGCGGATCCAGTCGGCGACCTCCGCCGCACCCTCGGGCTCGACGAGCGAGGTGAGCAGGACGGGTTCGCCGTGCCGCCGTTCGGTCGCCTCGCGGAACATCAGATCGACGTCGGCCCGGACGTACGGGGCGAGGTCGACCTTGTTCACCACGAGCAGATCGGCGAGTGCCACACCGGGCCCGCCCTTGCGCGGGATGTCGTCGCCGCCGGCGGTGTCGATCACGAAGATCTGCACGTCGACGAGACCCCGGCTGAAGATGGCGGTGAGGTTGTCGCCGCCCGACTCGACCAGGGTGACGTCGACCTGTCCGTGCTGCGCCTCGAGTTGCTCCACCGCATCGAGGTTCGCCGCGATGTCGTCGCGGATCGCGGTGTGCGGGCAGCAGCCGGTCTCGACCGCGACGATTCGATCCTCGGGCAACACCGCCGAGGCCCGCAGGGCCTTCGCGTCCTCCGACGTGAAGATGTCGTTGGTGACGACCACGAGCGAGAGCTCGTCGCGGAGCAATCGGCACAACGACCCGACGAGCGTGGTCTTGCCGCTCCCGACGGGTCCCCCGATGCCGACCCGCAACGCCCGACTGACGCCGTTGTCGAGGTGATGTGCGGGCTCGCGGTGGAACAGGTCGTTGTGCAAAGGATCGTGCGGGATGTCATGAGGTGGCATGGGATCTCCAGTGGCCGGTGAGAAGGGTGGTCGAAGGGGCGGTCATGCGATGAACAGCCGGGCGTCGAGGCCGCCATGGCGCTCGCCGAGGATCTCGGTGAGTGACCCGCCGGCCGCGGGGAGATCCGATGGCGAGCCGGTCGACCAGGCTGCCCACTCGTCGCGCCCCGCGTCGACCACACGCCCCGCTCCGGCCTGCACCGCCGCGAGTTCGATCGGGTCGAGGCCGAGCAGGCGAACGGCGGCCGACGTGACCGCCGCGCCGAGATGGTGGAAGGCGACCGCGGCGGCGTCGGCCGGCGATCCTCCCGCCGCGGCGACGACCGCGCCGAGGGCGATCGGCTGATGCGGTCCGCCCGATGTCGCCGACACCGCTGCCACACCGACGCTCGGCCAGATGCGGCCGGCGGATCGGACGAGCTGGCGGCCGAGGCGGCGACTCGTCGAGCGGAGGTACGGCGACAGCACGCGGGCGGAGTACTCATCGTCGAGTTCGGCCGGCGATCACGGCGAGATCGGCGGAGTGGGCGCACGTGTGCGCGGCGAACGCCGCGTCGACCCGTCCGGTGGTGGCGAGCCGTCCGTGCAGATAGCGCTCCAGTGATGCCACGTCGACCACGTCACCGATCGAGACCGCGGCCTCGACGCCTGCCGAATAGGCGTGGCCGCCCGCCGGGAACCGGCCGTCGACCAGGAGCATCAGGGCGGAGTCCATCGGGGGTCAGAACAGGAAGTAACGCTGCGCCATCGGCAGAAGCGAGGCGGGCTGCTCGGTGACGAGGTCGCCATCGATCCGCACGGCGAACGTGTCGGGGTCGATCCGGATGTCGGGTGTGGCGTCGTTGAGCGGCATGTCGGCCTTGCCGAGCGATCGGGTGTTGATCACCGGCACCAGCCGCCGCTGGACGTTCAGCCGGTCGGCCAAACCGTCGTCGAGGGCGGCCTCGGCGACCCACGCCACGGATCGTCCGGGAGCGACGGCGGGCGCCGCGCCGAACATCGGCCGGGGAAGTTGCGGTTCGGGCGTGGGGATCGAGGCGTTGGCGTCGCCCATCGTGGCCCAGGCCACCATGCCGCCCTTGATCACCACGTGCGGGCGGACGCCGAAGAACGCGGGGTCCCACAGCACGAGGTCGGCCAGCTTGCCGACCTCGACCGAGCCGACCTCGCCCTGCAGGCCGTGCGTGATCGCCGGGCAGATCGTGTACTTCGCGACGTACCGGCGGGCCCGCAGGTTGTCGGCGACGCCGTCGACTGCGTTGTCGATCTGGAGCGCGCCGCGGCGCAGTTTCATCACGTGCGCGGTCTGCCACGTCCGTATGACGACCTCACCGATGCGGCCCATCGCCTGCGAGTCCGAGCCGATCATCGAGATCGCTCCGAGGTCGTGGAGGATGTCCTCCGCGGCGATCGTCGACGGGCGGATGCGGCTGTCGGCGAAGGCGAGGTCCTCCGGTACGGCCGGATTGAGGTGGTGGCACACCATCAACATGTCGAGGTGTTCGTCGACGGTGTTCACCGTGTGCGGACGGGTCGGGTTGGTCGACGACGGGAGCACGTTGGGGTGCGAGGCGACCGTCATGATGTCGGGTGCGTGACCGCCGCCCGCACCTTCGGTGTGGAACGTGTGGATCGACCGCCCGGCGATCGCCGCGAGCGTGCTCTCGACGTAGCCGGCCTCGTTGAGGGTGTCGGTGTGGATGGCGACCTGCACGCCCGACGCGTCGGCGACGCGCAGGCAGGCATCGATCGCCGCGGGGGTCGTGCCCCAGTCCTCGTGGAGCTTGAACCCGGCGGCACCGGCCCGGAGTTGCTCCCACATCGCTGCTTCGTCGACGGTGTTGCCCTTCCCGAGGAGGGCGACGTTGACGGGCCAGTGGTCGAGCGCTTCGAGCATCCGCTCGAGGTGCCACGCACCCGTGACCGTCGTCGCCTTGGTGCCCTCCGCCGGGCCCGTGCCGCCGCCGATGATCGTGGTGATGCCGGCGCCGAGAGCCTCGTCGAGGAGCTGGGGACAGATCAGGTGGACGTGGCAGTCGATGGCCCCGGCGGTGACGATCCGTCCGTTGCCGGACATGATCTCGGTCGACGGACCGATCTCGAGCGCCGGATGGATGCCGTCCATCGTGTCGGGGTTGCCGGCCTTGCCGATGCCGATGATGCGGCCGTCGCGGACGCCGATGTCGGCCTTCACGATGCCCCAGTGGTCGAGGATCACGGCGCCGGTGATCACGAGGTCGGGCGCACCGTCGGCGCGCGATCGTGTCGACTGGCCCATCGATTCGCGGATGACCTTGCCGCCGCCGAACACGACTTCGTCGCCGCCGACGCACCGATCCTCGGTGACTTCGATCCAGAGGTCGGTGTCGGCGAGACGGATGCGGTCGCCCGTCGTCGGCCCGTACAGCGAGCGGTAACGGGATCGTTCGATGAAGCTCATCCGGCGGCCTCCGGGACGCCTGAGGAAGGCGGATCGAGCGGGCCCGACACCTCACCGCGCAGACCGGCGATGACCCGGCCGCCGACGAACGGCACGAGGGCGACGTCGAGAGCGATCCCGGGTTCGAAGCGCACGGCCGTGCCCGGCGGGTACGTCGAGCCGGTGCCCGCGTGCGGCCACCCGATCGAAGGCGAGCGACGGGTTGGCCTCGGCGAAGTGATAGTGCGAACCGACCTGGATCGGCCGGTCGCCGGCGTTCTCCACGCGGAGCGTGATCACCGCCCGACCGACGTTGATCTCGACCGGCTCGTCGGGTCCGACGATCTGGCCGGGGACGAGGTCGCCATCACCCGGCACGCCCGGTCCGGAGATCGGGTCGTGGAGCGTGACGAGCTTGGTGCCGTCCGGGAACGTCGCTTCGATCTGGACCTCGGGGAGCATGTCGGCGATGCCCTCCATCACGTCGGCGCGAGTGAGGACGTGGCGTCCGTCCTCCATCAGGTCGGCCACACGCCGCCCGTCGCGAGCCGATTCGAGCACCCAGGCGGCGAGGACGGCGACGGCCTCGGGGTAGTTGAGGCGAAGCCCCCGTTCGCGCCGCGCGCGGGCCACGCCCGCGGCTTGATGGAGCATCAGTCGTTCCTGCTCGTGCGGGCTGAGTCGCATGCAGGGCGGACCGTAAAGCCACCGGGTGAACACCATGTTTCCCCCGCGTCACAAAACAACTCAGCAAACCTGGCCCCCTCCGGGGTCTGACCCCGTAGGGGGCGAGGTTCAGCGGCGGCGGCGAGATGACGGGGCGAGCGCGGGGGACGTCCACCCGGCGTCGCCCGGGTTGAGGTCGACTCCGGGAGGGACCACCTCGTCGATCGCGTCGAGCACGTCCGCGCCGAGCGACACGTCGGCCGCGGTGAGGAGGTCGTCGAGTTGGTCGTTCGTGCGCGGTCCGATGAGGGCGGCCGTCACGGCAGGATGCTCGACCGACCACGCCAACGCCAGCTGCGTCATCGTGAGCCCGGCCTCGGCCGCGATCAGGCCGAGGCGCTCCGCCGCGTCGAATTTCGCTTCGTTGCCACCGTCGAAGTGGTCGGGGTTGGTCGTCGCCCGCGATCCGGCGGGCGGCCGGTGACGACCGCTGGTACTTGCCGGTCAGCCACCCACCCGACAGCGGGCTCCACACGATCACACCGATGCCGTGACGACGGCACGTCGGGAGCACGTCTCGCTCGATGCCACGGCACATGATCGAGTACGGCGGTTGCTCGGAGTGCGGAGCCGCCACGCCGCGACGCTCCGCTGCCCAACACGTCTCGACCAGGTCGGCGGCCGGGAACGTCGAGGTGCCCCACATGCCGATCTTCCCCGTGCGGACGAGATCGGTCAGCGCGTCGACCGTCTCGCCGATGTCGGTCGTTGGGTCGGGCCGGTGGATCTGATACAGGTCGATGTGGTCGGTGCGGAGGCGGCGCAGGCTGCCCTCGACCGCCGTCCGGATCCAGCGCCGCGAGTTGCCGCGATGGTTCGGGTCGTCGTCCATCGCGTTGTGGAACTTCGTGGCGAGCACCACGTCGTCGCGGCGACCGGCGAGAGCCCGACCGACGATCTCCTCGCTCTCGCCGTACGCGTACACGTCGGCGGTGTCGATGAGGTTGATCCCGGCATCGACGGCGCGATTGATCAGACGGATGCAGTCGTCGTGATCGGTGTTCCCCCACGCGCCGAGCACCATCGTGCCGAGGCCGAAGCGTGAGACCTGCACACCGGTGCGTCCGAGCGTTCGAAGTTTCATGTCGTTGATTCCCTTCCAAATGGCGAGTCGGTGGCGAGTCGGAGTTCAGCGGGCGTCGATGTGTGGCCACGGGCGTGGCACGGTGATGCCGGCGTGGGCGAGCAGGTGCCGTTGGTGATCGGCCGCTGCTGCCGAGAGCGCCGCGACGTCGATCGACACGACCGTGCCGTCGGCGACGACGTGACGGCCGGCGACGAACACGTCGCGGACGGTGCGACCGTCGGTGCCCCAGACGAGTTGCAGCCCGACATCACCGCGCGGAGTCCATCCGGGGGTGTCGGTGCGGTGGACGACGAGGTCGGCCTGCTTGCCGACCTCGATCGACCCGATGCGGTCGGCGAGCCCGATGGCTTCGGCACCGGCGATGGTGGCCAGTTCGAACACCTGGTGGGCACCGAAGCGCGTCGGGTCGAGGCGGGCGTCGCGGGCGATGCCGGCTGCCGCCGCAGCGGTGCGCAGGATGTCGATGGCGTCGCCGGCATTGGCCGCGTCGCACCCGAGCGCGACCCGGCCGCCGCGCTCGACGATCTCGGCGTGGCGGCCGTTGGCGAACACGCCCTGGCCGAGCCTGAGGTACGCCCACGGGCAGTACGCGATGGCCGTCTCGCTCGACAGGATCAGTTCGACCTCGGCGTCGTCGAGCCACACCCCGTGGCCGATGAGCAGGTGGCGACCGAGCACGCCGAGGTCGTCGAGATGCTCCACCGGGCGGCGACCCGTCCGCTCGAGGTAGCGCTCGGGATCGGACGACGTGGGCGACATGTGCATCGTCATTCCGGTGCGCAGCTCGCGGGCGAGATCCGCGGCGCCGGCCAGCAGCTCGTCGGAGGCGAGATCGTGGCCGACGAGCGTCACCCACCCCTCGACGAGCCCGCCGCTCGGGTACGCGTCGATGACCGCCCGTTGCCGCTCGAGCACCTCGGCCGCCGGTGCGGCGAACGGGCCCTCCTCGATGTCCCAACCCCACACCCCGAGCGTGGCGCGGAGACCCACGGCGGTGAGGGCGCCGGCGACGCGATCGGCGTGCGCGACGGTGCCGGCCTCGACGACCGTGGTGACCCCGTTGGTGAGCGCCTCAACCGCCGACAGCGAAGCCGCGAGCTCGTCGTCGAGCGGTTCGTGGGCAGCATGCAGCGGCACCGACCACTGGAAGATCGAGTCGCCGGGCGGCAACAGGTCGGGGATGCAGCTCCGCACGAGCGGGTCTCCCGTCAAGTGCTGGTGCGCATCGATCATGCCGGGCGTGACGACGCACGCCGACGCATCGAGCACCGTGGCGTCCGGATACTGCAGCCGGAGTTCGGCGGTCGAGCCGACCGCGACGATCACGTCGTCGTCGACCACGACGGAACCGCCGACGAGCACCTCGCGCCGCTCGTTCATGGTGACGACGTCGCCGCCGCAGATCATCCGCTGCACGGTGTGATGCTCTCAGATCGCGGCGACATCCCGCGATCCGTCCGGTGATCGTGGAGCGTGCGGGACTGATGCGGGCTACTCGAACCAGCCGAACACGTCGACGATCAGATCGGCGCTGTCCTGCGTGCAGTACCGGAGCCGGGGTGCGGGGCCCGGGCCGAGCGTGGTGAACGCCGTCGCCGGACGATCCTGGTTGGCCTCGCGGGCGTTCTGGATGCTGACGTCACCGCCGGCCCACGGATTCGGCGTGGCGCAGATCCAACCGGGAGCGTGGCTGACCATCGTGGCGTTCTGGGCGAGCGCCGTCGCGTTCGCCGGCACCCCGACCGGCTCCAACGTGATCTGGCCGCCGGGCGGGAGCGGTGGGGCGCCGATGCCGTTGCGACTGTCGGCGATGCGCGTCGGTTCGGTGAAGTGCAGGCGGCCGGTCGTGCCGGCGGCGTCGGTCGACGAGGTGACCCAACCACCGACGTCGACCACGACGTTGGCCACTTGATAGAGGAAGAGCTCCACGCGTTCCGTCGGCGCCGAGCGGGACGAGCGCCAGGTTGGCCCGAGTATCGAAGCTGCCGGTGTGGTTCACCGTCGACGTCGCGGGCAGCGGCGTACCGCCCGCGTACGCCGTCACGTACCCGGGCGCATCGCTGCCGGGGCCGATCGCCGTGACGGTGAGCGACACGGTCTTCGCGCCGGCGGGCACACCGCCGCGGCCGGCGACCGGGAAGCGCACGACCGAGGTATTGCCGGTGTTGGCGCGCGAGTAGTCGTTGCCGGGCGCCGCTCCTGCCCGGCTGTCGAGCAGACGGGTCGGGGTGACCGCCTGGAAGCGTCCGGCGTTCACCGCTCCACCGGCCGGCGTGTAGTAGCCGAGGACGTCGACGATGACGTGGACGTCGGCGTACACCTCGACCACGATCGAGCCGGTGCTGTCGACTTGCACGACGGCCGTGTTGGCGGCGACGTCGCAGCCGCCGACGTTGGCGTTCGAGGTGGCGGGCTTCGCGGTGCCCGGTTTCCAGGCGACGAGGTAGCTCGCTGGTCGGCACTGCGCCTCGGGGCCGACGCCGTTGTCGAGCGTGAAGTTGACCAGGGCGGCGCTGGCGCCGGCCGGCACGCCGAGGGTCACCGTGCGCGGCTGGCCGCCAACGAGACGCCCGGTCGGCCCACCGATGGCGTTGCGCGTATCGAGCACCCGCTGTGCCGCCGGATAGGCGGTGAACGCATGCGTGCCGGGGACGGACTGGACCGGTGGCTGGGGCAGCGGTGCGGTTGGGCCACCTGGGCCGCCGAGGTAAACGGGACCCGCGGCGGCGGTGGTTGCCGCGTTCGGCCCGACGATCTTGCGGAGTTGCCCGTTGCCGTTGTTGACGTAGAACAGCGCGCGTTCGCCGTTGCGCACACCGAACGTCAGGTCGGTCGCCACGCTGAGCTGGGTCGTGAACGGAGCGTTGTAGTCGACGGCACCGGCCGCGTTCATCAGCCACATGTTGTTCGAAGCGCCGTCGGCGAACAGGTAGCCGCTGTCGTAGGTCGCACCCCACCAGCCGTTCGGCACGAAGGCTCCACCGACGAGGTACGCGCCGACCGCGCGCGGGTAGGCGGTCCGCGGCTCGGTGAAGTTCGGGTCGGGGGAACAGCCGGCGGTCTGGCCGATCGCGCACGGCCCCTCCCGGACGGGCCACCCGTAATTGGCACCGGCCGCGCCGTCGTCGACCTCCTCCCAGGCGCTCTGGCCGACGTCGTTGATGCGGAACCGCGTCGACGTCGAGTTCGGATCGAAGGCGGTACGGAAGGGGTTGCGCAGACCGAGGGCGTAGATCTCGTCGCACGCCGCGGCCGACTGACCCGCCCGCGCGCACGGACCGTGGCCCGCGGCGGTGAGGAACGGATTGCCCGGCGCCGGCTGCCCCGTCGTCGTGATTCGCAAGATCTTGCCGCCGAGCGAGGCGGGGTCCTGTGCCCGCGCCATGACGGCGCCCTCGCCGACGCTGAGGTAGAGGAAGCCGTCGCGGCCGACCTCGACCGTGCCGCCGTTGTGATTGGTGGCCGTCCACGCGATGTTGTCGACGAGCACTTGCTCCGATGCGGCCGACACGACGCCGCCGCTCATCGTGAACTTCGACAACGTGTTCCTGCAGACACCGGCGCTCGGGCGGGTCGCGTAGACGTAGATCGAGCCGGTCGTCGAGAACGAGGGATCGAGCGCCGCGCTCAGCAGACCACGCTCGCCCTCGGCACACACGGCGATCGACCCCGCCGGACTGACCGAACCGTCGGCGGCCACGCGGCGGAAGGCTCCTCCCTTCTCCAGCACGAGCAGGTCGCCACCGGGGAGCACCTTGACCGCCGTCGGTTGGGCGAACGTCGTGAAGGGTCCGACGAGCGAGTCGGTGAAACCCGTGGGCACCGCCAGCGCGGGCGATGCGGACGGAACCGCCACCAGGAAAGCGGCCGCGAGCAACACCCCGGCCACCACCGACCTCAACATCGACCTCGTGCGCATCGCATCTCCCCGATCGTGCCGACCTGCGGACACGCCAAACGTACCAGTGATGGTGTGCACGTCCGGTCGGACCAGGCCGTCGGCCAGCGAACAGTTGGTACGGTGAGGTGATGGCGGAAACGAACGCGATCAGCGAGCCGAAATACGTCCACCGGCCGGCAACTGCCCGTTGGACCCACATCGCCCTGCGGGTTGCCGACATCGACGCGACCATCGAGTGGTACCTGAAGTACACCCCGCTCGAGCTGCTCGAACGGCGCGAAGACGAGGACGGATACGGCGCGTGGCTCGGCCACTCGGACAGCTCCGAGCATCCGTTCGTGCTCGTGCTCGCGCAGTTCCTCCCTGACCACGACCCGTTCGCGCCCTCACCGATCACCAAGCTCGCGCCTTTCAATCACTTCGGCATCGAGTTGCCGAACAAGGCCGACGTCGACGAGATCGCCGCCCGCGGCGAATCCGACGGCTGCCTCGCCTTCGGGCCGAAACAGATGCCGGCGCCGATCGGCTACATCTGCATGCTGAGCGACCCCGACGGCAACCTCGTCGAGTTCTCCTACGATCAGGGCGTGTACGAGAAGGTGCGCGAAGTCTGGGGATGAGTTCGCCGCTTGGACGTGGATATCGTTGACTCGTACCTCGACGCGCTCGGCCACGACGATCCCGATGCGGTCGCCGCCCACGTCGCCGACGACTTCCACAACGAGCACCAGAGCGAGATCGGCTCGGGCTGCACGGGGCGCGACGAATACCGACGGCGCCTGCCCGGCTTCATGGCCTCGCTCCCCAATCGGGAGTACACCGTGATCGAGACCATCGGTCCGGGCGAAACTGCCTGGGTCACCGGGGCGAGCGACGGGTCGCCGGATAGGGAGCACGCCGTGGCTGTGCGCTACCGGTTGGGCGCCGACGTCGACGGCCATCGGATCGACATTCCCGGCGTGATGTGGTTCGGGGTACGCGACGGATTGATCACGCGTCGAATCGACACGTGGGACTCGCTGACGTTCTTCCGCCAGACCGGTCAGGAACCACCGCCAGGCGGTTGAGCGCCGGCGCTCGCCGGCCGATCGATGCGGTCGCGTGCTTCGGGCGATCACCGCTCGCCTAAGGTCGGAGGATCGCTACGAATTCGGGAGTCGGGATGCGGAATGCGTTGATCGTGGCCAATCGAACCGTCGGGGGCGATCAACTCCAGGCGGCCGTCCACGAGCGGCTCGCCACGGGCCCGTGCACGTTCCACCTGGTGATTCCGGTGTCCGGAGTCGTGTCGTCGGCGGTGGCAGTCGGGTCCGCCGCCTCTGACACGCTGCCGATCACGCCGCTCGATTTCATCAACGAACGTGACCTCGCCGAGAAGCGTCTGCGATTCGGGCTCGATTGGCTCCGATCCCTCGGAGCGACCGCCACCGGGGAGGTGCTCCCCGAGCCGGACACGGTGGCCGGCGTGTGCCGAGCAGTCGCGGAGCACGGCTCCGCCGAGGTGATCGTGTCGACCCTGCCGAGCACCGTGTCGCGATGGCTCCGCCAGGACCTGCCACATCGCCTCGAGCGCAAGGTGTCGGTCCCCGTCGTCGTGGTCACCTCGACGTCGGTCTCGACACCACCCTCGACGCCACCCGCGACGACTGGGCCATCGACGCCGCCTTCGACGCCGAAGCCTCCACCTTCGTCGACCTGACTTCGTACAGATGTTCGAACGGTAGGCTGGGGTCGAGAGTTTCAGAAAGAGGACGACCCATGGCCACCAAGAAGCAGCCCGCCACGCGGTGGCACGACGGCACCACGCCCATCGAGGAGTTGCCTCCTACCGAGCAGCTCGCCCACGCCCTGGTCTCGCAGTACGGCGATCTCGCGCCGTCGGTCGACCGGGTCATGGAAGCCGAACTCGACGACGACCAGCGCAGCCGTGCGCTGCAGGCGTTCAGCGATTCGCTGAACTCGCCGGGCGACCCCAACCGCGACCCGCGCGTCGCCATCGCCAACGTACTGAAGTGACCGGCGAGCGCCGGAGGTGACGAGCCTCCGGCCCCACGAGTAGCGTCCTGCCCGATGGCGCTCCTTCACCGCGCGACGTTGTCGCCCTCCAAGGCGGAGATCATCTCCGGTTGGCTTCCGACCCAGCCCTGGTCGCCGCAAACACGGTCGCCCGGTGGCGACGGCTCCGTCGACGTGACCTCCCTCGAATTGATCGGGGCCTATCGGTTCGATGATCCCGAGGGTCGGATCGGCCTGGAAGTCCACCTCGTGCGCTCCAACGAGGTGCTGCTGCAGGTGCCGTTCGTCTATCGCGACGAGCCGGCCGACGGCCTCGATGCCCACCTCGTCGGCACGATGCAGCACTCGGTGCTGGGGCAGCGCTGGGTGTACGACGGGTTGGCCGACCCGGTGTTCATCGGCATGCTCGCCGCGGCGACGCTGACCGGAACGGGACAGGCGATCGGCATGGTCGAGAACGCGGGGCGCTGGACGCTCGTGCCCACGCCCGTTCACCTCAGCGGCGGCGGATGGTTCCACGGCCCGGTCCCGGTGGACGGTTTCTCGATCGTGTCCGACGACGACACGTGGGCCGTCCTGCGCAACGACCGGCTCGAACTGCGAATCGCTCACCGTCCTGTCGCCGGTGAGCAGCCGCCCATCGGCCTCACCGCGAGGTGGCCCGGACAGCTCGAGCCAGTCATCCTGGCCGAGATCCAGGATCGCGCCGAGACCTGAACCGAACGACGGGCGGATCGACAACCTCGGGTTGTCAGGTGGAAGCGGACAACCTAAGGTTGTCGCATGACCGAATCATCACTGCCGGCGTCCATCCGGCTCGACGATCTCATCACGGCGATCCGCAAGGTGCACGACGACGAACTCGAACAACTCACGAGCGCCATGGTCGCCGCCGACCACCTCGACGACCTGGCCGATCACCTGATCGGACACTTCGTGGACCAGGCTCGCCGCTCGGGTGCGTCGTGGACCGAGATCGGCCACGCGATGGGCGTCTCCAAACAGGCGGCCCGCAAGCGCTTTCTGCCGAAGGATCCCGGCGACCTGAACGATCCCGACGCCAATCGGGACTTCAGCCGGTTCACGCCACGGGCCAAGAACGCCGTGATGGCCGCGCACAACGCGGCGCACGCCACCGGGAGCGACGAGATCCAACCTGGCCACCTCGTGCTCGGACTGTTGAGCGAGCCGGATGCGCTCGCCGCCAAGGCCATCGCGGTCACCGTCCCGCTCGACACGGTCCGGGACGCGGTGACGGCAAGCCTCTCGACTCAGACCCGCTCGACCGGCTCGACTGGGACCGGTTCGACTGGGACCGGTTCGACTGGGACCGGTTCGACTGGGAACAACTCGGTGGGCAACGAGCCCGGAGGGGGCCTCGTGCCCTACGGGGCGGACGCCAAGAAGGTGCTCGAACTCACCTTCCGTGAGGCGCTCCGCCTCGGGCACAACTACATCGGGACCGAACACATCCTCCTGGCTCTGCTCGAGGAAGCGCCCGACGACGGGGTGCTCGATTCACTCGGTCTCGGCAAGCCCGAGGTCGAAGCGCGGATCCTGTCCGAGCTCGCGTCGTTCCACTGAGCAGTCAGTCGTCGGGGCGATCAGTCGTCGGGCAGCGCCGCGAAATCGCGCTTGATGCCGCGGTACCAGGACATCCCCGACCAGGGCTTCTTCCAGCGACCCTTCATCGCCTTCGCCGCTTCCTCGTGCGAGGCATCACCGGCCGCGACCTTCGCCTTCAAATGCGCGTCCTGCGCATTGATGATCTCGTTGGCGTCCTTGCCGGCGAACCGCTCGTCACATGGTCCGCCCAGGTCCTTGCATGACATCGACTTCATCGGTCTGTTCCCTTCTGGATGATCGTGCCGGGTCAGGCCTGCGCGATGCGCACGAGATTGCCGGACGGATCACGGAACGCGGAGTCTCGCGCGCCCCAGGGCTGCGACACGGGCTCCTGCAACACCTCGGCGCCCGACGCCCGGACCTTCTCGAACGTGGTGTCGAGGTCGTCGGTGCCGAAGATCGCCGCTTGCAGCGATCCCTGCGTGACGAGCGTCAGCAGGGCGTCGCCTTCGGCCTGGGACCGGCCACCGTGCGGCTGGAACAGCACGATGTCGACCTCCTGATTCGGCGCGCCGACGGTGACCCAGCGGAACCCGTCGGACTCGACGTCCATGCGTACCTCGAGGTCGAGGGCATCGCGGTAGAAGGCGAGTGCAGCGTCGGGGTCGTGGACCGGGATGAACATTTTCGAGACGGTGACTGTCATACGGCAAACGTACGACGGCCGTCCGGACGGTTGCTTCTTCGATCCTGCTCGATGTCGCGCGACTCGCCGGCGCTGCCCGTGACTGTCAAGCAGTGATCGTCAGCCAGTGACTGTCAGGCCGTGATCGGCCGGCGAGCGGGTCGAGTCACGACCTTGGTCACGCATGCCGGCACCGCCTCGAGATGACCGTGATCGTGGGCGCGGTACTGAGAGGGCGTTTCGCCGACGATCTCGGTGAAGCGTGAACTGAACGAACCGAGGGAGGTACAGCCGACGGTGACGCAGGTGTCGGTGACCGAGTGGCCCTCCCGGAGCAGGGCCTTCGCCCGCTCGATGCGGCGCGTCATGAGATAGGAGTACGGCGTCTCCCCGTAGGCCGCGCGGAACTTGCGGGAGAAGTGGGCCGGTGACATCAACGCGGCGCGGGCCATCGCCGGTACGTCGAGCGGCTGCGCGTAGTCGCGGTCGATGCGGTCGCGGGCCCGACGCAGTTGCACGAGGTCGGCGATCTCCTCCGACGTCACGACCGCGACCGTACCCGATCGCCCCGGAACTCAGCTCGGGTCCGGCACGACGAGGCGGTAACCGATCGCCCGCTCGTTGTTGATCACCGGTCGATTCGGGCCGGCCCCGAGCCGCTGCCGGACGCGGCTGACACCGATGCGCAACGCGTTGAGATCGATCGTCTCCGGTTCGTAGCCCCACAGCGCCCGCGCCAGGGCCCGGTAGGTGACGATCTTGTCGACGTTGCGAGCGAGCACGGCGAGCATCTCGAACTGCTGCCTCGACATGTCGACCGTGGCGCCGTCGACGCTGACCTGGTACGCATCGAGGTCCAATCGAGTGTCACCGACGACGAGGAACGGTGAGTTGACGACGGCCGCGGCCGTCGCCGCATGACGCAGCGCGACCCGGATCCGGGCCGCCAGCACGCCCATCGAATACGGCTTGATCACGTAGTCGTCGGCACCGGCTTCCAAGGCACCGACGATGCGGTCCTCCACGGCATCGGCGCTGACGACGATGATCGGACAACGTGTCCAGTCGCGGATGCGTGTGCAGAGTGTGAGGCCGTCGACATCTGGCAGACCCATGTCGAGCAGGACCACGTCGAACGGCGTACGAGCGAGTGAATCGACCGCTTCCGCGCCACTCGCGACCCCGTGGACGACATACCCGCGCCCTTCGAGGCCGACGGTCAATGCCTGCATCTGCGCACGATCGTCCTCCACGACCAAGACGGTGCCCCGACCGAGTTCGCGACCCTCGCGATGGTCGACCGCACGACTTTCCGCGGCGGCTGACATCGATTCAGAGCCTAGTGATTTCACAACGACGGTCGGTTCCCGAAATCTCCTGGAAACAAATCCACGCCATTGTGCGGCGGACGTTCAACCGACCGAATGGAGTATCGAATGGATAGTGGGAACCTGGCATGGGTGATGACCTCAGCGGCACTCGTGCTCTTCATGACACCGGGCCTTGCCTTCTTCTACGGCGGCATGGACCGGAGCAAGAACGTGCTCAACATGCTGATGATGAACTTCTATTGCGTCCTGATCGTGCCAATCCTGTGGATGGTGGCCGGCTACTCGTTGGCGCAGGTGCCGTTCGACAATGACTTCATCGGCGGCTTCGACGCCACGTTCCTGAAGGACATCACGGTGGCCGGAGACGGCGGCGCGCTCGCCATCGTCGCATTCCTCGGGATGTTCGCCTCGATCACTCCCGCCCTGATCTCGGGCGCGGTCGCCGACCGCATGAAGTTCGCGGCGTGGGCAGCGTTCGTGCCGTTGTGGCTGTTCCTCGTGTACGTCCCGATCTTCAAGTGGGTGTACGGCGGTTGGCTCGGCCAGCGCGGCTCGCTCGACTTCGCCGGTGGCACCGCGATCCACGTGAACGCCGGAATCGCCGCCCTTGCCGCGGTCTTCGTGCTCGGCAAGCGCAAGGGCGAACTGCAGCCACCGCACTCGATGCCACTGGTGATGATCGGGACCGGGATCCTCTGGTTCGGCTGGTTCGGCTTCAACGCCGGCTCGGCGCTCGCCGCCAACGGTCAAGCGGCGCAGGCCTTCATGAACACGTTCCTCGCCGCCGCCGCGGCAGGTCTGGCATGGGTGGCCGTGGAGTGGGTGCGAGACGGCCAGCCGACGAACCTCGGTGCGGCATCCGGAATCGTCGCCGGGCTCGTCGCCATCACCCCGGCCTGCGGCTTCGTGTCGGGCCCGGCCCCCCTCGTCATCGGTGGAATCGCCGGTGTCGTGTGCTGCTACGCCGTCAAGCTGAAGTACCGCGTCGGGTACGACGACGCACTCGACGTCGTCGGCGTGCACTTCGTGGGCGGGCTCGTCGGGTCGCTGCTGATCGGCTTCTTCGCCAACCCCGACTTCTTCGGGGGCGAGTTCATGGAAGGCATCTTCTACGGTGGAAGCGCCAAGTTGTTGGGCGAGCAGGCCCTCGCCAACGGCGCGGCGATCGCCTGGTCACTCCCGGTCACCTTCCTGATCATGTTCGGACTCAAGAAGACGATCGGCGTGCGTGTCGATCCCGAGACCGAATCGAGCGGCCTCGACCTGCACGAACACGAAGAGGTCGCGTATCACGGCGCGAGCGTCTACTGACCGCCCCCCAATCGATCCGAAGGAGCTCCACCACATGAAACTCATCACCGCGATCATCAAGCCGTTCAAGCTCGACGACGTGAAGGACGCGCTCAAAGCCGTCGGCGTCGTCGGGGTCACCGTCACCGAGGTTCGAGGATTCGGCCGACAGGGCGGCCATACCGAGACGTATCGAGGGGCCGAGTACAAGATCGACTTCGTGCCCAAGGCCAAGATCGAGATCCTCGCCGCCGACGATCAGCTCGACGAGATCATCTCCGCCATCACCGGCAGCGCCAGCACCGGCAAGATCGGTGACGGCAAGGTGTGGGTGACCGACGTCGACAGTGCCGTCCGAATCCGCACGGGCGAGCAGGGTCTCGACGCGATCTGACGCGTCGCGCGCTCCGGAGTCGTGCGGTCAGCGACCGGTCACGCGACGGTTGCACGCGTCGCCGGTGATCAATCGATAGCCCCGCGACCGTTCGCTCCGGACCACGAGGTGGAGTGCGATCAAACGGCGGCGCAGCCGATGGATCACGCCCTCGAGGGTCCGGTCACCGGGGGATCGGTTGGGTGCCACTGCGGCCTCCAACCGATCCCTCGGAACGACGCCCCCCGACGACCGCGAACAGCTCCCGGGCGACCAAGGCCTCCTTCGCGGTGAGCGCGACCGAGGCTTCACCGCGGCGGGCCACTCCGTCGCCATCGATCCACGGCTCGGCGCGATCGAACCGTTCGATCGCCTCGGCGAGTTCGTGCATGCGGGCCGACAGCTGCTCACGACCGAACGGCGATGCGATCCAGGTCTCGTCCGGAGCGAGGCGACGCGGTGGTCGCTCGCCGTCCGACACGATCAGCAGCCGCGGTACCCCGGCCACCGCGAGCCGGACGCGCAATTCACGCTCCGTCGGCCACTCCACCAGCTCAGGCCCGTGGAAGTCCTCGACGTCGGGTTCCAACAACACGTGGGCACGATATGTCAAAACGTTCGCGCCAAGGTTTCGAAAATGTTTCGGGGTGGTCAAGCCCTCGGGGCCGTCACCTCTCGCACGACCGACCGGTTGCCGTCGGGAGCGTGAAGGTCACGGCACCGCCGCCGTCGCTCGACCGGCCGACGGTGATCGTCCCGCCGTGCGCCTCGACGATGGCCTTGCACACCGCCAGCCCGAGCCCCGACGAACCGGTCGTCGACCGGAACGGTTCGAACGCGTCACCTTGATCGATCGGATCGAAGCCCGGTCCGTCGTCGTCGACGGAGACGCCGACGAAGGCGTCGCTGTGTCGCCATGCCCGCACCGAGATCGACGACTCGGGTGGTGCGGCCCGGCACGCGTTCTCGACGAGGTTGGTGAGCACTTGGTCCACCTGCACCGCGTCGACGTCCACCTCGGGGAGGTCCGACTGGACGACGACTTCGACACCGGCGGCGTTCCCTCCGAGTCGCTCGAACCGGCGAGCACACGTCGCGACGATCTCGCCGATGTCGCACGCCGAACGTTCGGGGACGAGCGCGCCGGCCTCGATCCGCGACACGCTGAGCAGATTGCCAACGATCCGGTCGAGTCGATCGCTCTCGTCGACCACCATGTTCAACAGTTCCGCTCGAGTGGCCGCGTCGTAATCGGGGCCGTCGAGAAGGTCGGTCGAGACCGACTTGATCGTGGTGAGCGGGCTGCGCAGATCGTGGGACACGCCACGCAGCAGGACGGCCCGCTGGTCGTCCAGCGGGCGGGTCGACGATCGCGTCCGGCGCGCATCGCTGATGAACGCCACCAGGACGGCGACCACGACGAACGTCGCCAGCACGAAGACGTCCTCCGTCAGGCCGATCCGCAGGTGCCCGATCGGCGGGAGGAAGGCCAGCGCGTAGGCCAGGGCGGCGACGACGGCGACGACGACGCCCAACCAGTGCTCCGCCGAGCACTCCGGCGACACTGATCGGAACGAGGAGCAGGAGCGCGGGGATCGTTGCCCGGACGTGCCCCAGGAGCAGGCCTCCGACCGTGACGAGCGCGGTGCCGAACAATCCTGCGCCGAGTGCAACCCAGCGAGTTCGGCCGACCGTCGGATCCACACCGACAGTCTGCCGGACGCCCGAATCGACCAGTGCACGACCCTGCTCGACAGGTGCCGGCATCGGGGGCTGTGCTGGGGATCAGGTCACGGTCAGGCGGTGACCGGTACGCCGTCGGCGGTGGCCGCGACGTGGCGGATGTCGGACTCGTCGAACGTCGTCGTCCAGGAGGCGAACTCGAGCAGCGTGCCGTTCGGGTCCTTGAAGTACAGCGAGCGGACGAACACGTCGCCGTCGTCGGTTGCCGGGTCGTAGTGCTTCTTGTGGCCGCCCTCGAGCGAGTTCGAGTGGTTGGTGATCTCCGTGACGGCGACGCCCTTGCCGCGCAGCTTCACGAGGTACTCGTCGATCTTCTCGGCCGGGACATCGAACGCGATGTGATTCATCGTGCCGATCCCCGTGACACCGTTGCCGACCGGTCGCATCTCGTCGTCGTACGTGTTGTGGATTGAGTTGCCGGGGATGCCCTCGGGCGCGTCCGGGAACCAGAAGAACGCGATGCCGTCGACACCGTTGCCCATGTCGAGGAAGAAGTGCTGACCACGTCCACCGGGCAGCTCCAGCGTCTTCACGAGCTTCATCCCGAGTTTGTCCTCGTACCAGGCGACGGTTTCGGCCATGTCACGGCAGACGAATGCGACGTGGTTGAACCCTCGCAACTCGAACTCGGTGTTGGTGTTCTCGTTTCCGGCCATGGTTCCATTGGACACGATCACCGCCCCCGAGGCAAGCGTCGGCCCCACGCTCGAGAAAGCATCGCTCCCGGTCAGGGTGCAATCGGCCCGCTGCGTACAGTCGGGCCATGACACGACTCCGCCAGATTCCGCGCGCCGAGGTCACCTCGCCGGCCGTGCTGTCGATGTATCAGCGCTTGTTCGGCGACCGCGATCCCGTTGCCGAACCTGGCACAGCGACCGGAACACCCGGAGACTGGTGGACCGTGTTCGCCAACTCTCCCGACGTGCTGGAGCACGCCGCACGTGGCTTCGGTTTGTACGCCAGCCCGGACCGCAAGGTTCCCGGCGAACTTCGCGAACTGGGTCAGACACGCGCCGGCTGGCTCGTCGGCAGCCAGTTCGTCTTCTCGCAGCACTGCAAGGCGTGCCGCGGGTACGGGTTCTCCGAGGAGAAGATCGAGGCGCTCAAGGCGTGGGCGGTGTCCGACCTCTTCACGCCGCTGGAGAAGGCCCTCCTCGCCTACACGGACGCGCTCGTGCTGGCGTTCGGCCGCGTCGACGAGGCGATCTTCGACGCCCTGCGTGAACACCTCAGCGACGAGGCGATCATGGAGTTCACCTACATCACGATGATGTACACGATGCACGCCGTCATCTGCCGTGCCCTGCGCCTCGAGTTCGACGACCGCGACGATCCGATCGTCGAGGTCGCCGCACCCGAGGGATACGTGGCGGAGAACCTCGGGCGCCAGATCGCGTACGGGATGGATCGAGCGGCACAGAAGGAGGAGTAGTCGCCGGCCACCTCGCGTGGGTCGGCGGAGCACGATCCTGCAGGGACTCGAAAACTTTCGTGGAATTTTCCGGTTGCCCGTTCGTTGAAGAGGTGTGACGAACACTGACGCCAACATTCCGGTGGGCGTGTTCGATGGCGTCCCGTTCGACGAGTTCTACGACCGCGCCTTGCCGGTCGTGTACGGCTACCTGCTTCGGTTGTGCGGTGGCGACGCCGACGAGGCGTGGGATCTGACGCAGGACAGCTGGATGGTCGTCCTCGACCGTCTCGCGCAGGGGCAGGCATCGAAGGCGACGATCGGATATCTGTTGTCGGTGGCGCGTTCGCGCTACCTCGATTCGTGGCGACGCCGGCAGCGGCTGCAACGCAAGCTGCGGCTGGTGTGGGCCGCGTCCAGGGAACCTGACTCGGCGGAGTTGTCGGCCGCAGTGGTGATCGAGCATCTGTCCGTGTGTTCACCCCAGCATCGGGTGGTGCTGATGCTGGCCTACGTGGACGACATCCCCGTTGCTGACATCGCCCCGATGCTCGGGTCGTCGGTGTCGGCCACCTACTCATTGCTGGCGCGTGCTCGCGACGAGCTTCGCAGCCACCTGACCGGAGACCAGCCATGACTGACCATTACGACGAGTTGCGAGTATCCCCCGACCCTTCGCTCGCCGAGGAGTTGCGACAGCGCCTGCACGCCGAGCTGGACCGCAGCTCGCTGGACGGTGCCTCGGGGTCCCGGGTTCGTCTCACGATCGCTCCCCCGCCGGGCGGTGCGGAATTCAGACCAATGGAGGAGATGCGCATGTCCGACGACTCAGCCGACAGTGAACACAAGAACCGTTGGCACATCCCGGCGGTCGCCGCGGCCGCAATCGTCGTGCTCGGCGTCGGTGCGATCGCGTTCACGGTCAGCAACACGAATGCCGACGACCCTGACGGTGTGTCGCAGGCGCCGGCGCCGACCGCTGCACCCACCACACCGGCGCCGACCACCACCGTCGCGCCCCGCATCGTCACCTACACGGGGATCCCCGGCGTCCCGATCACCTACACCGTGCCGGACGGCTGGGAAGGGGAAGACGACGAGGGATTCGCAGTTGTTGGGGAATCCTCCATGGTGAACTTCTGGGACGTCGCCAACGTGTACGCCGATGGGTGCGAGAGCTCCCTGCTCGTCCCGCCGCTCGGCCCAACCGTTGACGACCTCGCGACGGTGTGGGCCACGTTGCCCGGGTTCACCGCGACGACACCCGTCGACATCACCGTGGACGGGTACGCCGGCAAACAGGTCGACTTCACCGTCCCCGACTACCCGACGGTGGCCGGCGTGCCGGACGACGGCGGACACAACGCCGACTGTGTCGGCGGCACGTTCGTCCTGTGGGAGGCGACAGGACATGGCCCGGGCGCCCGAGCTTCTGGGCCCAGGCCCCGGAGCAACAGCACCGACTGTGGATCATCGACGTCGACGGCACCCGACTCGTGATCAGCGAACGGTCCACATCTGGCACCGCGCCGGAACAACTCGCCGACATGGACGAATTCCTCGCCTCCATCCAGATCGGCTGACCAGCCGCCGGCTCACTCGCATCCGGATCGCGAAGCGCATCCACGACGCGGCGGCGACCGTCACCTACCCGTAGCCGCATGTCGGCCGATCGACGGTCACGTCCGCGCGACAACTGGTCGTAGGGCTGCAGCGTCGACGCGATGCCGACCGCGACGGATCTGATCGACGAAATCGAGGCGATCGCCGAACTCTGACCCGGTCACCGGAGTGGCTTGCGGGCACGCAGGATCAGGAAGTACGGGGCGATCCTCGTGTCGGCGACTTCGGGGTGGCGGCGTGCGGTCCCCTCGTCGGCATGAGGCTCGGCGATCGCCTCGATCGCGAGCCCGGTCGCCAGCACGGCATTCACCCACCCCGTCAAGGTTCGCCGTGCATACGTGATCGTGAAGGGCTGGTGCCGCTCGCGGACGTCAGCAGGCGCGGCGCCGAAGGTCCATCGCTCGGTGATCGAGCCCTCGAAGAAGTAGTCCCCGATGGCCAGCGCCTCGCGCTGGCCAGACCCGTCGTTGATCCAGCGTCGGATCGGAGTCGCCGTCGCAGGGTGCACCACCGAGAACTGCACGAACCCTCCGGGCTCGAGCACACGCTGCACCTCGCGAAGAGTCGACTCCGGGTCCTCGACGTCCATCAGGCTCATGAAGGCGGTGACGAAGTCGAACGATCCGCTGGCGAACGGGAGCATCGCGCCGTCGGCGATCACGTACCTGACACCGCCGCCTCCGAATGCAGAAGCGGCCGCGACGAACACGTCTGCGATGTCGATGGCGACGACGTTGGCACCCCGCTCGGCGAGCAGACGGGTGTTGTGACCCTCACCGCAACCGAGATCGAGTCCCGAGCATTCCGCAACCGTCGGCAGCATGGCGAAGAACGCCGGCGTGTTCACCAGGTCGCGATAGACGTCGAACCCGGCACGCGACAACTCCGTCCACGACCCTGCGTTCGCGTTCCACATCGCACGTCGATCGTCGTCCCCCACGGCCATGCAGTCTGCACGAGTTGTTCACTGGCATGTCACCGTTCGGCGACATGGTTGTGGCACGCTCCTGATGACACGCCGAGGTCGGGTGACCGACCAGAGAGGTGGTCAGCCATGGCACACAACCCCCCGACGATCGACTGGTCACTGGCGGCGCGCCGCGACGTCGAGCACTTCATGCACGACGAGTTCCACGAGTCGCTGCCGAGCGCTCCCGACCGCGAGGCCCTGATCCGAGCCGATCGAGCCGTCTATGTTCTGCACCAGACCATCTCGTACGAGTACGCGCGGCCGGTGCGCGACCTTCGCCAACGATTGATGGTCATGCCTCGCGAACGCCACGCAGATCAACAGCGACTGATCCACCGCTTCGACGTTCGGGCGCACGGCAACAAGCGGATCCGCAGGCGTGAGGATCGCTTCGGTAATGCCGTCGTCCACGTCAGCGTGCCCGCCGTCGAGGAGGCGATCGAATTCCACACGAGGGCAGTCCTGGTCCGTAACCGAACATCGGTCCACCCTGCGCCATGGAACGGCGACACCGCGACGAGCACGAGCACGCCACTCACCGAACCCGACGCGGAGATCCGTGAAGCGGCACTGTCGCTCGGCCCGGTTCGCGATGCGCTCGACACGGCGGATGCGATTGCGGACCTCGTCAACTCCTCGTTCAAATATGCCCCGGGCGCGACCTCTGTGCGCACCACCGCGGCCGATGCGTGGAAGCTGCGACGCGGCGTCTGCCAGGACATGGCCCACGTGATGATCGCGATGTGCTCGAGTCTGGGCATCGCGTCGCGCTACGTCTCGGGCCACCTGGTCGGTGACGGAGCGAGCCACGCATGGACCGAAGTGTTCGACCCGACTCGCAATGTCGCCATCGCGATCGACCCGACCCATCGACGACGCACCGACCTGCGCTACATCACCACTGCGACGGGCCGCGACTACCGCGACGTCGCCCCGACCAGCGGCACCTACTCGGGGAGGGGCCAGGGAAAACTGACGGTGAACAAGGTCGTTCGGCTCGTCGACGTCGGCTGATCACCCGATCTGCAGGCGGTCCGCTCGCCGTGTTGCCTCGGGCTCGGATGACGTTTGGTTCGCCGTCCCTGCGGACACAGTCTCAGCTCAAGTCCGAAATCAACCCGTCTCAGGAGGAGCCATGCTCGGATTCATACTGTTTCTGCTCGTCATCGGCGTGGTCGCCGGCTTTCTTGCGCGGCTGCTCGTACCAGGCCCGGATCCGATGAGCGTGCTGCAGACGATCGTTCTCGGAATCGTCGGGTCATTCATCGGCGGATTCATTGGATACCTCCTGTTCCGAACGGACGGTGATGACGGCGCACTGCAAGCTTCCGGGTTGATCGGGTCCGTGCTCGGTGCGGTCATCGCCCTGCTGGTCTGGCGTGCCGTCCAGCGTCGAGGAGCAGGTCACACGGTCACCCGCTAGCCCGTCACGCCGGGGAGGTTCGCTGCGTGATGCGCTGGGTATCGCTCGGTGTGCGGAAACTCAACGAGGAGCAGGCAGAGCGAGCGCGCGAGCACAAAGGCATGTTTGCGGCGTCAGCGCACGCCACCGAGTGGACGAATCGACATTGGTCGAGCCGGCTGCTGCATCGTGTCGGCGAAGTCGGCGCTCACGCAGGATCGGGGATCATCGCCGCGATCCTGGTCGCCGGTTGGCTGACGCTCGGACTCACGACCGGCTTCCCTGACTGGTGGCAGACGACCCTGTACGTCGTCAGCGGATCGGTGACGTTCGTGATGGTGTTCGTCATCCAGCACACGCAACAACGCCACACGGCTGCAACGCAGCGCAAACTCGACGAGCTGCTGCGCTCATCGGAAGCAGGCCGATTCGACGTTGATCGCCGTCGAGGAAGCGTCTGAACACGACCTCGAAGCTCTCACGCTCCAACACGTCGCCGAACGCGAGCAGGCCAAGGCCCATACCGACTGAGCCCCGAGGCGCTGCAATCAGACGAGCTCGAGCGCGACGCGTCCGCGTAGCGTGGCCACCACGTCGGGCCGGAGTTGGTTCAAGGTCCCCAGAAACGCTTCGCGCATGACGCTGCCGGCGTTGCCACGTTCGAGCATGTTCCATCCCATCGCCTTGATCGTGGCGGCGTCCGGGCTGATCACTTGCACCTCGACGCCGTGATTTCGCAGGGCTCGCACCTCACGTTGCAGCCGGCGATGCGCGATTCGGCGCGATGGCGACCTGGACGCATCGATGGACGTGTGCCCCATCGGTGACAGCACGATGACGAGGTCGAGGTCGTGGCCGGCGAGCACGTCGGCGTTGGTTGGCGAGTGCACCCCTCCGTCGACGTATCGGTGGCGGCCGATCTGGACGGGTCGTGCGAGCACCGGAATCGCACAGGATGCGGCGACGGCGTCGGCCGGTCGAACGGACTCGGGATTGCCGTTGATGCCAGTGCGCATCTTCGGACCGGTGTGGTTTCCAATGCCATCTGGACGACCGAACCACGTGAGGCGTCCGTCGCCGACTCGTACAGCTGAGATCCAGAGCTGCTTGGTCGGCCACCGATCGAGCATCCGGTCGATGATGGCGAGTCGCGGGCCCTGATCGGACAACCCGTTCGGCAACACGCTCGTCAGCGCGGCCCGCAATTGCGTGGGGTGGGCGAAGGTGCCGAGAGCGATCCACCCCGGCATCGTCGGCAGAGGCACGCGTGCCACGGGCCCGAGGCGGTCGGCGTGCAGCATCAGTGCCCGGAACTTGCGACCAGCTGGGGTCGGCGTGGCGTCGGTGGTCCACCCGGCAAGGTCCTCGGGTGTCACCCCGGCGCGCAGCAACGCGCCGACAACGCTGCCCGCCGATGTGCCCACGATGACGTCGGCATCGCGGGCGTCCCAGCCGAAGTCGTTGTGGAGCGCCAGCAGCACACCTGCGTGAAAGGCCATGCCGGCCACGCCGCCACCTCCAAGCACGAGTCCGACGCGTCTGGTTGGTTCGCCGACGCGTTTGGTTGGATCGAATGGGGGATCGCTCGGCACCGGCCCTCGCTACCCGTCAGGCGGCGCGGTGAAACGGTTTGCAGGAGCATCGGTCACTACGACATTTGTCACGTCACGAACGACGTGTGGGATTTCGTGGGCCGGGGTAGTGAGCAGTCATGGCCCCCCGCCGACAGCCCAGTGACTGCGCACATCGGGGCGGGGCGCGCGTGAGCGTGTTCGCATTCCTCGTCGTGGGTTCGCTCGCGATCGTGACACTGGGTGCCCTCGGCTGGTTTCTGACGGCGGCCCCGGCCCCGGAACCGGCCGGCGAACTGGACCGGTCCGAGACCGTGACGACGTTGGATCAATTGGCCAGGGACCTTCGTTCCCTCTGAACCGGTCGCCCCGATCCGTGCGCGCCCACTGAAGTGGCGCTCGTCCCGGGTCAGCCGACGCGCTGCTTGATCTGGAGGATGCGTGCTCCCAGGCCGTCGAGCTGGGCGGCGGTGGCTTGAGCGGCGAGCGCGGGCAGCATGACGTTCTCTTCGTCTGCGACATGTTCGGTGACGAGGGTGCGCAGCACGTCGAACGCGTCGATCAACGGCGGTCCCTCGAGACCTTTGACGACGTCGATCTGCTTCTTCACCGCCGAGTGCGCCGCGGCCGCTCGCATCACCATGTCCTCATCGCCGAGAACGACGCCGAGGAGCGGGTACAAGCGCTCCGTGTTCGGCGTCGTCGTGGGCAGCGAGTCGGTCGAGCACCTCCCCGATCACGGACCCGTCACCGGTCTCGGTGAAGCGAGCGAACAAGGTGTTGACGTCGCGATGGTCGCGCAAGATGAGATCGATGCCGTTGGGCATGTCAGCGTCCTTTCTTGGCCGTCGACTGCGACGGGGAGTCGGGTGATTGCGGGGTGGTGGAGTTCGGCCTGTCGGCCGGGCGGCGGGTCGGGTGCGGGGCGAGTCGGTCCCAGTGCCTGTGCACCGTGAGCGAGGCGATGACGTCCTTGGCGAACGACTTGGTGGCCTTGGTCGAACGCACGACCCCGGCTGCACCTTCGGGTATCCCGGCCGTGGCCAGCACCTCGGCCCCGTCGCCCCACGCGGCCACGGGCTTGCAGTGCCGGTACGCGCTCTGGATGAACGTGAGGACCGCCGGGTCGGCAATCGCCGCGGTTCCGTGGGCGACGACGATCGCGTCGCCTTCGGCCGAGCTCGCGGTGTGGTACGAGCGATCGACGGTCAGCTCATCGGCGCGACGACCCGCGCCGACGATTGCGCCCTTGTGCGGGGCGATGACGTGGGCGGTGGCGCCGACCGCGAGGAGTGCCTCCTGAAGGACACGGATCCCGGCGAGGTCAGCGCCGTCGGCGGCGAGGATCTGCACAACGCGTGCGTCGATGGGGAAGACGTTGGCTGTGACCATCGACAGCGACGGCGCGGTGGTGAGCCCTCCACTCGCGTCGATCGTCAGGCCCCCCTCTTCGTCATCGATCGGGTCGTCAGCGTTCGCGGCGGATGCAGGGGCTGGCGGCTCCGGCGTCGGTAGCCCGAGACCGAACGCGACCCGGCGGGCCAGTTCGGCATCGACGAACGCGAGCCGGTTGACCATCCGGTCGACGACGGCGGGGATGTCGACCTTGCTGAGTTCGAACGTGTACGCATCGGCGATGTGGTCCTGTTCGACCTCCGTCATGCTGTTCCAGAACAAGGTGGCCTGCGCGTACTCGTCGTCCGGGGCACGCTCGCGGGTCTTCACGCCTTCGACCGGTCGTGGGATGTGCGCGTAACCGCCGTTCGCGGCGTCGGCGAGGAACGGGCATCCACCACCGACCGCGTTGGGCAGGTACGGGGTTCGTCCCTGTGGCACGGCGTCTTGGTGGAAGCCGTCACGGTGGTTGTCGTTCACCGGCGCGATCGGCCGATTGATCGGGATCTGGGAGAAGTTCGGGCCACCGAGCCGGGTGAGTTGGGTGTCGAGGTAGCTGAACAGGCGGGCCTGCATCAGCGGGTCGTCGACCGCTTCGATACCGGCGACGAGGTGACCGGTGTCGTACGCGACCTGCTCGACCTCGGCGAAGAAGTTCGCCGGGGTCCGGTTGAGGGTCATGCGCCCGATCGGTTGGACGGGGACGAGTTCCTCGGGAACGAGCTTGGTGGAGTCGAGCAGGTCGATGCCTTCGAAGTACTGGTCTTCGCTGTCTGGCAGCACCTGGATCCCGAGTTCCCACTCCGGGAACGCGCCAGCCCCGATCGAGTTGTACAGATCGCGACGGTGGTAGTCCGGGTCGACGCCGTTGAGGGTGAGCGCCTCGTCCCACACGAGTCCGTGCACGCCGAGTACCGGCTTCCAGTGGAACTTGACCAGGGCCGTCTCCCGCTCGGCGTTCACCAAGCGGAACGTGTGGACACCGAAGCCCTCCATCATCCGGTACGACCGGGGGATCGCACGGTCCGACATGGCCCACATGAGCATGTGTGGCGATTCGGGGATCGAGGACACGAAGTCCCAGAACGTCGTGTGCGCGGTCTGGGCCTGGGGGATCTCGCGATCGGGTTCCGGCTTGGCGGCGTGGATCAGATCAGGGAACTTGATGCCGTCGCGGATGAAGAACACCGGGATGTTGTTGCCGACGAGATCGAAGTTGCCGGCATCGGTGTAGAACTTGACCGCGAAGCCGCGCACGTCGCGCACCGTGTCGGCCGAGCCGCGAGATCCGACAACGGTCGAGAACCGCGTGAACACCGGGGTGAGCCGGCCGGGTTGCAGAAAGTCGGCGGACGTGATGTCGCTGACATTCCCGTACGCCTCGAACACGCCGTGGGCGGCAGCACCGCGAGCGTGGACCACTCGCTCGGGGATGCGCTCATGGTCGAAGTGCATGATCTTCTCGCGGAGGTGCTGGTCCTCGAGCAGGGTGGGCCCGCGCCGCCCGGCCTTCAAGGAGTCGTCGGTGTGTTGCAGCTGCACGCCCTGGGCGGTGGTCAGCACGTCGCTGTCCTGCGCGGGGACCTTGCTGGAGCGGGGTACGAGCACCGGTTGACTCGGCGGTAGTGCTTCGAGTCGGCCCTGTGCTCCCTGTTGCGTATCGGGCACGCCGTCCTCCGATCGGACGGTGGTGTCCTTCTGAGCGCGTGAGTTGCTGGCCGGACGCTTGGGCGCCATGGTGCCTCCTGAGGTAGTCGTCGCACACCCATGCCCAGTGAGACCGATCTGTAAGCGCGCCGCGCACCGAAAATTCGCGACGGTCGTCGGCGCATGGGCGACAAGCGTCACCCGAACGGGTGGTTTCATCCCGGCCGGGATCAGAGGAGGTTGCCGATTCTCGCGGCCGGGTAGGTCGGGGAGCGTCGGCAACTCGTCGGCGTTCGCTTTGCACATCACGTGTGAACTCACCACTCCGAAAGGATTCCGATGCCTTCGACACCATCGACCACCGCATCAACCCACACCCTCGCCAACGGTGGCAATCCACCGAGTGCCGGCGACGACAGCAGCGTCCAAGCGGTGGCCGCCCGCGTCGCCGACGAGGCGCCAGCGCAGGCCGCCCGCGTCGTCGAGGACGCCCGAACCCAACTGACGGGTGCGGCGCAACGAACACTGAGCGACCTCCGCACCCAAGCCGACGATCGCACCGCACAGGCCTCGCGTGGTCTGCGCGATCTCTCGGTCCACGTGGACGCTCTGGCCAACGGCCGACCCGAGGAGGCAGGCAACCTCGTCGACATCGTCCAAGCGATCGGCCAGCGTGCCTCGGACTTTGCGGATCGCCTCGACGCCGGCGGCGTCCAGGGTGCCGCTGACGACCTGTCACGCTTCGGCCGTCAACATCCGTGGACGTTCCTCGGCCTGTCGCTGGGGGCCGGGTTCCTCGTGGCTCGCATCGTCCGGACAACCGCCGCGGTGGTCAGCGACGGACAGCAGGGCGAGGCTCAGGTCCCTTCGACCGCCTTCGCCGCGATCGGGACGCAGCAGGTGAACCCGACGTTCTCCAACGGACCCACCGGACCATCGACATCGGCGGCCTACCAGTGAGCACAGTCGATCAACCTGAGGCGTCCCTCGGCGAACTCTTCGGCGAACTCGGCTCCGACCTCTCGCAGTTGTTGCGCAAGGAAGTCGAACTGGCGAAGGTCGAAGCGCGCGAGGAGGCCCGCCGCTTGACGAAGGCCGTGACGTTCGGATCCATCGCCGGAGTGGCGGTGCTGCTCGCTCTCGTCATCCTTTCCATGGCGCTCGCCTGGTGGATCGACGAGGGCCTCAACACCGCGGTCGCGTTCGCGATCGTCGGCGTCCTCTGGATCGTGATCGCTGCCGTCGCAGCAACGATCGCCCGCGGCGCATTGAGCCGGATCCGACCACTTCCCGAGACCGCGGACGCGATCAAGGGCGCCGTCACCGGTGAGCGTGTCAGCGACCAACCGTCCCACATCGACGCCACTGACGCCACTGCAATCAGCCCCACCCATCAGATCAGCGACACCCGTAGCACCCACAAGGAGACAGCATCATGACCGACACCCGCACCCACGAAGACCAGACGACCGCAGCGAGCGCCGACAGCGCGAGAGTTCGCAACGAGATCGACGACACGCGCGAGCACCTCGGTCAGACGGTCGAAGCGATCGGCGATCGGGTGCTGCCGGGCCGGATCATCGAGCGTCGCAAGGAGACGACGGCGAAGAGCCTGCGTGGACTGCGCGATCGGATCATGGGCACGGCGTACGACACTCGTGAGCAACTCGGGGATTCGGCCGGTTCGGCGGTCGATCATCTCCGCGAGGCCCCGGGGTCGGTCGCTCAGCGCACCGAGGGCAGCCCGCTCGCAGCCGGAGGCGTTGCGTTCGCCATCGGATTCCTCGCAGCCGCGGTGTGGCGACCCACCGAAACCGAACGCCACGCGGTGGAGAAAGTGGCCGACGCTGCCCCTGACCTGACCGACGACGTTGCCCAGCTGGGTCGCGACGTCGCAGGAACGGTCAAGGAACAGGCTGTGGGCGCGGCGGAGGAACTCAAGTCGAGCGTCGCCGATGCTGCCACCGCGGTGAAAGAAACCGCGACCGGTGGCACGGACTCCGACCCGAGTTCTTGACACGAAGGGGCCAGAGTCTCCGCCAAGCTGACCGACCCAGTGACCGCGCATCGATACCTCATGCGCCAATGCGTGACCGGCGCGGTCACTGGGTAGTCGGTGGCGATGGGAAACGGACCACGGGTGTCGGGCGTCAGATCCAGCCTGTGGTTCATCCCAGTCATGTGCGTTGCTCGCGGGCGTGGTGCTCTCGATCGGAACGATCACCATCGACCGGCTGACCGGTTTCGACCTGATCCCGCGGTGGATGACCGGCGGGCCAGATGCGGCGCTCGGGATCCTGACCACGATCGCCGTGTCGATGGTGTCGCTGGCGACGCTCGTGCTGACGATCACCATGGTCGTCGTGCAGCTCGCCATGGGGCAGTTCTCACCGCGGATCGTCCAGACGTTCCTCCGAGACAAGCCGAGTCAGCTGGCGATCGGCCTGTTCGTCGCCACGTTCGCGCACGCCATGTTGTCGATGCGCGAGGTTCAGTTCGAGGACGGGGGACAAGTGCCGGGGATCGCCATCGGTGTCGCGTATGTGTTGGTGTTGGTCAGCATCGCGATGTTGGTGCTGTACGTCGATCACATCGGGCGGTCGCTGCGCGTGTCGTCATTGATCGAGCTGGTCGGCGACGACACCCGACGTCTGCTCGATGACCAGTACCCGGAGATGCTGTCCGACTCCGAGGCCTCACCATCGGTCATCGCTGCAGCCACGTCCGGCGTCGTGACGTCGATCGACCGGGACGGGTTGGTCGGTGTGGCAGAGTCAGCCGATTGCGTCCTGCACGTGGTGCCCGCCGTCGGCAGCTTCGTGCCTGCAGGAGCGTCACTGCTGACCATCGAAGGGCCGGTGGATCGCCTCGATCGTGATCGCGCCGCGGACTGTGTCGAACTCGGACTCGAGCGAACACTCGACGAGGACGTCGGGTATGGATTCCGGATGCTCGTCGACGTCGCGGAGCGATCCTTGTCGGAGTCGCCGTTTCTCGATCCCACCACCGCAGTGCAATCGATCGACCGCTTGCACGACGGCCTTCGCCAGCTGTCGGTTCGGGTCATCCCCGACGGCCGACACTACGACGACGCTGGCCACCTCCGATTGACCGTGCCGACGATGGATTGGGACTCGTACGTTCATCTCGCGTTCGACGAGATTCGACTCGCCGGTGCTGCATCGCCGCAGGTCAGCCGGCGTCTGATCGCAGCGCTGACCGACCTGATCGACTACGCGCCGTCCGACCGCCGCCCGGCGCTCGTCGAGCAACTCGAACTCCTCGAGGGAGCGATCTGCGAGCTCCCGCGTGCTGGACCGGATCTCCACCGATCTGCAGTCGCTGACGGTCAAGGACTGGGCGCAGGCGCGTAACGGTTGCGCTCTGGCTGACGTGCGGGGCCCGCCGGCGATGTCATTGTCGTGTTGGTCCCGGTGAAGGAATCAGGTGGAAGGCGGCCGGTACTCCATGAGGAGCATCGTGGCATCGTCGCGCAGCCCGACGTCGGAGAAGCTGAGGATGCTCTCGGCAAGATGCCGAACGGTCTCTTGGACAGGCAGGTTCTCCAGCGACGCTCGCACCAGTCGGTCGGCCAGGCGATCATCACCGAAGAACGGTTCCATCTGACGACCGGGCCTCGGTGATCCCGTCGGTGTAGAAGAGCACACGGTCGCCCGGTTGCAGTGTCCGCTCCGCCACCTCGACCACCGGTCCGCCGAGACCGAACGGCCTCGAGGGCCGACAGAGCAGTTGCCCGGCGTAGGTGCCGTTGCGGACGAGCATCGGCAGGACGTGACCGGCGTTGATCCACGTGAGCGTGCCGCGCTGCAGGTCCAACGTTCCGATGATGCCGGTGACGTAATAGGAATGTCCGAACTGTGTCGCGATCGACCGGTCGGCGTCGTCGTACGCGGCGGCAAGGCTGGCTTGCGCACGGCGCGAGTTCCGGAGACTGTTGATCGTCGCCGCGGACATGAGCACGGCTGACATGCCGTGGCCGATCGCATCGACGATCGTGAAGTCGACACGTGAGGCGTCGAATGCATAGTCGAACGAGTCGCCACCGATCTGATACGCGGGCTCGAGAATGCCGCTGACCGCCACCTCGTCGGTCGAGCACGCCAGAGGAGGTAACAGGTCCCACTGCACCTCCGCCGCGGCGGACAGCGGTTCGGACCGGCGGGCGCGAGCCGCCATGTCGGTGTAGCGGCCTTTGACGATCCAGGTCATCACGAAGATGGCGACGATCGGGTCGAGAAGCGCTGGCGTGACGCCGTCCCACACGTCGAAATCGAATTCAAGGACGCCGATCGGACTCGATCCCTCGACCAGCGGGACCACCATGACGCTCGGGTCGGTTCCCATCACCTTGACTTCGCCGCTCGTGAACACCCGCCCGATGAGGCTTCCCGCGATCGTGAGCGGGGGGCCCACGGGGCCGCTGGCGTCGATCTGTTGCAGACGTCGCAGCGAGTAGTCGGCCACGGAGAACCGCGCTGCCCGTGCTCGCAGGAGTTCACACATCAGGTCGAGAAGATCGAGCACATCGGTCGGAGACGTGCGTCTCGACTCGTCCACCATCCTGGCAACGCGAGCTTCGATTGGGTCCGAGTCCACAGGCCTCCCGGTCCGACTCATGCGCGCTGGGTTGAACTGTGGCGCCTGGGGCTCGTCACGTCAAGCGGACCGCGCGGTGTGCGGCACGTAGGTGCCGCCGATGCGCGAGCCTTGACACAATGCCCTGGCTCGTCATCTCGATTGTGCTGTCGGTGATCCTCACTGTGTTCCTCAACGTCGCGCTCCGAGCGTTCCCCGACGCCAGCCACCGCGTCGCTCGCGAAATGAGCAGGCGCACGTGGCCGACCGCCGAAGACACGCGTACGAGCGATCGGCGGGTCCGGGTGTGGGTGCCGTGGAAGGCAATGATCCTCGGCTCCTTGATTCTCACGGTCGTGGTGAACCTCGTGTTCTTGATCGCCCGCTGAACGACCATCGACACCCCCAGCCGGCGTTTGCGCTGGGGTGGGTCGGGGTAGCCGTCGGCGCCCTCCCGACAACTGGGTCGGGAGCAAACAAGGGGGAACCCATCATGCGCAAGACAATTACGGCGACCGCCATTGCGGCCGCGCTCACCGTCCTTCCGGTATCGGCAGCGTTGGCGACGACGCCGCCGGCGGATCCCAACGACGTCGAGGTCATCGACAACCCGGTGGACGAAAACGACGACGACAGCGGGTTCGACGACTGGGGTCTGCTCGGGCTGCTCGGCCTGGTTGGTCTGGCAGGCCTGGCAGGCCGCAAACGACACGACGTCGTCCGCACGTACGACGACCCCACCGTCACACGCTGAGCGCGGCGCACAGCGGCAGGCAGCGTGAACCCGAACCCTCCTCGTCGTCGATCGACGCGTATCGGCGGCGAGGGCGGGTCCGGAGTCGTCCATCGCGTTGCCGCCGGGAGTGTCGGACGGTCGAGGGTCGTGCTGATGGGGGTTTGACATCGGTGCCCGGGGGTACGGCACCTCATGACGTCGCGAGCAACCGAGCGGACTCGGACGTTTCCTTCGGAATTCACGTCAGTGCCCCTCGCACGGGACTTCGTTCGGAACGCACTTCGGCGGCCGCCTGCGGTCCCACCCGGTGTGGTGTCCGACGTCGAACTCGCGGTCAGCGAGTTGGCGACCAACGGAGTTCGTCACGGGTCGGGGGATCCGGTCACGGTTGACCTGGATCGCGACGCCGGCGCGATAACCATCCTGGTGACGTCCACGCTCGCTGCTGACGCCGAGAACGATCCCGCGAAGTGGGAACGCGTGCGACCAACTGGTCCGGTTGGTCGCGGAATCGGGATCGTCAGAGCGATCAGCTCCGGTCTCACGTATCGGGTCACGGGCCGTTCGGTGTCGGCCTCGTGCCGTTTCCCGATCACATTTTGACCCGATCACATTTTGACCCGATCACATTTTGACCCGATCACATTTTCAAAGGCATGGCTCCGTGAACCCAAGCGAAAGTCGTCTCAGCATCGCGACAGTGGCCGGCGGGTGGGCACTCGCCGGCGAGATCGACGCGTGCTCCTCGGGGGAACTGGCTGAGGCGTTCACGCATGTGCCCGAAGCGGCCGACGGCATCATCGAGGTCGACGTTGCGGGGATCACGTTCATTGATTCGAGCGGTCTGCGAGTACTCCTCGAGCTTGTCGAACGTGTGGCAGCCGTCGGTGGCCGTGTGGCGCTGCGGAACCCGTCGGGGATCGTGTCCAGGATCATCGAGATCACGGGGCTCGAGTCGACATTCGAACTCGGCTGATGTTGCTGCTCGTGCGCCACGGCGAAACGCTGGCCAATCGACAGGGGCTGTTGTTGGGGCGGGCGGATCCACCGCTCACCGAGGTCGGTGAGGCGCAGGCGCGTCAGGTCGCGTCGACTGTTGCCGGTGCCGGATCGCGTGATTTCGAGTCCGCTGCGACGGGCTCGGGAGCACGGCGGCTGCGTTCGGCCGTCCCGTGCGAGATCGACGAGCGGTGGATCGAGCTCGACTACGGCGAACTCGACGAACGGGCCTCCGCCTCGGTGCCGGAGGAGGTGTGGGCCCGTTGGCGAGCGGATCCCTCGTCGGCCCCGCCCGGCGGGGAGTCGTTGGCGACGCTGTCGAGCAGAGTGGCTGCGGCATGCGCGGAACTGTCGGAGGAGGCCGCCATCGTCCACGGTGGTGGTGGTCACGCACGTCAGCCCGATCAAGGCGGCGCTCGCGTGGGCGCTGAACGCTCCGATCGGGATCTCCTGGCGGATGTACGTGGAGGACGCGAGCGTGTCGCGCATCGACGTCGGAGTCCGACGGGCCGATCGTGCGGTGGTTCAATCGCGGGATCGTCCGAGCCGACTGAGGGCGTCGAAGAAGGCGTCGGCCGTGTCGCTCCACGTGGGCAGGGATGCGCCGCGTCGTCGCGCCGCGACGGCGAGCGTTTCGTCGCCACTCGTCGTCGGTGGCGAGGCGGTGCAGGACGCGGCTCAGGCCGGCGATGTCGCCGGGTTCGACGAGGCACCCTTGCTTGCCGTCCTCGATGAGGTTGGGCAGGTTGCCGGACCTCCAGCCGACCGTCGGGAGCCCGGCGGTGAGGGCTTCGGCGAAGACGGTGCCGTACGTCTCGGCGTAGCTCGGCAGGACGAACGCGTCGGCACCGGCGTAGAGCCCGGCAACCTCCTGCCGTGTCGACCGGTCCGTGGACGACGACGCGTCCGGCGAGGTCGGGAGCGGCGAGTCGAGCCTGCAGCCGTGCGGTGTAGCGCGCGTCGACGTCGGTGCGACCGACGAGGTGCAGGGTGAGGTGGTGGGGAGGCAGGGCGGCGACCGCGTCGAGCAGTTCGAGGACACCCTTGTTCGGGAGCCAGTTGCCGACGCACAGCACGCGATCCGGCGTCCGGCGCGCAGGTCGCCCGCCGGCGTCCGCGCCGAGCGGCATGTCGCTGCCCGGGTTCGACGACGCAGACTCGCTCGGCGGGCAGGCCGTATCGGTCGACGAGGTCGTGCGACGAGCGCCGTGCTGGCGGCGATGAGCAGGTCGCAGCGTCGGTAGAGCAGCTGGTCGACCGGGCGCTGGACCGCGGTGCGGAGCGCACCTTGCCCGACGCCGCCCGGGTGGCTGGTGGAGGATCGCGGCGATCGGTCGCCGGGGCCGCCGTTGGCGTCAGGACCCATGGCGCGACCGACCATGCGGCGAGGCTGTCGACGAGCACCACGCCGTGCGCATCGCGGCAAGGGATTGCGCAGGCCGGTCGAGATGAACTCGATCCGCGCGCCTCGTGCCGCGGCCGCCTCGGCCATTCGGCGATGGTAGAGGTGGCCGCCGGTCACCTGGGTCGGCGATCCGCGGGTCAGCAACGACACGACGAGCACGGTGCTCCCGTCGGCAGGTCAGTCGAGCTGGTCGCTGTATCCACCGAACGACATCGAGTTCTCCCACACGCGCACCGCCAGGGTTTGCGCACCGGTGTCGCGGATCGCGTCGGCGAGGAAGTCGTGCGCCCAACGCGCGAACACTTCGACCGTGACGGCGTCGGCGTCGGCGGGGCGGATCACTTCGAGGTTCTTGCCGCGCGACGATCGAGTCGATGTCGCTGCAGCGCGGCCTCGAGCACGTCGAGGTCGCACACCATCCCGCGGTCGTCGAGTTTCTCGCGCTCGACGACGACGTCGAGGCGGTAGTCGTGCGAATGGAGCTGGCCTTCGGGGCCTTCGACCCCCGGCATGATGTGCTGCGCAGAGAACTCGATGGCGGTGCCGACTTGGAACATGCGCTACGCCGTACCCCAACGCCGCGTGGATCAATCCGTCGAGACCTGCGTCGATCGCGGCGTACGCGTCCGCGGCGCGATCGAACGGAAACGTGTGGGTGGCCAACGCGGCGAGTGGGAGTTCGTCGAGCAGGCCGACGACGGCGTCGCGCCGCCGCTCGGGGGTCCAGCGATCGCTCAACCGCGCCGGGATCGTCGACACCTGCGTGCTGCGGATCGTCAGCCGGCGGCGGTGGAAGTCGCCACCGAGCGGCAGCGACACATCCTTGGCGCCGTACCAGGAGGCGACGAGGGCCACACCCTCGTGCGACAGCAGTCCGAGTGCGGTTCGCAGCGCGTCCGGGTTGCCGGACACCTCGATCACGAGCGGCACCCCGGCGGGATGCCCGTCGGATTCCAGCACGTCGGGCAGCGCCTCCGGTGCGATCGCCGTCGATGCCGAGGTCGCCTGCCGCGTCACGCCGCCACGGCTGCGTGTCCACCGCGAGCACTCGGGCGCCGGCGCGCTGGAGCAGCAAGGCGGTCAACGTGCCCACGGCGCCGAGGCCGAACAGGACGACCGGTTCGCCGAGCAACGGTCCGGCGTCGAGGCTGATCTGCAACGCGGTTTCGACGAGCGGGAACATCGTCGCCTGACGAGGGTCGGCGGACCCGAGCGGAACGACGTCGGCCGCGTCGGCGACGAAGCGATCTTGATGCGGATGGAAGGCGAAGACGAGCGTCCCTTCGTGGAGGTCGGCACGACTCTGCTCGACGACTCCGACGCAGCTGTAGCCGTACCGGAACGGATACCGGAACGTGCCGCCCAGTGCTCCGATGGTCTCATCGACGGCGACATCGGGGTCGAGTTCGCCGCGGTAGGCCAACATCTCGGTGCCACCGCTGATCCCGGACATCGCGGTCCGGATCATGACCTGGCCCGTTCCGAGCGGAGCCAACGGTTCGGAACGCACCTCGACCGACCTCGGCTGGACGAACCAAAGAGATCGGCCGTCACCCATCCGGGTCAGTTTGCCCGTGAACAGGTCGGGGTAAACAGCCGCCACATGGTCGCCCAAATGGTCACCACCCCTTCGGACACCAGCCCTGCAGACATCAGCGAGGCGGTTCGCGTCCCGCTGCCGACTCCCTTCGGCTTGTTCGACGTTCACGCTTTCGAACGTGCCTCGGGCCACGTGTACGTCGCGATGGTCATGGGCGACGTTCGCGATGGCGACGACGTGCTCGTGCGCATCCATTCCGAGTGCCTCACCGGCGACGCGCTCGGGCTCGCTGCGGTGCGACTGCGGCGTTCAACTGCGAACTGCGCTCCGGATGATCTCCGCCGAGCGGCGTGGGGTCCTGGTGTACGCAACCGGGCACGAGGGCCGAGGAATCGGACTGGTGAACAAGCTCCGCGCCTATGTCGCTCAGGACGGCGGCGCCGACACCGTCGATGCCAACGTTGCGCTCGGCCTCCCCGTGGACTCGCGCGATTACACCGAGTCGGCGGCGGTCCTCGCCGAACTCGGTCTCCATTCGGTCCGCCTGCTCACGAACAACCCGAGCAAGGTGGTCGGTCTGCGCGCCGCTGGGACGTTGGTCAACTCGGTGGTGCCGCTGCCGACGGCTCCCCATCACCGCAACATCGAGTACCTGAACACCAAGGCGAAGCGGATGGATCACGTTCGGCCGACCGGGCAGCCGTTGCACGACGACCGATCCGCCGCGCCATCCGCGGCGGTCGACGCACCCGTCGATGTCATGGCCCTGCTCGGTGACGTCCGACCCCATGCCGATCGACCGTTCGTGGTGCTCAAGTACGCCCAGACACTGGACGGCCGCATCGCCACTGCCACCGGCGATTCCAAGTGGATCAGCGGTGAGCCAGAACGGGTCGTGTCGCACGCTCTGCGCGCCGCGTGCGACGCCGTGATGGTCGGAATCGGCACCGTCGCCAGCGACGATCCGGAACTGACCGTTCGAATGGTTGCCGGTGCATCGCCGATGCGGGTCGTACTCGACAGCGAACTGCGCATTCCCTTCGACGCGAAGATCCTCGACACGAAGGCCGCGACCACGGTGTTCACGACCGAGCGATCCGATCCACAGCGCCGCACCGCGCTGCGCGAACGTGGCGTCCGCGTCGAGGTCACCGACGAGATCGACGGTCGTGTGTCGCTCCGAGCCGCATTGGCGACGTTGCGCTCCTCCGGCACCGAGTCGGTGCTCGTTGAAGGCGGCTCGGAACTGATCACGGCGTTCCTCGCGGCCGGCCTCGTCGATCGCATCATCGTCGGCATCGCCCCTGTCGTGATCGGCACCGGTACCGAGGCGGTGAACGGTCTCGGCATTCAAACGGTGGCGTCCGGCATCCACCTCACGAATCGCACGATGTTGCCGGTCGGCCACGACATCGTCGTGGCCTGGGACGTGGTTTCACCGAACGCCTTGCGACGGACCGGGTAACGCCCGGTCAGCTCCGCGACACCATTCACCGCGTCGACGCGACCTGAGCTCGGGCTAGTCGCTGACGTGGGTGCGAGCTGTGATGCCGGCCAGGATCGTGTCGATCCCGATTTCAAACGCAGCGCGGAGCGCGGCGATGTCGTTGGTGTGGTGGCGACTGGGTGATCCGACGCTGAGCGCAGCGCCGTGCACGGCGTCGACGACGATGAAGGCGTTGGGTTCGATCAGGTCTGCGCGCAGCCCACTGTCGGCGATTGCCGCGAGGAGTGGCTCGGTGGAGGGAAGACCGCCGGCGGCAATGTCGGGATCGGCCAAGCCGGCGAGCGTCAGTTCTCGGTGGTCGACCACCAGATCCCAGTAGCGGATCGCCCACTGCCGCACCCGGACGTCCCACGGTGCAGCGGGATCGGGTGGGACCATGCCGCCGATCGTGCGGGCGGTGACGAGCGCGAGGAGTTCACGCTTGTCGGCAACATGGTGGTAGACGGCCATCGGGTCGACCTCGAGGTGGGCGCCGAGCTTTCGCATCGACAACCCGCGTAGCCCGTCGCGTTCAACGATCAGGCAGGCGGCGTCGACGATCCGCTCAACCGAGAGGGGGTGGGCACCGGATCGGGTTGAAGCCGCCATGTCTACACCGTAGAGTAGCGAATTCTACGGTGTAGAGAAGAGACGAGGGAGAGTCACATGCACGAACGCCCAGAGGATCTGGCGGAGCTGCAGCGCGTCATCGATGCCAGCTTCGATGCTGCAGGTTCGCACCTGCGCGAGATCGCCACACCGGACCGACGACTCGATGCGGAACAGCTGGCTGCCCGACTGACGGGCATGCGGTTGCTCGTGCTCGCCACATCGACCCGCGACGGTCGCCCGATCAACGGGCCAGTCGATGGCATCTTCTACCGCGGCCATTTCCATTTCGGTTCGTCGCCCGAGTCGCTGCGCTACCGCCACCTGCGCGAACGTCCCGCCGTGAGCGCGACGCACCTCCCGGGCGAGTCCCTGGCGGTGACCGTGCACGGCGACGCCGAGCTGCTCGACGTGCACGCGACCGAACATGCCGAGTTCAAGCAGACAGTCCTCGACATCTACACCCCCCGCTACGGAGACGAGTGGGCGGCAACACTGCATGGCGGAGCGTGGTACGCGCGAATCAACCCGCGACGAATCTTCACGTTCTCGATGCCCGACATCGAGGCCTGACGAGGCAGCGTGGGATGGCGCTCAGACCTTTGGGAGGGCGCCACGAGACCTAGCGCAGAGCGGGAGCGCGTCCTGACTGCGAACGGGCAAGCTCTGCGAGCCGATTGAGGTCGCCGGCGAGGTTGTGACGCATCATGCGCGCGAGCAGACGGCCAAACACTCGCTCAGCACCGGCGAGACGGACGTGCATCGTCAGCGCGACCATGCAGGTCGACTCGTCCACCGGCTCGACACTCCTGGTTCCGTGCGCCTTCGACGCGTTCCAGGCGAACGAGTGGCCGGCTCGTAGGTCGGTGACCTCGCCGGGGATTCGGTATGTGCGGCCGCCGAACCGGAGGACCTCGAGTGTGGTGGTGCCCGCGCGAGCGAGTCCCGGGGGCTGCGGGTTCATCGACGACACGCCTTTGCGCCAGAGGGGATCAACGTCGTAGTCGGCGACGAGCGCCCAGACCTCGGCGGCAGAGCGGTCGATGACGGCGGTCTCATGAAACTTCGCACAGCGCATGTCAGCTCCAGAATGCGTCGACGGGAGCCTGCTCCCGGTTGTGGAACCAGATCTCGGCGATGCGGTCGTCGTCGCCGAGGCGGAACAGGTGAATGGTGTGGTTGTCGAGTGGAGCACGACCGTCGCGGTGGGCGGTCACCCGCACGTACGCGCCGATGTGATTCGTACCGCTGAGTACCTCGATCAGCTCCATGTGCTCCCCGCCGTCGGTGGCCTCGCGGCTGCGCTGCAGGAAGCTCCCCACTCCCGCGATGCCATGGTGATCACCCGACAGCGAATGAACGCCCGGCACGTGCAGGACCACATCGGGATCGAGCGACGACACGATCGCGGTTGGATCGAAGGCTCCTGGCGTGGAGTAGAGCGCCCTGACCTGTTCGGCGATGTAGTTCATGTTCGTATATTACGAACTCGAATATTCGATGTCAAATAATTCCACTTCGTATCATCGCGCTAACGTCGTGCTCATGGCCGATGTCGTCGACGAGTTCATCGAGCAGTGGCGCGCGGAGCGGCCCGACCTGCGACTCGACGCCATGGCGTCCCTCGGGCGCCTCGGGCGCGTGGTGGGTCTCGGTACTCGGGTGATCGAAGCGACTCTGCAGCGGCACGACCTTCGGCTGAGTGACTTCGATGTGCTGGCGACACTGCGCCGCCTCGGGGCGCCGTATGTCGCGACGCCGTCGCGGGTCACACAATCGTTGATGTTGTCGCCCGCAACCCTGACGAGCCGCCTCGACCGACTCGAGAGCATCGGGCTGATCGAGCGACGCGCCGATCCGGCGGATCGTCGCAGCCTGCTCGTGGCGCTCACCGAGGCCGGATTCGACCGGATCGATGCCGCGGTCACCGACCATGTCCAGACCGAGGAGCAGATCCTCGGTGTGCTCACGGCGAAGCAGCGACGCTCGCTCGACGACGCACTGAGCACGTTGTTGCAGTCGCTCGAATCCGTCCCAGGAAACAGCGCGCGATCGCGAACCGAACGCGCCTGACCGCTTGTGCGGGGTGCGGAATGGGCGCATGATTCTGGTAGTCGTCGATTTCGGGGGGAATCGGCCGAGGGGATTCGGGGTGAATCCGTGACCAGCCCTCGAGACGCGACCGGCGTGGGCCGACACACACGAGTCGACCGTCATCCCGTCGCAGTGGCGACGGCAAGAGGAGGCACCGGTGAAGCGAAGATTGGCAGTGGGAAGTATCTCGGTTCTGTTGCTCGCGGCTGTGATGATCCAGCCGGCGACGACGAGCACAACTGCGGCCGGCCCGGGTGATACGCGATCGATACCGGCCGGCGGAACCACGGCGATCCGCAGCAGTGTCGCGGGCGCCGATGGACTTCAGCAGCCCGAGCTGCGCCCTCCGCGTACTCACCAGGGTGAGGCGGACTCCTTCAATCGGGCTCGACCCGGATTCAACAATGGTGTGTTCCCCAAGAAGCCGCTCGATGCGCCGATCGTGGCCTCGAGCAGCCTCGCTGGCTCCAACCCTGACGTGCTCGCCAGCGTCAACGGGTTGACTCACCGCGATCAACGACTCGCCAATGGTGGCAACCAGTTCTCCTTGGAGCCACCCGACCAGGCGCTGTGCGTGGGGAACGGGTTCGTGGTCGAGGCGACGAACAGCGTTCTGCGCGTCCGCAACACCGCGGGGGCTGCCTTGACCGGCGTGCAGGACCTCAACACGTTCTTCAACTATCCGGCGGCAGTCAACCGAACAACAGGAGTGATCGGGCCGCGGGTGATCGACCCGATCTGCCACTACGACCCGGACAACCAACGCTTCGTCGTCGTGATCACGACGCTGCACTCGGAGCCCGACGGCGACTTCACGGGCAGGAACACGATTGATCTCGCCGTGTCCAACACCGGCGACCCGACGGGCGCGTGGTCGCTGTATTCCGTGCCGGCGCAGAACGACGGCACCGAGGGCACGCCGAACCACGGCTGCACTCTCGACGGCGTGGCACCGGGACCCTGCTTCCAGGACTACCCGCACATCGGGGGTGATCGGAACGGCGTGTATGTCACGACCAACGAGTACGACCTGTTCGGACCGAACTTCAACGCCGCCCAGGTCTTTGCCTTCTCGAAGAGTCAGTTGGCGGCGCACCCAGCGAGCATCAACGTGACCCTGATCGAGAACCTCAGCCTCGACGGGTCACCCGGGTTCACGGCGTGGCCCGCAACGTCGCCTGCCGGTCAGTACTCGGCGGAGCGCAACGGCACCGAGTACCTACTGAGCACGATCGCCGGCGACGGCAGCGAAACCGGTAACCCGACCGGCACGGCTCGGCGGATCGGCATGTGGGCGATCACGAACACCGCCTCGCTTTCCACCGCGTCGCCGGCGCTCGGGATCACGAGCCGAACGGTGATCAGCCAGCCCTATGTGTTCCCGCCGACCTCCGACCAACAGCCAGGGAACATCCCGTTGGGCGAGTGCATCAACGACACCATCATTCCGACCCCGTTCGGACTCGGATGCTGGCAATTGCTCTTCGTCGACGAACCTGCTCACGACGAAGTCGAGTCGCGCCCTGACTCGCTCGACACGCGGATGCAACAGACGTGGTACGTGAACGGCACCTTGTGGGGCAGCGTCGGGACAGCGGTCAGGGTCGGCGGCGAGCTGAAGGCCGGCATTGCGTGGTTCGCGGTCACTCCCAAGATCAATGGCTCCGGCAAGATCGAGGGGAAGGTGGCGAAACAGGGCTACATCGCGCTTGCGGACAACAACCTGACCATGCCGGCGATTGCCATGACGCCGTCGGGCAGTGGGGCGATCGCGTTCTCGGTCATGGGTGAGAACCACTATCCGAGTGCTGGCTACGTGCGCATCGACGCCGCCGGGAGCGTCGGGCCGATCCATCTCGCGGCCGCGGGGCTGGGCCCAGATGACGGGTTCACGAGCTACAAGGCCTTCGTCGGCGATCCGCCGCGCACGAGGTGGGGTGACTACGGCGCTGCCGTGACCGACGGCTCGTCGATCTGGATCGCCTCCGAGTACATCGGACAGACGTGCACCCTGACCGAATACCTCACCGGCGCGATTGGGAGCTGCGGTGGGACACGGACCGCGCTCGGCAACTGGTACACCCGACTGACAAAGCTCGCTGCGGTGTAGCCGTCAACGATCGACCAGTGCGGACATCAGCGGGCTCCTGCCCGTAACAGACTGAGATTCCGTCGTACATCCGTCGTACAATCGTGTGTACTCGAGGGGACTGGGGACGATCATGGAGTCAGCTGAGTGGGGAAGCGACGAGACGCTCGCCTGGACGAAGCGCGACGGGATGACGCCTCCGCCTCGTGGGGTGAGCCCGTGGTTCCTCGGTGCGATCGCGACGTCGATGATCGGTGTGTGGATCGGCTTGATCGCGACGGATGCACTCTGCCCTGACCATCGTTTGTGGGTGCAGACGTTGGCGACCGTCGCGCTCGTCGGATCGGTCGCGGCGATCGTTGGTCTGTTCACCGGTCGGTCGTGGGCGCCATTGATGGCGTTGGGCAGTGCTCTGGTCGGGATCGCCATCGGGTTCGTCGATGCGGTCCACGATCCGACTCGTGGGGCGTTGATCTCGCTGGCCTTCACCTTCGTCGGCGCGATGTTGGTGATCGTGTGGGTGCCGCAGCTGCGCTCGGCGTTGTGGCCGCGCCGTGCGGCGCGAGACATGCACGTCGAGACATCGAAGGACGTCACAACCCCGACGTCGAATCGTTCGCTGGGCATCGATTCGCGTGATGTCCCCGCGAATCCCGCTGCGGTGGCTCAGGGCCCCGACGGCGACGGTGCGCCTGTCGTGCCTCGGGTGAACGCGCGCGAGTGAACCTCGCGAGCACGTGGCCTTCACCGCGCACGACTCTGGCGAGGTGGGCGATTGTCGTGCTGCCGTGGTTGACCGTGATCACGCTGCTCGTCGGGGTCACCGTGCAACTCGGTCGGGCCGATCTGCTCGACATGGTTCAAGAGGGAGGGCGCGCCTCGGCGACGGTGACATCAATCGAGGATGACGTCGTCGAGGTGACCTACCAGAACGAACAGGTGGGCACCGTGATCACCGAGATCGATACCGACGCTGCTGTCGGTGACGCGGTCGAGATCGTCTACGACCGCGACAATCCTTTCCGCGTTCGGCCAAGGTCCGAGCCGGTTCGTCCCGATCTGACATGGCTCATCGTGGGCATTGCGACACTCGTCGGTCTGATCTCTCTGGCGTTCATGCAATGGTCGGCTTGGCGATCGCGAAGCCTTGCGCGTCGATCGACGACCGCGTTCCGGATGCGAGCCATCATCCACGCCCGACGTTGGATGCGTGTTCCCCAACTCTCGTTGTTTCCGCTCGACTCCGACTTCGACGACCGGTGCCTGTGCACCGTCCGGCTCGCGGATCTCGATGCCGAGGTGAATGAGTACCTGCCGATCGAGGTCGACGTCAAAGGCTTCCCACGATCAGGCGGTCGAGTGGTCGTCCGCCACGGCGACACCGTTGTCTGGCCGCGTGGGAGAGCACTGCTCACCACCCGGTACCGGTGGCCCCTTCAACTCGACACGACCACAACGAATCCCTCACCCATCGCCAGCGCGGGCGCTGACCAGACAGCCGGCGCCGCGGCGAAGTGGCCCGACATTGCGCCGCTCGCCCCGCTCACCGTGCCGCCGATGCGACCACTGGTGGGTCAGCCGCGGCTCCTCGATTCGACGCTGGATCCTGCCCGCCATGACTGGCATCGGGGTCATCTCGACGATCGTCGTCACGACGGTCACCGCGATCAATGGACGCGCGGTCGACGAATGGGCGGACAACGGGATCGACGCCGTGGCCGTTGTCGCCGCGCGGCCGGACGGTGACTTCCAACTGGCGGTGGACGTGAGCGTCGTCGGCACTCGCCGACCTGAAACCGATGATGGCACCGGTCGCAGACCCGGAAAGCTACGAGACCGGCGACGCCTACCCAGCCGTGGTCGACGAACGTGGCACGCAGGTCCGTCTTCGGACAGAGCCCTACGACCGCTGGACACCTCGCCTGTGGTTCCTGTTACCGACGCTGTTCGGTGCATGGCTTCTGCTGCGCCGTGCCTCCAACGTTTGATGTGCGATGCCGTACGCATCGATGGCGATCCGGTGATCGATGTAGTCGGGTTAGCGACCCGCGCCAGCTGGGTACCAATCGGCGGTGACCGCCGCCGATACCCGCGAACCGGCCAGCCGGGACACCAACACAGACCCCCGCGTCGACACCGACAAGCTGGAACGGGAGCACGAGCAGCTCTTCGACGAGCTGCGTTCGATCATCCCTGGCGTCGAGGTGCTCTTCGCATTCCTGCTCACCGTCGCGTTCACCGAGCGCTTCGAAGACCTGACCGATCTCCAACTTGGGGTGTACTACGCCACGTTCTTCGGCGCCGGCCTGACATTGGTCCTGCTGCTCGCCCCGTCGGCCTTCCACCGCATTCGGTTCCGCCAGCACGACAAGGACGCCTTGCTGCGCGCCGCCAACGTCGAGGCGCTCGCCGCCCTTGCGCTGCTCGCCTTCTCGATCGCCGGCGCGGTGTTCCTGATCACCGACGTGATGTTCAGTACCACCGCGGCCGTCGTCGCGTCGGTGGCGATTTTTCTCGTCGCCGCGCTGCTGTGGTTGATCTACCCACTTTCCCGCCACCGCGACGACTGATCGTGTTGGGCTCGCTCGCAGCCGGAACAATGCGGTACTCATAAGAGATTGGGCGTCGCTGTAGAGAGCGTGCGCCGGACAATCGACTGAGGAGGGGACAAACATGGCCTGGGACTTCGAGACCGATCCCGATTTCCAAACAGAACTCGATTGGATGGACGAGTTCGTCCGTGACGAGGTCGAGCCGCTCGATTTCGTGCTCGATGACCCGTACGACAAGTCGGACGAGCGGGCCATGGAGATCCTGCGCCCACTCCAGGCGCAAGTGAAGGCGCGCGGGCTGTGGGCGTGTCATCTCGGTCCCGAACTCGGCGGGCCTGGCTACGGTCAGGTGAAGTTGGCGTTGATGAATCAGATCCTCGGTCGGTCAGGGTTCGCGCCGACCGTGTTCGGGTGCCAGGCACCCGACAGCGGCAACGCGGAGATCCTCGCCCATTTCGGTTCACAGCAACAGAAGGACCGGTATCTGCAGCCGCTCCTCGACGGTGAGATCAGCTCCTGCTACTCGATGACCGAACCGCACGGCGGTGCCGACCCCACGCTGTTCACCACCAACGCGGTCAAGGATGGTGACGAGTGGGTGTTGAACGGTGAGAAGTGGTTCTCGTCGAACGCCAGGTACGCGAGCTTCTTCATCGTGATGGCGGTCACCAATCCGGAGATCAGCGCCTACGAAGGCATGTCGATGTTCATCGTCCCGGCGGAGACGCCCGGTGTGAACATCATCCGCAACGTCGGGATCGGTACCGAGAGCGAGGAGGATGCCAGCCACGCGTACATGCGTTACGAGAACGTCCGCCTCACCGACGACAACCTGCTCGGCGAGCCGGGTTCGGCGTTCGGTATCGCACAGGTGCGTTTGGGTGGCGGTCGCATCCATCACGCGATGCGTACGATCGCCCAGCTCGAAAAGGCCTTCGACATGATGTGCGAACGGGCGTTGTCCCGCTCCACCCGGAACGGACCACTCGCGTCATTGGGCGTCGTACAGGAGCAGATCGCCGATAGCTGGATCGAGATCGAGCAGTTCAAGCTGCTCGTGATGCGCGCCGCCTGGAAGATCGACAAGTACAACGACTATCGCCGGGTGCGCCACGACATCGCCGCGGTCAAGGTGGCGATGCCGAAGGTGTACCACGACGTCGTGTTGCGGGCAATGCACCTCCACGGCGCGCTCGGCGTGTCGAACGAGATGCCGTTCACCCGCATGCTGATCGGCGCCGAGGTCATGGCCCTCGCCGACGGGCCCACCGAGGTGCACAAGACCACGGTCGCCCGTCAGGTTCTGCGCGAGTACAAGGCGACCGACGATCTGTTCCCGTCGCGTCACCTGCCGAAGCTGAAGGCTGCGGCACGCGACAAGTACGCCGCATACTTCGAGCACGAACTCGCCGCGATTTGATCGTGACGGGCGAGCCGGCCACCCTCGGCCTCGTCGATGGCTCAGCGACAGCGGGCTTGCGTGACGCCTTCAATAGCCGTCGGGAATTGTGGAGGCGTAACGGCCGCTGATCCTGGCGCAGCAGAGCTCGCCGTTTGGTGATCTTCCCGCCCGAAATGCGCGCCCCACAGCGGTCGATACGGGGCCTTGGCGCTCAACCGTTTCATACATCTCTGATACATCGCCGATTCGTTGCGATGGATCCCAGCGCATCATGCCTGGTAGATGCTGGTGGAGACGATGGGAATCGAACCCACGACCCCCTGCTTGCAAAGCAGGTGCTCTAGCCAACTGAGCTACGTCCCCGGAACGGGACCCCACGAAGTGGGGCGCTCACACGATAGCGGTGGGATCATCCCACACGACGTCCGGTTCCCGTCCCCGATCCGACCGAGCGTCAACGCGATTCGTAGGATCACCCGATGCCACGGATCCAGTTCGGTACCTTCCTCGCCCCCCACCACCCGTCCGGAGAGAATCCGACGCTGCTGTTCCAGCGTGACATCGAGTTCGCGGCCCACCTCGACCGGCTCGGTCTCGACGAGTTCTGGTGCGGCGAGCATCACTCGTCGGGCTGGGAGATGATCGCCTCGCCCGAGATGTTTCTCGCGGCCGCGGCACAGCAGACGCACCGCATCCGGCTCGGGACCGGTGTCGTCAGCCTCCCGTATCACCATCCGTTCAACGTCGCGCAGCGCATGGTGCAACTCGACCACATGTCGAATGGGCGGGCGATGTTCGGGTCAGGCCCGGGCGCACTTCCCTCGGACGCCCGCACGCTCGGCATCGATCCCATGGTGCAGCGCGACCGTCAGGACGAGGCCATCGGCGTCATCCTGCGCCTGCTCCGCGGCGAGGAGCGGTTCAGCTACCACAGCGAATGGTTCGAGCTCAACGAGGCCAAGCTCCAACTCCTGCCGGTGCAGGAGGACATGCCGATGGTGACCGCGTCGTCGATCTCGCCGTCGGGGATGACGCTCGCCGGCAAATACGGCATGGGCGTGCTGTCGATCGCTTCCAATTCCACCGAGGGGATCCAGGCGCTGCCCACACAGTGGAGCTTCGCCGAGGACGCCGCCGAGAAGCACGGCCAGACGGTCGATCGGAAGAACTGGCGGGTGATGATGGCGTTCCACCTCGCCGAGTCGCGCGAGCAGGCGCGGAACGAAGCCGTCGACGGGCTGCAGCGCTGGCACAACGAGTACAACGTGTGGACGCTCGGCCGCCCGAACGCCACCGCCGTCGAGGACAAGTGGGCGTTGCTCGACCAGACCACCGGCAGCGGCGCCGTCGGAGCTGGAGCCGCTGTGATCGGCACGCCCGACGACCTCGTCGAAGGGATCCGCCACCTCCAAGAGGTCACCGGCGGCTTCGGTGTCGTGCTCGGCTTCGCCCACGACTGGGCGAATCGCGAGGCGACGCTGCGGTCGTGGGACCTCATGGCGCGGTACGTCATCCCCGAGATCAACGGCACCACCGCCGGGATCCGGGAATCACAGGCGTACCTCAATGCCAACCAGGCCGAGTTGATGGCCGGCGCCTCGAAGGCCGTCGTCAGCAAGATCCTCGAGAACGAGAAAGCGGCCGCGGCCCTGGCGACCACGATGGAACAGGCCGCGCAAGCCGCCGCCGACAATGCTCCGAAGGTGTCGGAGTTCCGCCCCGGCGCGGGCGTCCCGACGGCCGACTGACGCTCGAACGTCGACGGTCAGTCGTCTTTGAGGGCCACCGCGTTCGGGGTGACGTTCATCTTCGGTTCGTACTCGGCGACCTGAACCACTCGCGCCTGCCCCTGGTACTTGGCCCGCAGCTGGGCGAGGCACGTCGGGCACGGCCCGTAGAACTCCTCGTCCGTGAGGGTCGTGCACCGGGGACAGTTGAACTCCACCGACCCGAACATAGTGCGGCCTACGATCAACGCCGATGACGACGTCCGATCTGCCAACGGGCACGCCGCCGCGGCCTCGCGAGGTGGAGATCGTCGACGGCAACACGGTGTGGCGATTCGAGACCGAGTTCCTCACGTCGAACTGGACATGCCTGTTCGGACGCGGCTGCAAGGGCATCCTCGAACACGACGCCACCGAACTCGGTCAGGGATGTTGCTCGCTCGGCGCGCACTTCGGCGACGGGCCCGCCGGTGAAGCCGAAGCAATGACGGTGTCCGCCTACGCATCGATGCTCGAACCGGAGCGCTTCCAATACCACGACGTCGCTCGGTCGGACAGTGTCGACGAACAGACTGGCGAGGAGACCGGCGCCAACGGGATCTTCGGGGACGCGGAGCGATCACGCACCCGTGTGGTCGACGGCGCATGCATCTTCCTCAACCGGCCTGGCTTCGCCGGTGGTGAGGGGTGCGCGTTGCATCTCGCGGCGCTCGACGCCGGCGACTCGCCCACCGAGTGGAAGCCGTCGGTCTGCTGGCAGCTGCCCGCTCAGGGTCGACTGGCAGGAGATCGACGACACCACCGAATCGGCGACCGTTCGCCGATGGTCGCGACTCGACTGGGGCGACCACGGCCGCACCATGGCGTGGTGCTGTACCGAGCGGGCCGATGGCGGCGAGGCCTACTCGGGCGACACGTCGGTCGTCGATTCGCTCCGTGACGAGCTGATCGCGCTCGCCGGCGAGCCGGTGTACGTCGAACTCCGCCGCCGACTTGCCTGAGCGCGGCCGCTGCGCTTCGACCTGCCGATTGAACGGGGTCAGTTCGAACGAAGCATTCGTCCGGCCAGCACACCGGTGTGCTCGCCGTGATCCATGAACTCGTATCCGTTGACGAACGTGTGGTCGTAGCCGGAGGCGCCCTGGATGTACCGCCCGGCACCGTTGGGGAAGTCGTACACGAACTCGGGTTGCGGCAGCGACAGACCCTCGAAGTCGATGACGTTCACGTCGGCGTAGTGGCCGGCGACGAGCCTGCCCCGACGCTGGACACCGAACAGGTCGGCGGTGTCGGACGTGAGCCGGCGGACCGCCTCCTCGATGCCCCACCGCTTGCGCTCGCGGACCCAGTACGTGAGGAAGAACGTCGGCTGGCTGGCATCCATGATCTGGCTCACGTGCGCCCCGGCATCGGCGAGTCCCAAGGTGACGACCGGATCGTCGAGCATCGCTTCGACCGCGGCGAGGTCCTGGTTGAGGAACGGCATGCTGGCGACCACGTGGCCATCGGTCTCGAGCGCCAGTTCGATGAACGCCGCCGCAGGACTGACCCCGCGCGTGATGGCGATCGCCGCCAACGAATCCGCCGGGTCACAGTCGTAGCGAGCGTCCCCACCGGGCGGAAGCACGTACAGCTTCTCCAGATCGAACGGCGTCCCGTGGACGTCGGCCTCGTTGATGAGCGTCTGGCGGAATACCGAGTCGCGCAACATCTGCAACTTGCGCCCGTTGACCGCCGTGTGCAGCTGCTGCCACGACGGCGACTTGTCGAATGGCGTCCGCGTCTCGAGGCCGAACAGGATGCCGACCCCGCGGGCGGTGGTCTGTGGCCGGAGGTTGGCGCCCGCTGCGTTCTCCTCGTGGGCGAAGCCGATGACCGCGGCGCTGAGGCCCGGGCGTTTGTCGGACTGCGTGAGCCCGAAGCTCACGGGCCGGCCGCTCTGGCGACTGATCTCACCCATCAACGTGACCTCGGAACGCGACTTGTCGAAGTGCTCGTTGTCGCGTTCACCGAGGCGCATCGCCCCTTCGAACACGCCGGCGCCGTGACGGCCGAGCACCTCGGCGAAGGCCAGCAGTTCGTCGGCAGCGGCGTGGGTTCCCGGCACGGGTCGTCCGTCGGGTACACGATGCAGGAAGGTGCGGCTGGTCGACACGCCGAGCGCGCCGGCACTCATCGCCTCGTCGACGAGGCGGGCCATCGCCACCACGTCGTCGCCCGACGCCGGAGCCTCGTCGAGCCCCCGCTCGCCCATCACGTACGTCCGCAGCGCACAGTGGCCGACGAGCCCGCCGGTGTTCGGGCCTTTCGGCAGCCGATCGATCGATTCGTAGTACTCGCCGTAGGTCTCCCAGTCCCACGACAGCGCGTCGAGGATCGCCTCGCGCGGGATGTCCTCGACACTCTCCATCATCTCGGCCAGCACGGCGCGGTCCGCCGGCTTGCACGGCGCGAACGTGACGCCACAGTTGCCCATCACCACGCTGGTCACACCGTGCCAGCAACTCGATCGTCCCGATCGGATCCCACGCAATCTGCGCGTCCAGGTGGGTGTGGATGTCGACGAAACCCGGGGTGACGAGGCGCCCTTCGGCGTCGATCTCCCGCCTGCCCACCTGCTGGACGCCACCGTCGTCGAGCGCGGTGATCTCGGTGATCACGTCACCGGTGATCGCGACATCGCCCACGAACGCGGGCGCGCCGGTGCCGTCGACGACGGAACCTCCTCGGATGACGATCTCAGGTCTCATGTTCTCCCGCGGAACGCTGATTGCTGACGGCTGAAAGGGAGGCTTTGTCTAGCGTGCCTATGTGTCGACAAGGAAGTCAGTCGCGTGACAGTTGGGTGACGGACAATCCGTCACCGCGCTGACCAGGGGATTCGCCCGATCATCGGCGCACACGGGCGGCAAGAAGTTCACGAGGACGGGCGGAGGGGACCCGGATGGAGGAGCACCTCCGCGCCGATCGGGACGAACCCGGCGTGGAGGAAGGCTCGCACCGACGCGGCGTTGCCTGGGGCGACCTGCGCCCACACCGGTGCTCCCGCCGGTACCCACGCCAGACCCGCCTCGATCAACCGGCGACCCGCCCCGGTCCCCGGAGTCGCTGTGGCGAGGAGTTCGACCGACAGCTCGAGACGGCCGACGAGCCCGGTTCCGAGCGTGACCAGGCCCTGTTCGTCGCCGAGCACTTTCACGTCGCGCCGGTGACGTCGAGCCCGAGCCACGCGGGCATGCCATTCGAGGTCGTCGCGAGGCGACAACGCGCGGGCTCGCTGATCGTCGCCCGTACCACGACCGACGAGCACGGCGTCGTGTGACCCGATCTCGCCCTCCGGGCCGGCCAGCCATCGCAGGAGGTCCGGCTGCGTCGCGCCGCCGAACCCGTCGGCACCTCGTTGCCGCACGTCGTGCGCAGGACGGTCGGTCAGCACGAAGGCATGACCGGTGAACTCCACGCAGGCATGCGTGCCGTGGTCGTCCGGCGGAAGGATCTCGGCCAGACCGTCGATCTCCGGGAAGCGTCCGGCCGCAGCTCCCTGGAGCGCCACAACGAGGGGATGCACGCCGTCCGACACTACGTTCGGGCAATGCGTGTCGACGTCATGACCGTGCCGAAACCGTTGCGTGAGATGGGTCCGCTCGCCCGCTCCACACTCGACGCCGGCTTCACCGGGATGCTGCTCACCGAGGGTGGACGCACCGCGTACCCCGCGGCCACCGCCGCGGCCCTTGCCGCGCCCGGACTGGAACTGTCGACCGGCGTGGCGGTGGCGTTCCCCCGCAGCCCGATGATCACGGCGCAGGTCGCGTGGGAGCTCCAGGAACTGACCGGCGGATCGTTCCGACTCGGGCTCGGCACACAGGTGCGCACGCACGTCGTACGCCGGTACTCCGCCGAGTTCGATTCGCCAGGACCTCGTCTGCGCGATTACGTCCGCGCGGTCAAGGCGTGCTTCGCCGCGTTCCGCGGTGCGCCGCTCGACCACCACGGTGACTTCTACGAGTTGACCTTCCTCAACTCGCAATGGAGCCCCGGCTCGATCGACGTGCCGGATCCCAAGGTCGACATCGCGGCGGTCAACCCATGGATGTTGCGCATGGCGGGCGAGGTCGCCGACGGCGTGCACGTCCACCCCATCGGTGAACCCGGATACCTGGCGCGCCACGTCGTGCCGGGGCTCGCCGACGGGTGCGGCGCGAGCCGGCCGGGACGTGTCGGAGCTCACCGTGATCGTGCCCGTGCTGACCGTCGTCGGTGACTCCGACGCCGAGATCGCGCGGGCTCGCGACCGGGCGCGCATGTCGCTGGCGTTCTACGGATCGACGCCGAACTACGCGTTCATCTGGGACGAAGCCGGGTTCGAGGGAACGACCGCGAGGGTTCGGGAGAAGCAGAAGGCGGGTGACTTCGCGGGCATGGCCGCCGAGATCACCGATGATCACGTGGCCGCGTTCGCCACCGAAGCCACGTGGGACACGCTGGCCGACGCGCTCGTCGACAAGTACGGCCACATCGTCGATCGGCTGGTGCTCTACAGCGCGGCCGACGAGTCGCCCGAGCGGTTCACCCGGTACGGCGAGGTGGCGCGCCGCATCGTCGCCCGCCCGCCACCTGATTCCCTCCCGAAATTCTTCCGGGTCGGTGCGCCCAGCGCTCGATCCGCTCAGAATTTCGGTGGATGCTCAGGCGCGCCGAGCACCCGGTCGAGGTAGGGGTTGCGGAAGGTGCCGGAGGGGTCGAGCTTCCCGCGCCAGTCGCGGAACGTCTGCCATTCCGGATAACGGGGAGCGAGCGTGTGCGACGACTGGTAGTGCAACTTGCCCCAGTGCGGCCGGCCGGCGTAGTCGTTCATGATCTGCTCCACGCCCTGGAAGTACGCCTCGTAGGGCGCGCCGACGTACTGGTGGATGGCGACCCAGCCAGACGCCCGGCTGTTGGCGGTCGACAACGGGATGTCGTCGGCGGCCGAGGCGCGGACCTCGATCGGGAACAGTGGCGGGAATGCCAGCGTCGACACGAGATCGTTGATCCGTCCGATCGCTTCGGGCACGGAATCGAAGGGGATCCCGTACTCCATCTCGAGGAAGTGGACGTGGCGCGGGCTGCAGAAGATCCGGTCGCTGCGGTCGATCAGTTCGCGTTCGGCGGCCGCGGAGGTGACGAGCTTGGCCACCTTCGGGGCGAGCGACGGGAAGCGTCGACCGACGCGGCAGACGGTGCCGAACGCGAGATTCTCGCCGATCCACTTGTCGCGCACGTAGGCCAACTTCGGTTGCGGCTCGGCCGCCGCCTCGGTGCGCGTGTTGCGTTTCACCTGACAGCGCCGTCCACCGGGCATCCAGTAGAACTCGACGTGATCGGTCGAGCGCATGATGTTCCCGAAGTCGGCGATCACGTCGGCGACCGGTTCGATCGTCTCCCGCGCGTGCAGGTTGAACGCCGGGCACGCACCGCAGGGTCACCTCGGTGACGATGCCCAACGCGCCGAGACCGACCCGCGCCACGCGCAGCAGTTCCGGATCGTTCCCTTCGTCCGCACGCACCACCGACCCGTCGCCGGTGACGAGCTCGACACCGACGATCGTCGTCGCCAGATTTCCGAGTGCGGCGCCCGTGCCGTGCGTGGCGGTGGATGTGGCGCCGGCGATCGACTGGCGGTCGATGTCGCCCAGGTTGGGCAACGCCAGCCCCTGTCGGGCGAGCTGGTCGTTGAGGTCGCCGAGCCGGATCCCCGCTTGCACGGTCACGTCCGTGCCGGCGACGCGCAGCACACGCCGCATGGCGTCGAGCGAGATCAGGTCGCCGTCGGTCATCGCCGCGTCGGTGAACGAATGACCAGCGCCGATCGCCTTGACGCGTCGCCCCGCCTCAGCGGCCCGACGGACGATCGCCGCGACCTCGTCGGTGCTGGCCGGCTGATGCACGGCCGTGGGCACGCATCGTTGGTTCCCGGCCCAGTTCCGCGTGCTGACTCCCATCGGCCGCAGCGTAGGTCAGCGGCCGAACGAGCGCCGACGGTGAGAACGGTCAGGCTCCGCCGAGCACGTGGACGGTGCGATCCAACTCGTCGAGGGTGGTGGTGTAGTGCACCGACAGGCGCAGCAGGGTCGGGAGGTCGCGACGCTCCACGTCGTAGCGCGCCGCACCGGCGGTGGTCAGCGACGAGTGGATGCGGTGCTCCGAGAGCCGAGCGGCGAGTGCCTCCGCGGTCGGCCCGTCGGTCCGGCCACTGCCGACCGTGACGATCCCACACTGCCGGACGCCTTGGTCGTACACGCGGAAACCGGCGTCGGTGAGACGCTCGCGCAGCTGTGCGCCACGCTCGGCGACCGTCGCCTCGATCCGATCGATGCCCCAACTCAGTGCGTGTTCCACCGCCGCTCCGAGGCCGAGCCACGCGGCGTGGTTGTACTCCCAGTATTCGAACCGCTGCGCGCCCGGGGCGAGCTCGTAGCGATCGCTCGTCACGGGGTCGGCGCCGTGATGATCCGGTTGCGCGGGACGCACCCGGTGGAGGATCGATTCGCGGACGTAGAGGAAGCCCGTGCCGCGCGGCCCACGCAGGAACTTGCGCCCCGTCGCCGACAGGAAGTCACAGCCGATCACGTCGACGTCGAGGTCGAGCTGTCCGACCGCTTGGCACGCATCGAGCAGGAACGGCACCTCGGCCGATCGGGCCAGCGCGCCGATCTCGGCCGCCGGGTTCACCAACCCACCGTTGGTCGGGACGTGGGTGAGCGACACGAGGGCCACGTCGCCGCCACTCAACGCGTCGGCCATCGCCCCGACCGACACCTGCCCGGATTCGTCGCTCGGCACCCGCTCGAGGACGACCCCGTACTCCTCGACGGCGCGGAGGAAGGCGACCGTGTTCGCGCCGTACTCGTGATCGTGCACGAGGATCCGCTGTCCCTCCGCCATCGGCACCGACCAGAACGCCGCGTTCCACGCGGCGGTCGCATTCTCGAACCGGCCGATCTCGTGTGACCGGGCGTTGAGCAGGCGGGCGATCGAACCGCCGACGGCGTCGAGGTCGGCGGCACGCTCGAGCGCCAGCTCGTACCCGCCGGCGGTCGCCTCGCGCTGCAGGTACTCGACTTGTGTGTCGACGACCACCTGCGGCGGCAATGACGAGCCCGCGTGGTTCAGATGGACCTGATCGAGTTCGGGTGCGCACCCCGGCGTCACCGAGCGGGCCTGCGCGACCTCGGCGTCGGTCAGGCTCGTTGCACTCACGGCAACTGCTCGACCGCGTCGAGCAACGCGTTCTCCACCACCTCGGTGAGTGCCGGGTGGATGTAGAAGACGCGCTCGGCGACGGCGCGCGCCGGTGTGTCGAACTCCATCGCCTGGATGATCGGCTGGATCAACGACGACGCCTGCGGACCGAGGATGTGGGCGCCGAGGAGCAGTCCGCTGTCGGCGTCGACGATCACCTTGGCGAACGACGTCGTGTCGGCGAGCGCCCATCCGTAGGCCGTGCCCGCGTAATCGCGCATACCGACGACGAACGACCGGCCCTGGTCCTCCGCTTGCTGCTCGGTCAGGCCGACCGTGGCCACCTGCGGGTTGGAGAACACGGCGCTCGGCACGGCCTTGTAGCTCTGCCGGCGTCGAGCGTGCGGATGGGCGATGTTCCAGAACGCCACCTTGGCCTCGGCGTTGGCGAGATGCTTCAACTGCTGGTCGTTGGCGATGTCGCCGATCGCCCACACCCCTTCGACGTTCGTCGCCATGGTGTCGTCGATCACGATCCGGCCGCGATCGTGGAGTTCGATGCCGCCGGCATGCGTGTCGAGCAGGTCGGTGTTCGGTTCGCGGCCAGTCGCCACGAGCAATTCGTCGACCATCGTCATCTCCTCGCCGCACGCGATCTCGATGCCCTCCGCGACCCTGCGGATCGCCGTCGGTGTGTGTCCGAGACGGAGGTCGACGCGTGTGGCGAACAGCTCCGTGAAGCGCTCCGCGATGTCGTGGTCGAAGCCGCGCAGCATCGTGGCCGACCTGGCGAACAGCGTCACCTCCGAACCGAGTCCGGCGAAGACGTGTCCCATCTCGGCGGCGATGAATCCACCGCCGATGATCCCGAGGCGTGGAGGGAGCGAATCGAGGCGCATGATCGAATCCGACGTGTGGAACCCGGTCTCCACGAGGCCGCTGATCGGCGGGACGACCGGCCGCGCACCTGCGGCGATCAGCACCTGCGGGGCGGTGATGACACGCCCCTCGACGTCGAACACCTTGTCGCCGATGAACCGCGCCGTGCCCTCGATCAGGGTCAGGTTCGGCGTGCCCGTCGCCCGATACTCGCGCCCGCCTGCGGAGATCGGATCGATCCGGCCGAAGATGCGGTCGCGGATACTCGCCCAATCGGCGCTGTTGAACTGCGTGTCGATCCCGAGCTTGGCGGAATTCTGTGCCGACACCGCCACGTCCGCGGGGACGACGAACATCTTGGAGGGGATGCACCCGCGATTGAGACACGTTCCGCCGAACACGTCGCGTTCGACGAGCGCGATCTTCCAGCCGTCGAGGAACTCCGGAATCGAGTTGCCGGACCCGCTCCCGATGATGATCAGGTCGAACTCTTCGGCGCCTGACGGTGACCTGCCGGATGACGACCTGCGTGATGATGACGTGTCGGTGCTCACGAGATCCAGTCAACCGCACACGCCCCGCGATCCTTCCGCACGGCCGGTGCACGACCGGGTGGTTTGCGATCGGGTGGTTTGCGAATGGGGCCGACGTCCGCCACGCTGTGGGCGATGTTGGATCGACGGACGGGTGACGGGTTCATGCGCTGCAGCGACGGGCACGTGCGCTGGGGCATCTACGGCGCGGCCGGCGTGGTGTTCGTGTTCCGAGCCGACGAGACCCGGGTCATGCTCCAGAAGCGATCGGCGTTCGCCCACGAGGGCGGCACCTGGTCGTGCGCCGGTGGCGCGCTCGATCTGGGCGAGGCACCGCTCGAGGGCGCCCTGCGCGAAGCTTCCGAGGAGGTCGGAGCAATCCCGGGCGAGGCCCGCCTCGTCGGCGAGTACGAGTTCGTCCCGGCGACCGACTGGACCTACACGACCGTGGTCGTCGAAGTGGACGAGCCATTCGGCGACTCCATCAACTTCGAGACCGACGCCGTCGGGTGGTTCACCTTCGACGAGGTGGATGCGCTGCCGCTGCACGCCGGGTTCGCGTTCGCCTGGCCGCACGTGCGTGCGATCATTGCCGGATGACGATCAGCGGGACGACCACCCGGACGATCAACGGCACCTGCCACCACGACTGCCCCGACTCGTGCGGCTGGACGGCAACCGTCGAGGGCGATGGACCCGCCACAGTCGCTGTGAAGCTGCGCGGCAACGCTGCCCACCCGTTCTCCGCGGGGGAACTGTGTCCGAAGGTCAACCGCTTCCTCGACCGCGTGTACAGCCCCGACCGGATCCTCACCCCGCTGCGCCGCGTCGGCCGGAAGGGCTCGGGCGAGTTCGAGCCGATCTCGTGGGCCGAGGCGCTCGCCGAGACGGCGGAACGCTTGCACGGCGTGATCGCCGCCCACGGAGCCGAGGCGGTGCTCCCGTTCTCCGACGCCGGCAACCAGAGTCTCCTGTCGCTGATGGGCCTCAGTGGCCGCTTCTTCGGGCACATGGGAGCGTCGCTCATCGATCGCAACATCTGCGGTCCCACCGTCGGCGCCGGGATGCGGATGACGAACGGAACGGGGCGCGGCATGGACGCGCTCGAGCTCGAACATTCCCAGCTCATCCTGCTGTGGGGCACCAACACCCGCCTCACCAACCGCCATCTGTGGCCCACCATCGAGACGGCCCGGTCCCGTGGGGCGCGGATCGTCGTGATCGACCCGATCCGCACCGCGACGGCCGAGGCCATCGATGCCGACCGCGGCGATCGGTTCATCCAGCCGCTCCCCGGCACCGACATCGCGATGATGCTGGCGATGATGCACGTCATCATCCGCGACGGACTGACGAACGACGGATGGATCATCGAGCACACACTCGGCTACGACGAGTTGCGCGCGGCTGTCGCCGACTGGACACCGGAACGGGCGGGCGCCGTCTGCGGCGTCGAGGCCGACACGATCAGCTCGCTCGCCACCGACTACGCCACGACGCGACCGGCCGCGATTCGCACGCTCATCGGCGCCGAACACCACGAGAACGGTGGGATGTTCTTCCGCACGCTCGCCTGTCTGCCCGCGCTGACCGGGGCCTGGGCCGAGCGCGGTGGCGGCATCGCCAGGAGCGTCGGCTCCTACTGCGACGCCCTCATCGACGTGGGCACGTTCATCCGACCCGATCTCGGGCAGGTCGCGGGCCGTCCCGCGCCCCGGACGCTGAACATGAGCCGGCTCGGCGACGTCCTCACCGACCCGCACGCCGGGTGCGCAAGCGGCCCGGGGGTCCACGCGCTGGTGGTGTGGAGCTCGAACCCGCTCGTCATCGTGCCGAACGCCGAGCTGGTCCGCCGTGGCATGGCACGCGACGACCTGTTCACGGTCGTGCACGAGCAGTTCCTCACCGACACCGCCCGGTACGCGGACATCGTCCTGCCGGCCACCACCCAACTGGAGGCCGACGACGTCGTGCTCCCGTGGGGGCATCTCTGGGTGGGCTGGAACGGTGCCGCGATCGACCCGATCGGTGAGTGCGTGTCGAACACCGAGTTGTTCCGTCGGCTCGCGGCCGCGATGGGCTACACCGAACCGGCCCTGTTCGACGACGACGCCACCCTCCTGCGTCAGGCGCTCCCCACGATCGACCTCGACGAACTGCGCACGGTGGGATGGGTGCGCGCCCCGTATCCCGACGATGGTCGGCCGTTCGGTGACGGACAGTTCGAAACGCCGTCGGGTCGGGTCGAGTTCGCCTCCGATGCGCTCGCCCGCATGGGTCAACCCCGCCTGCCGACGTTCGTCCCCCCACGCGAGGGTCCGGGCGGTGATCCCGAACTCGTGGCGAGGTATCCGCTCCAGTTGCTCACCCCCAAGCATCACACCCGATTCCTCAACTCGGGGTACTCGCAACTCCCCCGGCACGCCGGTCCGGAAGGTGGTCCATTCGTCGAACTCGACCCTGCCGATGCGCTGGAGCGGGATCTCTCCGACGGCGATCGCGCCACGGTCTGCAACGACCGTGCGTCGGTGGTCGTGCCCGTCAGGACCACCGACCGGCTCCGCCCGGGAGTCGTCGCCATCCCGTTCGGTTGGTGGAGCGCCTCCCATCCCGACAGCAAGGTCGCCAACAGCCTGACCAACGACACCCTCACCGACTGGGGCGGCGGCGTCGCGTACAGCGACACCCTCGTCCAAGTCGTTCGCGTGGGCTCAGGCTCGGCCTGACCCCACGTCAACTGACCCGAACATCACCTGGCCCAACATCACCTGGCCGTGCGGCGAGGCGTCGGTAACCTGCCGGTATGTCCGGTGAGCTGATCTACGCATTCCGGGTCATGCGACTTCCGTTGCTCGACGCCGGCGGCGCCCAGATCGGTCGGCTCGACGACATCGTCGTCATCCCCGGCCGTCCCGGCAAGGGCAGTGACCCGGCGATCCCGCCCCGCGTCGTCGGGTTCGTGGCGAGCAGCCAACGCCGGAGCATCTTCGTCAACGCCAATCGGATCGCCACGCTCGACAGCGACGGCGCACGTCTGCGGAGCTGGGACGTCGACCTCAACCCGTTCAAGCCCCGCCCGGGCGAGGTGCTGATCGGCCAGGAGCTGATCGATCGCAAGATCGGCGACGAGACGGTCAGCGACATCGCCCTTCGTGAGCAGGTCGGCAGCCGTTCGACGTTCTGGGTGATCGACCGCGTCCGCTTGTCGCGCAAGAGCTCGCTGCGTCGCCGCCCGAGCTACCGGCTGGTCGACTACGACGAGGTCCCGGCCCTGTTCGACGCGCCCACCGAGATGCAGGCCGAGGCCGCACGCCTGCGCGATTTCCACCCGGCCGAGGTGGCAGCCGTGGTGCGTGCGCTGCCCGTCGATCAACGCCGGCTGCTCGCCGAGGCGATGGACGACGAGCGCCTCGCCGACGTGCTCGAGGAGCTGTCGGAAGAGGAGCAGATCCGCATCGTGTCGGAGCTCGATCTCGACCGGTTGGTCGGTGTGTTCGACGAGATGGAATACGACGACCTCGCCGACCTCATCGGACAGATGGCGCCCGCCGATCAGGAGCGCATGCTCGGCGTGATGGACGACGACGACGCCGACGTGATTCGCCGCCTGCTCGAATACGAAGAGGGCACCGCAGGTGGCCTGATGACGCCCGAGGTGATCATTCTCGGGCCCACCTCGACCGTGTCGGAGGCGCTCGCCCAGATCCGCGATCCCGACTGGGTCGTCAGCATCGCCACCCAGGTCTTCGTGTGCCAGCCACCGTTCCGGCCCCCGACGGGGAAATATCTCGGTGTCGCCCACATCCAGCGCCTGCTGCGCGAGCCGCCGAGCATGGAACTCGGCCGTTTGCTCGCCGACGACCCCACGCTCGAGCCGGACGACAGCGACCGGCACGTGGCCGAGCGGCTGGCAAGCTACGACTCGCTCGCGATGGCGGTGTGCGACGAAGCCGGCCGCCTGCTCGGTGCCGTCACCGTCGACGACGTCATCGACCGGATGCTCGGTGTCGGCTGGCGCACACGCGCCCGTACCGGCCGTGACACTGCCGAGGTTCGGACATGAGGCGCCGCGAAGACCTCCACGCTCCCCGCGCCGAACGACGTGTCGGGGTCGGCGTGCAGTACGACCCCGACCGGTTCGGCAAGTTCAGCGAGTCGATCGCCCGATACCTCGGCACCGCCCAGTTCCTCGTGTGGCAGTCGATCGTCATCGCGGTGTGGATCATCCACAACACGTTCGCCCCCGACCAGCTGCAGTTCGACCCGTGGAGCCGCGGTCTGGTGCTGCTCACACTCCTGCTCTCGCTGCAGGCGTCGTATGCCGCGCCGCTGATCCTGCTCGCCCAGAACCGTCAGGAGTTCCGCGATCGCCTGACCGCCGAGAACGACCGCAACGTCGCTGAACGCACCCAGGCCGACACCGAATTCCTGCCCGCGAGATCGCCGGGGTGCGGCTGTCGCTGTCCGACATGGTGACCGGCGAAACGCTCGACGAACGTCTCGAGCACCTCACGTCGGTGATCGAGCGATTGAGCGATCAGGTGACGTTGCTGACCGCCTCGGCGCCGGCCGACCGCACGATCACATCGTCGACCAGCTCCGCAGTGAGCGACGCGAACTGACGCGGCTGTTCCCACGGGGCACCGTGATCGGCGGCCAACTCCAAGGTGCGGGCGCCGAGCGCGGCGGCGAGCCGGCGCTGCTTCCTTGGCGGCACGAGGCGATCGCGGGTAGTGATCAGTGCACCCGCGGGGACGCCGATCGTTCCGGCCCAGGATCGGGAATCGAACCGACTGAGCGCCCATCCCGCCTGGGTGATCATGTGCGAGTCGCCGCGGTGGACCTCCGCTTCGAGCCAGGCGAGGTACGGCTCGAGGTCATGACCAGGGATGACGATGCGTGGCAGCCCGCTGCGCACGAACGTCGGATACCAACGCGATCGCAACACCGAACCGAGTATCGGCAGGAAACGCCAACGCCACCGTTCACGCCGGCTGGACAGCCACTCCAACGCGGTCGCCTGCACGACGATCCCCGCGACGAACGCACGATGCCGATGGGCGATCGTCGAGCGCGATCGGGCCGCCCATCGAGTACCCGACGAGGACGGCTCGCTCGATACCGAGCTGGCGCGCAACCGCCACGTGGTCGTCGGCGACGTCGTCGAACTCGAACGGCGTGAGCGTTCGGGGTCCGCGACCGTGGCCCCGATGATCGATCCCGATGAACGACACGCGCTCGGCGAGCGCCTTGTAGGCGGTGAAGAACTGCAGGTCGGCCGACGCCGTCCATCCGTGCAGTAGAACGACGGTCGGGGCGGTCGGATCAGGGTGGACGTGTCGGCGGACGAAGAACTCGCCCCGCCCCTCGACCCGCACGATCTGGGCGGGTGGCATCCATGGCAGTTCGAACACATCGGTCATGCGGCATCCTCCTGGCCGGGTTGGTGTGGTACGCCGGTGAACTCCTGGAGCCGGACACCGCCACGCTCCACCGCACGCAGCAGGGCACCGGTCTCGAGCCGCGAATCACCGGCGCGGACGACACCTGCTGGTAGGCCTCCGGCGAGGGCCGTCTGCGTGAAGGCCGACGCCGTGGCGGCCGCGGCTGTGCCGACGAGTTCGGCGATCCCGGCGATCAAGGTGCTCCGGCCACCACGGCGATCGGCGCCACGAACCTCGATGCGCAGTGCCCCGACGCCACCCTCACGGTGCGGACGGCTCATCATCGGAAGCCACGCCGTCAACCGGTCGCGACGGTTGGCTGACACGCGAACGCTCATGCGCATCACCTCGGGGAACACCTCGCGCAGCAGCAGCGGCGACGGCAGTTCGCCGCGGTAGCAGTCGTACGCGCCGACGGGCTCCGGGAACCAGCAGAGCTCCCGACCTGACCCCGCGGGCCGGCGGATCCAGTCGCCGTCGTGCAGTCCCACCGCCCGACCGGCGAGGCGCGTTGTGATGCTGTCGGGCGCAGGCAGGCCCCGCCGTCCCGTGGAGGGCGACGTGGATCTCGTCGATCGATGCCAGCTGGTCGGCCAGATGGCGGACCAGGAGGCCCGACAATCCGGGACACATACCGGCGCCCACCACCATCGACGCGCCCGTGCCGACCGCGAGGTCGTGCAGGTCGATCGATTCGGCCACATCGTCGATTCCGTCACCGATCGACACGACGTCGACACCACGTTCGAGCAGCTCACGGGCGAGCGGTGCATGTGGCCCGGGAAGGGCGAGGACCGCCACATCGCACCGATCGAACGTCGAAGCGGCGTGTGCCGGCCGGCGCGTGTCGACCGGCACCACCTCGACATCACCGCACAGGAGCGGCAGACGCCGTTCGATCCGCCGACCGACGACCCCGCGGCCGACCAGGGCGACGACTCCCATCGTCAGCGCTCCGGCAGCTCGAGAGGGCGCCAGCCGCCGTGCTCGGGGGGCGTGCCGCCGGAGCCTCGCACCCGCAACGCCGCGGCGACCGCCACCGCGAGCGTGACCGCTGACAGGGCGCGACGGAGCAATTTCACGACACACGGTCCCGGACAGCCGACATGCGCCCAGTCTGCCCCGACGGACGGCCACGCGCACCCCAAGGCCTGGGCACAGGCACCCGAACGCGCCGGAGCGCCGGGAGCCACCAGGTGCAAGACTCGCTCGGTGCGGGTCCTGCTGGTGTCTGATCTCCATTACGACCTCGCGAGGTTCGATTGGCTGGTGCAACGAGTCGCCGACCCGGTCGATGCCATCGACGTCGCCGTGATCGCCGGCGATCTGCTCGACGTTGCGTCGTCGGTTCCGCTCGACACCCAGATCGCCGTGATCCTCGCCTACCTGGAGCGGCTCGCCGCGGTGTTGCCGACCGTTGTCTGTTCCGGCAACCACGATCTCGACCACCGCACCGAGTCCGGTGAGAAGGCGACCGGCTGGTTGGCCGACGCCCGACAACACGGCGTGTACGTCGACGGTGACTCGCTCGACATCGGCTCGTGGCGGATGACGGCGTGCGCATGGTGGGAGGGGCCGAACACACTCGCCGAGCTCGAGCAGGTACTCGCCACAGCTGCGCTCGATCGCCCCGCGCGCTGGCTGTGGGTCTTCCACGGGCCGCCCGAGGGGCCGCTGTCGTGGACCGGCTCGCGTCACTTCGGGGATCCGGAACTTCCCCGCCTCCTCGATCAACATCATCCGGACGTCGTGCTGTGCGGCCACATCCACCAGGCACCGTTCACCGCTGACGGTGCGTGGGCCGAGCACCGGGACGGCACCTGGCTCTTCAACGGCGGGCTGCAACGCGGCGCCCGACCGACCTTCGTCGAACTCGAACTCGACGACGACCGGGCGTTCTGGTGGTCGGAATTCGGGAGCGGAGAGGTCGATCTCGACGATCCCGCCTCCGCCGACCATGCTCGGGTCGCCGGTTGAGACGACGGTTGAGGCCCTTGGCTCAGTAGTCGGGACTCGGTAATCGGGGCTCAGTAGTCGGGCGATCGATCGGATCCTGGCTCGATGTGGACAGGCGGCCGGGCTGCGATCCGGTTGAGCAACTCACCGAACATTCCGAGATGGCCGTCGTTGCCACCCACCTGTCGCTGGACATCGGCGATGTAGGCGTTCAGCCGATCGAGACGTCCGGCGAGCTGACGCGCCACCTCGAGCCCGAGCCGCGGATGTTCCACGAAGAACTCGAGCGGGTGCCCGATCTCGCGAACGACCGTGGTGCGCGTCGCGGTGACAGTCGCGTTCCGCGGTTGCCCGAGCAACGCCCCGGTTTCCCCGACGAACGCACCGGGCGTCGTGTGCCGATGGATGGCGTCACCCTTGGCCTCGACGAGCAACTCACCCTCGACCAGGACGACGACGATCGACGACTCGGAACCCTCGACGAAGAGCGTCTCGCCGGCGTCGAGCGTGCGCGTCGGCAAGTCCGCGGTGAGCGCCAGGACGTCGTCGATCATCCGACGATGATGGCATCTCCGATCCATTGGCGCTCGGGAACGCGGCACGAAGACGGTGACGCATGGCACTTTCATCAACTTGCATTGCATCAATTCAGATCTGATGGAATTAGGTGGTGCTCGATTCGACGAAACCGCCGGAGATCCTTGGACTCCTCAGCGATCCACTGCGCTGGCAGCTGGTCGGCGAGCTCGGTCGCAGCGATCGCCGTGTCGGCGAGCTCGTGCAGCTCCTCGGGAAGCCGCAGAACGTGGTGTCCTACCACCTGGCTGCGCTGCGGCAGGCCGGCATCGTCACCGCCCGCCGAAGCTCGGCCGACGGCCGCGACGTGTACTACCGAGCCGACCTGTTCCGCTGCCGGGGCCTTCTCGGCGAGGCTGGGCTGGCGCTCCATCCCGGGCTCTCGCTCGCGCCGCCGCCTCTCGTCGACGTCGCACCGCCACAATCGCGACCCCGAATGCTGTTCCTGTGCACCGGCAACAGCGCCCGCTCCCAGATCGCCGAAGCCCTCGTCGAACATCGATCGGCGGGCAACGTCGAAGCGCACAGCGCGGGTAGCCACCCCAAGCCACTCCACCCGAACGCCGTGCGGGTCATGGCTGAACGCGGTGTCGACATCTCGGATCGCCCGACGAAGTCGCTCGTCCGCTTCACCGGCACCCCGTTCGACCGCGTCGTCACGCTCTGCGACAGAGTCCGCGAGATCTGCCCGCCGTTCCCAGGGACGCCGATCGTCGCACACTGGAGCGTCGCCGATCCCGCCGCCGCCGACTGCAGCGACGAGGCGACGTACCCCGCGTTCCAACACGTCGCCGACGAGATCGAGAGCCGCGTGGCGCTGCTGCTCGCTGAGCACCCATGACCGCGATCCACGTGCTCGCTACATCGGACTCGGACCACGAATCCGACGCGCGAGCGCACCACGTCGATCGAGCTCACGGTGGCCTTCACCGACCTTGCGGACTTCACCAGCTACACCGAGGCCGAGGGCGACGACGCCGCAAGCCGGCTGCTCTTCCGTCATCACCGGGAGTCGGCGACGATCGTGCGCAGCCGCGGCGGTCGGGTGATCAAGCGCCTCGGTGATGGGCTCATGCTGACCTTTCCCGAACCAGAGGCGGCCGTGCTCGCCTGCCTCGAGCTGCGCGAAGCGGCGCCACTTCGGCTGCGGGCCGGGATCCACGGCGGCACGGTACTGGTGACCGGCGACGACGTCATCGGACACGTCGTGAACCTGGCCGCGCACGTCACCGCGTCGGCCCAACGGGGCGAGCTGGTCGTCACGGAGCAGGTGCGATCAGCCGTGTGCGACCTACGCGGCGTCGCCTTCGATGGCCCGTACGGGCGCAGCTTCAAAGGCATCGGAGATGAGGTGCCGGTGTATCTCGCGTCGCTCCGTGCCTGCAGAGAGGGACTTCGGCGTGGCCATCCACCTCAAGCACGTTGATCCGACTCGCGCGGCTGTTGGTCGCTTCGGCCGCGCCTACGCCGCGGTCGCCACCACGTCGTTCGCCAAGTTCGTGTCGCGGCATGTCAACTGGAAGCTCGACCCACTTCTGTTGCGGCTCACACGGGGCCGACTCGCCTCCACGCTGGTGTTTCCGACCGCCCTGCTCGAGACTCAAGGTGCAAGGAGCGGGCGACGGCGACGCCACGCGATCATCTACTTCCACGACGGGGACCGGGTCACGATCGCCGCATCGAACGCCGGGGCATCACGGCACCCCGCCTGGTACTACAACATCCGAGCAAATCCGGACGTGACGTTCGGTGGGGTCCCGATGCGGGCGGCCGTCGTGGACGACGAGGCAGAACGTGATCGGTTGTGGAACCTCGCCGATCGGGTCTTTCCGGCCTTCGCCACGTATCGGCGGGACGCGGCCGAGAAACATCGACCGATCCCCCTCATCCAACTCACACCACGAGCGTGATGCTCGTCGACCCCCGATGGACGGGGGTGCCGGTGGGGGTAACAAGAATCGAACTTGTGACCTCATCCTTAACAGGCGTCTGGTCGCTGGCAATATCCCGCCGCACGCTCCGCACGTGCGGGCGGTGCAGACTCGACGACGGAGGCTCTTCTGTCTTCCGCGTCCACGTGTCTTGACGGGTCACTCGACTAGCTGTCCCGTTTCCGATTCGGCACAACGGGAATAGGTCTGCGGTGGCCACCAGTCGAGACACGTCCGTCGACGTCATGAGGACCGCGACGGACACCTGTCGGCCGATGCCGGTCGGCTCATCCGACGTACGACGTGCCATCGATCTCGGACCGCGTGCCATCGATCTCGACATCGGGTGCACCTTCGAGTTCGAGGCGGCCACCGCGATCCATGCGGTGATGCTGTTCGAACCGCACTCGAGCGAACTCGAAGCGGTGGTGGACTCGACACTGTGCACCGTGGCCGAAGGAGCGCCGCCATCGTCGTCGTCCTACGTCGATTCATATGGGAACCGGTGCCGCAGGATCACACTTGACGCTGGAGCGACCACGGTGAGTTTCGCGGCCAGGACGAAGGTGAGTGCGACACCGGACGAGACCCTCGACAGCGCGGAACTGGTCCCGCCGTCGGAGCTGCCTGACGAGGTGCTGAACTTCCTGATGCCGAGTCGCTACTGCGAATCCGACCAGGTCGCCGATCTCGCGTGGTCAACGTTCGGCTCGATCCCGTGCGGCTGGGAGCGGGTTCAACGAGTTTGTGACTGGGTCCACGATCGCACCGAGTTCGCGTACGGCAGTTCGTCTCCGCAGTTTTCCGCGTTGAGTGTCCTCGACGGTCGAGTTGGCGTCTGCCGTGATTTCGCACATCTGGCCATCGCGCTCTGCAGGTCGGTCAACATCCCAGCTCGGTACGTGTTCGGATATCTTCCCGACATCGGCGTCCCGGATCCGGGTACTCCGATGGATTTCTGCGCGTGGATCGAGGTGTTCCTCGACGGTCGGTGGTTCACCTTCGATCCGCGCAACAACCAGCGTCGGATCGGGCGCGTCGTGATCGGGCGCGGCCGGGATGCGGCGGACGTGGCGATGGTGACATCGTTCGGGAGCCTTGACATGGTCGGCATGACGGTGCAGGCCGAGATTCACTCGGGGAAGCTCCAGAGCGCTTCGACTGCGGCATCGACTCGATGAGCGGGGCCGCTGCCGGCCGTCCTGCTCACTGCCCGCCGACCCGCGCCCGTTTGTTCACGCCGGTGTCACATTCCCGGGACATGGGTGTGCCACGCTCATCTCGAACATGCCGAGCTTCGGTGATCGAGGAAGGGGTGATCGGATTTGGTGGACGACGCTACGGACTCTCTTCCGGAGCACGGGAGGCACGACGTCGAGCAATTCATGCACGACGAGGTCTTCGAGTCACTCCCGCGCAGTTACGACCGCAACGCCCTGATCGACGCCGATCGAGCGACCTACGTCCTCCACCAAACGGTCTCCTACGAGTATGCGAAGCCGGTGCGCGACCTTCGCCAGCGACTGATGGTCATGCCACGTCAGCGACACGCCGATCAGCGCTGCATGGTCCACCGCTTCGACGTGCGATCGTGCGGCGATAAGCGGGTGCGCACGCGAACAGATCGATTCGGCAACACCGTCGTTCACGTGCGTGTGGCCGACGTCGATCAGACCGTCGAGTTCCGAACTCGAGCTGTCGTCGTCCACGATCGACAGCGTTCGGGTCCCGCGCCGTGGAGTGACGACAGCCCGACGAGGACGCCGCTCACCGCCGCTGACGATGCGATCCGGGACGCGGCTCGCTCGTTCGGCCCGGTACGCGACGTCTCCGAGACTGCCGACGCCATCGCCGAATTCATCAACACCTCGTTCGAGTACGGACACGGCGCCACGTCCGTGCGCACCACCGCCGTCGATGCGTGGCAATTACGCCGCGGCGTGTGTCAGGACATGGCCCACGTGATGATCGCGATGTGCTCGAGCCTCGGCATCTGCTCGCGGTACGTGTCGGGCCACCTCGTCGGCGACGGCGCGAGCCACGCCTGGACCGAGGTGTTCGATCCTGGTCGCGGTGTCGTGGTGGCGATCGATCCGACGCACCGGCGACGTACCGACCTCCGCTACATCACCACGGCGACAGGTCGCGACTACCGCGATGTGGCGCCGACGAGCGGCACGTACATGGGTCGCGGCAGTCATGGGAGGCTGCGCGTGGACAAAATGGTGCGTCTGGCCGAGATCGGCTGAGGGCGCCGACGGCTCGACATTCGTCCGTGCCCAGGCGGTCCTCCACCGATGACCTTGCGGTAGGCGCCATACGGCATGGCATCCGCCCACACTGGCTGGGCAAGTCTCTGCGCTCTCTCAAGGTGGTGGTGCGGGGACGCCGTGCCGGACCGTCGAGAAGACGGTTCACACTTTGCCATCGCTGACGGCGATGCTTCCGAAGCGTGCGGAGTGACAGGCCGCCGCCGATGGCTTCCCCTGGGATTCGAACCCAGAACCAATGGATTAAGAGATCAATTCGGCGAAGACGACGAGCACTCCGATGACCGACACGCCGAATGGAACACCGACCCGATGGCGAACTATCCGGTCGGGCCCGACGATGCCGGCAACGCCGTGATGCTCCGATCTTGTCTGAGTTCGTCGAGTGCGTTCAGCACGACGGCGAGGAACGGCACCGCGAAGAACGTGCCGACGAATCCGAACAGCGCGCCGCCGGCGGCGATCCCCAGGAGGATCACGAGCGGATGCAGCCGGAGGGCTTTCCCGTAGATGACGGGGGCGAGCAGGTCGTTGTCGAGTTGTTGTACGACGATGGCGACGCCCGCGACGATCAACGCTGGGACTGTTCCTGCGGTGGCCAGGGCGACGAGTGTGGCCACCACGCCGGCGAAGACGGCCCCGACGATCGGCACGAACGCGGCGAGGAACGTGATGGTCATGACGGGCACGACGAGGCTGGAGCCGACCAGCAACAGCGTGAGCCCGATCGTCAATCCCTCGACTACACCGAGGATCGCCGCACCCTTCAGATAGCCGCCAGCCGCATCCCAGCCGCGACGGAAGGATCGGCCGACGGAGTCTCGGCGTTCCTCGGGGAACGCACGGACGAATCGATCGAACCATCGATGTCCGTCCTTGAGCAGGAAGAACGCGATGATCAACGACAGGATCATGCCCGCCACCAACTCGACGGCGAGCACCGCTCCCGAAGCGATGCCGCCGCCACCGGCTCCTGCCGCCGTCTCGAATGCGCTGCGGGCCTGTTCGCGAACTCGGTCGACGTCGGCACGTGACACGTCGAAGGGCGAGTCCTCGACCAGCCAGTCTTCGACGTCGTCGATGCCTTCGCTGATCGTCGGGCCGATCTCGCCTGCCTGACCGGCGATCGACGTGCCCGTGGCGGCGACCACCGCACCGAGGATCAACACGAACCCTCCGAGCGCGATCGTCGCGGCGAGACCTGGGCGCACGCCGCGGCCCCGGATCCAGCGGGCGACCGGCCACAGGCCTCGAGCCAACAGGCCGGCGACTGCGCACGGCACGACAACGATCAGCAGCTGACCGGTCAGCCACACCAAGAGAGCGATCGCGAGGGCGACGGCGATCAGCCGCCACGAATACGCGGCGATCTTGTCCAGCAGCGGCGACACCGCCGGCCCGCGACGGCGCCCCGTCGAGGGCAGCGCGGGATCAGCGGTGGCGACACTCATCAGGCGAAGTTCTCGAACGCATAGGCCGCGTTGAGCGCCGCGGCGAACGCGACCCAGGCGATGTACGGCACCAGGAGCAGGGCAGCGGGGCGCGACACCTGCCGGGCGACGAGCGCCGAGACGACGATGGCGACGAACAGGGCGCCGATCACGAACAGGCCGCCACCGATCGATTCCAGGCCGAAGAACACCGCGGTCCAGGCGAGGTTCAGCGCCATCTGCACGGCCCACGTGACGGTCGGCGCAGAACGCGTGGTCGCCCGCCAGGCCAGCCATCCGGACACCGCGATCATCACGTAGAGGATCGTCCAGACGATTCCGAACGTCGGTCCGGGCGGTGCGATCGAGGGCTGTTCGAGGGTGTCGTACCAGTCCATGGCGGCGTTGTTCACCACGCTGCCGATCGCCGCCACGGCCACCGTGGCGGCCACGAAGATCGCCGCCGCCACGGCCTGTTCGGCGCGTGATCGCTTCGGCATCGTGCGCTTCCAGCACCATCGAACGACCCGGTGGCGGCGAGGTCGCGCATCGTCAGATCGGTCATTGAACGTCCTCCTCGTGTTGCCGACCAGTGGTCGCCGCTGACCGGTTTCGGGCGAGGTACCCCGGTTCCGCTCGGTTCACACGTGCGGCTCGGGGCGCCGGATGTCGAGGGCCGCCAACACCGCCAGCGCCTGCACGTGGCCTGCGACGTCGTGCACCCGGATCGCCGCGCGCTCCGCGCTGCACCGCGATCAGGTGGGCGGCGATCGAGGCCGCGTCACGATTCTCCGGGCGGTCGATGCCGCTGAGCGTGCCGAGGAACCGTTTGCGCGAGGCGCCGACGAGCACCGGACAACCCAGGCCGCAGAACTGCTCGAGACGACGCAGGATGGTCACGTTCTCGTCGAGCGACTTTCCGAACCCGATCCCCGGATCGACCACCACCTCGGCCACGCCACCGGCGCGTGCCACCGCGATCTGTTGCTCGAGGAAGGCGAACACCGTCGCGATCGACGTCGGTGTAGCCCGCGTGGAGGTGAGTCTCGGCCATGTCGGCCGACGGGGCGTGCATCACGATTGCCGGGACGTTCGCGGACGCGACGACCTCGATCATCGCCGGGTCACGAAGCCCGCTGACGTCGTTCACCACGAGCGCCCCAGCGGCGATCGCCGCGGAAGCAACGGTGGCACGGCGGGTGTCGATGCTCACGGGGATCCCCTCCGCGGCGAGCGTCTCGATCACCGGCACCACGCGTCGCAACTCCTCATCGATCGGAACGGGTGTCGCCCCGGGTCGGGTCGATTCGCCGCCGACGTCGATCAGATGGGCACCGTCGGCCACGAGCTGCAGCGCGTGGGCAACCGCCGAGTCGTGTTCGGCACAGAGGCCACCGTCGGAGAACGAATCGGGTGTCACGTTGACGATGCCGACGATCGTCACCCGCCGGTCGAGGAACGAGAACGAGCGGGCCATGAGGCTTCCATCCTGACCGATCCACACTTTCCCGATGCTCTTCCCGGCCGAGCACTCGAGCCAGGAGAGTCCACGTGGTGCCAGATCCGGCTCCTGAACCCGGGGAGGCGAGGAAGCACAAGTCCATTGCACACCTCTTTGCACACCTAGAGCGCTGGCCGGTGTTCCCGGTCGAGGGCGCAGTGCCTCTGACCTGGGGTTCTTGTGGTGGGGCTAACAAGAATCGAACTTGTGACCTCATCCTTATCAGGGATGCGCTCTAACCGACTGAGCTATAGCCCCGGCAAGTCGGCAACGCTATCGGCCCGCGCCAAGGTTCCACATCCGCCGGGAAAGGTCAACGGGGCCGGATGTATCCGGTGCTCTCGTCGACCACGGCCTCGCGAATGATTTGACCAGATTCGTCCGTGGAGACCAGCGGAATCTCGGGCTCGGAGCGTCGAACGACGAACCTGCGCATCGGCGACGAGCGTGTCTCCACGACCTCCTCCTCGAGCACGGTGAACCGCATCCCACCCACGAGGTCGGTGATCAGGTTGAACATGGTCGCCGCGAGTACGGCGAGCCCGGTGAAACCGATCACGAGGAACAGACCGCCGGTCCAGCCGCTGTGGTAGATCTCGCCGCCGTTGAACTCGAACGACGACCAACCGAACGACTCGAAGAACCGCTCGACGTTGTCGACGGTGCCAGTGGCATACGCCACATTCCACAACAGCACGCTGGCCACCAGCACGATCACGTAGATCAAGAGGTTGGCGATGATGGCGATCTTGAAGACGCTCCACGGATCGACGTGACGGACCACACGGGTCACCCGCCGCACACGCGGCTTGCGGCCGAGCATCCGGGGCAGGTTGAGCGGGATCGGCATCGGCGCCGGGTCGTACTCGGGTGAGCGCTTGAGCTGACGGTGGGCTACGAGCGGCTCGTCGTGCGGCAACGACGCGACGGTGGGACCGTCGATGTGCGCCCGGCGCAGCTCCTCGAGAACATCTTCGGAGACATCCGGCTCGGAAACTTCCGGCTCGACGGGCGCGCGATCGTCGGCGAGACCCTCGACGCCATCGACATCAACGACCTCGGTCGCCAAGACAACCATGGGGAGCTGGTACGACGGGTCGCTGCCGACCCCGTCGTGGTGATTCGCCTGCGCCTCGGCGAGGAACGCGTCGAAGCTGCCGAGGCGCTGCTCGACGTCGTCATCGGCGTCATCGAGATCGTCGTCCTCGTCGACGTCGAGATCGTCATCGATGTCGATGTCCTGCGCCCGCGCCGGTACATCGACATCGACCGGGTCGAGCTCGAGGTCGTCATCGTCGATGTGCCGCTGCGTCGTCGAAGCCCGTCTGGAGGTCGGCCTCGGCGGGGTCGGACCCCTGGCCGTCGACGAACTCCTCGTCGGCGCGTGCCGCGTCGAGATCGTGCTCCGTCGTGCTCACGTGAACAAGTGTACGCAACTCCCCGGTCATGGTCCTGTCAACGGCCCGCGACCTGGTCCGGGGCATCCGAGGCTCGTGCCGTTGCCGACGCCGACCCGACCCGCACGACCACGGTCACTTCCCCCGGTCCGGGACCGGTCGACCAGCTCACGAGCGTCCCGCCCTGCGCGGCCGACACGGCCGCGGCCTGGCCTCGCCCTCCCCCGAGTGAGGCCAACGCGGACGCGTCGGCGATCGATTGGGCGTGGACCCGATCGCGTACGTTCGCCCCGAGCCGCCCGATGCCCGACATGGTCGCCGCCGCGAGGACGGCCACTACGACGATCAGCAGGACCGCGGCCTGGCCCCGATCGCGAGAGAGTCGGCCTCCGGCCGCCGGCCGCACTGGGTCCGTCATCGTGCACCTCCACGACGGCGACGTCACCGGTCGCCGTACTCGTTCGATTGTCGGAGGGCAACGGCGTTGCCGAAGGAGCGCCGGTCAGCGCGTGTGGATCACTCGTCGTCGGTGGCCAGGATCGGCGCGACCGATCCGACGACGTCGCCGTCGTCGAGGTTCATCACCCGGACACCCGTGGCGTCGCGGCCCTGCGAGGAGATCGATCGAACTTCCATCCGGATCGTGATGCCGTTGTTCGACACCGCCACGATCTCGTCGTCGAGCCCGACCATGAACGCGGCGACCACTTCACCCTTCTTGCCGGTGAGTTTGATGCCGCGCACACCCTGGCCGCCGCGGGCCTGGGCGTTGAAGCGTTCCAGTTGGGTCCGCTTGCCGAAGCCGGCTTCGGTGAGGATCAGGATCGCCGTGTCGTCACGGGCGACATCGACCGACACGACCGAGTCGTCGGCCTTCAGGCGCATGCCGCGCACTCCGCCCGCGGTGCGACCCATCGGGCGGACGTCGTCTTCGGCGAACCGGATCGTCATGCCGCGCCGGCTGACCATGAAGATGTCGTCGCTGCCACTCGTCTCGATCACCCTGACGAGTTCGTCGTCGTCACGCAGGTTGATCGCGATCAGCCCGTCGCGACGGCTCGAGTCGTACGCGTCGAACGCGGTCTTCTTGACCGTGCCCTTCCTGGTGGCGAAGAACAAGAAGCGCTCGCCGGCGAAGTCACGGGTGTCGATGATCGCTTGAATCTTCTCGTCGGGCTGCAACGGCAGCAGGTTGACGATCGGCATTCCCTTGGCCGTGCGCTCGCGCTCGGGGATGTCGAGCGCCCGCAACCGGTACACCTTGCCGCGGTTGGAGAAGAACAGCAGGTGCGCGTGCGCGGTGGTGAAGATCACGTGGCGCACGATGTCGTCGACCTTGAGCTTGCCGCCCGACACGCCACGGCCCCCGCGGCCCTGGGTCTTGAACGACGTGGCCTCGACGGCCTTCACGTACTGGGCCTGCGTCATGACGATGACGAGTTCCTTGTCGTCGACGAGGTCTTCGATCGACATCTCGCCGTCGTCGTAGGTGAGCTGGCAGACGCGCGGCGTGGCGAACTCCTCACGGATGGCCGTGATCTCTTCGCGGATCACGTTGTTGAGGCGCTCGGGGTTGTCGAGGATCTCCTGCAGGTCGATGATGCTCGCCCGGACGTCGTCGAGCTCGGTCTGCAGGTCGATGCGCGACAGGCGCGTGAGCTGACGCAACTGCATGTCGAGGATGTCGTTGGCCTGGATCTCGCTGAACTCGAACGGCGCCGCCATCAGCCCGACGCGAGCCGTCGCTGCGTCGTCGCTCCGCCGGATCAGGGCGATGATCTGGTCGATCACGTCGAGCGCCTTGATGCGGCCCTCGAGGATGTGCTCGCGACGCTTGGCCTTGTCGAGTCGGAACTGCGTACGCCGTGTGATGACGTCGACCTGGTGGCGCACGTAGGCCACGAGCGCGTCGCGCAGGTTGATCTGGCGCGGCACACCGTCGACGAGTGCCACCATGTTGATCGAGAACGTCGACTGCAGCTGGGTCAGCTTGAACAGGTTGTTCTTGACCACGTTGGCGTTGGCGTCACGCTTGAGCGTGATGATCAGGTTCGTCTTGCCGCCCGACGAGGCGTCGTTGACGTCGGCGATGCCATCGAGGTTGCCGCTGTCGACGAGTTCCTGGATGCGCGAGGCGATCGCCGAACAACTCGTCTGGTACGGGATCTCGGTGACGAGGATCTCGAGACGACCGGTCTTGCTCTCCTCGATGCTGGCCGTTGCCCGCATCTTCACCGAGCCGCGACCAGTGCGGTAGGCGTCGATGATGCCGGCGCGGCCGAGGATGCTGGCGCCGGTCGGGAAGTCGGGGCCCTTGACGAAATGCATGAGGTCGTCGGGGGTCGAGTCGGGGTTGTCGATCAGGTGGAGGACCGCGTCGATGACCTCACCCAGGTTGTGCGGCGGGATGTTCGTGGCCATGCCGACCGCGATCCCCTGGCTGCCGTTGACCAGCAGGTTCGGGAACCTCGCCGGCAGTACGACAGGCTCTTCGGTCGTGCCGTCGTAGTTCGGGATCATGTCGACGGTTTCCTCGTCGATGTCGGCCAGCAACTGCATCGCCAACGGGTGCAAACGACATTCCGTGTAACGCGACGCGGCCGGACCGAAGTCCGGGCTGCCGTAGTTGCCGTGGAAGTCGATCAACGGGTGGCGCAGCGAGAACGGCTGGGCCATGCGGACCAAGGCGTCGTAGATCGCACCGTCGCCGTGCGGGTGGAACCGGGCCATGGTGTCGCCGGAAACACGCGCGCACTTCACGTGACCACGGTCAGGGCGGAAACCCTGCTCCTCCATGTCCCAGATGATCCGGCGATGCACCGGCTTGAGCCCGTCGCGCACGTCGGGGAGCGCCCTCGACATGATGACCGACATCGCGTACTCGAGGAACGAGCTCTCCATCTCGTCGTGGAGGGCGATCGGCTGGATCGGTTCGGGTGGTGGTGTGATGTTGTCGTCAGTCATCGTGTCTCAGTTCGCGTTCGAAGCGGGGGCCGCGGGTCAGAAGTCGAGGTGGTCAGAAGTCGAGGTTGCGGACGTCGCGGGCGTTCGTGGTGATGAACTCGCGGCGGCTCGCCACGTCGTCGCCCATCAGGACCGAGGTGATCTCGTCGGCCAGCGCTGCTTCCTCGACAGTGACCTGCAGGAGCGTCCGGGTGGATGCGTCCATCGTCGTGATGCGCAACTCCTCCCAGTCCATCTCGCCGAGGCCCTTCAGGCGCTGGAACTGCTTCTTGTGGTTCGGCCGGTCCTCGAGGAACTGGGCCTTGGCCACATCGTCTTTCAGGTACACCTTCTCCTTGCCGACCTCGGTCGAATAGAGCGGAGGCTGGGCGATGTAGCAGTAGCCGGCCTCGACCATCTCGCGCATCTGGCGGAAGAAGAACGTGAGCAGCAGCGTGCGGATGTGGCTGCCGTCGACGTCGGCATCGGCGAGCGCGATCACCTTGTGGTAGCGGCACTTGGAGACGTCGTACTCGTCGCCGACGCCGGCACCGATGGCGGTGATCAGCGCCTGGATCTCGTTGTTCTTCAGCATCTTGTCGATGCGCGCCCGCTCGACGTTGAGGATCTTGCCGCGGATCGGCAGGATCGCCTGGGTACGCGGGTCGCGGGCGTCGACGGCGGTACCACCCGCTGAGTCGCCCTCGACGATGAACAGCTCCGACTCCTCCGCGCTCTTGGACGAACAATCCTTGAGCTTGTCGGGCATGCCGGCACCGGACAGTGCGGTCTTGCGGCGGATCGCGTTGCGGGCGTTCTTGGCCGCCACCCGGGCCTGCGCCGCGGCAAGGCTCTTCTTGACCATCTTGTTCGCCTCGGTCGGGTTCTCCTCCAACCACTCGGCGAGACGCTCGTTGGTCGCCTTCTGGACGAACGAACGCATCGGCACGTTGCCCAACTTGGCCTTGGTCTGGCCCTCGAACTGCGGCTCGCGCAGCTTCACCGACACGATCGCGGTGATGCCTTCGCGGATGTCCTCGCCGGTGAGGTTCGGGTCCTTCTCCTTGAGCAGGTTCTTCGCCCTCGCGTACTTGTTGACCACCGTGGTCAGCGCCGTCTTGAAACCCTCGACGTGCATGCCGCCTTCGGTGGTGGAGATGCCGTTGGCGTAGCCGTGGATGCCCTCGTAGTAGCCGGTGTTCCACTGCATGGCGATGTCGAGCATCTGGCCGTCGTCGTCGTCGTCCTCGAACTGGCAAACCTTGGAGAACAGCGGCTCCTTGGTGGCGTTCAGGTGCTTGACGAAGTCGATGATCCCGCCCTTGTACTGGTACGTGACGGTCTGTTCGCGGCTTTCCCGCTCGTCCTTGAAGACGATCTCGAGGCCCTTGTTCAGGAACGCCATGGTCTGCAGACGCTCGAGCACGGTGCGAGAGATGAACTCGACGCCCTCGGCGGCGAAGATCGTTGGATCTGGCCAGAACGTGATGGTGGTCCCGGTCTGGCGCCCACGCGACGGTGTGTCGCCGACCACGAGCATCTTGCCCTGGGGAACGCCGCCCTTGGCGAACTCCTGACGGTGGCGCTTGCCATCACGATCGACTTCGATGACCAGCCGTTCGGAGAGTGCGTTCACGACCGAGACGCCAACCCCGTGGAGCCCACCTGACACCTTGTAGCCGTCGCCGCCGAACTTGCCGCCGGCATGCAGCACGGTGAGCACGACCTCGGCAGCACTTTTGCCCTTGTGTTCACCTGCCGTGAACGGATCGACCGGGACGCCGCGCCCGTCGTCGACGACCTGGCATCCCCCGTCGGCGAGCAGCGTGACACCGATCCGGGTGCAATGACCCGCCATCGCCTCGTCGACCGAGTTGTCGACAACCTCCCAGATCAGGTGGTGCAGGCCGGCGAGGCCGGTGGACCCGATGTACATGCCGGGCCGTTTGCGTACCGGATCGAGGCCTTCGAGGACCTGGATCGCGTTGGCGTCGTAGGCCGCCGTGGTCCTGGCCTGGTCGGGGTTGGCCCGCCTCGGACGAGGCGTGGAGGGAACTTCGGCATCCGGAACTTCGGTGGTGTCGTTGGACACTCGTACCTCGCGTGTCTGTTTGGATTCGTATGTGGGCACCCCGGCGGGGATGCGATTCGCGGGCGACCGAAACGACGATGGAACCTGGTCGCGAGTGGTGATCATCCTACCAGCGGGGTGTGACAGAGCCCGGGAACCCGACGCACCGCCGGCCGTGACGCGTCGCCGTTGTTTCGGCGATTCAGCGGGCGACGCGGACGTCGACGCGTTCGACGTCGACCCGGGCGACCTCGTACAACCGGCTGATGATCGTGGAACTCAGGAATGTCACCTGAGTGGCCCAGGCTGCGTCGTCGACCTCGACCGTGAGCACACGCTGGTCGAGCCGCACCGGCCTGACGTGCGCGGCGACGTTCTCACCGACGGCATCGTCCCACCGGCCGAACACACCGCCGATCTGCACCCGATCCGTTCCCCGCAGCGAGCCGATCACCGAGTCGAGGGACTGGGTGATGCGGACCGGCTCGTTCACGTGGGCCACGCTACTGCGGGCGACGTCGCGGACGGTTTGTCCGTCGGTGGGTCGGGTACGACGGGCCATGGACAACACTCAGGAAACGCCACGCTCGCTCGACGATCTGCTCGAGCCCGGCTCGACCCTGATGGTCGGCACGAGGTCCCGCGGTCAGACCGAGTTGGAGTTCCGGCCGCTGACCGTGGCCCGCGTGGTCGACGACCAGATCCAGGTACTGCTGGACACCAACGAGCAATGGGTCGCCGATCTCGTGCCTCCGACCCCGGTGGAGATCACGCTCAGCGACACCAGGTCGAACGACTGGGCGCACCTGAAGGGGACCGCCACCCTCACGGACGACCCTGCATTGATCGACGAGCTCTGGAACCCCTTCGCTGGTGCGTACTTCGAAGACGGTCGCGACACGCCGGGGATCGCCGTCCTCCAGCTCGAAGCCGATTCCGGACGGTACTGGTCGTCACCGTCAGGCCGCGTCGGCAGCATGATCGCCACCATCAAGGCCAAGATCAGCGGGGCCGAATCGGCGGGCGATCACGGTCCGATCAGCACCTGAGTCGTCTCGGTCCCGACCCGCTTCGTCGGCACCTGCGCCGCGACCCGAAGAAGTAGGGTTCGGTTGGTGACGGCGACCATCACGGCGTTCACCACCGGCTGGCTCGAGTCGCAGGCGAACGCCCTCATCGAGGATGGCCAGGGGTCCATTCGCGTGCCCGTGGTGTCGTTCCTCGTCGAGCATGCGAAGGGTCGGCTCGTCTTCGACACCGGTCTCCATCCGGGCGTGCGCGCCGACCCTCGGACCCGCCTACGCGGCATCGCCGACATCTTCGCGACCGAGCTCGCCGAGGGGTGCGCGATCGACGAACGCATCTCGTCGCTCACCGATCGGATCGATCTGGCCGTGTGCTCACATCTCCACTTCGACCACTGCGGCGGCAACGAACTCCTCGGCGACGTTCCCATCGTGGTCCAACGAGCCGAATGGGAGGCCGCACACGCCGAGCGGCCGAGCGCCTACCTCTCCGTCGACTTCGACACGGGGCAGGACATCCATCTCGTCGACGGTGAGCACGACGTGTTCGGTGACGGCACGGTCGTGTGCGTTCCCACGCCAGGGCACACCGCAGGCCATCAGTCGCTGCGCGTCCGCACCGTCGATCGCGAGGTGGTGCTCACCGCCGATGCGTGCTACTTCCGCGACACGCTCGAGACGTCGCGCCTGCCGCCATTCGCGCACGACCGCGACGAGCAGCTGCGAAGTCTCGATGTTCTCCGGGCGCTCCAGGCGGCCGGCGCCCATCTCGTGTTCGGTCACGACGCGAGCCAGATCCCCGACGATGCGATCCGCTCGTTGTAGGACCCTCCCACGCATCGATCGGTCAGCCGGGCGGCGTCTCGTCGGTGACGCCGCCGTCACGCACTCGCAGCACCCGATCGACGCTGGCCGCGGCGGGGATCCCGGTGGCCGTCGTCATCACGATCTGGCCCTTCGGCAGGTGCGACAGCAGCGCGGTGGCGCGGTGATCGTCGAGCTCCGACAAGACGTCGTCGAGCACCAGCACCGGGGCCGAACCCGTCCGATCGGTCACCAGTCGATGGGCGGCGAGACGGAGGGCGAGCGCCAGCGAACGCTGCTCCCCTTGTGACGCGTGGGTCCGGGCCGGAAGGCCGCCGACCCACATCGTCAGCTCGTCGCGGTGGGGCCCGACCGTCGTCGACCCTCGCCGGATGTCGGTGGCGCCGCGCCTCGGCGAGCGCGGCCGACAATCCGGGCACGCGCCACGGCGGTTCGTAGACCAGCCCGATCGGCACCGCCGTGCCGGCGAGCTGCTCGTACGCCTCCTCGACCATCGGCGTCAATCGGGCCACCAACGTCGCTCGTGCGTGTCCGAACTGCTCGGCGACCGCCGAGAACCGCTCGTCCCACACGTCGAGTGTGGTCGCGACCTCTGCGGTCAGTCGCCCGCCGGCTTGCCGGAGCAGCGTGTTGCGCTGCCTGACGATCCGGTCGAGTTCGAGGCGAGCGGCGTCGTACTTCACCGCGCAGCGCCACCAACGTGTCGTCGAGGAACCGACGGCGATCGCTCGGACCCCCCTTCACCAGGATCAGGTCGTCGGGCGAGAACACCGTGATCCGCAGGGTGCCCAGAAGGTCGCGGGCGCGTGCCAAGCGCTGGCGGTTGACCTGCACGCGGTTGCGACCGGCGCTCGCGATCTCTGCTTCGACGAGGATCTCGCGATCGTCGTCGTGGCGCACACGGGCGCGGATGATCGCGGTGTCGGCACCCATCCGCACCATGGCGTCGTTCGGTGCCCCACGAAAGCTCGACAAAGTCGCCAGGTAGCCGAGCGCTTCGACGAGATTTGTCTTGCCCTGCCCGTTGTCGCCCACAACGACCGTCGTGCCGGCCGTGAGATCGAACGAGCCCGAGATGTAGTTGCGAAAATCGACGACCTCGAGATGTTCGACGATCACCGCTGAGCGCTCAGGGCACCCGCACCGGCATCAGCAGGTAGAGGTACTCGTCGTGGCCGACACCGCGCAGGACGGCTGGCTTCATCGGGTCCATCGTGGCGAGCGTCACATCGTCGCTGTCGATCGCGTCGATGCCCGACGACAGGTAGTCGGGGTTGAAGGCGACGGTCATCTCGGTGCCCTCGTACACGGCATCGATCTCCTCGGCCGCGTTCCCCACGTCCTGCGTGATCGCCGTGAGCTGCACGGTGGGCCCACCGAGCGTGAGCCGCACCGGCGTCGAGTCCTGGGCCAGGATCTTCACCCGCCGGATCGCTTCGAGGATCGACGCCTTGCCGACCGTCAGCAGGTTCGGGTAGCTCGAGGGCAGGAGGTTGCGGTAGTTCGGGAACTCGCCCTCGATCAGACGCGTGCTCACGCGCGTGGTGCCGGACTCGAACGTCACCTCCCGGTCGCCGAGCCGGACGGTGAGATCCTCGATGTCACCGATGACCCGCGAGAGCTCACCGAGCGCCCGGCCGGGAATGATCACCTTCTGGCCGCTCGCGAGCACCGACGATTCGGGCAGATCGCGGACCGCGAGGCGGTACGAGTCGGTCGCCACCATCCGAAGTCCGTCGTCCTCGGCCGCGAGCAGCACCCCGGTGAGGACCGCTCGTGCATCGTCGGTCGACGCGGCGCGCACGACCTGACGAAGTGCCTCCGACATGACTCCCGCCGGCAACGTGACCCCTTCGCCGCTCGGCTCGGCCAAGGTGGGGTAGTCGTCGAGCGCGAGGGGTCGCACGGAGAACTGCGACCGGCCGGCACTGATCGAGAGCTCCTCGTCGCGCAGTTCGATCTCCACCGCGCCGGCGGGGAGTGCTTTCACGATGTCGGCCACCAGGCGAGCGGGGACCACCGCCGCACCGTCACGTTCTCCACCGACCTCGATGGTCAGCCGGATCGTGAGTTCGAGATCGGTCCCGGTGATCGTGAGGGTGTCACCCGCGACGTGCAGTTTGACCCCGGCCAGCACGGGCAGCGTTCCCGTTCGGTTCGTCGCGGCCCGGCCGGCAGCCCCCAGGGCCTCGGCGAGCACATCACGTTCACAACGAAACTTCACGGTCGGCACTTCTCCTCGTACAGGGATGTTTCAAAGAACAATGTCAGTAGTAGGGGCTGTGGATTGGGGACAATCCTCGTCGGGGCAGCGTAGGGCCCTCGCCGCCGTGCACAGGGGATGGCCCCTCGGTCCCCAGGCGCGGTCTTACAACCATGTGATCCGGTGGACAAGCCGGTGTTGTCCACCGAACGCGGTCGGTCTGTGCCACCGTTGTCCGTCCGCGCGTCCACACCCCTCGTGCTGCTGCCGCTCGTCATGATTTGAGCTGCTGGATGAGTGCGGTGACCTGGTCGTAGATCTGCTTGCGCTCACTCATCAACCGTTGGATCTTCTCGTTGGCGTGGATGACCGTGGTGTGGTCGCGGCCCGCCGAACAACCGGGCGATCGCCGGATAGCTGAGGTCGGTGAGCTCCCGGAACACGTACATCGCGATCTGGCGGGCGGTGACCAGGGGCCGTTGCCGGCTGCGCCCCTTCAGATCCTCGACCGGGAACTTGAGAATCGCCGCGATCTCGGCGAGGAGTTCCTCGTCGGTGCGGACCTTCGGCTTGTTGTCGTTGAGGAGATCGGCGAGCTGAGTCTGGGCGAGGTCGGTGGTGATCGGCACCTGGTTGAGGCTGGCGAACGCGGTGACCCGGATCAGTGCCCCTTCGAGTTCACGGATGTTGGTGGCGATGTTGGTGGCGATGAACTCGAGCGTCTGGTCCGGAACCTGCACGCGATCGCGTTCGGACTTGTTGCGCAGGATGGCGAGACGGGTTTCCATGTCCGGCGGCTGGATGTCGGTGATCAGGCCCCACTTGAACCGGCCCCGCAGGCGTTCTTCCAGCGTAGGGATGGCATCGGGCATCCGGTCGGACGAGATGACGACCTGCTTGTTGGCACCGTGCAGGGAGTTGAACGTGTGGAAGAACTCCTCCTGGAGCCCTTCCTTGCCGGCGATGAACTGGATGTCGTCGATCAGCAGCACGTCGATGTCGCGGTAACGCCGCCGCAGCGAGGCGGTGGTGTTCTGGCGAATCGCGTCGACGTACTCGTTCATGAACGTCTCGGTCGAGACGTAGCGCACCTCGTGGTGCTGATAGTTGGAGTGGACGTAATGACCGATGGCATGGAGCAGGTGGGTCTTGCCCAGGCCGGCCGAGCCGTAGATGAACAGCGGGTTGTAGCTGCGCGCCGGGGTCTCGGCGACTCGCAACGCCGCAGCCAGGGCGAATTGGTTCGACGCACCCTTGACGAACGTCTCGAACGTGTAGCGCGGATTGAGGCCGGCCTCGTCGAGCAGGCTGCGGTCGGGCCGGTTCGCGCCCCGCTCGTCGCGACCGTCGATGTCCCGGTTCATGTCCCGGTTCATGTCCCGGTTCGACCGCTGTGCCGCACCGTTCGTGCTCGAGAGCTGGTCATCCTGGACGTCCAGGTCCGGACCGGCATCGCTCGATGCCACGTCGATCTCGACACTGCGCTGACCCTCGTTCACGTCGTGCAGCGCCTCGGTGACGAGCGGCAGGTACCGGGAGAGAATTCGATCGCGGACATACGCACTCGGCGCCATCAGCCGCAGGGTGAGTTCGTCGGAATCGAGCGGCGTGACGTCCTGGAACGTGGAGAACCAGACCGATTCGGCCAACTGGGAGCGCAGCGACAGTGTGACCTGTGTCCACACGTCGACGGCGTCACTCACCAGGACATCCGATCGAATCTCCACCCGTTCCACACGCGTTGGTCCACATGGTTGTCCACAAGGTGGGGACATCGAACGGCACAAACACGAACGACCGAACGTAGCAGGTTGATCGCCGAGGGGAAACCTGGAGGAAAATGCGGCACGACCTGGACTGTTGTCGGCGCTGTGAAGGTGTGGGTAACTTACATGGCTGTGGTTTGACAGGTCTGGTTGGGAGACCACCCGCCTTCGCCGTAGCCTGTCACCCTCCCAGTCGCGGCGCGCCCATGAGGTCGATCCACGTCGTCGACGCCGAGTGTTGCCCCCAGATCCGGAGATCGCCGTGAAGCGTACCTTTCAACCAAACGCCCGTCGTCGTGCCAAGACGCACGGCTTCCGCGCCCGCATGAGTACGCGCGGCGGCCGGGCCGTTCTCAAGGCTCGCCGCGCCAAGGGTCGCGCCCGCCTGTCGGCTTGATCGATTCGATTCGAGATCGTGACGTCTTCGTCCGCCTCGGTCGTGATGGTGTGCGGTTTCGCCGCGGCCCTCTGTGGTGCACCTACCTCGCCGACCCGGCGCTCGGTCGCGCCCACGTCGCGTTTGCGATCGGACGGCCAGTCGGCGCCGCGGTGGTCAGGAACCGGCTTCGGCGCCGGTTGCGCATGATCGTTCGAGAGCGCGCCCTGGTGCCGGGATGGTGGCTCATCGGCGCCCGTCCGAACGCAGTCGAACTGACGTTCGAGAAGCTTCAGCGCACCATGTCTGAACTGGCCGAACTCGTCGCCGCTGATCAGCGAGTGGGGTCATGAGCACCGGCTCACCGCGCGCGGTCAGGATGATCCGCTGGTACCAGCGGGTCGCTGACGGCCGGCTCTCTCCATGCCGGTTCACCCCGAGTTGTTCGTCGTACGCGCTCGACGCCTTCGAAACCCACGGCACCGGTCGTGGCGCGTACCTCACGCTCCGTCGTCTCATCCGGTGCCGACCGTTCGGCCCCTCGGGCTGGGACCCGGTCCCGGAGCCACCGGTCCGCTCGAGCGTCACCGGCCAGACCTCGATCTGCAAGAAGGGTTGCTGACCAATGTTCGAGATTCCGGCGGTTCTGCTGTCGTGGTTCTACGGCCTCACCAACAGCTACATCGCGGCGATCGCCCTCATCGCTGCGGTCGTCATGGCGGTGACCACGCCACTCACGTTGAAGAGCACCAAGGGGATGCTCGAGATGCAGCGGCTCGCGCCTCAGATGCGCAAGCTGCAGAACGAGCATCGCAACGACAAGGCGAAGCTCAACGAAGAGATGATGAAGCTCTACCAGGATCACAAGGTCAATCCCATGGCCTCGTGTCTGCCGTTGGTAGCGCAGATGCCCGTGTTCCTCATCATGTTCCGGGTGCTCCACGGCTTGACCTACAAGCCCAACGGTGCAGCCCTGCCCGTCGCCGCCACGGTGTGGCGGGCGTTCGGGGACGAGGCCCAGGCGGCCGATCCCGGCTTCATCCCCCGTTATCTCAAGGTCGATTCGGCGCTGTACGAGGCGTTGTTCGGGCAGCACTCGATGCCGTCGCTCGGCATCGACCTCTCGAAGTCGGCAGCGTCAGCGATCAGCGAAGGGTTCGGCACCGCCCTCCCCTATGTGCTGCTCGTCGTGTTGCTCGGCGGCCTGTACTTCGTTCAGCAGCGGATGGTCGCCGCTCGAGCGGCGATCAGCCCCACCATGTCGCAGAGCCAGCAGAAGCTGATGCAGTACCTGCCGGTGTTCTTCGCCGTGTTCCAGATCTTCTTCCTGGCCGCGCTCGTCGTGTACTACATCTTCCAGACCGTGCTGCGCATCGGACAGCAGATGTACATCACCAAGGTGTTCTACGGACACGACGAGGCGCTCGGCCGCCAGGCTCAACGCGCTGGCGAGGCGGCCCGCGACGAGGCGGCCAAGTCCGGCGAGTCGAAAGGCCTGTTCGGCCAGCCCAAACGTGAGTCGCCCGACTCGAAGGGCGCCGGCTCGTCGAAGAGCGGCAAGGGATCGGGCGCCCCCAATTCGAACGGGAAGGGCCCGAACGCGAAGGGCCCGGCCGCGAAGGGTTCGGCCGCGAAGGGTTCGGATGGCAAGAAGCCTCCGGCCAAGGCGTCGGGCAAGGGTGCGGTCGAGCCGGCTACGGAACCGCAGTTCGCGAGCAAGCGGGTCACGCCGCCGAAGAATCGTCCGACACCGTCGACGGGAGCGAAGGGTCGACCGACGCCGAGTCGCGCCCGCCCCTCGTCGAAGTCCAGCCGACCCAAACCGAGCGACGCGTAAGCCGTCGCCATCACCGACGGGGCCGGCACGGTCCCGTCACGTCCAACGCACGAAGAGAGCACACACATGGAGTGGGTAGAGACCACCGCAAAGACCCTCGACGAGGCGCGTGAGGCCGCCCTCGACCAGCTCGGGGTCGGCCTCGACGACGCGGAGTTCGACATCCTCGAAGAGCCCCGACCTGGACTGTTCGGCCGGATGCGCGGGGAGGCCCGGCTCCGGGCCCGAGTCCGTCCGACGCAAGCCCGACCGAAGCAGGAGCGTCGCCGTAAGGCCAAGAGCGACAAGTCGAAAGTCCGACAAGCCTGACAAGTCCGAGACGCCAGAGAAGAACGGCAAGGAAGCGAAGAACGGCAAGGCGGAGAAAACCACCAAAGCCGGCGCGGAACCATCGAAACGGTCCAAGCCTGCCGCGACCGCTGCACCCGACGACTCGGCGGTGGCATCATCCGAACCAGCGGCCCCACGCCAACGATCTGACAAGCAGCAACAGCAGGGAGACCAGATGACCGATGACAACACCCCGACGGTGACACCGGACGAAGTGGGTGCGGCCGCCGTTGCCTTCATGGACGGCCTGACCACGGCATTCGGTCTCCAGGGCACCTCGGAGATCAGCGTGGATGGCATCGAACTCGAACTCAATGTCGTCGGCGAGGAGCTCGGTCTGCTGGTCGGTCCGGGTGGACGCACGCTGAACGCGGTCCAGGATCTCGCTCGTGTCGCTGCCCAGCGTCGACTCGGCGACCACGAGACCCGGCTGCGCATCGACGTCGCCGGATACCGTGGACGGCGCGAGCAGGCGCTCGTCAAGTTCTCCCGTGAGGTCGCCGAGCAGGTGCGTACCTCTGGCGTGGCGCGCTCCCTCGAGCCGATGACGTCGTCTGACCGCAAGGTCATCCACGACGTGTTGAACGAGGAGCCGGGTGTGGCGAGCCGATCGGTGGGCGAGGATCCGACGCGCCGCATCATCGTCGAGCCTGCCTGATCGGGCTGTGGGGCCATCGTCTCCCCCGATCTCGGACGAACTCGTCGACGTACTCCGTCGATCGCAGCAACTCGGCTTCCTCGGCGCGCGTCCGATCGAGCAGGTGATCGAACACGCCCGCTCGTTCGTGACGGCGTTGGAGGAACTCGACGTCACCGGGTCGGTCCTCGATCTCGGTTCCGGCGGTGGGGTCCCCGGTCTGGTGATCGCCCACGACCAGCCGACCTGGAACGTGACCCTGCTGGACCGCCGCCGAACGCGGACCGATTTCCTGGCCCGGATGGTCCGTCGACTCGGGTGGCAGGATCGGGTCGACGTCCGAACCGGCGATGCAGGAATCGTGGATGGCCCCGAGTTCGATGCCGTCGTCGCCCGCGGTTTCGGGCCGCCCGTCCACACCTTGACCACGGCACTGGGTTGGGTCCGCCAGGACGGGTACGTCGTCATCAGTGAGCCGCCTACCGGTGATCGCTGGGCTGGCATCACGGTCTCCGGCGCGACTCGGCTGCCCAGTGCACCGGCGGTGTCGGTGTTCCGACGGCTTTCAACCCCGCTCCTTGAGCTCGAACGCCCGCGTGATGCACTGTTCCACGTGAAACATCACGCGGTGCTTGGGGTTGATGGTTTCACGTGAAACCACACATCCCCCCAATTCCCGGCATCGACCACTACGCTCGCACGTTGTGACGGAGACCGACCCACTGTCGACCGACCATGCTCCGATGAGCCCGCTACCAGAACTCGTCGACTCGCCCGGGCGCACACCCACGTCCCTGCCCGATTCGGCACCTGACTCGGCACCCGACGGATCGCACCTGATTCCGCACCCGACTTCACATCGGACGGGACCGACGAAACGATCGAGCGGACGCCGAGCCAGACGTTGCCCCGGATCATCGCCCTGGCCAACCAGAAGGGCGGTGTGGGCAAGACGACGACCACGGTCAACCTCGGTGCCGCCTTGGCGGACATGGGTCTGCGCACGCTCATCATCGATCTCGATCCACAGGGCAATGCGTCCACTGGACTCGGCATCGAGAACCGCGGTCTCGCACATTCGATGTATCACGTGCTGATGCACGAGGAACCGTTGGAGAACGTCGTGGAGCCGACCGACGTGCGCAACCTCTTCGTTGCCCCGGCCTCGCTCGACCTGGCGGGTGCCGAGATCGAACTCGTCCCCGCGTTCAGTCGGGAGCAACGCCTCAAGCGCGCCATCGAGGCTGTGATCGACGACTACGACTACGTCCTGATCGACTGTCCCCCGTCGCTCGGTCTGTTGACCGTCAACGGCCTGGCCGCCGCCCGGGAAGTGCTCGTGCCGATTCAGTGCGAGTACTACGCACTGGAGGGATTGGGCCAGCTCCTGCGCAACGTCGACCTCGTCAAACGAAACCTCAATCCCACGCTCGACGTGAGCACGATCCTCTGTGTGATGTACGACGCCCGGACGAACCTCGCGGGACAGGTGGTCGCGGAGGTTCGCGACCACTTCGGTGACAAGGTGCTCCGGTCAGTGATTCCCCGGTCGGTTCGACTCTCCGAAGCACCGTCGTTCGGCCAGCCGATCACCACGTTCGACCCGCGTTCGAGGGGTGCGATCGCATACCGCGATGCCGCCAAGGAGGTCCACGATGCCACGCTCTAGTGGATTGGGGAAGGGCTTGAGCTCGATCATCCCGACCGCTGAACTGAGTCGCGACTCGACGACTTCGGGCGACGCGACGGCCCCGTTCCTGGCGGACATCCCGGTGTCGTCGATCCGCCCGAATCCACACCAACCCCGCATGCATTTCGACGAGCAGACCCTGCTCGAACTGTCGTCGTCGATCGCCGAGATGGGGGTCCTCCAACCGATCCTCGTTCGCCCGATGGACGATGGTGTGTTCGAACTGGTCGCCGGCGAGCGCCGATGGCGGGCGGCACAACGCGCCGGGATGACGACGATTCCGGCGATCGTCCGCACGACCGACAATCTCCGCTCGATCGAGCAGGCGTTGGTCGAGAACCTTCATCGCCAGGATCTCACGCCTCTCGAGGAAGCCGCCGCGTACCAGCAACTGATCGAGGACTTCCAACTCACCCACGAGCAGCTCTCGAGTCGGGTCGGCAAGAGCCGCTCTGCGATCACGAACACGATTCGGCTGCTCGGCCTTCCGCCGGCCGTCCAGCACTTGCTTGCCGATGGCCAGCTCTCGGCCGGACACGCCCGAGCGCTGTTGGGCACGCCTGATCGTGAGTTGCAGGAACGGTTGGCCCGCGAGGCCGTCGACCACGGTTGGTCCGTGCGCGCCATCGAGCAAGCCGTTCGTGACGGCGGTGTCGAGCCGTCGGTCGAGACTCAGCTGGAACCCGACTCAGGGCAGGAGACGTCGCTCGGGACGAGCACGTCGATCGACGGTGCCGGCCTCACCCCACACACGAGGTTGCGACCGCCCGGCCTGCTCGAACTGGAGGGTCTCCTGGCGTCACACCTCGACACCCGGGTGGCGGTGCAGATGAGCGCTCGGCGCGGCAAGGTGACCATCGACTTCGCCGATCTCGAGGACCTCGAGCGGATCTTCCACCGCATGGTGCCCTAGTCCCGAAGAGTCGCCGTCGAAATCGCCGTCCGAACGGTCCGGATGGCAACTGTTCACCTCACGTTCCGTGGTTGTGACCAGCGTCACGTGATTTTTGTTTCAACGTCACCTTCAGACAAACGCACAGGGTGTGTATGAGTCTGTGGACAAACCCTCAGGTGGACGGTGACTTCAGGGATCCACGACCGCGGTTGGTCGAGGCGTCGCGCCGGTCGGGTCTTCGGCCATGCGGTGCATCCACGCCCGTAACGCCACCTCCACTGCCCGGCTGACGGCTTCGGCGGCGTCGACGATGGCCCGCACGGGACCGACGGTCACCACCACGGCCGGCATCCGAGTCTCGCGGAGCACCGGGAGGCGCATCCCCACGATGGTCGGATCATCGGACACGATTCCGTCGAGCGCGATGGCGAGGCTCGTGGCCAGGGCGCGCCCACCGAACGATTCGAAGTGCGGCACGGCGAAGTAGGCGATCGTCGTACCGGGCTCGGTGCGCGGCTCGAAACCGATGTACACGGTGGCCCCGAACCGATTGGCGGCCGCAGCGTGGGCACTCGCCTCGTACTCGTCGGTCGACATCACGGTCGCGCCGTCGTTGCGGAGCGACCGGGCGAGTCCCCGGGTGATCGCACTCAGGCCGCCGAACTGCCCGATCACGATGCGCGCCGACTCGAACGTCGACACGCCGGTACGCACCTCGTGTTCGCGGATCGAGGCGACACCCGGTCCACTGCCGCTCTGTCGCAGCAGTCGTGCGAGCATGCTGATCGTCGTCGGGCCGCAGACACCGTCGGCGTTGATGCCGCTGTTGCGCTGGAAGTCGAGGAGCGCCCGCGCCGTGGCGGGTCCGAGGATCCCGTCTGGTCGGCCGCAGTCGAAACCGAGGTGGTTGAGGCCTTGCTGGAGGGCGACGACATCGTCGCCCCGCACTTGGGGTGCTTCGAGCTTGAGCGCACGATCACCGAGGTGCCATCCGGCCTCGCAGATCGCCAACCACGTCTGCTCGTCACAGTCGCCGGTGGGTCGCAGTCCGCGGACTTCCTGGAATGTCGTGACGGCGTGGAGCGTCGACTGATCGAAGCGACCGCTCAGGCCGCCCGCCGGTGGACAACCTGCAGCAGCCAGTCGCCGCTGCAGGTCGCGCACGGCGTCACCGTGCTGACCGGAGGTCAGTGGGAAGTGGGAAGGAATTCGTCGAGCTCCTGCAACAGGGCGCCCTTGCTCTTCGCGCCGACGAGCCGCTTGGACACCTCGCCACCCGAGAACACGAGCAGCGTCGGGATGCTCATGACGTTGTACTTCATCGCCAGGTCCGGGTTGTCGTCGACGTTCAACTTGGCGATCGTCACGGCGTCGCCGTGTTCGTCGGCGATCTCCTCGAGGATCGGTCCGATCTTCTTGCACGGCCCACACCATTCGGCCCAGAAATCGACGACGACCGGCTTGGTCGAGCCGCCGACGGTCTCGTCGAAGGTGTTGGAGGAGAGGTTCACGATTCCTTGTGCCATCGGGCAATCCTTTCGAATTGGGAGCGTCCGGCAGTCACCGGCGTTCCCGTGAGGGTGGCACGGTAAACCGTGCCGCCACAGTACAACTGCGGTGTCAGCACCGGTATTCCCGAGCATCACTACGCAGAGTGGTCATGGTTCACGTTCAGTGGTGGATGTTGGCCTCGAGCCAGCGCTCGGCGTCGATCGCCGCCATACAACCCGAGCCGGCTGCGGTGATCGCCTGACGGTACGTGTGGTCCTGCACGTCTCCACAGGCGAACACGCCGTCGACGTTCGTGAACGTGGAACCGTGCGCCGTGATCAGATATCCGCTGTCGGGTTCCATGTCGAGCTGGCCGACGAACAGGTCGGTGTTCGGCCGATGCCCGATCGCCACGAACAGACCCGTGACGTCGAGCTTGCTCGCCTCGCCGGTCACGGTGTTCACGAGGCCGATCCCCGAGACGGCATGGTCGCCCATGATCTCGGTGACCTGGCTGTTCCAGAGGAATTCGATCTTCGGGTTGGCGAAGGCTCGGTCCTGCATGATCTTCGAGGCCCGGAGCTCGTCGCGCCGGTGCACGAGGGTCACCTTGTCGGCGAACTTGGTGAGGAACGTCGCCTCCTCGATCGCCGAGTCGCCGCCGCCCACCACGGCGATCTCGTGACCGCGGAAGAAGAAGCCGTCGCACGTGGCGCAGGTCGACAGGCCGTGGCCGATCAGGCGTTCCTCGGCCTCGAGACCCAACATCAGCGATTGGGCACCGGTACTCACGATCACGGCGTTGGCCAGGTACAGCGTGTCGCGCACCCAGACCTTGTGCGGACGCTCGCTGAAGTCGACCCTCGTCACCTTCTCGGTGATGATCTCGGTGCCGAATCGCAGCGCCTGATCGCGCATGCCTGCATCAGATCGGGACCCATGATGCCGTCGGCGAAGCCCGGGTAGTTCTCGACCTCGGTCGTCAACATGAGCTGACCGCCTGGCTGGTCGCTCGTGCTCGACGGCTCGCCTTCGATGAGCAGGGGGGCGAGGTTGGCCCGAGCGGCGTAGACGGCGGCGGTCAGACCGGCTGGGCCGGATCCGATGATGATGACATCGCGAACATCAGGGCGAACAGGGGGGACGTCGGACATGGTGGTTCTCCCGGGGGAAATCGATTGAGCGGTGAGCGACGCGTCAGAGGGCGCTGGCGCTGCGCTTCCTGAACAACAACAACCCGCCCAGGCAGAGCATTCCACCGACGATGAAGTAGCTCAGGTACACCGCTTGCGCCTGGGTGACCGCGAGATCGAGCAGTTCCTGGATCGCCCGCATGACGAGCACGATCGAGATCACGAGGATGAACACGCCCAGGAAAGCGGCGATGATCCCGAACACGATGGCACGCGTCGCGATGACGGCCCGCGTGGTGGTCTGCTCGCGAACGGTGGTGACGACGTTGACCAGCTTGTTCGTGGTGTCGCTGGCCCAGTTCGGATCGGTGAGGGGGTTCCCCGGCATGAGCGAGCACACTAGCCCGGCGGGCTGGTGAACAACCACGGTTGGGCCCGGGTGCCGGATCGCTTGATGATCGGGTCGCGCGGGGATCAGGGGAGCGACGCGCTGGCGATGCGGACGCAGCCATCGGCGAGGTACGCGAGCGCGAGGTCGCGGGAAACGTCGAGCCCGACGACCACCGTCTGGCCCTGGTAGTTGGCCAGTCCGACGACGACGTCCGCACCGAGACATTCCGGCAGGGAGAATTCGGTCGAAGCGGGGTCGTCGGCGGTGTCCGGGGGCGCATTGTCGGTGATGACCGTCGCTCCCTCCGGCAGGTCACCCGACGCTGGTGCATCGATCGCCGCTGCCGCGAAGTCGGCGAGATCATCGGGTGTCAGCAACTCCACGAGTTCGCCGGTGTCGGACGGGGGTGCTTCGGCCTCCAGGTCGGTCGCGACGTCGGAGGCGTTCTCGCTCGGCGCCGCTTCGGTCCCGTCTGCGGCGGCGCGCTGCACTTCGGATTCCGCCAGGGTGGCGGCCGCCACGGCCGGAACTTGCGTGTCGGCGCTCGACGTCTGCTCGCCGGCGGCGTCGCTCGACGATTCCGCCACGGTGTCGTCATCGCTGTCGATGTTCGCCGATCGCAGCAACAAGCCGCCGGCGAGCACGATCACCAGGCCGGCGGCCGCCGCAGCGAGCCACATGCTCGAATGCGCCGCCGCGTCGCCCAGCTCGCCGTGACGTCCGCCTGCGTGTCGACACGGCCGCTGCTCCGGCGATGGCCGCGGCGTCGAGGCCCGACGGTGTCCCATCGCGGAGCGCTCCGGTCCGTTCCTGTTCCGGCAGGCGCTCCCACGCGTCGAACGCCTGGGCCAGATGGCGCTCGCGGGCCGAGATCGACACCTCGGGCAGGTCGGCCAGGACCGCTCGGATCTGGCGAAGACGGTCGACCTCGGTGAGCAGTTCCGGCGTCGACTCCACCCGCGCGATCGGCGGCGTCGACGTCGCCGTCGAGATACCGCTCGCGAGGGAAGTCAGGTCGTCACTCATCGGTGTCTGTTGGACGTTCGGTGATGCCGAGCGGGTTCCCGGGATCGTCCGGGGTCGGTGGCAGAGGTGGGAGGTCGTCGAGCCGGAGTTCGTCGGCGAGTTGCGCCCGGGCCCGGGCGATCCGCGACTTGACGGTGCCGAGCGGCAGGTCGAGGACGTTGGCGATCTCCTGGTAGTCGAGGTCGACCACGTCGCGCAGCACGACCACCACCCGGAAATCGTCGCTCAGGGTGCCCAGAGCGTCGTCGATCGCGAGTTGGTCGTCGATACGCCCGACCCGCCGGCTCGCCGCCTCGTCGACCACGTCCGGCGCCGCATCGCCGACCGCCTGGAGCGACGGACGACGTTTGCGCCGGCGCAGCTCGTCGAGTGCCGCATTGGTGGCGATGCGGTACGCCCACGTGGCGAACGTCGAGCGGCCGTCGAAGCGCGGCAAGCTACGGACGATCTTGATCAGCGCCTCCTGGCAGGCGTCGTCGGCGTCGCTGGCCGACCCCGTGATGCGACGACAGACCGCGTGGATCCGGTCGTAGTGCCGGCGGAGCAACTGGTCGAGCGCGGCGCGATCGCCGCGCTGGGCGGCCGCGATCAGTTGGACGTCGTCGAGCGCAGCGATGGAGCGGAGCGTAACGAAGCCCTCATCCGGCCGGGCGCGATGTCGGACGAGCGATGTCAGCCGACGAGTGCGATCTCGCCGAGCCGGCCTCGGTAGGGGTGCGCCTCGGTGCATGAATCTTCGCGACCGAGCTCGTTCAACAGGACGAGCACGTGGCGGACGGGGACCGGCGGGGTGCTGGACGTGACCGTGCCGGGTTGGTCGGCGAACTGCTTCGTGCCGACGGCGGGACCCCACTGGGCAAGGTCGGTCGGTGCGATCTCGTCCGCCACTGCGAAGAACTGGAGCTGGTAGGGCGCGTTGATCACATCGACCGACAGGGCTTGTTGGGTGAGTTGGTCGAACGAGACCACGAGGCCGACGCCGCGCTTACCTCCCATGTACTGCGACTCGTAGCACGACGTGGCCCACGAGGTGGAGGCGTTGCCATCGGCCAGCGCGAGCGCCGTGTCGGCGTCGTTTTCCACGTTGTCGCCGTCTGGGTCGAACGCCGTGACGGTGGCGATGGTGGCCGGCCCGGTGGGCTGGGCCGCCGGGTCGGCGGCCGGATCGGCGACGACCGCACCGGTCAGCGGATCGGTCGGAGCGACCGCGTCGCTCGCCGGCAGCACGGTCGTGGTGGCGGCTGATTCGCCGCCGCCGTACTGCAGGTTGAACCACAGCAGGCCACCGACGAGGAGGGCGATCACCAGCAAGACTGCGACCACGAGCATGCTCGGCTTCCAACTGTTCGACAGGCCGTTCGCGGTCGGCGGGTCGGCGCGCGTGGTGCCCTGTGGCGGTGTCGGCTGGCGTGCCGGGCGCACCGGCACCGACGGTCGCACGTCGGCCGTCGTGGCCGTCCGTGCGGGCACGCTGCCCGTCCGCGTCACCTCGCCCGGAATGGCGCCGACCATCAATGTCGTGGGCAACGCCGTGGCCGGGCTGGCGGTGATCGGGTTCGTCGTGGTCGGGCTGAAGCCGGTTGATTGCGTGCTTCGGTCGATTGAATGCCGGTCGGTTGAGCGCTGTTCGAGTGGGTCTTGGCGGGGGTCGACTTCGCTCGCGGCCACCGCGATGCCGCTGCCGGCGCTCGAGGCTCCGGCCGCGGCCGTTCGAGCTCGTCGGACGGCGCCCGACGGAAGCGTCGCCCGAACGGGATGATCGGGGATCGCTCGTCGGTCGTGTCGTCGACCACGGGCGGTCCTTCGGCCACGGCCGCACGCAGCGCCTCGACCAGTTCGGCGCCGGAGGCGGGGCGGTTCGACGGGTTGCGGGCGAGCAGCCGGTGGATGATCGTGACGAGCGCGGTCGGCAACGTCGCGCGCAGACGGGCGAGATCCGTCGGATCGCGCTGCAACCGCGCCAGCGCCGTGTCGGCGTCGGTCTCCCCGAGGAACGGAACTCGCCCAGCGAGGCATTCGTAGAGCACCAGACCGAGCGAGTACAGGTCGGCCCGCCCGTCGAGCTTCTTGCCGCGCACCTGCTCCGGGGAGAGGTACTTGGCCGTGCCCATCATGATGTTGTCGCTGGTCAGGTCGGCGTCGGGCGACTGGAGGCCCTTGGCGATCCCGAAGTCGGTCAGCAGGACACGCCCGTCGGACGTGATCATGATGTTGCCGGGCTTCACGTCGCGGTGCACGAAGCCGGCCGCGTGCGCGTGGTCGAGCGCCAACGCGACGCAGGTGCCGATGTGACAGGTGAGTTCGGGGCTGAGGCGCTTCTGGGTGTCGAGCAGTTGGCGCAGGCTCTTGCCCTCGACGAGTTGCATCACCACCGCCTGGCGCCCGTCCTGGGCGAACACGTCGTGCACAGCGACGATGTTCGGATGGTTCAAGCTGGCTGCCGCGACGGCCTCACGGCGGAAGCGTTCGGTGACGACCTCGTCGGACGCGAGATTGGGCTTGAGCCACTTCACCGCCACCTTGCGATCGAGTGTGAGATCGACCGCCAGCCAGACCTCCGCCATGCCACCTTGGGCGAGTTGCCGTTGCAGCTCGTATCGCTGGGCGATGACGGTGGGTGTCGATGAGGAGGCCGCTGTGGACATGACGCTGCTCGAACGCTAGTGGGACAACGGTCTCCGTTGCGGGCAATGAATGGACGAAAGCACGGCCGACAGATATCGGCCAGTGGAAAGACTGACCCGGACGCTCGGCCGACGTCAATCACCGCGACGAGACTCGAGGTGAGGCCGAGCCAACTTATTCGGTGACCTGGAACGCGACGCCGATCGTGCCGCGGCCGCCGTGCGTGCCGATGACCGGTCCGATCTCGCCGACGACGATGTCCTCGGACGCGTACGGGCGGAGCATGTCGACGAACGCATCGACGTCGCTGCAGTCGGCGTGGAGTACAGCCAGGTTCTCGATCGCCCCGTCGTAGCTCTTGACCTTCTCGACGAGGAAGGCGAGCGCCTTCGACCGGGTCCGCTGCTTGCCGCCCTGTTCGACGACACCGCCGGTCACCTCGATGATCGGCTTGATCGACAGGGCGGTGGCGAGCAGGGCTTTGGCGTTGCCGATGCGGCCACCCTTCTTCAGGTTCTCCAGCGTGTCGAGCGCACCGAAGACCGCGCGTCCGACCGATCAGTTCGACGGCGTGCGCCTCGACGTCGTCGATCGACGCGCCATCGGCCGCCAGGCGCGGCGCACGCCAGGGCGATCGTGCCGATACCCATGGAGATGGTGCGGCTGTCGAGGACGCGCACATCGAGTTCGATGGCCGGATCCTCCTCGATCGATCGTGCGGCGAGTTGGGCGCTCTGCATCGTCGCCGACAGTGCGCTGGACAGCGACACGACGACGATGCCGGTGGCCCCCTCCGACGCCAGGCGGCGATACGCCTGCTCGAACTGACCTGGGGCGGGGGCGGCGGTCTCGGGCAGCTTGGCCGAGGTGACGCATTTCGACCAGAACTCCTCGGTCGACAGTTCCTCCCGGTCGATGAACTCCTCGTCACCGAAGCGGATCGACAGCGGGATGATGGTGATCCCGAGTGCGTCGGCGATCGGTGCGGGAAGGTCGCAGGAGCTGTCGGTGACGATTCGTACGGCGGGCCAGTTCACAGGCGCGTGATCCTACTGTTCACCCGGCACGGACCCTGGGGGCCCGTCAGACGGCCCCGCTCGGGTGGCGGTCGCGCCCGCTGTCGATCTCGGCGCGCCGCCGGCTCCGCCAGTGGGCGAACCACCAGGTGAGCAACACGAGGAGGAACGCACCGGTGAGCACCTGTCCGAGGCCGGTGAAGGCGGACACCCTGGAGATGATGGTGACGGGCTCACCGATCGTCTCGCCCGCCGGGGTGCGCACCTCGACGGTGATGGGCGAGGTGCCGTTCGACTTCGCCCGCACCGGGACGACGACCGACGTCTCGTCGTTCGGGCGCAGGGTGACTCTGTGGTCGCCGACGTCGGTGGCGTCGGGATCGTCCGGTGGTGGGGTGGACTCGGGGAAGGACAGCTTGGGCGAGGAGAAGCGCAGCACGACGTCCAGTGGTTCGGCCGACGTGTTGCCGACCTGCACCTCGATGTCGCCGGACCGGCCCGTGAGGGTGAACTTGAACGGCTGGGGTGGCACCACGGCGCCGCGGAGCGCATCGGCCTGGGACTGGATCTGGGCGGCCACGACGGCGGCCTGGTCGTCGTCGATCGCCGTCGAGAGCAAAGCATTGAGCGTGGTCGCCCACCGATCGGGCCGGGGATCGTCGGGCGGGAGCATCGACCCGGCGCTGGCCACGCTCAGCCCGGTGGAATCGATCAGTTCGACACGAGCGGCGAGCGACGGGCCCGCGGTGTCGGGCAGCGTGACGACCACCGGTTCACCGCGCACGGTCTGGACGTCGGTGGTCCCGGTGAGGGTCGACGCCGCGACGAACTGGATGCTGGGAGTCGTGGCGGCGATCGATTCGAGACCCATGACGAGACGGGCGTCGGGCGCGGCCAGGTCGGGGGTCGACAGGACACGGCTGCGGTCGAGCGCGGGCTGGCCGAGGTCGTCGACCAGCATCGACGTGACCGCTCCGACCGCCCACTCGATCGGGGTCGACGAAGCCAAGATCTCGTCGGCGCTCGACACGGTCAGGTCGTCGGAGAGCGGGTCGACGACGATCAGCGGGAGGGTGCCACCGTCGGGGAGTGCCACCGTGATGAAGAGGTCGGTGTCGGGAAGCGTGGTTTCGACCGTGTCCCGGTACATGTCCTGGGTCATCACGAGGAAGCGGAACCCGAGATCGCGCAGCTCCAGCGCACCCGCGCCGCTCAACGGGTCGAGGACCACCCACGCGTTGCGGCGGGACGGCGTGGTCGGTACGGCCTGGGTGAGGATGTCCTCGCCCACGCTGAGGAGGCGGGCGAACTCGTCGTCTCGATCCACATCGACCGCGGACGACACGTCGAGCGGCACGGCCGGCACCGCAACGAATTCGTCATCGACCAGTGATGCCGCCAGGGCCTGCGAACCTGTCGGGGTGCTCGCCGCCGTTGCGACGATCGGCGGCGGCACGTCGAGCGTGACCGGAGCGGTGATCGCGCCGGCGAACTCCACCGCATCGGCGAACTCGGCCGCGGCTTTCGTGTCGCCATCGGCGGCGGGCCGGACCGCCGTGACGATCGACAGGTCGATCGGGGTCGGCGCGGGAGTGGTGTCGATCGGGCCGGCAAGCCGCTGTACGACGGTGCCGTGCGTGGCGACGACCACGTTGCCGCCGAACGTCGCGGCGAGCAACTCGGTGCGGATCGGGTACAGGCCGGGTGTCTCGAACTTGAGACGTTCCTCGACGCTGTTCACGACGTCGGTCGGCACGTCGACGCTGATGATGGCGGAGCCGTCGGTGTCGTAGGTGACGAGCGGACGGGCATCGGCGATCTCGATACCGTCGATGGCCTCGCCGAATCCGTCACGGTCGGCGTCGCCGCCGACGATGCGGTCGATGTCGCGTGCGGTGTCACCGGCGGTCAGCGGTGGATAGTTCGTCACCTGGATGCTGAGCGGCTGCAGCGGCGCCGGCGCGATGGTCGTGGTCGGCACCCCGGTGTCGGCAACGGTGGTCTCGGTGGTGTCGGGGACTGGGGTCTCCGGCGGGGCAGTGTCGGGCGGAGGTGTGTCGGTCGGCGCCGGAACCGTCGTCGGCGGAACCGTCGTTGGCGGAACGGTGGTCGCGGGGACAGTGGTCGCGGGCGTGCTGTCGGCGCCCAAGTCGAGCGAGGCCAGGTCGCCGGTGAGGCGGTAGACGAGCCGGAGCGGCGCGTCGGGCTCGAACGCGTACTGCTCCTCGACGAGCTCGATCCGGATGCCGACCTCCGTGTCTTGTGCCGGGGTGGTCTGTGCTGGGTGGACTTGGGCTGGGTGGACTTGGGCCGGCCGGACTTGGGCGCCGCGTGCGCGAGCGGCGCGGGTGCGAGGGCCAGGTTCGCGGTGACGGCCACAGCGACGGCGAAGGCAGCTGCGGCGACGCGTCGGGCCATCACGACATCGTGTCGAGTCGCAGCTCGAGCAGCACGAGGGTGTCGGTGCGCCGGTGGAACCCGAACGCGTCGTAGAGAGCGAGCGCGGCGTCGTTGTCGGACGCCGTGTTGACCATCGCAGTCGTGGCGCCCCGGCGGAGCATCCACGCGAGTGAATCGTCGACGAGCTGGGCGCCGGCACCGTGGCGCTGTCGGGTGGGATCGACGGCCAGCCGTTGCAGGTAGCCGACCTCGCCGGCCACACCGCTCATCGCGAAACCGACGGTGGTCCGACCGACGGTGATCGCCCGGGCATGGGCGAACGGTGTGGCGTGCATGATGTCGGACAGGGCCGCCCGGTCGTTGCCCCACGTCGGTCCGAAGGCACGGACATCGATGCGCACGGCGGCATCGAGTTGCCATCGGCGCAGCGGCCGCACACGCTGTTCCCGCCGGCGCCGCCCGTACCGGCGAGCGGGCGTTCGAGGAGCGCCAGCTCGTCGATGCGCTCGAACCCGGCAGCCAGGAACGAGCCGACCGAGTTCGGGAACAGGGCGCCGGTGCGAATCGCGACGGCCCCGCCGCGGCGGGCCGCGTCGATCCACGATCGGACGTCGGCGTCGGAGGGGACCATCTGGTGATCGAGCAGCACGAGATGGGCGACATCGCGCCGGTACGGCCACGTGCCGACTCGCGCCCGGACGCGGCGCTGTGTGCTGGTCACCTCCACGGTGCCGACCGTACTCGTGCAGTGCGCTCGGACCGCTTCGCACGGCACGGGACCGCACCGCGCGAAGCGCACCGCACGGACTGCACCGCACCCGGACTGCATCGCTTTGGACTGCATCGCTTTGGACTGCATCGCTTTGGAGTGGGGCCGTAGCCTGCCCTGCGATGCTGCCCGCACGTTTCGCGCCGATCTTGGACGAGCTCGCCCCGCTCGTGACGCGATTTCGCGACCGCGGTCATCGGCTGTACCTCGTCGGGGGATCGGTGCGGGATCTGCTCGTGCAGCACGACCGGCAGGATTTCGATCTCGACCTCACCACCGACGCCCGCCCGGCGGAGATCAAGGCTTGCCTGAACGGGTGGGCCGACGCCTTGTGGACGCAGGGCGAGAAGTTCGGCACGATCGGTGCCCACAAGCACGACCGGCTCGACGGCTCCACACGGGTCTACGAGATCACCACGTTCCGCGCCGAGGCGTACACCGACGACTCGCGCAAGCCGCACGTCGAGTTCGCCGACCACATCGACACCGACCTCTCACGGCGCGACTTCACCGTCAACGCGATGGCCCTCGAGCTCACCGTCGACACCGGGGTGCCGGCGCTCATCGATCCGTTCGGCGGTGCGGCCGACCTCGCGACGCGGACCTTGCGGACACCCGCCGCGCCGGAGATCAGCTTCGGTGACGACCCGTTGCGGATGCTGCGGGCGGCCCGCTTCATCGCCGGCTACGAACTCGCACCGACCGAGGAGCTCGTCGGCGCGGTGACGGCGATGGCGACGCGGCTCGAGATCGTGTCGCCGGAACGGATCCGTGACGAGTTCGACAAGCTGATCACCGTCGACCATCCGTCGGCCGGGCTGTGGTTCCTCGTCGACACCGGGCTCGCGGATCAATTCCTGCCCGAGCTGCCGGCGATGCGCCTCGAGCACGATCCGATCCACCGGCACAAGGACGTGCTGACGCACACCATTGCCGTCGTCGAGAACGTCCGTGCGTCCGCCGAGCCGGACGCGCACGACTTCCGCCTGACGCGGCTGGCGGCGCTGTTCCACGACATCGGCAAGCCGAAGACCCGGGGCTACCTGGAGGGCAAGGGCACGACGTTCCACCACCACGACGCGGTCGGCGCGCGGATGACGCGCAAGCGGATGACGGCGATGCGGTACTCGAACGACGACATCGCGAAGGTGTCGGAGCTCGTGGCGTTGCACCTCCGCTTCCACACCTATGCGATGGGTTGGTCCGACTCGGCCGTGCGCCGGTACGTGCGCGACGCGGGTGCGTTGTTGCCGGAACTCAACGTGCTGACGCGGTGCGACTGCACGACGCGCAACGAACGCAAGGCGGCGCGGCTGTCGCGGCGGATGGACGAACTCGAGGCGCGCATCGACGAGCTGAGCGCGGCGGAGGAACTCGCGGCGATCCGCCCGCAGCTCGACGGCAACGACGTGATGCAAATCCTCGACGTCCCCGCCGGGCGGGTGGTCGGCGAGGCGATGAACTTCCTCCTGGAGATCCGCCTCGAGGAGGGCGTGCTCGACGACGACGAGATCCGTCGGCGCCTCCTCGCCTGGTGGTCCACGCGTCAACCCACCTGACCTGCCCCCGGCCCGCGCCACCAGGCGATGGCGATGGTGGGTCCATAGCGCCCTCCAACTACATGGCCCCGGGATCCACCGGGAAGGCGATGGCGATGGTGGGCTCATAGCGCCCTCCAACTACATCGCCTCGGGGGCATCCGCCGGCGGGGGAGGCGGGGCACCTACCGTGGGGGACCGTGCACGGACAGGCGGGCGCACTCATCGCGGTCGGGGTGATCGTGGTCGGGGCCGTCGTGGCGATGGTGGCCGAGGCTCGATACTTCGGGCGCCGGATGCGTGGCTCGATCGAGGAGTCGTCGCGGGCGCGTGGACGAACTCCGACAGCTCATCGACGACCTGCCCGAGGCGGTGATGGGGCTCGACGACCACGGAGTGATCGTGACCGCCAACGCCACGAGCGGCAACCCTGACCGGGTCGATCGGTCGACGACCTGGTCGGGCGGTCGTTCCTCGGCCTGATCGGCGACGACGACCGCGGCATCGTCACCGAGCGCTGGGACATGGTGGTCGGCGATGATCCGGCTGCCGGCCGGGACGATGGTCGCGGTGGTGTTCGGGGGAATGCGCGCCTGCCGGTGTTCACGCTCGTGGATGCGGCCGGCGTCGCGCACCTCACGGAGGCGACGTTGCACCGCTCGTCACTCGCCGACGGCGCGCTGGTGATGATCCTGCGCGACGTGACCGATCGCCGGCGGAGCTCGGTCGCGCTCGAACAGGCCCGCCGGCGGTTCCAGCAGGCATTCCATTCATCGCCCACCGGCATGGCGCTCGTTCGTCTCGACGACAGCAAGATCGTCGATGCCAACCAATCGCTCGCCGACATGCTGAGGCGGCCGCTCGAGTCGCTCGTCGGCATCGGCATCCGCGAGATCACCCATCCCGACGACCTGCGGGCCGCGGCCACGCAGCGCGCCCGGCTCGAGCTCGGAATCGCCGACACGTACCTGCTCGATCAACGGTACCTGCGCAGCGACGGCGAGTTCGTGTGGGCACGCACGCGGGTGTCGGTCACCGAGGACGACGGCGTGGCGCTGGCGATCACCCACATCGAGGACGTCACCGACCAACGACGAACCGCCGAGCGGCTGACCCACGCGGCGACGCACGACGGTCTGACGGATCTCGCCAACCGCGATGCGCTGGTGGCGATGCTCGACGACCTGCTGGCGGTCGCGGAGATCGGCCAGATCGCGGTGCTCTTCGTCGACCTCGACAACTTCAAGATGGTCAACGACGGCCTCGGGCACGCGGTCGGCGACACGGTGCTCAAGGAGATCGCGATCCGCCTCGCCGATGCCGTACCGGTGGGTGCGCGACTCGGCCGGTTCGGCGGTGACGAGTTCGTGGTCGTCCTCGACGACAGCGTCGATCCGGCGATCGTCGGCGAGGCGCTGCGGCGCGCCGTGCAGCAGCCCATCCTCGTCGAGGGCCAGGAACTGATCATCACCGCGAGCATCGGGCTCGCGGTGAACGCGGCCCGGATCACGAGCGGCCGACCTGCTCCGCGACGCCGACGCGGCGATGTACCGGGCCAAGGCAGGCGGGCGCGATCGCATCGCCGCCTTCGCGCCCGACACCCGTGGCGTGTTCATCGACGGTCTGCGCACCTCGACGGAGCTGCGGCGCGGGTTGGAGCGGGGAGAGATCGTTCCCTACTTCCAGCCGATCGTCGACCTCGCCGGCGGCCAAGTCGTCGGTTTCGAGGTGTTGGCACGGTGGCTGCACCCGGAGCGGGGCTTGTTGTTGCCGGGCCAGTTCCTACCCCTCGCCGAGGAGGCGGGGTTGATGGGGGAGCTCGGCGAGCGTGTGCTGCGTGACTCACTGGCGCAGCTCGCCCGTTGGCGGGCGGTCGGGCTGTCGTTCGCCACCTGTTCGTTGTCGGTCAACGTCGCCAGCCAGCAGCTCGTCGACGACTCGTTCATCGACGTGGTCGCCGGTGCACTCGGCGAGACGGGCATCGATGCCGGTTCGTTGTGGCTGGAGATCACCGAGACAGCGCTGATGGCCGACACGAGCGCGGCGACCCGGGCGTTGCGTGGCCTGCGCGGGCTCGGCCTGCATCTGGCGGTCGACGACTTCGGCACGGGGTACTCGTCACTGACCTATCTCAAGCGGTTCCCGGTCGAGGCGATCAAGGTCGACCGTTCGTTCGTCACCGGCCTCGGGTTGGAGGCCGACGACACGTCGATCGTGGAGGCGGTCGTCCGCCTCGGCCACTCCCTCGGGTTGATCGGTGGTCGCCGAGGGTGTGGAGACGCCCTTGCAACTCAGTCGCCTGCGCGAACTCGACTGCGACCGCGCCCAGGGCTACCTCTTCGGCCGCCCCCGCCCCGCCGGCATCACCGAATCCGAACGCGCCCTCTCCTGATTGCTCGGCCTCACCGCGAGTCGTGTCGCAGTGATCGAGGTCGGCCGAGCGTGCGGCTCGTCGCTGGCGCTTCCCTCGCCGCCCCCGTTGGGAGGAGGCGGACGCTCCGCTGGCTCGTTACGAGCCTTCCTTGCGGGCGCGCAGGACGAGGATCGTGGGGGCGGGCGATGCGGCACTCGCGCCGAGTTCGAGGAGATGGTCCACGCGGAAGTTCGACCGGCCCAGGGTGATGAACCACTCGCCGACGGTCCGCGGGCCGGTGCCGTACGGCTCGTCGACCGACACGCTGGCGTAGGGGTGCGGCACCGAGATCACGAGCGGCATGCTCGGTTTGAGGATGCGGTGGACCTGGCGGAACACCCGGCTCAGGTCGTCGACGTCGAGCAGTGTCTGGGCCGCGACGACCACGTCGCAGGTGCCGGAGGTGATGTCACCGAGGTCGGCGAGATCGGTCGCGAGGCACTGCACGGAGACCTCGGCAGCTTCGGCGGCCCGGCGGACGCCGGCGAGGCGTTCCGGCGTCGGGGTCGACGGCGATCGCCTTGGCACCGGCGGTGGCGAAGGTCACCGCGTTGCGCCAGACCGACACGCCAAGTTCGACGGCGCGCCATCCGTCGGCGACGTCGCCGCACAGACGGAGCTCGCGGTCGTCGGGGATGCCCGACCCGTAGATGATGTTCGCAGCCACGCCCTCAGTGTTGCCGCTTCCGTCTGATCGCGGTGGGGATCTCCCGGCAGCAAGTACCCTGTCGGCCGATGGCTTTCACGGTCGGTGCGCTCCGCGGCACGGAGCCGGCGCGCGGCATCGTCGACCATCGGCTCGCCAGGCGGATGCTGATCAGCCAGGTTCGCAAGGGGCGCCTCCCGCTCGACCAGGTGTGCGATGCCCATCCCGAGTTGATCCGAGCGGCGCGCAACGTCGGGACGCAGACCACCACGCCGTGTCCGATCTGCGAGCAGACGGATCTCAAACTCGTCACCTACGTGTTCGGCCAGGGTTTGTCGGCGCAGGGTCGTTGCGTCTCGACGGCCAAGGAGATGCGTCAACTGAACGGGCGCGACGCCGACCTCAGTGCCTATGTGGTCGAGGCGTGCGTCGAGTGCCGGTGGCATCACCTGCTGCGGGTGATCCCGGTCGGCGGCCGGCGCTCCTCGGCGTGAACACCAGGCGGCTCGTCGCGGCGTCCGGATTGCTCGCGGTCGCCACGCTCGCGGCGTGTGCGTCGAGCGACGGATCGAGCTCGGGGCCCGACGACTCCGCGACGAACTCGGAGGCTGTCGACAGCGCGGTGACGACGAACGACACCGACGACCGACACGGCGAACGAACCAGCCGATGAACCAGGGGTGTACTGCCCTCGGGTTTCACCACCGTGCGCGGCGACGATCACCGAACCCGACGGCGAGGAGTGCGAGGTCTGCCTCTGGTTGGCCGATTCGCCCGACGAGCGCGGCCGCGGCCTGATGGGCGTGACCGACCTGGGCGATGCGGTCGGCATGGCCTTCGTGTTCGAGGCGCCGACGAACAGCGCCTTCTACATGTTCCAGACGCCGACGCCGCTGTCGATCGCCTGGTTCGGTGTCAACGGTGCCTGGGTCGGGTCGGCCGACATGGAGCCCTGCATCGACAAGCCGGCGAACGAGTGCCCGCTGTACAGCCCCGGCGCCGCCTACGACCTGGCGATCGAGGTGTTCGCTCCCGACGGTCCCGATGGAGCCGAAAGGGGGGTCTCGAGGAGCTCGGGCTCACCGACGGCTCGACCGTCGTGCTGCTCGACGGCACCGAAGCGCTCGACTGTCAGACCCCTGATTCATGATGGGGCCATGACGTCGATCTCCTCTGCGATCTCCGCTGCGCACCCCGCCGGCACTCGCCGCCGCGCCGTTCACCGTGTCGCCCATCGCGCCCGCCCGGGCCGATCCGGCGCGATGCCGATATCGTGGCGCAGTCCATATTGGCCCTGCCCCAGCAACGGGGCTCCCTGCACCACATGGTGGAGGGATCCGAAGGGAGGTTGCACACGCATGAATCGTGCGTACGAATTGATGATCATCATCGACGGCGACGTCGACGACCCGAAGGCGCAAGCCTGGATGAAGACGGTCACCGAGGCAGTCACTGCCGTCGACGGTGAACTTCACGGCAAGATCGATTGGTGGGGCAAGCGCCAGTTCGCCTACCCGATCAACAAGAAGCCGTCGGGCTACTACATGGTCGCCGAGGTTCTGGCGCCGGGTGGCTCACTCGACGAACTCGAGCGCACGCTCCGTCTCGCGGACGACGTCGTCCGTCACAAGCTCATCCGGCTGCCCGATGCCGAGGCGGCGCGCCGCGGCATTGGCGTCACCGCTGCCTGACGGCAGTCGCCACTCGACCCGAGCAACAGGGGAATCTCATGGCATCGGAAAACTCCGTCACACTCGTCGGGAACCTCACCAAGGATCCCGAACTGCGCTACACCGCCACCGGGCGGGGCGTCGCCAGTTTCGGTCTCGCTGTCAACCGTCGCTATCAGCAGAACGGTGAATGGCAAGAGCAGGTTTCGTTCTTCAACGTCGTCGCCTGGGGCGACCTCGGCGAGAACGCGGCCGCCAGCCTGAACAAGGGCAATCGCATCGTCGTCACCGGTCGTCTCGAGCAGCGCTCGTACGACACCAAGGAGGGCGAGAAGCGCAGCATCACCGAAGTGGTCGCCGACGAACTCGGCCCGAGCCTGCGCTGGGCGCAGGTCCAGATCGAGCGCATCAGCCGGGATTCCGCCGACGGCGGTTCGGGCGGCAGCTCGAGCGGCGGCGGTGGCGGCGGCGCCCGTACCCCTGACCCGATCTACGGCGACGAAGAGCCGTTCTGATCGATCTCCGGAGCCGGCTCGACGCCGTCTCGATCACATTCGATTGAATTCACTCGCAAGGAAAACACCATGGCAAGCAAGAAGAACAAGGCTCGCACCAGTCGCGACCTCAACCCACGCAAGTTCAAGAAGAAGACCAGCGTCCTCGTCATCGAGGACGTCGAGTACATCGACTACAAGGATGTCGATCTGCTCCAGCGCTTCATGAGCGACCGCGGCAAGATCCGCAACCGGCGCGTTGCCGGCAACACCCTGCAGCAGCAGCGCGAGGTCGCCAATGCGATCAAGGTCGCCCGCGAGATGGGCCTGCTCCCGTACGCCAAGCGCGTCGCCTCCACCCGTACCGGCGGTCGCCGCGAGGGTCGTGACGGGGGACGCGACGGCGGGCGCGAGGGCCGTGACGGTCGTCGTGACGATGCTCCCAGCGAGACCGCCGGCGACGTCAAGGTCGACGCGGTCGACGCGGCCGTTGCCGAGCTCGACGGCGTGAGCGAGGAGGTCTGAGATGAAGGTCATCCTCCGCTCCGACCTCGAGGGTCTCGGCAAGCGCGGCGACATCGTCGATGTCGCCGACGGCCACGCCCGGAACTTCCTGTTCCCCAAGGGCCACGCCATTGCGGCCACTGACGGTGCCGTCGATCAGGCCGGTCGCATGCGCAAGGCGCGTGACCTGCGCGACACGAGCGCCCGCGATGCCGCCACGGCGATCGCCACCAAGCTCGTGCCGATGATCATCAAGGTGCCGGCGAAGGCCGGCCCGGAAGGCAAGCTCTTCGGATCGGTCACCTCCGGCGACATCGTCGCCGCGGTGCTCGACGAGACGGGAATCGAGCTCGAGCGTCGTCAGCTCGAGGTCGACACCATCAAGACGCTCGGCCAGCACACGGTGACGGCATCGCTGCACAGCGATGTCAGTTTCCCGATCCGGCTCGACGTCGTCGCCGCCGACTGACGGCACCGTCCGTCCACGACCGCTCGACGCAGGTCGCGTCCACAGTCACCGCCAGTTGCCCACAGGCGGTCAACAGACAAGACCCAGGGTTGTGCCCCTTCCCCCGCACAGCGCTGTGCTGAGAGAGTGGTGCCCCCATGGCTGGCTCCGCAGACTTCCCCGTCGACCGATTCGAGCGGACGGCTCGTCCGCAACGATCGGCGGGGAGGATCCCGCCGCACAACCTGCAGGCCGAGGAGTCGGTTCTCGGCGCGCTGCTGTTGTCGCGCGATGCCATCGGCGTCGTCGGTGAAGCCGGGCTGAAGGTCCGCGACTTCTACAACCCGGCCCACCAGCAGATCTTCGACGCGATCCGCTCGATCTACTCGTCGTCGGGCCCGGTCGACGTCGTCACCGTCGCCGACGAGCTCCGGCGTCACGGTGTGCTCGAAGAGTTGGGCGGCATCGAGCGGCTCAACGAACTGCAGAACGCCACGCCGTCGGTGTCGGGGGCCGAGCACTACGCCCGCATCGTGATGGACACGGCGCTGCTGCGCCGGCTGATCCACACGGCGGGCGAGATCACCGACATCGCGTTCAGTGAACCCGACGACGTCGTCAAGGCCGTCGACCTCGCCGAATCGAAGATGTTCGAGGTCGCCGAGGACCGCGTCGTCGACTCCACGCGACCCGATCCAGGAACTCCTGAACGAGACGATGGACCAGCTCGAGGAGAACTACGAGCGCGGCGACACGATCACCGGTGCGGCCACCGGCTACGACGACCTCGACGAATTGCTCTCGGGCCTGCAGAAGTCGACGCTGAACATCGTCGGTGCCCGACCCGCCGTCGGCAAGACGGCGTTCGGGCTCGGCATGGCGACGCACATCGCCAAGCACAGCGGCAAGCCGGTGTTCGTGTTCTCCCTCGAGATGGGCCACAACGAACTGACCCAGCGCATCCTGGCGAGCGAGGCCAAGGTCGACTCCACGAAACTGCGCACCGGCAAGCTGAGCGAGAGCGACTGGTCGAAGATCGGCCTCGCCGTCGGGCGCCTCGAAGTGCCGCTGTTCCTCGACGACAACCCGCAGGTGACCGTGATGGAGATCCGGGCGAAGGCGCGGCGCATCAAGGCCCAGCACGGCGGGCTGGCGCTGATCCTCATCGACTACCTGCAGCTGATGAGCGGCAACGGCACGTCGGAGAACCGCCAGCTCGAGGTCAGCGAGATCAGCCGCAACCTCAAGGTGCTCGCCCGCGAACTCGAGGTGCCGATCGTCGCCCTGAGCCAGCTGAGCCGAAACCTCGAAGCCCGCGCCGACAAGCGCCCGATGCTCGCCGATCTCCGCGAGTCCGGCAGCCTCGAGCAGGACGCCGACGTGGTGATGTTCCTCTACCGCGACGAGGTGTACAACCCGGAGTCACCCGACAAGGGTTCGGCCGAGGTGATCGTCGCCAAGCACCGATCCGGCCCGATCGGCATCAAGCGGCTCGTGTTCCTCGGCCAGTACACCCGCTTCGACAACGCCGCCCGATCGATGTAGGACGATCGCGCCGCCGCAAGGGAGCATCGATGGCAACGTTCGTCCTCGTCCACGGCGCATGGAGCGGCGCCCACGGGTTCCGGCACGTCCGGCGTTCCCTCGCCCGACTCGGTCACGAGGTCTTCACGCCGAGCTTCACCGGGATCGGCGAGCGCGTCCACCTCACCAGCCCGTCGGTCGGGTTGGGCACGCACATCGACGACCTCGTGAACCACGTGCTGTACGAGGACCTCGACGCGATCGTCCTGCTCGGGTTCTCCTATGGCGGGATGGTGGTCACCGGGTCACTCGACGCGGTCGCCGACCGGGTCCGTCACGTGGTGTACCTCGACGCGTTCGTGCCCGGCCGACGGCGATTCGCTGTTCGGCCTGCTCGGACTCGACGATCGGCCCGGCTCCGACGGTCGGCTCCGACTGGCAGGTCAGGCGGCGCCGAGGGTGTTCGACGATCCGGACGAGGCCGACTTCATGAATCCGCGCCGGACTCCGCAGCCCGTGCGGTGTTTCACCGAGCGGGTCAGCCTGTCGCAGCCGCTGGAGGAGTTCGCGTTCGGGCGCACCTACATCCGGGCGACGGGCGACGCCCCGGACGCGCCCGGGACCGCCGCGTTCGCCGCGGCCGCCGCGCACGCCGGCGCCTCCCCGCACTGGAGCGTCCGCGAGATCGACACGAACCACATGGTGCCGAGCAACCGGCCCGACGAACTGGCGGCGATCCTCGACGAGTTCGGCCTGATCGTCACCAGTGCCGCAGGTCGATCGGCCAGCGGTCGACGATCGTGTCGCTGCCGGCACGGTCGACCACCCAGAACTGCTCGTGGCGGGCGACGGTCGGATCCACGTGGGCGGGCCAGATCCGGGTGCGGTCGCCGACGGTCCAGTCGCCCGGCTCGCGGGGCAGCAGGGTGGTGTGCTCGTCGGAACAGAAGAACACGTCGCCGTGGTCCCACGACGGGTTGCCGTGGTCCATGCCGAGCGCCTTCAGGCCGGCGTCGATCACGATCCATCCCTTGGGGCTGACGGAGATGACCGTGGTCAGCACCGAGAGCGACTTCTCGAACGGCGAGTCGAGTTCGGCGTACTGGGTGTCCATCAGCACGTAGGACCCGGCCTGCAGCTCCGTGCACCACTCGTTCACGTCCCACGTGCCGGTGCCACCGCCCGACACGATGTCACCGCCGACGATGTCGTGCGCCCGCAGGAGGATCTCCATCGCGCCGCGCACCTTGTCGACCTTCTCGGCCCGGTCCTTGACCATCATCAGGTGACCCTCGTACCCCATCACGCCGCGGACTTCCAGCCCGGCCGCCCGGGCCCGGTCGGCGAGCCGCCCGGCATCGTCGACGTCGCAGCCGCACCGCGGCAGGCCGACCTCCACGTCGATCAGAACGGAGCGGACCCCGCCGCGCACCGCGGCATCGAGGGTGGCGTCCGAGTCGACCGCGACGGTGATCTGCGCCGCATCACCCAGCCGGCCGAGCCGCTCGGTGTCGAGGGTCTCGTTGGCGAGCAGGAGATCGGCCCCGAGGCCCGCCTCCGCCATCCCTTCGATCTCGCGGGGCGTCGCGGCGCAGAATGCGGTGTGGCCCGCGTCGGCCAGGCGGCGGGCCAGCGCGGTCGACTTGAACGCCTTGACGTGCGGCCGCAACGACGTTCCGGCCCAGCGCCCGCGCATCGTGTCGACGTTGCGGTCGAACGCGCCGAGATCGACGACGAGGGCCGGGGTGCGGACGCCGTTCAGGTCGGCCGGCTCGTCGGCCGGGTCGGCGGGTGGTTGGGTGTCGGTCGGCGAACTCATGTCGGAAGTGTGGTCCGCCGCTCGCGTCGCCACACGACTCGGCGCCCGGACCACGTGTCGTCGATGGCGCACACCTTGTTGTCGACGAGCCCGTGGGAGACACACCTCGCGCACGACGTCCTCGGTCATGTCGGTGGCGATCCCGGATGCTCGCTTCGGCCACGCGACCCAGCACCCACCGTCCGGAAAGATCGCGCGCTCAGCCGCGCCGATCCGTCGTTCGAGCGCGGACCGCGCCATCACGAAGAGGACGACCACCGCCGCCTTCCCGCGCAGGCTCGTCGAGATCGTGACGCCGTGGGGAGCGGCTCCAGCAACCCCCGAAACCCGGACGGCTCGTCGATCACGATCAGCCGCTGACCCGCGACGACGCCGAGCTTGGTCACGAGCGGCGTTCCCGAGTAGCCGGCGGGCATCGGCTCCATGGTGGCCCGCCCGTGACCGGCCTCGACACCGGCCGCGGCCGCCGCGTGGTACCGCTACGTTGGCGGCGTGTCCGCCGACGCCACCGTCGATCCGACCCGCACGTCGCCCTCGACCTCGACTTCGTGCGCAGCCAGTTCCCGGCCTTCGCCGAGCCCGCAACGTCGAGCAGTCGTTCTTCGAGAACGCCGGCGGGTCGTTCGCCTGCCGGCAGACCATCGATGCGCTGACGCACTACTACACCGCCACCAAGGTGCAGCCGTACGCCGAGTACTCGGCGTCCGCCGCGGCCGGCGACGCGATGGACCGGTCGCGCGAACGGTGGGCCGAAGCGCTCGGGGTGGCGACCCGCGAGGTCGTGTTCGGCCCGTCGACCTCGATGAACACCTACGTGCTGGCGCAGGCGTTCGCGGCCATCCTCCGTCCGGACGACGTCGTGATCGTCACCAACCAGGACCACGAGGCGAACACCGGAGCCATCCGGCGCGCCGCCGAACGGGTCGGCTGCACGATCCGCGAATGGCGCACCGACGCGACCACCGGTCTGCTCGACATCGACGAGTTCGTCGCGCTCGTCGACGATCGCACGGCGCTGGTGACGGTTCCGCACGCCTCGAACATCATCGGGCAGGAGAACGACATCGTCCGCATCACGACGCTGGCGCACGCGGTCGGTGCGCGGGTGATCGTCGACGGCGTCTCGTTCGTGCCGCACACCCTGCCCGACGTCGCCGCGCTCGACGCCGACGTGTATCTGTTCAGCCTCTACAAGACGTACTCGGTCCACCAGGGCCTGATGGTCGTGCGCAACGGACTCCTCGACGAGTTGCCGAACCAGAGCCACTTCTTCAACGATGGTGTCGCCGACAAGCGGTTGAATCCGGCCGGACCCGACCACGCGCAGGTCGCGGCCGCCGGGGCGGTCCTCGACTACGTCGTCGCGTTGCACGCGCACCACGGGGGCTCGGCCGACGATCGATTGCGCCCGGCCGCGAGCAGTGTGTCGGCGCTCTGGCGAGCCCACGAGGATTCCCTCACGCCGCGGCTGCTCGACGTGCTCGACGATCGAGACGACGTTCGTCTGCTCGGCCCGGCGGCGGTCGGTGCGACCGATCTGCACCGGTGCCCGACCGTCGCGTTCGTACCACTGCGCCACGAGCCGAGCGATGTCGCCCACGAACTCGTGCAGCGCGGCGTCCAGACGAGCTCCGGCCACTACTACGCGGCCCGTGTGCTCGACGGGTTGGGTGTCGATCCCGACCGCGGGGTGGTGCGGCTCTCGTTCGTGCACTACACGTCGCCCGCCGACCTCGACCGGGCGGTCGCGGCACTGGACGAGGTGCTCGTTTGAGCACGGGTCGTCGCGACCGCTGGATCGGTCGCGGAGGACTCGTCGCCGAAGGCGCTGGGCGAGCGCGACCGCCGCTTCTGGCGTCGCCATCCCGGCGATGTGGCTCGGCTCGTGGCGCGCGCGACGCTGCTCGTGCTGCTGCTGATCGTCACCGCCGCCGTCCCGGAGACGCTCCGTGACGTGTCGCAGAACGTGGTCGATCTGTTCGGTGAACTGCCCGACGCCGTGCGCTACGCCCTCATCGGCGTGGCCCAGCTGACGATCGTCGCCATCCCGCTCGCCGTGATCGCCTGGCTCATCCTCCGCCGGTCGTGGCTGGAGACGGCGCTGGTCGTCGGCGCCGGCGTCGTCGGCGGCATCGTCATGGCGCTGCTCACCGATTGGCTCGCGCGGGCGGCCCCGCCGGTGCCGGTGACCGGCCTCGATTCGGCGTCGTTCCTGCCGACCGACTTTCCCTCGTCCGCGTACCTCGCCGCGCTCGTCGCGGGAACGGCGACCGCCTCTCCGCTGATGCCCGACGCGTGGCGGCGTACGTCGTGGCTGGCGGTGGGGGTCGCCGTGGTGGTGCGCTTCATGAGCGCTACGGAGACGCCGGTCAACGTGATCGTCACGGTGGTGCTCGGCAGCGTGGTCGGCAGCGTCGCGCTGGTGGCGTTCGGTTCGCCGCGCCGCCGTCCCGGCGCCGTCTCGTTGCGTGCTGATCTCGCGGCCGGCGGGTTCGTCGTCGACGATCTCCGTGACGAGACCGAGCACGCCGGGCGACGGTCGTACCGAGGCTCGTCCGACGGCAGCGACATCGCCGTCGTGTACCTCGATCGTGACGACCGCGACGTCGATCTGCTCGCACGGGCGGTCCGCACGATCCGCGTCCGCGACGTCGACGAACAGAGCCTGTCGGCGCGTCCGGTCCAGCGGGTGCAGCACGAGGCGGTCGTCACGATGATGGCGCTGCAGAACGGGGCGCGGGTTCCCGTGGTGCACGCCGTGGTGCCAGCGGCACGGGAGAGCGCCATCATCGCCCTCGACGTGCCGGCGGGTCGCTCGCTGGCCGAGCTCACCGGCGACGAGGTGTCCGAAGCGGCACTCGACGATCTCTGGCGCCAGCTCGGTCTGCTGCATCGGGGTCGGATCGCGCACCGCTCGCTGACGCTGCCGAACCTGGTCCTCGACGGCGACTCGGCGTGGCTCACGGGACTCGAGAACGGCCGGCTGGTCGCCGGCGACGATTCGCGCGCCCTCGACGTCGCCGAACTGCTCGTGTCGACCACCCTCGTGGTGGGTGTCGAGCGGGCGATCGCGGCCGCGATCCGCGTCGGCGACCACGACGAGTTGACGGCCTCATTGGCCTTCATCCAGCCACCGGCCCTTCCGCCGCAGACGCGCAAGGCGGCGAAGAAGCCGAAGGGGCTGATCACCGAGATCCGCACCGGACTGCAGACCGCGCTCGGAGTCGAGGCGGTGGAGCTGGCCGAGCTGGAGCGGATCAGCATTCCGAAGCTGCTCACGTGGGTCGGCTTCGTCGTGCTCGCCTACTTCGTGCTGAGCCTGGCGTCGAGCTGGTCGGAGATCTCCGACGCGATAGCCGGCCTCAACTGGTGGTGGGTGGTCCCGATTCTCTTCGTCACCCTCATCGGCCCCGTGGCCGGTGCGGTGACGATGATGGGTTCGGTGCTGCGCCCGCTGCCGCTCGGCGACACGACCATCGTCATGTACGGCCAGTCGTTCCTGAACCGGTTCACGCCGATGAACGCCGGCGGCATGGCGATGCGGATCCGCTACCTCCAGAAGGGTGGCACCGACGGCACGGTGGCCACGGCGGCGATCGGGCTCACGTCGGCCGCGAGCGGCGTCATGCAGGTGCTGTTCATCGCATTCTTCCTCCTGTGGAGCAGCACCGATCCGACCGACGACACGCAAGGAGCTGACGCCGGGAGTTCATCGGGTGGCGTCGCCGGAACGGTGATCGTCGTCGTCGCCATCGCAGTCGTACTGGCGATCCTGATCTTCGCGTTCACGCCCAAGCTGCGCCGCTGGCTGATCGACTTCGTCAAGTCCACGATCTCGAAGATCCGTCACGACTTCGGCGAACTGGCCCGTCAACCGACGAAGCTGGTCATGCTGTTCGGTGGCGCCGGTGCCAGCAAGCTGCTCACGATCATCGCCTTCGTCCTGTCGTGTCGCGCCTTCGGCATCGACCTGTCGTTCGCTGAACTCGGTGCGTTGTACCTGATCGCCAACACCGTGGCCTCGACCGTGCCGACACCCGGTGGGGTCGGGGCGATCGACGCGGCCCTCGTGCTCGTGCTGACCAACGCCGGGGTCGACCAGGGCACGGCCTGGGCGGCGACCCTGCTGTTCCGGGGGATCAACTACTGGTTCCCGACGATCCCCGGATGGTTCGGCCTCAAGCTGAGCGAACGCCGCGAACTCATCTGACCCGCCCCCAAACCACCCCGAAATTCTGAGCGGATGGAGCGCTGGGCGCACCATTCTCGGAGAATTTCGGGGCGAGCGCGTACAGTTCGGGCGTGAGGACCCACATGGCAATGCCCGTCGTCGGCGTGGTGATGGGGTCGTCGAGCGACTGGCCGACGATGTCGAAGGCGGTCGACGTGCTGATCGAGTTCGGCGTGGCGCACGAAGCGCGGGTGGTGAGTGCCCACCGGATGCCCGACGAGATGTTCGAGTACGCCGAGCAGGCGGCGGGGCGGGGCCTGCGGGCGATCATCGCCGGCGCCGGAGGAGCGGCGCATCTGCCGGGCATGCTGGCCGCCAAGACGATCGTGCCGGTGCTCGGGGTCCCCGTGGCGTCCCGGCACCTGGCGGGGCAGGACTCACTCCATTCGATCGTGCAGATGCCCGCGGGCATCCCGGTCGCCACGTTCGCCATCGGTGAGGCCGGAGCGACCAACGCCGCCCTGTTCGCAGTGGCGCTGCTCGCCGCCACCGACGAACCCCTCGCCACGGCACTGCTCGACTACCGGCGCAACCGCCGCGACGCCGCGGCGGGCTCGGTGTTGCCGCCCGCCGGCCCGTGAACGCCACCGGGCGCTGCCGACGATGACGAGCAAGCGGATCCTCCCGCCGGCCACGATCGGGATGATGGGTGGCGGTCAGCTCGGCCGCTACGCCCTCATCGCCGCCCGCACGATGGGCTACGGCACGCTCGTGCTCGATCCCGACCCGTCGGCACCGGCCGGAGCGGTGGCCGATGCGCACCTCGTGGCCGCCTACGACGACCCCGCGGCGTTGCAGCGGATCACGCTCGACTGCGACGTGGTCACCACCGAGTTCGAGAACCCGCCCGCCGGCGCCCTCGACCACCTGGCCGAACGGGTCCTCGTGGCGCCGTCACCGGCATCCGTGCGGATCGCGCAGGACCGCATCGCCGAGAAGCGGTTCCTCGTCGACAACGGGTTCACCGTCGGCCCGTACCTGGTGCTCGACGAACCGGAGACGGTTATCCCTCCGGCGGACGCCACCCGGGTCCTCGACGGTGGGGCGATCGTGAAGACGGCCCGCCTCGGCTACGACGGCAAGGGTCAGCGCCGCGTCGACGACCTGGCGGGGATGCATGCCGCGTGGGCCGAACTGCGTGGCGTGGCCTGCGTGGTCGAGCGGCTGCTGGCATTCGATCTCGAACTGAGCGTGATCGTGGCCCGCACCGCCGACGGCCGGATCGAACCGTGGCCGGTCGCCGAGAACCGGCACGTCGACGGCATTCTCGACGTGTCGGTCGTGCCGGCCCGCGTCGACGAATCGACGGCCGATCGGGCCGTCGGCATCGCGTCGGCGATCGCTGACGCGCTCGACTACGTCGGCGTGCTGGCGGTGGAGATGTTCGTGGTGGACGGCGAATTGTTCGTCAACGAGTTGGCGCCGCGCCCGCACAACAGCGGGCACTGGACGCTCGACGCCAGCGCGACGAGCCAGTTCGAACAGCAGATCCGGGCGGTGTGCGGCGTCGGGCTGGGCCGCACGACGATGACCGCTCCGTCGATCGCGATGGTCAACCTGCTCGGTGATCTGTGGGCGAACGGGGTGCCCGACTGGAGCGTCGTGCTCGACGAGCCGCGGGCCAAGCTGCACCTGTACGGCAAGTCGCAGGCGCGGCCGGGCCGCAAGATGGGCCATCTCACGGTCACGTCGCAGGTGGCGACGGAGGCGGTCGAACGGGCGCTCGAACTGCGTCGTCGCTGCGCCGGCTGACACGCGTCGCCAAGTCAGGGTTGCGGTCAGCGTTCGCGCACGAACCAGAGGTCGGTCGGATGCCGGCCATCGTCGATGCCGCGTTGTTCGAAGCGCGTCATCGGGCGGAACGCGGGACGTTCGATCGTCGCCGCCCGTGAGCCGCTCGTCGGCATCACCCGCGACCTGCATCACCCTCGCGTAGTCGGCGATGTCGGTGGCGAGGTGCAGGGTGCCGCCGATCATCAGCCGATCGGTGAGCGCCCGGACGACCTCGGCGTCGACGAGGCGCCGGTGGTGCTGGCGCACCTTGGGCCACGGGTCGGGGAAGTAGATCCGGACCCCGGCGAGCGATGACGGAGCCACCCGGTCGAGGAAGACCAGCGCATCGCCGTGGACGACGCGGACGTTGGTGAGGCCGTGCGCCTCGATCTCCTGGAGCAGTGTCGCCACGCCGGGCGTGTGGATCTCCAGGCCCACGATGGCGGTGGCCGCATCGGCGAGCGCCATCTGGCTGATCGACTCGCCGTGCCCGAAGCCGATGTCGAGCACGACGGGGGAGGGCGCCGCCGAACTCGGCTGACCAGTCGATGACGGGACCGGATTCGTCGAGTCCCCACCGACCGAGCCACTCGGTGAACCGGGCCTGGCGTGCCGGCGACAGGCCACGACGGCGCGCCTTGAACGTCACCGACGACCGGCGCACCGTCCGCGCGCCAGGGGACCCGACCCCCTGGCGCGCGGGTCGGTCGTTCGGCGGTTCGTTCACCCCTGCAGTGTGTCGCCGATCGGGTCGAAGCACGCGCCGGCGAGTTCAGGGCCGGCGTTCGAGCCGCAGTCCGTGCTCGTCGCGGACTACCTCCATCGCGAAGTCGAAGGCGTCGATGCGGGCGGCGAACTCGATGTCGAGTGGGTCGCAGTGGTCCGGGTCCCAACGCGAGCGTGCGGGCCGCTTCGTGGGTGGCGAGCAGGGCCTGCGCGGTGGCGTCGGCGTCGAGGTCGGCGCCGAGTCGTGCCCGTTCGATGAAGTCGGCGGTCAACCGGTCGTCGTCGCCCGTCGTGTCCGGGCGCATCGGCGAAGCAGCCCGTGATCACGTACGTCGGCGCACCGCGCACCGCGGCGTTCACGGCGCGGGCGGTCGCCGACGCACAGGCGAGGCTCGCCGCCCACAGCCGGCTCGCACCCGACGCGCCGATCACACCCTGCGTGCCCGCCGACGTGCGCTGCACGAGCGTCCGCCCGCGCAGGTCGGCGCGGCTGACCATGGCCGGCGAGTTGGGGAAGTCGAACCCCTCCGGCCGGCGCCCGTGGTTCTCGCCCATGGCGAGCACGCCCGGACGGGCGGCGGCGAACTGCAACGCCTCGTCGACGCCCGCGACGAGATAGATCGCCTCCGCCCCGGCGCCGAACGCGTACGCCGCCGTGGTGAAGGCACGGATCACGTCGACGACGACCACCGGCCCCGTGACCGACTCGAGTTCCCAACGCATCACCTGCCGCCCCGCCATCGCCACAGTCTGGCGACCTTCATTCCCGTTTGCGTCGGGATTTCCGCGCACCGGTGCGCGGAAATCCCGACGCAAACGGTGATTGGGCGGGTGATCCGGCTTGCGGCAGGGGGTCAGGCGCGGGTGCGCTGGGCGCCCCAGTGGCTCATCGAGCCGACGCGCTGGTAGCGCTCCGGACGATCGTCGGGGCCGAGCACCTCGGTGGCCAGCCACAGCCGCTTGAGCCAGCGGACACGGCCGGCGGCGCGGTCGTCGGTGTAGCGGCGGCGGGCGTGGAGCACGTGGTAGTTGTTGACGAACTGCATCTCGCCGGGCCGCAACGCCATCTCGACCCGGTTGTCGGCGTCGTTGATCAACGCGTCGTAGGCGTCCATCGCCTCGCGTTGGTCGGGGGTGATGCGGGGCGCGGCCTCGTGGCGTTGGGACGCTTCGATGAACGGGCGGATGTACCGGATGAACAGCCGGTCGCCGTGGCGGGTGAACGTCGGCACGAAGTAGAACGGCGTGGCGCCCTCCCGCTGCTCGCCCCGGAAGTCGTAGGGGAGCGGCTCGTACAGCGTCGCCGCGAGATGCGGCGCCGTGCGCACCAGTTCGTTGTGGGCGTACAGGGCGTTGGCCACGAGACTCTCGCCGCCGCTCACCCCGTCGTCGATGCACAGCAGCCCGACGAGGTCGGACCCGTCGCTGTGGAACCCGAGCGGGTGGCCGCCGATCTCGTTGCCGCGCGCCGTCGGATCGTCCGGTGCCTTGCCCTGGTCGGTGACGTCGCCGAGCAGATGGCCCTTGGCGTTCTGCGGCCACGGCTCGCCGAGGTGCCGGCCGATGCCCCAGTAGATCCACGAGGCGTCCTCGGCGCCGAGGCGGTCGATGTCGAGTGTGCCGATGCGGCCGAACCCGCGGCCGTTCACGAGTTCCTCGGCGAGGTCGTGCAGCAACGGTGCGAGCGTCGGCAGCGGGAAGTCGGCGGCCGTGACGTCGAGGACGTCGTCGGTGACCGAGCGGGCGTGGTCGAGCGCGGCGTCGAGCTCGGCGAGCTGGTCGCCGTCGAGTTCGAGCGTCCAGTCGGTCGGGTCGCTCACGTCGGCCGCCCGCCACTCGGCGTGTTGCTCGAGCGGCACCACCGTGTCGGCACTGATGACGGTCGTGGTGTTGCCGGTCGGGCTCGTATCGGTCGTGCTCACCGCGGCGCTCCGCTCGGCGCCGCCTTGGCGCCCCGGACGAGCCGGCCGGGCAGCGCCTCGGTGGCCTCGCCGTCGTGGTACGTCTCCTGGCCGGCCACGATCGTGTGCCGCCACCCGTCGGCGCGCTGCAGCAGGCGGCGGCCACCGGCAGGCAGGTCGTGGACGATCTCCGGCTTGTGGAGGCGGAGCCGGTCGAAGTCGACCACGTTCAGGTCGGCGCGATAGCCGGGCGCGACCACGCCACGGTCGGACAATCCGACGGTGCGGGCCGTGTCGCGGCAGTGGCGCTGCACGAGGAACGGGAGCGGGATCCGGTCGTGGTCGCGGTCGCGGCCCCAGTACTGCAGCAGCGTGGTGGGGAAGCTCCCGTCGCAGATCGTGCCGACATGGGCGCCACCGTCGCCGAGGCCCGGCACGGTGTGCGGGTGGACGAGCATCTCGTGGCAGCCGTCGAGATTGCCGTCGACGTAGTTGAGGAACGGCAGGTAGATCAGGCCGTTGCCGTCGCTCGGCGAGCATCACGTCGAGCGCCAGCTCCTCCGGTGACGTGCCCGCCGGTGCGGCGGCGCGGGCGCCGATCGAATCGGCGAGCTTCGGCTCGTAGTCGGGCTCGTCGAGCATCTCGAACAGCAGGTCGAAGCGGCCGATGCAGCGAGCCGCCGAGCTTGTCGCGCGACCGCTCGTCGGCCGATTGCAGCACCCGCGCCCGCACGTCGGGATCGCGCAGCAGCGCCACCCGTTCGGCGAGCGGGCGGTCGGCGATCTCCCGGTAGGCGGGGACGGTCATGAACGGGTTGAGCGTGCACTCCAGTCCCGAGGATCAGGCCCACCGCACGTGGCGCGACCTGGCCGGTCATCGTGAGCCCGTCGGCGTTGGCCGTGGTGATGCGATCGAGGATGCCGCGGAACGCGTCGGGCAGCATCGGATTGCGGGCGACCGAGATCGACAGCGGTCGGCCCGAACGCTCGACCATCCGGCGCAGCGTCGAGAACTCCGCGTCGACGTCGAGGAAGTCCGACACCACCTGCAGCACCCCGGTCCCGGCCGCGCCGACCCCTTCGGCGATCCCGATCAGCTCGTCGGGTGCTGCGGTCAGCGTCGGGGTGTACGCCCCGGTCGAGGTCCGGTGGTTCCGGGTGCGGCTGGTGGTGAAGCCGAGGGCGCCGGCCTCGATCCCTTGCCGGGCGAGCTCGGCCATCAGCGAGATGTCGTCAGCGGTGGCGTCCTCGTGGTTGGCGCCGCGCTCGCCCATCACGTGTAGGCGCAACGCACCGTGTGGCACCTGGGCGGCGACATCGATGTCGTGCGGCCGCTCGTCGACGGCGTCGAGGAACTCACCGAACGAGTTCCAGTTCCACTTCAGCCCCTCGTGGAGCGCGGCGCCGGGAATGTCCTCGACGCCCTCCATCAGCTCGATCAGCTTGCCGTGGTCGCGGTCGTGCACCGGCGCGAACCCGACGCCGCAGTTGCTCATCACCACGGTGGTGACGCCGTGCCACGACGACGGTTGGAGGCGGTTGTCCCAGGTGGCCTGCCCGTCGTAGTGGGCGTGGATGTCGACGATGCCGGGGATCACGAGCGCACCGTCGGCGTCGATCTCGCGGGCAGCCGAACCATCGACCCGTCCCACCTCGACGATCAACCCGTCGCGCACCGCCACGTCGGCCGTGCGGGCGTCGGACCCGTTGCCGTCGTGGAGTGATCCGCCGCGGACGATGAGGTCGTAATCAGCCATACGCGAGTGTCGCGCGTGCCGCCCACTCGTCGACGACCCCGACGAAACCGTCGATGTCGTCGTCGGTGATCTCGATCGACAGCGCGATGAAACCGCGTCTGGCGAAGTAGTAGCCGGCATCGAGCGCGGCGAAGAACAGCAGCGCCTTCCATCGATCGTCGGCATCGGCGAGATCGGCCGCGGAACGGACCGGGCCCGGTGTGCCGTGGATGTTCATCAGCGAACCGCGACCGGTGACGCACATCGGCACGTCGTGCGCGGCGAACACCTCACCGAGCCTCGTCCGGAGCCGCTCGCCGCGCGCGTTGACCGCCTCGAGCACGTCCGGCGTGAGCACCTCCGACAAGGTCGCGACTCCCGCCGCCATCGACACCTCGTTGTTGTTGAACGTGCCGGCGTGGCCGAGCGCGCCGCCGGCCGAGCTGTCGAAGTGGGCCATCAGATCGCGGCGGCCACCGAACGCGCCGAACGTGAACCCGCCCGCCAGGTACTTGCCGAGCGTGGTGAGGTCGGGGGTGATGCCGAGCACCTGTTGTGCGCCGCCGGGTGACAGGCGCGAGGTCATCACCTCGTCGAACACGAGCACCGCTCCGTGGCGGTCACACCGATCGCGGAGCACCTGCAGGAATTCGGGGTCGCCGGGGATGCAGCCTCCCGAGCCCTGCAGCGGCTCGACCAGCACGGCTGCGAGCTCGTGGCCGTGCGCGACGAACACCGCGTCGACCCCGGCGACGTCGTTGTAGTCGGCCATCACCCAATCGTGCGGCACGGTGACGGCCTCGCCGCCGTGCCCGAACGTGAGCACCCCGCCGTGATACCCGCCGTGGAACGTCAGGATCTTGCGCCGGCCGGTGTGGTGGACGGCGAGCGCCAACGCCATCAGGTTGGCCTCCGTGCCCGAGTTGGTGAAGCGCACCTGGTCGATCGACGGGAACCGCTCGACGATCAGCTCCCCGAGCCGGGCCTCGTTCGGGTGCACCGTGCCGAGTGCCCATCCGTCGTCGATCGCCGCGTGGGCCGCGGCGCGCACGGCGGACGGTGAGTGGCCCAACAGTCCGGCCGTGTAATTGCCGAGGAGGTCGACGTAGCGGTGCCGGTCGACGTCGTACAGGTGGCGACCCTCCGCCCGCTCCACTCGGAACGGGAACGGATCGAAGTGGAGGACAGAGCGGGTGTTGCCGCCGGGGAGCACCGCCGCAGCACGCTCGGCCCACGCCGCGCTGACCGGCCGTGCGTCGACATAGCGCGCCTGTGCGTCCTGAAGGGCGTGATGGAGCGCCTCGTCGAGCGCCCCGTCGAGCGTCACGCGAGATCGAGCCCGGCGAGGCTCCCCTCGGCGCGCCAGTCCTCGAGCACCTTGACGAACGCGATCGATCCCGCCCCGTACGAGCCGTTGCGCACGCCGCGTTCGCTCGGCTTGCCCTCGTTGTTGTAGTAGCCGGGCGTGCAGCTCTCGAGGAACGACTGGTTCATCTGGGCGAGGTTGACGATCGTGTCGACCCAGTCGTTCTCGGCCTGCTCCTGCGCCTCGATCACGGTCACGCCGCGATCGGCGGCCTCGGCGAGGATGTAGGCGAGGTGCTTGCTCTGCTCGTTGAGCATGTGCGGGAAGTTCACCGTGAAGCCCGACTGCACGAGGCTGAAGATGAAGCAGTTCGGGAACGACCGGCTGTGCATGCCGTGCAGCGTCGAGGCGCCGTCGGCCCACTTCTCGGTGAGCGTCAGCCCGTCGCGCCCGTACAGCTCGAAGCCCGAGCGCGGCGCGTGAAGTCGGTGCCCACCTCGAAACCCGTCGCGTAGATGAGGCAGTCGATCTCGAACTCCTCCTCGACGAGGTTCCCGTCGGCGTCGGGTCGCTCGACCACCACACCGTGTTCGGTGATGCGCTTCACGCCGCGCCCGTCGGTGTCGACCAGCTCGACGTTGGGCCGGTTGAACGTGTCGAGGTACCCGTCGTGGAAGCACGGGCGCTTGCAGAACTGCCGGTAGTACGGCTTGAGCGCCTCGGCCGTGTTCGGGTCGTTGACGATCGTGTCGACCCGGGCGCGGATCTGCTCCATCTTCTCGAAGTCGGCGAGCTCCATCGTCTCGGCCAGCGACGACGCGGCGACACCCTCGCCCGCCGATTCGCGCAGGCGGATCAGCAGGTTCCCGATGATGTCGGTCCAGCCGTCGTCGACGAGGTCTTCCGGTTCGGGGATCCCGGTGACGAGGTTGTTGAAGTTCTCCATCCGCCGCGTCTGCCAGCCGGGTTCGAGCGACGCCGCCCACTCCGGGTCGGTGGGGCGGTTCGCCCGCACGTCGATCGACGACGGCGTGCGCTGGAACACGTACAGCTGCGCCGCACTCGCGCCGAGGTGCGGCACGCACTGCACCGCCGTGGCGCCCGTGCCGATGATGCCGACCCGCTTGCCCTCCAGGCCGACGAGGCCGCCCTGCGAGTCGCCGCCGGTGTAGTCGTAGTCCCACCGGCTCGTGTGGAACGTGTGCCCCCGGAAGCGGTCGATGCCCGGGATGCCGGGGAGCTTCGGGCGGTGCAGCGGCCCGCTCGCCATGCAGATGTAGCGGGCCCGCATGGCGTCGCCGCGGTTCGTCGCGCACGATCCAGCGCCCGTCGGCGTCGTCCCAGCGCATCTCGGTGACCTCGGTCTGGAAGCACGCGTTGCGGTACAGGTCGAAGTGGCGGCCGATCGCCTGGCTGTGGGCGAGGATCTCGGCCGCCTGCGAGTACTTCTCCTGCGGGATGTAGCCGATCTCCTCGAGCAGCGGCAGGTAGATGTACGACTCGACGTCGCAGGCGGCGCCGGGGTAGCGGTTCCAGTACCACGTGCCACCGAAGTCGCCGCCCTTCTCGACGATGCGGATGTCGTCGATGCCGGCCTCGCGCAACCGGGCGCCGGCGAGCAGCCCGCCGAAGCCTCCGCCGATGATCAGCACCTCCACGTCGTCGACCAGCGGCTCGCGTTCGAGCGGTGCGACGTAGGGATCCTCGACGTAGTGCTCGTACTGGCCGGCGACCTCGACGTACTGGTCGTTGCCGTCGTCGCGGAGCCGCTTGTCTCGTTCGGCGCGGTACTTCTCGCGCAGGGCGTCGGGGTCGAAGTCGGTGTGTGCCGGGAATTCATCGCACTGTTGTAGCCGTCCAGGTGCGGCGGCTCTCGACTCGGGCCGACCGGAAGGCCGATGGCGGGCATGATGGGCCGATGACCGTCGACCGTGACCCCCGTGATCTGGACACGCTCGATCGGATCCAGCGACGGGTGCTCTGGCTCGCGGTGCGGATGGTCGACCACGCCAACCGGGAGCGGGTCGCGCCGACCGGCGACATGGCGATCAAGGTCGGTGGCCATCAGGCGTCGTCGGCGTCGATGGTGTCGATCATGACGGCGCTGTGGTTCGGCCATCTGCGCAGCGACGACAAGGTGGCGGTGAAGCCGCACGCCAGTCCGGTGTACCACTCGATCAAGTACCTCACGGGCGAACTCGACCGGTCGTACCTCACCCGGCTGCGCGAGGTCGGCGGTCTGCAGGCCTATCCGAGCCGGACGAAGGATCCCGACGTCGCCGACTTCTCCACCGGTTCGGTCGGCCTCGGCGCGGTGGCGCCGTTGTTCGCCGCGATGACCCGGCGCTACGTCGACGCCCACTTCGAACGGGATGGGCCGACGGGATCCGGCCCGGTTCATCGCGCTCGTCGGCGATGCCGAGCTCGACGAGGGCAACATCTGGGAAGCGATCGCCGACCCGTCGCTGCAGGGGCTCGGGTCGGTGATGTGGGTCGTCGACGTCAACCGGCAGAGCCTCGACCGTGTCATCCCCGACCAGAAGATCAAGAAGCTGATCGAGTTCTTCGACGGGGCCGGGTGGCACGTGATCGAAGCGAAGTACGGCCGGCTGATGAACGACGCCTGCGCCCGCGAGGGCGGTGACGTCCTGCGGGCCCACATCGACGCGATGGAGAACGAGCGGTACCAGAGCCTGTTCGCCGTGCACGGACCCGAGCTGCGCGATCGGTTCCTCGACGGCGCCGACCCCGATCTGGCGGCGTTCGTCGCGGCCTACGACGACGACGAGCTCGAACGCATCGTCACCAATCTCGGCGGGCACGACCTCGGGGTGCTGCTCGACGCGTACCGGGCGTGCGACGCGGTCGCCGATCGGCCGAGCGTCGTGTTCGCCTACACGATCAAGGGCTGGGGACTGCCCGATCGCCGGTGACCCGCTGAACCACGCCGCCCTGCTCACCGCCGAGCAGATCGCCGATCTGCGCACCGCGACCGGGCTCGACGTCGACTCGGAGTGGGACCGGTTCACCGACGGGTCACCCGAGGGCCGGGCATGCGCCCGGACCGGTGGCGAACTCACGAACCGGCCGATACCACCGCGTCCCGTCGTTCCCGTGCCGGACGCCACCGGCGTGCTCGCGACGCGCCCGGTCAGCACCCAGGAGACCTTCGGTCGGGTGCTCGACGTCGCTCGCCAACTCGCCGGCCGTCGCCGAACGGATGGTCACCACCTCACCCGACGTGAGCGTGTCGACGAACCTCGGCGGGTGGATCAACAAGATGGGCGTGTTCGCGCCGGACGATCGCCCCGACTACCTCGGGTCCGATCGTTTGCTGCGGTGGCAGCAGTCCGCGGCCGGCCATCACGTCGAACTCGGCATCAGCGAGATGAACCTGTTCCTGGCGCTCCACGCCTTCGGCCTCGCCCACGAACTCCACGGCGAGCACCTGCTGCCGATCGGCACCGTGTACGACCCGTTCGTCTGTCGTGGCCTCGATGCCCTGATCTACGCGCTCTACAACGGGGCCCGCTTCGTCGTCGCCGGCACGCCCGCGGGCGTCACGCTCGCGCCGGAGGGCGGCGCCCACCAGTCGTCGATCACGCCGTCGATCGGTCTCGAACTGCCGGGCCTCACCTACGCCGAGCCGGCGTTCGCCGAGCCGCTCGACTGGCTGCTGTGCGACGGCTTGCAGCGCCTCGCCTATCCCGACGGGGAATCGCTGTATCTGCGCCTGTCGACGCGGGCGGTGGATCAGAGCCCGTTCCTCGCGGCGAAGGAGCGCGTCGGGGCGGAACGGATCCGCGGTGATGTCCTGGCCGGCGCCTACCGGCTGGTCGAACCCTCGCGGGCCCGCCGACCTGGTGATCGCGGCATCCGGCCCGGTGGTGACCGAGGCGATCGCCGGTGCGGCAGGGCTCGGAGGCCGAGGGCGTCGCCACGCTCGTGATCGACGTGACGAGTTCCGACCGGCTGTTCCGCGGCTGGCGCGGGGCGCTCGAGCGGGCGGCGGCCGGGGGCACGCCGGCGTCGGACGACCATCACCTCACGTCGCTGTTGGAACCGAGCGAGCGGCGGGTGCCGATCGTGACGGTCCACGATGCCGCGTCGCACCACCTCGCCTGGCTCGGCGGGGTGTACGGGGCGCGCACCGTGCCGGTCGGGGTCGACCGGTTCGGCCAGTCGGGGACGATCGCCGACCTGTACGGGATCTTCGGCCTGTTGCCCGACCAGATCGTCAACGCCGGCCTGGTGGCGCTCCACTGAGCCGCTGAGGCACCCCGGGCGGTGTCAGCTCGACGCCGCGGCCATCACCGGCTGGTGGCCATGACCGGTTGGTGGATGGTCGCTTCGGCTTCGTTGTGCAGCTCCGGGTTCGCATCGGTCAGCATGGCGTGGGCCGACGCCCGCTCCTCCGGCGTGAACGGCCGGGTGGTGTGGCAGAACTCGACCATGTTCCCCGACGGGTCACGGATGTAGATCGAGACACAGAAGCCGTGGTTCACCTCGAGGACGGTCTGACCGTGCTCCTGCCAGCGGCGGCGGTGGGCGTCGAGATCCTCGCGAGTGGGCGCGTCGAACGCGACGTGGTTCACCCACCAGGGCAGACCGGCCGACTTGTTGAGGTCGACGCCGAAGTCGTCACCGATCGCGGGATCGTGGATCTCCCAGAAGGCGATCATGCCGTGATCACCTGACCGTCGTCCCCGGATCGTCGGCCGGGCCGGTCGAGTAGAAGAAGTGCTTGCTGTAGCCGGGCCCTTCGGTCGGTGTCTCCGAGGCGACGACCTTGACGAGCTCGAATCCCATCACCTCGGTGTAGAAGCGGTGGGTCGCCTCGGTGTCATTCGTGGCGAAGGCGACGTGGTGAAATCCCATGCCGCCCATTCTCGCACCCGATCCCGTTCTCGCACCAGTTGGGTGGCGGGCGAGCCAGGTCGCGGCATCCTGGAGCGATGTTCCTGGGTGCGGACTTGTTGGCCTTCCTGGTCCTGGCGTTCGGCGGAGCGTTGTTCGCCGGCAACCTGCTCGCCGTCATCCGCCCACCCGAACGCCAACTCGACGAGTCGCACCTCGAACGGGCGCCGGTGGTCCGCAGTCTCGTCGTTCGCGGGCATCGGCTTGGTCGCCGCGATCTGGGCGCTGGCGTCGTTGCTCAGCGGTTGATCGCGGCGCGTTCGGGTCGAACGTCCGGGCGTGGCGCCATCCGGCGTCGATCGCATCTGCGAGATTGTGGACATGACCGCACCGCTGCGCCTGACGTTCATCCAGTCGGCGTCGCGTGTCGGGGAGCTGCCCGGGTCGCCCGTCGAGGTGGCGTTCGTCGGCCGTTCCAATGTCGGCAAGTCGTCGCTCATCAACGCCCTCGCCAATCAGAAGCAACTCGCCCGTGTGTCGAACACGCCGGGCCGGACGCAGCTGATCAACATGTTCAGCGCCGACCGCGCCAACGATCGCGCCAAAGATCGGGACGGCGATTCCGCCGAGCAGACGACGGGCACGGTCGTCGATCTGCCGGGGTACGGCTACGCCAAGGCATCGAAGACCGTGCGCCGCGGCTGGCCGGCGATGATCGAGGGGTATCTGCTCGAGCGGGAGAACCTGGCGATGGTGTTCGTGCTCGTCGACGGAGAGATCGGGCCGACGAAACTCGACGTCCAGATGCTCGAATGGCTCCGCTACAACGGCGTGCCGCACACCGTCGTGGCGACGAAGATGGACAAGGTGAAGTCGTCGAAGCGGGCGACCCGACGCAAGGAACTCGCCGCGGGATGCCTCCTCGACCTCGGCGACATCGTGTGGGTGAGCGCCACCAAGGGCGACGGCATCGACACGTTGCGATCCCTCGTCCGCACCTGGACCGACACCGCCCGCTAGACCACGCTCCACCCCGAAGAATGGAGCAGATGTCGCGCTGAGCGCGACATCTGCTCCATTTTTCCGACGACGGGAGGGTTAGCGTCGCGACATGGCCGTGGCAGCGAACACCGATATCTCGATCGTGGGACGTCTCGATCACGGGCACGGGCCTGTGGGCACCGGCCGACGTGGTGTCGAACGCCGAGTTGGTCGAATCGCTCACGGTCGCGGTCGACACGATTCAACGAGGAGCACGCCGCCGAGATCGAGGCCGGATCGGTCGCCGCCCGGGCACTGCCCGACGAGGAGTTCATCGTGAAGGCGTCGGGAATCAGGTCGCGCCACGTCATGGACAAGGCGGGTGTGCTCGACCCCGACCGGATGCGCCCGCACCTCGAGGCGCGGACGGAGGATCAACTCGGCGTGCAGGCCGAGATGTCCATGCCGGCGATCGAACAGGCGCTCGCCCAGGCCGGTCGCACCGGTGCGGACGTCGACGCCGTGATCGTCGGGTGCTCCAACCTGCAGCGGGCCTACCCGGCGGTGGCCATCGAGATCCAGGACGCCCTCGGCGCGTCGGGTTGGGCGTACGACATGAACGTCGCGTGCAGTTCGGCCACGTTCTCGATCCAGGCCGCGGTCGACGCGCTCCGCAACGGGTCGGCGTCGTGTGTCGTGGTCGTCAATCCGGAGATCACCTCGGGCCACACCAACTTCGAACTGCGCGATTTCCACTTCATCTTCGGCGACGCGTGCACGGCGATGGTGCTCGAACGGTCCGCCGACGCCGTGGCCGACGACGTCTGGACGATCATCGGGACCAAGCTGGCCACGCAGTTCTCGAACAACATCCGCAACGACTTCGGGTTCCTCAACAGTTCCGAGGACGGTGGGCGGGAGGCCCACGAGCTGGTCTTCCGGCAGAACGGCCAGATGGTGTTCCGGGAGGTGTGTCCGATGGTCGCCGCACACATCACGGCGCACCTCGAGGCGTGCGGGTTCGAGGCGGCCGACGTGCGGCGCTTCTGGTTGCACCAGGCGAACCTGAAGATGAACCAGCTGATCGCCAAGGGCGTGCTCGGCCGGCTCCCCACCGACGACGAAGCGCCGACCGTGCTCGACGAGTACGCCAACACGAGCTCGGCCGGTTCGATCATCGCCTTCCACGAGCACCGCTCCGACCTCGCGCCGGGCGATCTCGGGGTGATCTGCTCGTTCGGCGCCGGCTACTCGGTCGGCAGCGTGATCGTCCGCCGCCAGTAGCGGTCGCCCGCCCGATCCCGCTCATTCCCGTTTGCGTCGGGATTTCCGAGGCACAGGCCCCTCGGAAATCCCGACGCAAACGAGGATCGGACCCGTGCGCGACGTGGTCGGGGTGGGAGCTGCAAGAATCGGGCGGATGCCCGCGATCATCGAGACCCGCGGCTTGGTGATGGAGTTCCCGTCCACGAAGGCGCTCGACGGGCTCGACCTGATCGGTGCCGACCGGCGTCACCGGGCTGGTGGGGGCGAACGGTGCCGGCAAGACCACGTTGATCTCGTTGACGCTGGGCCTGTTGCGGCCGACCACCGGCTCGATCTCGGTGCTCGGCCTCGATCCCGGCGCGGACGGTCCGACGCTGCGGGCGATGATCGGGTACGGGCCCGAGCGCAACGTGCTGCCCGACGATCTGCGGGCCTACGACTTCGTCCGCCACCTCGCCGAGGTCAAGGGGCTGCCCCGCGACGAAGCGCGCAGCCGCGCCAGCGACTCGCTCTACCTCGTCGGGCTCGGTGAGGAGCGATTCCGCGCCCTCGGCACGATGTCGACCGGCCAGCGCCAGCGGGTCAAGCTCGCCCAGGCGATCGCCGCCGACCCGAAGTTCATCGTGCTCGACGAACCGACCGACGGGCTCGACCCCGTGCAGCGCGACGAGATGCTGAACATCATCCGCCAGGTGAATCGCGAGTTCGGCATCGACGTGATGCTGTCGTCGCACGTGCTCGAAGAGGTGGAGCGCGTGTGCGACCACGTCGTCGCCCTCGACCACGGCACGCTCGTGGCGCAGGGCTCGATGGAGGAGTTGGCCGGCGTGTCGGGCGGGATCGAGCTCGAGCTCGTCGACATCGCCGACCAGTCCGCAATCGATCGACGAGGTCGAGCGGGCGTTGATCGAGGCCGGGTTGACGGTCGACCGGAACGGCACGGTCCTGCACCTCGGCGGGCTGCCCGATGACGAACTGTGCGATCTCGCCGCCCGATCGGTCGCCGACGCTCAGGCTCGGATCCGCCGCTTGATTCAACGGCGACGATCGCTTGACGATCTCTTCTCGCTCCATGCCGAAGGGGATCGAACGGGCCGAACGGAGCCGAACCGGCGGACGGAGCGCAGCGATGAACATGCGTGGCGATGCCCAGATCGCGGCCCGTGGGTTCCAGCCGTACGACGGCCCGCGTTCGGGCGTGGCCGGTGCGATCCGCAGCGTCAGCTGGGAGAGCATCCGCGCCACACTCGGTATCGGCCGGCCGGCGCGCACGAAGATCTTCCCGGTGGCCGCGGTGGTCATCGCCTACGTCCCCGCGATCGTGTTCGTCGGTATCTCGGTACTCATCCCCGGCGATCTGCTCGATCCGAACGAGGTCGCCGACTACGCCGGCTACTACGGGTTCATCACGCTCGCCATCATCTTGTTCTCGGCGCTCGTCGCCCCGGAGGTGCTGGTTTCCGACCGTCGCAACGGGATGCTGGCGATGTATCTCTCGACGCCACTGCATCGCGGTACGTATCTCACCTCGAAGGCGATCGCGGTCGGGGCCACGCTCGGTCTGGTGACGCTGTTCCCGCCGATCCTCGTGCTGCTCGGGTACACGTTCGACGGCTCGGGCCCTGATGGCTTCGGGCACTGGATGATCACCCTGCTCCGGATCTTCGTGTCGGGCATCGCCGTCTCGGCGGCACTCACGTCCGTATCGATGGCTGCGTCGAGCATGACCGATCGCCGGGCGTTCGCCGCGATCGGCATCGTCTTGATCGTGTTGATCTCGCCGATCCTCGCCAACGCGCTCGTCGAGGGCGCCGGGCTGTCGCCGTACTGGTGGATGATCTCGTTGTTCACGATGCCGTTCGAACTCGTCAACCGGATCTTCGGCCAGGCCGGTGACTTCCCGGAGATCTCGACGTTCGCCGTGCTCGATGGCCAACGTCGTGTGGACGGTCGTCGGGCTCAGCATCGTGGTGTGGCGATACTCGAAGCTGGTGGTCGCCCGATGAGCGACGTGCCCGCCTTCGCACCACCGTCCGGTCCGCCCGCAGGATCGGCCGCCACGATCGAAGCTGCGGTGCGCCCCGGTCACCGGCATGATCGCGGTGAACGGCGTGTCGAAGTACTACGGCTCGGTGGTCGCGGTGAGCGACGTCACGTTCGCGATCAACGGTGGCGTCACTGCGCTCCTCGGCCCGAACGGGGCCGGCAAGTCGACGCTGTTCCGGATGATGTGCGGGCTCACCGAGCCCTCGCGGGGCACGGTGCACCTCCTCGGTTCCGACCCACGGCGCGACCGCGACGTGCGCGGCCGCGTGTCGCTCGTGCCCCAGCAGGATGCGTTGTTCGATCACCTGAGCGCCATCGAGTTCGTGTCGATCGCCGCGCAGACGCAGGGCGTCGATGGGCCCGACGACGTCGCCCGGTGGGCGCTCGAACAGGTCGATCTCGACGACGTCGGCGACAAGCCGGTCGGCGAGTTCTCCAAGGGCATGCGCCAGCGGGTCAAGGTGGCCTCCGCGCTGGTGAACGACCCGGAGGTGCTCATCCTCGACGAACCGCTCACCGGGCTCGACCCGGTCCAACGCCGACGCCTCATCGCGCTCGTTCCACCGTCTCGGCGACGACGGGCGATGCGTGCTCGTGTCGAGCCACGTGCTCGACGAGGTGAGCCGACTCGGATCGCGGGTGCTGGTGATCGCGCAGGGACGGTTGGTGGCGAGCGGCGACTACCGCGATCTCCGCGAGCTGATGGACGACCGGCCACACCGCATCCGCTTCGGAACGTCCGATCCCCGACGGCTGGCGACGGCGCTCGTCGACCGGGGTCTCGTGGGAGGGCTCACATCGACGTCGATTCGGTCACGGTCGACACGAACGATGCCGATGCGATCGGCCGTGCAGTTGGCTCCGATCGCCGTCGAACTCGGCGTCCGTCTCACCGAGATCAGCCCGCTCGACGACGACCTCGAATCGGTCTTCCGCTATCTCGTGGAGCGGCGATGAGCACGGTCGAACGTCCTCCCGCCGGCACGCACCGATCGGTACCGCCCTGCCGGGTGCTGGCGATCAGCTACCGGGTGATCCTGCGCCAGCTGACGAGCCGGGCCCGGATCATCGCCCTCACGTTGCTCGCCATGGTGTCCGTCGTGGCCGGCTTTCGCGCTCGGCCAGGCCGACGCCGACCTCGACGATGCGGTCCGCCTGATCGCCAGCCTCGGGTTCGCCGTCGTCATCCCGGTCGTCGCGCTGGTGTTCGGCGGCGCCGCGATCGGCGACCTGCGCGACGACAAGACGCTCGTCTACTTCTGGCTGCGCCCGATGGACCGCTGGCCGGTGGTGGTCGGAGCGGCGCTGGCGGCGATGACCCTCACGGCGCCGATCACGTTGATCCCGGTGGTCCTGGCCTCGGTGCTCACAGGGGTCGGTAGCGGCATCGTCACCGGCACCATCATCGCCGGGGTCGTGGCGGTGATCGCCTACGTGTCGGTGTTCACGCTGTTCGGCGTGTGGCTCAAGCGATTCATCGTCTGGGGGCTCGCCTACATCCTCATCTGGGAGGGCTTCATCGCCCAGGCCGGTCCGGGCGCGGCCCGGTTCGCGCTGCGCAAGTACACCCGCTCGATCCTGGTCGACCGCACCGGCGCCGATCTCGACCTCGCCGACTTCTCCCTCGCCGTCGGGGTGATCGTGCCGTTGATCGTCGCGGTCGTGGCGTTGATCGTCGCGGCGTGGCGGCTCGGGGCCCAGGAGGTCGATTGAGCCGCCCCGTTCCGTTTCGGGTTCCAGCTGTCTGGCGAACACGCCGACGACCCGATCGTGGCCGCGCGCCGGGCCGAGGAGCTCGGCTTCGACGTCGTGCTCGTCAGCGATCACGTCGGACCGGGACTCGCGCCGATGACGACGCTCGCCGCGATCGCGACCGCGACGGAACGCATCCGTCTCGGCACGTTCGTGCTGAACAACGACATGCGCAACCCGGTCCAACTGGCCTGGGAGGCGGTGTCGCTCGACCGGTTGTCGGGCGGCCGCTTCGAGCTCGGACTGGGCGCCGGCCACACCCCGCAGGAGTACGCGACGACCGGCATCCCGATGGACCCGCCGGCCGTCCGCAAGGCCCGTCTCGTCGAGTCGCTGCGGGTGCTCCGGCCGCTCCTCGCGCGGACGGACGAGGCCGACGGCGGATCGGGAGGCGTCGGCCGACCCGTGCAGGACCGGGTGCCGCTGCTCGTCGGCGGCAACGGCGCGACCGCTGCTCGGCGCGGCCGGCGAACTCGCCGACATCATCGGCCTGCAGGGTCTCGGCCGGACGCTCGAGGACGGGCATCGCCACGAGGTCAAGTGGACCGCGGCGCACCTCGACGATCAGATCGGCCAGGTGCGCGCGGGTGCCGGAGACCGGTTCGCCGACCTGGAACTGAACGCGCTCGTCCAGTTCTTCTCGATCACCGACGATCGCGAGGCCGGACTGCGCGAGATCACCGACCCGTGGCCCACCCTGTCGATCGACGATGCTCGGTGATCCCGTACCTGATGATCGGTTCGATCGACGAGATCGTGGGGCACGTGCACGCCTGCCGCGACCGGTGGGGCATCACGTACTTCGTCGTGCGAGCCCTCGACGACTTCGCCCCGATCCTCGACGCCTTCCGGTACGCGTCCGCCGAACGCGTGATCATCATGCGCACGGAGACCGCAGATTGTTCACGCATTGCCGGGATGTGCCGGGGCCCGGTCGAGTCAGGCCGAGGCGAGGTCCGCCAGTGCGAGCACGGTCTTCCAGTTGCGTGCCGTGCCCGACTTGGCATTGTCGAGCCGCATCACCGCAGCGGCGAGTTTGCTCCTGCCGAGCCCGTCGGGGAGCGACAGGTAGACCTCGCGCTCGGACACGCCGAGCGCCTCGGGAGCGAACTTCGAATGGTCGAAGTCCTTGACCGTCCCGGTCGCTTTCCCGTCGAGCACGACGACGTGCAGCTTCGTGCCGTCTGCGGCGGCGTCGGGGAACGGGTTGGCCTCGACGATGGCCTGCCACTCGCTCGCCGTGCTGGTGATGATCGGGACGTCGAGGCCGGTCGACGCCGCGATCGCTTCGTGGATGTCGCCGGCGACGCGTCCGACGTTCGACGTGGCGACATCGCGCACGATCAGGTTGCCGCTCTGCAGGTAGGTCGTCGGGTCGGCATAACCGGCAGTTTCGGCCGCGGCGCGCAGGTCGGCCATCGACAGCTTGTTCTTCCCGCCGACGTTGATGCCCCGCAGCAGCACGATCACCGTCGTCGTCGATCCGGCCATGCGCCAGTCTCGCCGCCGAACTGTGCCTCGATTCGTACGCCGCACGCACGATTCCGGGCATTTTCGGATCAGGCGGTGGCGCGGGTTTTGCGGAGGACGGGGTCGGCGAGGCCGAGCGTCTTGTCGGCGAGCCACAGCACCTTGCCGGCCGCGCCCGGAGTGGTGTTGTCGACGAGGTTGCCCATGACGGCGAGGGTGATGTGGGCGATGGCGTCGGTGCTGACCGACAGGCGCAGGCCGGGCCGCAGGATCCACGGGTGGCCGATGAGGAACGAGAACCGGCGGCCCGTGCGGAGGAAGCCGTCGAAGCGCTCGCCGACCAACCGGTCGTAGCGCGCCGGGGCCGATGCCGGATCGTCGAGGAAGAGATCGGCGGCGAGCATGCCCGATTCGAGTCCGTAGTCGATGCCCTCGCCGTTCATCGGGTTGATCAGTCCGGCCGCATCGCCGATGGCGACCCAGCCGGGCCCGTGCCGGCGCTGCGCCGACATCGGCAGCCGCCACGCCCGGGGTCGTTCGAGGTCGGGGCCGAGACCCCAGTCGTCCTGTACGACCCGCCGGTAGGCCTCCAACAGCGTGTTGAGGTTGAGCTTCTTGAAGCCCTTCATCGTGGAGAGCGCTCCGACGCCGATGTTCACCGTGCCGTCGCCGGCCGGGAACATCCAGCCGTACCCCGGGATCGGCGTGCCGTGCTCGTCGCGCAGCGACAGGCACGCTTCCAGGTGGGCGTCGGCGTGGCGGGGGGTGGCGGCATAGGTGCGGATCGCCAGCCCGAACGGTTCGTCGGGAATCCGATCGGCACCGAGCAGGCGGGCCACCGAACCCTGGGCGCCGGCCGCCACCACGGTCATCGCCGCATCGACCTGGCATCCATCGGCCTGAACGCCGACGACACGGTCTCCTTCGAGCACGGGCATCGCCTCGGCATCCCACACCACCTCGGCGCCGGCCTCGCTCGCGGCATCGATCAGAGCAGCATCGAGCCGACGGCGCGGCCACACCGCGCCGTGGTCAGGAAAGCGGTCGGTCGTCGGCCAGTCGAGCTCGCGGACCTTCGACCCGGCGATCATCCGCAGCCCACGGATCCGGTGCGCGTCGCGCAGATCGATGCCGAGTTCTTCCAATGCGCCGACGGCGCGCGGTGTCAGGCCGTCGCCGCACACCTTGTCGCGGCCGTGGACGCCCTTCTCGAACACCACGACCGATGCCCCGGCTCGCGCCGCCCGGATGGCCGTGGCCGCACCGGCCGGGCCGCCACCGATCACCGCGAGGTCGACCGTCCGCCGTTGGCTCCTGCCCGTCGTCACCGCTACACGGTGCCCGGACACGACTCGAAAACCACCATCGTCCGATCGGTCGAATGTCATGCGAGACTCACGGGATGGCCGAGGTCGAAGCGTTCGACGAACCACGGGTGGCACCAAGCCTGGTGCCCGCGTTGACCGACTCGTCCGTCGGCGACCTCCCCGAGCAGCCCTTCGACCCTGTCGGCGACACGGTCGGCTCGTTCATCGCGGAGCTTTTGAACACGGCCACCGTCGAACTCTCGTACCACCGCGTCGGTGACGAACCGGCACGGGCGCTGCTGCCCAGCGATCTGGTCGTCGCCGAGGCGTCTGCCGAGGTTCTCGACGGCTGGATCACCACGATCACCGTGGGCTTCGGCGATGGCACCATCGCTCGCGTCGAGTCGATCCCCGAGGCCCTCCGCGCGTTGCCCGAAGCCGCGCTCCGGGCGTCCCAGACCTTCCGCCACTCGCCCGCCGGAACCGGTGGCAAGCTCAGCCCGTCAGTCGACCGCGCCTTGCGCGACACCGTCATCGTCGAACTGCTCAGCCACCACCAGGGCTGGGCGAAGCCGGGCTGCGCGTCGACCGAACTCCTCGCCGAGACGCTCGAGTACCTCATCGAACTCAGCGGGGCCCGGGTCGAGTCGCGCAATCTCACGCACGGTGTGGTGATCACCGATGCGATCAGTGACGAGCCGCGTCTGTCCGTGCCGTATCCGTCGGGGCTGCGCGACGCGAAACGGAGCCCGCTGTTGTTCGACGGCATCCGGTCGGTGCTGCTCGTCGACCAGCACGGACGCGCCCGCACCGAACTGCAGGCGAACCGTCCCGAGCGGCTGCACCCGAGCGCGGTGTCGGGCCCTTCGGTGGAGCGCGATTTCGTCGACCGCGGGTCGCTGGTCGCGCTCGCCACACGCCAGCTCGGGGGCATCGGGTTCTTCCTGCGCGAGGACCGCAGCATCTGGACGTTCCTCGACGGGCAGCCACTCGTGATCCGCCGCAGCGAGCACTGGTCGGCGTTCCCGCTGTGGTTGGCGAAGGCGATCGGCAAGGCGATCGGAGGTGGCCGCGCCGTCGATCTGATCGTCAGTGCCTCGCTCATGGTGTCGATCCGTTCCGGCGGCGCGATCTTCGGCATCGTCGACGATCCCTCCCATCTCGACGACATCGTGGCGATGAAGGATCGATACGACCTGCGCAACGAGTCGGACCTCGATGCGATGCGGCCCGAGACCCGCCTGCACCACCTCATCGACGGCAGCGACCTCGATGCCCAGACGCTCGCCCGCTTCGGCGAGCTCGACGGTGCGACGATCGTCGACCGGGACGGCCGGCTGCTCGCCTACGGAGCGATCCTCAGCAGCTCCGACAGCCAGCACGAAGGAGCGCGCACCGCAGCCGCGAAGTCACTGTCGCACCATGCGCTGGCGGTGTTGAAGGTGTCGGAGGACGGAGACATCACGGTGTTCCGGCAGGGGCGGCCGATCGTCACGCTGTTGCCCTCGGGCAACGTCCGCTGAGAATGTCCGCCGGGGACAGACCCCGGCGGACATTCTCAGTACTCGAGCTGCTTCGCCAGTGATTCGACCGATTCGATGAACTCCTCGATCATCTCGAACACCACCTGGGCGGCCCCCTTGGGCTGGTTCATCGTGCCGACGATCTGGCCGACGAAGTAGTTGGCGAGCTTCTCGGCACCCGATCCCTTCGTGTACGCGGCCCGGGAGATCCGTCGCTGCGCGTCGGCCGTGAGGATCGGCTGGAGCGGCATGCCGAGCGGAGCGGGCGTGTCCTCGCGCTCCCACTCCTCGGTCCACGCCGACTTGAGCATGCGGGCGTGCTTGCCGGTGAGCGACCGCGAGCGGATCGTGTCGGCCGACGTCGCGGCGAGGAACTTCTCCTTGACCACGGGATGCGTTTCGGCCTCGTCGGTCGTGAGCCACACCGATCCGCACCACACGCCCTGGGCGCCGAGCGCCATCGCGGCCGCCATCTGCCGACCACGCCCGATGCCGCCTGCTCCGAGGACCGGGATGTCGACCGCGTCGACGATCTCGGGGATGAGCACCATCGACCCGATCTCGCCGGTGTGACCGCCGGCTTCGGAGCCCTGGGCGATGATCAGGTCGACGCCCGCGGCCTGATGCCGCTCGGCGTGCTGCGGTAGTCCGGCGAGTGCACCGATGAGCCGACCCTCCTCCTTGACGCGGTCGATCAAGAACTGCGGCGGCGGTCCCAGGGCGTTGGCCACGAAGGCGGTCCGATGGGCCAGCGCGATCTCGAGCTGGGGGCCGGCCGAGTTGGCGCTGAATGGGGCGTTGCCGTCGTGGCCCGTGACCGCCGTGCCCGATCGGGTGTCGTCGTCGTCGGGGAGTTCGGGCACCTCGTACCGGGCGAGGATGTCGTCGATGAACGCCCGATGCGTGTCGGGGATGAGGGCGCGGATGTCGTCGAGCGTGTAGCCGCCGCCCTCGTCGCCGGCGTACTTGGCGGGCACGATCAGATCGACCCCGTATGGGCGGTCGCCGATCTCCTCCTCGATCCAGGCGAGGTCGATCTCCAACTGCGCGGGCGAGTGCGCGACCGCACCGAGCACACCGAGGCCACCGGCCTTCGACACGGCGGCGACCACGTCGCGGCAGTGGCTGAAGGCGAAGATCGGGAACTCGATGTCGAGCATTTCGGTGGCGGCGGTCTTCATGGGGAGGCTCCCTGTTGCTGTGGTCCGGCCGGTACGGGGGACCATCCCATTGTGACCGTGCCGACGAGCGGTCGACGAAGGCGGACGGAATTTGGGAGCGGGCCCGATCGGAGGCGCACTACGCTGCACGAATCGGTGTGGGCGCTGGCCCCCCGAACCATCACATAGGGGTTGATATCTCATGTCCGTGACCGACTCGACTGCTGTCACGACACCGGCACCTCGTTCGGGGTCCCTCACCGGGGCCCAGTTCAGCGAACGGGCGACGGCGATCACCGAACGGGAACTGGCGATCTACGCCGAGCGGACGCGAGGTTCGCAGGTGGCCACCGAGCGGGCCCGCAAGGTGCTCCCGGCCGGGGTGCCCTCCAGCTTCCAGGCCTACGACCCGCATCCGATCGTGGTGAAGCACGCATCGGGTTCGCGGATGATCGATGTCGACGACAACGAGTACGTCGACTACGACATGGGCTTCGGCGCGCTGTTCGCGGGGCACATGCATCCCGCCGTGCGGCGTGCGGTCGAGGCCCAACTCGACGACGGCACGCCTCTACGTCACGCCCTGCGAGCTCGACGCCGACGTGGCGGAGCTGCTCGCCGAGCGCTACGGCATGCCGATGTGGCGGCCGACCAACTCCGGGTACGGAAGCGACGATGGACGCGATCCGCCTGGCGCGGGGCGTGACCAAGCGGGAGAAGCTCGTGAAGGTCGAGGGCGGGTACCACGGCCACCACGACGAGGTGATGATCTCGAACAAGCCACCACTCGACAAGGCGGGTCCGGCCGATGCCCCCAACTCGGTGCCACAGTCGGGCGGGATCACCCAAGGAACGATCGACGACGTGATCGTCATCCCGTACAACGACGCCGACGCGCTCGAACGGGTGCTCCGGGCAGGCGACGTCGCGGCGTTCATCGTCGAACCGGTGATGGAGAACATCGGGATCTGCCTGCCGCAGCCCGGCTACCTCGAAGCGGTCCGTGAGATCACCGAGCGCAACGGCACGCTGCTGATCTTCGACGAGGTGAAGACCGGCATCACGGCGGGCTACGGCGGTGCGACGCGCGAGTTCGGCGTGCAGCCCGATCTCGTCACGCTCGCCAAGTCGATCGGCGGTGGATTCCCCGTGGGTGCGTTCGGCGGCAAGGCCGAGTACATGGGCCTCATCACCACCGGTGAGGTGCTGCATCTCGGCACGTACAACGGCAACCCGCTCGTGATGGCGGCGGCGAAGGCCACACTCACCGAAGCCTGCACGCCCGACGCAACCGCCGAAGCGATCGCTCGCAACCGCCGGCTGGCACAGGCCTGCCAGGACGTGATCGACCGCACCGGGATCCCCGCCCACACCGTGCAGTGCGGCGCCAAGGGGTGCATCACGTGGTCCGCCACACCGGTCCGGAACTACCGCGACTACAAGGCGACGAACTTCGAACTCGCGTTCGCGCAGTGGATCCACGGCATCAATCGTGGCGTGCTCCTGCCGCCCGGACTCGACGAACAGTGGTTGATCTCGGTGATGCACGACGAGGCCGACGCGATGCGCTACGCCGCCGTCTTCGCCGAGTTCGTCGACGAACTCGTCGCCTGACACGCTGCCACCCATGACCTCGGTGCCATCGGCCGTTCAACCGACCGACACGCTCTTCTGTACCGACACGTTCTGGGACCAGTACGGCGATCGGGTCCGGGCGATCGCCCCGGACGTCGGCGCGGTGGTGCTCACCGGCGACGAGCCGGTGGCGGCGACCGACATCGAGCGGATCACGATGACGTTCTTCTCGGGCGACGCCTGGCCGGGCCGGGCGGCCCCGTTCATGCGGGTGTCGCTCGACGCGACGAACCTGCGGTGGCTGCACACCATGTCGGCGGGCGTCGACAACCCGGTGTTCGGCATGTTCCTGCAGCGCGGCGTCCGCGTGACCACGTCATCGGGCGCGAGCGCCGAGCCGATCGCGGGGACCGTGATGATGTACCTGCTCGCTCTGAGCCGGGACCTGCCCCAGCTGACTCGTGCCCAAGCGGCGCACGAGTGGCAACCCCATCCGTACCGCGAGCTCGCCGGCCGGTCGATTGCGGTGATCGGTTACGGCCCGATCGGCGAGCACGTCGTCCGACTGGCACGCGCGTTCGGGATGCATCCCGTGATCGTCCGGCGTGCGGCGCGCGGTGACGAGCCCGCACCCGTGCGCACGTTGGCAGAGTTGGACGACGTGGTGTCATCGGTCGACGTCGTCGTCGTGGCTCTGCCGCTCGCGGACGAGACTCGCGGGCTGATCTCGCGCGAGGTCATCGCGCGCATGCGACACGACGCGCTGTTCGTCAACGTCGGCCGTGGCGAACTGGTCGATCAAGCGTGCGCTCACCGACGCCTTGCGGTCGGGCAGGCTCGGCGGCGCAGGCCTCGATGTGTTCGACCCGGAGCCCCTTCCCGCCGACGATCCGCTGTGGGATCTCCCGAACGTCATCATCACGCCGCACAATTCCGGCACGACCGATGGCCACCTCGAGCGGACGGCTCAGATCTTCCTCGACAACCTCGGTCGTTTCGTCCGCGGCGACGAGCTGCGCAACGAAGTTCCCGCGAACGAAGTGCAGACGTGATCCCGTTCGTGCGAATCTCTGAGCGATGACGGCCCCCGACATGGACGAACCACCTGCAGCCTCTCCGACCTTCGAACCGAACGCCGACGAACTGCTCGCCCGGAATGCGGCCTATGCCGACGCCTTCGACGACCACGACCTGGCCGTCGCGCCGCGCCGTCGACTGGCGATCGTCGCCTGCATGGACTCGCGGATGGCGATCTTCGGGATCCTCGGCCTGGAACACGGCGATGCGCACGTGATCCGCAATGCCGGCGGCGTGATCACCGACGACGTGATCCGGTCCCTCTGCGTCTCGCAACGGGCGCTCGGCACCCGTGAGATCATCCTGCTGCACCACACGAACTGCGGGCTCCAGAACGTCAGCGACGACGAGTTCAAGGCCCAGCTCGAAGGCGAGACCGGGATCAAGCCGTGGTGGTCGCTCGAATCGTTCGTCGATCCCTACACCGACGTGGCGCAATCGATGCGGCGGCTGGAGCTGTCGCCGTTCATCGCCCACAAGGACCACATCCGCGGGTTCGTGTACGAAGTGGAGACCGGGCTGCTCCACGAAGTGAGCCGTGGCGACTGACGATGAGGAGACGGCGGCTGTCGAAGCGGCCGAGATGCTCGACATTCCCGCGGGCCGTGTGGCGCGATGGCAGTCGGCGGCCACCGAGCGGACGAAGTCGGCGACGTCGTGGGCGGCCGGGATGCGCGAGCACAACCCGCTCGTCGATGCCGGCTTCCTGATCTACGAACGCGACCGGGTGTCGGCGGGATCGGTGCTCGGCAGCGCGATCGCGTTTCGCCTGTTCCTGTTCTTCGTGCCGTTCCTCCTGTTCTGCGTCGGACTCGTCGGCCTGGTGTCGGGCCATGTCGACGCCGATTCGATCAGCAATGCCGGGAGCATCCGCGGCCAGCTCGCCGAGCAGGTGCGATCCGCGCAGGACAAGTCGACAACAGCCAAGCTCCTGACGCTCGTGACGGGACTGTTCCTGATGGCGAGCACCGGACGGTCGCTGGCCAAGTCGCTCGTCGCGTCGAGCAGTCTGGCGTGGTCGGCGCGGGGCAACGTGACCGCCGGGACGCGTGCTCTTGCGGCGATCGTCGGTGTGGTGAGCAGCCTCATCCTCGTGTCGTTCGCGATCAACCGGGTGCGTGACGAGGCAGGGACGGCCGCGGCGGGCCTCTCCTTCGGCGCGGGATTCGTGGCGTACGTCGTGCTGATCGTGCTGCTGATGTCGACGCTGCCCAGGGGAACCAGCGACCCCGGTGCGATCCTGCCTGGCGCGGCGGTCGTCGCAACGCGTGATCGTCGGCATGCAGATGATCTCCCAGCTCTACATCCCGGGAAAGGTCGCGGATGCTTCCGACCTCTACGGCGGCCTCGGCGTCGTGGTGGTGGCACTCGGGTGGTTGTTCATCCTCGGCCGCAGTCTTTCGTTCGCCTTCAGCCTGAATGCGGCGCTCTTCGAACGGTTCGGCAGCCTGTCGACGCCGATCTTCGCCTTGCCCGTCGTGCGCCTGCTCCCCCGCCATTCCCGGCGGATCCGCGAGTACTTCGCCCTCGCGGCCGAGGTCGACCGACCGGGCGACGGTCGCGACATGCCACAATCGGCGGAATGATCGCCCCACCCGAGAGTGCACGCGGCCGACTCGAGGGTGCCCACAGCCGCTGGAGTTCTCGTGAACACTGCCACCTGGATCCTCATCCTGATCCTCGCGCCGACGGTGCTGTTCATCGTCTGGCTGGTGCTGCTCGAGACGTCGGTCAAGATCGATCCCGGCACGATCGGTCTGGCGCTGCTGCGCGGCAAGTCGACCGGTCGCACCCTGACGCCCGGGCGTCATTTCATCCGTCCCTGGCGCAAGGTGATGATCCAGACGTATCCGTCCCGCGAGTTGGCGCTCGTAGCGGGCGGTGTGCAGCAGGCGAACCCCGACGTCGATTATCTCGATACCCCCGTCTCCGTCTTGTTGAGCGACCATGCGGCGGCCGAGGTCAGCTACACCGTGCGCTGCCAACTCGTCCGCGACAAGGTGGACGACATCCACGAGTCGTACGGACCCGAAGGGATCTGGTCGGTCCTGCGCGACGTGAGCAGGCGCACGGTCATCATCGAGGCCGCTGGGAGCGGCACCACGATCGGCAACGTGCTCGGCGACGGGTACGGCGAACTCGAGCGCCGTGTCGCCGCCGCGCTGACCGACGCGCTCGCCGAAGTGGGCTTCGAGCTGAAGTTGTTCAGCCTCCGCAACGTCGATCTCGGCGTGACCGGCGAGATCGTTCAGGACACGATCCGCGCCGGCGCCGAACTCGAACGGGAGCAGGCCTACGCAGCGGTCCGCCGGGCTCGCGTCGACAACGACAGCGCGCTGCTGGCGGAGGTCGACGGCCTCGACCACGAACTCGTTCTCCGCTACCGCCAGGTCGACGCGTGGCGCGACCTGATCGAGCGGTGGGGCGACGGTGGGCGGCACGTGCCCAGCGTGATCACCACCCAGCTGACCAACCCGTCGGCGTGGGCTGCGAGGCTGGCCGACCAGGAGGTGGATCAGGGTCTCCTCGACACCGGTGCGGCAGATGGTCAGGCCGCGGGTGAGGCGCTGTGACCGAGGGCTCCTCCTGGCAGAACCAATCCAAGGGCACCGGTACGGTCGAGATCCACCGGATCATCGAGGTGGCCACCGTGTTGCTGCTCGCGCTGGCCACGGTCGGCTCCGCGTGGTGCGCCTACCAGGTGTCGCAGTGGAACGGCGTCGACACCGACCTGGCACGAGCATCGGCGGCCGCCAGGCTGAACGGTTCGCGCGAGTACGCGCTCGCCACACAGAAGGTGGCCTACGACGCCGCAGTGGCCACGCAGTACGCCGTGGCGGTCGTCGGCGAGAACGTCCCGCTGCAGACGTTCCTGCGCGAGACGATCGTGCGGCCGGGTTTCCTCCCGATCCTCGACGAGTGGGAGGCGGTCATCGCCGAGACGGGCGAGCCGCCGCCGAACCTCGTCGAGGACCAGGAGTACCTCGACGACCTCTTCGCCGAGGCCAACCGGTACGACGACGAGGCGGCGGCGTTGTCGGCGGACGGGGATGAGGCGAAGCAGCACGCCGACGACTACATCCAGACGACGCTGTTCATGGCGAGTGCTCTCTTCTTCGCCGGTGTCACGGCGTCGTTCTCGAGTCGGTTCACCCGCTTGATCCTGCTCGCCGCATCCCTCGTCACGCTGGCCTACGCCGCGTCGCGCATCGCCGGCTACCCGGTCGCCGCCTGATCAGGCGATCCTGTTGCGTGGGGTCAGGCACTTCGCGACAGGTTGGACAGGCGGCCCTGTTCAGGCCGCACTGGCCAGCGGGCCGAAGAAGCCGACGATGCGCGTGAGACGACCGTCGTCGTCGATCTCGACGATGTCGGTTCCGGCGACGGCCACGACGCCGTCCGGGCCGACGAGCTCCCATTCGTAGCGCCCGAACGTGTGGTGGGCGTCGATGGCGGTGGTCCGGCGGAACGTGTGTCCGGCGTAGTGCGTGAGCACGACGTCGACCATCGCGGCGATGGCGTCGAGGCCCTCGCCATCGAAGGGCGGGTCGATCAACGTCCCGGTCGGCGCCCAGACCGCGGCGAGCAGTTCGGCTCGCGTGCCGGGGTCGGGTTCGCAGTACGCCCGCAGGTGGGTGTCGACCATGACGTCCAGGGTGGTGGTGGGTGCCAGGGTGCTGCTGGATGTGGTTGCTGTGGTGTTGGTCATGGGGTCATCGTGCGCCCGCAGCTGGTCGTTGGCGATGACCCGTGAGGTCATGCCGACATGACCTGACAGGTCATGTCGGCCCGCCGCGACGAGGGTTACGGTGCGCCCATGGCGACTCCTACGATCGGCCGCACGATCGGCCCGCTGATGCGCGACTGGCGGACCCGACGCGGCCGGAGCCAACTCGACCTGTCGCTCGACGTCGGCGTGTCCACGCGTCACCTCAGCTACGTCGAGACGGGCAAGGCGCGGCCGAGCCCGGAACTGGTGCTCGCAGTGGCGGAGCACCTCGAGGTCCCGCTCCGCGAACGGAACACGATGCTGCTCGCCGCCGGCTTCGCACCCCGGTACTCCGCTCGCGGGCTCGATGCTCCCGCCATGCGGCCGATCGTGGCGGCCCTGCAACGGATGCTCGACGCCCACGATCCGTACCCCGGCGTGGTGATCGATCGCCAGTGGAACGTCGTGCTGGCCAACGACGCGGCGAGCGCCCTCACCGCCGGCCTCCCGGCCGAGGTCGTCGAGCCACCCTTGAACGTGTTTCGGATGTGTCTGCACCCGGCGGGCCTCGCCGAACGGACGGCGAACTTCGCCGAGTGGGCCGACTACCTGCTGCGGCAGTTGCGCCGGACGATCGTGCTGACCGGCGACGACCAGCTCGCGGCGATCGAGCAGGAGGTGCTGGCCTATCCGAACGTGGCCGCGCTGTCGCGCCACCGCGGATCACCCGGTGGCGACGATCCGGCGATCCTCGTGCCGTTCGACCTGCGCGTCGACGACGAGTTGACGTTGTCGTTCTTCACGACGCTGACCACCTTCGGCACGCCGCTCGACGTCACGCTCGACGAGTTGTCGGTGGAGCTGTTCTTTCCCGCGGACGATGTCACCGACCGGGCAGTACGAGCACGATGAGGCGGTCGACGTACTCGGCGTCGAGGACGCCGCCGCTGAGCAGCCGTCGATAGATGATGGGGCCGAGCAGCGCGTCGAGCACCATCTCGACGTCGATGTCGGCCGGCAGTTCACCGCGGCCGATGGCCCGTTCGAGCACCTGCAACACCGGCACCCGGCGATCCTGGACGTAGTCGTCGACCGCGCTGCGCAGGGTGGCGTCGTGCGTCGCCATCTCGATGAGATGGGGCAGCACGTCGTTCATACGGTCCTTCTTCGACATGCGCGCAATCATCTGGCCGAGGCACTGACGGAGGTCCTCGACCACCTCGCCCGTGTCGACGTCGTCGAGCGGTTGCAGCGACGACTGCAACGCCTGGAGGACCAGGATCTCCTTCGACGGCCAGCGCCGGTAGATCGTTGCCTTCGATACCCCGGCCCGCTGCGCCAAGTCGTCCATCGACATGCCCTTGATGCCGACTTCACCGGCCAGCTCGAGCGTCGCGGCGAGGATCGATTCGTCGAACTTCTTCGACCGGGGACGCCCGCGGCGGGGCGCTTCGTCCGCACAGGCCTCACCGACGAAGGTCCCGGACTCCGCGGCGGAGTCCCGCCTCGGTTCGACGTTCACGGCACCCATCATGCCCGCGTCGGCGATGGCGGTCGGCATCGTCAGTTCCCGGCGACCGGGACGGCAGCGGGCGCCCCGTCGTGAACCGTGTCGATCGTGATCGCCTCGGCCTCCGCGATCACGTCGCCGTCAAAGGCTCCGGGGCCGAAGAACACCGTGTCGGAGTCGTCGACGGGATCGACGAGGGGAAGTCCGGGCATCGTCGCCTCACGGGCGTGTGAGGGGAGGAACCGCCAGGCGACGATCGCCGCGATGATCACGACGAAGGCCGAGATCCGCAGACCGATCGACAGCGCATCGACGAAACTGTCGCTCGCCGCCGAGAGGAATCCGGCGGTCTGGGTGCCCAGCTCGTTGGCCACGCCCTGCGCCGCGCCAAGCGACGACTGGGCGGTGGCGGTCTGCGATGCGTCCAGGCCGAACTGTGACGCCGTCGAGCCGATCTGCGTGGCGTACACGCTCGACACGACCGAGCCGATGATGGCGACGCCGAGGGCACCGCCGACCTGGCGGGTGGTGTCGTTGATCGCCGAGCCCACGCCGGCCTTCTCGCGAGGCAGCGATCCCATCACCGATTCGGTGGCGGGAGCCATCGTCATGCCCATGCCGGCGGCCATCACCATGAAGAACGAGATGACCATCGGGTACGGCGAGTCGGCGGCGATCGTCGACAGCAGCAACAGGCCGGTGGTGACGAGCGTGAGGCCGATCAGCACGACGCGCTTGGTGCCGACCCGTTCGACGAAGCGCGCCGACAACGGAGCGACGATCATCATCGTGGCGGCATAGGGGAGCAGGTGCACGCCGGCTTCGAGCGGGCTGTATCCGTGCACGAGCTGCCAGTACTGCGTCATCAGGAACAGCGAGCCCATGAGGGCGAAGAACACGATCGTGATCGTGCCGCTGGCCGCGCTGAAGCGTGGGCTCCGGAACACCGACAGATCGAGCATCGGTGTCGGGTTGTGCCGTTCCCAGGCGATGAAGCCGCCGAGTGCCGTGATGGCGACGATGAACGCGCCGACCACCAGCGGGTCGGTCCATCCGTTGCCGGGGCCTTCGATGATGCCGAACAGCAACGTGGCGAGGCCGACGAAGGACAGGACGGCGCCGATCGGGTCGAGCTTGCTCTTGTTCGGGATCACGTGAGGTGGGGACGAAGATCACGCCGAGGATGAGGGCGGTGATGCCGATCGGGCAGGTTCACCCAGAACACCGACTGCCACGAGAAGTGCTCGAGGAGGAAGCCGCCGGTCATCGGGCCGATGGCCACGCCGAGACCGGAGAAGCCGGCCCAGATCGCGATCGCTCGGTCCACGTTCCTTCGGATCGCGGAAGACGTTCATCAGGATCGAGAGGGTGGCGGGCATGATCAGCGCGCCACCGATGCCCATGAACGCCCGGGTGAAGATCAGTTGGTTCGCCGTCTCGGACATGGCGGCGGCGATCGAGCCCATGCCGAACAGCACGATGCCGAGCTGCAGGGCGCCCTTGCGGCCGAAGCGGTCGGACAGGCTGCCGGTGGTGAGCAGGAGCCCGGCGAACACGAGGACGTAGGAGTCGACGATCCACTGGACCTGGCTGTTGGTGGCGCCGAGGTCGGTCATCAACGACGGGATGGCGACGTTGAGGATCGTGTTGTCCATCACGATGATCAGCAGGCTCATGCAGAGCACGCCGAGGATGATCCACCGTCGTTCGTGGACCTTGGGATCGATGGGGTCGGCCTCGATCATCTTCACGACCTCGGTGGTCATGCTCTTTGGCGCAGTGCTGGGCATCCGGAACCTCTTCTTTACGATACGAAACCGGCCAGTATCGTAATCCGTTCAGATCGCGTCTTCCGCAGCCGATCCGCTCGTGACATCCGTCGCACCACACGGCGCGCCCGACCCGCCCCGGAACGCCCCGAAACCCGTTTGCGTCAGGATTTCTGCGGACCGGTCCGCAGAAATCCCGACGCAAACGACGAGTTACGCAGACGAGAGGGCGGAGGGCGCGGTCGACGAGCTGCATCGGGTGGATGGTCGCCACCCCGCGCGGCGGCGAGATGCATCGAGCACCCGGGGTTCGCACTGGCCACCACGTCGGGCGCGGCACGCTCGATCGAACCGAGCTTGCGGGCCCGGATCTGATCGGCGAGTTCGGGTTGGAACACCGAATAGGCGCCACCCGCGCCGCAGCACAGGCCGTCGTCGTCGAGCTCGACCAGTTCGCGCACGAATGGCGCCAGCACCGTCCGGGTGGCGAGGTGGACGCGCTGGACGTGCCGGAGATGGCACGGATCCTGGATCGCCACTCGGAGATCGAGCGGAGTCGACGGTCGGTAGCCGGTCGAGGCGCATCGCCAGGAACTCCTGGATGTCGAGAACCCGGCCGGCGAACTCCGACGCCGTCCGATGTGCCCAGCAGGTGGCCATAGTCCTTCATCGCCGCCCCGCATCCGGCCGAGTCGACGATCACCGGGATGTCCGGATCGAGCCGCTCGATCATCCGTCGCGCGAACGCCCGGGTGTCATCGGTGAACCCGGCGTGCGCGTGCAACGCTCCACAACACGGGGCGAGCGAACCGGTCAGCGCCACCTCGAAGCCGGCCGCTTCCAACACCCGCTGCCCGGCGAGATGGACCTCCCGCTGCCACGCATCCATCACGCACCCCGTGAACAGGTACACCCGCGACCCCTCAACCGTCGTTTGCGTCGGGATTTCTGAGGGCCTGTCGCCCGAAAATCCCGACGCAAACGTAGGATTGGAGCGCGGTGCTGCCGCGTGGTTTCGGTTGGCGGAGGGGGATCGGGGTGGCGAGGCCGAGACGATTCGGGACGAGGTGGAGGCGTTGTGCCACCGCGAGCGCGACGGAGCCGGCGCGGAGGATCCGAGGGTGCCCGAGCGGGCTCAACGCCAGCCGCTGCCAGCGGGAGGTGACGCCCTGCTCGACCAGCGCCTCGCGCGTGCGCTCCATCAGCCGCCCGTACGGAACGTCGGACGGACAGGCCGGTTCGCAGCCCCGACACTGCACGCACGTCTCGAACGCGTCGATCACCTCGTCGGTCAGCGGCGCGTCGCGCAGCTGCACCTCACGCATCAGTGCGATGCGGCCACGAGGCGACATGGTCTCGTCGCCGGTCACCCTGAACGTCGGGCACGCCGACAGGCACAGGCCGCACTGCACGCACGTGTTCAGTTCGTCGTTGTCGATGCCGAGATCCATCAGTCAGCCTCAGCGCTCGGGCCAGCGATCGAGCGGGTCGCGGCCGGGGTTGAGTCGACCCGTCGGGTCGAAGTTGGCCTTCATCCGGTCGTGGAGCGCGCGGATCGGCGCCGTGACCGTGCGGGCGGGTTGCGCCACGTCGCAGAACGCCAGCCCGACCCCGATCACCGCCACGAACCCGCTGCCCTCGTCGTCGCCATCGGGTCGCGGTGCGAGCGAGCGGAGTTCGGCGGGCGCCAGCGACCACCGGTGCGATGGCAGGTCCGGCGGCCCTTCGACGGGTTCGAACTCGCCGAACCGACCGAGCACGTCGCGTTCGGCGTCGATGTCGGCGCGGTGCCCCTCGAGCAGCACCCACGTGCGGCCGCCGTTCCACAACACCGAGCTCGGCCGTTGGAGCGCGTCGAACGCGGCGAACGGATCGACCTCATCGGCCGCGAGCCACATCGATGCCGCCGGGATCGGGTTGGTCCGCAGGATCACCTCGGCGAGCAGACCGAGCGTGCCGAGCGATCCGACGAACAGTCGTGGCAGGTCGAACCCCGTCACGTTCTTGACCGTCGGGCCGCCGCCGTTGACGACCCGCCCCTCGGCCGACACGTACCGGATCTGCAACACGCTCGAGCGCAGCGTGCCTCGACCGAGCGTGTGGATGTCGTTCTCGCCGACCATCACGGCGCCGCCGACCGTGCCCCCGCGCTCGACGAGCGCCGTGCGTTGCCCCCGCTCGCGCAGCTCGTCGTGCAGCTCGGCGACCGCGGTGCCGGCGCGGACGCGAACGGTCATCTCCTCGGGCGGCGTAGGTCACGATGCCCGACGGAGCGGCGACGATCCTCGTCCCGCGGGCCGACGGACCCCCGACGGTCCACCGCGTGCCTGCCACCGCGCACGGCGATCGCGGTCGTCGACTGCCGACCTCGCTCGGCGAACGCCAGCAGGACGGGATCGCGATCGACGAGTGTGGCCGTCATCCCCACACACCCGTCGGCACACTGCGGAGCGCCTGGATGTCCGCGCAGCTGTGCCCGATCGGGAGCACCTTGCCCGGATTCGCCCGGCACGCCGGATCGAACGCGCGGCGCAGGCGTTCCTGATGGTCGAGATCGTCGTCGGAGAACAGCCGCGACATGTACGCCTGCTTCTCGACGCCGATGCCGTGCTCACCGGACAGCACTCCGCCCGCATCGAGCGAGGCGGTGATGATCTCCGCTCCTGCGGCATGCACGCGATCGAGCACACCCGGCTCCCGCCCGTCGAACAGCAACAGCGGATGCAGGTTCCCGTCACCCGCGTGGAACACGTTCATCACGATCAGGTCGTGACGATCCGCGATCTCGTAGATCTGCTCGAGCACCTCGGCGAGTCGCGCCCGTGGCACGACGGTGTCGTGGAGGTAGTAGTCGGGCGCGATCTGGGCGATCGCACCGAAGGCCGTCTTGCGGCCCTTCCAGAGCAGTTGCCGCTCGGCATCGGAACCGGCGAGGCGGACCTCGGTCGCGCCGTTGCGCCGCCCGATCTCGGCGATCGCGTCGGCGTCGATCGCCACCCCGGCCTCGAGCCCGTCGACCTCGGCGAGGAGCACGGCGGTGGCGTCGGTCGGGAAGCCGGCGTGCACGTAGTGCTCGACCGCCCGGGTGATCCGCTGGTCCATCACCTCCATCGCGGCGGGCACGACGCCGGCCGCGATCACGCGCGCTGACCGTGTTGGCGGCGTCGCTCATCCGGTCGAACGACAGCAGCATCGTCCGCACCGCCGGGCGGCTCTTGGTGAGCGTCACGGCGATCCGGGTGGCGATCCCCAGCGTGCCCTCGCCGCCGACGAACACACCGCGCAGGTCGAGCCCGAGCGGCTCGGCATCGAGCCCGCCGAGCATGGCCACCTCGCCGTCGGGCAGCACGACCTCGATCGCCTGCACATGGGCGTTGGTGACACCGTCGGCGAGGCAGTGCGGCCCGCCGGAGTTGTTGGCCACGTTGCCGCCGATGGTGCACACCTGCTGGCTCGACGGATCGGGCGCGAAGTGGAAGCCGAGCGGCGCGAGGTGCTTCGTGAGATCGAGGTTGACGACGCCGGGTTCGACCCAGGCGATGCGGTTGTCGAGATCGACGTCGAGGATCCGATTCATCCGGGTGAGCGAGACGACGACCGGCGCCCCGAGCGGGATCGCCCCGCCGGCGAGCCCGGTGCCCGCACCGCGGGGCACGACGGAACGCCCGTGCCGTGCGGCGATCCGCACGATCGTCCTGCACGTCGGCGGTCGACGTCGGGAAGCAGACCGGTCCGGCCACGCCACCGCGGAACACGGAAGCGTCGCGGCTCAACAGCGAGCGTTCGGCGGCGTCGACGCGCACGCCGTCGACGCCGATCGCCGCTCGCAGGTCGGCGACGATCGGATCGTCGACCATGGCGCCGGAACGGTCGGAGGGACTGGTTGGCGCGTCGGCGCCGACCGGGACGGAACATCGAGGCCACAGTACGCCAGCCCCAATGAAACGGGTCGCGCCGGCGGTCGGACCAGCGTGCCCGGTCAGGCGCGTGTGATGGAGAACGCGGGGATGAGCGCGGGGCGGCGGAGACGACGTAGTCCCCGAACGTCGGGATCAACGCCGCCTGCGCCTGCAGCTCGGGCCTGCGCGTCGGCTCGGGCAACTCCTCGACCTTGGCGTCGAACGAGTCGGCGCCGTACTCGACCGTGATGTCCGGATTCGCCTTGAGGTTGTGGTACCAGTCGGGGTTGGTCTGGGAACCGGCCTTCGAGGCGAAGACCGTGAGTTCATGGTCACGCACTTCGGCCGCGGAAGATGCTGTAGCCCCCAGGGCCGACGAGGCAACCGGCGATGATCAGGAGGATGCCGAAGATGATCGACCCCTGAAAGAGCACGATGATGCCGGCGATGACGAGGACGGCTGCGATGAGCCAGAGAACGAGTGACATGACTGGGCTTCCTTCGAACGGAGCACGGCTGATTCCGTGCTCCCCGGTGGTTCCCGAGCGGATGGATCTCAAACGCCGGTGGGCGTCGTCGCGTGACGGTTCCCGATCGGGACCACGAGCGGGGTGTGGCTGACCGGGTCGTCGATCACGACGCAATCGAGCCCGAACACGTCGCGCACGATGTCGGCGGTGATCACGTCCACCGGCGCGCCCTCGGCCACGATCTCGCCGTCCCGCATCGCCACGATGTGGTCGGCGTAGCGGCACGCGAGGTTGAGATCGTGGAGGACGAGCACCACCGTGCGTCCCTGCTCCCGATTCAGTTCTTCGACGAGGTCGAGCACGTCGATCTGGTGCGCGATGTCGAGGAACGTCGTCGGTTCGTCGAGGAGCAGCAGATCGGTCTCCTGCGCGAGCGTCAACGCGATCCACACCCGTTGGCGCTGGCCGCCCGACAGCTCGTCGACGGGGCGGTCGGCGAGTTCCATCGACGACGTCGCCTCCAGCGCCGTACGCACGGCCCGCTCGTCGGCCTCGGACCACTGCTGGAAGAGCTTCTGGTGCGGCGTGCGGCCGCGTGCCACGAGATCGACGACGAGGATGCCCTCGGGTGCGATCGGCGTCTGCGGCAGCAGTCCGAGCCGGCGCGCCACCTCCTTGGTGGGCAGGCGGTGGATCTGCTCGCCGTCGAGGATCACGTGCCCGCTGCTCGGCCGCAGGAGGCGGGCGAGCGCGCGCAGGAGGGTCGACTTCCCGCAAGCGTTGGGCCCGACGATCACCGTGATCTTGCCGTCGGGAACCGACAGCGAGAGTCCGTCGATGATCGTGCGGTCGTCGTACGACAGGCGGACACCGTCGGCGCGCAGACGATCGCCGCCAGTCTCGCTGGATGTCTCGACGTCGTGCTCACAGTGCTCCTGTTCGGGCCTGGCGCGTGAGCAGCCAGAGCAGGTACGGCGCGCCGATCACCGCGGTCATGATCCCGACGGGCAGTTCCGTCGGTGCCATCACGCGACGCGCGGCGAGGTCGGCGACGACGACGACGAGGGCGCCGACGAACGCGGCGGGCACGACGCACGCACCCGGCGAGCGCACGAGGCGACGGGCGACCGGCCCGGCGACGAACGCCACGAAGGCAATCGGTCCGGCGGCCGCCACACCGAGCGCGGCGAGGGCGACGCCGACACACACGAGCGCCAGCTTCGAGCGTGAGACGCGCAGCCCGAGCGCGGCGGCCATGTCGTCGCCCAACTCCAGCCGGTCGAGCGAGCGCTGCATCACGATGGCGAGCGGGCCCAGCACGAGCAGCGCCAGCCACGACGACGCGCACGTGCTCCCACGAGCGCCCGTTCAGCGAACCGGTGAGCCACACCGCGGCCCGTTGGACGTCGGTGATCCTCGCCCGGGTGATGAGGAAGTCGATCAACGCTTCGATCGCGAATCCCGCGCCGATGCCGACGAGCACGAGGCGATAGGCCTTCACCCCGTGCTTCCACGCCAGCAGGTACACGAGCACCGCAGCGATGAACCCACCGGCGACGGCGCCCATCGCGACCTGGGTCGACGACCCGCCGACGTAGACGATCATCACCACCGCGCCGAGTGCTGCCCCGGCGTTGAAGCCGATGATGTCGGGCGATCCGAGCGGATTGCGCACGAGCGCCTGGAAGATCGCGCCGGACATGCCGAACGCCGCGCCGACGCCGACGGCGACCAGCACCCGCGGCAGACGGAGCGTGCCGACGATGAACTCGGAATCCGCCGTCGGGTGGCCCAACAGCGTGGCGATCACGTCGGACATCGGGATCGGGAAGTCGCCGACGCTGATCGACCAACAGCCGACGACCACGATCACGATCGCCAGCACGACACACACGCTGATCGCCCGTGGGTCGAGGCGTACGGAGAACCAGCGAGTGCGGATCGCGCGTCCCGGATCGGGAGTCGTGCTGGCGTCGGCGGAACCTCGGCGGCAGCCGCGCGCCGCCAGCGGGCGGATCGGCGATCACCGTCACAGCTGCGCCATCCGGGTCCGGCGGACGAGGAGGACGAACACCGGACCACCGATGGCGGCGGTCATGATGCCGACCTGGATCTCGCCGGGACGGGCGATGATCCGCCCGGCGGTGTCGCAGTAGAGGAGCAGCCCCGCGCCGGCGAGGGCCGACGCCGGAATCAGCCAGCGCTGGTCGGGCCCGAACCACACGCGCATCATGTGCGGGACGACGAGGCCCACGAAGGCGATCGGTCCCACCGCGGCGACGGCCGCACCGCACAGCAGGGTGATCGCCAGGGCCGAGAGCACGCGGGTCGTGTTCACCTTCGTGCCGAGCGAGCGGGCGGCCTCCTCGCCGAGGGCCAGCGCGTTGAGTTGCCGGCCGGCGCCGATGGCGATCACGAGGCCGACGGCGATGAACGGCAGGACGTGCCAGGTCACGTCGGCATCGCGTCCGGCGAGCGAGCCGACGGCCCAGAACCGGAACTGGTCGAGCGTCGCCTGGTCGAGCAGCGTGACCGCGCCGGTGAACGCGCCGAGCAGCGCCGACAGTGCGGCGCCGGCGAGCGCGAGGCGCACCGGGTTGGCGCCGCCCCGGCCCATCGATCCCAGCGCGTACACGAGCACCGACGTGATCGCCGCGCCGACGAAGGCGAACCACACGAGTCCCGATCACCTCCGTGATGTCGAAGGCCCAGATGGCGAGCACCACGGCGAAGGCGGCGCCGGCGTTGACGCCGAGCAGGCCCGGATCGGCGAGTGGGTTGCGGGTGACGCCCTGCATCAGTGCACCGGCCACGCCGAGCGCGGCGCCGACGAGCACGGCGAGGATCGTGCGTGGCAGCCGGAGGTCGCGGATGATGAGGTGGTCGGTGACCGACGCGTCGTAGCCGGTGAACGCGTCGATGACCGTGCCGAGCGGGATCGACTTCGACCCCACCGCCAGCGACACGAGCAGGCCGAAGGCGACCGTGACGATCAGCACGACGACGCCGATCGTGCGCCGTGTCCTCGTGGCATGAGCAACGCGCAGGCCCGGGACGTGCGATGGCTCGAGCGGCTCCTCGAGCAAGCGACCTGGCAGGAAGTGCTGTGGATCGTCCACGAGGTCGGTGGTCGACATCGTGCACGAGGATAGGCGGAAAGTATTAGGTGTGGCTAACAGAAGTCGAGAAGTTTACGAATTGCCGTGTGTCGCTCCGATAGTACGGCGGTGGTGAGTCCGCTGCCTTACCCTGCACGGAATGCTCGAGTCGCTCCCGCGCCCCGGACGACGGGCGATCGGAGTGGTCGCCGCGACCTACGCCGAGTGGCGAGCGCATCGCACCATCCGGCTCGGTGCTGCCGTCGCGTACTACGGCCTGTTCGCGTTGGTTCCGGTTCTGGCGGTGTGCCTGGCCGTCGCCGGCCGGCTGGTGTCGGATGGCCAGGTGCAGGAATATCTCGACAGCCGGCTGGTCGAGGTGTTCGGACCGGAAGCGGAGGGATTCTCCGAGGCCATCGCGTCGACGCTCGGGAGTTCCGGGACGATCGCCGGGCTGGGACTCGTCGGTGCCGGCGCACTCGTGCTCGCCGCGACGCTCCTCGTGATCTCGTTGCAGGACGCGCTCAACACGATCTGGGAGCTGCCGGTCGTGTCGGGACTCAGGCACTCGTTCCTCCGCCGCCTCGGTGCGTTCGTCGTGATCCTCGCCGCCGGTGGAGTGCTCGTGCTGGCGTTCGCGATCAACTCGATCACGGCAGTGATCGATCGGTTCGTTCCCGATGTCGTCATCCTGGAGTCGATGACCGAACTGTTCGGTGCCGCCACGTCGTGGGCCCTGGGCGTCGGCGTCTTCATCCTGTTGTTCCGCTACCTGCCCGACTCGCGGGTCCCGTGGCGCGCGGCGTTGATCGGTGGTGCCGTCACGACGCTGCTCGTCGTGCTCGGCACCACGGTGATCGGGTTCTACCTGCGGCACTTCGGTGCGACATCGGTACCGGGTGCCGCCGGCGGCGTCGCGCTCATCCTGCTGTGGATGTACTACGAGGCGCAGATCGTGTTGGTCGGTGCCGAGTTCACCCGCGTCATCGCGCTCGACCGGCAAGCGCTCACGAGTAGCGCTGGATGAAGGCGAGCGCGGTGTCGGCGACCTCGCGCCAGCCGCTGTCGATCGTGAGGGAATGACCGCGGTTCTTGATCTCGACGATCTCGGTGACACCGGGGTTGCGGAGCTGCTTCTTGAACGAGGCGTTGGCGATCGCCCACGGCACCGTGTTGTCCTTCTCGCCCGACACGATCAGCAGCGGTCCCCGGTCGGGGTTCTTCGAGTCGACCTTGACCTCGGTCCACGGGTTGAAGTTGGCCGACGCCGCTTGGAACAGTGGGGCGCCGGCGCCGGGCACGGAGTACCGGTCGTACAACTGGCGCGCTTCGTCCTCGTCGACCACATTGGCGAAGGCGAACCGGAACTGGTCGTAGGTGAGCCGCACCGACCGCCGGTAGTTGGCCGGGTTCTTCAACACCGCACTCGCCGCCTTGAGCGCCGAGATCGGGAGGGGGAGGACGCCTTGGAACGGTGCGGGATCGATCGCCACCGACGCGAACGACAGTCCCCGCCCGGCCAGGATCTGCGTGAGCAGGCCGCCGAACGAATGCCCGACCAACGCCGGCCGTTGCTCGAGCGCGGCGACTGCCGACGCGAGGTGATCGGCGATGGCACCGACCTTCTTGTGCGCGAACACCTCGGGGTGTTCGAGCGCCTGCTTCGGTCGTCTCGGGATCGTCGGGCCAGTCGAGCGCCACCGTCGCGTACCCGGCGTCGTCGAACACCGGTCGCCAGTCGGCCCAACTGCCGGCGAGGAGCCAGAGTCCGTGGATGAAGACGACCGGCTTCCTGCCTGACGCATTCGCGGCATCGATCTCGGACTGCACTCGTTCACTGGGGGATGACATCGACGTGGTTTAGCACCGCGAGGAGAACCGCGCTCGGGAACTCGATCGCAGGCGCGTCGGGCTCACGGCGCGTTCGACAATTACCTCGACCAGGACCAGGCGTAGTTCTCGTCGCTGATCGAGCGGGCCGTATCGGTCACACCGAGCGGCCGGAACGTGTCGAGCATCACGGCCACCTCCTCGGTCCGATCGACGCCGCATGGAGCTCTCGCGGCTGCCGGGCTGCGGGCCGTGCACGAAGCCGGCCGGGATGGTACGAGATCGACCCAACTCCGATTCCGGAGCCGGCGCGGCTCATGAAGTTGCCTGCCGAATAGAACAGCACCTCGTCGCTGTCGACGTTGGCGTGGTGGTACGGCACCTTCACCGCCTGCGGATGGAAGTCGAAGTAGCGCGGCACGAATGAGCAGATCACGAAACCCGGGCCCTCGAAGGTCTGGTGCACCGGCGGAGGCTGATGGATGAGCCCGACGATCGGCTCGAAGTCGTGGATCGACAGTGCGTACGGCCACAGCCCGCCGTCCCACCCGACCACGTCGAACGGATGGTCGCGGTGGATGTGCCGGGACAGCCCGCCGGCCGAACGCACGAGGACCTCGACGTCGTGGCCGTCGACGAGCAGCGGCTCGGTCGGGCCGCGCAGGTCACGCTCGCAATACGGCGCGCCTTCCAGGAACTGTCCGTACGGGCCGAGGTACTTCCGGGGCGGGGCGATGTGGCCGCCTCGGGCCTCGATCACGAGCGTCTCGACGGTGCCCTCGTCGATCACCCACCGGTGGGTCGTCGCCGTGGGCACGACGACGTAGTCACCGGCGGCTATGTCGAGCGACCCGAACGTCGTCTCGAGCCGCACCTGACCCGATTGGACGAACGTCAGCTCGTCACCGAGGGCCGTGCGGTAGAGCGGGCTCGTCGCGCCGGCGCGGGCGACGGCGACCGTCACATCCCCGTTGGCGAGGAGCACGTGACGGCCGGTGACGAGGTCGGTCCCGGCAGGGACGTCAGCGGTCCGGAGGTGGCGGGGAACGAGCGGGTGATCGGGCCGGGCGCACTGCCGCGTCGGTGGTGCGTGGGTCGTCGGCCGACTCGATGGCGACGATCGCGCTCGGTGACCGCCGGTGGTAGAGCAGGGCGGAACTCGACGAGAACCCGTTCGAGACCCATCAACTCCTCGGCGTGCGGCTGGTCGGCCGGGCCGGCGAGCGTGTGGCGTTTGCGCCGGGATCTCCCCGACGCTGCGGTAGAACGGCATGTCGACCCCCTCGAGGTTGCCGTGGCCCCAGTCTCTCAGATCGCCGGCGACGATCGTGCCTCGCACCTCGCCGAAATCGATTCGCTGCGTCGCGTTCGAGCACGCTGCCGCGCAGCGTGATCTCGTCGCCGTCGGCGAGGAAGCCGCGACGTTCGCCGCTCGGGAGCGTGAGCGGTTGCGGAGCCCCGCTCGGTCATCTCGATCAGGCTGCCCTTCGCTCCCCGGCGTCGGACCCGACACCGTGCCCGACCCGAACAGGTCGCCGGGACGCGTGCTCGCCCCGTTGGCCGTCAGGTGGGCCAACTGCTGCGCCACGGTCCAGTACATCGTCGAGAAGTTGACCGACGACAGGCTGACCGGAGGCATGCCCTGCGCACGCATCGTCGCCGACGAGATCTCGACTCCGAGACGGAGGTCGATGCCCCACCGCGCCTCGGTCGTCAGGTAGCGGGCGGGCTCCGGGTCCTGGACGGGCCCGTCGACGAGGAACGGTTCAGCGCGGCGAACGGGACGATCCACGGTGAGATCGATGTGGCGAAGCTCTTGCCGAGGTGGGGACCGAGCGGTTGGTACTCGTAGGCCTGGATGTCGCGGGCGCTCCAGTCGTTGAGCAGCACCATCCCGAACAGGTGCTCGGCGACACGGTCGATCGGGATCGGTCGACCGAGGTCTGATCCGACGCCGACGATCGCGCCGACCTCCAATTCGATGTCGAGCATCCGCGTCGGCTCGTAGCGGGGTGGGCCGTCGGCGGGGGTCACGAGCCCGTGCGGGCGCACGATGTCGGTCCCCGACACCACCACCGTGCCGGCGCGACCGTGATACCCGACGGGAAGGTGCTTCCAGTTCGGGAGCAGCGGTGGCGTGCCCGGTCGGAGGATCCGCCCGAGGTTCGTGGCGTGGTGCTCGGAGGAGTAGAAGTCGACGTAGTCGCCGATGGCGACCGGCAGGTGCATCGCGAGGTCGGCCCGCGGGGTGAGCCATCCGCGCACCTCGGCCTCGAACGACCGGTCGCTGAGGATCTCGCGGATCCGGTCGCGGACGGCGTGCCACGTCCGATGCCCGGTCGCCATGAACCGATTGAGTGTCGGCGACTCGAACTCGTCGCCCGCCAACCCGTCGATCGCCTCGAACACGCCAGCCCGTTGGGCGGCGGCCAGGTCGAGCGCCTCGTCGCCCAGCGCCACAAACGCCCTCCTGATCGAGGTGGGTCCGCTCGAGGTGGGTCCGCTCGAGCGCTCGACGCTGCCGATGCCGTACGGCAGGTTGTCCAGGCCGAACCCAGTGCTCCCCGGTAACTCGAGGTACGACCCGAGATCGGTCATCGACCCCGATCGTACGACGGCGACGATCTACCGTGGGGCCCGTGCGACTGGCAACGATCCGAACCAACGACGCGACGCGAGCCGTCCGGCTCGACGGCGACACCGCGGTCGAACTCGACGCGGCCGACGTCGGCGACGTGCTCCGGCGCGACGGGTGGCGCGAGTGGGCGGCGGCGGGCGACGGGCGGAACCATGCCCTCGACGGGCTCGACTTCGCCCCGCTGGTGACGCGCCCCGACAAGATCGTGTGTGTCGGTCTCAACTACCGCACCCACATCCTGGAGATGGGACACGAGTTCCCCGAGCACCCGACACTGTTCGCCAAGTACCGGGCCGCACTGATCGGTGCGAACGACGACATCGTGTTGCCGGCAGTGTCATCGAGTGTCGACTGGGAGGCCGAACTCGCCGTGGTGATCGGCACCACGATCCGCCACGCTTCGCCGGCGGACGCCGAGGCGGCGATCGCCGGCTACTCGGTCCTCAACGACGTGTCGGTCCGCGATTTCCAACGACGCACGTCGCAGTTCCTGCAGGGCAAGACATTCGAGGCGTCGACGCCGCTCGGGCCGTGGCTCGTCACGGCGGACGAGCTGCCCGACGGCGATCGCGAGATCTCGTGCGAAGTGAACGGTGTCGAGATGCAGCGGGCGAAGACGGGCGACCTCGTGTTCGATCCGGTCGCGATCATCCGGTACGTCTCGTCGATCATCACACTCGAACCCGGCGACGTGATCGCCACCGGCACGCCCGGCGGCGTCGGCGCGGCCCGCACGCCGCCGGTGTTCCTGCGACCGGGCGACGAGGTCGTCACCCGCATCGACGGCATCGGCGAACTCCGCAACACCTGCCGCCCCGAATAACCCCGAAATTGTCGGAAGCGGAGCAGATGTCGCTCGAGCGCGACATCTGCTCCGAATTTCGGGAGTATGCGGCGGCCCAGGCGGCGATCGCGTCGAAGGCCACGGGGTCGCTGAGGGCTTCACGGCTCGTCACCGTCGAGGGGTCGGCGCCGGTGAGGAGGCGCTTGACCGGCACTTCGATGCGCTTGCCGGTCAGCGTGCGCGGGATCGCCGGGAACTGCTGGATCACGTCGGGTACGTGACGCGGTGACAGCTGCTCGCGCAGTTGCCGTCGCAGATCGGCCAACGCGTCGTCGTCGAGCACGTCTCCGGTGCGGCTCGAGATCAGCATGATCAACACACCCGGTCCGCCGGACGCATCCTCCAGGTGCACGACGATGCTGTCGGCGAGCTCGGGACGGCTGTCGGTCACTGAGTAGAACTCGGCCGTGCCCAGGCGCACCCCGCCGCGGTTGAGCGTGGCGTCGGAGCGACCGGTGATCACGCAGCTGCCGTCGGCCTCGAAGCGGATCCAGTCACCGTGGTGCCACACCCCGGGGAACCGCTCGAAGTAGGCGGTGCGCAACCGCTCGCCTGACGGGTCGCCCCACAGCATCGTCGGCATCGACGGCATCGGCGTGCAGATCACGAGCTCACCCGTTTCGCCCGGGGCGCAGGCGTGCCCCTCCGGATCGAAGGCGCGGACGTCGCAGCCGAGCATCCGTGTGCTGATCTCACCGGCGCGCACCGGAACGACCGGCGCCGAACCGAGGAACGCGGTGCAGACGTCAGTACCGCCGCTGATCGAGCACAGCTGCACGTCTGCGCCGACGTGGTCGCGAACCCAGCGGAAGCCCTCGGCCGGGAGTGGTGAACCGGTCGAGCCGAGCTGCCGGAGCGCCCGCAGGTCGAAGTCGCGCGCCGGTTCGATGTCGGCAGCCCGACATCCCATGATGAACGGCGCTCCGACGCCGAGTACCGACACCTGCTCGTCGGCAGCGATCGACCACAACGTGTCGAGGGTCGGATGACCGGGATCGCCGTCGAACAACACGACCGCAGCGCCGGTGAGCAGCCCGGACATGAGGTAGTTCCACATCATCCAGCCCGTGGTGGTGAACCACATGAACGTGTCGTCGGGACCCATGTCGTGATGGAGGCGCAACGCCTTGAGGTGCTCGACGACCATGCCACCGTGGCCGTGCACGATCGCCTTCGGAATGCCCGTCGTGCCCGACGAGAACAGGACGTAGAGCGGATGATCGAACGGGACCGCCTCGATGTCGAGCGGTGCCCACTCCGAGCGGAGTTCGCGCCACGGGATCACGGCGGCGCCATCCAGATCCGGGAGCGGCTCTCCCAGGTACTCCAGCGCGACGACATGGTTCAGGGTCGGCAGTCCGGCGACGAGTTCGTCGATGCGGCGGGCGCACGACACGTCGCGCGCGCCGTACCGGTATCCGTCGACGGCGAGCATGACGACCGGGTCGAGCTGTCGCCAGCGGTCGAGAACCGCAGACGTGCCGAACTCCGGAGCACACGACGACCAGACGGCACCGAGGCTCGCGGTGGCGAGGAAGGCGACGACGGTCTCACCGATGTTGGGGAGCAGAGCCACGACCCGGTCGCCGCGGCGGACCCCGAGACGGCGGAGGCCGGCCGCGCAGCGCGCGACCTCGTCCGCGAGCTGGGCGTGTGTGAGCACCGACCGCTCACGCGTCTGCGAGAGCGACACGAGCGCGACCCGATCGCCCTCGGCGCCGGCGGCCAGCGCCTGGTCGGCATAGTTGAGAGTGGCGCCGCTGAACCACACTGCGCCCAGCATCGACGGCGTGTCGAGGACCCGGCTCGCTCGCTCCCGCCAGCGCACGCCTGACCATTCCGCGAACAGGCCCCAGAACAATGCGGGCTCGGCGATCGACCAGTCGAGCAGATCGGGAAACGAGGCGAACCGCTGCGACGGCGCGGTCCGCGGCGAATCGGGTGAACTCGGCGAGCTGGGAGTCGGTGAACGCGCTCGACGGCGGGTTCCAGACGACCTCGCCGCGGTCCCTCTCGCCCGGGTCCAGGTCGTGTGCTTCATCGGCCACGCGCCGATGGTCTCACATGCGGCCGCAGGTAGCGTCGATCGGGTGGACCAGGGCGAGGACGTGCGCGACGATTCCGGCGAGACGGTGTCCGACGCCATGTCCGACCGGGTCATGCGGTGGACGCTCATCGGGCTCGGCGTCGTCGTCCTGATCGTGGCCGTGGCGGTCGTCATGACCTGGGTTGCCAACTCGAACGACGACGATCCGGCCCTCGGAGCGGTCGAGGTCGGATTCCTGCAGGACATGATCGACCATCACGAGCAGGCCCTCGTCATCTCGAACACCTTGCTCGAGGCGAATCCCGACGGCGATGCGGCGTCGTATGCCCGCGACGTGACCCTGTTCCAGACCCGCGACATCGGCCGGATGGAGACCTGGCTCGACGACGCCGGCTACGCCAGAGGTTCGCCCGAGCGCACGGCGATGGTCTGGATGGGTGAGCCGACTCAGGTCGCGGCCATGCCCGGCCTCGCCACGCCGGAGCAGTTGGAGGAACTGGCCGGGAGCACGGGTGCCGACGCCGATCGTCTGTTCTTCGACCTGATGTCGGCCCACCACCTCGGGGGAGTACACATGGCCGACTACACCGCCGAGCACACCGAGATCCCGTGGCTGCGCACCTTCGCCGAGGCCGTGTCGTACGGTCAGCGGATCGAGGTCGTCGAATACGAGCAGGCGATGGAGCGTTACGGCCTCACCGCCGATTGAGCGCCCGTTCGCGCCGATTCGGCATCGGCCATCGTCGACAGGCGGGCCGCCGGCCACGCACCCGAGTCGGGTTGATCGATTGACCAGTCCGGGATTGCGGCGGGCCTCGTCGGTGTCGAGCAGCGCCTGACCGTTGTCGATCGAGGCGATCGGCAGGAACTCGACCACGACTCCGGACTCGGCGGGCACTCCATCGGTGACCTGCGGGCTCGGTGGTCGGCGGCGAAGTCGAGCAGGCTCGTCACCACGGTCTGGTGCTGCTGGGCGAGCGAGCACCGGGCGCCGTCCGTGATCGTGCGGAGATGGTCGTCGATCGTCGATCGCGCGTCGCCGTCGAGCGGTTCGGGCCGCCGCCGACGATGCCGTCTTCGAGAACATCTGCGCCATCGCGATCGCCGTTGCCGTCGAGAGCACCGGAGAGTGTGACGGCGACGGCGAGTCCGTCGGCCTTGCACGGCTCGCACTGCCCACACGATTCGACGGCGAGGAAGCGGGCCGCGCTGGCCGCCGTGGCGACGAGATCGGTCTCGTCGTCGAACACGATGAACCCGGCCGCCCCGAGGCCGGTGCCCGCCGCACGCATGTCCTCGTAGGTGAGTGGCGTGGTGAACTTCGATGCCGGGACGACAGCGTTGGCCACGCCGGAGATGGCGCCGATGATCCGTCGCTCCTCCATCGGCCCGCCGCCGAGCGTCTCGATCACTTCGGCGAGCGGCGTGGCCATCGCGAACTCCCCGACGCCGTGCGTCGATGTGCGCCCGCTGACCGTGCAGACGATGGTGCCCGGCGACTCGATCGTGCCGAACTCGCGGAACCACGCCGGACCGTTGGCGATGATGCCTGCCACGTTCGCCATGGTCTCGACGTTGTTGATGAGGACCGGGTTCTCCATCACCCAGTCGATCCCGGCGTCGTCGGCGGGCGACGATTCGGCCCCGTGGCGGTACGGAGGCGTCACGCGAGGGAATGGAGGGCGACCCTCGAGCACCTCGAGCAGCGCCGATTCCTCACCGAACAGGTATTGCTGCGGCCCCCGGACGAGACTGATCCGGACGCCGGTCGCGAATCCGGCCGCCTCGATCTCCGAGATCGCGTGGAGGAGCGCGTCGGTCGTCGACGTGAACGAATCCTTCACCGCGACCACGACCTGGTCGGCGCCGACGGCGTGCGCCGCGATCAGTGCCCCTTCGAGCACGCGGTAAGGGTTGGCGGCCAGGATCGCGCGGTCCTTGAACGAACCCGGCTCGCCCTCGGCACCGTTGACGACCACGGTGAGCGACTCGTTCCGGCCGACGCGCTGATCGATCACGGTCTGCCATTTCGTGCCGGTGGGAAATCCGGCGCCGCCGCGGCCGCGGAGGCCGGAATCACTGATCGTTTCGACCACGACGCCGGGTTCGACGTGCTTGGCCGCGCGCAGTCCGTCGAAGCCGCCGATGTCGACGTAGTCATCGCAGACGTGTGAACGTTTTCGGAGTCGAGCACGCGGTTGACCTGCATGCCCAAGCGTTCCCGATCGCCGGCGATCTCAACCGGCTGCGTCTCCTACGGGCAAGCGGGAGGTGTCGGATCACACCCGGCGGGGTAGTCCGTCCTCGTTCTGCAACAGCGACGAAAGGGAGTCGAGAGATGGCAAGGTCAAAGGTGAAGGGAATCGTTCGGTCGGACAACACGGCGACCGTCCTCAAAGTCGGTCTGACCGCCGCGGCGTTCGCCGCCGCGACGTACTCGAACATGCTGGGCCGGCGAATCAGCGAGGCGCGGGCGGTGCAGCTCGCCGACGAGTCCGTGTCCCCTGACGTCGCCGTCGCCATTCGGCGTCAATCGATGCTCCGCTGGGTGATGCCGGCGCTGGCCGGCACCTTGATGGTGATGGGTGCCCTCGATCGCAACAACCGGCGCTCCACGAGCCGGGTCGCCCGCGCGATCGACCGTTTGACCCCCGATCTCGACCGGCTGGCACCGGACCGGATCGGACCGGCCATCGCACCGGCCCTCGAGCGGATCGGTCCCGCGCTGGAGCGCATCACGCCCGACTGGGTCGACGAGCGTCGGATGCCGTCGCTCGCGTCCTGAGAGGCAGCGGACCATGCCGTTCCCTTCTCCCGGCCCGTCGATCTGGCGCGGCGGAATGTCGCACGACGAACTCGATCACACCAAGGCCGAACTGCTGCAACGTGCCTGTGAATTCGGCATCGAAGGTCGCTGGACGATGTCGAAACGCGAACTCGCCATCGCACTGCGTCACCGCTGATCCCTCCTCGACGCGGAGACGCGGCGACGGAACGGACTCTTCGATCGATGGATCGATGGCCTGCAGGCCGCCGGTGTGCCAGCCGCCGACCTCGACGGGATGTGGGAGCGATACCGCGTCGCCGCACTGTTCTGCATCGTGTATCCGGTCATCGCCGCCCGGGGGATGAACCTCGAGATCCCGCGGGAGGCCGACCTGGTGAACACCATGATGGGTCGATTGGGCAGTGCCGCGAATGCGCTGGGCCTCGCCGATCTACTCTGAGCGGCCGTATGGCGACCGCACGATCATTTCCCGACAGCTTTTCCTGGGGCGCGGCGACCGCCGCGTTCCAGATCGAAGGGTCGACGCACGCCGATGGGCGCACCGACTCGATCTGGGACACGTTCTGCCGCCGGCCCGGCGCCGTGGTCGGTGGCGACACCGGCGAGCCCGCGTGCGACCACTACCGCCGCATGGCCGACGATGTGGCACTCATGGCCGATCTCGGACTGGACACGTACCGGTTCTCGGTGGCGTGGCCTCGGGTGCGACCCGACGCTGGGGCGGTGAACGCAGCCGGGATCGACTTCTACTCGCGGCTGGTCGACACGTTGCTCGAACACGACATCGCACCGTGGGTGACGCTGTACCACTGGGACCTGCCGCAAACGCTCGAGGACGCTGGCGGTTGGACCAACCGCGACACCGCGTACCGGTTTGCCGAGTACACGGCGACGGTGTTCGAAGCGCTCGGCGATCGGGTGCCGACCTGGACGACGCTCAACGAGCCGTGGTGTTCGGCACTGCTCGGCTACGCCGCCGGCGTCCACGCCCCGGGATCCACCGATCCGCGGGCGGCCGTCGCCGCCGTCCACCATCTGCTGCTCGCCCACGGGCTGGGCATCGACGTGTTGCGGGCCGGCGGCGCCGACACCGTCGGGATCACCCTCAACCTGTGGCCCTACGAGACCGCGCATCCCCACGACCCGGCTGAGGTCGAGCTGGCGCGGCTCATGGACGGTCTGCAGAACAGGATCTTCCTCGACCCGATCTTGACCGGCGAGTATCCGGCCGACGTCCGTGCACACCTCGGCCCGTTCGGGATCGACGATCACATCCTCGACGGTGACCTCGCGTTGATCAGCGCGCCGATCGACGTGCTCGGCGTGAACTACTACACGACATCGCAGATCGAAGGCCGGCCACCCTCGATCGAGGACGCTGACTGGGAGACGATCTCGTGGGCGATCGGCATCGACGCGGTGCGGAACGTCTCGCGCGGCCTCCCGCGTACCGCGATGGGGTGGGAGGTCGACCCCGACGGGTTCAGCGCACTCCTGCGGCGGATCCACGAGGAGTATCCGCCGATCCCACTGGTGATCACCGAGAACGGTTCCGCGTGGGACGACGTGCTCGACGCCGACGGCCACGTCGACGATCCCGACCGCGTGGCCTATCTGCAGTCGCACCTCGGTGCCGTGCTCGACGCGATCGCGGACGGCGTCGACGTGCGCGGGTATCTGGCGTGGTCGTTGCTCGACAACTTCGAGTGGGGTCTCGGGTACAGCAAGCGATTCGGCATCGTTTACGTCGACTACGACACGCAGACCCGGACCCGCAAGTCGAGCGCCGAGGTGTTCGCCGCGATCGCGGCCGCCAACGCGTTGCCGGCCCCGGGCGCCGCATGACGTCGTTGTAGGTTGTCGTCCGTGCCAGGACCCATGGAAGGTGTCAAGGTCGTCGAGGTCGGCATGTGGGTGGCGGGACCGGCAGCCTCGGGGATCCTCGGCGACTGGGGCGCCGACGTGCTCAAGATCGAGCCGCCGAACGGCGACCCGATGCGCGGCATCCTCGCCGGCGCGACCGGGTCGAGTGCCAGCCCACCGTTCGAACTCGACAATCGGAACAAGCGCAGTGTCGCCCTCAACCTGGCGCTCGACGAAGGCCGTGACATCGCGGCGCGGCTGGTCGACGAGGCCGACGTGTTCGTGACGAATGCCCGCCCCGGTGCGCTCGCCCGGGCCGGCTTGGACTTCGAGACGGTGTCGGCGCGCAACCCACGGCTCGTGTACGCCCACGTGACCGGGTACGGACTGGAGGGTGAGGCGCGCGACCGCGCCGCGTACGACGTGGGCGCGTTCTGGTCGCGGGCGGGCGTCGCCGCGGCGCTGACGCCCGAAGGGGCGGACCTGCCGTACCAGCGTGGTGGGATGGGCGATCACATGGCGGGCCTCGCGGCGGCGGGTGCGGTGTCGGCGGCGTTGTTCGCTCGTGAGCGGACAGGGACCGGCCAGCTGGTGTCGGTCTCGCTGCTCCGCATCGGCCTCTACATGCTCGGCTGGGACGTCAACGTCGCGGTGCGCACGGGCGCCCCGACGACTCCGATGTCGGTGTCCGCTCCGCCGAACCCGCTGATCTCCGCCTATTCGGCGGCGGACGGTCAACGGTTCTGGATGCTCGGGCTGCAGGCCGATCGCCACTGGCCCGACGTGCTGCGTGCCGTCGATCGTCCGGAGTGGGCCAGCCGACGAACGTTTCTCGTCGATGGTCGCCCGGTACCACAACTCGGCCGAGCTCGTCCGCGAACTCAACGACATCTTCGGCACCCGACGCCTCGACGAGTGGGGAGCGATCTTCGATCGCGAGGACGTGTGGTGGGCGCCGGTACAGCACGCCCATCAGACGGTCGACGACCCCGTCGCTCGAGCGGCCGGGGGCTTCGTGAACGTGCCGACCGACGGCGACGACACGATCGAGATGGTCGCCACTCCGGTCGATTTCGCCGGGACGCCATGGGCGCCACGCTCGACGTCGCCCGAGTTCTCCCAGCACACCGAAGAGGTGCTCCTCGAACTCGGCCTCGACTGGGATCGGATCATCGAACTCAAGGACCTCGGCGCGATCCCCTGAGTCCGCTCGGCGCCCGTGCGTGCGTCGGGGTGCAGAGTGCGTTTGGGTACGGTTGGCCCGTGGTTCTGGCAGACGGCCCTGAGGAACCGCTGTTGGGAGGCGACGTCACCGAGGGTCTCGTGCGCATCGGAGACACCGTGCGTCGCCCGCGCGTACCCGAGTCGGCTTTGGTCGAGGCGGTACTGACTTTCCTCGAGGACACCGACTTCGATGGGGTGCCACGTTTCCTCGGTATCGACAACCAGGGCCGCCAGGCGTTGTCGTTCGTTCAGGGTCAGGTTGCCGGACGCCCGTGGCCAGATTGGATCGCTGACGACGAGCGCGCTGCCAGCGTCGCTCGACTGGTGCGGAGGTTCGATGACGCGATGCAGCCGTTCGGTATTCCGCAGAACCTGGTGATCGACAGCTGGCCGGATCTGCCGGGGATGCCTGCCTCGATCGCCGGGCCGCCGCGGTTTGTGGGGCACATGGACGTCACTCCCGAGAATGTGGTGTTCGTCGATGGGCACGCTCGGGCCCTGATCGACTTCGACTTGGCGCAGCCCACCGACCGTGTCCGCGAAGTGTGCAACGTGCTGCTGTGGTGGGCGCCCCTCATGCCGCCCGGCGATCGTGAGCCAGCGGTTCGCGGGTCGATCCCATCGCGAGGGCGGCGTTGATCGTCGATGAGTACGGCCTCGAGCCGGCTGACCGCGCGCGAGTTGTGCCAATCGCGAGGAACTCTGCCGAGCGGGCTTGGTTCTCGATGCGTAATCGGGCGGAGCGTCTCGGTGGTGGGTGGCAACGCATGTGGGATGAGGGCATCGGCGATCGCATCCTGCGCCGTCAGCAGTGGCTCGCAGAGCAGGCCGATGCGCTGCACGAAGCCGTCACCGCCGGTCGTGGATTTCGCCGATGAGCGCGTGCAAGGCGATCGGGCTCGCGGCACGCCTGTTGCAGGCAGCCGAGGACCTGACGGCCGACGAAAGGAATGAGGTCCACGCCGACCCGGCGCGCCATCCGTTCTGCCTCGGCTGGGGCCAGCCAGACGACGAAGCAGTCCGCAACTACGTTCGTAAGACCCCAAGACCTAGCGCACAGCTGCCGCCCGGTCGGCGACGCGGTGTTCAGCGTGGTTCGAGGACGACGACTGGAATCTCTCGGGACGTGGCTTTGGCGTACTCGTCGAAGTTCGGCATCGCGTCGGCTTGGGCGCGGAACAGGCGGGCCCGTTCGTCTCCCTCGGCGACGCGGGCTCGAACCGGGATCGTTTCGGTGCCGACTTCAACAGTGACGTCGGGGTTGGCGACGAGGTTGCGGAACCATTGTGGATCGTCGGGTGCCCCGCCCTTGGAGGCGATCACGATGTAGTTGTCGCCGTCACGGGTGTAGACGAGCGGTGCCGTGTATTCCTTGCCGCTTCGAGCTCCGTGGTGATTGACGAGGATCATGGGAGCACCCGCGAATGCGCCACTGACGATGCCGTCGTTGGCGCGGAACTCGCTGATGACGCCCTGGTTGAACTCGTTGAAATCGGTCATGGCAACGCTCCTCGATCGGTCGTGAAGGCGGCGAGTCTGCCACGGTCCTTCGAGCATGCGACGCGCGCGACGGAATCCTCGGACCGCTCCCGTGTCGAGGCGGTTGTCGCTAGTCCGATCGGAGTGCGGTGATGACGGCTTCGAAGACGTCCCATTGGGTGCCGGCAATGGTGTTCCAGTCGGCGGGTGAGTCGTCGGGCGCTGGTTCGACGCCGAGGATCGTCACGATTGCGGCAGCTCGGACGTTGCGGGCCTGGCACACGGCGAGGAGTGCGGCGATCTCGCTTTCGACGACGGTGATGCCTTGGTCGATGCAGTGGTCGACCTCTGGTCGTGTTTGGCGGAACACGGCGGGGATGGTCCAGCTGATGTGTCGGCGTGCGTGAGGTTGGACCGTGCGGGCAGCGTCGAGCAAGGTTTCGGTGAGGGATTCGTCGGCATCGACGGTGTCACCTGGTGGGAGATAGTGGTCAGAGATCCCGTCGTCGCGTACCGCGGTCTCGACGACGGCGAGATCGCCGATGGCGATGTCGGGCCCGAATCCTCCGGCGGTGTTGAGGATCACGAACCGCTCGGCACCGCCGAGCGCGATCTGGTTCTCGACCTGGCCGACGAACGCGGTTCCTGCGCTCATGCAACTGACCGCGACCGCTGGATCGTCGACGGTGACGAAGTAGCGGCCGTTGCCGACTGCCATTGCAGTGTCCTCGACGAAACGGGGATCCTCGGCGAGCCGGTGGGCGTAGACGGGCTGAAAGACGAACACCAACGACGTCGGGAGCCGCCCCGGCACCCATCCGTTGCGCTTGGCCCCGTCGAGGAATGTCGCCGCGTTGTATGTCGACGGCACAAGGTGCTTGTCGACGCGTGATGGACGCGTCACGGGCCGACCCTCGGGGCTCGCCGCCAAGACCGCACGACGGATCCGCGCCCAGGATGCAAACCCGTGCTCGCGGGCGATCGCGAACTGCGCGTCGGCCAACCGGGCGGTGGTGTTCCCATCGAGGCGTGCCAGCGCGGCGTGATTGCCCTGCCGGGCGTCGGCGAGTAGGTCCTTGGCTTGACGCTTCAGCTGCTCGAGATCGGGCCGAGCCGGCAACGGACGGGTGACGGAAGTGGATGATGACATGGCTATTCCTCCAGCGCCTGCGACCCGCAGCTCAGACAGAGGAACGCCGGATGGACGTTCGATCGGTTCTGGGTTGGACTCAGTCCTGTCCGCGGGTCCGGCGGCGCACCCACGCGCCACCGCTCACAGTAGACCGCCCACCACGCCACGGCGCGCAAATTCCGCTCCGTGTACAGCTACTGAGTTGACGGCGCCCGACCAAGGGGTGGTGACACTCGCTGGGACGTGTTGAGTCCAGTTGCGGCCGCGGTCAGGATGGCCATATGGCCCGACTCGCTCAACTCGTCGTTGACAGCCGCGAACCGTCATCACTCGCACGCTTCTGGGCTGCCACGCTCGACGACTTCGAGGTACGCGCGTACGACGACGACGAAATCGCCCGCCTCGCATCGATCGGTCGCACACCCGAAACCGACCCGTGCGTGATCCTCGACGGGCCGATGCTCGAGATCTGCTTCCAAGAGGTCGAGGTTCCGGCAATGCGAAAACGGCCGATGCACATTGACATCGAGACGTCGAACCGAATCGAGGAACAAGGTCGCCTTGTCTCGTTCGGAGCATCAATCGTCCAAGACTTCGAAAGACACACCTGGATGCGTGACCCCGAGGGCAACGACTTCTGCCTCACCGACACCTGACCGCGATCGGTGACACTGTGCGTATGGCGCAACGTTTGCAGCGATCGCGCCCAAGGGAACTCGGTTGCCGGCCGGCACGGTCGTCGTCAGCGCGACCAACCAAGTGGGGCGATCGCTCACTCCGTCGATCTCGGTCGGCTCGAAGCCGTCCGCCGCTATCGCAACGACCTGCTCGCCGGACGTCTCGGCATCACCGTCGAGCGGTTCGAGAGGAATACAGGGGCGAGACCTGGCGTGCTACTGCCCACTCGACCAACCGTGCCACGCAGACGTGCTGATGCAGATCGCCAACAGCTAGTGCCTCGCAGGCGTTTTGGGGACTCATCGATGCGGTGTTCTCGCCGTCGGGTGCCACGCGTGTAGTAGCTCGACAAAGCTGTGGCCGTCAGGAGCACTGCCGGGTTGAGCCGCGCCCTCGGACGTTCCAGCCAGTTCGCGACGCGGCCGGCGCGCGCGTCGATCAGTTGGCGTTGGTGATCGATCGTGAACTCGGTGAGTTGGAACGACGAGGTTGAGACCAGGGTGCCGACTTGAGGTTCGGTTGCCAGCCCCCAGGTGCGATCTGTGAGGAGCCAGAGTGGATGCGGCTGTCGGACCACTTGTCGGCCAGGTACACCTCGAATCTCCAGCCGTGACAGTCGGGTGGGCGGGATCGGCTGAACCAGGTGCTGCGCCGACCGCTGATGCGTTGCGGCTCGGTGGCGGCGTACCGCGCGTCGAGGTTGTCGCCGCGATGTCGGTGAATTCACGTGGCGGCAGGACGCGTGCAGTGTTTCGGTTGCCATGGACAATGCGGCGAAGATGAACGGGAAAGTCGGGAACACCAATCGAATGCCAGTCCGCCGGCGGTCACGTCCATCCCCCAGTTTCGCCGATCATGTGCGTTCAAATGAGACGCTCATCCCGGCGGTCGGGGGACTCGCTCGGCCAGTCAGACGTCGCTGGTTGCCCTTGACCTCAACCACGGTTGAAGCCGTAGCGTTCGCCTCGCCACAGGAGGATGACCGTGTCGCTGCGCTATCTCGAGTACAACGCATCCCGCACGATTCCGAATGTCGTCGTCGACGGATCACCGAATGAGGGCACGGTGCTGACGCTCACGCACTGGCCGGGAATGGCTCAGTCAGTCGGCCTCGCCGCCGACCTCTCCGCACAGATGGCGTTCAGGTTCGTCCGCAATGGCGTTTCGGCGGCCGCCGACGTCGTCACCAACAACCACCTGGATCAGGACGGCCTCGTGGCCATGTACGCGCTGGTCGAGCCCGCGGAGGCGCTGAGACACCAGGAGTTGCTCGTCGATGTCGCTGCGGCCGGTGACTTCGGCACCTACCGCTACCGCCAGGCAGCCCGAGCATCCATGGCCATTGCCACATACGCCGACCCGGAACGGTCGCCGATTGCCGCCGAGCTCACCGGACCGTACGAGGTGCAATGCGCCGTCCTGTACGAACGACTCCTCGAACGACTCCTGGACATCGCGTTGCGCCCGGAGGAATTCTCCGAGTTGTGGATCGACGAGGACCGTCAGCTCACGGCGAGCGAAGCGGCGCTCGCGACCGGTGCGATCACGATCGAGGAGCGATCGGACATCGATCTGGCAATCGTCGACATCGCCGCGAGCGAGCCCGAACGCCGCGGTCACCGCTTCGCGGCCGACGAGTACATCGGCGTCCATCCGATGGCCATCAACAACGCCACCGGCTGTCTCCGGCTTCTGCAAGTGCACGGACGTCGCTACATCTACACGGACCGCTACGAATCGTGGGTGCGGTACCAGTCCCGGCGGCCACTGCCACGAGTGGACCTGCGACCGCTCGCCGACGTGCTCACGGCAGCGGACTCGGACACGGTCTGGACTGCATCGAGTCCCTCCAGCCTGACTGCACAGCTCCAGACGGCCGAGGAATCAAGCCTCGATCGGAAGGTGATCGTCGACCATCTCAGCGAACACCTGCGGTCGGCACCACACGCCTGGAATCCGTACGACACTCCGGGCTGACTGTCTCGAACGACGATCAGACGCCTCTGGACAACCGTCCACTGCGCTGACATATGGACGGCGGAGAAATTTGGGGGAGCGGACTTCACGGCCTGCTCATCCGTCACCATGAGGATACGTTGATCGCATGGGATACGGGTGGGTTCGGCTGGCTGCTTCGTCCCCGTAACACAACCTCAGAAGAGGGATCGCGACGGCACACGAGCGGGGGGCACCGCCATGAGACTCAGAGCACTTCATCGCGGCATCGACCGTCGCACTCGTCGGTGTGATCACGCCGATGGCGAACACACCGGCGACGGCGCAGACGCCGCCGAACGCCGGCATGGTCCGGACGTGGAACGCCAACGCCTTCGCCGCGTTCGGCGCCGCCGGCCAGCCGCCGAACGTCGCGGTGCTGCACATGGCGATGGTGCAGGGCGCCGTGTACGACGCGGTGAACTCGATCGACGGCGGGCACGAACCGCTCATCGCCGGCCTCCCGGCCGCGTCGCCGGGGGCGTCGCTGGATGCGGCGGTCGCCACGGCGGCGTATCGGCGTGCTGGACGGACTCGGCAGAGGACCGGTGCCGGCGCTTCCCGACCGCCGTCCGCGCCACGCTGCTCACCCAGTACGACACAGACGTTGACCTCGATCCCGGACGGCCCGGCGAAGACGCTGGGCGTGGCAGGCGGGAGCGGCGGCGGCAACGGCCATGCTGGAGGCCCGCGACGGCGACGGCCGCTACGTGCCGTTCCCGCTCACGGCCGGAACGGCGCCCGGCGAGTGGCGGCCGGCTCCCCGACGATCGCGATCGACCCGAACTCGTGGATCTCCGAGGTCGAATCCGTTCACGTTGTCGTCGACGTCGCAGTTCCGCACGCCCGGCCCGCGCAACCTCGGCAGCGCGGCGTACGCCCACGAGTACGACGAGGTCAAGACGCCTCGGTGCGGAGACGGCTGTAACAGCCAACGCACCCCGGAGCAGGAGGCCATCGCCGCCTTCTACAACGTCAACCCGGTCGAGCTGTTCAACCGGACGTTCCGCACCATCGCCGAGACCGAGGGGCTGAGCATGGTCGAGGAGGCGCGGTTGTTCGCGATGCTCAACGTCGCCGGCGCGGACGCCATCATCAACTGCTGGAACGACAAGCGGTTCCACGCCTTCTGGCGGCCGATCACCGCGATCCACGAAGGTGACAACGACGGCAACACGCGGACGGTCGGCGAGCCGACCTGGACGCCGCTCGAGGCGACGCCGCCGTACTCGGACCACGCGTCGGGGTACAACTGTGTGGCCGGGGCGATGCTGAACGCCGGCCGGGCGTACTTCGGCGGAGACCACCTGCACTTCACGCATCGCCCGGACGGCGTCCGTGCCCAGCGTGACCCGCGAGTACCACCGCTTCAGTGAGGTCGTCGTCGACACCATCGACGCCCGGGTGTATGCAGGGCATCCACTTCCGTTCGGCCGACGTGCAGGGTGCCCGGATCGGTCGACAGGTCGCCGACTGGGTCGCCGGCAACGCCTTCCAACCCATCGTTTGACCACTCACGTCCTCGGTCCACAAAATCAGTCCCGGCTCGCCCCAATCCGTTCAGGCGCCGCGAAACGGCGCCACGAAGCGCGGTTACATCAAAGACCGCACGAAAAGCGCTCGGGCCTGGGCGTCGAAGGAGCGATGCGTCGGCTGGACGGTCACACAGCCACGACTCGGGTCCAAGCGACATGTCACCCAGTAGTTCACTACAGCACGCGTCCGATACGCGCACGCCAGCACGACGACGAACACGCCGATGACCACGATCGCACCGCGCTCCCGAAGCGCTCCGATCACCACGAGTCCGAGTCCGAACATCATCAGCGCTTGCGCGACCGTGTTGCGACGGTTCCACATCCTCCAGACCGTGGCCGCGATCGGGAGGGCGACCGTCGCTGACGATCGACCCGGCCACAACTTCAGTATCGAAACGACTCCTGGAATGCCGAGGATCCACGATCGCCCCGACCATTCGACGGCCCGGACTCGCACCGCGTTCGAAGTCGACACTCCGGAGAGCACGCACACATCGGGGAACCGACCTGCCCGTTGATCCTCGATCCGCAACACTGAAGTCGCCACCGTTACCTCCTCGCACCCATGATGCTCGACCGGGTGCCGCTGAATTCTTTGCGAGACTCGCGTGCGTGCTGCGAATTCTCGTCGTCGGTCCCACGAGCGCACCGTGGAGTGCTATTGCCGACGAGGTGGCCGCCGATCTGGCCCGTCTCACTCGACCCGGAATCGAGCTCGAGTACCGGTGCACCGGCGGTGGCCCAGCATCGATCCGAGACTCCGCCGATGCGCTGGCGGCTGCGCCGTTCGTGGTGCGAACCGTACGAGCAGCTGAACATGAGGGTTTCGACGCGGTCATCGTCGACTGCACCGACGATCCCGGCGTGGCGATGGCTGGGGCCGCCGTCTCGATTCCGGTGATCGGACCGGGCGCAGCAATGGCCGTGGCAATCGCAGACGCCCGCCCGCCGATCCGCCACTTCTCCGGCGACGAGCTGCGCAGCCTCGACGCCGACGTCCTCATTCAGCGATCCCACGACGCGAGCACGGTGACACTGGGCGGTACCGGTTTCTCGCACGTCGCCGATCTCCTTGTGAACGCCTACCCGGACGTGGTGGTCCTCGACCCGTTGGCTGTCGCCCTGGATGCGTGCCTCGCCGCAATCGCCCGACGGTGAGTCAGCGGGCGTACCCGACTCAATCGAGTAGGGGTGCCGGGGGCGTTCTGGCCAGCGTCATGCCGGCTGCGAGCATCGTCATCCCGAGCGCAGCGATCGCGACGATCAGCGGCCACTGGTAGGCGTCGGGCGCGTACAGGGCGAGGAACCATGAACGGGTGGGAGTTCCGACGGACTTCATGATCCCGGCCACGAGTCCCTGCGGGATGAGCGGGATCCAGCACAGCCCCAACAACGCCCCCGCCAGCGCACGACGACGTTCAGGGAGCGCCATCCGCACCGCCAACCCCTCTCTGGCGACGTTCATGCCAAGCCTCGGACCGTCGCGTCCGGCGGTGATCGTGTCATGCAGCAGGCAAGCCATCTCATCGCCGTATCGGGTCCGCCAGCCGGCGGGATACCAACGCAGCAGTCGGGCGACGTGTCGTTCGCGTTTGGACGCCGGGCTCTTGTCGAGTGCCCGGTAGCGATCGATCCGCCACAGCACCCACCACACGAGCGCCAGCGGCCACAGCAGCGTCCAGAACACGACCGACCCCACAACGAACATCGCGACGTGACGTTCAGCGAGTTGCGCGACAAGACGGGGCGCCTCCCGGACCCACCTCATGAGCTCACCGCCGTCGACAACCGCCCAAGGCCAATCGCTGCCACGCGTTGCTGGGCTGTCAACTGCGCAGCCAGCGCCCGCGAACCGTGCGGCGTGATGCCGTACGGTCGGCGCCGACCCTCGCCTGGAAGCGCCTCGATCAGGCCGTCGCGCTCCAGGCGGCTGAGAGCCCCGTAGAGCGTGCCCGGTTGCAGCTTCACCCCTGCGAACGCCTCGACGTCTTGGGTGATGGCGTAGCCGTGCTTGGGTTCCTGGGCAACGCTGGACAGGATCAGCGTGCCCGGCCCGGCGAATCGACCGAGCCCGTCCAGCTCTTCAGCGCTCATGAAGCCAAGACTACTACGTGTGGCGTTATACCGTCCAGCGGATTACCCTGAGCGGACGCCATGCCGCGAGTGGATACGGAGACGAACCGTCAGCGTTCCAACTCTCCGAGAGCGGCGAAGCGCAGCATGTGCGCCTGCCCAGCATGAAGGGCGTACTCATCGATCATCTTCACCAAGACAGCCGAGACCGGTCGACCGTGGCCCGTGCCTTGAGCGTCCAGACCAGGGCACTGCGCGAGCGCTCGGTCCGACCTCTCGAGTTCGGCGAAGTATCGGAGCAGGTCCTCCTCGACGGTCTCGACAGCTCCGCCGGCGTAGTCGTCATCGCCGTAGATCATTGACCGATCACCGCCGCCCAGACCCCAGCTCACATAGACATGCTCCATCTGCGTCATGTGCCGTACGAGCCCCAACACCGAGAGCTGCAACGGAGGCACCGACCAGGCCACGAGCTCCTCAGGCGTCAGGCCTCGAAGCTTGCGGAGAAACTCGTGACGCTGGTAGCCGAGCCAGCGTTCCAAGTACCCGCGAAGATCGGACGTCGCCTCCGGCTCCTCCCCTGCTGAGAAGTCCACGCCGCGCAGGGCTTGGATCACCACGAATCCCACGGTAGCTCTGCCCGGCGACACCAATTCGGCGAGCCTGCTGCCGTACGGCTACGTGGACCGTCAACAGAGCATCTCAGTCCAGACTCGCTTCCCGAAGTCAGTCGGTTCCCAGCCCCACGCATCGGCAACGGATTGGAGTATCGCGAGGCCGAAGCCGCCGACTGGCGCTCCAGCCGCAGGGACGGGCCCGCGAGGGTCGCGATCGTGGACCTCGATGCGCAGCCGATTGTCGTCGAACGCGGCCATGACCACTGAGTCCGACGCAGTGTGCATCACGACGTTCGTGACGAGTTCACTCACCACGATCAATGCATCATCGCGGACGGGCTCGGAGCAATCGATGTTGCCCAGCCACGACTGCATGGCATGACGTGCCATGGCGGGGGCGTGGGTGGAGTTGTCGAGCTTGACGCGCAGAGGCGCTACGCGTTCCACGACTCCGCGATACCCCGTGCGGGCGGTGTCTATGCGGCATGGTGAGGCGCAATCGCGCAGATCGGTGCGCGTCAGTCAGGCGCAGCCGCTGCTCGTGCGCCCCTCGGTCACTGCATTCGATGTGAATGACGCGGATGGGCGCGTCCAGGGGCCGCGCCGCTCGTCGCCCTCGTCGTGGAACCGGAACCGGACGATGGCCTGAAGCTCGGTCGCAGCCATGCTCGTTCTCCCTCGACGCGTTGCCGGTTGGCGGAACGGGAGGGATTCGAACCCCCGAGCCTTGCGGCCGGCCGCTTTCAAGGCGGCTGCATTCGTCCACTCTGCCACCGTTCCGGGATCGAGGATACCGGGCTACACTCCGGGGCTCCCAGGAGAGGTGCCAGAGCGGCCGAATGGGGCGCCCTGCTAAGGCGTTGATCGCAGCAATGTGATCCGTGGGTTCAAATCCCACCCTCTCCGCCAGTCGTGGTCTCACTCACCGCCCGGTCGATCCGGAATGACAGACATGTCATTTGGATGACGCTCATGTTGCGGTTTCATGACGGATGAGATAGAAACGATGCCTTGACATCGGCTCGCCTCGTCTGGCGTCGGTGTCATGTCCCGATCGGCGTCGTGGGATCCCCTGGATACGGGGGTCGCGGGCGTCGCGAAAGTAGCGACCACACCCATGACCAACCACGACGACTTCTGGGGCAACCAGGCCGAATGGCCCGAGGTGCCCGAAGAGGACCGCAAGCCGCCGCGCCTTCACACGGGCGCCCGCGTGTCGGGCTGGTGGAACCGGATCGTCGGTGGCGGGGTCGAGGGCACTCGCCAGCACAGCCGCCATGGTTCGGCGAACCACGCCGACCTCGAGTCGGACGACTTCGACCTGATCGGTGACGACCCGATCGCTGAACGCGATCGCAAACGGTCCGCCCGACCGAGCCGACGACGCAGGCCGAGCCGACAGCGCAGGCCGACACGGCCGACGAAACGTGGGACGACGAGTGGGTCGTCGAGTCCGACCCCACCCCGACGCCCGGCGTCGACCCACTGCTGGCGCGCCTCGGCGGCCTGGCGATCGTCACCACATTGCTCATTCCGCTCGCCCTCGGACTCCGGTCGCACGACGACGATCCGGCCGCGGCCGACGTGACGAGCGCGGTCGTCTCCGTGGCCGCCCCGGTGGACACGAGCGTTCCGGCCACGGTTGCGGCGCCGACGGTGGCGCCGGACACGTCAGCAGCGACCTCCGCGGCGCCGACGGCTCCCGTCGCTGCGGCGCCCGAGACGGTGCCGTCGACGACGCCGCCCACATCGGCGCCTGCGCCCAGCGCCGCCGATCAGAGCAGCGCCGAATTGAACTGTTGCCGAATCGAATACCCCAGAACTGACCACCGTGCGTCGCCGACGAGGCCGCCGACCGTGCAGCAGCGTTGCGCGATCGACTACGAGGTTGTCGAGGGTGACTTCTGGATCCGCCTCGCCGATGCATCCGGCCTGTCGCTCAAGGAGATTCTCGCCGCCAACAACGCGACCGTCGACACGCCGCTCTTCCCTGGCAAGACGATCTGCCTGCCCGATGGTGCGACCGTTCCAGCCCCGCCGACCACCGCAGCGCCGACGCCCACGCCGACCACCGCGCCGGCCACGGCACCGCGGCGACACCGGCCGCCGACCACGGCCCCGCCGACCACGGCAGCGCCGGCCACGACCGTCAAGCCCGTCGTCACGTACCCGACGATCTCGGCGGCCGCGGCGGCGCAGATCATCCGTGACGTCTGGCCCGACGATCTCGAGGGCCGGGCGATCGAGATCGCCACTCGGGAGAGCACCCTCATCGTCGACCGCGAAGAACTCGTGCTGCTACGGGTTGTTCCAGATCAATTGGGAACCGCACAAAGCGTGGCTCGCCGGTCTCGGGGTCACGAGCCCCGATCAGCTCTTCGACGCGGCGACGAACGCACGCGCCGCGTACACCCTCTACCAGCGATCAGGCGGCTGGGGTCCGTGGACCTGAATCCGGTCGGCAACAGCGGACTTTCACCGTAGACTCACCGATCGCAACACTGCGCTCGTAGCTCAATGGATAGAGCACTTGATTACGGATCAAGCGGTTGGGAGTTCGACTCTCTCCGGGCGCACCACGACCACAGGGGCCTTCCGGCATCGGAGGGCCCCTGTTTCGTTCCCGTCCGAATCCTCGGGCCGGCGCCCACTGTCGTTGGGAGATATTCTCTGGATTTCCTCAAGAAACCTCCAGCGCATGCCGATGAGGGTGAATGAAGTTCGTTCGACTCGGCGCGCTCTTCGGGAGCATCGTGCTCCTGGTCGCCACGTCGATCACGATGTTCGGGAAGCGGTCGCAGCTGCGGGACGAACTCGATTCCCGAGCCGTTGCCGCGGCCTTCGTCGCCGCCGAATCGGTGCAGTCGACGCTCGATCGCTCAGTCGCGGTCGTCGACGTCGCCGCCCAATCAACCGACGTGTCGAGCTCGTCCGACACCACGATCGACGCCCTGGTCGCGTCGTTCGACGGAGCCCGAGCGTGCGTCCTCGATCGCAGCAGGGGACCGGTGTACGCCGAGCCCAGCCTCGTCGGCAGCGATGCATTCGACCCGCGGCTCCCAGCTGTCGACCGATCAGGGCGGAAAGGCGACGGTGGTCGCCGACGAACCCTCCGACGGCATGTTCGTCGTGGCGGACAACATCGCCACGATCGCGCTGTGGCTGCCACTCGACGCGCTGGTCAGCGACGAGGCAAACGGCTCGATCGAAGCGCTCGACGTCGACGACGGATCTCGAGATCACCTCGGCTGCGGTCGAAGGCTAAGACCGGTCCGGCGTCGGTCGACGGGTCGACCGTCGTGACCACATCGACGACGCTCCCCGAACCCGGTGGCTCGGTCGTCGTGACAAGCTCCGTGGTCGACGACGTCGGTCTGTTCGGCGGGAGCACCGCCGCTGTACCTCGCGTTGCTCGGCTTCGGCACGGTCCTCATCGCTCTCGCCGGTGGCACGTTCCTCGCCGAGCGGCGCTCGCTCGAACGGCGGGCCACCACCGACGAGTTGACCGGCCTCGTGAACCGGCGCGAGTTCGAACGGCTCACCGACGAGGCGTTGCTCGACGCTTCCCGTTTCGGCACCGGGCTGTGCGTCATGCTCATCGACCTCAACGGGTTCAAGCAGGTCAACGACACCCTCGGCCACCAGTTCGGCGACCTCGTCCTCGAGGCCTGCGCGGACCGGCTCGTGACCGCCGTCCGCGACACCGACGTCGTCGGACGCTGGGGCGGCGACGAGTTCGTCATCCTGCTCCCAGGTCTCGAGGACGGGACGGCCGTGCGCCACAGCGCCGAGCGGATCGCCGGCCAACTGGGATCGACGCCCGTCGTCGGTGACGTGTCGATGTCGGGCGCGATCGGCGCCGCCCTCTATCCCCGTCACGGCGAGACGCTCGACGAACTCGTGCGCGCCGCCGACGTGGCGATGTACGAGGCGAAGTCGTCCGGCGTCAGCCACCGCCTCGCCGACGCGGTCTCGATCGACCTCGCCAGCGAGACCGTGACCGAGCAGTACATCGGACCGGATCGTCGGCGCCACCCGGAGGACTCCGAGGTCGACCCCGTTCGCTGACCGCATCCGGTTCGACGTCGGCCCGGCGCGCGCCCGGACCCGACCCCTGGCGCGCGGACCGATCGGCCGAACCGACGGGCACGTACACTCCGGGCGTGGTTGCTGTCGACGGCGCGCTGACGTCCCGCCTCGCCGGGTTCGGAACGACGATCTTCGCCGAGATGTCGGCGCTCGCCGTGGCGACCGATTCGGTGAACCTCGGGCAAGGGTTTCCCGACACCGACGGTCCGCCCGAGGTGCTCGAGGCGGCGATCGACGCGATCCGCAGCGGTGTCAACCAGTATCCGCCCGGGTTGGGCGCGCCGGTGCTGCGGACGGCGATCGCCGCCCACCAACGCGACTGGTACGGCATCGACGTGGACCCCGACACCGAGGTCGTCGTCACGGCGGGAGCCACCGAAGCACTCGCCGGAGCGCTCCTCGGGATGCTCGACGCGGGCGACGAAGTCGTGGTGTTCGAGCCGATGTACGACAGCTACCAGGCGTGCATCGCACTGGCCGATGCCGTCGCCGTCCCGGTGCTGCTGAGCCCGCAGGCCGACGGCACCTACGGTTTCGACGCCGACGACCTGCGTGGCGCGGTGACACCGCGGACGAAGCTGATCCTCCTCAACACGCCGCACAACCCGACCGGCAAGGTGTTCGATGCCGCGGAACTGTCCCTGGTCGCCTCCCTCGCCATCGAGCACGACCTGATCGTCGTGACCGACGAGGTGTACGAGCACCTGCTGTTCGACGGTCGCCGCCACGTTCCGCTCGCCACGCTCCCGGGGATGCGCGAGCGCACGCTGACCATCTCGTCGGGCGGCAAGACGTTCAACACCACCGGCTGGAAGATCGGTTGGATGAGCGGCCCCGAGCCGCTCGTCACCGCGGCCCGCACGGCGAAGCAGTTCCTCACCTACGTCAACGGGGCCCCGTTCCAGCCGGCGATCGCCGTCGGTCTCGGCCTGCCGACGCGTACTTCGACGACCTCGCCGCCGGCCTGCAGGCGTCGCGTGATCGCCTCGTCGAGGTGCTGGTCGACGTGGGGTTCACCGTGTACGTGCCGCAGGCGACGTACTTCGTCACGGTCGACATCCGTCCGCTCGACCCTGCCGGCGACGGTGTGGCGTTCTGCCGGTCGCTCCCCGAACGCGCCGGCGTGGTGGCGATCCCGAACGAGGTGTTCTACGCCCGTCCCGAGTTCGGCCGCCACATGGTGCGCTTCGCGTGCTGCAAGCAGTTGCCGGTGATCGAGGAGGCCGCCCTGCGACTGTCGAAGGCGTTCGCATGACCGTGCTGCGGGTGGCCGCGATCCAGCACGACATCGTGTGGCACGACCGCGACGCGAACTTCGCCCGGCTCGAGCCGATGATCGACGCGGCCGCCGCCGGTGGCGCAGGACTGATCCTGCTGACCGAGACGTTCTCGACCGGCTTCTCGTTCGACACCCCGGGCATCGGCGAGGCGGAGGGTGGGCCGTCGTCGAGCTTCCTGCGGGACGGCCGCGGCGCGCACGGGCGCGTGGATCGGCGGGTCGTGCCCGGAGATCGGACCGGACGCGACGGCCGACGATGAGCGCCCCTCCAACGTGTTCGTGCTCGCCGGTCCCGACGGCACCGTGCATCGCTACCGCAAGATCCACCCCTTCTCCCATGCCGGCGAGGAGCAGTTCGTGCGCGCCGGCACCGAGTTCGTCACCGTCGAGGTCGGCGGCGTGCGGCTGAGCCTGTTCGTCTGTTACGACCTGCGATTCGCCGACGAGTTCTGGGCGCTGGCGCCACGACACCGACGCATACCTCGTGGTCGCCAACTGGCCCGCCAAGCGACGGCTGCACTGGTCGACGCTGCTGCGGGCGCGGGCGATCGAGAACCAGGCGTACGTCGTCGGCGTCAATCGGGTCGGTTCGGGCGGTGGCCTCGACTACTCCGGCGACAGCGCGATCATCGACCCGCTCGGCGAGATCCTGGCGACCGGTGCGGGCGGCGAGACGATCCTGTTCGCCGACATCGACACCGACCACGTCGCCTCCACCCGCGACCACTTCCGCTTCCTCCAAGACCGCCGCTGAGCGTCCGATCCGTGCGTGAACAATCTGCGGACCGCGTGCGCAGATTGATCACGACGCAGTCGAGCGGTTTCGGTTCGACGACGCGTTCCATCAGCGAGACGGTGATCCCGTAGGGCGTGTGCTGCCGGCCGACCTCGACGAAGCCGCGCGCCCGGTGGAAGGCCAGGGAGGGGACGTTCGGAGGATCGGCGTTGACCTCGAGCGTCCAGCGGTTCATCCCGGGCACGCGACGCACGAACTCGTGCACCTCGTCGTACAGGGCGGTGCCGAGCCCCTGCCCGTGGAACTCGTCGGTGAAGGCGACACGGTCGAGGTACATCGCGTCGTTGTAGCGATCCATGAACCAGCGGTAGTTGACCGAGTCGTACGTGGAGTCCGCGCCGAGCACGATGCAGAAGCCGGCGACCGTGCCGCCGACGTCGACGACGAGCGAGCACGCCGACTCCTCGACGAGGAACTCCAGCCGCTCCATCGAGATCGATCCGACCTCGGGGACGTTCGCCTCGTTGATCGCCAGCACGGCGTCGAGATCGGTCGCCCTCAGCGGACGGATCGTGAACTCGACGCTCCTCGCTCGCGGATGTCGTCGCCACCATCGCCGTGACCGTAGCGGGCGGGTTCCGGCAGCCCTCGGGGCAGGCGATGGCGATGTCGGGCCGATAGCGCACCGCAACTACATCGCTTGGTCGTCGATCCTGCCGGCGATGGCGATGTCGGGCCGATAGCGCCCGACATCTACATCGCTGAGCCGGTCGGCCCGTCGGTTCGTGGCGGGTCAGGAGTTCCAGCCGGAACGGCGGATCTGATCGCCGTCGGCGTCGAGTGGTCGGCCGGCCCAGCGCAACGACCCCGGCGTGGCCGACAGACGGGCGATCAACGCCTGCATCGGGGTGCCGTCGACGGACGTGATCGTGCCCCGGGCGAGGTAGTGCGGATCGGCGGCGATGTCGGCCATGTCCATCACCGGACCGACGGCGGCCTCGGCGGCGGTGAGGATGTCGATCACCTCGGCCTGCGGGCGCTGGGCACACCAGTCGGTCATGATCGCCTCGAGTTCGTCGCGGTGCGCGGCCCGGCCGCCGAAGTCGCCGAAGCGCTCGTCGTCGCCGACGCCCAGCACGGCGATCACCCGCTGGGCCACCGACTCGCTCGATGTCGACAACGCCACCCAGCGATCGTCGCTGCACCGGTACGTGCCCCGCGGCACGGTGTACGGCAGCCCGGCGCCGAGCCGCGGCTGCTGCTCGCCGCGTGACCGCGTAGAGCGACGCGAGGGGACCCATCAGCTGGAACATCGTCTCGAGCAGGTTGACGTCGACCACCTGTCCGATGCCCGAGTGCAGCGCGACCATCGTGGCGAACGCGGCGGCCAGGCCGGTGACCTCGTCGGTGAGCGCGATCGGGGGCAGCAGCGGTTGGCCGTCGGGCTCGCCGCTGAGCGACGGCGAGGCCCGACATCGCCTCGGCGATCGTGGCGAAGCCGGGTCGCGAGGCGTACGGACCGTCCTGCCCGAACCCCGAGACCCGGGTGATCACGAGCGAGGCGTTGCGTGCGAGCAGCACGTCGGGCCCGAGCCCGAGCCGCTCGAGCGTGCCCGGACGCGAGTTCTCGACGAACACGTCCGCCTCGTCGAGCAGCGCCGAGCAGCACCTCGCGATCGGCGTCGTGCTTCACGTCGAGCACGATCGTGCGCTTGTTGCGGTTGACGAGCTTCCACCACAACCCGACGCCGTCGCGGGGATCGCAGCCAGGCCATGTTGCGCAGGCTGTCGCCGCCGGGCCGCTCGACCTTGATGACGTCGGCGCCGAAGTCGGCGAGGTAGCGGGCGCAGTTCGGCCCGGCGAGCACGGTCGACATGTCGACGACCCGCAGCCCGGCGAGCGGACCGTCCGACGCGTCCGCCGCGGGACGTCGGCGCCGTCACGGTTGCCACGACGCGAGGAGTTCGCACGCCTCGATCGATGTCGTCGCCGCGGCCGGCGTACGAGAAGCGCATGTACTCGTGGCCGCGCTGCGAGGTCGAAGTCGACACCCGCCGTGGCGGCGACACCGAGCTCGTGCAACCAGCGGCGCCCGAGACCGAGCGAGTCGATGCCGATCCCGGTGGTCAGGTGGGGCACGTGGGCGTACACGTAGAACGCACCGTCGGCCGGCGCGATGTCGGTGATCCCGGCCGCCGCGAGCCCGCCGATCAGCAGCGAACGGTTGGCCCGGTACCGCTCGACGTGGCCGTCGAGTTCGTCGTGCGCGTCGAGCGCCGCCAGGGCGGCCACCTGCGAGACGTGGGGGGCGCAGATGTACACGTTCTGCTGGAGGCGTTCCACGATGTCGACGAGCACGTCGGGGACCACGACCCAGCCGACCCGCCAGCCGGTCATCGACCAGTACTTCGAGAAGCTGTTGACGACGAAGGCGTCGGGCTCGTGGTCGAGGATCGACGCCGCCGGCCGCCTGGTAGATGATGCCGTGGTAGATCTCGTCCGCGACGATCGGCGATGCCGCGGCGCCGGCAGTGGCTGGCGATCATCGCCAGCGTCGCGTCGTCGTACACGGTGCCGGTCGGGTTCGAGGGTGACGCGATGATGAGCCCGTCGAGGTCACCGGCCGCCTCGAGTTGCTCGATGGTCGGCGCCCACCGGTTCGCCGGATCGACGGGAATCGCCACCGGTTCGATCCCGAGCGCGGCGAGCACGTTGCGGTAGCACGGATAGCCCGGTTCGATCACGCCGACCCGGCTCGTGCCGGGATCGAACAGCGTGAGGAACGCGAGGGTGAAACCCGCCGACGCACCGGCGACGATCAGCACGCGGTGCTCGTCGACGTCGACGTAGCGGGCGGCCATCCGGGAACGCAGGCGATGGAGCCCGGCGGCATTGGTGTAGCCGAGCGGTCTGTCGAGAGACCTGCGAACGGCCTCGGCGGCGACGCGGGGAAGCGGCGTCGACGGCTGCCCGACCTCGAGATGGAGGATGCGCGTGGCCCGCGGCTTCGAGCTCGGTCGCCGCCCGGCCCATCGCCATCGCGTGGAAGGGCGGCATGGCAGCGGCCCGGAGCGCAGCGTCGATCACCCGCTCGATTGTGCCAGTCGGCCAACCTGTCGCGCGGGGTCAGGCACTTCGCGACAGGTTGGTGGCGGAAGCGTCGGCGGTCGTCGACTCAGCCGGGCAGCACGAGCTCGCCGGCGTTGAGCTGGTGGGCGTAGCGCCCGTTGGCCGCGACGAGTTCGTCGTGGCGTGCCGAGCTCGGCGATCGCGGCCGTGCTCGACGAAGGCGATGCGGTCGGCGCTGCGGATCGTCGACAGGCGGTGGGCGATGACGAGCGCCGTGCGGTTCTCCATGGCGGTTTCGAGCGCCGCTTGGATGTGCGCCTCGTTGTCGTTGTCGAGGTGACTCGTCGCCTCGTCGAGCACCATGATCGCCGGGTTCTTCAGCAGCAGCCGGGCGATCGCCAGGCGCTGCTTCTCGCCGCCCGACAGTCGATACCCGCGTTCGCCGACGATCGTGGCGTAGCCGTCGGGCAGGGCGGCGATCGTGTCGTGGATGCGGGCCGCCCGCGCGGCGGCGACGATCTGCTCGAACGACGCATCGGGGTCGGCGTAGCTCAGGTTCGCCATGATCGACTCGTGGAACAGGTGCGGGTCCTGCGACACCACGCCGATCGCCGCCCGCAGCGACGTGAGCGTGAGATCGCGGACGTCGTGACCGTCGATGCGCACCGCGCCGCTGGTCACGTCGTACAGCCGGGGGAGCAGCGAGATGGTCGTCGACTTGCCGGCCCCGATGCGCCGACGAGCGCCACCGTCTCGCCCGGCGCGATCGTCAGCGACAGGCCCTGAGCACGTCGACGTCGGGATCGGTGTCGATCGTGAGGCCGGCGTTCTGCTCCATCGACGGCACGGCCGTCTCGCTCGCCGGCGGGTAGCGGAACACGACGTCGTCGAACTCGACCGCACCGACCGGATCGATCAGGTCGATCGCGCCGGGACGTTCCTGGATCGCCTCGGGCGCGTCGAGCACCTCGAACACCCGCTCGAAACTCACCATCGACGTCATCAGGTCGACGCGCGCGTTCGTCAGGCCGGTGAGCGGCTGATAGACGCGGGTGACGAGTGCTGCCAGGGCCACGAGCGTGCCGGTCGAGATGCCGCCGTCGACCACCATGATCGGCGCCGACCCCGTACACCGCCGCCGTGCCGAGTGCGCCGACGAGGCCGAGCGCCACGAAGAACACCCGCCCGTAGAGCGCCGAGCGGACCCCGGTGTCGCGGACGCCGTCGGCGTGCAGTTCGAACGCGGACTGCTCGCGCCCGGCCGACCCGAACAGCTTCACCAGCGTCGCGCCCGACACGTTGAACCGCTCGGTCATCTGCGTGTTCATCGCCGCGTTGTGCGCCATCTGCTCCCGCGAGATTCCCTGCAACCGTCGACCGACCCGGCGGGCCGGGACGATGAAGATCGGCAGCACGACGAGGGTCAGCAGGGTGAGCTGCCACTGCAGCGCGATCATGGCGGCAAGGGTGGTGACGAGCACGACGACGTTGCTCACCACGCTGCCGAGCGTGCTGGTGACGGCGGTCTGGGCGCCGATCACGTCGTTGTTGAGACGCGACGTGATCGAACCGGTCGGCGTGCGTGTGAAGAACGCGATCGGCATCCGCTGCACCTTGGCGAACAGCGTTCGGCGAAGGTCGTAGATCAGCCCTTCGCCGACGCGCGCGCTGCACCACCGTTGCACGATCGCCAGCCCGGCGTCGGCGATCGCGGCGCCGACGGCGATCGCCGCCAGGATGGCGATCTGGCGCTTGTCGCCCTGCGGGATCGCCGTGTCGATGATCGCCCTGAACACGAACGGAGCGACGAGCGCCAACAGCGCGGCGGCGAGGATCGCGGCGAGGAAGATCACGATCGTCGACTTGTACGGCCGGGCGAAGACCCAGACGCGACGCAACGTGCCCTGCCGGAGCTGCACGCCCTTCACCGAGTCGACATCGCCCGGCATCATCGAATGTGGACCCATCCGCATGGGGTCACGCTACGGGCCGAATCGCCGTACGATTGGGCCAGATGTCGATCAGGAGGCGGCGGGTGCCGAACGCACCAACCCATCACCGCCGGACGCCGACGAGAGCGGTCGCGGCGGTCGTCATCGGAGTGGCACTGGCCTCGTGTTCGATGCTCACGAACGATTCCGCGTCGCCGCCGCCACCGCTCACGCGTGACGTCAGCGGCGTGACGACCACCACCGTCGATCGCCGCGGCCGGCGGGGACGCGGGCGGATCCACCTCCCTGCCGGCCCCGCCGCCGCTGACGTACAGCATCGCCTGGCAGCCGATCGACGATCGCACCGACGTCGGCATGATCACCGTGCCGGTCGACTACGACGATCCGCAGGGAGCGACACTCGACCTCCAAGTGGCACGGCACAAGGCCGACCCCGACCACCGCATCGGCGTGCTGGCGACCAACAACGGAGGCCCGGGTGCGGCAGCGAGTTCGATGGCCCTCAACGCGTCGAGCTGGTTCCCGTCCGAGCTCACCGACCGGTTCGACATCGTGTCGTGGGATCCACGCGGCACGGGCGCGTCCGGCGCATCGGTCGACTGCATCGACGGCGCCGAGCTACGACCACTTCTTCGCCGAGCCGGACCTCACTCCCGACGACGATGCCGAGCGGCAGGCGAACATCGACAACGCCCAGGAGTTCGCCGAGCGGTGCGTCGACCGGGTCGATCACCTCACGTCGATCGGAACGAACAACACCGCCCGCGATCTCGATGCGATCCGTCAGGCGCTCGACGAACCCCAGCTCTCGTACTTCGGGTTCAGCTACGGCAGCGAGCTCGGTGGGGTGTGGGCGACGCTGTTCCCGTCGACCGTCCGAGCTGCGGTGTTCGACGGCGCGACCGATCCGACCGCCGACCCGCTGGAGCGGACCAAGAACCAATGGGTCGGATTCGAGAACGCCCTCGACACGTTCCTCGCCGAGTGCAGCGGGGACAGCGACTGCGTGTTTCACAGCGACGGCGACGCGGAGGGTGCGTTCGACGATCTGATGGCCGAGCTCGATGCGTCGCCGCTGCCGAGCGCCGACGGCCGCGCGCCGGTGTCCCGCGACGTGGCGACGACCGCGGTGGTACAAGCGATGTACTCCGACCGGTACTGGCCAGCGCTCGAACAGGCCCTCGAAGACGCCGCCGGCGGCGACGGTGCCGGGCTGCTGCAGCTGAACGACACCTACTACCGGCGCAGCGCCGACGGCACGTACGGAAACCTGATCGAGTCGTTCCAGGCGATTTCGTGCATGGACCAGGCGGAACGCCCGACGGTCGGAGGAGTCCGACGCCGAGGCGGCCCAGCTCGTCGGCGTGGCGACGCGACTGTTCCCGTACACCACCGGCTCCTACAGCTGCACGTTCTTCCCGCCGGCGCCCGACCCGCGTGTCGAGATCACCGGCATCGGGGCCGGACCGATCGTGGTGATCGGGACGACCGGCGACCCGAGCACGCCGCTCGAGAGCAGCCGGGCGATGGCCGACGCGCTGGAGGACGGGCGGTTCGTCATCGTCGTCGCCAACCAGCACACCGGCTACGGCGCCAACTCGTGCGTGGACGAGCTGGTGGAGGACTACCTCGTGAACCTCGTGGCGCCCGCCGACGAAACCACCTGCTCGTAGCCGTGGTCGGTCATCGCCGGTAACCTGCCGGACGGAAGGCTGCCAGAGCGGACGAATGGGACAGTCTCGAAAACTGTTGAGGTCTTCTGGGCCTCCGTGGGTTCGAATCCCACGCCTTCCGCCATAGCGTTCACGGACGTCCCAGGATCCAGCGCACCCCCACTGAGCCGGGGAAAATGCGAAATCGGGTCCAGGGGCATCCGTGCACGTAGCCGCAGTAGGGCGAGCCTCTGACCCGTTGCGGCCTACGGCTGCGCCGGACGCTCGTAGCGGAGAAGGACGGCTGCGCCGGAGCACAGGCGAGGTGTTCGAAGCACGACGAGCTTCGGGAACTTGTTCATGGCCATGGAGAAGTCGTCGGTGCGATTCGGCCGGATGCCGGAGAACCTCTCCCACGTCCTGCGACCCGAGCAGCAGCACTCCCGTGTCGAAGATCGGTCCGATCTTGAACTTGTCGCCGGCGACGGGCTCGGGGCCGAAGCGGAATGCCCAGCCGCTGTCGAGCGGTTGCAGAGGGCCGCAAGAACGGGCAATGTTTGCGCGCTGGACGAGTGGGGTGGGCGTGCGCATCAAGGGAGAGCAACGAGATGAGACCACTTCGATACTCGATCAACGTCACGCTCGACGGCTGCTGCCATCACGAGGCAGGGCTCCCTCCGGATGAGGAGTCGATGCGCTACTGGACCGCCGAGATGGGACGAGCCGACGCCCTGCTCTTCGGCCGGGTGACCTACGAGATGATGGAGTCGGCGTGGCGGCAGCCGGCCACGGGCATGTGGCCTGACTGGATGGGTGAGTGGGAGATCCCGTTCGCCGAGACCATCGACCAGGCGAAGAAGTATGTCGTGTCGAGCACCCTGAGCGGGGTTGATTGGAATGCCGAGCTGTTGCGAGGCGACTTGGGGCAAGCGGTTCAGCAGCTCAAGCAGGAGCCAGGCGAGGGCCTGTTCGTGGGTGGCGTGACGCTCCCCTTGGCGTTGGCGGATCTGGGACTGATCGACGAGTACGAGTTCCTGGTGCAGCCGGTCCTTGCCGGACACGGGCCGACCTTGCTCGCCGGTCTGCGCGAGCGCATCCAGCTCGAGCTGGTCGATCGCAAGGAGTTCCGGTCGGGGGCGGTCGCCGTGCGATACCGGCCCACGCAGGCGACTGCTTGACGCGACCGCCACTGGCCACGACGCGAGCGGGGCGGACCGTGTCCGCGCCGTCGTCACGACGTACCTCGACTTCGCCGAGCGTCATCCAGCGACCTGCGAGGCGATGTTCCGACTGCCCATCGGGGCTCCGTTCGCTCGACCGACCGCCCGCCGACCTGGACAGCGCCGCCGAGGTGCTGTGGGGGGCGGTGCACGGCGTGGAAGCCCTGCGGCGGGCGGGTCGCTTCGCTCCGGAGCACCATGAGCGCCGCGTCGACGGGCTCGTCCGCACCTTCACCGGTTCATCCAGCAGCACCGGCACCCGTCATCGGATCGTCCATCGGAATTGACAGCAACACTCTCGACATAGGAGTACGACTCTCATACAGAAACAACAACTCCAGGAAGGGGCGTGCGATGGGAACGATGACCTGCAGCCAACTCGGCGGGGCGTGTGAGCACGTCCACGTCGGTGCTGATGCGGTCTGGCTCCGGTGATCACGGCTCGGCGACGATCCAGCCGCGACGCTGCAGCTCCGCGGCGAGCAGGTCGGACGACACCTCCCGCAATGCGCGCTCGGCAGTGGTCGGGCGCGGCACGCTCGTACGAGCAGGCGATGGGCTCTCGCTTTGCGCCGCTGCTTCCAACTGTTCAATGAAGGCGTCGGCCTCGTCCCGCGTGAACTTGCCAGCGGCTTGGCGTTGAGTGAATCCCATCGGACCGCGGGCGTCACGAAAGTCGGTGTGGCCGGCATCGTGCAGCAGCGCCAGTAGCTGGCGAACCCTCGGCGCCGGGGCGGGCGGGCCTGACTGCTGACCGAATGCCACGCCGTCAGTCTCGCGTTTCGCCACGACTGGCGGGTGGTTGCCCCCCGACCGGCGTTCGCGGGCGCGTTCGGCTTGGGCCGATGCCCTCGTCCGTCAGCGTTGACGTGCGCCGAACGTCGAAGTCACCCGATGCGTGGCACAACGCCGGTGTCCGATGCGGGGGGCTGGATCTCGGCGAGGGCGCCGGTCAAGATCCACCGGGCGGCGTCGAGCATCGTGTCCTTGGCATCCGCTACGTCGAGTCCGACGCCGTCGGTGAGCGCAAGCATCGCATCGGTACCCACGACGAGGCCGAGGGCGCGGGCGAGCCGGTCGACGTCATCGTCTGGGACCTTGCCCCGCAGCGGTTCTACGACGAGTGCGATCGGCCCGTTGCGGCGTCCCTCGCGGATCGGTGCCGGTTCGAGCGTCGGCGATTCGGCGAGGCTGAACCATTGCTCGAGGGCGGCCTTGGCGAGGCGCCGATACGGGACTTGGTCGTCGAGCATGTGGAATCCCACGCTCCGGATGACCACCTCCAGTCGCGCCACCGGGTCGTCACCGCACGCCTCGATCGCAGCATCGGTCTCGGCGAACCGTGGCTCGAACGAAACCGCCGCCTCAGCCGCCTCGAACCACAAGTCGTCGGCGGACGGGAAGTACCGGTAGGCGGTGGCGACGGAAATCAATGCGCGCGCGGCTGCATCTGGCATCGACGGCGGGTGTCCCTCTCGGACGAGTTCGGTCGCCGCCTGGAGCAGTGCGGAACGCGTCCGAGCCTTCTGATTGCTTCGTCCGACATTCGTGCGAGAAACCTCTTGACGTGAGAGACTCATCTCATCATGATAGCACAGACGCAGCCAAGCCTGGCTGCCGAGAGAAACCTGAGGGCGACGATGGACCAGCAAGAGATGATCGCAGTGGTCGAAGGACATTTGAAGGCCGAGGGCGCCGGTGACATCGACGGAGCGGTTGCGCCCTACCACGACGACATCGTCCACGACGCCGTCGGGTTCCCGGGCTCCCCGCGTCACGGCAAGGACGCCGCCCGCGAGTTCTACGGCTTCCTGACCGCCAACTTCCGCACCGAGGAAGAAGAGCCGATCCGGCGCTGGTTCGTCGACGACACGATGTTCCTCGAACAGTCCATGACCGGGACCGTGATCGGCGAGATGTTGGGAATCCCCGGCAACGGCAGGCGGGTGACGTTTCGGATCTTCCACGTCTTCGAGTTCAACGACGGCCTCATCTCACGCGAGCAGGTTTGGCTCGACACCGGCGCCATCGTCGCCCAGCTCACGTCGGAGTGAGCCCGCATTCCCGGCGTTTGGTGTGAAGCCAACAGCCTGGCGAATGGCAGCGATCAGCGATCGCCCCGCGCAAGACGGGTGAGCGCCTGAGCGAGCGCGTCGGGGTGGTTGACGATGTCGAGATGCGTGCCGAGAAGCTCGACAGTCGGCCAACCCAACGACATGGCAGTTGCAGCGTCGCCACGGTACATCTCGCTGAGTAACACGAACCCGCCGGGCGCGGTGCACCAGCCGTCGGGAACCGTGATAGCGGTCTCGTAGAACGCCAGCGGCACTTCGAGTAGTTCGGCCTCGACCTCGGATCGGCGCTCTCGGTCGGGAACGAGTCTTTCGAAGACGCCCTCACCCCACCAGCGCGACCAGCGCGGGAGCATCCCGTTGACCGCGATCGAACGGAGCTGGCCGAGGAAGTCCGCGCTGGCCGTAGCGGTTCCGTCGAACGGCGGAATCCCAGCGTCGACGAACACCAGAAGCGAGAGTTGCTCGCGAGAGGCAGCGATCGATGGGAGGAAGAATCCGGCGCCGCTGTGTCCGACGACGATGCCGGTGTCGGGCGATACCGCTGATTGGGCCGCGCTGATGAACGTTCGCGGATCACCGCTCTTCGCTGCGTGCCTCAGATCCGGCACGTCGACCGCATGCCCCAATGAGGCGAGCACTTCGGCGACACCACGCCAGGTCGCGGGACCGACGAGCGGGCTGTGAACCAACACGAAGCGCACGGCCCTAGCGTGCCAGAACGTTCGCGACTCAGCCCGCAGTCGGCATAGCCCAGCAGAATCGACCGGCAGGGTCAGCCAGACCCGCCCGCTCGTGGCCGGGGTGTCTGGCAGCGTGAGCGACGTGAAGCTCTTGTTGACCTCGTCCGGCATCAGCAACGCCAGCATCCGCGACGCTCTGGTCGAGCTCCTCGGTAAGCCGATCTCGAAGTCCAGCGCGCTCGTCGTCCCCACTGCGATCTACCGTTCTCGACAGGACCTCAGATGGCCGGTCGTGTTCACGACGCCGCAGGGAGACGTCAGCAGGACCTTGCTCACGGCCGAGGGAGCGGGGCTGGTCGACTTCGCGGTGATCCCGCATCTGGACAACGAGAACCACCCGGACGCCTCCTTGGTGAACGCCGAGAGATGGGCAGCGGAGCTACGCGTCCCGACCTACGCCATCGACGACGAGACCGCCCTCACCGTGACCGACGGTGTCGTCCAAGTGGTCTCTGAGGGTCATTGGAAACTCTTCGCGCCCCGTTGATACCGCACCCGCTTGACGCGCGGCTGGGTTCCTGAGCCACCTCATCTGCGGTCGTGGGCGGGCCGGGGCGCGCTAGCGGCGCCAGAAGAGGTGGTGGGTGATGCCGCTTGGGCTGGGAATCGTTTCGAGGTGGTACCGGTCGAGCAGCTCGTCGGGTGAGTCCCAGAGCTTGCCGCCGCGGCCGAGCTCGATGGGGGCGACGGCGACGTGCATCGTGTCGACGAGGTCGGCGTCGAGGAACGCGCGGACGGTGGACACGCCACCGCCGAGGCGCACGTCCTTGCCGTCGGCGGCGGTCTTGGCTTGGCGCAGGGCTTCGGCCGGTTCGGCGTCGATGAAATTGAACGTGGTGTCCGACAGCGAGAAGGCGGGTCGGAGGTGGTGGGTCAGTACGAACACCGGTGTATGGAACGGCGGCGTGTCGCCCCACCATCCCTGCCACGCGAGGTCTTCCCACGGCCCCTGTTGGGGGCCGAACTTGCCGCGTCCCATGATCTCGGCGCCGATGTTGTTGGCGAAGTCGCGGGTGAAGTAGTCGTCGAGGCCGCGAGTGCCACCCGGGTCGGTGCGGTTGGGCCAGCTCGCTGTGGCGCCCGCCCAGGAGGCCAGCGTGGCCGGGTCGGCATGGCCGAATGGCCGCTCGATGCTCTGGCCTTCGCCGGTGCCGTACCCGTCGCTCGAGAGCATGAAGTTCTGCACCCGAAGGAGCTGCTCGGTCGGGCGGCTCACGACGCATCCACCGGGGCGGCGAGACCGAGGTTGGCGTAGTGCGCCTGGGCGACTGCGAAGGCGTCCCAGTCCCACGGCGCGGGCCGGCCGGCGAGGCTCGGCTCCAGCCGGGCGAGGGACGACTGGAGCCCCACGAGGTAGCAGTTGTCGATCGCTTCCTGAACGTCGGGGACGACGTGGCTCAGCCGCAGGATGCAGCCGGTGCCCACGGCCTCGAGCTCCCAGCGCATCCTCGACCCGGGTGCCGGGTGGGTGTGCTCGAACAGCAGGGGCGGTTCGAGGCGCAGGATCGTGCAGGTCATCGTGACCGGCTCGTCGTCCGACGTGCCGACGAACACCATCTCGCCACCTTCGCGAAGGTCCACCGTGATCTCGGCATCGAAGGGGAGCCACCAGTCGGCCAGCCGCTCGGGGCTGGTGATGGCATCCCACACCTCGCGCACGTCGTAGGCCAGGTGCCGCTCGAAACGAATGATGCCGCCGTCGGCGGTGCGTTCGAGCACGCCGTCATAGCGGGTGGTGAGGTCGTCGGTCACTGGGTTGGCTCCTTCGGAGAGATCGGATGGGCGGTGCGCTCGAGGTGGCGCTCGAGCGAGTCGAGGCGGCGGGCCAGCTCAGCACGGTATGGCTCGAGCCATTCGTCAAGCTCACGCAGCGGTTCGACGCGCAGGCGATAGAGCCGGCGCTGAGCATCGCGGCGAACCTCGACGAGGCCGGCGTCGCGCAGCACCTTGAGGTGCCGGGACACGCCGGGCTGGGGCATTCCGACGGCGTCCACGAGTTCCGTCACCGAGCACTCACCGCTCCGCACGACATCGAGGAGCCGACGGCGAGTCGGTTCGGCGATCACGTCAAGGACGGCAAGTTGGCTGGGCACCCCCTCAACATACGTCACCACATATATATGTGCAAGCACATATTTCCCGGACCTGTGCACCCCCGAGTCCACATCGATCGACGCGCGGCGGTAGCGCCCGAGCGGCATCTCGGCGCTCGTCATACGTTCCTGGCGGTGCTCCGATCGGGAGCGGCGAAGGTGCGTGATCAGGCGGATGTCGACGACGGACCGGAGTGCTCGTCGGCGTCTGCCTGAAGGAGGTGCTCAACCCCTGCGGTGGTGAGCAGCAGATCGGCCGCCTGCGATGGATTGCGGAGGACGAGCGATCCGCCGTCGCTCGTCAGTGTGCCGCGTGCCTGCAACAGCACACGAATGCACGATGAGTCCATGAACCGGACACCGGAGAGATCGAGCACAATCGTCTGCTGAGGGCCGAGGTGAGGTTCGATGGCATCTCGCAGTCGTTCGCAGGTCGCCATGTCAATCTCACCGCGCACGAGGATGACCGTCGCATCTCCCTCCTGTGCTACTTCGGTCGAGAACTCGTCGTCCGCCATCAGCGCGCAGAATAGTCGACTACCTGCCGCCTGGCGTCCGAGTGTCGATGACGCAAACGAAGCGTTCGAACGCCAGGGCGGTGCAGCAGCCTGGGGCGCCGGCTACCTACCGTGGGACGAGAAGCGCGTGCGGATCGAGCCCAGCGTGTTCGTCAACCGTGACCGGGTCGCGTCGACGCCAGTGGGCGTCAGCAGGGGGTAGTCAGTTCTTTCACCTCGTCGCCCCGTTCACGCCAGCGAGCATCGCTGTCGCGTGGCGATCGACCGATGCCAGACCGTACTGCGCGGCGAGGGCCAGCGCGGCCCGAAGCTGAGTCTCGCCGAGTTGCGTCTCCGGGTCGGGGCGCGTGAGGAGCGAGGTCCCCCAGCCGAGGTGCGAGCGCGCCAGGAGCAACGGCGCGGGCAGCCGCTCGTGCGCCGCGACCGACTCGGCGAACGACCGGTCGGCGTCGGCGAAACGCCCCAGCCTGTGTTCGAGGAGCCCGAGGTAGCGGGCGACGGAACCGAACCAGTTCGTGGCGTTGTCGACGAACTGATCACGGTGCGGCGACAACGCCGTGTACAGCTGTGCGCAGAGCGGGCGATCAGCGATCGCCGCCGCTTGTTCAGCGAGGAGGGCGATCGTGATCAGCCAATTGAGCTCGTCGCCGATCTGCTGCCATCGCGATCCGAGGTCGGCGACGATGACTGCGACGTCGTCGAGTCGGTCGCCTTCGAGATGGATCAGCCCGAGCGCCGCCTTCAGGACCGGCAGCCCTGGTGACGACTCGACGGCCATGGCGATGGTGTCGACCAGCTCGTCCAAACGCCCCTGGTGGTAGCGGATGCTCGCCAGCTGGCTGACGTAGAACGTGAACGCATCCGGCTCCCCGGCGATGACCGCCGAGTCGAACGCCTGCGTCACGAACTCCTCGCCGGCGAGCAAATCACCCGCGACGATCGCGCGGAGCGCCTGGCGGATGTGCAGATACGACGCCTGGGTCGGCGTGTCCTCGGCGATCGCACACTGCGCGTCGAGCATCACGTCGGCCAGCGCGAGGTCGCCGGTCTCCATGGCCGCCTGGAACGAGCACCACGACGCGACGTACCGCAGTTCGTCCCGACCGAGCTGATCGGCGAGAAGCACGAGCCGCTCTGCGAGCTCGGTCCGCTCGTCGAGCGTGTGCGCGGTCCACAGGGTCCCGTATCGCATCCCGAGCACGTGGAACAGGTGATCGCCTTCGTCGAGAGTGCTGGCGATCTCGACGGCCTGATCAGACAGATGCAGCCGGTCGGCGAACGTCGTCTCGAACGTCAGCTCGACGCTCAGGTTCGACAGCAACCGGGCGCGGACGGCCGTCGGGCTGGTCTCGACCTCGAGGGCATCGTGGATGAGGGCCAGCCGGGCATGGTCGGTGGCGCCTGCCGAGCTGAAGAAGCCACGGGTGTTCGTCGCTGCGGCGAGCACCAGCAGATCGTCGAATCGATGCGTCCGGGCGAGGTCGGCAGCCTGCAGGAGGGCGACGCGGAACCCTTCGAGTCGTGCCCGCCGCAGCGCATCACCGAGTTCGAGCAGCAGTTCACAGCGCACTCGTGGGTCGTCAGGGACACCTGGTTGGTCGAGCACCGCGAGTGCCCGCCGGTACTGCATCGCCGCCGCCGCCTCTGCGGCCTGTCGCGCGGCGAGCGCCGCGGCGCGGCGGTACCAGTCGATGGCCGCCAACGCGTCGGCGACCGACCCGGTCTTGGCCAGGTGCCCACCGAGTTGCTCGGCGACGTCGTCGACGTTGTCGCCCGCCGACGCCTCGAGGGCGGCCGCCGCGGCACCGTGCAACAACGCTCGATGCGCGGCGCCCAAGTCGTCGTAGACCGCCGTCCGCACCAGTGCGTGCGGGAACTGGAGGTGCATCGGCGGGTCGTCGAGTTCACGCAACACGCCGGCGGTGACGGCCTCTCTCGCCGCATTCGCAACGTCGAGCGGGGACCAGTCCAACGCGCCCCGTAGCTGTTCCAACGACACCACGCGTCCGAACACCGACGCCACCTGGATCATCGTTTGCGTGGCCGGCGAGAGCCGATCTACCCGTGCGGTCACGACGTCGTACACCGCATCGGGGATCGACGTCAGGGCCGACTCCGCACTCGCGGTTCCGTCGAGGGCCAGCAGGATCTCGGCGGCAAAGAACGCGTTGCCTCCGGTCCGCTCGCGAAGATCCTCCGCCAGGTCGACCGACGCGGCATGTCCGGCCGCCGTCAGCAACACCCTGATCTCGTCGACCCCGAGTCCGCGCAGCGCGATCCGATCGACGTTGCCAAGCCGCCGCGACGCAGAGATCAGTTGGGTCAGATCGACGTCCCCGTCCGGCTCTGTGTCCCGATAGGTGACGGCGAGCATCACCTCGCTGTTGGCGATCGCGTCGATGACGTGGCGGACGAGCTGACCCGTTCCCCGATCGGCCCAGTGGAGGTCGTCGATGACGAGTACCACCGGCCGGTACTGGGCTGCGGTGCGGAGCCAGCCGGCCACGGCATCGAACACGCGGTAGCGCAGCACGTCGGGATCACCCGGCAGCGGATCGGGGAGGTCGGGTCGTGCGAGCACGAGTTCGGGGAGCACGTGACGCAGGTCGGACGCCCCGGGCCCGAGCTCGACGGCGGCGTTCGGCACCAGCCGGAGGTAACCGGCCAATGCTTCGGCGAACGGCTGGTACGGCCGTCCCATGCCGTCGTCGCACCGACCATGGAGCACGATCGCACCTTCGTTGGCCGCTCGTCGGGCCACCTCGCGGACGAGACGGGACTTTCCGATGCCCGGCTCTCCGCCCACGAGCACCGCTCGCCCTCGACCGCTCCGCACCGACTTCAGCGTCGACTCGAGTAACCGCAACTCGTCGCGTCGGCCGGCGAACGCGAGGTCCTCGTGGCGCTGTAGCGACTCGGCGAGGACTCCGCCCGCGATCCCCGCCGCGGTCCAGGGAATCTCGAACACCTCGATCGGCGCATCGAACCCCTTCGCGACCACGGGTGCGTGCTCGACGAACGTGGCGGAGGTGCGACTCCCCACGAGCAGCTTCACGAGCGTCGTGCACAGCGTTCCGCCAGGCGCCGCCGCCGCCTCGAGCCGGGCCGCCTCGACGACGGGAGCCCCGAATGCGTCGCTCGACTCGATGCTCACGTCCCCCACCGACAACCCGATGCGCATCACCGGCTTGTGGTCACCCCGGGCCTTGATCAGGTCGACCTCGGTGTGGAGCAGCACCGAGGCATCGATGGCGTCGGCGGCGCTCTCGAACACGGCCAGCGCGCCATCACCCGTGCGTTTGAGCACGGTGCCGCCGCTGCGGACCACGGCGTTGTCGATCGCGCTCTCGATCTCGCGGCGGAGTCCATCGAAGTGCTCGTCGCCGAGTGCGTTCGCCATCGCCGTGGAACCGACCTGGTCCGTGTACAGGACCGCCAGCATCCGTCTCGATGTCTCGTTGCGACCCACTCCGCTTCATGCTAGGCATTCGCGCTGCCGCGTCGTCCGGATCGATGGTCTGTGGTGACGGCGCGTTGTCGAAGAATTGTGTCCCGACCCAGTCGGCTGCAGCATCACCACCGCGGCGCGGCGGGCGTCATGGCGGTGTCGGTCGGGTCACGCTCACCTTGTGCGACAATCCGACGGTCACCGTCTTCGGTGTGTCGGCCATCGAGCAGATCGACGATCTCGCCTACGGAATCGCGTCAACCACCGTCGGCTATCCCGACGCCGAAGCTGACATCCAGGAGACCAGGAATGTCTCGTTACGGGAGCAGTTGGCCGGCGAGCGCCTCGGTCAGCCACTGCTCGTAGCGTGCCGGTGACCAGTTGCGATCGAACACGAGCAGCCGGTACAGCTCAGGTGAGGCGAGTGCGTGGATGATGTCTGCGGCATCGCGCGCTCGCAGGCCGGGTCGCAGCGCGCCGTGGCGCGCCAGGGATGTCGCGAGGCGTCCCTGGCCGTCTTGACGTTGCCGCGCCAGCTCGTCGAGGAGCGCGGAAGCGTCCGCCTCGGAGTCGGCGGCACTCACGAGGATGCGGTAGATCGGCGCGATCCTGGCGTTGATGTCGACGCTCACGGCGGCGAGTCCGGCAAGCGAGCCCATCGGGTCCTTGGCGCTCATGAGTGAGCGGACGCGAGGCCGTTCGGCGACCGGCACCGGCTCGTCGTCACCGGCGACGGATGTGTCGACCAATGCCTTCAGGATCCCCTGTTTCGACGAGAACAGCCGGTACACCGTCGCTTGCGGAACCTCGGATTCGCGGCTGATCGCGTCGATCGTCGTAGCGCCGTATCCCCGCTGGAGAAACAAGGTGCTGGCGGCGTCGAGCACCGCGCGGCGAGCGAATCGTGTCCTCGCCTGCGGTGTGCGCGGTCTGTCGGCTGCCATCACGGTCGATCGGTACTACTTGCGACGCTTTGAGGCTGCTCGCTCGACGTTGATTGCGACTGCCTCCCGGATCAGCTCCTTGAACGCCTCGTCGTCGAACTCGTCGTGCTCGGTGATGTCGATCGCCCGCCGAGTCCCGGCATCGAGACTTGCATTGAACAGGTGGCTCGGGTCCGCTACTGACGCGCCATTCATGAAGGTGAGCTTCACCTTGTCCTTGTAGACCTCGCCGGTGCAGACGATGCCGTCGTGGGACCACGTCGGAACGCCAGCCGGGTTCGACGCCTTCACCCACTTCGCTTCCTCGTAGACGTCGGGGTCCGCTTGTTCGATGAGGGTGCGAATGCGTTCCAAGGTCTCGCTGCGCCAGTCGGTGCCCGCCACGTCAGTGGCTCCCGACGTCGCTCGGCAGGGCCTCGAAGTCGCGCTGCACCTGTCGGTACCACTTCATCCCGGAGATCGGGCGGCGCCATCGGCCCTTCATGTCCTGCAGGGCCGGCTCGTGCTCGGCACTCCCGGCGGCGACCGCTTCGCGGAGGTGACTGTCCTGGCTCTTGATGATCTCGTTCGCGTCGTCACCGATGTGGGCGAGCTCGCAAGGCCCTCCCAGCTGGTGGCAAGTCATCGTCTTCATTTTCGGGGTTCCTTTCGCTGGTTGTGCCGAAGTGATGGTAATGCTCTCATATCGATAGTTCCACTGTCAATGCCCTCTTCGACGGAGCCGGCATGAATCTCAGCACGCCCGGACCATTGATCCGGGCAGGCGACTTGTCGCGGGCATGGCCCGACGATTGATGAGCCACGCCGGCCCGTGGCTGTGGGAGCTGCTGCCCGACGTCGAACGCCTGAACATCCCGCAGGCCGGCCACCCAATGTTCATCAGCGACCCGGATGACTTCAACCGGGGAGTGATCGAGTTCATCGACCGCCACGACGTCGACCCGCAATCATGACGTCATCGTCACCTCCTGATCGATCAGAGATGCAGCGAGTGGAGAGACCAGAAATGACCGTTCCAGGTCGACTCGAACGACGCGGCCGCCACGACGCCGGCGACCGGTCTACCGATCGGCAGTACAGCGGAGCATTGTCGACGTGATGGGTAGTGTCGCGTTGATGGCGGCGACCTCGCGACGAGCCAACATCCGGCAGGTGGCGGCGCTCGCCGGCGTGTCGCACCAGACCGTGTCGCGGGTTCTGAACGGCCATGCGAGCATTCGCCCGGCGACCCGCGAGCGGGTTCTCGAGGCCATCGACGAACTCGACTACCGCCCGAATCACGCCGCGCGCGCGCTGGCGACGAGCAAGACGAACCGGATCGGGGTGATCGTCGACAGCGCCGTCGAGTACGGGCCGAACAGCACGCTGCGCGGGCTCGAGCGGGCGGCGCGGGCGGCCGGGTACTCGGTCACCTCCGCGACGGTCGGCGACGACGACCCGCTCGGCCCGAGCGTCGCCTTCGACCACCTGATGTCGCAGGGCATCGACGCGCTCTGCCTGATCGCACCGCGCTCGTCATCGCTCGACCATGTTCGAAGTTCGAGCATGCACATGCCGGCACTGGTCGTGACCGCCGCGAAGGACGACACGTTCCTGACCGTGTCGGTCGATCAGGAGCTCGGTGCCGCGCTCGCGGTCCGCCACCTCATCGACCTTGGTCACCGACGGATCGCCCACGTCGCCGGGCCGCTCGACTGGCTCGATGCCTGGGCACGTCATCGGGCGTGGCAGACGGAGATCAAGGCGGCCGGCCTCGACGAGCTCGACGTGGTCGTCGGCGACTGGACGGCCGGGTTCGGCTACGAGGTGGCCCACGTCGCCGGGACGGCTGCCGGACTGCACCGCGGTCTTCGCCGCGAACGACCAGATCGCGCTCGGTCTGATCCACGGCTTCGCCGAGCGAGGCATCCGCGTGCCGGACGACATGAGCATCGTCGGCTTCGACGACCTGCCGGAGTCGAAGCACTTCCTGCCGCCGCTGACGACGGTGCGCCAGGACTTCCGGGCACTCGGTGAACGCGCCGTCGAGGTGCTCCACGCAGCGCTCGAGGGCAGCGAGCTCGATCGCCGCTCGATCATCGCGCCGCTGCTGATCGTCCGCGAGTCCACGGCGACCGCCGCCGTCGCGATAGCGACTCGCGGGCGTCGAACATCCGCGAAGAATGGGCTTGACAGACCGATGTGATCGGTCACATTGGTGAATGTGACCGATCACATCGTCGGTCACCACGCCTGTGGGGATGCAGGCACCCTGCGAGGGGACAACTGATGGGGGAACACCAATGATCACTCGTAAGCGCCTGCAGCGCACCGCTGCGCTGGCCGCCGTCGTGGCGGTGTCGATCGGCTTCGCCGCCTGCGGCAGCGACGACGACTCCGGCTCCGACGACACGTCCGCACCAGCGGCGACCGACGCCGCAGAACCCGCCGGCACCGACGCATCGTCGGGCACCACGGCCGACGCTCCGGCCGACGGTGAAGCGATCACGGTCGGGTTCGTCGCCGTCGGCCCCGAAGGTGCGTGGCGTGCGGCCAACGAAGCCAACATGCAAGAGACGTTCAGCGCCGAGAACGGCTTCGATCTGAAGTACGCACCGGCGACCAACCTCGACCAGAAGTCGCAGATCGACGCGTTCACGTCGTTCGTCGACGAAGGCGTCGACGTGATCCTGCTGTCGGCCACCGAGGGTGCGGGCTGGGAGGACTCGCTCGCCCGTGCCCAGGAGGCCGAGATCCCGGTGGTCCTGATCGACCGCGGCATCGAGCCCGACGACCCGAGCCTCGTACGTCACCCGCATCGCACCCGACAACGTCGAGGTGAGCAAGGGCGTCGCCGAATGGGCGGTCGACCGCACTTCCCGACGGCGGGAACTACTTCGTGCTCGAAGGCCCGGCCGGTGTCGGAGTCGTCAACGAACGCAACGACGGCTGGGACTCGGTGATGGACGATCAACCGCAGTTCGTCAAGGTCGGCGCGCAGACCGCGAACTGGTCGGCCGAGGAAGGCAAGAGCGTGATGGAGACCGTGCTCAAGGCCAACGACAACGACATCCAGCTGGTCTTCGCCCAGAACGACGAGATGGGTCTCGGGGCGGCGCTCGCCGTCGAGGAAGCCGGGCTCGTGCCTGGCGAGGACGTGTTGATCGCCACGATCGACGGCACCAAGGCTGCGATGGAGGCGCTGGCCGCCGGACAACTCAGCTTCGTCGCCGAGTACAACCCGCTGTTCGGCGACACCGCCGTCGACGTGGTGAGGAAGACGCTCGCCGGCGAGTCCGTCGAGTCCTACATCATCGTGCCGAGCGGAACGTTCGACTCGCCGGAAGCCGCGCAGGAGGCGCTGCCCACCCGGCAGTACTGACCCTCCGAAATCGCCGACCCCCATGGACACGAGTGGGCCCGCTCCGGTGGGCCCACTCACGTCTGTGGCGAATTCGCTCCTGCCCACCCCGACCGTCGACGAAGGAGGTCTCCGCATGACATCGTCACCATTCATGACACCGTCACCGATCGTCGAGATGCGCGGCGTCTCGATCACCTTCCCGGGCGTCAAGGCGCTCGACGCGGTCGACTTCCGGCTGCTGCCCGGCGAGGTCCACGCCCTCATGGGCGAGAACGGTGCGGGCAAGTCCACGCTCATCAAGGCGCTGACCGGCGTCTACGCCATCGACGCCGGCGCAGATCGTGATCGACGGCGAGGAGCGCCGGCTCCACGGCACCGCCGACGCCCAGACGGCCGGCATCTCGGTCGTGTACCAGGAGGTCAACCTGTGCTCGAACCTCACGATCGGCGAGAACGTGATGCTCGGCCACGAGGTCCGCGGACCGTTCGGGATCAGGTGGAAGGCGACCCACCGCGGCGCCGAGCAGGCGCTCGCCAAGCTCGGCCTCCATCATCTCGACACCCGGCTGCCGCTGTCGTCGCTGTCGTTGGCGATGCAGCAGCTCGTGGCGATCAGCCGGGCGATGGTCACCGACTCGAAGGTGCTCATCCTCGACGAGCCGACGTCGAGCCTCGATGCCACCGAGGTCGAGCAGCTGTTCGCCGTCGTCCGTCAACTCCGTGATCGGGGCGTGGCGATCCTGTTCGTGTCGCACTTCCTCGACCAGGTGTACGCGATCAGCGACCGCATCACCGTCCTGCGCAACGGGCGGTTACGTCGGCGAGTTCCTGACTGCCGAACTCGACCGCACCGAACTCATCGCCAAGATGATCGGCAAGGAGCTGTCGCTGCTCCGATCGATCGACGCCGAGCGCCATCAGCGCCGCGCCGACCGCACCGACGACCCGCTGCTCGCCGGCCACGTCGCTCGGCCGCAAGGGCGCGATCGCGCCGACCGACTTCGAGATCCACACCGGCGAGGTCATCGGCTTCGCCGGTCTGCTCGGATCCGGCCGCACCGAACTGGCCCGGTTGCTGTACGGCGCCGACAAGGCCGACTCCGGCACCGTCGTGTTCCACGGCGAGCGCGCCGCGCTCCACTCGCCCGCCGCCGGCCTCGCCCATCGCATCGCCTACTCGAGCGAGAACCGCCGCGACGAGGGGGTGATCGCCGACCTCACCGTGCGCGAGAACCTCGTGCTCGCGGTGCAGGCCCGACGCGGCTGGATGCGACGACTGTCCCGCCGCGAGGAGAACGAGATCGTCGACAAGTACATCACCGAACTCGGCATCCGGCCGGCGAACCCGGAGGCCCGGGTGCGCAACCTGTCGGGCGGCAACCAGCAGAAGGTGCTGCTCGGCCGCTGGTTGGCGACGAAGCCCGACATGCTCATCCTCGACGAGCCGACACGCGGCATCGACGTCGGTGCCAAGGCCGAGATCCAGGCCGCGGTCGTCGCGCTCAGCGACGGCGGCGTCGCCGTGGTGTACATCTCGTCGGAGATCGACGAGGTCGTACGACTCAGCGACCGGGTGGTCATCCTGAAGGACCGGCGCAAGATCGACGAGATCGAGGTCGGGCCCGACACGACGACCGCCACGGTGGTCGACATCATCGCCGGCGCAGGTGCCGCGTGACGACCGACGAGACCGTCGACGTGCCGCCCGGACCGTCGCCCGTCGTCGCGACCGGCCGGCGTGCTGTCGCGCTGCTGCGCTCGCAGCACATCTGGGCCGTCGCCGCCATCGTCGGCCTGCTGTGCATCAACGTCATCAAGGATCCCGGCTACCTGAGCATCACCTACAGCTCGAACACCGGTGCGTTCGTCGGCAACCTCGTCGACATCGCCCGCGCCGCGGCGCCACTGCTGATGATCGCCACCGGCATGTGCCTCGTGATCGCCACCGGTGGGATCGACCTGTCGGTGGGTTCGATGATGGCGGTCGCCGGTGCGGTCGCGATGGAGTACCTCAGCAGCGCCGACGCGCCGAATTCGATCGGTGCCGCGGCCGCCGCCATCGGGCTGGCGCTCGCGCTCTGCGCCGTGCTCGGCGCGATCAACGGCATCCTGATCGCGGTCGTCGGGCTCCAGCCGTTCATCACGACGCTCGTCATGATGCTCGCCGGCCGCGGGCTGGCGAAGGTGATCACCGGGGGCCAGAACACGACCGCGGTCAACGAGCGGTATCGATGGATCGCCAACGGCTACGTGCTCGGCCTGCCGGTCGTGTTCCTGTCAGCCGTGGCGATCGCCGTGGTGGTGGCGTTCGTGATCCGTCGTTCGGCGCTCGGCATGATGATCGAGTCGATCGGGATCAACGCCGAGGCCAGCCGGCTCGCCGGCCTGAACCGGCGTGCCCTGCTGATCACGGTGTACACGATGAGCGCGTTCCTCGCCGGCATCGCCGGCATCTTCTCGACCGGCACGGTGATGACCGTCGACGTGTCGCAGACCGGGTACCAGTTCGAACTCGACGCGATCCTCGCCGTCGTGATCGGTGGCACCTCGCTCGCCGGCGGCCGGTTCTCGCTCGCCGGTGCGGCGATCGGCGCGTTCTTGATCGCCACGCTCGACAAGACCGTCGTCTTCCTCGGCATCCCGGCGTCGGCGACCCCGGCGTTCAAGGCGGCCGTGATCATCGTCTTGTACGTCGCGCAGTCGCGCCGCTTCCGCGGATGGGTGGCGGGCCTCCGTCCGTCGCGACCGACCTCGGTGGCAGATCCGGTCGACGAGTCACCCGAGAGATGGTGCCGTCGTGACGACCACCGAGACCCTCGAGTCGGCCGGACCCGTCGAGCCGAACACCGCCGGTCGACGCCGAGAGCTCCGACCTGCACACGTCGAACCAGCCCTCGCTCAAGCGCTACCTGGCCCGCCACCGCGACGCCACCTCGACCGGCGCGGCGTTGGCGATCTTCATCGCGATGGTGATCTACGGGCAGGTCACCTACGGCGCCATCCTCCAGCCGAGCACGATCTCGAACCTGCTGATCAACAACTCCCACCTGGTGATCCTGGCGGTCGGCCTGACGTTCGTGATCCTCACCGGTGGGATCGACCTGTCGGTCGGTGCGGTGATCGCGTTCAGCAGCGTCGCCGGGATGATGCTCGCCCAAGCGGGATGGAACCCGTACCTGGTCGTGCTGATCATGGTGCTGATCGGCTCGGTCATCGGGCTCGTGTCGGGCTGCCTCATCGAGTTCTTCGACATGCAGCCCTTCATCGCCACCCTGTCGATGATGTTCCTCGCCCGCGGGCTCGCCTCGACGCTGAGCACCGTTCCGGAGCGCCTCGACCCCGACTCGCCGATCAAGGAGATCGCGCACCAGTGGAAGCTGATCGACGGTGAGAAGGTGAACGACCTCGTCGTCACCCCCGGCGTGATCGTCGCCGCGGTCGTCGTCGTCGGCGGCCTGCTCGTCGTCCACCGCACCCGCTTCGGGCGCACGGTCTACGCGGTCGGCGGTTCGGAGCCGTCGGCGAACCTGATGGGCCTGCCGGTGCGCAGGACCAAGCTGGCGGTGTACGTCATCAGCGGCACCCTCGCCGCCATCGGCGGGGTGGTCTACACCGCTCGGCTCGGCAGCGCCCAGAACATCACCGGCATCGGCTGGGAGCTCGACGCCATCGCCGCCGTCGTGATCGGTGGGACGCTGCTCACCGGTGGATCGGGCTCGATCATCGGCTCGGTGATCGGTGCCTTCGTGCTCGGCCTGATGAACGTGCTCATCACCCGCGACGGCGGGATCAGGCCGGAGATGACGACGATCATCACCGGGGGCATCCTGTTCGTGTTCGTGCTCCTCCAGCGGGCGATCAAGGGCAGGCGCGGATGACGCGGGTCGACCAGAGCGGATCAGCTACGTCGTCGGTGTCGACTTCGGCACGCTGTCGGGCCGCGCGCTCGTCGTGCGCGTGCGCGACGGCGAGGAGCTCGGCTCGGCGGTGCACGAGTACGCGCACGGCGTGATGGACGCTCGATCTGGCGGCGACCGGCGCGGCGCTCCCACCCGAGTGGGCGTTGCAGGATCCGAACGACTACCGCGACGTGCTGCGTCACGCCGTGCCGGCAGCGGTCGCCGAGGCCGGCGTCGACCCCGCCGACGTGATCGGCATCGCCACCGACTTCACCGCGTCGACGCCGCTGCCGGTGTTCGCCGACGGGACGCCGGTGTGCGAGGCTCGAAGAGTTCCGCGACCGACCGCACGCCTACGTGAAGCTGTGGAAGCACCACGCCGCCCAGCCGCACGCCGACCGGATCAACGCGGTCGCCGCAGACCCGCGGCGAGCCGTGGCTTCCGCGGTACGGCGGCTTCATCTCCAGCGAGTGGGAGTACGCCAAGGCGCTCCAGCTGCTCGAGGAGGATCCCGAGATCTACGAGCGGATGGACCACTGGGTCGAGGCGGCCGATTGGATCGTGTGGCAGCTGTGCGGCGAGTACGTCCGCAACGCCTGCAGCGCCGGGTACAAGGGGATCTGGCAGGACGCACGCGTATCCGTCGCCGGACTTCGAAGAGGCGCTCAATCCCGACTTCGTCGGCTTCGCCAAGTCGAAGCTCGACCATCGCATCGGCGCGCTGGGCGAGCGCGCCGGCGGTCTCACGGCGCAGGCGGCGCGTTGGACCGGGCTGCCCGACGGCATCGCGGTTGCGGTCGGCAACGTCGACGCCCACGTCACCGCACCCGCGGCTCGGGCCGTCGAGGCCGGGCAGATGCTGGCCATCATGGGGACGTCGACCTGTCACGTGATGAACCACGACCAGCTCGTCGAGGTGCCAGGGATGTGCGGCGTCGTCGACGGCGGCATCCTCGCCGGCTCGTTCGGCTACGAGGCGGGGCAGTCCGGGGTCGGCGACATCTTCGCCTGGTACGTCGACACCCAGGTGCCGGAGCGCTACTTCCAGGCCGCTCGACGCCGCCGGCGAGTCGATCCACGACCACCTCACCGCGCTGGCGTTCGCCGAACCACCGGGTGCGCACGGGCTGATCGCGCTCGACTGGGTGAACGGGAACCGTTCGGTGCTCGTCGACGCCTCGCTGTCCGGTCTGGTCCTCGGTCAGACGCTGAGCACCCGCGCCGAGCAGGGATACCGGGCGTTGCTCGAGGCGACGGCGTTCGGTTCCCGCATGATCGTGGAGACGTTCGGGGTGTCCGGCGTGCCGGTCCGCGAGTTCGTCGTCGCCGGCGGGCTGCTGCGGAACCGTCCGCTGATGCAGCTGTACGCCGACGTGTTGCGCATGCCGATCTCCACCATCGGCTCCGAGCAGGGCCCGGCGCTGGGCTCGGCGATCCACGCCGCCGTCGCCGCCGGGGCCTACGAGGACGTCCGGGCGGCGAGCGAGGCGATGGGCCGAGTGACACGAGCGGTGTACCGACCCGACCCGCGAGCCGCCGAGGTGTACGACCGCCTGTACGCGGAGTACCGGCTGCTGCACGACCACTTCGGGCGGGGCGGCAACGACGTCGATGAAGCGACTCAGGCAGCTGCGCCTCGAGGCGAGCGCATGACCGAGTTCGGCGACACATTCGCCGAAGGCCAGTACGCTGGCGCGATCGCCACGGCTCGGGCAGAGTCTGCGCGCTGCATGCGGAACTCCCGCGTCACGGCCTCGTCGTCTGGACCGCCGGGAACGTCAGCGCCCGGGTGCCCGGCGCCGACCTGTTCGTGATCAAGCCGTCGGGGGTCGGGCTACGAGGAGCTCACCGCCGACTCGATGGTGCTGTGCGACCTCGACGGCGTGCCGGTCGCAGGGGCGGTCGGCAGCGAGCGTTCGCCGTCGTCGGACACCGCCGCCCACGCGTACGTGTACCGGCACATGCCCGACGTCGGCGGCGTGGTGCACACCCACTCGCCGTACGCCACCGCATGGGCCGCCTGTCATCGGCCGATCCCGTGCGTGATCACCGGGATGGCCGACGAGTTCGGCGGCGAGATCCCGATCGCGCCGTTCTCGATCATCGGTGACGAGTCGATCGGTCGGGCCATCGTGGCGACGCTCACCGGCCACCGCTCGCGAGCCGTGCTGCTCGCCAACCACGGCGTGTTCACGATCGGCGCGAACGGCCGCGACGCGGTGAAGGCGGCCGTGATGTGCGAGGACGCGGCGCGCACCGTGCACCTCGCCGAGCAGCTCGGCACGCCGGTGCCCATCGCACCGGCCGACGTCGACGCGCTGTTCGACCGCTACCAGAACGTCTACGGACAAGCACCCGACGGTGCCCGATGAAAGGAGCCACGTGATGGGTCGCAGCATCGTCCCGAACCTCGCCGAACACGAGGTCTGGTTCCTCACCGGGAGCCAGACGATGTACGGCGACGAGGTGCTGGCCCAGGTCGCCGCGCAGTCGCAGCAGGTGGTCGACGATGCTCGATCGGTCCGACGACATCGCCTGCCGGGTCGTGTGGAAGCCGGTCCTCACGTCGCGCGACGCGATCCTGCAGCTGATCCGCGAGGCGAACGTGGCGCCGAACGTCGTCGGGATCATCACCTGGATGCACACGTTCAGCCCGGCCAAGATGTGGATCGCCGGCCTGTGTGCGCTCGACAAGCCGATGCTGCATCTGCACACGCAGGCCAACACCGAGCTGCCGTGGGCGACCATCGACTTCGACTTCATGAACCTCAACCAGGCCGCCCACGGCGACCGCGAGTTCGGCTACATCGAGACCCGGCTCGGCATCCCCCGCACGACCGTGGTCGGCCACGCATCCGACCCGACCGTGACCTCCCGGATCGGCGACTGGTGTCGCGCCGCGCGCCGGCTGGCTCGCCGCCCGGAGCATGAACGTCGCCCGCTTCGGCGACAACATGCGCTACGTCGCCGTGACCGAGGGCGACAAGACCGAGGCCGAGGCGATCTTCGGTTCGCAGATCAACACATGGGGGGTGATGGACCTGGCGTCGCTCGTCGAGTCCGCCACCGACGCGCAGATCGACGACGCTGATCGAGGAGTACCTCGACCTGTACGACGTCGTGCCGAGCCTCGTGCCCGGCGCCGACCGACACGACTCGCTGCGGTACGGCGCGGCGATCGAGGTCGGGCTCCGCCAGTTCCTCGAGGCGGGGGGCTTCAGCGCGTTCACGACGTCGTTCGAGGATCTCGGCACGTTGCGTCAACTGCCCGGCCTCGCCGTGCAGCGGCTGATGGCCGACGGGTACGGGTTCGGCGCCGAGGGCGACTGGAAGACGGCGATGCTCGTGCGGATCGCCGCCGTCATGGGCGCCGGCCTGCCCGGCGGGGCGTCGCTGATGGAGGACTACACGTACCACATGGTGCCGGGCGAGGAGCTCTCGCTCGGCGCGCACATGTTGGAGGTCAGCCCGTCGCTGTCGAGCCAGCGGGCACGGCTCGACATCGCGCCGCTGTCGATCGGCGGCAAGGACGATCCGGTACGACTGGTGTTCACCGCCGACCCCGGGCCGGCGGTCGTGCTGGCGTTGAGCGACATGCGTGACCGGTTCCGGCTGGTCGCCGCCGAGGTCGAGTGCGTGCCGCTTCCCGCCGCGATGCCCAACCTCCCCGTCGGTCACGCCGTGTGGCGGTCGAAGCCCGACTTCCGCACGGCGGCAACGGCATGGCTCGCCGCCGGCGCCTCGCACCACACCGCGATGAGCAACCAGATCACCACTCGGGTCGTGCAGGACTTCGCGACGATGACCGGCGTCGAACTGCTCGTGATCGACGACACGCACGACCATCGAATCAGCCGAGCGTGAACTCCGACTCAACGGCGCCACGTTCCGCTGAGCCGCTCCCAAACCTCGCGAGGCGGGTGCCCTGTATGGCCGCCCAGCCCGGGGAAGGGATGCTTCGAGCAGCGTCTACTCTGTCCATGGCATGAGTTCGCAGGGTACGTCGAACCGAGATGCGGGGCGGTTGGCACCGGCGCCCGAGATGTACGCGCCGCTGCTGCACGGCGAGGAATCCGCCAGCGCGGCGTTGGCTGCGAGCGAACAGATGCTCTTCAGTCTGATGCACTCACTGACCAACGCCGTGTTCTGGAAGGACCGCGACTCGTGCTATCTGGGGTGCAACCACGTGTTCTCGTCCTTCGCCGGATTCGACTCGTCGATCCTGCTCGGCAAGTCCGATCGCGACATGCCGTGGGCCGATGACCCCGAGTTCAACTCCGAATGGTTCATCGATTGGGATCGCGCGGTGCTCGACAGCGGTGAGCCGAAGTTCGGAATTCTCGAGCGGCTTCGCCGGGCTGACGGCGAGGAGCGATGGATCGAGACGAACAAGGTCCCCTTGCGCGGGGTCGACGGCGCCGTGATCGGCGTCCTGGGAACGTTCAAGGACGTCACCGATCGGCATCAGGCCGAGGATGAATTGCAGCGCACATTGGGGGATCTCGACGAACGAGTGCGCCTGCGCACGAACGATCTGCTGCGGTCCAATGAGACACTTCGGCGAGAGGTCGAGTTCCGTATCCGTCTGCAGTCCGAGGAGCGCGAGCAGCGGGCGTACGCGGAAGCACTGCGTGACACCGCGGCGGCGATGTCGAAGACGTTCGACATCGATGCGGTGACCGAACAGACCCTCGAGGGCGTCGAGCGTCTGATCTCGAACGACCTCGCAGCCATCGTGCTCGCCGACGCATCCGGTCGTTGCGAGCCTCACCTTGCATCGCAGCGGCTTCGGTTACATCCCGGAGAGCACCGGCGTCGTCGATCGAGGACATCGAATCCCTCACCGTCATCGAGCGTGTCAAGCACCGGGAGGGGCCCGTCATCGTCGACCAACCGGGACACGCGTTCGGCCCGGCGGGGTCGACGGTCGGGGCGCGCATGCAGGTCGCCGACCGGTTGATCGGCTATCTGGTGGTCGAGAGCGCCACCCCCGGCTTCTTCACGGCCGATCACGCTGACCGGCTCGGGGCGATCGCCGACCAGGCCGGCGCCGCACTGTCGAACTCGCAACTGGCTCGCCGGGTCTCCGAGCTGGCCGCGACCGAGGAACGCCAACGCCTCGCTCGCGATCTGCACGATGCGGTGAATCAGACGTTGTGGACCGCGGCGCTCACCGCGGAGTCGCTGCTCAACGACATCGACCCGAGGACTCGGAGCTGTTCCATCGCGCCGACCGTCTGCGGCAGCTCAATCGTGGCGCGCTGGCGGAGATGCGCTCACTGCTCCTCGAACTGCGGCCCGATGAGCTGGCCGACGTCGACCTCGATCAGCTGATCACCCATCTGCTCGACGCCCTCGAGTGCCGGCGCACGCTCGATGTCACCGCCGCGCTCGATCCGGTTCGTCTCGACCCGGACGTCCACGTCGCGTTCTATCGAATCGCACAGGAGTCGCTCGGCAACGTGGCCCAACATGCGAATGCCCGGTCGCTGGCGGTCCGCCTCGTCGCCGGACCGCCGGTGGAACTGTGTATCGCCGACGACGGCGCCGGGTTCGATCCCGACCAGGTGCCGGGCGGCCATCTCGGACTCAGGATCATGAGCGAACGAGCGCAAGCGGTCGGTGCGGTGTTCTCGGTGAACAGCGCTCCCGGCCAGGGCACCTCGATCCGGGTTCGGTTCGATCCGTGACCCGCATCACCGTGATCGTCGTCGACGACCACGACCTCCTGCGCGAAGGCGTGAGCGCCTGTCTCGCCCGGTTCGACGACCTCGAGGTGATCGGTGAGGCCGGTTCGGGCGAAGCCGCATTGACCGTGGTCGCCGACCTCCGGCCCGACGTGGTGGTGATGGACCTCGTGATGCCCGGGATCGGGCGGCGTCGAGGCGATCCGGCAGCTGCGAGCCACCCACGACGGGCTGGGGATCGTCGCATTGTCGTCCTTCTCCGATGCCGAGCGCGTCCGCGAAGTGATCGACGCCGGCGCCAACGGCTACCTCGTCAAGTCGGTCGACGCAGAATCGCTCGCTCTCGCGGTGCGCAGCGCCGCCGCAGGACACGGCATCTACTCCCCGCAGGTCACACGATCACTCCTCGATCGCGCCGACGCCGCCAATCGCTCGCCGTTGACGTCGCGCGAGCGGGAACTCGCCCGGCTCATGGCGGAGGGCAAGACGAATGCGGAGATCGCCAACGCGCTCCACCTCAGTGTGTTCACCGTCAAGAACCACGTGAGCAGCATCCTGATGAAGCTGCAGGTGCGCACCCGTACCGAAGCGACCGCCCTGCTCCTCCGTTCACGGGATGACGCACCGCCACGATCCGCCGGCGTAGTTCTTTCGGACCCCCTCCTACGAACCGCCGTGCGTCGCTCGCGCGGCCCTTTCGGTGCCCGAGCACGATCACTACCGTGGTCGATCGGGGGAGGGGGTTCCGTGTCGTCTACGTCTGACGTCGTCACCGAAGATGTTCCCCGACTGAGGCTTGGTGCCTTCCGACTCACGCCGACACAGATTCGGCGGGTTCGGAAGCTGCCGCTGATCCTGGTCGGGGTGGTCATCACATTGGCCGTCGTGTGGGTCCTGTTCCTCGCGGACCGGTCGTGGACCGCGGACACGTCGGCGGGAGCAGCGATCGACGAGCCGGGGCAGTTCGCCGTCACGCTGCTCGACGGGCTGACGTTCGCCGGCCTGCTGTTCGTCGTCGCCTCCGGCTTCACCCTCATCTTCGGGCTGATGCGCACGGTCAACATGGCGCACGGTGCGTTCTTCCTGCTCGCCGCGTACATCGCCATCGACCTGCAGCAGACGATGGTCGGCAAGACCAGGAACATCGAATCCGGCGACGTCTCGATGCTGCAGTGGATCGTTCCGCTCCTCGTCGGAGCACTCGCGGTCGCCGTGTTGGGTGTGGTGATGCAGCAGCTGTTCCTGCGCTGGAACCAGGGCCAGGATCTCCGCCAAGCGATCATCACGATCGCCGTGACGGTCATTCTCGCCGATCAGATGCTGCACCAGTACGGCGGTCTCGCGAAGAAGATGGTGTGGCCCGGCGACGTCGTGCACTTCACCACCATCTTCGGTCAGCGCTACGCAACGAGCCGACTGTTCATGCTCGCCATCTCGGTGGTCGTCGGC
>CAWHJP010000010.1:0-662642 GCA_963829675.1 Ilumatobacteraceae bacterium
GCCGAAGCGTGCGGCTGATGCGCAGCGCGAAGCGGATTACGGGGCGCTGATACCGAGTGCCTTCTCGAAGCGCGCGAAGGTCTGGTCGATGTCGCCGGGCACGACCTCAATTCTGCGAGTGGCAGGTCGCTGCTCAAGCACCCGAACGAACGCGTCGTACATCTGGCCGACCAGGTCGGCATGCCGGATTCGGCGAGCGCTGACCCGAAGTCTCATCGATCACGACAGAGTTCACGGTGAGGCGCTGGTCGCCTGCGGTGCACGGTGCCGCACCCCAAACGGCCCTGGGTGGTGGCCCGATGTAGGTTTGCGGGCGTGGAGATGGGCGTGCGGTGTCCGGGTTGTGGTGCGGACAGTCCGGGTGACAAGCGGTTCTGCGGTGATTGTGGTGCGTCGTTGCGCGTGGTGTGCGCGTCGTGTGGGGCGCCGTTCGAGGCGGGAAAGCGGTTCTGCGGTGATTGTGGTGCTGCCGTCGGAGGGACCCCGGCCGCTGACGCGCCGCCGGTTGCCCCGACGGTCGAAGTGGCGCCGGTGGTCGATGTGGGGCCGGTGGCGCAGCGGCGGTTGTGTTCGGTGGTGTTCGCTGATTTGGTGAGTTTCACGACGTGGGCGGAGTCGCAGGACGCGGAGGCGGTGCGTGAGTTGTTGAGCCGCTATTTCGAGGTGGCGTCGGTGGTGGTGCGTCGTCATGGTGGGGTGGTGGAGAAGTTCATCGGTGATGCGGTGATGGCGGTGTGGGGTTCGCCGGTGGCGACGGAGGACGATCCTGAGCGGGCGGTTCGTGCGGCGTTGGATCTGGTGGAGTCGATCGGGCAGTTGGGTGTCGATGCGGGGATTGGTGGTCTGGCGGGGCGGGCGGGGGTGGTGAGCGGGGAGGTCGCGGTCAACTTGGCGGCGGTGAATGAGGGGATGGTGGCGGGTGACGCGGTGAACACCGCGGCGCGGATCCAGAGTGCGGCTGCTCCGGGGTCGGTGTGGGTGGATGGGGCGACGCGTCGGTTGACGGCGAACGCGATCAGCTATCACGACGAGGGTGCCCACACGCTCAAGGGCAAGGCGGAACCGGAGCATTTGTGGCGGGCGGTGCGGGTGGTGTCGAGCGTGGGGGGTGTGCAGCGCGTCGACGGTCTGGAGGCGCCGCTGACGGGGCGGGGTGCGGAGATGCGTGCTTTGCGCGAGTTGTTCCATGCGTCGGCGGAGCGTCGCGTGCCGCGGTTGGTGGTGGTGTCGGGCCCGGCGGGGGTGGGCAAGTCGCGGCTCGGTTGGGAGTTCGAGAAATACGTCGACGGGTTGGCCGACGGGGTGTGGTGGCATCGCGGTCGGTGTCTGTCGTATGGCGACGGTTTGGTGTATTGGGCGTTGGCGGAGGTGATTCGTCAGCGTCTGGGGATCGCCGAGGACGACGACGCGATGACCGTTGCCGCGAAGTTGCGTGACGGGTTGGCCCGCTATGTGGGGTCGGAGCCCGATCGCGAGTTCATCGGGGTGCGGATCGGTCGGCTGCTCGGTGTCGGCGCCGATGGTGGGGACGGCAGCGTGGTGTTGTCGCGTGAGGAGTTGTTCGCTGGCTGCCGACGGTTCTTCGAGGAGTTGGCTGCGGTGCAGCCGGTGGCGATCCTGATCGAGGACGCTCATCACGCCTCTGCGGATCTGCTCGATTTCGTGGAGCATCTGATCGACTGGGTGCGCGATCTGCCGGTGTTCGTGTTGGTGTTCACTCGCCCGCAGATCGCCGAGCGCCGGCCGGGTTTCGGTTCGGGCCCTAACCGTGCGTCGATCACGCTCGATCCGCTCGATGGCGACTCGATGGACGAGTTGGTCGACGCGTTGATCGCGGACATCCCGACCGCGGACCGGGCGTTGATCGTGAGCCGGGCGCAGGGCATCCCGTTGTATGCGGTGGAGACGATTCGGGCGTTGATCGACCGTGATGTCGTACGGCCGGTGGAGGGGCGGTATCGCCTGGTCGGCGGCATCGGTGAGCTCGGTGTGCCCGACAGTCTGCACGCGTTGCTCGCGGCGCGGCTCGACGCGCTCGACGTGGTGGCTCGGCGTGTGGTCGCCGACGCGGCCGTGCTCGGCTCGACGTTCCCTGCCGAGGCGATCGGCGCGATCAGTGGTCTCGACGAGACGGCGTGTGCGGTGGTGCTCGGCGAGTTGTTGCGCCGCGAGGTGTTGTTGGTGTCGGCTGACCCGTTGTCGCCCGAGCACGGCAGCTACCGCTTCGCGCAGGACATGTTGCGCCAGGTCGCCTACGACACGATGTCGCGCCGTGACCGCAAGGCCCGCCATCTCGCGGTCGCCGCTCACCTGCGGGCGTCGTTCCCCGGCGACGGTGAGGAAGTGCTCGATGCGGTGGCCCGCCACTACGTCGACGCGCTCGACGCGGTCCCCGACGACGACGACGTCGACGACGTCCGCCGGGCAGCGATCGACGTGTTGACCCGCGCCGGCGAACGGGCGATACGGACAGGATCACCGCGGCGTGCCGCCACCTGCTACCGCGACGCGGCCGAGCTCGCTGAGGCCAGCGGAGGCGATCGCGGGCGTGCGGCGCGGTTGCGGCTCGACGCCGCCGAGGCCGCAAACCGGCTGTCGTCGTCGTTGGAGGAAGTGACCGTCGACGCCGAACGGGCCCGGGAGATCTTTGCCGAGCTCGACGACACCGGCGGTGTCGCCCGAGCGATGATCCAACTCGGCCGCGCGCTCCGCCGCGCCGGCCGCAACGACCACGCCCGACTGATCCTGACCGAAGCGATCGAGTTGCTCGGCGCCGCCGCGGCCCACGATCGGCTCGACGCCCTCGACGAGCTTGCCATGGCGGCTGCCTATGCCGGCGTCGACGATGCCGATCAGCTCAGCGCGAGCGCGCTCGCCCTCGGCCAACAACTCGACGTCGACGACCGTCGGTACGCAAAGCTGCTCGGTACCCGGTCGATGTACCTCCTGTTCGGCGGAGAACCGCGGCTGGCCGCGATGTTCGCGCGCGAGGCCGCACGGCTGTCCGAGCTCAACGACAACGCCCTCGAAGCCGGGTATGCCTACCTGAACCTGGCCAACATCCACATCGACGACCACCCGGCAGAGGGGCTCGACGCGGCCCGGCGGGGCATCGACATCATGTCCCGACTCGGACACACGTACGCACTCGACGCAGCGGTCATCAACATGGCCTGGCTGCAATTGGCGCTCGGCTCGTGGCAGCAGGCCGACGAACTGTTGTCGAGTGGACCGCACGCCGAGCTGCTCGTCGACGACGATTACCTCCTCGCCACACGAGTCGTCCTGGCCGGGCTACGAGGCGACACCACGACCGCCACCGATCTGCACGCGCGCATCCAACTCGCCGACAGCGACAACCTCGAGGACCAGGCCTACATAGCGATGGCCGGCGCATTCGAGGCGGCAGCACGCAGCGATCACGACCAAGCGCTCCGCCTCGCAACGGCCGGCATCGAACACCTCGGCACGGGAATCCGGTTCGGCGGCGAGTACGCCACATGGACCTGGCCGCTGGCCGCCCGCACCGCCCACGAACTGGCCCGCTTCGACATCGAGGCCATGCTCGCCGACCGATGCTCCGACCTCGCCCCCGGCGCGGTGCCCATCATGCACCGCGCCGAACTCGCCCTCATCCGCGCCCGCCTCGCCGCCGCCGGCGACGATGCCGGCGCGACAGCACAGTTCGCCGACGCCCTCGCCATGCTGCGCGAGCACAGCACCCCCTACCACCTCGCCCAAGGGCTCCTCGACAACGCCGAGCACCTGCACCACCACGACGACACCAACGTCGCCGAATACATCAACGAGGCGCTGTCCATCGCCGAACACCTCGACTGCCCACCACTCACCCACCGCGCCCAACGACTACGCACCACCACGACGCCCCTGCCCGCCTGACCCGTTCCCGTCACAGCTCACGCAGCGCCGCAGAGGTGCCGGCACGTCACGATGACGACAGAGCTATGCGGGGCCCAGCCTCGTGACGTCGGCGATCACGATTCGGCTGCGCCCCAATTGAACCGTTCCATCACTGACCAGTGTCTGGAGGGCGCGATTGGCCGTGGGTCGCGTCGTGCCGGCCATCGAGGCCAGCTCCTCCTGGGTGATCGGCAGCGTGGCGGTGTTGCCGTCGCGGAAGTCGAGGGCGAGGCGGCGGAGTTGCTTCACGACGCGCTCCTCCGCTCCCATCGAGTGCGAGTCGAGCAGCATCTCGGACAGCCGGCGCACTTGTGCGGCGAGCATCTCGACGAGGACGGTCATGGCTGCCGGGTGACGCTCGAGGAGTTCGGCGAACGTGTCTCGACGGACCATCAGGGTTTCCACCGCGCCGAGGGCGACGACGGACGCTGACCTGCGGGCGTTCCGTTCGACGAGGGTCTGTTCACCGAATGTCGAGCCTGGTCCCACGAGGTCGAGCGTGAGCGTGACGCCGTGCAGATTGACGATCCTGAACGCCACGTGACCGCGATCCAGGAGGTGCACGGTGTCACCGGGGTCGCCCTGGTGGAACAGCGTGTCGCCGTCGCGATAGCGGCGCCGCTCCGCCGCCCGCAGGACGTCTCGTTGCTGTTCGTCGGTGAGGCTGTGCAGGATCCGCCACTTCATCAACGAGAGTGTCGCGGAGATCGTGCGCTCGAGTCGTACTGTCGTGGCCGATACACACCGGGCGTCGTGCAGCGAACTGCAAGACTGCTCCTGCTTGTTCATGATGGGTTCATCGAACAACACGGGCTGCGGGTTGCCGCTGCCACCACAACAAGGAGCAAGCGATGACCAACGTCAACCACAATCCGGCCAACGACTTTCCGATCGGCAGCCTCGGCATGGACAACGCCGAAGACACCGAAGGCCACATCAGAGCGAGACCTATGTGGGCGAGGCCGATGAGGTCGAGCCGCCGGCTCGAGGAGGCCGACACCGAAGGCCACATCAAGCGGAGCCTATGTGGGCGAGGCCGATGAGGTGAGCCCCGGCTCGAGGAGGCCGACACCGAAGGCCACATCGAAGCGAGACCTAGTCGTGGGCGAGGCCGATGAGGTGAGCCCGCCGGCTCGAGGAGGCCGACACCGAAGGCCACATCGTCTAGTCGTGAGCGGGCGGGAGCGACCGACGGTCATGTTCATGGGGCTGGCGGAGTCGCGATGCGAGAGCAAGTGGAGCGGGCATTCGAGCCCGCTCCACTTTCGCGCGTCACCGGCGATCGGTCAGTCGAGTGACGGCGCCACACGAGTCCGATGCGCTCACGTCGTTGTGTGTGCTGGCCCGGTCGTGTCTCGGGGCGACCTCGGTTTCGATCGCCAGGGTCATGGACGACGGTCTGCGTTACGTGGCCGCTGATGGGCGCGGCGCCGCCGGCATCGTCGGCACACTGCTCCCGCCGGGTGCCGGGATCGCCGGATTCGTCGCCGCCACCGGTCAGTCGTTGATGGTGCGTGATCCGACGTCGGACCCGCGGTTCGCGCGTGATGTCGGCGAGCGCGTCGGCTACGTTCCCGGCGAGATTCAGTGCATCGCCGTCGTCGACCGCGACGGCGACGTCGTTGCAGTCCTGTCGCTCCTCGACCGCTCCTCGGCCGGATCGGCGACGGAGTCGTCGGGCAGTCAGCGAGCGCTCGCGGCGATCATGGACATCGCAGCGATGTTGTTGGACACCGCGGTGGTGGATGACGAGGCACTGATCAGACGGTTCACCGCCCTGGCGCCGACGGAGAAGGCTCGGGTGACGCCGATCGTGCACGCCGTTCTCGACGCCTTCGAACGGTGAGCGCCTTTGAACTCGAGCGACCGTGATGTGAGCGAACTCGAAGTCGACGAGTCGCTCGATCTCCCGGCGTGGTCGGAAGCGTTCCACGGCGATGGTCCGGGTCCACGACCCGACCTCGGCCTCGACCACCCGATCTCCGCTGACTGGGCATACGGCGATCGCTCGGGACGCGGCGTGCGGGTCGCCGTCGTCGACTCGGGGATCGACGCTTCGCACCCCCTCGTCGGCGGTGTTGCCGACTACGTGGCACTGGTCAGGGACCCGGATTCCGACGACGGCGTGCTACTCGAGGCCGGGGAACACCTCGACTTGTACGGACACGGAACAGCGTGCGCGGCGGTGATCCGATCGCTGGCGCCGCAAGCCGAGTTGGTCAGCGTCCGCGTGCTCGGAGCGTCGCTCAAGGGCTCGGCCGGGGTGTTCGCTCGAGCACTCGAATGGTGCCTCGAGAACGACGTGACGATCGCCAACCTGAGTCTCTCCACCACCAACGAGCGATGGGCGGAGACCTTTCATCATCTCGTCGATGCCGCGTCGTTCCGTCGCATGATGCTGGTGTCGGCGATGAGCAACGAGCGCAAACGCACCATCCCGAGCGAGTACGCCGGCGTGTTCTCGGTCGCCTGTGGACCGGACATCGACCGCGAACGGATCTGGTGCAACCCGCACGGGCCGGCGGAGTGGGCCGCACCAGGCATCGACGTCGAAGTCGCCTGGAACGAGCATTCGACGATCACCGCAACGGGCAACAGTTTTGCGGCACCCGTGATCGCCGGACACCTGGCGCGGATCATGTCGGCTCATCCCGATCTCACCACGTGGCAGGCGCGAACGGTGCTCGCCGCGCTCGCCTGCAACGCATGACGCGGTCGGCTCCCTTCAGCTGAGGGAGAGCCAACGCTCGACGACCGCATCGGCGACCTCCGCCGCATCCCCATGGCCGGTCACGGCGGCGATGAAATCGTCGCGTTCGACGCCTTGCAGCACCAGCTCCGAGTCGTTCGCGGCAGCGACCGTGGCGGTCCGTGGGACGTCGCGCAGGAGGGCGATCTCGCCGAAGGAATCACCGGCCCTCAACTCATTGAGGAAGCGTCCCCCGGACGTCACGACGGCTGTGCCGCGCTCGATCACCCAGAACATGTCGCCGGCATCGCCCTCGCGGAACACGTCGTCACCAGCAGCAACCGTGCGCGGCACGAGCGACTGGGCGAGCCGCTCGAGCACGGGTGGCGGCAGAACCGCGAGCGTCGGCACACCACGGAGCAGCGCAAGTCCGGGAGGTGGGAGCAGAGTCGTGTCGATGCGTCGGAGACCCGCGAATCCGGCGATGGCCATTGCCGCGACCGCGGCACCCATGATGAGCAGTCCGCTCCTGAGCACCGACGACTTCGATCAGCAACGGCATGAGCACTGCACCGAGCGCCATGCCGCCGATGGCCATGCTCTCGAGGGCGCCGAACACGCGACCCATCACGTCCGCCGGCGCCATCCGTTGGATGATCGTGTACGCGTTGATGTCGACGAGCGAATTGCCGACGCCGATCAGGAACATCGCCGCCAGCGCCGACACGAGCGTTGGCGAGGCAGCGATCATCACCAGCGGTGCCGACCACAACACCACGCCGACTCCGAAGTCGCTTGCCAGCCGCTGACGACGTGCGAGTCCCATGGCGAGGACACTCCCGATCAGCCCACCGACGCCGAGCACGGCGTCGAGCACCCCGACAGCCGATTCACCGAGGTCGAGCAACTCGAGCGCGATCGTGACTCCGAAAACGACCGATGCGCCGGCAACCACGGCCTGGGCCGTGTAGAGGCCGGTGATCAGGCGCAGGTGAGGATTCCTCGTGATCGCCCAGAAGCCGGCGGTCAAGTCCGCCACGATGCCCGCATGCTCGTCGTCGTCCTCATCGTCGTTGTCGACGGCCGCCGGCTCGAGGGCATCACTCCCGCCGGCGGTCGAAGGGTGCGGGAGTCCCGCCAACATCGCTGCCGACCACACGAACGTCATGGCGTTGAAGACCAGCACGATCTCGACGTCCGCCACGGCCAACATCAGTCCAGCGATCGCCGGCCCGAGGAAGAATCCGACGCTCTCGATCGTCGAGGCCACGACGTTGGCGCCGGTGAGTTCCTGCGGGTTCGTCGCCAGACTCGGGAGCAAGGCCGCCTGGGCGGGCCGAAAGGCTTGGCCCGCCCAGGCGGTGGCAAGCGCAAGCGCGTACACCGCCAGCGACGGGCCGTCGAGCGCGATCAGCGCGACCGCTCCGAACACGAGCGCGGCTCGGACCACATCCGCGCCGATCATCACCAACTTCTTCGGATACCTGTCGGCGAGCGCGGCGAGCAGAGGCCCGACGAAGGCCATCGTGATGTAGCGCACGACACCGAACAGCCCGACCGCCGTCGCGCCACCTTCGCGATACGCCCAGATCGCGATCGCGATGCTGTACGCCCAGTCGCCGATGACCGAACCGGTGAGCGCCAGGTTGATCCGACGCAGATTCCGGTTCTTGAGCACATCGCCGAACGATGATGCCGACTCCCTCAGTTGCTCGGCGACCGCCGACATCCGCCCCTCCTGCCATCACGACCCCGGTGCCGCACCGTCCGCCGGCGCGGGACATTACCGCGGCGAGGGGCGAGGTCTGTGCCGCTGCACCCGCTGTGGAGCTGCGGGCCAGCACATCGAACCGTCACGCCGCGACGTCGCGGACGATCCGCTCGATCTGGAGCTGAGCGAACCTGACAGCTTCAGCGGTTTCCTGCGCTGATCCTTCGGTGACCAGCTCATCGAACCTTGCCTCGCCCAGGACGGAGCGGAGGTGTGCAATGGCGAGGCCGAGGGTCGGAACGAGACCGATGCTGGCCTGTCGCGTGCTGGCGCCGTACACGACGGCTGCGACCTCGGCTCGTCCGAAGCGGTCGAAGAAGACCGCGAGCGACGCCAGCGTGGCTGCCAGGAACACGATGTTGCCGGCCCGGTGGAACGAGTCGATCGACGTGGAGAACAGAGCCAATGCGTCGCCGAGGTCGCCGTGACTCGCCTCCAGTCGGGCGGCGTCCTGGGCCAGATTGGCCTCCCAGAACCCGAGCCGGTTCTCTCGCGCGTAACGCAGGCCCTCGCGGAGTGCGTCGAGCGCCTGCACGGGTGCGCTGTCGGCGAATGCACGGCCATAGCCACCGAGTGCCCATCCGATCCAGAACGGATTGCCGTAGAGCCGTGCGGCGTCAACCGTCTCGTCGGCAATGGCCATTGCGTCGTCAGCCCGTCCAACGGCCGGGAGCGCCCATGTGAGCCCGCAGAGCCCGACGACCCGTGCGAACCCGGTCCGCTCCGCCAAGTCAGCGGAGATCTCCACCCGCCGCTCGATCCGACCACCGAACAGGTGTGCCAGGGACTCGAGCATCTCGCTCCAACCGTCCTCGAACGGGTCGTAGCGCGCGTCGTCGCGGAGCGCAGTCGCGGTCTGTGCGTACGTGACGGCGAGGTCAGGTTCGCCGAGATAGAGGCAGAGACTTGCGGCGACGTACAGACGCGGGAGTTGTGGAACCTCGGCCTCGACGACGGAGTCGAGAATCTCGAGTGCCCAATTGACCGGTTCGAAGCGCTGGAGCGGCCAGATCATGATCGCCGCATGCGCCGCGATCGTCGTCGCTGCGGCGAGATCCCCCCGCTCGTTCGCCCACCTGAATGCCGTGCGCAGGTTGGCGAATTCGGTGTCGACCCAGTCGAGTTCGACTCGCTGATTCGGGCCATCCCACAATGTCCCAGTGCCGCGCCATTTGCTCGCGGTAGAACTGCGCATGCCTGTCCCGTACCTCGAGCATCCGGCCGGATGCAACGAGCCGCTCCTCGCCGAATTGACGGATGGTCTCCAACGCCCGATACCGCGTCTTTCCACCAAGACGCTTCGCCAGCAGCAAAGACTTGCGAACGAGCCCCTCCACGAGTTCGAGCATCAAGAACTCATCGTCTGACCCGTACGCCACCGAGATGCCTTCGAGGTCGAACCCGTCAGCGAAGACGGAACAACACTCGCAGCACGCTCCGCTCGTCGTCGGTGAGGAGATCGTAGGACCACGAGACCGCCTGCCGGAGCGTCTGGTGCCGTTCGAGGCCTCGCCGACCGCCGGCCAGGAGTCGGAACCGGTCTCCCAGCCGGTCGCGAACCTCTTCGGCGCTCATCGACACCATCCGCGCGGCGGCCAGCTCGATGGCGAGTGCGATGCCATCCAGACGCTGGCAGATCTCCGTGACGGCCTCGACAGTGCCAGGTCCGTCGAGCGAGAAATCCGGTGTGGCGGCTGTGGCGCGCTCGACGAACAGAGACACGGCCGGCGAGGTCACCCCATCGTCGACGTCGAGAGGCGGAACGGGCCAGGTGTGCTCACCACTGATACCGAGGGGCTCTCGGGACGTCGTGATGATCGACACGGTGGTCGTGTGCGCGAGGATCGCTTCGACGACTCCTGCGGCCGCATCGATCACGTGCTCGCAATTGTCGAACACGATGAGGAGTCGGCGACCGGACAACGCGAGCGCCAGGCTGTCGATGACACTCATCCCCGCCAGGGGCGTGACGCCCAGCGCGGTCGCAACAGTGTCGGGGATCGCCGCCGCATCCGCGACCGGGGCAAGCTCGACGAACCACACGCCGTCGGCAAACCGTGGCGTCAGCTCTGCCGCCACCTGAATCGACAGACGGGTCTTGCCGACGCCACCCACGCCGGTCAGAGTCACCAGCCGCCGCTGTCCGACGAGCGCGACGAGCTCGGTGATCTGAGCGTCGCGCCCGACGAAGCTCGTCGGCGGTGCCGGGAGGTTGCCCGGCACGGTGTCGACCGTCTTGAGCGGAGGGAAATCAGCACTCAATCCCTCGGCGCTCACCTGGTAGATCTGCAAGGCCTCTGACAGGTCGCGAAGTCGCCGTAAGCCGAGGTCGACCAGATCGATGCCATCGACCAGCTCGGCAGTGGACGAGGCCACCAGGATCTGGCCACCGTGACCGGCGGCCATCACCCGCGCCGCCCGGTTGAGCGGCGGGCCGAAGTAGTCGTTCCCCTCCGCCTGAGCCTCTCCGGTTGCGAGTCCCATTCGGACCGGGAGATCGAGCAGTAGCTGGGCATGAACAGCGGCCAACACGGCTCCCTGCGCCGACGCGAAGGCGGCGACCACTCCGTCACCGGTGTGCTTGAACAACCGTCCGTCGTGCGACTCGATCGCTGCGGTGAGCACGGCGTCGTGGGCGGCCAGAGCCAAGCGCATTGCCTCGGGGTCGGATTCCCAACGCCGCGTCGAGCCCTCGATGTCGGTGAACAGGAACGTCACCGTGCCCGATGGCATCTCGGCTGAGCGCACCTCGATCACCACCGCCGCAGTCTCGCAGACACGAACCCGCACCAATGTTGGCAGGCTCGAGGGTTCGCCGACACCAGCGGTGGAGTCCGCGCACCGAATCGCGCGCCGACCCACGATCGTGCCCAATTTGACCACGTCACTGACGCTGGGCGGCGTCGCCGACGTCACCGGGCAGGCGGTACCGTCTGTCCATGAGCGTCGTCGATTGGCTGCTCGACAGCGATCCTTCGATCCGCTGGCAGGTATGCGCGACCTCGACGACGATCGGGCAACCGCTGCCGACGTCGCCGCCGAGCGCGCCAAGGTGGAGCACGAGGGGTGGGGCGCGCGACTGCTCGCAGTCGAGGACGCCAACGGGCTGTGGGACGGAGGTGCGTGCTTCCCGGGGTCGTACGCCGGCGACGAACCGGGCCAGCCGTGGACCGCCACGATGCACACGCTGCAGACCCTGCAGCTCCTCGGCCTCGATCCGCAATCGGCATCGGCCCGCCGGGCGATCGCCGGCGTCGCCGGCCAACTGCCGGTGGGAGCACGCCGGGCAGCACTACTTCGACGGTGAGGTCGAGCCGTGCATCAACGGCCGGACCATCTCGGCCGGCGCGTATTTCGGCATCGATGTCGCCCCCATCGTCGAGCGCATCCTCGACGAACGACTCGACGACGGCGGCTGGAACTGCGAGGCCGAGAACGGCTCGGTGCGCTCCTCCTTCGACACGACGATCAGCGTGCTCGACGGGTTGCTCGAGTTCGAGCGAGCGACCGGCGGATCGGCCGAGGTGGGCGAGGCCCGCCGAAGCGGCGAGGAGTACCTGCTCGAGCGCAGCCTGTTCCGCCGCAAGAGCACCGGCGAAGTCGTCGATCCGGCCTATCTCGAGTTCGCGTTCCCGTATTACTGGCACTACGACGTGCTGCGTGCACTCGACTACTTCTGCCAGTCGGGCGCGCCGCCCGATCCGCGGATGGCCGAGGCGGTGGACGTCGTGCGATCGAAGCAGCAACCCGATGGCCGGTGGCTGCTCGACCGGATCCACCCCGGCCGTGTCCACTTCGACATGGAGGCGGCGTCGGCCGGCCGAGTCGTTTCAACACCCTTCGCGCGCTCCGCGTGCTCGACTGGTGGGATCGCGCCACCTGAGCCGCCATGGGCCACCGCCGCCAACATCAGGATGAGGCCGGCCCGCCCCACGATGCCCGCTTGCTCGATGGTGGCACCGAGGCCCCACCGGAGATCGTCATGTTCTTCCTCGGGCCGGACGGCGAGTTCCTCGACGAGGATCCGCACGCGGCGCCCCGCCGGACGATCGCCGACGTGCGGCGGGCGTGGCACACCGCGCTCGAAACCGAGGCGGCGCACGATCCGTTCGCGCGGAATCGCCTCGGCCCGCGACCGGTCCAGGGCACCGGACGTCCGGCCAAGTCCGGCTACCTCGACGAGATCGTCGTCACCGCGCGTTCCAGTCCCGAGCGCGCCGTGTCGGTCGCGATTCTTCCGGCCCTGTTCTCGCCGCCGGTGAGCCGTTTGGACGTCGACGAATCGTCGATCACCAGTCGCCGCTATGAGCTCGACTGGGATGCGCGGATCGCGCTGTGGCCATGGCAGCAACGTCGAGTCAGGTTGCGGCTGTACGCCTCGCCGTCGCTCAACGTGACGGTCCTCGCACTGTCACCGACGAAGGCGCGTCCGGCCGCCCGTCGCCGATTCCTCCGTGTGGGCAACCGGGTGATGAACGAGTTGCGCGACCGTCTCGACGCCGCGGTCGATTCCGACGTGTGAGCACCGGCGACGCCGGGCGGCGTTCAGGGGCGGCGTTCAGGGGGCGGCGTTCAGGGCACCGGCCAGGTGGCGAGGGTCTCGTAGCGGGCGCCGGTCGGCTCGAGCCGGCTCTGGACGAGTGCGATCTCGGCGACCGGGAACTCGTCGGCGAACGGCGTTCCGAGCACCTCCGGCATGCGGGCCCCACGTGCACATCGGGCGAGTGTCAGGTGGCCGACGAACCGTTTGCGCGGCGGTTCGCCGAGGTGCTTCGTCGCTCGCTCGACGGATCGTGCCAGCTCGTCGAGCCCGGTCACGGGGATGACGAGGGCACGCCCGCCGCCGATCACGTCGACCGCGGGCCCCAGGCGGGCGACGGGCGGTTGGTCGCCGCGGTCGATCTCGTCCAGCGCGGCCACCACCTCGTGCTCGGCGGCCTCGCCCAGGAACCGCAAGGTCGTGTGCCAGTTCTCGGGCGGGATGAACCGGATGCCGCGCTTGGTCCTTGCGACGCAGCGAACGGACGTGTTCGACCACCTCCTCCGGTGGCCACACCGCGACGAACAACCGTGCCATCCGTCCAGTCAAACAGCGATGCCGTCCGCTCCTGTGATGTGTTCCCGACCCTGCGGTGTCGTCGACCGTCAGCGAATGGCGACGACGGCGAAGCCGACGGCCGCGGCTGCCACGCCGGCGATCGTGTAGGCCAGCGATCGGCCGCGACCGATCGCGCGGTCGGGCGTGCCGGTATGTCGGTGCGCTCGCGGATGTCGCGGATCTCGACCGGTGGTGTGTAGGTGTCGAGCGCGGGGACCGGTGCCGGCCACGTTGCACGAGTGAGCTCCGGCGGCGCCCAGACACGTGGCGCCGGCCAGAGGTGTGGCGCCGGCCAGGCGGCCCGAACGACGACCAGCGGAGGCGCCCAGGGCGGAGCGATCGCGACGGTCGGCGGCGCAAAGGCGGCGAAGACGTGCACCGAGCTGGTCACGGTCCGAAAGCCTCACAGATCCGATCGCCGCACCGGTGGATGCCGCTGCTCAGCGGTGCCGTCGCACCGATCGGTGCAGACGCCGCAGGGCGGTCCGCCGCTTCGACCCGGTGACCGTGCGCCGCTCGAGCCGATCGCTCAGCGCCCGGCCGCCGACGATGGTTCGCCGGAGGTCGCGCCGCTGCTTGCGGGAGCGGACCATCGCCAGCACGATCTCGTCGCCGGAGTCCGGGCACACGACGACCACCGGCCCCTTGCACACGTCGAGGCACCGGGTCTCGACGTGCGGTATGCCCATCAGTTCCGAGCGGAGATCGGCGAACTCCGCCCGCCGACGGCAGTCCTTGCCGACGCACAGCGCCACGGCCGCGGTGGGGTCGGCGGTGTGCGTCATCCCGGGCCAGTCGATCGTCTGTCGCTCGGTCAGTCGATCGTGTAGTCGCGCAGGAGCTTGTTCATCTCGATGACGTGGAGCTCCTCGGCGCCGATCTGGCCGCGGGAGAACTCCTCGAGATAGATCGAGTGTCCGGTCGTCAGTTCGAGCAGTTTTCGGTAGAGCGCGAGGGCGCGGCGCTCGTGGCCGATCGACTCGCGCAGGATCGTTTCGATCGAGTGGTCGTGCGATTCCTCGATGGGCGCGATGCCCTGATCAGGATGGCCGCCGAGACCGGTGAGGATCTCGCCGACCTGCTGGGCGTGGACGAGCGACTCGGCCGCTTGCGCCTTCATGAACTCGACGAGCGGGAGCCGGTTCGGTCCGGTGATCACGAGGGAGTAGTGGGTGTAGCGCACGACGCCGGCGAGTTCGGCGCGCAGGATCTCGTTGAGGACCGGATTGACGTGCTCGATGTCGATGATGGTGTCCACGCGGGTCACCGTACCCAGTTCACGGTCAAGCGTTCCGCGTGCCGACGCCCCGTCTCCGCCGATCTCATCGGTCGCGTACGTCGTCGCTGGCCGACATCGCCCCCTGGTGGGTCGACCGCATCAGCTCCTCGACGAGGATCGCCGCGGAAGCGCTGGCGGCGATCTCGTCGAGCACGTGGTGGTACTCGTTCCTGTTGGCCGTGATGACGAGGCACGTCACCGCGAGGTCGCAGTCGGGCTTCAGGCACGCGTGCATCGCATCGGCGGGCGTGCCGGCCGGTCCGCACAGATCGAGTAGTTCGGCGACGGTCTCTGGCGGGAGCACCGTGGCGAGCCAGCGCTGCTCGACGTCGTCGACCACGCGGCGGTACACGCCGCCGCCCAGATGCTGCAGGGCGCCCGACACCGTGATGTCCGCGACGAGCTCGGAGTAGTCGCGTACCTCCGGACGCCCACTCGCGATCACGACCTTGCGCATCGCGCAGGCATCGAGGTCGGCGCCCGGATGGCTGCCGACGTGCACGTGTTGCCCGGAGTGGCAGGAGACGTGCATGGTCGCGCCGGGCACGGTGTGGGCCAGCGCGGTCGCGAGGCGGAGTCGTTCGAGGCTGGTCATCGCTGATCCTTCGTTGGTGGGATGGCGATGCACGCGGTGCTCGCTAGGCGGTGATGTTAGGCACACCTATCGTCAGACGGCAAGTCAACCGGCAAGTCAACCGGCGAGCCGTCAGGCTCATCCGAGGGTGAGTTCACGCACCCTGGCGAGCAGCACTTCGAGCGCCGGACGGTTCAGCCCGCCTTCCGGGATGATCACGTCGGCGTACCGTTTGCTCGGTTCGATGAATCGCTCGTGGGCCGGCTTCACGGTGGCGAGGTACTGGTCGATGACGCTCTCGGCCGTACGACCGCGTTCGGCGATGTCGCGTCGGAGGCGACGGATCAGCCGCACGTCGGCGGCGGTGTCGACGAAGATCTTGAGATCGAACCGATCGCGCAGGGCGCGGTCCCACAACACGAGGATCCCGTCCACCACGATGATCCGTGCCGGCTCCACGATGCGGACCTCCCCGCTGCGGTTGTCGAGCGCGTAGTCGTAGATCGGAACCGGGACCGAAGCACCGTTCGCCAGCGCGGCCAGGTGATCGTTGAGGAGCGGCCAGTCGAAGGCGTCCGGATGGTCGTAGTTGAGGGCGCGTCGTTCCTCGGGAGGCTCGTCGCTGCGGTCGAGGTAGTACGAGTCGAGTTCGATCAGCGACACGTGCTCCGGACCGGTGAGTTCGACGAGACGCTCCGAGATGGTGGTCTTGCCGGAGCTGCTCCCGCCGGCCACACCGATGATGAACGGACGGGGGGCGTCGGCCTCGGGCACGACCAGCGACGTTACCGCCCGGAGCTAATACCGGAGGGTGCTTGTAATGCGCCCGTGCCAGCGGCCAACCTGTCTGGATGCTCCACGAACGTTCCGCCGCCATGCTCGACTTCGAGCGCGCCTGGTGGAACAACGACGAACCGCGTGACCAGGTCATCCGCGCGCGATTTCAGTGTTCGCCCGAGGAATATCATGCGGAGCTGACCACAGTGCTCGACGACCCTGCCGCCATGGAACACGACCCGCTCGTTGTTCGCCGGTTGAAGCGGCTCCGCCTGCGTGCACGCAAGGCTCGACTCGATGGCACCACGTCGGTCGCGGGAGAGGAAGCACAGGCATGACCAACGAAGATCCGGCCGCATCGGGCCCGGGAGGGACACCTCCCCGCAAATCCGCACGCCAGGGCATCGGCGGGTCACCGGTCGGTTCGACGCTGTCGATCGTGCTCGCGGTGATCGCCGTCGTCGCCGGCTTCCTGATCCTGCGCAACATCACCGACGACGACGACGGCGCCACCTCGGCCGACGACCCGGCGGCGGCGGAGGTCACGACCACCACGGTCGATGCCGCACTCGCGACCACCACCTTGGTGCCGACCACGACGGTCGCGCCGATCGTCACCGAAGGCGCAACGGTCGTCGTGGCCAATGCGAGCGGTGTGCCCGGCTCGGCCGGCCGCATGTCGACCGAACTCGGCGGCGCGGGCTTCACCATGGCCGAGGCCACCAACGCGACAGCAGGCCAGCTCGAGCAGTCGATCGTCTACTACGACCCTGCCGTCGCCGCGGCGCAGGCCGTCGCCGGTTCGGTGGCGACCATGATGGGCGGGCTCACGGTCGAGCCCGTACCGACCCCGGCGCCGATCGAGGGTGGCGCGCTCAACGGATCGGGCGTCGTCGTGATGCTCGGTACGGCGCAGGCCGACAAGACGCTCGCCGAGCTGAGTACCGGTACGGCCGCCACCCCCGAGACGGGAACCGCTCCGCCCGTGGCCGGCACGGAGACGACCCTCGCGGCGACCACTACCTCCACCGGCTGATCGTTCGCCGGCCTCGTGCCGATCTCAGCGGCCCGATCTCAGCTGGCAATCAGTTCGGCGAGCAGGCACCGCGCGGCCTCCTCGACACAGCGTTTGGGTTCGGCGAGGGCGAGCGCTTCGCCGAAGCGTTCACTGAGCGATTCGATCCGCACCAACCGCGTCGCCGCGGCCCGGTCGAGCCCGGACTCGACCGACCCCACGATCGCCGCGCACGGCAGTCCCGCATCGCCGGCGAGCGAAGCGACACCGCCGACCACCTTGCCGTCGAAGCTGGTGCTGTCGAGCCGGCCTTCACCGGTGATCACGACGTCGGCGCCGTCGAGATGGTCGTACAGATCGAGTTCGTCGGCGACGAGTTCGAATCCGGGAACGAGTCGCCCGCCGAGCGCAGCCAGCGCGCCGCCGAGGCCGCCGGCCGCGCCGCCGCCCTCGATCGTGGTGACGTCGAACGAGAACTCCTCGCGGAACATCTGCGCGAGGCGCTCCAGCCGTCCGGTGAGCAGCTTCACCTGCGCGGGAGACGCTCCCTTCTGCGGACCGAAGACCTCGGCTGCCTGCGTGAACTGCGTCGTCACGTCGCACGCCACGAGCAGCTCCACCGGTTTGAGCCGAGCGATCGCGGTGATCGCCCGGATGGCGCCGAAGCCGCCGTCGGTCGTCGCCGACCCTCCGAGGCCCACGATGATCCGCCGGGCCCCGGCGTCGAGGGCGTGTTCGATGAGTTCGCCCGTGCCGGTCGTCGAGGCGTCGAGCGGGTCGTTGTGTTCGGCGCCCCCGACGATCGCCAGCCCGCTCGCCCGGGCCATCTCGATCACGGCGGTGCCCTTCGACAGCCGCCAGGGTGCCGGCAACGGATCGCCGAGCGGTCCGGTGACGACCGAGGTGCGGTTCGGGCCGCCGAGCGCGTCGAGGATCCCGTCGCCGCCGTCGGCCATCGGCACCTCGGCGCAGTCGAGGCCGAGATCCCAACAGGCCTGGCCGATGGCGCGCGCCACCTCGGCAGCCGTGATCGTGCCCTTGAACTTGTCGGGGGCCGCGACGACCTTGCGGATGCGCACGCTCGCTGACGCTAGCGTTCGAGGAATCCCGACCTGTTGGGTAGGGATTCGCGCCGGGTAGCGTGGCGGCCATGTCTGTGACCGTTCGAATCCCCACCACGATGCGCCCGTTGACGGGAGGCGAGAAGCAGGTGTCGGTGGAGACCGGCACGCTGTCCGACGTGATCGCCGCGCTCGAGGCGGCGCATCCCGGGTTGGGTGAACGCCTCCTCGACGACGACGGCGGGCTGCGCAAGTTCGTGAACATCTTCGTCGACGACGACGACGTGCGGTATCTCGACGGCCTCGACACCAAGGTCGCCGATGGGCTCACCGTGTCGATCATTCCTGCTGTCGCCGGAGGCTGACATGACGGTCGCGGTCGAGGACCACGGCCAAGTCCGGGTCGTCTCGATCGATCGCCCCGAGGTGCGCAACGCCGTCGACGGCCCGACCGCGCAGCTCCTGTACGACGTGTTCGTCGACTTCGACGCCGACGACGCGGTGTCGGTCGCCGTGCTGACCGGCCGCGGCGGCACGTTCTGCTCGGGCGCCGACCTCGGTGCGATCGTGGCCGGCCGTGGCAATCGTGTCGCCTCCGATCCCGCCGACACCATCGTCGGTTCTCAGGGTCCGATGGGGCCGACCCGCCTGCTCCTCGACAAGCCGGTCATCGCCGCGGTGGAGGGCTTCGCCGTGGCGGGTGGCCTCGAGCTGGCCTGCTGGGCCGACCTGCGCGTGGCCGCGGCCGATGCGACGTTCGGCGTGTACTGCCGCCGCTGGGGTGTGCCGCTGATCGACGGCGGCACGATCCGACTGCCCCGGCTGATCGGTCAGTCACGGGCGCTCGACCTGATCCTCACCGGTCGCGGCATCGACGGTGTGGAGGCCGAGCGGATCGGCCTCGCGAACCGCGTCGTGCCGTCCGGCGAGGCGCTCGCCGCGGCCATCGAGCTGGCCTCCGAGATCGCCGCGCTGCCGCAGACCTGTCTGCGGTCCGATCGCGCCAGCGCCTACGCCCAATGGGGCGACGACCTCGCCGATGCCCTCGTCCGCGAGGTCGACGTCGGACTCGCCACGATCGCCAGCGGCGAGACCGCCGACGGCGCCCGCCGGTTCGCCTCGGGCGCCGGCCGCCACGGCCGACCCGTCAGCTGAACCGGCACCTGAATCCAGCCTGAGAACCGGTACCTGGGCCCGGGCGGTTGCGGCATTAGCAGTCTCTGCCGTAGAGTGCTAACCGGCTGCCGGCGTCTGTCGGAGCCGATTCCGCTCCACATCGAGAACGTCCAACGGAGGACTCCACAGATGCCCAAGATGATCGCATTCGATGACGAGGCTCGCCGCGCACTCGAGTCAGGCATGAACCAACTGGCCGACGCGGTGCGCGTCACCCTCGGCCCGAAGGGCCGCAACGTCGTGCTCGACAAGAAGTGGGGCGCCCCCACGATCACCAACGACGGCGTCTCCATCGCCAAGGAGATCGAACTGTCCGATCCGTACGAGCGCGTCGGTGCCGCGCTGGTGAAGGAAGTCGCGAAGAAGACCGACGACGTCGCCGGCGACGGAACCACCACCGCCACCGTCCTCGCGTGGACGATGGTCCACGAGGGCCTGCGCAACGTCGCCGCCGGCGCCAACCCGATGGGCCTGAAGCGCGGTATCGAGGCCGGCGTCGTCGCCGCCGTCGACGCGATCAAGGCCGCCTCCATCGAGATCGACTCGAAGGAGCAGATCGCTCAGGTCGCATCGATCTCGTCCGCGGACGAGGAGATCGGCGAGATGATCTCGGCCGCCATCGACAAGGTCGGCAAGGACGGCGTGATCACCGTCGAAGAAGGACAGACCTTCGGGATGGAGATGGACCTCGTCGAGGGCATGCGCTTCGACAAGGGCTACCTGTCGCCGTACATGGTCACCGACACCGACCGGATGGAAGCCGCGTTCGACGACCCGTACCTGCTGTTCGTGTCGTCGAAGATCTCGTCGATCCGCGAGCTGGTCCCGGTCCTCGAGACCGTGATGCAGACCGGTCGCCCGCTCGTGATCATCGCCGAGGACGTCGACGGTGAAGCGCTCGCCACCCTCGTGGTGAACAAGATCCGCGGCACGTTCAAGTCGGCCGCCGTGAAGGCGCCCGGCTTCGGTGATCGCCGCAAGGCGATGCTCCAGGACATGGCCACGCTCACCAGCGCCCAGGTCATCTCCGAGGAGATCGGCCTGCAGCTCGAGAACGTCACGCTCGATCTGCTCGGTTCGGCCAAGCGGATCGTCATCACCAAGGACGAGACCACCATCGTCGAAGGTGCCGGCGACCCGGACGCGATCAAGGGCCGGATCAACCAGATCAAGGCCGAGATCGAGAACACCGACTCCGACTACGACCGGGAGAAGCTCCAGGAGCGTCTCGCCAAGCTCACCGGTGGCGTTGCCGTGCTCAAGGTCGGTGCGGCCACCGAGGTCGAGCTCAAGGAGAAGAAGCACCGCATCGAAGACGCCGTGTCGACCACCAAGGCCGCCATCGAGGAAGGTGTGGTCGCCGGAGGCGGCGTCACCCTGCTCCGTGCGCAGACTGCCGTGCTCGCAGGCGGCGGCCAAGCTGTCCGGTGACGAGGCGACGGGTGCTCGGCTCGTGGCATCGTCGCTCGAAGGTCCGCTGAAGCAGATCGCCGAGAACGCCGGCATCGAAGGCGGCGTCGCCGTGTCGACCGTGCGTGGCATGACCGGCAACGAGGGTCTCAACGCCGCGACCGGCGAGTACGAGGACCTCGTCAAGCTCGGCATCATCGACGCCGCGAAGGTCACCCGTTCGGCGTTGCAGAACGCAGCGTCGATCGCCGCCCTCTTCCTCACCACCGAGGTCGTCATCGTCGACGAGCCCGAGAAGGCCGGTGCCCCGATGGGCGGCGGCGACATGGACTACTGACCACACGAAAACGTCAGCGATGAGCGAACGGTCCGCAGAGCGGGCCGTTCGCTCATCGCGTTTTCGGGGGTGGGGGTAGCGTTCGACGGGTGGCACGCGCCCGCTCGGAGCGGCTGATCGTCAATCGGGTCACCGTCGGCAGCGAGGGGTCGGCCATCGTCAAGCGGGCACCCGACGACCTGATCGTCGAGGAGCCGATGTCGATCAAGCTCGACGACACGCTCGTGGCCACCACGATGCGGACGCCAGGTCACGACTACGAGCTGGCGGCGGGGTTCTGCTTCACCGAAGGGATGCTCGACGGCGGCGGTCGTGCGCGGTGTCCGTTACTGCGCCGACGGCAGCGCGTTGGCGAGCCATTTCAACATCGTCACCGTCGACACCGACGGGCATGGCCCGCCACCGACGCCGCGGCTCGGCAACGTGTCGTCGAGCTGCGGCTGGTGCGGCAACGATCAGCTCGACGAGCTGACCGAGCGGCTCGACCCGCTCCGCCCAACGGAAGCGTTCGACCTCGACGTGCTGGCGCGCGTCCCGGACGCGGTCGCGGCCGAGCAGCAGACTGTTCGCGTCGACCGGTTCGGGCCACGCCGCGGCGGTGTTCGACCGCGGCGGGCGGATCGCCCGGCTGCGCGAGGACGTCGGCCGGCACAACGCCGTCGACAAGGTCGTCGGTTCGATGGTGCTCGAGGGACTCGACCTCGGGCCGCGCTCGCCAGTCCACCGCCGACCTCGGCCTCTTCGTCAGCGGACGGGCGAGCATCGAGATGGTGCAGAAGGCGTGGGCGGCGGGGTTCGCCGCGCTCGTCGCAGTGAGCGCACCGACGGCGCTCGCGGTCGATGCGGCGCGCCGGGCCGGTCTGCTGCTCGCGGGCTTCGTCCGCGGCGACCAGTTCAACGTCTACGCACCCGAGCGGCTCGCGGGCGCCCGAGGGGTCGTAGCCTGCCACGCATGCGCATGGAATCCGGTCTCGGTGTCGTCCATCTCTTCGGCAAGTCGAGCGAGCGGCTCGACCGGGAGGCGGTGACCGCGGCCGTGAAGGCGGCGGAGGCCGACGACTGCCAGATCATCACCGCCGCGATGCTCGGCCACAAGGCCGACATCGCCTTCATGGCGCTGGCGCCCGACTGGCGCACGTTGCGCACGCTGCAGTCAGGCACTGCGCGATGCCGGAGTCGACATCGTCGACAGCTACGTGTCGATCACCGAGGTCAGCGAGTACGCCAAGGGCATGCCCGAGGAGATGCTCCGCGCCCGGGTCTACCCGCAGCTTCCGCCCGAGGGCCTCAACGCGTTCTGCTTCTACCCGATGAGCAAGAAGCGCGAAGGTCACGCCAACTGGTACGCCACGTCGTTCGACGAGCGCAACGACATGATGCGCGAGCACGGCAAGAGCGGTCGGACGTTCTCCGGTCGCGTGGTGCAGCTCGTCACCGGCTCGACCGGCCTCGACGACTACGAATGGGGCGTCACGCTGTTCGCCCAGAGCCCCGACGTGATCAAGGACGTGGTCTACACGATGCGCTTCGACAAGGGGTCGGCGCTGTACGGCGAGTTCGGCACCTTCTACGTCGGCTATCTCGACTTCGTCGAGAACATTCTCTGAGCCCGTTCAGGCGGGGACGAGAAGTGGCGTCCTCGCGAACTGGTCGTTGCCCTCCTCGTCGAAGGTGAACACGTCGAAGCGGGCCCGGCTGGGATCGCCCGAACTGCCGATCTCGGTCAGTCCTGACGGCCCGTCGTAGTCGATCTCCCGTCCGTCGCAGTGCCGCCTGGGAACACTCGGCGAACGTGCGACACGTCCTGACCACCGCTGCTGACCAATGGAATGAACCCGGCGAATTCGGTACCGATGTCGGAATCGGCGAGGCTCGGCGGCGAGTGCGATCAGCGTGACGCAGTCGAACGCCTGCATCGCGAACGGTCCAGTTGGAATGAACGGTGCATTCGGATCGCTCGACACCGATTGCGGGGCGACGCCACGGATCTTCTCCCGTGTGGTCGCGGGCAGCGCCGCCAGTCGCGGGACCGACTCGGGCGAACGGAGCGCGTCGTTCACGATGATGTTCGAGATGCTCGGCACGGGTGCATCGCTGAGCGCTTCGAGGAACTGCGTCCCGTCGTTGCTGGCGGCGAGCAGAATGAGCACCCGAGCCTGCGAGTCGATCACCCGTTGGATGCTGTCGACGAGGTCGACGGCGATCTGGTCGGCCTCGGTGCTGGCGAACGGGATCGAGTCGGCCACGTCCAGGTCGACGGCCGCCAGCGCATCGCTGACGGCGACGGACAACGGACGCCCGAATCCGTCGTCGACGTAGGCGACGACGAACGACGGCTCGCCCGTGCCTTCCGCGAGCTGGGCGATGGCGCTCGCCTGCATCGAGTCGCTCGGAACGGTGCGGAAGAAGAGACCACGGTTGGGAAGGTCGTCGAGGCTCAGCGCCGAGGCGGTCGGGGAACACGCCACCACACCGTTGGAGATGATGCCCGCGAGCGTGCTCGCCGCGATCGGTCGACGACGCCGGGCCGATGATCGCGTCCGCGTCGCCGGTCGATCAGATTCTGCGCGGCGGTGGCCCCATCTGCGGCCGTCTCGCCCTCTTCGGAGCGCTCGAGTCGTACACGGCGGCCGAAGACGCCGCCGACGTCGTTGACCTGGTCGATGGCGGTCTCGACGCCGTTCAGGATCGGGTCGCGGAGCAGGGAGGCGGCGGGTGGGAGCATCACCCCGATCGTCAGCTGCCGGTCGCTGGTCGGCGCGCTCGTGGCCGTCGAACTGGTCGAGGCGGCCGTCTGGTCCGGGTCGGCGTCGGAGCCGCTCGAACATGCCGCGACCGCGACCGTGGCCGACAGCGCCAACGCGATGCTGCGAAGCCCCAGCCCTGTCCGGATCACGACCCGTCACCCTAGAAGACGCCCATCACGGTGGCGCGCCGGGGACGGCAAGATTTCGTCAACGACGCTGACGACAGTACGACCGGTTCGAGCCCTGTCCGGCGAGCAGGTCCGGCGAGCACACGACGTGTCGATCGTGTAGACCTGCCCCGGTGACCGCGTACTCCCGGCGACAGCATCAGATCGACGCCGCCGGACCCGACCGTGCGGTGCGAGGACTGGCCTACTGCCGCACCCTCTCGGACATGACCGACGAGTGGGTGGTCGACGTGTTCGATCGGGCCATCGCCGACCACCGGCCCGACAAGGGACGGGTCGCGCTGCTCGCCATCGGCGGGTACGGCCGGGGGGAGCTCGCTCCGTTCAGCGATCTCGACCTCCTGCTCGTCCACGACGTGAAGGCCAGGGAGATGCGGTCGAAGATCGCGCCGTTGGCCTCCGCCATCTGGTATCCGCTGTGGGACGCCGGCGTGAAGCTCGGACATTCGGTGCGCAGCGTGAAGGAGCAGATCGAGCTGGCGCGGACCGATCTCGAATCGGCCACGGCGATGCTCACCGTCCGGCCGCTCGCCGGCGACGACGAACTCGCCCGCGAGGTGATGGCCGCCGGTCTCGAGGTGTGGCGATCGAAGGGTGATCGCAATCTGGCGGCACTCCACAATCTGGTCGTCGCCCGGCAGGACGAGGAAACCGAGGTGGCGTACCGCCTCGAACCGGACCTGAAGGACGGGCGCGGCGGTCTTCGTGACATCCAGTCGCTGCGCTGGGCGCAGGAGTGTGGGATGAACGTGCGGGCGGCCGACGAGGCCGACCTCGCACGGTGCTACGACGTCCTCCTGCGAGCGCGGGTCGCGCTCCACCTGGCGACCGAACGCCCCGGCGATTCGCTTCGCCTGGAAGACCAGGACTCCGCCGCCGCGCAGGGAGGCTGGAACGACGCCGACGACATGATGGCGTCGGTCGCGATGGCGGGCCGGACGGTGGCGTGGCTCGTCGACGAGAACTGGGATCGCGCGATCCCCCGCACCGACCTGCCGACCGAACCGGGCCGTCGCGCCGGGCATCGTGTTGTTCAACGGCGAGATCGAGCTGTCCGACGGCGCGCATCCTGCCGACGACCAGGCACTCGCACTCACCGCTGCCGTCGCCGCCGCCCGTCACGACGTGCGCATCGGACGGCAGTCGCTCGATCGGCTCAAGCAGGACGTGGAGGGCTGGCCGGGCAACTGGCCCGTCGGCGCCCGAGACGAGCTGGTCGCCCTGCTCCTCGAAGGACACCGGGCGCTGCCGGCACTCGAGGCGCTCGATCAGCACGAACTCTTCGGTCGTCTCATGCCCGAGTGGGAGCCCGTCCGATCGAAGCCCCAGCGCAACGCCTACCACCGCTTCACGGTCGATCGTCACCTGTGGGAGGCCGCGGCGAACGCGGCCGAGTTCGCGCCGCGCGTCGGCCGGCCGGACCTGCTCGTGATGGGAGCGCTGCTCCACGACATCGGCAAGGGATATCCGGGCGATCACACCGAGGCCGGCATGGCGATCGTCCGCCAACTCGCTCCACGGCTCGGGTTCGGGCCGGGCGATGTCGACACGCTCGTGGCGATGGTCGAGCACCATCTGCTCCTTCCCGACTTCGCGTTGCGGCGCGACATCACCGACAAGGCCACGATCGAGAAGGTGGCGGCGGCGGTCGAGACCGTCGAACGGCTCGAGCTGCTCCACGCGCTGACGGAAGCCGATTCGAGGGCGACCGGTCCAGCGGCGTGGGGTTCGTGGCAGGCCGAACTCGTCAACGAACTCGTCGACCCGGGTTCGTCACGTGCTCGGCGGCGGCGACGTCACCGAGGTGACGTGGCGGCTGTTCCCCGATGCCGAGACGCTGGCGCGGATGGCGGCCGGGACGGTCGATGTTCGACGCGACGGTGACGTGATCACGGTGGTGAGCCCCGATCGCGCCGGCTCGTTCAGCCGGATCGCCGGGGTGTTGTCGATGCACGGTCTCGACGTGCTGAGCGCGCAGGCCCACTCCGACGAGCACGGGATGGCGGCGTCGCAGTTCCGGGTGATGAGCGACACGGCGGACATGAAATGGCGATCCGTGAAGGCCGATCTGGGTCGCGCGCTCGGCGAACGAACTCGCGATCGAGGCGCGGATCGCGGAACGGGCGACGACCTACCGGCGTCGCCGCCGGACCCAGGCCGGCAAGCCGGCGGCGCCGAGTGTCGTGTTCGACGATGCGGCCTCCAGCAACGCCACGGTGATCGAGGTGCGGGCGACGACCAAGATCGGCATCCTGCATCGCATCACCAAGGCGCTCGGCGAGCTCGGCCTCGACATCCGTCATGCGACCGTGCAGTCGATCGGCATGGACGTGGTCGACACGTTCTACGTCCGCTCCGCTTCGGGTGGCCTCGTGACCGATCCGGAACACCGGCGCGAGGTCATCAAGGCCGTCCTGCACGCGGTGTCGTGACCGTGCCCAGTCCGGTCCTGCCCTGCGTTGTCCGGTGATGGTGGTGCGTCGCCTAGCGTGCACGCCGTGACGGCGAGCGCCCACGACCTTGCCCGGTGGAGTGAAGCACTGGCGGCCATCGCCCGCACCGGGATGGGATTCACGCAGAGCCTGTACGAGCGCGAACGCTACGAGGAGGTGTTGCACGTCGCGGCCGACATCAAGGCGGCGGCGCGCGAGATGGCCGAGGCGGTCGAGGTGCAACGCGAGACCGACCATTTCGTCCAGGAGTGGATGGAGTCGATCGGTGAGGGCGTGCCCGGCTACGTCACCCCGAAGGTGGCGATCGGAGCGATCGTCGGCAACGACCGCGGCGAATTGCTGTTGGTGCAGCGCAAGGATTCGGGGATCTGGCTGTACCCCACGGGATGGGCCGACGTCGGCTACTCGCCGGCGGAGGTGGCGGTGAAGGAGGTCGAGGAGGAGACCGGCATCGAATGCGACCCGGTCCGGCTGCTCGGCGTGGTCGACGGCCAGCGGATGGGGTTCAGCCGCTTCGGCATGTACATGCTCCTGTTCCACTGTGTGGCCACCGGCGGCGACCTGCGGCCGCATCCGCTGGAGACGGCCGACGTCGGCTGGTTCGCCGACGGTGCGCTCCCGGAGCCGGCGGCCGGAGCGCAGTGGTGGGGGCCGATGGCCTTCGCCGCGATCCGCGGCGAGGATGCGCCGGCCACGTTCGACCCGGTCCGCTCACCCGTGTGGCGCGTCGAGTGACGCCCCGCTGATCGAGACGTTGCCTTCAGTCGTCGGTGCGGTCGCGCAGGAACTGTTCGACCTCTTCGACCAGCGCGTCGGGGTCGAGCGCCTCGGTGAAGTCGCCGTCGTCGCTCGTCGTCGTCGTCATCGGGCTCGCCGAATTCGGCGGCTCCGTCGTCGGCCAGCTGCTCGAGACGGCGCACGTATTCGACCATGTCGTCGTCGCCGCTGATCAGCGACGGAGACCCGGGCGTCGTACTCGGCCGCGGCGGCGGCGAGCCGGTTGAGCGGCGCGGGCGTGCCGATCATCGAGCAGGCACGCTCGACGAGCGCCATCGCCGCCTTCGGTGAGGGGATCTGCGACGCGTACCCGGGGACCGCCGCCCAGAGCGACGCCGTGGACAGGCCATGGCGTTGCAGGGCGTCCTGGAGCACACCCACGATGCCGGTGGGACCTTCGTACTGGGATCGTTGGAGTTCGAAGCGCTCCATCATCGTGTCGTCGGTCGCCGTGCCGATCAGCGGCACGGGGCGCGTGTGGGGGACGTCGGCGAGCAGCGCACCGAGCGAGAGCGCCATGCTCACCTCGAATCGATCGGCGATCCCCACGAGCTGCTCGCTGAAGAGCCGCCAGCGGAGGGCGGGCTCGGGTCCGAGCACGAGCAACACGTCGGTACCGGGAAGCGAGACCGACCAGATGCCCACGGTGGGCCACACGATCGATCGATGGTGGTCCTCGTCGAGGCGCACCTGCGGGCGGACCGTGGCGAAATCGGTGAACACGTCGGGATCGATCTCGGCGAGCGGCGACGGCTCCCCACGACTCGATCATCGTGCGGAGCGCGGTGGAGGCGGCGTCACCGGCGTCGTTCCAGCCGGTGAACGCGCTCGAGCAGGACGGGCCGCGTGAGCGTGGGCTCGGCGATCCAGCGAACGTGCTCGGTACCCACACCGTCCACGCTATCGGTCGGCGCGTTGTAGCTTCTGTGGACCGTGAGCGAGCACCGCGCCGATCCCGAGTCCGATCCCCAGCCAGATCTCCAGTCCGACGCCGTCGCGGTCGTTCCCGCCGCGACCGTCGACGACGAACTCGTCGCCGCGTTCGAGCGCCTGATCCCGCAGCTGTCGTCGTCGTCCCCGCCACCCACGCCGAGCCGAGCTCGCCGACATCGTCGCGAACACCTCCACCGTGCTCTTCCTCGCCCGTGTCGACGGTGAGATCACAGGCAGCCTGACGCTCGCCTTCTACCGCATCCCGACCGGGCTCAAGGCGTGGATCGAAGACGTCGTCGTCGACGATGCCGTGCGCGGTCGCGGGGTCGGTGCGGCCTTGAACCAGGCGGCCCTCGCGGAGGCGCGCCGCCGTGGCGCCAAGGACGTGAGCCTGACGAGCCGGCCGTCGCGGACGGCGGCGAACCGCTTGTACCTGCGTCTCGGGTTCGTGGCCCGCGAGACCAACACGTACCGCTACACGTTCTGATCGCTAGGCGTCCCGCCTAGACGTTCTGATCGCTAGACGTCCCGATCGCCGGACGCTCGCTCCAGGTCTTCGGCCGCCTGGCGCACCTGCCAGTCGCGATCCTCGAGGGCCCGGGTCAACGCGGCGTCGACCTCGTCGCCGTCGAACGGGGCGAGCGCGAGCACGGCCCGCCGGCGCACGGCCGGCTTGTCGCTGGTGGCGACGAGGATCGCCGGCAGCCCACGCTCGTCGCCGATGGCACCCAGCGCAGCGACCGCGGCCTCGCGGACGAGGGCGTCGCCGGCCGATCCGGCGAGAGCGATCAGCCGGTCGAGGACGGGGGCGCGGTTCGATTCGTGCTCGCCGCACGACCACGCCGCCACCTCGACGACCGCCGGGTCGTCGTCGTGCAGGGCGCCGACGAGGTCGACGTCGGGATGATGTGCGGCGACCTCCGCGGCCCGTCGTCGAACGGCACGGTCGGGGTCGACGAGCGAGCGTGCGAGCACGTCGTCGTCGAGGGCAGCCATGCGTTCCAGGGCGCTCAGCGCTGTCGCCCGCACGTTCGGGTCGTCGCTGTCGAGGCCCCGGCGTGCGGTGGCGGCATCGCCCTCGTGCCCGGCGATGGCCACCTCGCGCCGCGTCGGCGACCCGGTCACTGCTTGAGCAGGTCGGTCATGGTGGTGACGAGCCAGGCGAGGCCGAACGCGGTGACGGTGGCGATCACCACCCCGATGACGATCGCCAGGCCCGAACTGGCGACGACGGCCCAGATCCGGCGGAGGATGCTCGGCCGCTTGTAGAGCGGCGCCGTGGTCTCGGCGACGCCGATCGGCGCCCACTTCCGGCGTGGTAAATGCGACTCGCGTGGGATTCGGGCGGCCGCTCTGGCATTCTTGCGCCAACCAGTGAGCAGGAGCGCCACGATGGCCAACCCGGCCATCCACGCGGCCTGTGTAGTGAGATCCGTGACCGACACGACGCCGACGATCGTACCAACGCCTCCTGGTGCCCCGCCGGGCACCCGGCGCGTGCCTCGCGCGGACGGCGCCGGCTCGGATGGTTCGTCGGTGGCGTCGGGATCGCCGGGTTGGCGTCGATCCTCGTGCTCTCGGTGCTCCCGTCGGAGCTCGTGGCGGAGAAGGAGAACGCCCGCACGGGCGAGGTCGAACCGACGCCGTACGCCTTGACGCCGGCGTCGGCCGAGCCCGTGACCGGTCGCATCGTCTTCGGTGACCTGCCGGCGGGCGTCGAGCGGTACGACACGAACCACGACTTCTACTTCGTCACGGTCACGTCGCCGGCCCAGTCGATGCTCGGCTGGCTGACGGGACGCGACGACGCCGCGGTGCGGTTCATCACCACCGAGGACAAGTACGGACGGCGCACGCCCGACCAGCGACGGGAGATCAACCTGCAGTCGATGCGCACCGCGGCGCAGGAGGCCCAGTACGTCGCGTTGACCGCGCTCGGCTACGACGCGGAGATCACCCCTGGCACCGTCGTCGTGCAGGAGATGTTGTGCCTGACGGAAGCCGAGGACGGCCCGGACTGCGCTCGAGTACTACCCGAGCGACGTCGAGGTCGACCCCGCCGACACGATCCTCGAAGCCGACGGGAAACCGTTGGCGTCGGTCGACGATCTCGTCGCGGCGCTCGCCGACAAGCAGCCGGGCGACACCATCGAACTCCTGATCGACCGTCCGGGGACGGGCGAGATGACGGTGACCGTCGAGCTGTCGGCGTCACCCGACGATCCCGATCGCACGATCGTCGGCTTCCAGCCGTTCGACACCCGGGTCGTGAAGCTGCCGTTCGAGGTCGATATCGAGACCGGAGACATCGGTGGCCCTTCGGCCGGCCTGTCGTTCACGCTCGCGATGATCGACCAGTTGTCGCCGGGCCAACTCACGGGCGGCCGCGACGTGGCGGTGACCGGGACGATCGGCCTCGACGGCTCGGTCGGTGCGATCGGCGGGTTGGCGCAGAAGGTCTCGGCGGTGCACCAGAACGGTGTGAACGTGTTCCTCGTCCCGGCGACACAGCCGGAGCTGAGCGACCCCGTGCAGATGCAGACGCTGATCGATGCGGGCCGTGGGGAGGTCGAGATCATCCCCGTGGCCACGCTCGACGAGGCCCTGGCGGCGCTCGAGAAGCTCGGCGGCGACCCGCTGGTGAAGGTCGGCTCCTGAACCTCGGCGCCCCCTGACGCGGCCTTCCGCCCGAGATCCCGCCAAGTACCCGACTCACTTGGGTGGAGGCTCGCCTGACCGATTGCCACCATCGCAGTGACCGGGGCGCGTAGCGTTGCGGCATGGCCATGTCGTTTGCCCGTCCCGATCCGTCGTCGCCGGCGTCGGTCGCCGACGCTGCGTTCGGCACCAGCCGTCGCGGATTCGATCAGACGGAGGTGCGCGATTTCCTCCGGATGGTCGCCGCCGAACTCGGTCGGCTGCAGGAGCGCGAGCGCTTCCTCGAGCGGGAGCTGCGCACCGCGCAGACCAACCCGGACCTCGACAACGTCCGCTTGGACGACGCCACGCTGACCCGCCTCCTCGGCGAGGAGACGGCTCGGGTGTTGACGACGGCGCGCGAGGCGTCGACCGAGATCCGCGAGAAGGCCGAGCAGAACGCGGCGCGTCTCCTGAGCGAGGCCAGCGACGAAGCGATGCGGATGCGCCAGGAGGCCGAGGTCGAGTCGTCGCGACGCCGAGCCGACGCGGCCTCGGATGCTGAAGCCGAGTTGGCGATGGCCAAGCAACAGGGTCGAGAGATGGTGAACGAGGCGCGGGCGTATCGCGAGCGGGTGCTCAGCGAGCTCGCCCGTCGGCGCGAGCTCGCCCGGGAACAGATCGAACAGCTGATGCACGGTCGTGACCGGTTGATGCAAGCGTTCGAGCGGGCGCGCATTGCCGCGGTCGACGTCGTCGCCGAACTCAAGCCGCTCGGCGAGCCCGACGAGTACGTCAACCTGTCACCCACCACCGGACCCGTGCCGGTGATGTTGCCCAATACGCGTCGTCCGTACGACACGATCGCGGCGGACGCCGCAGCCGACGAAGCCGGTGATGGCCCGGTCGAGGTCGACGTCGAGGCCGAGCCCGAAGCCGAGGTCGAAGGCGAGATCGAAGCCCAGGTCGAGCCGGACGACGAGACCGAACCGCCGGCGAGCGAGACCGACGGAGACGTCGAACCGGCGGACACCGTCGATGTCGAGTCGTCGGACGCGGATGATGTCGAGCCGGCGGACATCGAGCCCATCGACGTCGAGCCGATCGACGTCGAGACGGCCGATGCCGAGGAGGCCGAGATCGAGGCCGAGGTCGACGCCGACACCGATGTCGACGGTGGCGATCCCGCTGAGGTCGACGGTGGACGTGATGACGTCGTCGTCGACCTGTTCGCACGTATCCGGGCCGAAGCTGGTGCCGTCGGATCGACCGAGATCGCCGACCCGCAGCCGCCGGGCGACGAGGCCGCCACCGGTGTCGCCGAAGCTCTTGAGGATGGTTCCGGCGAGGATGTTGCCGGCCAGGATGTTGCAGGCGAGGCCGTCGAGGATGCCGAGGCCGTGCAGGAGGCGAGGAGGGCGAGGCGCTCGAGTCGCCGTTTCGCCGACGGGACGCGGAGTTGACGCCGCTGATCGTGGCCAGCGCACGCAAGCTCAAGCGGGCGCTCGCCGACGAACAGAACGAGGTGCTCGACGGACTACGACGCGGGACGGCCGTCCTGCCTGCCCGGGATCAACACACCGCAAAGTTCGCCGAGGCCATCGACGACGAGCTGCGCGCCGCGGCCGCCGCCGGTGCGGCTTCCGTCGCCACCGGCCCGGGGGCCAAGCTCAACAAGTCGCAAACCGACCAGCACGATCGGCGCCGGCCACGAAGCCCTCGCCGAGTGGCTGGTGAACCCACTCCGTGAGCGGCTCGAACGGTGCCTCGCCGACGGCGAGGGCGACAACGAGGCGATCTCCAAGAGCATCCGTTCGGTGTATCGCGAATGGAAGACCCAACACATCGACGAGCAGCTCGACGATGTGCTGCGAACCACCCATGGCCGGGCGGTGCTCGCCGCCCTCCCCGACGGTGCGCCGGTGTGCTGGGGCGTCGATGCCGAGCACCCTGCGTGTGCCGATGGTGACGACAACGCACTGGCCGGATGCGTGGCGGCGGGCACCCCGTTCCCGACCGGTCATCTGTTCGCACCATCACATACTGGGTGCCGATGCCTACTCGTTCCTGCTGACCGGTAATCTTCGCGCCGATGCGGCGCTCCTCGGATCTCACGGATGACCGCCCACGCCGTCGCGTCACCGGTCGCGGCATCCTCATCGGGCTCGGCGCGCTGTTCCTGTTCGTCCTGATCTTCGGCCGCGCGATCGCCCGCTTCTACGTCGACTACCTGTGGCACAAGGCGCTCGGGCGCGGCGATGTGTTCTGGGGCGTGATCGGCGCGAAGTTCACGCTCTTCGTCGGGTTCTTCCTGCTGTTCCTGGTCATCTCGGCGTTCAACCTCTTCATCGCCGATCGGGTGGCGCCCACGTCGTTCCCGGCGAACGTCCACCCCTACGTCGAGCGGTTCCACGACGTGTTCGGCCACCGCCTGCGTCTCGTCCGCTACGGCGCCGCTGCGCTCTTCGCCATGCTCCTCGCGCTGCCGACGGTCGGTCAATGGCAGAGCTGGATGCTGTTCCGACACTCGCGCGAGTTCGGCATCGCCGACGAACAGTTCGGAGTCGACGTCGGCTTCTACATGTTCCGGCTGCCGTTCCTGACGTTCGTGTTGAGCTGGCTGTTCATCGCACTCATCGTCGTGCTCATCCTGACCGCCGCGGCGCACATCCTGAATGGCGGCGTCGTGTTCGTGTCGCCGATGCCGGTTGTCCGGCAGTCGACCAAGGCGCACATGGCCGTGCTGCTCGCGGTCCTCGCCATCGTCAAGGCCGCCGACTACTGGCTCGATCGATACGAGGTCACGAACAGCCAGCGGGGCATCGTGCAGGGGGCCACCTACGCGGTCGTCAAGGCGCAACTCCCGGCGATCCTGCTGTTGATCCTGATCGCCCTGCTGACGGCCGGGCTGTACCTCTCGGTGGTCAAGACCGGGTCGTTCCGCCTCGCGATCATCGCGTCCGGACTGTGGCTCGTCGTCGCCATCGTGGGTGGGATCATCTACCCGGCGCTGGTCCAGTCGCTCGTCGTCAACCCCAACCAGGAGACGCGCGAGCAGCCGTTCATCGAACGCAATGTGCTCGCCACCCGCCAGGCGATCGGGTTGACCGAGGTCCAGGTCCGCAAGGTCGAGTTCGGATCCTTGACCCCCGAGGACATCGAGAGCGATCTCGACCCGCTCGAGAACGTCCGCTTGCTGAACCCCACCGAGATGGGGACTCGCTTCCTCGTCGACCGGGGCGAGGTGGCGGGTCTGACCATCGCCGACCTCGACGTCGATCGGTACACGCTCGACGACGCCACCGAGCCGGAGGAGGTGTTGATCGCCGCTCGCGAGTTGCAGCTGTCAGGCGTGACGAACCGCAGCTGGCAGGGTCTGCACCTGATCAACACGCGTGGGTGTGGGCTCGTGCTCGCGCCGACGGGCCGCGTGCTCGAGAGTCAACGACCCGACTACCGCACGGTCGAGCTGGAACGCCCCGAGTTGTATTTCAGCCCGACCCTGTCGGGCTTCGCCATCGCCAACAGCGAGTCGTCGGAGCGTGAGTGCGAGGAGCCGCACCAGTACGAGGGCCAGAACGGCGTCGAGATGAACTCATTCGCCCGGCGGGCAGCCTTCGCCCTCGCCTTCCTCGACTACAACGTGCTCGGGTCCGGCGCGATCACGAAGGACTCGCAGATGTTGTGGGTCCGTGGCGTGAGCGACCGGCTCGAGAAGCTGGCACCATTCCTGTCGTACGACACCGATCCCTATCCGGTCCAATTGAACGGCCGGGCGGTCTGGGTGGTCGACGCCTTCACCACGTCCACCCGCTACCCGTACGGCGAGCGCATCGGCGACGTGCAACGCAAGCAGCCCTCCGGCCTGGGCGACAACGACAACTACGTCCGCAACAGCGTCAAGGCCGTCGTCGACGCCTACTCCGGTGAGGTCACGTTCTACGTGGTCGACGATCAGGATCCGATCCTCGCGGCGTGGCGGAGTGCGTTCCCGAACCTGTTCGCCCCCGTGGATCAGATGCCCGCGGAACTCCAAGAGCACCTGCGGTACCCGGAGGACCTGTTCCGCATCCAGACGGACATGTACTCGAAGTACCGGATCGACCCGTCGCTGTTCTTCCAGCGTGACGGCAATGCCTGGTCGGTCTCTCAGGCTCCGAGCCCCACACCGACGTCTTCGAACGGCGAGGTCGTGACGCCGGCGTCTGCTGACGACACGGTCACGGCAGCACAGCAGACCTTCGCCACCGAGTCGGACGCCCTCCGGTTCTCGCCGTATTACACCGTGTTCAACACGAGCCTGCCGACGGAGCCACGGAAGAACGAGTTCGTCCTCCTGCGCCCGTTCGTGCCGTTCTCGACCAACGACGAGCGCACCGAGCTGCAGGCGTACATGACCGCCTCGAGCGACCCCGAGACCTACGGGAAGTTGACGACCTACGAGGTCGAGATGCGCGACGGTCGGCTGCCCGACGGGCCGTTGCGCGTGGCCAGTAACGCCGAGTCGACCGAGGCGATCTCGCGGCGGATCTCTCTCGACAACGTCGGCGGCGGCGGATCGCAGGTGCGCTTCGGTGACCTGCAGATCGTTCCGGTGGCGGGTGGGCTGATCTACGTTCGTCCGTACTACGTGTCCGTTCCGCAGAGTTCGGGTTCGTCGAGCACGGTCACCGAGTTCCGGTCCGTGATCGTGTCGTACAACGATCGTGCCGTCCTCGAACCCACCATTGCGCAGGCGCTGGAGCGGTTGTTCCCGGGTTTCCAGGGCGAGGTCGGTGACCGGATCGACACACCAGCCGAGCCGACGGCCAACGACCCAGTATCAGAACCCACTCCCGACGACGCATCGACCGCCGACCCCTCGGGCTCCGACAACCCGAGCTCTGGCGGCTCGACGAACGCCGTGCAGTTGCTCGACGAGGCCGACGCACTCTTCGACGAGGCGAATGCCGCGCTCTCCGACGGCGACCTCGGCACGTATCAGTCGAAGGTCGACGAGGCCCGGGCGAAGCTCACCGAGGCCCTCCAACTCCTCGAGACTGAGTAGCTACGAATCGAGGAGTGGCCGGTCACGAGCCGGGTCGGCGGACACGTTCGGCGAGTTCGGCCAGGTCTTGGCGGAACTGGATCTGGTAGCGGGCCTGCTCGGCGGCCAGACGCTCAGCGCCGGCTTGGATCGGCTCGATGTCGTTGCCGATCTCGTTCACCTGGTTGGCGAGTTCGGTGGACACGGACGTGACTCGATCATCGAGCAGCGTCATCCGTGAGTCGAGTTCGTCGAGCCGGCGGCCCAACTCGTCACCCGACATGTGACGGTGTCGGCGGCGGCGGTGTCGGCGGCGGGGGTGGGGGCGCGGTGGTGATCAGACGTTGGTTCAACTCGTCGACGGTCGATGCCAGCTCGGCCTTCTCCCGGTCAGCCGCGTCGAGTCGCTCCCGCATCGCCGCCAGCTCGGAGCGCAACTCGGCGAGCGCCGAGTCGTCGCCGATGCTCGGTCTTTCGGCGGCCGGTGCCGGCGTCGTCTTGCGGAACAGTCCCATTCGATCTGCACGGTAGTGCACGCTGCCGTGACCCGGGCTGGTGATACAGGCGGGTGAGGTCGGTCGTACGATCACGCACGATCACCACGATCATCAGCGGCAACAATCACGACATGGGGGACTGACATGGCAGCACATCCGACGACGGGGTTCGATCTCGACGAGGTCGACCGACTGATGACCACGACCAAGCAGGTCCGCAAACGGCTCGACCTCTCGCGGCCGGTCCCCCACGAGGAGCTCCTGGAATGCATCGAGATCGCCGGCCACGCGCCGATGGGTGGCAATCTCGAACGGAACCGCTGGGTCATCGTCGACGACGGGGACATCAAGGCCCGCATTGCCGAGCGGTTCGCCGAGGTCGGAAGGCCGTACCTCGCTGCCAACTCCGCGGTGCGGCTCGACGACCGCAGCCAGAAGGTGCTCGAGTCGGCCGAGTTCCTCGTCGACCACCTCGCCGAGGTACCGGCGCTCGTGATCGCGTTGCGGCTCGACCGGCCGCCGCTCGATCCGTCACAGCAGGGGGGTGCGGCGGCCTACTACGGCTCGGTGCTGCCCGGAGTGTGGAGCTTCCAGCTCGCGGCCCGCGCCCGTGGCATCGGTTCGGCGTGGACCACGTTCCATCTCGAGCACGAAGCGGAGATCGCCGAGCTGCTGGGCATCCCCGACTCGGTCACGCAGGTGTGCCTCCTCGCCGTCGGCTACTACACCGGCGACACGTTCACGCCGGCCCCTCGTCGCTCCGCCGCCGAGGTCACCTACCTCAACCGCTGGAAAACCCCCGTCACGTAGAACCCCCAACCTGGCGCGCGACCGGAGCGATGGCGATGTAGTGCGCTATCGGCCCGACATCGCCATCGCCTGACGGGGCCGGTCCGGAGTGATGGCGATGTAGTGCGCCAATGGCCCGACATCGCCATCGCTTCGTCGTCGGGGTCAGGTCGACGGCGGGGAGGACTTCGGTGGTGAGCAGTTCGGTGGAGGTGCGGACCGCGTCGCGGTCGGCGCCGAAGCCCGGACCGGTGACGACGAAGCGGTCGATGCCGAGGGCGGCGAGTTCCTGCAGGCGTTCGACGACGCGGTCGGGCGAGCCCGGTGACGGCGAACCGGTCGATGAACTCGCCGGTCAGGGCGGCGTTGTGCGTGGCGTCGTTGCGGAGGTGCTGGTTGCTGTCGTAGCGGCGGCCGACCTCGGCGACGATGCCACGGTCCTGTTCGGCGAGCCCCGCACCGGTCGAGCCGGGCATCGACGAGAAGTGGGCGAACGCGGCGACGCTGCCGTGCACCATCGCCCGGGCCGCGTCGACGTCGGGATGGCACCCGATGCTGACGTACGAGCCGAACGTCAGGTCGCCCGGATCGCGGCCGGCATCGGCTGCCGCAGCGCGGGCGAGTTCGATTCCCCACGCCACCCGCTCGGGGTCAGCGCCCAGGGCGAACGTGATCCGCTCCGCGGTGCGGGCGCTGAAGTCGATGACCTTCGGCCCCGAGGCGGCGATGTCGAGGGGCACCTTGCCCGCCTTCGCCGAGTCGAGCCAGCGGATCCTGCTCTCGCGCCCGTCGATGTCGATCGTTCCGCCGGCGAGGTAGGTCTGGAGTCGAGTGGTGCGCTCGAAGAACTCGGCGACCGGCATCGGCGGCAGACCGAGATGGAACAGGGCGGTGTCGCCCCGGCCGGTGCCGAGCACGAAGCGTCCGCCGGCGATCTCGTTCACGGTCGCCGCCGCGGTCGCCAGCGCCGCCGGGTGGCGGGTGTGGACGTTGGTCACCCCGGTCGCCAACTGGATGCGCTCGGTGCCCCCGGCGACCGATGCGAACACCACGAACGGGTCGGGGCAGAGGTTCTGCGAGTCGGTGAAGGTGATGCCGTCCCATCCGGCGGCTTCGGCGCGGCGGGCCCGCTCGACGGCGCCCGAGATGATCGGGACCGACATCGTCCAGAGTTCCACGGCGCCCGACCGTAGTGGTGGTGCGCCGACAGCCCGAGCTACCGGGCGAGGTCAGGCCGAGACGGCGTTCGCGAGCGAGGTGCTCGACCACTTCGGCGTCGGGGGCGACGTTCGCCGTCCGTCGAATCGTGGTCCAGCCGTACATGCCGGCCGCCACGGCGGCGACTCCGCCGATCAGGAGGGACACCCGAGCGCTGGAGTGCTCGCCGATCCAGCCGACGAGCGGCCCGCCGATCGGGCTCGAACCGATGAGCGCCATCGAGAACAGCGACATCACGCGGCCCCGCAACTTGGGGTCGGAGTTGAGCTGCAGCGTGGCGTTCGACAGCGAGATCATCGCCACGCTCGCCGCCCCGACGATCGGCATCATCGCCAAAGCGAACACGATGGTGGGCATCACCGCGACGAGGATCACCGTCGACCCGAATCCCGCCGCGACGAACACCAGTCGTCGCATGGTCGGTGCGCCGGACGGCGGCGACCACGAGTCCACCGACCACCGCACCCGCGCCCATCAGCGCCGTCATCGCGGCGAGCCCGCTCGCGCCGGCGCCGAACGTGAACTCGGCGAGCATCGGCAGCGTGGTGGTGAACTCGTACGTCAACGTGCCGATCACCACGAGCATCACGAGGGTGGTGCGCAGGATCGGCGTGTTCCAGGCATAGCGGAAACCGTCGCGGAGTTGGCCGGGGGCCCGAGGGGTTCGTGCGCTCGGGTGGAGTTCGCGCGTGCGGATGAGGAGCATGGCGATGATGACGGCCACGTAGCTGAAGGCGTTGAAGATGAAGCAGGCGCCGATGCCGACGGTGGCGATGATGACGCCGCCGATCGCCGGACCGATGGCCCGGGCGGCGTTCACGACGACGCTGTTCAGCGTGACCGCGTTGGCGATGTCGGCGGGTCCGACCATCTCCATCACGAACGTCTGCCGGCTCGGGTTGTCGAGCGCCGTGACCGCGCCGAAGCACGCGGCGATCACGTAGACCATCCAGAGTTCGACGGCGCCCGTGATCGTGAGCACGCCGAGCGTCAGCGCCAGCAGGCCGGCGGTCGACTGGGTGATGATGATCAGCCTGCGCTTGTCGAACCGGTCGGCGATGACCCCACCGAACGGCGCGAGCAGCAGGGTGGGGAGGAACTGCATGGCAACGACCGTGCCGAGCGCCGTGCCGCTGCCGGTGAGTTCGAGCACCAGCCACGATTGGGCGAGGCCCTGCATCCACGTGCCGCTGAACGACACGATCTGGCTGAAGCAGTACAGCCGGTAGTTGCGGAACCGCATCGCCGCGAACGTGCGGTGTGAGATCGCGGAGACGCGGTCGTTCACGATTCGGTCGCCAGGAGTCGCTCGAGGGCGGGGAGGGCACCGTCGATCAGTGCCACGTCGTCGGCATCGAGCATCGAGACTCGCGAGGCGAGCCAGCTCCGGCCGGCGATGCGGACCTCGTCGAAGTAGTCGAGGCCGCCCCGGGTCGCGACGATCACCGAGCACCGTCGGTCGCCGGGATCGTCGCGGCGCTCGACGAGCCCCAGCGTTTCCAGGGCGGCAACGATCTTGCTCGCCGACGGCGCCTTGACGTGTTCGAGGTCGGCGAGGTGGCTGATCGTGCACGGGCCGAACTTGACCACCGACGCAAACATCGAGAACTGCGACGGGGTGAGCCCACCGACCGAGTTGGCGCGGATCCGGCGCGACAGGCGTAGGAGAGCCACGCGCAGTCGATCGAGATCGTCGGCCGAACCGACGACGTCGGCGGTCGGGACGGACGGAGCGATCGGTGGCATGTGCATAGTCTAGGAAATAGTTTCCATCGCTATGCAATTGGCGATCCTTCATCGGTCACACCGCTGAATCGCCGGCGCTGGATCGGTCAGTTCGGTTTGTCGACGCGCCTCACGCTGCGCAGTCGGCGCACGCGGCGTCGACCCGGTCCGAACCGGCGGTGGCGGGCGGCGCGGTCGCGGCCGAGGCGAACTGTGTGAGATAGAGCGCGGCGTAATGGCCGTCCAGTGCGAGGAGTTCGTCGTGCGTTCCTTGCTCGACGATGCGACCGTGATCGAGCACCACGATCGAGTCGGCGCCGCGGACGGTCGACAGCCGGTGGGCGATCACCAATGCGGTCCGTCCGTCGAGCGCCGTGTCGAGCGCGACCTGCACGGCAGCTTCGGAACGCGAGTCCAGGCTCGATGTCGCCTCGTCGAGGACGACGACGCGAGGATCACGCAGCAGCATTCGCGCGATCGTGAGTCGTTGCCGCTCGCCCCCCGAGAAGCGGTAGCCGCGCTCGCCGACGATGGTGTCGAGACCGTCGGGCAAGGACGCGATGAGCAGCGCCACCTCGGCGCGTTCGAGCGCCTCCCACAGCTCCTCGTCCGTCGCGCCCGGGCGGGCGTAGCGGAGGTTGTTGGCGATCGTGTCGTGGAACAGGTGACCGTCCTGGGTGACGACGCCGACCGTCTCGCGGATCGACCCCGAACTGAGTTCTCGGACGTCGACTCCGCCGATCCGCACGGCACCGGCATCGACGTCGTACAGGCGTGACACGAGTGCGGCGATCGTCGACTTCCCCGACCCCGATGCACCGACCAGCGCCACCGTCTGGCCCGGCTCGACGCGCAACGTGACGTCGTGGAGGACCGCCTCGTTGATGCGGTCGTCGAGCACCGCAACCTCCTCCAGGGAGGCGAGGCTGATCCGGTCGGCAGAGGGGTAGGCGAACTCGACCGCGTCGAGCTCGACGGCGACCGGGTGTCGGCTCGCCAGGTCAACGGCGTCGTCGGCATCGGTGATCAGCGGCTCGATGTCGAGCACCTCGAAGACCCGCTCGAAGCTGACGAGTGCGGTCGCCACGTCGAGCCGGGCGTTGGCGAGCGCGGTGAGCGGGGCGTAGAGCCGGTTGAGCAGCAGGGCGAGCGTGACGACAGCGCCGGCATCGAGCGTGCCGTTCAGCGCGAGGTAGCCGCCGAGCCCGTAGATCACCGCTTGGGCCAGGCCCGACACGAGGCCGAGCGCGCTCATGAAGACCTCGGTCGCCATCGCCGAGCGGACGCCGATGTCCCGGACCTCGCCGGCGCGGCCGGCGAACTCGTCGCGCTCGAACGCGGGATCGCCGAACAGCTTCACGAGGGTGGCGCCCGGCGCCGAGAACCGCTCGGTCATCTGCGACGTCATCGCCGCGTTGAGCACGGCCGCGTCCCGTTCGAGGCGACCGACCTTCGCACCGACGCGACGAGCCGGGATGACGAACACGGGGAGCAGCACCACCGACGCCACCGTGACCTGCCACGACAGATTGAACATCACGACGAGGGTCAGTGCGAGGGCGATCGAGTTCGTGACCACGCCTGCCAGAGCGGAGGTGAACGCACGCTGCGCACCGATGACGTCGTTGTTGAGCCGGCTCACGAGGGCGCCGGTGTGCGTGCGATGGAAGAAGGCGACCGGCATGGTCTGCATGTGGTCGAACACCGATCGCCGCAGGTCGAAGATGATCCCTTCGCCGAGCCGTGACGACTTGAGACGTTCGAACACCCCGACGACGGCATCGAGCACGGCGATTGCCGCGATGACAGCGGCGAGGGTCACCACGGTGCGCACCGGTTCGCCGTCGACGATCGCGTTGACGGCCCGCCCGGCGAGCACCGGCGAGGCGACGCCGAGTGCCGCCGAAATCGTGGCGAGCGCGAGGAAGGCGAGGATGGTCGAGCGACGGTGCCGGGCGAATCGTCCGACCCGGCGCAGGGTGTGCCAGTCGACGCGGCGCGCGTTGCGGGCGTCGGATCGCTGGGCGGAACTGCGCAGCGCACTCCAGGCGGACATGTCGGTCATGTCGACGAACGTACGACTTCAACCATGCTTGAAGTCAAGCGTCGACCCGGATCAGTGACGGGTGACCATCGACTCCCACACGGCGCGCTCCTCCTCGAACGGCGCTGACTGGGCGCCACACTCGCGACCGAAGATCATCGTCTGGCGATCCGTGGTGTCGTACGCCGGCCATGCTCCGATGCCGTCATGACCGGGTTCACCCGTGCGGGCGAATGCGATCCACGCGTCCATCATCTGCTCGGCGAGACGGTCCGCCTCGGGACCGGTGCCGCTCATGCGGTCGTTGCCGGTCTTCCCGACGGTGCCGAACACGAAGGGAATCTCGATCGCATGGCATGCACCGAGCGCGCCGCGCCGAGCGGGCGACTCCCAGTCGACCTGATAGAGGTACGTCTTGGGCCGGTGCGCTGCCTGGGCCTCGGCGAGTTGCGTCGCGGGAAAGCGGAACCGTGACGCGGTCGCGATGGCATCGGAGACGTCGTTGTGCGTGGCCGGCAGTCCCCGCGAGCGGCGCGACGCTCGATAGAGGGCGACCACTTCGCCCGCCCGGTCGGCGGCACGGCGAGGCAGGATACGCGAGTGCTTGCCGTTCGAGTTCCGCGTCGTCGATCTCCGGGCGGTCCGCGGCGACGTACAGCTTCTGTTCGTCCCGCGCGGTGCCGACCATCAACGCGATGTGCGCCGCGTGGCCGTCGCGCACGGCCTGGAGCGGGTGGTCGGGCAGCGAGTCGCCGTCGACCACGGGGGAGAGCGGTCCGCGCGGGCCTTGTGCCTTCAGCAGCTCGGGGATCTCGACGGCGCGCAGCCGGTCGGGATCGGCGTCGGGGATGCCGAGTCGCTCGAGGTACTGGGTGGTGACCGCCGATGCGAAGTCGGTGGTGCCGAGCCGGTTGGCGGTGCCGCTCTGGGCGATCGCCTTGTGGAACAGGACGTTCGCGGCGGGCATGGCGAGCAGTGTCGACACGGCGACGCCGCCGGCGGACTGGCCGAAGATCGTGACGTTGCCCGGGTCGCCGCCGAAGCGCTCGATGTTGTCGTGGACCCACTGCAGCGCGGCGATCTGGTCCAACTGGCCGACGTTGGCGGCCGCACCCCAGGCATCGCCGCCGTGCCCGCCGAGATAGAGGTACCCGAGCGCTCCGACGCGGTAGTTGATCGTCACCACGACGACGTCACCCCGTTCGGTCGAGCGGGCCGCCGTCGTACGCGGCCTGCGATCCCGATCCGTGGCTGAACCCACCGCCGTGGATCCAGAACAACACCGGTCGGCGTGCACCGTCCAGCGCCGGGGTGTACACGTTGAGCGACAGGCAGTCCTCGCTCTCGGGGACCGTCGCCCGGAAGCTGGCCGGGACGAACGGATCCTGCGGGGCGGCGTCGCCGAACTCGATCGCGTGGCGCGTGCCGGTCCACGGGTCGAGCGGCTCGGGTGCGGTGAAGCGACGGTCGCCGATCGGCGGCTTGGCGAACGGCACGCCGAGGAAGGCGAGGTGGTCGCCGCGCTCGAGTCCGCGCAGGGCGCCGAGGGTGGTGGTGGCGATCCGTTCCATGTCAGCCTCCGCTCCCGATCAGGTGGCGGCGGAAGAACGCCTCGCTGGCGTCGCGCTCGAAGCGCGGCACTTGGACGTGACCGCCGGGGTTGATGTGCATGGTCTTCTCCTCGGAGCCGAACGCGTCCCACAGCGCGAGCGCAGCGTCGCGCGTCATCAATTCGTCGTCGCTCTGGTTGAGGAACAGGATCGGAATGGTGATCGCGCGTGCGTGTTCCTCGTTGGTCGGCTGCAGCGCGTTGAGCCCGAACACCGCGGCGGTGATCCGGTCGTCGGTGGCAGCGACGGGGATGCCACTGGCCGTTCCCATCGACACGCCCCACCAACCGAACGGTCCGTTCGCCCACCGCTCGTCGGTCTGGAGGTCGTCGAGGAGCGCGCGCCATTCGACCGTGTGCTTGCGAACCCGCGCCGCCATCTCCTCCCAGCGTTTCGGGTCGATGGGGCGCAGCGTGCCGGGCGTGCTCCTGACCGCGGCGTCGCGAGCGGCCTTGGCCGCTTCCTTGTCGACGATCCGGTCACCGTGGTCGGGTGCATCGAGGGCGACGACGCCGATCCCCAGGTTCCGCACGAGCTGCAGCGCGAGTTGCGGGACGTTGCTGTGCAGCTTGTGCTGGAAGCCTCCGTGTGCGATGCAGACCGTCGGGTAGCTGGGGGCGGCGTCGGTCGGGATCCAGTGCATCCCCGGCACGGTCTCGTCGCCGACCTGCAGGTCGAAGCGGCGTGCAATGACCCCATCGTCCTCGGATTCGTCGATGATCTGCATGGGTGTCCTCCGACGTCGTGTTGGTTGATGGCGGTTGTCGGTTCGATGGATTCAGGTTCGGCCGAGTGACTCACCGAGACGGGCGGCCGCGGCGACCACGAGTTCGATGGTGGTGGCGCGTTGCTCGCTGGTCATGCGGTCGGTGGGCGCCGAGACGATGAGGGCGCCGGCGGGTCGTTGATCGCGATCGAGGATGGCCGCCGAGACGCCGACGACCCGGTGTCTTGCCGACGACACCGCGTGACCGCGCCGCCGGATGGTGTCGAGCGATCGCAACGTGGCGCCGATGTCGATCGGTGACGGGAGGTCGGTCCGCGCGGCGACACGTCGCACGACCTCGGGGCCGTCGTGGCTGGCGGCCAGGATCGCCATGCCACCGACCGTGGACGGCAGCGGCACACGGCTGCCGACCCGCGTGGAGAAACTCACCGGGCGGGGCGAGATGATCTTGTCGAGATACAGGGCGTCGTCGCCGGAGCGCACGACGAGGCTCACCGTCTCACCGGTCTGCTCGTGGAGGTCGTTCAGGGTTGGCGCCGCAGCCTGCTTGATGGGGAGGTCGGCGACGACGGCGGAGCCGATCTCCCACGTGCGCAGCGTCGGGTGGTACAAGCCGGTGGACTCGTCCTGGCCGACGTAGCCGAGCTCGACGAGTTCGGCGAGCACGCGGTGCACCGTGCTCTTCTGCAGCTCGAGTTCCTCGGCCAACGAGGACAGACGCACGGGTCGATTCGCGGACGACACCGCCTCGAGGACGAGGAAGCTCTTGGCCACGGCGCTCCCCATCTGCCTATTCTGACAGACGGAATGCTGTTCCGCCCAACGGAACACTCGGATGAGTTGAGGGGATTGCCGTGAGTCGAGACGAGTCCGTGGACAGTGCCGTGGTTGCCACGGTCGACGGCGATGTGCAGGGTTGCGTGGTCGACGGCATCAACATCTTCCGCGGCATCCCGTATGGCGCACCCACGAGTGGCGCGAACCGATTTCGGGCGCCGCAGCCGCCGGCCCCATGGCCCGGCGTGCGCGAGTGCCGGCAGTACGGCGAGTCGGCGCCGCAGGCCGCGGGTTGGTTGGCCGAGGGAGGTTTCGACGGGAATCGGCCGGAGATCGGGGAGGACTGCCTCGTGCTCAACGTGTGGACACCTGCGGCCGACGCCGCCGGACGGCCGGTTCTGGTGTGGTTGCACGGCGGCGGCTTCGAGGCGGGCACGGGCTCGTCGATGCTCTACGACGGTACGAACGTGGCGCGCCGCGGCGACGTGGTCGTGGTGACGATCAACCATCGTCTCGGCGTGATGGGACACCTGCACCTCGCGGATCTCGCGGGGGACGACTTCGCCGGATCCGCCAACGCCGGCTTCCTCGACATCGTGGCCGCACTGCAGTGGGTGCGATCGAACATCGCCGCGTTCGGTGGCGATCCAGGCAACGTCACGATCTACGGCCAGTCCGGTGGTGGACGCAAGGTGAGCCTGGCGACGGCCGCTCCCGCAGCGACGGGACTGTTCCATCGGGGCATCGTCCAGAGCGGCTCCCAACTCCGTCTCGTCAGTCGTGAACGCGGCGAACGAGCTGGCGCGGCGACTCCTCGACCAGCTGGAGATCCCCCACGACGACGCTCGGCGGCTGCAGGAACTGTCGATGCACGACGTCCTCCGTGCGGCTCGCAAGGTGCGACGCCGGTATGCGCCGACGATCGACGACGTCGTGTTCGATCGTCACCCGTGGGAGCCCGACGCACCGCCGTCCGCGTTCGACGTGCCGATGCTGATCGGGACCTGTCGTACCGAGCTGTCGAGCCAGATCGGCATGATCGACCCGACGTCGTTCGAGATCACCGATGACGACCTCGAGGCGCGGCTCCGGCCGTTCATGGAGGGCGATGATGCGGTCGAAGCGATCCGCCTCGTGCGGGCGGCGAGCCCGGGTGCGTCGGCGGCCGAGGTCTACTTCACGGTGACGACGGAACTCACCTACTGGCGTGACAGCGTCGTGCAGACCGAGCACAAGGCCGCGCAGGCCGCCGCCGGCGGTGCGCCGGTCTGGTCGTACCGGCTGATGTGGCGGACACCGATCGAGGGCGGGCGTCGGATCACACCGCACTCGACCGACCTGCCGTTCGTGTTCGACAACGTCGCGGTCGCCGGGCACATGGTCGGGCCGGCGAGCGAGGAGACGGCGCAGATGACGGAGGCGATGTGCGAATCGTGGCTGGCGTTCGCCCGCACCGGGAACCCGAACCACGCCGCCGTGCCAGCATGGAGGCCCTATGACCTCGGAACCCGAACGGTGATGCACTTCGACGTGCCCTCCGTTGCCGTCGACGACCCCCACGCCGATTCCCGCATGTTGATCGACCGCTATCCGACGCAACAACTGGGCCGGTTCCTCGGTGGCTGACGGTTCCTCGGTGGCTGACCCGGACGACGAGCGCCCCGGCCCGCTGCACGGTGTCCGGGTGCTCGACCTCACCCAGGCCCTCGCCGGCCCGTACTGCACGATGCTGCTCGCCGATCTCGGCGCCGACGTCATGAAGGTCGAACCGCCGACCGGTGACATGACCAGGTTCGGTGGGCCGTTCACCAAGGAGGACACCGAACGCTCCTACGGCGGCTACTTCGCGAGCATCAACCGCGGGAAGCGGTCGATCGTGCTCGACCTCAAGGACCCCGCCGACCGCGACACGTTCCTCGCGTTGGCGGCGACGTGCGACGTGGTCGTCGAGAACAGCCGGGCGGGTGTGATGGATCGCCTCGGCATCGGTTACGAGACGCTCGCCGCGCTCAATCCGCAGCTCGTCTACGCGGCGGTCCGAGGCTTCGGCGATCCGCGGACCGGTGCGAGCCCGTACGGCGACTGGCCCTCGTACGACATCGTCGCCCAGGCGATGGGCGGACTCGTGTCGATCACGGGAACGGCCGAGGGCGACGTGATGAAGTGCGGCCCGAGTGTCGGTGACATCTTCTCCGGGACGCTGGCCGCGGTCGGGCTGCTCGCCGCGGTGATCGACGCCCGAGCCAACGGGCAGGGACAGTTCGTCGACGTCGCGATGTACGACGCCGTACTGAGCCTCTGCGAGGGTGCGGCGTACCAGCACTCCTACACCGGGCGCGTGATGGGTCCGACCGGCAACGGGCATCCGGTGATCGCGCCGTTCGACGTCTACCCGACCGCCGACGGCAACTGCTCGCTCGGGACGCCGTCGGACGCCGGCTTCGTGCTGCTGTGCGAGCGGATGGGCCGCCCCGAGCTGGCCACCGACGAACGATTCGCGACGAGCCGCGACCGGCTCCGAAATCGTCCAGAACTCGACGAGCAGATGGTGGCGTGGACGAGATCGCTGACGACCTCCGAGATCGTGGACCTGCTCGGTGGGGCTGTTCCGGTCGGCCCGGTCAACGACATGGCGGCGATCTACGCCGATCCTCATGTCGCGGCGCGTGAGATGCTCGTCGAGGTCGACCAGCCTGACGGCTCACGTCCCGTCACGCTGGCGGGTCAGCCGATCAAGATGACCGCTCGCCACACGGGTGTGCGGTCCCGGCCGCCCCGACTCGGAGAGCACACCGACGAGATCCTCGCCGAGGCAGGCGTGGTGCGATGAGCGCCGCGCTGGAAGTTGCCGGCCTCCGCGTCGAGATCGACGACGGCATCGCCACGCTGTGGCTCGATCGACCCGCGAAACGCAACGCCGTCACCTACGACATGTGGAACGGCATCGCCGCACACAGCGAGCGTCTCGCCGCCGATGACACGGTGCGCCTGCTGGTCGTGCGCGGCGTGGGCGACCACTTCTGCGCCGGCGCCGACATCGCGAGCATGAGCGATGTCTCTGGCGGGGCGTATCGCCGGGCCAACGAAGCGGCCGACGCGGCGCTGGCCGGATTCCCGAAGCCGAGCATCGCCGTCATCACGGGGGCCTGTGTCGGTGGCGGAACCGAGATCGCGGTCGCCTGCGATCTCCGGCTTGCCGACACGACGAGCCGATTCGGGATCACGCCCGCCCGGCTCGGCATCGTCTATCCGGCATCGGCGACGGCACGCGTCGTGCGGCTCGTCGGCCCGTCGGCGACGAAACATCTGCTCTTCTCGGCCGAACTGATCGACGTCGACCGGGCGTTGCGCATCGGCCTCGTGGACGAGGTGCACGACCCAGCGCAGCTCGACGACCGTCTCCGCCAGCTCTCCGAACTGATGGCCAACGAACGATCGTTGCTCACCCAGATGGCGAGCAAGGAGATCGTCGATGCGCTCGCCGCCGACGGCGCGATCGACCCGTCGGTCGAGCAGCGGTGGGGCCGGGCAGTCGCCGCCGCCGGTGACGCGGCTGAAGGTATCGCTGCGTTCGTCGAGCGCCGCACGCCGAACTTCACTTGGACGCCGTCGGACGGTGGACAGTGACAGCAACCATGATCGCCCTCGTCGGTGGTGGCGGAGCGGAGTGGGAGCGGCGGGGGTCGATGTTCTCCTCGTGCTCGAGCTGACGGACGATTGAGGATCGCAAGCCGGTTGTCATCTGCTCGATCGGGACGTATTCTGATACTCCACTTCGACGCGGGGTGGAGCAGTTCGGTAGCTCGTCGGGCTCATAACCCGAAGGTCGCAGGTTCAAATCCTGCCCCCGCCACCAAATTGGGCGAAAGCCCAGGTAGATCGCAAGATCCGCCAGGGCTTTCTCGCGTCCCGGGCGCGATGTCTAACGGTTTCTCTAACGGGTTGGTTCTGGGTGCGACGCAATGTACGGAGCGATAAGCGTGTATCCCGTCGCTCTGCGAGCGGGCTAAGCGAGTTCGCCGAAATGTTGAGGCGACCGATCGACCGTACGACTACGGTGGATCAGCATCTCGGCCGCACGGCAAGATGAGAGGGCTCCGAAAGGGGGAAGGCGTAGGACAATGGCAACGGCGGATCAAGTCAAGGCTCTTATCAAGAGCCACGCCGCCGGTGATGATGACCGTTTCTACGCTGTCGCTCTGGCAACTTGCAGCTCGCGGTGCGCCCGGAGCGGCCACGCGGTTATGCCCAGGAGCCTAAAGCAACTGATCGACTCCACTCGGTCACCTCGCCGGAGTCGCGAACTGCTGTTCCTGCGACCACGCCGCGAGGCCGACCTTGCCCTGCTCTTGTCCGTCGTGTACCCCGATGATCGCCGTCTCGGATATGGCGTTGGCCCCAAACGTTCGCAGGCAGCTTGATCAAGTGGTCCTCGAGCAGCGTCAGAGCGAGCGCCTGGGCGCGCACGGTTTCCATCCGCTTCGCCGCCTACTGCTCGTCGGCCGCCCGGGCACCGGCAAGACGATGTCGGCCAGAGCCCTGGCGGGTGAGTTGCGCCTTCCCTTGTTCACGGTGCGCCTCGATGGGGGACTCATCACAAAGTTCATGGGTGAGACAGCGGCCAAGTTGCGAGCTCGTGTTCGACGCGTTCGCGATACCCGAGGCGTCGTATTTGTTCGACGAAGTCGACGCGCTTGGCCGGCGCCCGAAACCAGGGCAACGACGTGGGTGAGATCCGGCGCGTCCTGAACTCGTTCTTGCAGTTTCTTGAGCAGGACCAATCCGACAGCGTGATCGTTGCGACATCAAACCTCCCAGATTTGCTAGATCGCGCACTGTTCCGTCGATTCGACCTGATGATCGAGTACCCCATGCCAACCGCAGAAGTCGCACGGTCAGTCATCAGTAATCGACTGGCCGGGCTCGACGTTCAGCTCGGGTGGAAGAGAATTGCGCCAGCGACAAGAGGCCTCAGCCACGCTGAGCTCACTCTGCGGCCGAGAGAGCGGCGAAGGACGCCATCCTGACTGAGCAAACCACGGTGACGACGGAACTGCTCCTGACAGCATTCGGGAGCGACGCACGGGTCAGTCAGCGGGAGCTACGCCTAAATGGCAGAACGCGATCCGCTTACATATTGTTGTCCCCTCCGCCGCTCACGCCGAGACGTACTCGCCGCGGCCGGGCCGTGACGGCGCGTCGCCCCCTTCGCCCCCCGATCGGCAAGGGCACGCGACCGCACTCTTGACAGGGCCTGGAGGACGGCGCCAAATAACTCTTCAGCGCTCAGCGTGCTGACGCAGCCACCCCGCGGTACAGGGTGCAATCTCGGGGATCTACGTCCAGTTCGAGTCGGTTCCTGGCTTCAACCTTGAACTGACTTCGCTCGATCCGCAGCGCGGCCGAGATCCACCCGGAGCTGCGCGCCGTCACGACCCGAGACGTAGACGGCTACGAGGGGTCGAGGAGTAAGCGACAGTCTTCGTCCCAGACGGGGGCATCGGCTACTTCACATAAAGGCTTCGAGACGTACGCCTCCGAGACACACGCCGAAGGGCGGCCGAAGAACAAGCAATTGCTGGTCTGAACGGATCTCGGCGGTCCGCGCCTGCGACCGTCTCGAGCACTCTGGACCGACGAGCCGTCCCTATTCCCGGAGGACGGACAGAGTAGTCTGGTGGGAGGTCTGGTTGCGCCGGCGCTGACGGGGGCGGAACAGGCGGCTCGAGCGGTTCGCCGACGTAGACAACTTCCACCAGGGAAACAGGAGGCTCGTCTTCCCGGACCGCATCGTGGCCGTTGATCCAAGGACAGCTGCATGAGCTCGCGTCATCGCTAGCGGTTCTCGACGACTAGCCGAATGCGCCGGCCAGCCGAACGATGCAGTTCCTTTCTGCTAGTTCCACCGGCCGAACAGGCTCTCTTGCGTCGCATGAGTCGCCGGGCGATTAGTGCCGGCCAGTGGTCAGACCCACGCGGTCTGCGTGCTGGACACTGGGGATACGCCGGGCGCACCCCCCTCCTTGAACCTTCTCTCGACGTGACCGACTGCCACACCTGCGACCCAGCCTGGGGGACGACGATCGACGATGGTCACGGCACCGAGATGCCGGGACTCGCACTCTACGGAGACCTTGGAATCGCCTTGAGTTCGGCACACAGCGTCATTCTCGGTCACTGCCGCAGAAAGTCAGTGAAGATCCTTCCGAACCTGGGGATCGAACCCACCAGATCTGTACGGGGCCCGAGTCGCCCAAGCCGTCAGCCTCGTCGAGATTGCCCAGCCGGAACGTCGCCGTTCTATTGCATTGGCCGTCACCGCTGCGCTTCCGAATCACGATCTCAGCCGTGCAGCTGACTTCGGACTGCCGACCTCGTGGTCTTCGACTATTGACGCTCTCGCCGCCGGGCGTGCGGTCGACGCCGCGGAGGATGGACTCGTGTACATCGACGAGCCAGCGGACCGGTCCGCTCGCCTGTTTCTGATCTCCGCCGGAAACGTTCGTGTCCCGTTCGATGTCGATCATCTCACTCGGAGCGATCTCGAACCTGTCGAGGACCCGGGCAGTCATGGAACGCTCTCACGATTGGTGCGTTCACGGAGCAGTTCGACCTGTCGCACGACGTTCAGCCCTTTCCGCAATGGGCGGCGCTTGGGGCGGTCGGCGAGGCTCTCGCCGGTGAGCAGAACGTCGGTGGCGTTCAAACGTGCTTGGCCACTCAAGCCTCAGGTGGTTTTCGAGGGTGGAAACCTCGCCGTGGATCCGTCGGGAAAGACGATCGATTCGCCGGCTGGTCTCCAAGTACTCACGACTCGGATGTTGGGTACCGGCGGCCTGCTGACGACGAGTTCGGCACCAGCCCGGCTACAGCGAAAGCGGCACACATGGCCGCTTGTCGATTTCGGTTGCATACCCATTGCTGTGGCCCGAAGCCGTTAGAGCGCTCATCGTTCATTCAGCACGATGGACAAACAGGATGTTGGTTCCATTCTTCGAGAACCGCCAAAATTGCGGCGGTCCGTCGCTACGGGTGGGGTGTCCCGACGATGGATCGAGCACTACGGAGCGCGACCGATGCCGTCACTCTCGTTGCCCAGGACCAGATTCACCCTTACGTTGACGGGAAGATGCGAGAAATGCATCTCCACGAATCTGCCCTGGCCACGAGAGGCGCTCGAGGAACTCGGCGACCAGCAGGTGAGCTTGAGGGTGGCCCTTTCGTACTTCGTCGAGCCGAATCCTGGAAGGCGTGGATGGGTTCGCAGATTTCGTTACGCGTCTCATGGGCTCAGGTTCGAAGCACGACGGCAACCGAAAAACACAGACGAATTTTCGAAAGCGCATCAACCGGCTCGCGTTGGCTGAGGACGAGGAACGTCCGCAGACGGAGAGCGACGCGGGGAGTGGCTGCTCGGGCCCAATGAGCGGGGCAAAGGCTCCCTACACGTTGACCTGTGGACCGGTCCAGCGGTCGAGCTTGCTGCGCGCGGCATGATTGCGGTCTACCCGGTCACGGGCTGGTGGAAGGAACAACCAAGCGCGATCGGAGCGACCATGGAGCGAGGTACGCCTTGGTGGTGTCGATCGAAACACCCGAGGTGGACGTCGACATCTGGACGCCGGTAGCGGTCGCCGCTCAGGTGCCGATTGCTGTCGAAACCACGATCGAGATCTAGCCCAAACCATCGAAGCGTCATGGTTGTAGCGAGCCGTCAATCACTGGGACCTTCAGGCATCGAAGACGGCTGCGCTGAACGCCGCTGCGGCGTCGGCCTGCATGCCGGGGAGGACGTGCTGGTAGACGGTCATCGTGAACGCGGGGCTGCTGTGGCCGAGGCGTTCGCTGACGACCTTCACGGGGACGCCGGCCTTCAGCAGGATCGAGGCGTGGGTGTGGCGGAGGTCGTGGAGGCGGATGCGGCGCAGGTCGCTCTCGCGACCAGGCGCTCCCATGACTGGGAGAAGAAGTCGGGGTGGATCGGCCCGCCGTCGGGCGCGGTGAACACGAAGCCGTCGTCGTCGCGCCGGCCGGTGCTCATCCGCTGCTCGAGCTGCTGCCGGCGCCACGTCCGCAGCACGGCGACGGTCCGTGGGTCGAGGTCGATCGTGCGCCGGCTGTTCGTCGTCTTCACGTCGGCGACGTTGGCGCCGTACTCGACCGACAGGATCTGCTGGTCGACGACGAGCCGGGCGGCGTCGAGGTCGACGTTGCGCCACGTGCAGGCCGAGCACCTCGCCGCGTCGCATGCCGGTGTTGGCGGCGAGGAAGATCGGCACGTACCACTCGCTGTCCTCGATGCCGGCGAGGAACTGGCGCAGCTCGTCGGCTGACCAGATCGTCATCTCCCTCGAGCCGCCGAGCGCGCACCTTCGGCGGGTCGGCGAGGTCGGCGACGTTGCGGGTGACGGTGCCCTTGCGCATGCGCGTCGGCGAGCGCCTTGCGGATGATGCCGTGGATGATCCGCACCGTCTTCGGCGCGAGCCCGCCGCCGGCGCCGTTGCGGCGCCCGTCGACGAGCAGCTGCGCGTAGAACGTGTCGAGGTCCTCGGGCTGCAGCTTCTGCAGCGGGATCGTGCCGATGCGCGGGTTGACGTGGATCTCGACGTTGTTCCGGTACGAGCGCGAACGTCGACGGCCGCAGCTGCGCCCTCTTCGTCGGCAGCCAGCGCTCCAGGAGGTAGTCGCCGAGCGTGATCCGCTCGGGCGCCCGGTAGTCGCCCGTCACGGCGATCGGAGTCTGGGTTGGTCACGCTTCCGCAAGTTTGCTGCCGACGTGCGGCGCTTCCCCGCTCTTCAGACAGCCGCTGTCTGGCCGTGCGGCTCGGTGTGCGGCCGGTTAGCCGGGCGCCAGTCGGCCAGCTCCGGTGTGTATGCGGCTCCCGGCCCGCCAGGTCTTTCGCGGATGGCTCTGGACGGGTCTTCACGAACGCACTAGCGTTGCCTGCGTTCGGCCAACGGCGTCCAAGAGGGCTCGTGTGGTCGCCAATCCCGGGGAGGTAGGCCCATGCCCTCGAAGCGGTATCTCGTCGTCGGAGCTGCGACGCTCATCGTCGCCACCGGCGGCTTCATCACCGGTGCGCTCGCCGCCGGCGGCGGCGCCCGTCCCAGCCCCAGTGGCAATCCATCGGTGCCGCTCGTCGCCCACCTCCTCGGCGGCGCCGAGGAAGTCGCGCCGACGCTCGGCGACCCGGATGGCGGCGCCACCGCGCTGGTCAACGTGAACGGCGCGTTGGGGGAGGTATGCGTCGAGGTCACCACCGACGGCATCGGGACGCCATGGACGTTGGCGCACATCCACCAGGGCAAGGTGGGAACCGAGGGTCCGGTCGTGGTGGACTTCGTGGCGGCCGGCGCCGGACCGAGGCTGTCGAAGTGCGTCACGGGCGTCGATCCAGCGCTCATCGACCTGATCAATGCGACCCCGAGCAATTACTACGTCAACGTGCACACGACCGACTTCCCGGCGGGCGCCGTCCGGGGTCAGTTGGTGGCGCGCTCGAGCGAGACCCAGTTCCTCACCCCGACCCGGGTCTACGACTCCCGACAGGGGGCTGACGGCAAGCTCGCTGTCGGCACGACACGCACCATCGATCTGAGGGTTCCGCTCGGCGTGCGCGCCGCGCTGATCACCCTCACGGTCGACGGCACCGAGGGCGGCGGGTTCGTCACGGCCTACGCCGCTGACGTCGCCACGCTGCCCCCGACCAGCACGATCAACTGGACCCAGACCAACCAGGCGGTCGGCACCACCACCACGGTCGCGGTCGACCGCGACGGGAAGATCAAGCTCACCGCCGGTCAGAACGGCACTCACGTCATCGTCGATGTGCTCGGCTTCATCGTCTGATCCGCGCTCTGGCTCACAGTCAGGATCGTTGTGCGGTCGGTGCTGCAAAGGCGAGAGCGCCTGAATCGGGTGATCGTCTCGGACGTCTTGGCCACGGTCCACGCCGCCAGGGGAGCCGTGAGGCGGCACATCCGCATGAGCCGCTCAAGGAGCTGATACACCCGAGAGGTACCGCCTATCGGCAGGTAGGGAGTGTGATGGCGGGATTGGTCGTTCGGCGGGATCGTACGTGGTTGGCGGTGCTTCACTCGCGATCCAATCGGCTCGCGGTTGCTGTCGGCGACCCTCGTTCGTGCCGGACTGATGTCGTCGAGCATCAAGCCAGGGCGCGCCATCGCAGGGAGGTGCTCATTGGTGCCGACGATGTCGAGTCTCAAGCAGTCGTTGTCGAGTTTGTCATTGACGGCAAGCACTTCATCACCGCGGCCGTTGGATCGCGCGACACTCACGCATGCCGACGATCTGGCTCACCGACACCGAACCGAACGAGCGGTTCACCATTTACAGCCGAGGCAACGTCGGTGAGGTCTTCCCGCACGCGATGACCGCACTGACGGGCACGCTGATCGGTGACCCCGTGCGGCAGGGTCAGATCGACGTGTTCGTCGAGATGGGCGTCCTCCGCCCGAACGAGGTGGTCGGTCCGTCCGTCGGCACCGGCGTGTTCGGCGGCTACCTGTACATGAGCGCGTCGGCGATGCGGCTGTTCGGTGTGCGCATGCCCGGTATGACCCCGGCGGACGCCGACGAACAGGTGATGGGCGACGCACCCGGCGTTCCCCCGTACAACCCAGCCAAGGGTGACCGCAACCTGGTCGCCACGCTGGTGCTGTCCACGTACGTCCTCAAGCTGATGCGCAAACCCGATCTGGCCGCGCTGGACGCGGCACGGACCGAGGCGCAGACGTGGTTGGCGCAGCTGCCCGATCTGACGAGCGCGACAGATGGGGAGCTGATCGCGTCGCTCGACACGTTCCGACCGCGCCAGGCAGCGAGCATGAAGCGGCTGCTCCAGTTCAGCATGCTCGCCGGAGCGCCGAGGGGGCTCCTCGACAAGACCCTCGATCGACCCGGCGTGGCCGCCGGAATGGCGAACCGCATTGTCGGCGGCACTCGCGACATCGATTCAGCGCAACTCGCGCAGCGCCTGTGGACCCTCGGTCGACTGGTCGCGGACGATGCGGCGCTGACCGCACAGTTCGACCTGGGCCTCGAGGGGATCGCCGCGCGGACGAGGGGCACCGTTCTGGAGGAAGCAGTCGAGGCGTTCCTCGCTGATCACGGTCACCGCTGCAACGACGAGTACGAGTTGGCCACCCCGGCATGGGTGATGGATCCGGCGCCCGTCTATGCCGCGATCGACCGGCTTCGGCACGCCTCGGCCGACCGGGATCCCGTCACGACCGGCGAGCGTCTCGCCGTCGATGCAGAGCACGCACTGGACGAAACCGTCCGACTCCTGCCGCGTCGGTTGCGATGGATGACACGGCGGTACGCCGTCATCGCCCGGCTGGGTTCGATCGGACGCGAACGAGCCAAGGACATCCTCGTCCTCGAGAACCTCGGTGCGCGACGGGTGCTCCACGAGCTCGTGCGACGTGCAGCAGCACGAGGTGGTCCGGCGGACGTTCGCCTCGCGTTCTGCATCACGTTCGACGAGCTGAGCGCGTTCGTCGCCCGGCCGACGGAGTTCACGGAGCAGCTTGCCGAGCGGTCGACGCGCTACCAGTACCTGGCCGAGCGGGTACCACCGCCCTGGTTCGAGGGTCGCATCCCCGACCCCGCGACATGGACGCTGCGCAGCGACATGCAACCCGCGCCGCCCGAGAGCGGAGCCACGCTCACGGGTATCGCCGTCGCCGGGGGTGCCGCCTCGGGGCCGGCGCGAGTGATCGTCGATCCGTCGGACCCACGTGGCCTCGAGCCGGGAGAGGTGCTCGTCTGCGCGATCACCGATCCGTCGTGGACACCGTTGTTCCTCGGCGCGGCAGCAGTCGTGTGCGACACCGGCGCGATCCAGAGCCATGCCGCGATCATCTCCACGCGAACTCGGGATCCCCGCCGTGCTGAGCGTCCCCGGCATCACGGGCGTGGCGGACGGCACGATGCTGCACGTCGACGGCACCGACGGCACCGTACGGATCGGCTGACAGTGGCAGCACGTCGGCCTCCGGTGATCGTCGAGGCGGCCATCAACGGCAGCACCCGCCCGAGCACCAATCCGAACGTACCCCGGACGCCCGGGACGATCGCGGCCTGCGCCCTGGAGTGCCTCGATCGGGGCGCTGCAATCGTGCACAACCACAACGACGAGCCCAACGTCGGAGGACCGCCGCGTCACGATCCCGAGCCGTACGCCGAGGCGTGGACCGACGTGCTCGCGCGGCGCCCTGACGCGCTGCTCCACCCGACAGTGCGGGGCATGTCCGCAGACGCGTCGATCGCGGACCGCTACTCCCATCTCGACTCGCTGTTCGATCGTGGCTTGCTCCCGATGGCGTCCGCCGATCCGGGCATCGTGTCGATCGGATCCTTCGTGTACGGCAACTCGGCCTCGGATGCCGACTACATGTTCGACTGGTGCCGCCAGCGAGCGCTACCCGTTCACGTGTCGATCTTCGAGCCCGGCTTCCTTCGGTCGGTGCTCCAGCACCTTCGCTCCGGCACGCTGCCGGAGCAGGTGAAGATCCAGCTGTACTTCGGCGGCGCGGCTCCCTTCGGTCTCCCGCCGACCGCGGCATCACTCGAGGCGTACACCGCGATGTTGGGCGGTACCGGACTGCCGTGGATGGTCGGCGTGATCGGCGGCGACGTGTTCGCCGACGGGTTCGCCGCCGCCGCGATCGAACGCGGCGGCCACATCCGCGTCGGCCTCGAGGACTTCTTGGGTCCGACTCGCCCGCGCAACGAGGATCTCGTCACGGCCGCCGTTGAGCTGGTGCGCGACCTCGGTCACGAGGTGGCCACGACCGAGCAGACTCGGGAGCTGCTCGTGCGGAGCTGAGCCGTTCAGGCTGTCGGTTGCTGCCCGGTGAAGTAGCGGACGAGTTCGTTGATGCGGCGTTCGTGGTGGTCCGGTGCGAAGCGGGCTGCTCGCTGCAGGGTGGCGACGCCGTGCATTGATCCCCAGAACACTTCGGCGGCAGTGCCGAGGTCTGCGGGTGGCCGATCGAGCGCGCGCAGCGCTTCGACGATTGCGTCGAAGCCGTCCTGCAGAGAGCGCGGCGTGTCTGGGGAAGCGAACGGTGCGGCGATCGGGAGGCGGAACATGGCTTCGTACACGGCGGGATGACGATCGGCGAACTCGAGGTAGGTGGTGACCACGGCACGCACCCGGTCCTCTCCGCTGGCGTCGTGGCCGAGCGCGGATCCGGCGCGGGACAGCGCTGTGGCGAGCTCGTCGAACCCGACGAGCGCCACGGCGGTGACGATCTGGGACCTGCCGTGAGGGAAGTGGCTGTACAGCACGGGCTGGCTGTACTCGATGGCGTCTGCGAGCCGCCGTACGGTCACCGACTCCCATCCGCTCTCCTCGGCGAGGGCTCTGGCTGCGGCGATGATCCGCTGCTCGCGCTCGGCGAGCTGGCGAGCTTTGCGTGCGTCTGTGACTCCGAGCATCAACTCAATCTAGCGTTGCTAGAGTTCTCCTGGTACGCTTCCTAGCGTTGCTAGATTCAATGATCGGAGATGGAGATGGACATGGAGTGGTTGTCAATCGTTGCGGTGGTGGTCGTGGGGCTGATGGTCGGGGTCGAGGTGTCGGTGGCGTTCGTCGTCAACCCGATCGTCGACCGCCTGCCTGCGAACGCCGGGCTGCTCGCTCGCGCCGACGGCGGGCGGATGCTCGGGCGGGTGATGCCCGTGTGGTACTTCGGGTCGCTCCTGCTCACCTTGGCCACGGCCGCGTCGGAGCCCGACGCCGCTGCGGCGTGGAGCGCTGCTGGCCTGCTGGTTGTGAGCATCGTCATGTCAATCGCGCTTCTGGTGCCCATCAACAACCAGTCCAAGACGTGGACCCCTGAGACGGCGCCGGCTGACTGGCGCGAGCAGGTCGGCCGCTGGGACCGGTTCCACTTCGCGCGCGTCGCCGTCATCGTCACTGCGTTCACCCTGCTCACGGTTGCAGTCACCGGCTGAGCGGCGAGCCGGCTGCAGCGCATTTCGTAACACGACTGCAATATTCGATCCGATTCGACCAGACTGTTCGCATGCGAACATTCGGACGCTGCCTCGCCGCTCTCATCTCACTGCCGACCATCGCGGTCTTCGCCGCCACGGCACCCACCGCAGCGGCCCCGCCGACGAGCTGCCCGCAGTACGAGGCGGCGCTGCAGACGTACGCGCCGCCCGGCGGCTGGGACGTGGCCCAGATGTCGGCGATCATGGCCCGCGAGTCGAACTGCGATCCGACGGCACGCTCGGCGCACGACTCCGGGCTGCTGCAGATCAACGACATCAACCTGGCCTGGCTGACCTCGAAGATGGGCACGGTCGATCAGGCGTCGCTCTCGGACCCGACGACGAACATCCAAGCCGCCGCGTTGCTGTGCACGTACTGGCAGGCTCGCGGCAAGGGCTGCTACCACCCTTGGAAGCTCATCCCCACGAGTTCGCCGGCGACGCCCGGCACGACGACACCGGCACCCGCGCCGACCTCCGTGCCGGTGCCCATCGCGGGCCGGTGCACGCAGTACGAAGCGCTCCTCCAGGCCAACGCGCCCAAGGGCGGGTGGGACGTGCAGAAGATGTCCACGATCATGTGGCGCACCTCCCGGTGCAACGCCACCAAGCGCACGTCGGGCTTGACTGGGCTGCTCATCATCAGCGGCTCGCACGCCAAGCTGCTCACCACCCAACTTGGCACGAAGGTCGACCGCACGACATTGACGGACCCGACCTTGAACGTACGCGCCGCTGCGGCGCTGTGCCAGTGGTCGATGGCCGCCGGTCGCTCCTGCTACCGGCCCTGGGGAGCCTGATCGCCGTTCTCGCTCCAGTGTCGATCCGACTGCACGACCGTCAGGTGCTGGTGGCGTAGTCCTTTGGACAGCGGTGCACCGCGCCGATGCGCGCCATGTGCTGCTCGCCCCATTCGCTGAGCGGGCCGAGCGCGCTGTTCAGCGAGTCGCCGAACTCGGTGAGCGAGTACTCCACCTTCGGCGGCACCTCGCGGTAGACCTCACGATGAACGATGCCGTCGGTCTCCATCTCGCGCAGCTGTTGGATGAGCATCTTCTCGCTGATGCCGGGGATGTCACGCCGCAGTTCGCCGAACCGCCGAGTGTCGAGATGGAGCGCCCACAGGATGAGCGGCTTCCACTTGCCGCCGATGACATCGACCGCGGCGTCGAGCCCGCAGGTGTAGCCGAACTTGCTCGATGTCATTGCGCTCTCCTCTTGTTCGTGCCGGCGCACGAAACTTACCAGATCGTCAGTATCAGACAGAAAGGTAGGTACTTGACGAATCGACCGCACTGGCAGACGATCGACGACATGAACGAACAAGCAACGAAGGAACCGGTGACGGTGTTGGGGCTCGGTGCGATGGGCCGCACGATCGCAGCATCCTTGCTCGACGCGGGTCATCCGGTGACCGTCTGGAACCGAACACCGGGACGAGCAGCCGATCTGGTCGAGCGCGGCGCGTCGTCGACCACCGACGTGGTCGATGCCGTCAATGCCAGCGCGATCGTGCTGGTGTGCGTGCTCGACAGCGAAGCCGTGGGCGACGTCCTCGCCGCGGCCGGCGACGCAGTACGTGGCCGCACGATCGTCAACCTCACAACGGGCACACCGGACGAAGCGCGCCTCATCGCTCTGACAGCAACAGATCGCGGGGCCGATCATCTCGACGGGGTGATGATGGCCGTGCCCGCGATGATCGGGACGCCGGACGCCATGATCCTCTACGGCGGGTCCGCCGACGCCTACGCACGGCACCACTCGGCGCTGTTGGCTGTGGCCGGTAACAGCCCGCTGCTCGGCGACGACGTCGGACTGCCCGCGCTTCACGACGTCGCCCTGCTGACCTTGCTGTACATGACGATGACCGGGTGGCTGCAAGCCTTCGCCGTCGTCGGAACCGGCGGCGTCAGCGCGATGGAGTTCCTGCCGTATGCGACGTCGTGGTTCGACAACGTCGTCGCCGCCGACGATCCAAGTGTCATCGCGCGGGAAGTCGATCAGCGCGAGTACCCAGACTCCATTCCCTCGTCGCTCGGATTGAACGCCGCTGCCCTGCGGCTGCTGCGTCAGGTGCAGAACGAGATCGGCGTGGACAGCACGGTCATCGATGCGATCAGCCAGCTCGCTGACCGACGGGTGGCCGATGGCCACGGCGCCGACGGATACACGAGCCTGATCGAAGCGATCAAGTCACCCCCGAGCCGAGCCGAGGTCGCGGCATGAAGCCACGCGACCGAACGCGGGCGGCAGTCATCGGCGGAACCCACGGCATCGGTCTCGCCGTGACCCAGCGGCTGCTCGATCGTGGTGCCGAGGTGCTCGTGACCGGGAGCGAGAAACGTCGCGTGGACGAAGCGCGCGAGACGCTGGCGTCACCGCTCGCGCACGTCGTCCAATCCGATGTCGCCGATCTCGGTGCGATCGAGCAGCTGGCGCACACCGTGGAGACGACACTCGGTTCGCTCGACCTGCTCCACCTGAACGCGGGGTTCGCCGAGCTGCAACCCTTCGAGCGGGTCACCGAGGAGGCCTACGATCGAGCCTTCCAGATCAACACGAAGGGCACGTTCTTCACGGTGCAGCGCCTCGCACCGCTCATCGCCGACGGTGGCTCGATCGTGTTCACCACATCGATCGCCGACGAGGGTGGCGCGCCAGGGATGATCATCTACTCCGGCGCCAAGTCCGCCGTGCTCGCGTTCGCCAAGACCCTCGCCACTGAGCTCATGCCGCGGGGAATACGCGTCAACGTGGTTGCCCCCGGATTCATCGACACGCCGACGATGGGCGTGCGCAACGCGTCCGATGCAGAGCGACGTGCGTTCCAGGCGATCGGCGACAGCACCACACCGATGGGCCGGCACGGCACCGTCGACGAGGTCGCCACGGCAGTGATGTTCCTCGCCTTCGACGCGACGTTCACCACCGGAGCTCGCCTCACGGTCGATGGCGGTCTCGGCTCGGGTGTCAGCAACACCGACGCTGCTTGACCAGTCCGAGGAGTACGTTCCGGTTGATGAGCACCGACATCCCGGCCGAGCTCAGGACGTTGCTCGAGTCGACAGCTGTGGCGTTCGTCTCGACGATCGGGCCGAACGGCGAGCCGCAGACGACGCCGCTGTGGTTCCTGTGGCGGGACGGCGCGTTGCGGTTCAGCCTCGTTGGCGGGCGACAGAAGCTGCGGAACCTGCGCCGGGATCCGCGAGCGTCGGTGGTGATCGTCGATCCCGCCGAGCCGACCTACTACGTCGAGCTGCGCGGTGTGGTCGACCTTGTCGCCGACCCCGAGCTGGAGCTGGAGCGCACCGTGGCGATCAAGTACCGCGGTGAGCACGTCGACCACGAGCCCGGCGTCGAACGTTTCGCCGCGACGCTGCGGGTCGAGCACGTGACCAGTCAGTCCGGTCACTGACCACGAACTGCGCCAGCCTGGCTGACGGTCATCGGCGGGGGCGGACGGGCGCTCCGAGCGTGATGCGGTCACGGCCGGCGATGGCAGCGCGGAACTGATCGACCGGGTAGGCGATCGAACCGCTCCCGCCGCGCACGGATCGAATCGAACCGTCGGAGTCTCTGTCGAACGTCATCGTTTCACCGTGCGATCCGTACCCGACCGTGTCGGCGATGCGCAACGTGTCGGAGTTGACCACGTCGAGTCGCGTGGGCGCGAGTGTCGGATCGACGAGGCTCGGCGAGAGTTGGTAGAGCCGACCGCCGAGTACGGCGATGTCGTAGACGCTCCACAACGAGGCGAAACGCCCGCAGAACGTCTCCAGGTCGACGGCGTCGTCACCTGCTGCAGCAGGATCGGGTTCGCTGCGACGGGCGAGGTCGACCAGCTTGATCGCCGCGGTCGCCATGCCGAGTGCCGGGCCGTCGATGGCGTTGGCGAACACGCACACCGCCAGCCGGTCCTTCGGATCGAAATAGGTGCGGGTGATGTGACCGGGGTAGCCACCACCGTGGCCGAGCACGCGTCGGTCGCCGATCGTGACGATCTCGAAGCCGAGGCCGTACTCGGACTCGGTGCCGTCGATCTTCCACTCGCCGTGCTGCATCTGGCGTTTCGCATCCGCGCCGATGAGCCGGTTGTCGCCCTCGAAGTGCGCTGCCGCGTAGCGCGCGAGATCGGAGGCGGTCGAGTAGAGACCGGTGGCTGCCGACATCGCTCCGGTGTCGATGTGATCGATCGGGATGCGCTCGTTCGCGTACGCGAGCGCGGTGTGCCCGGCGGCGTAGTCGCCCCTTCGTGCCTCATCGAGGTCCGGTCCGGTGTCGGTCAGTCCCAAGGGGCCGATCACGTGCGCGATGACGTAGTCGCGGAACGGCGTACCGGACACCTGCTCGACGATCAATCCGAGCAGCGAGTAACCGACGTTGGAGTACTTGAAGCGCTCGTTGCGGCCGAGCACGGCCGAGTCGTCTGCGGCGATCCTCAGCAGCTCGGCACGATCCGGGAAGGCGCGATCGAGTTGCCAGAAGTCGCCGTCCCATCCGTCGCGCACGACACCGCCGGCGTGCGACAAGAGCTCGCGGACGGTCACCGCGGCGATCGGCGACGAGGCCAGCTCGACGATCCGCTCACCAACGGTGTCGTCCAGCCGGAGTGCGCACCGCTCCACCAACTGCATCACCGCCGTCGCGGTGAACGTCTTCGAGTGGGAGGCGATGCGGAACAGGTGACGATCGGTGAGGGGTTCACCTGTCGTGACGTCGGCGACACCGTGCGCCGCGGACAACAGCAACTCGTCGTCGTGCAGCACTGCCGCCTGCACGCCGGGAACCCGATCCGCAGCAAGGCGGAACTCGAGCCAACGGTCGAAGTACGCGGCAGCGTCGGCGACGTGTCGACGTTCGAGCTCGCTCATCGCCGGGACCCTACTGACCGGCCATCGACCGTCAGGTTGGCCAGGTGACGCGTACCGGGTATCCGCCGTCGGCGACGATCAGGTCGCACCACGGGTCCAGCAGATCGAACAACCGCTGCGCATCCGATCCAAGCGCGGCGACGAGGCGACCCTCCATCCGATCCGTCGCGTCGTCGATCCCCTCGCGCAGCCCCCGACCGGCGTCCGTCAGTTCGTCTCCGTCGAGCAGTCCTCGCGAGCGGAGCCGATCACACGCAGCGTCGAGTTCGTCCTCGGTCCAACCACGGGAGCGCACCCACGACTTCAGCGGCTGGCCGCGCCACGGGTCCGTGAGCACGCCGATCTCGCAGGCGTCGAGGTCGGCGCCGGCCCACGCCGCGATGTGGCTGTCGCCGCGGTGCTCGCGCACGAGGTCGGCCGCCCGCCAGAACGCACCCATCGGATCGTCTGGGTAGCCGAGCGACAGCAACCCGGAGAACAGGGCGCGCCCCTCACCGGGCGCGGCGTCGACCATTCGCTGCAACACCTCCGTCGCCCAGCCGAGACCTTCCGGTTCATCGCCGATGAGTCGACGCAACGACGCGACACCGCCACGCTCGCGTGCGGCGAGCACCGTCGGTTGATCGGCGCGGCGCCAGCCGTCGGCGACCGCGGCGACGACCATCGGGCGCTTGAACACACCGAACGCCGACGCGACGAGGTGTCCGTCGACGTTCGGGCCGAGGCACGCCCCGCGACTCGTGAAGTAGGCGACCATGTCCGGGTAGTGCACCTTGCCCGACGATCCAGTCGACGCGTCGAACCCGATCTCGTGGTACGCGGCGTGCGCCTCGGGAGCGAAGTAGATGTTGGCGGCGATCGGTTCGACGACATCCCAGATCCGGCGGGCAACGTTGGTCATGGTTCGGCACCGTACCGAGCGATACCGGACACGAAGGAGGCAGAGATGTCGGATCCAGCGCTCGTCAGGGATCGGCGCCGGCTCGATGCTGGCGGCAGCACGGCTGGACCATCCCGGCGCGCGATGCCGGCGGGACATCGGCGATGCTGTGGGCGTGGAGTACGTGTCCAGAGTGCCGCGACCGCCGCTGGACGAACTGATCGACGACCTGTACTACCTGGAGGGTGCGCCGCCCTACGCCCGGCTGACCCTGCCGGCGGCGCCCGCGCCGTTGCTGATCGTCAACCTGGGGGCGCCGTTCCGTATCCGCGGTGGCACCGACGTCGAGACGGTCGAGTACGCCGACGGCTGCGTGGTCACCACCCCTACCCACACGTGGGAGTTCGGTTACCCACCTCGCACTCGGTCCGTCGGCGTGCACTTCAAGCCGTGGGGGCTGGGCCCGTTTCTGCCGATGCCCGCGGCCGAGTTGTGCGACCGGCCGGCGACGGTCGAGCAGGTGTGGGGCCGGCCCGCCGTTGCTGAGCTACGCGACCGGCTGGCCACGGTGGCCGGACCGCACGAGATGCTGACGCTGCTCGAGGACGAACTCATGCGACGGCTGCGCGACACCCCCGGCCTGGCACTCGTCCGTCATGCGAGCACCGTCATCGCCGAGACCAGCGGGGCGGTGGCTATCGGCGACCTGAGCGTGGCAGGCGGGGTGAGCGGAACGCATCTGGTACAGCGGTTCAAGGCGCTCGTCGGCGTCACCCCGAAGCGGTTGGCCCGCAGCTACCGCTTCGCCGCTACCGTGCTCGCGCTCGACCCGGCCGAACCGATCGACTGGGCCGATGTCGCGGCAAGCGCCGGCTACTTCGATCAGGCCCACTTCGGACACGAGTTCCGGGAGTTCACCGGGTTCACGCCGACCCGGTACGTCGACGTCCGGCGGCAGTTCCTGCGCGAACATCCCGGCCACGTGCTGGATGGCTGGCCGCTGCCGGCCGATTGATTTCTTACAAGACGCCCGGTTCACGACTCGTCAGCATGAAGCCATGTCACAAGCAGAGGCGAGCCCCGTGGGCAAGGTAGTCATGTACGCATCGGTGTCGGTCGACGGATTCATCGCCGACGAGAACGATCAGCCCGGACCCCTGTTCGACTGGTTGACCAGCGGTGACGTGCCGCTGGACGACAGCGGATTCTTGAACGTGTCGCAGACGTCGTACGACTACGTCCGGCCGTACTGGGACGAGATCGGGGCGACCATCGCGGGCCGCCATGTCTTCGACATCACGGACGGCTGGGACGGGACGCCTCCGGGCGGGGTCGACCACGTGGTCGTCGTGACGCACCGGCCGTCGCCCGCCGGCTGGGACCCCGAGGCGCCGTTTCACTTCGTCGACGGCATCGAGGCAGCCGTGGCCAAGGCGCGGGAGCTTGCCGGTGGCCGCACCGTCGAGATCGCCGCTGGCGACGTCGGTGGCCAGGTGCTTGCGGCAGGCCTGATCGACGAGGTGCGCATGGACGTCGTACCCGTGGTGTTCGGGTCCGGCAAGCGCTTCTTCGGGTCGGTCGACGCGCAGCACCTGTTGGAGGATCCCGACGTGGTGATTCAGGGCAACCGGGTGCTTCACCTGCGCTATCGGGTGCGCCGTTGACCGCCTCGTGCCTCCGGCAGGGAGCGCCGCCGCAGCGCCGCGATCAGCAGATTGCGGTACTCATCGTTGGCGTGGGCGATGTCGGTGTTGGCTCGGGGGTGGAGCACGATTCAACGGTGCCGATCGGGTAGCTGTTGTCCATCCGCCACATCGCGTGGTGAGAGCGGACACCGCGGCGGAACTCGGTCAGCTCCGGGTGGCCACGTACCTGGTCGTGGTCCAGCCAGCAGTGGGCACCTTCAAGCTGCTCCCGTGAGACCGCAACGATCACTGCCACCACCGTAGGAGCAGCCGATGAACCTCGCGACGCTGGTTCTCGTCACCGTCCGACCGTCGAGCCCGCGGCGTTCGACGTCGAGATCTCGGCGTCGACAGGCAGGATGTAGCCGGCCGCCACGTTCGACTCGTTGACCTTGGCGACCTGTGAGACGTAGCGCCCATGGTTCCGGTACAGGTTGGCGAGCTGCGTGTCGGTGAACGGGATGTGCGCGCCGAACAGACCGCAGAACAGTCCGCCGGTGTTGTTCGGTACGGTCAGGTCGGGGCCGTTGACGGCCGAGTTCTCGGCCGTGGCGATGTCGTGCTCCGAAAGTTGAATCCCGCCGAGCGCGTTGCCGTACTCGTCGCGGGCGACGGCCGTGTCGCTGAATGCGATCCTCGGCGAGACGGGCGGCAGCACGCCGCTTCGGATCCAGGCGTCGAAATGGTCGAAGGCGGCGTCGTACGCATACTTCTTCGGCACCTCGCTCGGCGCAGGCCTCAGGCACTCGGTGGTGGCGGTGACGACCTGATCACGCTCGAGGAGCGGCACGATGTTGTCGAGGAACCCCGCCCCGGCGTGCGATGCACCCGCCACCTCCCAGTGGCGGTAGTTCGCGGCGTCCGGAGGCGCGAAGTTGGAGCGCACGTCCACCTCGGAGAGGAAGCGGAACACCGGGACGGTCTGGTCGGTACGGATCCCGCCCCGGGACTCGCCGATGAAGAACCCGTCGACGACGGGCTCCGTCAACGGATAGATCGAGTTGTGATAGGCGGCCAGGTTGCTACCCGACTGCGACGTGCCGATCGCGACGACGACCTCGGGATCGAGCGGACCGAGTGGGTCGATTCCGGCCGGTTCCCGCAGCGCCTGGACGGCCTGCGAGTAGATGTCGAAGCGAAGCGCGTCGTCGAGGATCAGCCCGCCGTTGGTCACGTCGAGCGCGGCGTACCGCGTCGGGTTCCACGACTTCAGCGTGTTGATGCCGCCCGCCGGACTGTTCGGAGGTGGCTGGATGCCGGCCCGTTGGGCGGAGATGCCGACCCAGGCGTACCCCGACCGCAGCAGATGCTCCGACGACTCGTGCCAGTAGTGGTCGACCTCGTATTGGGCCGTCACGTTCTGCCACTCGGCGAGCACGGTGCCGTTGAACGCCTCGGGCGACGACGGTCGACGGACGATGATCCGAGTGGTGTAGGGCGCACACGCGCCCGGCGTGGCGTTCCCCGCACCCACTCCGGTGTACCGGCAGGCGGAGCCCGACACGAAGAACTCCTCTTCCACGTAGCCGCGTGCCGCCAGGTCGATCGGCGTGGCGAGGAAGGGATAGCCCTTGGATGCGTCACCGGGCGCCGCGGTGGCCGCAATCGGGCCCTCGACGTCCGGTGACGGCACCGCCGGGAGCGCTGCACCAGCAGATCCTCCGGACACGACCAACCCGGACACGACCAGCGTCGTGGCGAGCATGGACGTCGCCGCCAGCGCGATGACCGATCGACCCGTGATGAACCTCATCCGGAATACCCCACTCTCGATGTGTGCACGACCCCCAGCCATGCAGGTAGCGGGCAACGTACCGGCCCACCCGCCGGTCCCACGAACCGGCCCGCTGCTGCCGCGTGAAGCGACGCGGAGCGGGTTACCGGGATGATGCGCCGCCGTCGATGGTGATCGTCGTCCCGCTGATGTGGCTCGCTCGATCGGACGCGAGGAACACGACGACATCGGCAACCTGCTCGGGTCGGCCGGGGGCGGGATCCGTCGGCGTCAGTTCGTCCCATCGCTCGGCGTCACCGAACCGGGCCTCGGCACCGGCTCGCAGCAGGTCGGTCATGCGGTCGGTGAGGATCAGACCGGGGTTGACCGCGACCACACGAACGCCGTCGCGCAACGACTTCGCGCCGAGCGCTTGCGTCATCGCCATCAGGCCGGCATTCGCGATGCCACCCGCGATGTAGGACTCCTGCGGCCGTATGCCCGCGGCGCCGATCACATTGACGATCACACCGCGTTGTTGAGCGACCAGGCGAGGCAGCAGCATCCGGCACATGTTGATGTAGCCGAACATCTTCAGCTCCCAAGCGTTTCGAAGCTTGTCGTCGTCAACCGTGTCGAGATTTCCGGGCGGGATCGCACCAGCGTTGTTGACCACGATGTCGACGGCGTCGAGTGATTCGACCAGCCTCCGCTGATCGTCGGGAACCGAGAGATCGATCGCGTGGGTTCGGACCGTGGCTCCGAACCGCTCGGTGAGGTCCGCAGCGAGCGCGTCGAGTGCCGACTCGTTCCGCGCGACGAGATCGAGCGAACAGCCTTCCGCCGCGAACGTCTCGGCGCAGGCGCGGCCGATTCCCTTCGACGCACCGGTGATCAGTGCGTTGCGGCCGGTCAGATCGAGTTGCATGCCTCAGTGTCACACGCGGGTGAATCCCGTCGATGCGGCGTCAGGAGGCGGCGGTGGGTTCGTCGAGGAGCGCCCGCAACTTGGTGGTGGTCGCCCAACTGCGGATCGTCATCCGCTGGTACTCCGGCGTACCGACGATCTTGCTCATCCGGCTCTGAGTGCGTCGCGCGCTGAGCCTGGTGAAGTAGAGCACGCCCGTGCCCGGCCACGCCTGGTCCACCTCGTCACGCAGTTGGACAACTCGCATCGCCTGCTTCGCCGTCAACGGCGCCTTCAGGAAGATCACGTCCGAGTGGTACACGTCGGGCTGCCGACCGAAATCCTTCGGGGCCTTGTCGACGACGGCAGCGAACTGGCGTTGCGATCGCACGACGACCACGAGGGGGATGCCGAAACGCTTCTCCAGCATCTTCTCGACGTCGTCCTCGAGCGACTTCGCCGGCGCGGCCGAGTCGAACACCACGTTGCCCGACTGGATGTACGTGCGGACGGCGTCGAACCCGTGCGTCTCGAACGCGTCCCGCAGTTCCGCCATCGCCACCTTGTTGCGGCCGCCGACATTGATCCCGCGCAACAGCGCGACGTAGGTCTTCTTCGCGGTCATCGGTCCGCCAAGTCTTGCAGCCCCGCGCTACGTCGGGGGTGTTCGTTCGGCAGGTCTAGGCTCCGCTCCGGGGTTGAGCAATCTGAACGAGGGGAATGCGATGTCTGACCGTCTGCGGTTCGGAATTTTCATGGCGCCATTTCATCCGGCGGGAGAAAACCCGACGCTGGCTCTCGAGCGAGACCTCGAGCTGATCCAGCATCTGGATCGCCTCGGCTGGGACGAGGCGTGGATCGGCGAGCATCACTCGGCTGGGTCGGAGATCATCGCTTCGCCCGAGATCTTCATCGCGGTCGCGGCGGAACGAACCCGCCACATCAAGCTCGGAACCGGCGTGATCAGCGTCAGCTATCACAACCCGCTGTGGGTTGCCGAGCGAGCCGTCCTCCTCGACCATCTCACGCGCGGTCGGTTCATGCTCGGCCTCGGTCCCGGTTCACTGCCGACCGATGCGGCGATGGTCGCACTCGACCAGAGCCAGACGCGCGAGTTGCTCGCGGAGGGAACCGACGTCATCATGCGCCTGTTGCGTGACGATGAGCCGGTCACGTTCAAGAACGACCGCTGGGACCTGCGCGAGGCGCGCCTGCACCTCCGCCCATACTCGAACCCTCTCTTCGACGTCGCGGTCGCCGCCGTCGCGTCGCCCGCCGGGCCGCAACTCGCCGGCAAGCACGGGATCGGACTGCTCTCGATCGGGGCTACACAGGCCGCCGGGTTCGACGCCCTGGCGATGCACTGGGGCGTCGTCGAGGAACGAGCGGAGACGTTCGGCACCACGGTCGACCGAGGCGCGTGGCGTCTGGTCGGCCTGATGCACATCGCCGAAACCCGCGAGCAGGCGTACAAGGACGTCGAGTTCGGCATCGAGCAGTGGTTCCGCTACTTCCAATCGGTCGCGGCCTTCCCCCAGATGGCTGTCGACGGCACCAACATCCGCGAGATGATCGATTTCGTCAACGAGACTGGCCTGGGATCGGTCGGGACCGCGGAGGATGCGGTGGCCCAGATCGAGCGGTTGATGAAGCAGTCGAACGGCGGCTTCGGCTGTTATCTGCTGCTGGCCCACGAGTGGGCCAACCCCGTGGCGACCCACCGGAGCTTCGAGTTGATCGCCCAGCACGTGATCCCGCAGTTCCAAGGTCAGGCCTACAGCACCTTGGAAGCGAAGAGTCGCGCGATGGCGTCGAGGCCGGAGATGGCAGCGGCACACATGGAAGCAGTGGAACACGTCACCGCCAAGTATCAGGCCGACATCGCGTCTCGAGGCTGAACGCATTCAGCACCGCGAGATCGGCTGCCATCGGGTCGTCCATCTCCATCGGCGTCATGTCGCCGCTGTCGATCAGTCCCGGCGCGAGATCGGCATCGATCGCGATCGCCAGCGCGTACACGAGCGCCGCGACACCGATGACCTTGGCGAGCGCCTCCCCGTGTCGCCATTGCTTCTCGAGCGTGATCAGCAGCGCCAACACCACCATCGCCGGCACGTTCATCATCCCCACCGCGAGCAGGGCGAGCATCATCGCCCAGCAGCACCCCACGCACACGAGGCCGTGATGGGCGCCGGCGCGGAGATGTCGTGTCCGCCCGCGGTACGACGCGTAGTGCAGGAGGTGGGAGATCGGGCTGCGGCAGTGGCGGAGACACCATCGCTTGAGTGGCGTCAGTTGGTAGACGCCACACACGACGAACGCACCGACGGCGACGGTGTGGGCGGCCCCGGGACGATCATCCGCCAACCGCCCGAACAGCGACGTCAGGCCGTAGGCAACCACTCCGGTGGACGCCCAGATCAGGATGTAGCCGCCGCCGAACGCAGTCAAAGCGCCGGGAGCGCCGCGCACCGACTTTGCGTACAGCGACACCAGCGGGGAGACCGCGGGCAACATCATCGCCGCCATCATCAGCGTCCACATCACGATGAACTCGACGGGGCTGAGGCCCATCGTTCCCGCCCCGAGCGACATGTCGAGCGCGGTGATCCACACGATCGTGGCGATCCACGCTACGCCCGCGAGCACGAGTAGGACGATGGTCGAACTCGCCACCTTGCGGCGCTCGTGAGCGCCGACGGCCGTCGTCATCGAGTCAGGCGGCCCAGGTGAACGGCGCGGTGAACCCGCTGCGCGAGTCGCCGGAGAACTCGATTCCGAACAACGACGAGCGAACGTCCGGTGATGGCGTGATCGTCATCGTCGGTCCGGCGGGGTGGGCGGTGATGCCCGTCATCGTGACCGGCCCGTCGGCCTCAGGGCCGAGCACGACCGAACCGCCGAGATTGGTTTCGCCACCGACCGTCAACGTCCATCCGTTGCTCGTCGACTCGAGCTCGATATCGGCCCGCTCGGCCCCGAGGAACTCGCCGATCAACGGCGCGAGGCCTGCCATCGGACCGCCGACGGCTCCAGTGAAGACGCTGGTCAAGCTTTCCATCTGTTCGTCGCTCGTGTCGGCGTCGAACATCAGGCCGGCACGCCAGTTGCCGTCGACCATGAGCTTCGGCGTGACCAGCGAGAGCACCACCGTGCGCCCTGACACATCGACGCCGTCGACGTGACCGCGCTCGATGCGGAAACCGAGGGTCGCACGACAGTCGTCATACGTCGCACGCCCGCGACAGATTCGACCACGTGCATGGACAGACCGCGTCGCAATTGCAGTTCTCGACGTAGACACCGTGCAGTTCCCAACTCATTGGAACCCCCTTGTCCCCGAGCAATTCACGGTACGCCTCTGACCACCTTGATTCAAGAGTGTTCGACGCGCCGATCGCTGATGTTGAGGGTCTTGTTCGGTGAATGATCGGCGTCGCTAGGTGGTCCAGGTGCCGAGCGCGAGAAGGTCGGCGTGGTGGCGTTGCGCCACGTCCGGATGAGCGCGCAGCCGAACCTTGAGGGAGTTGTCGCCGTAGTTGGCGAGAATCGGATTGTTCGGATCGGCGCTCGCGCCACCGGGTGCCTCGGCGGCGAGCTCGGCCGGAAGCTTCACCGGCACCAGGTCGGCTTCGAGCCTCGGGTTGAAGAAATACGCCACGGAGTACCGCTCGGTGCCGGGGGGCGGGCTCACGACCTGGTGGACCGTCGCCTTGAAGTAGCCGCCGCTGATCAGCTGGAGCATCTCTCCGATGTTCACGACGAACGCTCCCGGCACGCTGGGCACGTCGATCAGTCGACCGTCGCGCTCGACCTGCAGGCCACCGACGTCGTCCTGGTGGACGAAGGAGAGGAACCCGGTGTCTCGATGCGCACCGACACCTTGACGGGCGCTGACATCACCCAGCTCCTGTGTGTCCTCGTCGTCGGGCGGCGTGACGTATCGGATGAGCTTCAACAGCACCTCTGGTGGATCGACGGCGTCTGCGAAGTGGTCGGCCGGCTGGCCGAGCGCGACCGACAGGGCGCGCAGCAGCGTGTTCCCGAGTGCCTCGAGCTGCTCGAGCCAGACCGTCACCACAGTCCGGAGTTCCGGCAGCGCGCTCGGCCACAGGTTCGGTCCACGGAGCCGGAGCCACTGGGGCTCGTCGGCGAGACCGTGCGCGCGGGAATCTCTCGACTGATGTCGATCTGGTCGCGCAGGTCGACGCGCCCGTTCGTCACTTCGTGCCCGAACCGCGTGTAGCCGCGGAACTGGGGTGAGTTCACGTTCTCGATCTCGAGCCGGTCGGCTTCCGGCAGCGCGAAGAACGCCCGAGTCACCTCGTGGATGCGCTCGGCCAGGGCCGGGTCGACACCGTGCCCGGTGACGTAGAAGAAGCCGATGGTGTGCACCACATGGCGGAGTTCATCGACGAACCCGCGAGCCTCGAGCGACGACTCGTCGGCCGCGAACGACCCGACGTCGATCACGGGCAATGCGTAGCGGAAGCTCATGCTCACAATCTAGGTAATTCCGACCAGATTCATCAACATTCGGTATTGTCGACACATGAGCACTGGCCAACTCGAGACCGACATCACCGGCATCGCCGACTCCGACTCGGACATCGCCGACAGCTGGCAGTTCGAGACCCGTCAGGTCCATGCCGGCACACAGCCCGATCCGACCACCGGGGCGCGGGCGATCCCCATCCATCAGACGACCTCATTCGTCTTTCGCGACACCCAGCACGCAGCAGCGCTGTTCGATCTGGACGAGGTCGGTTTCGTCTACTCCCGTCTGGCCAATCCGACGCAAGAGGCGTTCGAGCTCAGGATCGCGTCACTCGAAGGCGGCGTCGGCGCATTGGCGGTGGCGAGCGGCCAGGCCGCCGAGAGCTACGCGCTCCTCAACCTCGCCGACGCGGGCGACCACATCGTGTCGTCGTCGTCGTTGTACGGCGGCACGTACAACCTGCTGCGCCACCGCCTTGCTCGCCTCGGGATCGAGACGACGTTCATCGACGATCCCGACGACCTCGACACGTGGCGCGCCGCGATCCGGCCGGAAACCAAGGCCTTCTACGGCGAATCGATCGGCAACCCGCGCGGTGACGTGCTCGACATCGAAGGAATCGCCTCCGTCGCCCACGGCGCGGGGATTCCGCTGATCGTCGACAACACGCTCGCCAGCCCGTACCTGCTGCGTCCCCTCGAATGGGGCGCCGACATCGTGGTCCATTCGGCGACGAAGTTCCTTGGCGGGCACGGCACGACGATCGGCGGAGTGATCGTCGACGGCGGCCGGTTCGACTGGCGGGCGAGCGGGCGGTTCCCGTCGCTGACCGAACCGGACATCTCGTACCACGGCCTGTCGTACACCGACGCGTTCGACGAGTCGGCGTACATCGTGCGGGCGCGGGTCACGCTGCTGCGCGACTTCGGTGCCTCGCTGTCGCCGCAGAGCGCGTTCTACCTCCTGCAGGGTGTCGAAACGCTGAGCCTGAGGATGGATCGCCAGGTGTCCAACGCTCTGGCGGTCGCCACGTGGTTGCAGTCGCGTCCTGAGGTGGCATGGGTGAACTATCCGGGTCTCGCGTCGTCACCCTGGCACGAGCGGGCGCAGCGACTGCTCCCGCTCGGCGCCGGCGCCGTGCTGTCGTTCGGGCTCCGCGAGGGTTCGGCTGCCGCGACCGCGTTCATCGAGTCGCTGCAGCTCTTCAGCCATCTCGCCAATGTCGGCGACCTCAAGAGCCTGGCGATCCATCCGGCGAGCACGACGCATCGCCAACTCACACCGGAGGAGCAGCGGGGGAGCGGTGTGACCGCGGATCTGGTCCGCCTCTCAGTCGGCATCGAGGCACTCGACGACCTGCTCGCGGACCTCGACCATGCGCTCACTTCCACAAGAAACTCAAATGCCGAGTGAGTTAGTCGGAATTACGCTATACATTCGCTCCCCATGACACGTGAACCCCACCCCCACCACCGGCGCCGTAAATGGATCGCGCCGATCGTCCTCGGATCGCTCGTCCTCGCGGCCTGCGGGTCAGACGACGACTCGTCGGCGGATGCCGAGGCCGGCGCGCCGGCCGGCACCGAGGCCGCTTCGACCGACACGGCAGCCGGCGACACGGAGCCGTCAGCCACCGACCCGGCCGCGACGGCCCCCGCCACGGAGGAGGACGGAACCGAACCGGCCGCCGATTCGACCGGTGAGGCCGTCGTGGTCGGTGCCGTGCTCGAGCCGACCAGTCTCGACCTGATCACCACCGCCGGCGCCGCGCTCGACCAGATCCTGCTCGACAACGTCTACGAGACGCTGCTCAAGGCCGACGAGACCGGCGAGATCGGCCCGGGCCTCGCCGAACTCCCCGAGGTGACGGGGGATGGAACCGTCTACACGTTCACGCTCCCCGAAGGGGTCACGTTCCACAACGGCGAGGCCCTCACGGCCGAAGACGTCGTGTGGTCGCTCGACCAGCTCAGGGCGCCGGAGGCCACCGGTGTCGACGACCTCGCCTCGGTGGCGACGGTCGAGGCGACCGACGACACCACCGTGACGGTCACGCTGACCCAGCCGGACAACAACTTCCTGTTCAACCTCACCCGCCGCGCCGGCGCGGTCCTCGATTCAGGCACCACCGAACTCGCCGACACCGCCAACGGCACTGGCCCGTTCGTGCTCGACGAGTGGAATGTCGGCACGTCGATCTCCCTGGCGACGAATGCCGACTACTGGGGTGACGCTCCCGCCATCCCCGGCGTCACGTTCGTCTACTTCACCGACGCCAACGCCGCGGTGAACGCACTGACCACGGGCGACGCCGACATCCTCACCGGCATCTCGAGCGAACTCGTCGAGCCGCTGCAGGACGACGACGACTACGTCGTCAACCAGGGCACCACGAACGGCGAGTTCACGCTCGGGTTCAACAACGCCAACGGTCCGCTCGCCGACGTCGCCGTCCGTCGCGCCATCCGTCAGGCGATCGACCACGACGGAATCCTCGAGCTGAACAACGGGTTCGGCACGCTCATCGGCGGCCCCGTGCCGCCGACCGACCCGTGGTACGAGGACCTCACCGACGTGGTGCCGTACGACCTCGAGGCAGCCAAGGCCGCGCTCGCCGAGGCCGGGTATGCCGACGGCTTCGACCTGCGATTCGTCTACCCGAACATCTACTCGACGACGATCGCCGAGTACATCGCGACGCAGCTGTCCGAGGTCGGGATCAACCTCGACATCCAGCCGGTGGAGTTCTCGGTGTGGCTCGATCAGGTGTACGGCAGCCGCGACTACGACATCACGGTCGTCAACCACGTCGAGCCCCGCGACATCGACAACTACGGCAAGGACTACTACTGGAACTACGACAACCCGGAGGTCACGACCTTGATCGCCGACGCCAAGGTCGCGCCGACGCCCGAGGAGGCGACCGAGCTGCTCACGCAGGCGGCCCGGCAGATCGCCGAGGACTCACCGGTCGACTGGTTGTTCCTCGGCGCCGATCTCACGGCGTCGACGGCCAACGTCACCGGCTATCCCGTCAACGACACCGCCTCGCGGTTCGACGCCTCCGACATCGTCGTCAGCTGACGAAGAGGAACCGATGAGTCGCCGACCAGCAGCCCCGAGCGGAAGCAGCGAGCACCAATGACGCTGTTCGTCATCCGCCGGTTGGGGCTGCTGGTCGTCGCCCTCTTCCTCAGCAGCATCGTGATCTTCGTGCTGCTCCGCCTGCTCCCGGGCGACATCGCCCGCGTCCTCGGGGGCACCGAGGCCTCGCCGGAACGGATCGAGGCGCTGCGCGCCGAACTCGGTCTCGACCGTTCGTTCTTCGAGCAGTACACCGACTGGATCAGCGGCATCCTCCACGGCGACTTCGGGCGTTCGCTGCTCAACAACAAATCGGTGCTCGACGAGCTCGGGAGCAAGCTCACCGTCACGGCACCGCTCGTGCTGTTCTCGTCGGTGCTCGCCGCCGTGGTCGCGATCCCGCTCGGATTCATCGCCGCCTCGCGGCACCGCCGCGCCGACGGTGTCGCGCTCAACGTGGCGAGTCAACTCGGCATCGCCGTGCCGTCGTTCTTCGTCGGGCTGTTGCTCGTGGTCGTCGTGTCGGTCAAGTGGGACCTCCTGCCCGCCCAGGGCTTCCCGACCGACGGGTGGGAAGATCCTGCCGAAGCGCTCCGCTCCCTTGCCCTCCCCGTGATCACCCTGGCGATCTCGCAGGGCGCCGTGTTGTTCCGGTTCGTCCGGTCGGCGGCGCTCGATGTGATCGGCCAGGACTACATGCGTACCGCCCGGGCGAAGGGGCTGACCAAGTCACAAGCCCTGGTCCGTCACGGGCTGCGCAACGCGTCGGTGCCGATCGTGTCGATCATCGGTGTGCAGATCGCCAGCCTCATCGCCGGTGTGTTGGTGATCGAACGTGTCTTCCAGCTCCCGGGCGTCGGGCAGATGCTCGTCACCGATGTCGGTACCCGCGATCTCGCCAAGGTGCAGGGGACGGTCCTGCTGATCGCTGTGATCGTGCTCCTCATCGGTTTCGTGGTCGACGTCGTGCACGGGCTGATCGATCCTCGACTCAGGACCGTCGGATGAAGCACGTCTGGCGTTCGCGCACTGGTCGAATCGGCCTCATCATCGTCGCCACGGCCGTCGTGGTCGCGCTGATCTCGCTGGTGTGGACGCCGCACGACCCGCGCAAGGTCGTGCCGTCGGACCGCTGGCTGCCGATCTCGGCCGCTCACTGGTTCGGTACCGACGGGGCGGGCAAGGACCTGTTCAGCCAGGTGCTGGTCGGTGCCCGCACGACGCTGTTCGTCGTGCTCGCGTCGGTGGTGATCGCGGCGGTCATCGGCCTCGCGATGGGGATCTTCAGCGCCCTCGCGCCCCGCTGGATCGGCGAGTCCACCGTCTACCTGATCGACGTGCTCATCGCCCTGCCGGGGCTCGTGTTGGCGCTCGTGCTCGTCGCCGCACTGGGCGGCTCGTTGTGGACGGTGTCGCTGGCGATCGGGTTCGGCGCCGGCGTCGTGCTGGCGCGGGTGGTCAAGAGCGAGACCCACAACGTGCTCACCCGCGACTACATCGTGGCCGCCAACGTGTCGGGATCATCGACACTCCGCACGATCTGGCGGCACGTCCTGCCCAACATCGGCCCGATCGTCATCGTGCAGCTGTCGATCATCGCCGCGTTCGCGGTGCTCGCCGAGGCCGCACTGAGCTACCTCGGCCTCACCCCGGTGGCGACGCCGTCGTGGGGACGCATGCTCCAAGGCCTCCAGCAATCGGTGACCGTGCACCCGTGGGCGATCATCTTCCCCGGCATCGCCGTCGTGCTCGCCACGCTCGGGTTCAACCTGCTCGGCGACGGTCTGCGTGAGGCCATGGACCCGACGCTGCGTCGACGCACCGGCACGGGGACACCGACCGCGATCGCTCCGACCGAAGCGCTCCCGACCGAGCTGGAAGCGGTACACGTATGAGCCTGCTCGAGGTACGCGACCTCACCGTCAGCTTCGCCGGTGTCACGGTCGTCGACCGTGTGTCGTTCGATCTCGACACCGGGGGACGGCTCGGGATCATCGGTGAGTCGGGCTCAGGCAAGACCCTCTCCGCACTCTCGGTGATCGGGCTCGTGCCCGAGCAGGCCGACGTGACCGGGAGCATCCGGTTCGACGGTCGCGAGCTCATCGGCCTCTCCGATCGAGAGGCGTCGAAGCTGCGCGGCGAGCGCATCGCGATGGTCTTCCAGAGCCCGCTGACATCGCTCAACCCGCTCATGCGGGTCGGCAAGCAGATCGCCGAACCGCTGCGACTGCATCACGGCCTGTCGCGTCGCGCGGCCACCGCCGAGGCCGTCGCGCTGTGCGAACGCGTCGGTCTTCCCGATCCGGAATTGGCGGCGCGCGCGTTCCCCATCAATTGTCGGGCGGGCAACGGCAACGGGTCGGGATCGCCATCGCCCTGGCGTGCCGTCCCGCCCTGCTGATCGCCGACGAACCGACGACCGCCCTCGACGTGACGGTGCAACGTGACGTCCTCGAACTCCTCGACACGCTCATCGCGGAGGAGGGAACCGCCCTCCTGTTCATCACCCACGACATCTCCCTGATCGCCCAGGTGGCGCGCCAGCTGGTGGTGATGCGCAACGGCGAGATCGTCGAGCACGGTGCGGTCGACGAGCTGATCTCGCGACCGCGGCATCCCTACACCGCACAACTCGTCGCCGCCGCCCGGGCGACCGGTCTCGACGAGGAACCGATTCCGGCACCATCCGGACCTGGCGTGGCGGACCGAGCGCCGGTGGAGGCGTACGGATGAGCACGTCAGCGAACTCGGCGCCGCTCCTCGTCGCGTCGGGAATCCATCGCCGGTACCGACTGCCGAAGACCTCGGTCCTCGGCCCGCGCTCCGAGCGGCACGCGCTCGGCGGGGTCGATCTCGACATCGCGGAGTTCTCGAGCGTCGGGGTGGTGGGTGAGTCCGGCTCGGGGAAATCGACGCTCGTGCGCATCCTGCTCGGGCTCGACCGGCCGACGGAAGGCACCGTCATCTACCGGGGACGCCCGGTCGTGCCGGGTCGACCGTCGAGCCTGCGCTGGTTCCGCCGTGAGGCGCAGATCGTGCTCCAGGACCCACTCAGCTCGCTCGACCCGCGGATGACCGTGGCGTCGATCATCCGTGAACCGCTGGTCTGCCTGCGCATCGAGGAGGATCACGACCGGCGTGTCGACGAGGTCCTCGAGCAGGTCGGCCTGCCCTCGTCGATCCGCAGCCGCTATCCGCACGAGTTCTCCGGCGGGCAGCAACAGCGCATCGCGATCGCCCGCGCCATCGCTCCGCGTCCGCGGCTGCTCGTCGGCGACGAGCCGGTGAGCGCGCTCGACGTCTCGGTGCGGATCCAGATCCTCGACCTGCTCCGCACGCTCGTCGGCGACCTCGGGCTCACGCTCGTGCTGATCTCCCACGACCTCGGTGTGGTCCGGTACCTCTGCGACCAACTGGTCGTCCTCCACGACGGCGTGATCGTCGAACGCGGCGCCACGTCCGAACTGTTGCGGGCACCGAGCGATCCGTACACGCAAGAACTGCTCGCCGCCGTACCGCGACTCCAACCGCAACCTCAATTTCAGTCGCCAGCCCAACTCCAGATCGCCGGAGGTGCCATCACATGACGCACGACACGACCAAGCCGTTCCGGCTCGGCTTCCTCACCCACGTCCACGGCGCAGGTCGAGCGCCGGCTCAGGTGTACCGCGATCTCGTCACGGTCTTCCAGGCCGCCGAGGATCTCGGCTTCGACGGGGGTTGGGTGGCCCAGCACCACCTGCGTTCGGATTACGGGCGGCTCCCGTCGCCGCCGGTGCTGCTCGCAGCCGTCGCCGAGCGGACGACCCACATCCAGCTCGGTACCGCGGTCACCGTGCTGCCACTCGAGCACCCACTCCGGCTCGCCGAGGACTGGTCGGTGCTCGATGCGCTTGCGGGTCCACGGCTGCAGCTCGGCCTCGGAACCGGCGGTGCCAACATCGACGCGTTCGACGCGTTCGGAGCGGTGGCTCCGGCAGATCGGCACGCGGACTTCGATGACCGGCTCGGGGTGCTGCGCGACGCCCTGCGCGGCAAGCCGCTCGGAGCGTCATCGCTCGTCGCGCAGCCCACCGCGCCCGGTCTCGCCGACCGGCTCTGGCAGTCGACGTCCGATCCGGATCGGGCCCGGGCGGTCGCCCGCTCGGGCGATGGCCTCCTGCTGGGGACCGCGGTGCACGACCCGCTCACCGCGCAGAAGCCACTGGCCGATGCGTACCTCGACGAGTGGGGTCGAACGCAGACGCCCGGCTCGCCACGGCCCCGCATCGCCATCACGCGGGCGGTGTTTCCGGCCCGCAACCGGCAGACCGCGGCCATCGACCTCGAACCAGCGCTCGCGATCCACCGCCAAGGCTTCGCCAAGCACGGGTACACCGAGTTGCTCGACCTGTCGACAGAGGAGTACCTGGCTCGGATCAATGTCCACTACGGCTCGGTCGACGATGTGGTCGAGAGCATCCAGGCCGATCCCGCGCTGCTCGGATACGCCGACTGGTTCCTCCCCGTCGTCCAGCACGAGGTGTCCAGCCTCGCCGACGACATCCGCCGGCTCGAGATCATCGCCACCGAGATCGCGCCCGGCACTCGGTTGGTCGGCGTCGGGCGGGCGCGGACGGGGCGTCGCCGCATGAGCGATCTTCACGTGCGCCGACCGTTCAAACTCGGCTTCCTCACCCACGTCCACGGGGAGGTGCCCTCGCCGCGGCTGTACCAGGACGTCGTCGAACTGTTCGTCGCCGCAGAAGAACTCGGCTTCGACAGCGGATGGGTCGCCCAGCACCACTTCCAACCGCGGTTCGGCCGGCTCCCGTCACCGCTGGTGTTGCTGGCATCGGCGGCATCCCGGACCCAGCGCATTCGCCTCGGCGTGGGCGTGGTCGTACTCGGGCTGGAGGACCCGATCCGGCTCGCCGAGGATGCCGCCGTCCTCGATGCGTTGAGCGGCGGCCGCCTCGACCTCGGTGTCGGCACCGGTGGAGCGAACGTCTCGGCGTTCGGAACGTTCGGCCGCGACGTCACCCGACGGCGTGAGCTCGCAGCCGATGTGCTCGACCGCCTCCGAGATGCGCTGGCCGGTCGACCGCTCGACGCGTCGGGCACCACACTGCAGCCGCCCGCACCGACGCTCGGTTCGAGGTTGTGGGACTCGACGACCCAGCTCGACGGGGTCCGCCGCGCCGCCCGCGAGGGCCGCGGGTCTGCTGCTCGGCGTCGGCCATCATCGGAGCGTGCAACGCCCGCTCGCCGAGGCGTACCTCGCGGAGTGGAGCGGCGATCCGGCACATGCCCCGATCGCCGCCGTGCGCGGCGTGTTCCCCGACAGCGACCTCGAGTCGGCCCGGGCCGAACTCGCCTCCGACATCGCGCTGTACGACCCACTGTTCGCCGCCGACGGACACGACCCCGCACGACTCACCCTCGAACGAAAGCTCGACCTCATGAACGTACGCCACGGCCCCGTCGACCACATCGTGGAGACGCTGGCGTCCGACGCGGTGTTCGGCGGCGCGGCGACCCACCTGCTCGTCGCCTGCCACGCCGAGAGCTCGACCATCGCGAGAGGTCTGGAGCGGCTCGAAGTGGTGGCGACCCAGATCGCACCAGCACTCGGGTGGACACCGGCGCGTGACCTCGTGAGTTCGTCATGACCGCACCGATCGTCCTTGCCGCCCACCTTCGACCCGACGACGACCGGCCCGGCGACATCCGCCTGCCTGGTGCGCGGCGCCGTCGAACTCGAGCGCGCCGGTTTCACGTTCGTCGTGGTCGACGACGCGCCCCGTCGGCGAACGCGGCGTTCGAGCCGTACACACTCGCGTCGTCGCTCGCCTTCGCCACCGACCGGCTCGGGTTCGCCGTCACGTCCCCGACGATCGGGCTCCACCCGTACCACGCCGCTCGACGGCTGGCGTCGCTCGACCATCTCAGTGGAGGACGCGCCGGGTGGCTGGTCGGCGACGAACCCGATCGCGGTCACGCCGTCGAGTACGTCGACATCGTCCGGTCCCTGTGGGACAGCTGGGACGACGACGCATTCGTCCGCGACGTCGACGAGGGGCGCTACTACGACCCTGCCGGGCTCCACACACCCGACTACGACGGGTTCGCACTACCGGGTCCGCGGCCCGCTCAACATCTCCCGGCCGCCGCAGGGGCACGTCGTGGTGTCCAGGACGCTCCGCCGTGTCGGCCCGAGCCGGACCTGCACGTGCGACGTGCTCGTCGTCGACACGACAGATCACCGCATCGAGCCCCATCCCGCCCGACCGGCGGTGCTCGTGCGCACACCGTCGATCGGTCCCGACGAACTGGTGCGCTGGCAGCGCGACGGCCTCGCCGACGGAGTGCTCGTCGAGGGCGCGTGGACGCCGGAGCACGCTGCGCGAACTCGTCGGGCTCGGGGCCGCGCGATTCGGCCCGGTGAGCGGAGTCAGGCTGTCGAGCTGCGCGACCGGCTCGGGCTCGCCCGTCCGGAACGTCAGCGATCACTTCGCTGAGCGCGGTAGGCGTCATGAGCGCGCCGGCACCGCCAACTTCACCTCAACGCGTTCCTGAAGCCGCCGGGGGAGTACCTCGCGGCGTGGCGTCATCCGGACGCGCCAGATCGCCGGCGCGATCGACCTCGACCATGTCGTCGCACTCGCCCAGACGGCGGAGCGTGCTCGCTTCGATGCGATCTTCCTCGCCGATCTCGTGGGCGTTCCCCTCGAGAGCCAGGACGTGCTCAGCCGGGTGTCGGTCGTGAACGACTCGTTCGAGCCAGTCACACTCCTCGCGACCCTGGCGATGGCCACCTCGCACATCGGGCTGATCGCCACCGCCTCCACGACGTACAACGAGCCCGAACAGATCGCCCGGCTCTACGCGTCACTCGATCACCTGAGTGGCGGTCGGGCCGGGTTGGAACCTGGTGACGTCGCTGAACGACGGCGAGGCCAACAACTTCGGCCTCGACCACCACGTCGCCGCACGAGGACCGGTACGCGCGAGCCGAGGAGTTCCACGACGAAGTGGTGGCGCGCTGGGACGGCACTCATCCCGGGTCTCCGCGGCCGCCGCAGGGTCGCCCGGTGATCGTGCAGGCGGGTGCGTCCGAGCGGGGCCGTGAACTCGCCTCCCGGGTGGCCGACGTGATCTTCTCCGGCGCCTCCGACATCCCCAGCAGCTCGAACTCAACCGTGACATCCGCGCTCGGGCCGAGGCCCACGGCCGCGATCCGCAGAGCATCACGATCCTGCCGGCGCTGTCGGCCATCGTCGGACGCGACCCTCTCGGAGGCCGAGGACAAGGTCGCCGTGATGCGCTCGTTGCTGCATCCGCGGGTCGCGCTTGGCCCATCTCCAGTACTGGCTGGGCGGCTTCGATCTCACCCGGTACGCCCTCGACGATCCGCTCCCCGAACTCCCCGAGTCGAACCAGTCGCTCACCGCGCAGCGCCGCATCCTCGACGTCGCGCGGGCGCGGGGTCTGACGATCGGGCAGTTGGCCCAGCGCATCGTCGACGGTGAGCGGACGATCGTCGGAACGCCCGAATCCGTCGCGGACCACGTGCAGGAATGGTTCGAGGCCGGAGCGGCCGATGGCTTCAACGTGGTGTTCGAGTACCTGCCCGGCACGCTCGACGATTTCGCCGATCTGGTCGTCCCCGAACTCCAGCGGCGCGGTATCTTCCGCCACGACTACGAAGGCACCACGTTGCGCGACCACCTCGGACTCGGCGTGAACGACCTGGCCAGGACGGGCGGATGAGCGGGGCCGGTGACACCCTCGACGTGATGCTCGACATCGACGGGGTGCTGTATCCGTTCCCGGAACTGTTCACCCCGTACGCGGCGGCGCAGCTCGGCACGGAACTGTCGCTCGACACCAGCTCGTGGGCGTTCTACGAGCGCTGGGGCCTCGATCAACCCGGGTTCGTCGAGATGTTGACGCGGGGCGTGCACGACCGTGACCTGTGGTGGGACGACGCAACCTACGACGAGGTACCAGCCGCACTCGCCGAACTCCGAGCGGGCGGCCATCGACTCCATCTGGTGACGGCCCGCGGGGTCGCCGGCCACGATGACGCCCTGGCCGCCACGCAACACTGGCTCGATCTGGTCGGCGTCGAAGTCGAGTCGATCAACCTCGTCGAGGACAAGCCGTCGGTCATCACCGGACTCGGCCTCGACCCGCACCGCTGCATCGCCGTCGACGACGCGGAACACCACGTCGAATCCTGGCTGGCCGCCGGCGTCGCCGCTGTCGTGTTGGATCGTTGGGGCAACTATTCGGGTGCCTGCCGGTCGGTGCGCGACCTCGTCGGCTTCCGCGAGGTCGTCGACGGTCTGGCGCTCGCCACCGCGGACGGGAACACGTCTCGATAGCGGGATAGTTTGTATTGTCGACCGATATAGTCGTCTTTAGCCACGCTGACGCATTGGACGCCGTCGGCGCGATCACCCCCGACGAGAGGAATCCATGACCGACACGACGTACAACGACCTGGACCTCGTGCTCCAGGAGGCCTCCGAGTTCGGCATCGAGTTGGAGTCGACGCCCCGATGGGAGCGCGTGACCGTCGACCGATCCGATGGCGGCGTCGTGTCGGCGCTCGTCTGGGGCACCGACGATCCACGAGCGACGTTCCTCCACGGTGGTGGTCTCAACGCCCACACGTGGAACACCACGATCCTGAGCGGTGGGTGGCCCGCGGTCGCCCTCGATCTTCCGGGGCACGGAGACTCGTCGTGGCACGACGACGTCGACTACCGGGCGGAGCGTCTCGCGGAACCGGTCGTGGCAGTGCTCGCTCGGCTGGCGCCACGCAGCGAGGTCGTCGTCGGGCAGTCGCTGGGCGGTTTGACGGCGATCGCCCTCGCTGCTGCCCATCCCGAACTGGTGAAACGGCTCGTCGTGATCGACGTCAGCCCCGGCCTCGTCGTCGGTGGCGGCAACCAGGTGCGGGATTTCCTCGCCGGTCCCGAAAGCTTCGCCTCCCGCGACGAGATCGTCGATCGTGCGTTGGAGTTCGGGTTCGGTCCCAGCCGTGCCGCCGTGGAACGTGGTGTGCTGCGCAACACCCGAGAGCGCGACGACGGGCGCGTGGTGTTCAAGCACCATTTCGCCAACCTGTCCGAGGGCTCGCCGGTGGCGTTTTCGAACGACTTCAGTTCCCTGTGGCCGGCGCTCGAATCGATCGAGGTCCCGGTGCTCCTCGTGCGCGGATCGCGCGGATTCCTGAACGACGACCTGGAGCGCGAGTTCCTGGAACGGACGCCCGGAGCGGTGAGTGTGACGATCGAGTCGGGCCACAACGTGCAGGAGGAAGCGCCGGTCGAACTCGCGTCGGCCCTCACCGAGTTCCTGGCTCGGTCATGAGCGCTGCCACGGTCGACGGCCAGACACTGACGGAGGCGCTCGTCGTGGTCGGCGCCGTCGAGCACGGCGACCAACGCGGCAGGACGCTCGGCTTCCCGACCGCCAACATCGCGCTCGTGGACGATGGGATTCCCGACGGTGTCTGGGCCGGGTGGATCGACGTCGGTGCAGACCGTCACGTCTGCGCGATCTCGATCGGCCGTCGACCGACGTTCTACGCCGACCGCGGGGTCCGATTGTTGGAAGCGCACATCGTCGACTTCGACGCGGACATCTACGGCGAGACCGTGACGGTCGTACCGCTCCGGTGGCTGCGCGCCCAGCGCGTGTTCGTGTCACCGGCTGACCTCGCCGCGCAACTGCAACGTGACGTCGAGGAGTGCCGAAGCGTGTCGGCATCCGGGCGAGAGAGCCCGGGGCTACGGTGAGCGGATGCCCAGTGACCTCGTCCTGAAGTCGATGAACCACGTGCACCGGACGGTGCTGGCACTGACGGGAGGTCGGCTGGGATGGACCGCTGGATCGATGCCGGTGCTCGAGTTGACGACGACCGGAAGGAAGAGCGGGCAGAAGCGGCCCGTGATGCTCACCTCGCCGATCCAGGAGGGCGACTCGATCGTGGTGGTGGCGTCGCGGGGCGGCGACGACGTGCATCCGGCCTGGTTCCTCAATCTGCAGGCCAACCCTGACGTCGAGGTGTCGTTCAAGGGTGGGCCGACGCAACCGATGACAGCTCGTGTCGCCACGGCCGACGAACGAGCCCGACTGTGGCCGCAGGTCACGGCGGACTACAAGACGTACGCGGGATATCAGACGAAGACCGATCGCGAGATCCCCCTGGTTCTGCTCACCCCACGCGAGTCGTCGCCCACCTGACGAACCGGCGCCGCCGCGGCGGATGGTGGTCAACCGAGGATCGCGCTCCTTGGGCAGGATCACGATTCCACCGTACGGGTGCGCCAAGCGGCTCCATGTTCACACTTGCTTCCCAGTACACTACTGAGTAGTGTACTGGGAAAGGAGGCGATCATGGTGATTCGTCACGCGTTGCTGGCACTGCTCAGCGAAGGTCCGAAGCACGGATTCCAGCTGGCGCAGGAGTTCGCCGCCGGGACCGGTGAGATGTGGCCGCTGAACACGGGGCAGGTGTACACGACGCTGCAACGCCTCGACCGGGACGGCCTGGTCGAGTCCGACGGCGCCGACGCCGGCACCCAGACGATCGTACGTGATCACCGATGACGGGACGAGCCGAGTTGGACACGTGGCTTCGGCGCCCGCCCGACACGACGCATCCGCCGCGCGACGAGCTGGTCATCAAGGTGCTCGTGGCGTTGCGGCTCCCGGGGGTGGATGCGAGCGAGCTGACCCAGGTGTATCGACGTCACGTCGTGGAGGCGATGCAGCAGTACACGCGGCTGAAGGAGGACGCGCCCGAGGACGACATCGGGTTGCTGCTCGTCGCCGATGCGGAGATCTATCGGCTCGATGCCATCGTCCGTTGGCTCGATGCTGCCGAGGCGCGGATCAGGCGGATGCCGCCGATCGGCCGAGCGTCCTGCGACGCCGACGCGCCAGCCGCGTCGTGCTCGGATCGGATCGGTCCGATGACGGCCGTGCTCGAGATGACCGGCGTGTCGAAGTCGTACGGCGACGGGGCGGGCGAGGTGCTCGCCCTGCACGACGCCGACCTGACGGTGCATGGCCGGTGAGTTGGTCGCGATCATGGGGCCGAGCGGTTCGGGCAAGAGCACCCTGCTGACGATCGCGGGCACGCTCGAACAGGCGACGTCGGGCGTGGTCGTGGTCGACGGACACGACGTGTCGTCGATGTCGCCGAACGATCGATCCCGTCTGCGGCGCCGATCGGTCGGCTACGTGTTCCAGGACTTCAATCTGCTGTCCGGTCTGACCGCGGCCGAGAACGTCGCGATGCCGCTCGAGTTGGACGGGACGCGGGCGAAGGCGGCCCGCGTCGCTGCGCTGGCGGTGCTCGACGAACTCGGTCTCGCCGACCGCGCCGATCGCTTTCCCGATGAGCTGTCCGGCGGCGAACGGCAACGTGTCGCGATCGGCCGGGCGGTGGTCGGAGATCGTCGCCTGCTGCTGGCCGACGAGCCGACCGGGGCGCTCGACAGCGTCAACGGCGAGAGCGTGATGCGACTCGTGCGTGCGGCGTGCAAGCGCGGCGTGGCCGGCGTCGTCGTCACCCATGACGCGCAGCTCGCGTCGTGGGCCGACCGGGTGGTGTTCCTCCGCGACGGCCGCATCGTCGACCAGTCGATGCCGGCGGCCGGGCCGGAGTCGCTGCTGTCGGGTTCGATCGACCGATGAGTTCGCACCCGAACGGTGGCATGCCCGCCCGCGGTGCCGTCGTGCGCTGGTCGTGGCGCCTGTTCCGTCGCGACTGGCGACAGCACCTGCTGATCGTGGTCCTGCTGACCGCGTCGGTGGCCGCCGCGGTCGGCTTCACGTGTGCGGCCTACAACGTCGCGCCGGCGTCGGGCGACGCCCAGTTCGGCGATGCCACACACTTCTTCCGATTCGAGGACAACGACGCCGCGTCGCTGCAAGCCAAGCTCGACGCCGGGGCCGAGTGGTTCGGATCGATCGACGCGATCGGCCATCGCGCGGTGCCGGTGCCGGGCACGGAGCAGGCGGTGGACTACCGGTCGCAGGACCCTGACGGCGCCTTCGGCGGGCCGATGCTGGGCCTGCGCACCGGTCGCTATCCGACCGAGGACAACGAGGCCGCCGTGACGCAGTCGGTCGCCGAACTGGTCGGCACGAGCGTCGGCTCGACACGATCGACCTCGATGGCGTCGACCGGACCGTGGTCGGCATCGTCGAGAACCCCAACGATCTCGACGACGACTTCGTCCTGCTGGCCCCGTCGGCGATCGCGCAATCGGAGTCGGTGGCGATGCTCGTCGACGCCGACGACGAACGCGTCAACTCGTTCCGGCCACCCGGCGCGAACGGGCGCACCGTGTCGGCGCGCGGCGACATGAGCGAAGACGTGATGGCCGCCGTCCTGGTGCTCGTGGTGACCACGCTCGCGCTGTTCCTGGTGGCCCTGATCGCGGCCGCCAGCTTCACCGTCATCGCCCAACGCCGGCTGCCGCAGCTCGGCATGATGTCCGCGATCGGCGCCACCGAGAAGCACCTTCGACTGACGATGCTGGCCAGCGGTGCGGTCACCGGCTCGGTCGCCGCGGTCGTGGGGGCCGTGATCGGCGTGGCGGGTTGGATCCTCGTCGCGCCGCGCATGGAATCGGCCGCCGGCTATCGGATCGACCCGTACAACGTGCCGTGGGTGCTGGTCGCGGCGACCATGCTGCTCGCGGTCGTTGCGTCGACGGCGTCCGCGTGGTGGCCGGGGCGAACGGTGTCGCGGATCCCCACCGTGCTCGCCCTGTCCGGTCGCCCACCGCGCCCGGCGCCGCTGCACCGCTCGGCGGCACTCGCCGTCGTGCTCCTCGCCGTCGGCGTCGTCTGTCTCGTGATCGGTGGGCGCGCCACGAACGGGATCTCGCCGACGGAACTCCTCGTCGTCTGCGTCGGGATCCTCGGCGTCGCCGGCGGCGTCCTCCTGGTGAGCCCGCTCGCCGTCCGGGCGCTCGCCGGCCTCGCCGGTGGTGCACCGATCGCCGAACGCTTGGCGCTGCGGGACCTCGGCCGCTACCGCGCCCGGTCGGCGTCCGCGCTCGCCGCGGTGGCACTCGCGCTCGGACTGCCCGTCGTCATCGTGGCCACCACGGCGGCCGCCGAGAACCAACTCGGCGCCGGCAATCTTCCTGCCGACCAGATCCTCGTGCAGCAGGCTCGACTCGATGGTCCGTTCCTCCCCGCATCCCGCGGCGGTCGCGAGCATGCAGGACGGCGTCGACGCGATCGCCGACGCACTGGACGACCCGGCCGTGCTGCGCCTCGACGGCGCCGTCAATCCGAACGCCCGACCCGACCCGAACGTCGACGCCGTCCCCGGGATCTCCGTCGCCCGCAAGCACGGCGACGACGGCTGGGCGGACCTCGGACTCATCTACGTCGCCACCCCCGAACTGCTCGACCAATACGGCCTGCCCCCGGACGCCGCTGACGACGCGGGGATCCTGACCCGCTTCGCCCTGCCGCTCGACGTCATGGACCTCGGAGACGCACCGCCACCACCGACGGCCGACGAACCGGCAGATCGCGAACCGCGGGAGGCGAGCAGGCCAGTTCGAGCCGCTCGAAGCGCCCGGCGACCTGCCCGACACCTACACCGCACTGCCGGGTGCGCTCGTCAGCACCTCCGAGCTGGCAGCGCGGGGCTGGACCGCCGAACCGTCCGGTCGGTGGCTGATCACGAACACGGAAGCGCTCTCGCCCGCCGAACTCGAAGCGGCTCGAACGATCGCCGTGCAGTACGGGTTGAGCATCGAGGCACGCGACGAGTCGAGCACGCTCGCCAACGTGCGACTCGGCGCGGTCGCCGTCGGCATGATCCTCGCCCTCGGGATCCTGGCGATGACCGTCGGACTCATCCGTGCCGAGTCGGTCGGCGAACTGCGCACGCTGACCGCCACCGGTGCCACCGGATCGATCCGACGCAGGATCACCGCCGCGACCGCCGGCGGACTCGCCGGGCTCGGCGCGCTCCTCGGCGCCGCCGGCGCCTACATCGCGCTCGTCGCCGCGCAGATCGACGATCTGCAGCCGCTCCCGATCACCGAACTCGCCATCATCGTGATCGGCACGCCGATCGCAGCCGCCGCGGTGGGCTGGGTGTTCGCCGGCCGCGAACCCGAGGCACTCGGCCGGCGCCCGATCGACTGAAATTCTGAGCGAAGCGAGCGCTCAGCGCACCACGGCGAGAGAATTTCCGACGATTCCCCGCGGCGGCGCGTGACGAGCCCGAGAAACGACGGGCCGCCCCCTTGCGTTGTTGGCGCCCAGACGGCAGTCTGCGTGCGTGGGGCGGGACGCGCTGGTCCGGTATCGATCGACGGTGTGGAACAACGACCGTTGGCAGACGTTCTCGGCGCGGGCCGGCGACATCATCATCAGCAGCCCACCGAAGTGCGGCACCACCTGGATGCAGATGATCTGCGCACTGCTCATCTTTCAGCGCACGACGTTCGAACGACCGCTCGATCTCATGTCGCCATGGCTCGAGATGCAAACCCGTGACATCGGTGTGGTGATGGCCGACCTCGACGCGCAACGGCATCGGCGCTTCATCAAATCTCACACTCCGCTCGACGGTTTGCCCTACGAGGAGGCGGTCACGTACATCTGTGTGGGACGCGACCCGCGCGATGTGGCGATCTCACTGGCGGCTCACGTGGACAATCTCGATCTCGAAGTCCTCTTCACCGCTCGCGACAGCGCCGTCGGGAATGAGGATCTCGCTGAGCTGTTTCGCGACTGGAAACCTCCGCCGACCGATCCGGTCGAACGCTTCTGGCGCTGGGTGGACGAACCGAACACTGGCGAACTGGAACACGACAGCCTGGCTTGGACGATGCATCATCTCGCCACGTTCTGGGAAGTGCGCGAGCAACCGAACGTCGTCCTCGTCCACTATGCGGATCTGCAACACGATCTCGAAGGTGAGATGCGCCGCCTCGCACACCGGCTCGACATCGGCATCGACGACGACCGCTTGGCCGCCCTCGCTGTCGCTGCCGGTTTCGACACGATGCGAGAACGAGCGGACGAACTCGCGCCCAACGCCAGCGAAGGGATCTTGCAGAGCAATCGAGCGTTCTTTCGCAGCGGTCGCATTGGTCAATGGCGACAGCTGATCGACGAGGACGGGTGCCGTCGATACGCCGAACGAGTCGAACAACTCGCACCGACCGATCTCGTCGAGTGGGTACACCACGGCCCCATCGGCAACCTCGCGACCCACGCGGCTTGCCTGACAAGCTCGGAGAATGGCCAGCGATGGAGTCAGCTCCGGACGACGATCGTGCCGGCGGCTCGGTCGTGCCACGTCTGTCGCAGCGGATCGTGCCACCCCGCGATCAGGTCCAACACCCCGGGGACGATCAACATCCAACACATCAGGGCGATGAGGGCACGGGCGGTGAGGCGCCAGGCCGACGCTCGTTGATGATCCGACGTCGTGATCACTGCGAGGCCGATGATCCGCTTTCCGGCGGTCGAGCCGAACAAGGCAGTCGAGAGCGGGTCGAAGGCGACGACGATGGCGAGCGTGAGAAATCCGACAACCGATCGCAGTGCGTCCGGGTTCTCGGGCTCGTCGATTCCGACGGCAGCGCGTACCGCCGCCTCGGCGCCGACGAGCAACATCATGAGGCCCAACAGGATCGCAACGTCGATACCTCGCGCCCCGATCCGGGTGCGTAGCGAAACCAGCGAGCCGGATCCTGTTGCTGGCAGGCCGAAGGTGCGGCCCGACCACCAAGGTGATGGTGGTCCGTCGAGCTGATAAGGACCCGGCGGAGGCGGCCAGGGTGCCCCGACGGCAGGTCCGCCGGTGGGGCGATCGGTGACGGGTTGAGCGGGCACGTATTCGAAATCGGGCCGGGTCACCAACCTGTACCGCGCCCGCAGCGCCCGCTGGAATGGCTCGACTTTCTGACGGACACGGTAGGAGACGATGGTCTCGCCGTCGAGCAGCTCGGCGAGCCTGCCGTCGGGCGTCGGATCGCCCGGAACAACCTGCGCCAGTTGTTGCAGACGCTCGAGTTCGCCCACGAGGACCCAACGCCGCCGCACACGCGGCCCTACCGTCTCGATCTCCCACAGAAGACTCTCGCCCGGCGTCGTCACGTCGATCACCACCGCATCGGTCTCGGTGACCAGCCGAAGAACGACGTTCCGCCAGATCGGATTGTCCACCCTCATGAACACGCTGGTCGGTCCCAACAATCGTCTGCTCAGCCGACGCACTCGCTTCACCGCCGCGTCGAGTTCGTCCTGATCGGTCACATCGAGCATGGCGTCTTTCGGGGTCAACTCGGGGCGCCACTGGTCAGCGAGCGTGACGATGCGAATCCCGAAGCCCATGCCGGGTCCGGCGGTGGCAGCTCGAGACATCGTGGTCAGGGGACCCATGGAACCGAAGTGACGGAGGAACAGCACCAATCGGCGCTTGCCGAGGAGGAGTTTCCGACTCACGGCGAACAGGGAGGCAGCGAGCACACCCATCACGACCAGGGCAACGCTGCGGTCGGAAACAGACAATGCTTCGGCTGCTGAACCCGCTTTTGGATCGACCGATTGTGCGAGGAGAATGATCCCGAACGATGCGAGCAGCATCGCCGGGGTGATCACCACCAGCGCGCAACCGAGCGCGGCGATCCGCGCGGCTCGGTGAGATCCGAGACCCGGCGCGTCACCGTCGATGATGTGAAAGCTCATCGGGCTCCCTCGGCTCTGTCGATGCGCAAAATACCACCAACGCCCAACTGCTCACCCGGCCTCTCGAGGACAGGAACTGTGCCAGCCCGAGCACCGTGGCGCGCCTCCCTCGCCACCGCCACTCGCCCGCCTGAGCGCGCCCCGGTCCGAGCGACCCCAGCGATGTAGTTGTCGGGTGCCATTGACCCGCCATCGCCATCGCCTGACGACCGCCCGACACGGCGATGTAGATGTGGGGCGCCATTTGCCGAACATCACCATCGCCTGAGGCGCGGCGGTTGATGGTGACGAGCAATCTTCATTCGCAATGGTCGTTGCATCGTGAACAATCATTCGGCATTCTGCGTGGGTGAATCACCAAGGACAGATGACGACGGCGGGATCTTCGATCCGAATGAGGGCTCTCGCTTCGGCGGTCGGGCTGGTACTGGTTCTTGCCGCATGCGGCAGCGACCCGAGCGAATCCGCACCTCCCACGGGCGCAGTCTCGGTGCCAGATCAAACCGCAGCACCCGCGCCGACAACACCGGACTCGGCTCCCGTGACGCCGGCACCAACGACAACACCGGTCTCGGAGCCCGAGACGACGGCACCAACGACAACACCGGTCTCGGAGCCCGAGACGACGGTGCCATCGACGACACCGCCCAGCGCGGCGTGGACCGATGTCGATGCATACCCGTCGGGGTATGGGATGGGCTGCTGCGGCGCCAACTCGACCGGATCGGCTTCGCCGGAGCTGACTGCTTCGCCCGCGCCAGCTTGTCGACGGAACCTACGCGATGGACATCACCGGCTGGACGCCTGACGATCCGACGAGCTTGCAGGTGTCGGTGCGCAGCCTCGTGCCGTGCGCCGACGGGGTCGTCGACTGCTCGCCGCAGGACGACGGCACCTACGGTCCCGACGAGGTCGGATACTCGGCGGAGTCGAGGTCGATGGAGGTGACACTGGACGACTCGGTCGTCGTGTACCTCGCCGGCGACGACCCCGATTCCCCGGCCACCGGACAGCTGCGATCGATCCTTCGTTCGACCAACGGCAGCGGGCTCGCCGACCTGATGACGGCGATCGCCAACGCCTACGAGACAGAGATCGGCGGGCCACTGCGCGCCGGCACCGCGGCGGACGTCATCGTGGCCGATCTGCAGGCGAATCCCCGGTCCGGCTTCACCTCGGCCAAGGAACAAATGACAGGCGAGCTGTACTTCAGCTCCGGTGACGCACCCCCGGTGCTGTTTCAAGCGGTCGCCAATCAGGGCGAACCGCTCGAGCGATCGGGCACCATCGTGCTCATTCCCAGGACCTTGACGATCCAAGACGGTGCGACCAGCGTGGAGCTCTACGCGGGCTTCCGCTCCTGACCCGCCGACTCGAGCGGGCCTCGAGTTCGTCGGCGTTGCTGCCTGATTCTCGCGAGCGTTTCTCCGCGTAAGGTGCGCGTGTGGCCGTCGAGAGTCCACTCATGGTTCGGCTCGGTGTGGCGTTGCCGATCGTGCAAGCGCCGATGGCGGGCAGCAGCGGGGTCGACCTGGCGGTGGCGGTGGCCCGCGCCGGCGGGCTCGGTTCGTTGCCCGCCGCGATGTTGACGCCCGAACAACTCACCGAGCAGGTGGACACGTTTCGGCTCGCGGTGAACGCGCCGGTCAACGTGAACTTCTTCTGCCACCGAGAGCCTGAGGCCTCAGACCGGGAACTCGACGCGTGGTCCGATGCCGTGGCGCGATTCGACCACGAACTGGGGATCGACCGCTCCACCGTGCGACCGGGAGCGCCCCGGAACACGTTCGGCGACCACGCGTGTCGAGCCGTCGAGCGTTGCCGGCCAGAGGTGGTCAGCTTCCACTTCGGGCTCCCTGATGCCAGGTTCGTCGAGCGCGTCCGGGCCACCGGCGCCGTCGTGATGTCGTCGGCGACCACCGTGGCCGAAGCCGTCTGGCTGGAGGCCCATGGGTGTGACGTCGTGATCGCTCAGGGGGCTGAGGCCGGAGGGCACCGTGGGATGTTTCTCACCGACGACGTCGCTGCGCAGCCGGGCACGATCGCACTCGTACCGAGGGTGGTCGACGCGGTGGATCTGCCGGTGATCGCGGCAGGTGGGATCGCTGATGGTCGCGGAGTGGCGGCATCGCTCGTGCTCGGCGCCTCAGCGGCACAGATCGGTACGGCCTACCTGCTGTGTCCCGAGGCGCTCACCACTCCGGTGCACCGGCGCGCCCTCGGCGGGGGAAGCGTGGACGACACCGTGCTGACCAACGTGTTCACCGGCCGGCCTGCGCGCGGTCGCCGGAATCGGCTCGTCGACGAGATCGGTCCGATGACGGAACTGGCACCACCGTTTCCCACCGCGGCCGCTGCGCTGGCACCACTGCGCGCGGCGGCCGAGGCGCTCGACTCGGGCGACTTCTCACCGCTGTGGTCCGGTCAAGCGGGCGTCGCGACCGCCGACGTCTCCGCATACGACCTCACTCGCCGATTCATGGACGACGCCGAAGCCGTCCTCGGCAACGCGGTGCGCAGTCTCCCGCGGTGATGGCAGAGCGCCTGGCATTCGCGCTCCGCCTGCTCGGGCGCGATTAATTCGCGCGGGGCGCGCGGTCTAACTCGTTGGTGTTGCCGATCGCGGCAGTCGAGAGAGGACCAACGGACATGACGGCCGAACTGATCGTGATCGAACCGGCGATCGACGGAACACGAAGTCGAGGCACCGGGCGGGGCTGGGTGCTCGCAGCAGCGTCGGCGGCATCGTTCATGGTCTCGCTCGACCTGCTGGTGGTGACGACGTCGCTCGCCACGATCCGGCGTGATCTCGGCACGTCGACCGGGTCGCTGCAATGGATCGTCACGGCCTACGGGGTCAGCTTCGCCGCGCTGTTGTTGACCGGTGCTGCACTCGGCGACCGGTTCGGACGACGGCGGACGATGTCGATCGGTCTCGCCGTGTTCGCGCTGGGTTCGGCGGGTGCGGCGTTGTCTTCGGAGGTCGGCGTGTTGATCGCGTGTCGTGCCGTACAGGGTGTGGGCGGAGCGATCATCCTCCCGATCGGCCTGACGATCGTCACGTCAGCGTTCCCGCCGAGTCGCCGTGGGACGGCGATCGGCGTCCTCGAAGGCGTCACCGGCCTGGCCGTGATCGCCGGGCCGGTCGTCGGCGGGGCCGTCGCTCATTGGTTGCCGTGGCAGTGGATCTTCTGGATCAACGTCCCGGTCGCGCTCGTCGCGATCCTGGTCGTCCAAGTCGTCGTCGAGGAGACGTTCGGGCCGGACAAGACGATTGATCTCGCCGGACTGGTGCTCGTGTCGATCGCGGCCACTGCCACGGTCTGGACACTCGCTCGGGCGAACGCCGTCGGATGGGCGAGCGCCGAGTCCATCGCTGCTGCGCTGACCGGTCTGGTCTCGGCGACGGGATTCGTCGTCTGGGAGCGCCGCGCGCCCGCCCCGATGCTGCCGAGGCGGCTGTTTCGATCTCGCGCCTTCCCGCTCGGGGTCGCCACGGCCTTCTTCGTGGCGGCATCGCTGTACGTCGCCGTGTTCTTCATGGCCCAATATCTGCAGGATGCGCTCGGGGTCGACAACCTCGGAGCCGGCCTGCGGCTGTTGCCCTGGACCGCAACTTTGTTCGTCACGGCGCCGCTGGCTGGAGCGCTGGCCGACCGCGTCGGATACCGGCCCGTGCTGTCGTTCGGGTTGTTCCTCCAGACGATCGGCATGAGCTGGATCGCGGTCGTGGCCGGCGGGTCGCCGAGCTATTCGGCCCTCGTCGTCCCGCTGATCGTGACCGGCATCGGAACGTCGGCCGCGCTCCCGGTGACACAGGCGGCGATCATCGGCGCCGTCGGTGAACACGACATCGGCAAGGCCGCGGGTGTCAACAACATGTTCCAGGAGCTCGGCGGGGCATTCGGCGTCGCGCTCGGTGTGGTCGCCTTCAGCGCCTCGGGTAACCATCTGGCGCCGGCCCACGTGTCCGACGGCTTCGTCGCCTCGATGACCGTCGCCGCCACGCTCGCTGCCGTCGCGCTCTGCTTCTCGCTCACCATCCCCCGATCAGAAAGACTGTGACCATGCCACCGACCACATCGATCATCGGCATCGACTCGACCCCCGACAGCGTCCAACTCGACGCCGCCCGCCAAGGCGACCGCGCCGCGTTCGACACGCTGATCGCACCGTTGCGCGACCAACTCCTCGCGCACTGCTACCGCATGCTCGGTTCCATCCACGACGCCGACGATGCACTCCAGGACACCATGCTGCGGGCGTGGAAGGGGCTGGCCGGCTTCGACGGTCGCTCCGAGTTCAGCACCTGGATCTACCGCATCGCCACGAACGCGTCCCTCGACGCGATCAGCCGCAACGCTCGACGGGTCCTCCCCGTCGACCTGACCGCCGACGATGCACTGGGCGCGGAAACGGTGCGGTGGATCGAACCGTTCGCGAACGCGATCGGACCGGACAGCCCCGAGGCCGCCGCGGTCCGGCGCGAGTCGGTCGAGCTGGCCTTCGTGACCGCCCTGCAGATCCTGCCGGCCAATCAACGCGCGGTGCTGCTGTTGCGCGACGTCCTCGCCTTCTCGGCCGTCGACACTGCCGCCGTCCTCGGAGCGAGCCCCGCGGCCGTCACGAGCAGTCTGCAACGAGCACGCCGAACCATCGAGCAGCACGTGCCCGACACGACCCAGCGGGCGGTCATCGAACGACTCGGAGCGAAGGCGACCGATCGCATCGCCACCCAGTACGTCGAGGCGTGGGAGCGATCCGACACGCAGGCGCTGGTCGCCCTGCTCTGCGCCGACGCCACGTTCTCGATGCCGCCTCACCCGACCTGGTTCGCCGGTCCGGCCGCCATCGCGCAATTCCTCGACGCCGAGCCGATGCGCTACCCGTGGCGGTTGATCCGAACGGAGGTGGGCGGTCACGTCGCGTTCGCCTGCTACACGATCGACAACGACAGCGGCGAGTGGGCAGCCCACTCGCTCGATGTCCTCACGCTCGGCCCCGACGGGATCGAAGCGATCGTCGGCTTCCTCGACGCGTCGCTCGTCACCCGGCTCGGGTTCCCAGCAGTGCAAGAAGCCCAAGCCTGGACGGCTCGGGCTCCTGTGCGTCGTGCGTAACGGTGTCGTCAGTTGGTGTCTCGCCGATTGAACAGGATCGTTCCGACCGTGAGGGCCGCCACGACGTAACCCGAGAAGAGCAGCGCATCCTGCGACCGGCTGAGTGCGGCGGCGAGGGTTTCGGCGTTGTCGGTGGCCTGTTGAATGCCGAGCATTCCTGCGGCGGCGCTGAATGGCATGAATCGGGCTGCGTTCGCTGGGATGAGCGTGCGGACGAGGTTCTCGACGACGAGTGCCCAGACGAGCAGGATCGACACGGTTGCGGCGCTGTGGCGCAGGATCAGTCCGACGCCGAGTCCGAGCACGGGAGCGAGCATGGTGAGCAACAAACCCCAGAGTGCGGTCGATGGCATGCCCGAGGTGTCGCCCTTTTCGAGCCCGCCGATCATGGCGCCGCTGAGACCACCGATCATCCCGAGGATGCCCATCGCCAGACCGAAGCCGGCGGCGACGGCCGTCTTGGCGGCGACGATCACCCAGCGGGCGGGTTGTGCGGCGACGGCGTTGGCGATGGTGCCGTGCTGGACCTCCGAGGTGAACATCAGGGCGCCGACGATGGTCGCCAGCACCATCGTGAGCCACGTCGAGAAGATGAAGGTGTCACCGACGGTGAAGGGCAGGTTCGTGTCGGGATCGGTCTTGACGAACGTGGCCAGGATCCAGGACAGCAGAAATCCGATGACCGGGGTCAGGGCGAGGATCGTCACGTTGGATCGAAGGGACGACACCTTGATCCACTCGCTGTGGAGTGAGGCGCTGATCGAGGCGACGTCGTCCCGATGGGAGCGTTGGGCCAATCGGTGATCGGTCGCGTGGGGTTGAGGCGACGTCGCCTCGACGATGGCAGGGGTGGCGGTGATGGTCATGTGGTGGGTTCCTTGTCGTTTGGCGTCTGATCGAAATTGGTGGTCAGGCGGATGCGAATTCGGCGACCGACGTCGTCATGTCGAGCAGGATCTCTTCGAGTGGTTGCGAGGGATCGCGGGCGAGGGTGTCGTTGAGCGATTCGGCAGCGAGCACCTTCCCGTTGCCGATCACGATCAGGTCGTCGGCGAACTTCTCCAGCTCGCCGATGAGGTGCGTCGACAGGAACACGGTGCCGCCGTTGGCGGCGAAGCCGCTGAGCGAGTTGCGCAGCCAGCGGATGCCGTCCGGATCGAGGCCGTTGGATGGCTCATCGAGCAGCAGGACCTCGGGCTCGGCGAGCAGCGCTCCGGCCAGGGCGAGCCGTTGGCGCATCCCCAGTGAGAAGCTTCCGGCGCGCTTGTCGGCGGCGCTCTCGAGCCCGACCTCGCCGAGCACCTCGTCGACCCGGCGGCCGGGGACGGCACTGAGCGCAGCGACCGCTCGGAGATGGTTGCGGGCGGTCCGGCCCGGGTGCGTGCAGCGGGCGTCGAGCACCGAACCGACGACTCGGGCAGGTTGGTGGAGGCGGTTGTAGGCAGTGCCGTGGTACCGGACGTCGCCGTGGTCGGGTCGGGTGAGCCCGACCATCATCCGCATGGTGGTCGACTTGCCGGCGCCGTTCGGGCCGACGAAGCCCGTGACACGGCCGGCCGCGATGTCGAACGTCATGTCGTCGACGACGAGCCGCTTGTCGTAGTGCTTGGTGAGTGCTGAGACGGTGATCATGTGGTGGTCCGTTCCTGTTGGGTGCCCGGTGTGTTGGTGAAGGGTGTGACGGTTGTGGGTGAGAGATCGAGCGGGGCGATCGAGATCAACTGGGCGTTGACCGACGTGAGGTGTGCGACCACGCCGTGGAGGTGGGCCGAGTCGTGGACCTCGCCGATCAACCGCGTCACGCCGTCGCAGGTGTGGTCGCAGACGAAGTCATCGAGGAGCGGCCGCAAGAGACGAGTGGTGGCCCGTCCTCTGATCACGATCTCGTAGGTGGTGCGCTCGAACATGAGCCCACGGTCTCACCGGACCGGGTGACGCCGCCTCACCCCTTCGGACTTCTCACCCGGGTGACATCGTGGCGTTAGGGTCCGAACGAGATGCCTCTGGACCATGAGTTCGGAATCGCGGCGACCCGACTGCGTCCGCCGGTGCCACCGACGCGCCTCGTCGAACGCACCCGTCTCGACGCCATGCTCGAGGGTGGCATCGACCGCCACGTCCCATTGGTCCTGGTCAGCGCTCCGGCAGGCTCGGGGAAGTCGACGCTGCTCGCGTCGTGGGCGTCTCGACAGCCGATCCGACGTCGCGTGGCTGCAGGTGGAGGACGGTGACGCCGACCCCGCTCGGTTCTGGTCGTCGGTCGTCGAAGCGATCGGGCGACAGCGTCCGAACGTCGGTTCCAGCGTGTCGCCGCTGGTGATCGGCTCGCAGGGCGACGGCCGCGTGATCGTGCCGGCGTTGGTGAACGAACTCCTGAACGACCACCAGCAGCTCGTCGTCGTGATCGACGACTACCACTTGGTCGACAGCGACAGCGTGCACCGCGGGGTGGAGCGATTGATCGACGTCTGCACCGCCGGTACTGACGGTGGTGCTGTCGACGCGAGTCGACCCACCGTTCCGCCTCGGCCGGCTGCGCGTCCGGAATCAACTCAGCGAGATCCGTGCCGAGGATCTGCGCTTCGCCAGCGGCGAGGCGTCCGTGTTGTTGGGCGCGGCGACCGACTCGCTCTCCGCAACCCTGATCGACGAGCTCTGCACACGGACCGAGGGGTGGGCCGCCGGCCTGGTGCTCGCGGGTCTGTCACTCGAACGGGCCGCAGATCCAGCGCAGTTCGTCGAGGCGTTCCGGGGCGACAATCAGCTCGTCGTCAGCTACCTCAGCGACGAGCTGCTCGCCGCCACACCGGCCGACGACCGGCAACGTCTCCTGGAGACGTCGGTCCTCGATCGACTCACGGGGCCGCTCGTCGACGCGGTCACCGGTTCGTCGGACGGGAGGCAGTGGCTCAGCGCAACCGCCGACCAGAACCAGCTCGTCATCCGCTTGGACAGCACCGGCGAGTGGTTCCGCTATCACCATCTCCTTCGCGACCTGCTCGTCCTCGAGGCACAACGCACGTTTCCGGAACGGATCCCCGAGCTGCAACGCCACGCCGCCGCCTGGTTCGAATCGCAACACGATCACGCGCACGCGGTCGAACATCGGCTCGCCGCGGGCGACGTCGACTCGGCGATGGGGGCGATGCGCGTCGTCGGCCCCGATCTGCTCGGGAGCGGACAGGTGCGCACGTTACGCGCCCTGCTCGATCGGATCGGACCTGCCGGGGCGACGGACACGGTGTGCGCGTTGCTCTGGGGCTGGTGCCACTACATCACCGGTCGGTACGTCGAAGCCCAGGAATCACTGGACACCGCGCTGGCCGTCGCGCCCGACACCTTCGACCGCGTGATCGCGATGTCCCTGAGCATCAACGTCGCGCTCGGGCGAGGCGATGTCGCCAGCGCGTCTGGCGACGGCGCGGGACATCGCCGCCATCGGAGATCTGTCCTTGCGACCGGCCGAACTGGGCACGGCCGTCGGCGCGGCATACGCCTGGGCCGGATACTCCGACGAGGCCAGGGTGGCGCTGGGAATCGCGATCGACCTGGCGCGGACGGACCGGCGGCTGACCGCGCACGTGCTCGCACTCGTGTCCCTCGCGATCGTCGAGGCCGACGATGGCAATGTCGCCGCCGCCCGCGCCGCCGCCGCCACGGTCCTCGACACGGCGCAGTCCTATGGCCTGCCGGGATATCACGGCATCGCGCCCGCGTTCGCGGTGGCAGCGCGAACCGCCACCGATCCCGACGTCGCCCGGGCACACGCCCTCCATGCGGTCGAGTTGGCGCGAGGGGGCACGACCAATCTGGGACTGGCGTACGTGCTGACGAGCTGCGGCGACACGCTCCTCGACCTCGGCGACGAGGACGGCGCGGCGCTGCTGGCGGAGGCCCGCGAAGTAATCGATCGCTGCGTCGACCCCGGCATCGCCATTCGCCAACTGACACGAGCCGGCGCCCGCCACCAACTCACCACCGAACCGATCGAGCGCACCGACGCGTTGGTCGAGCAGCTCACGGAGCGTGAACTTGCCGTGCTGAAGTACCTGCCCACCAAACTTTCCCAACGCGAGATCGCAGCCGAGCTGTACGTGTCGCTCAACACGGTCAAGACCCACGCCAGCGCCGTCTACCGCAAGCTCGGCGTGAGTGACCGCAAGAGCGCAGTCCAGACCGCCCGCGACCTCCGACTCCTCTGAACGACGGCTGAACCGCGCGATCAGTCAGGGCGCAGGCACCTCACTCCGACGTCGTGGTGTCGATCTCGGCGATCAGCTCGATCTCGACTGCGATGTCGAAGGGCAATTCCGCCATTCCCACTGCGGAGCGAGCTCCGCGGCCGGCATCACCGAAGACGTCGACGAGCAGGTTCGAGCATCCGTCGATCACCTGGGGCGTACGGTTGAAACCCGGCGCGGAGTTGACCATGCCGAAGACCTTGACGATGCGCTTGATCGAATTCAGCGAACCGCACTCGGCCGCAAGCGCGGCGAGCAACTGGAGGCCCGTGAGCCGCGCGGCTTCCACGCCGGCGTCGAGGTCGATGTCGGTGCCGACCTTGCCGGTGACGATCGATCCATCGGGCCGGACCGGCCCGGCGCCCGATGTGTAGAGGAGTGCTCCCGTGCGCGCGACCGGCACATAGTTGCCGGCTGGAGGCAGGACGCCCGGGAGTTCGATGCCGAGGTCGCGGAGCCGTTCGTCGATGTCCGTCGTCATGCACAAGTGTCGCGCATGAGGCGAGTCACGCCTGGAGGATCTCGATCAGGTGTCCATCCGGATCCTGGACGAAGGCGATCACGGCATCGTCGAACTCCGGAACCGGTGTCGCCTCACGGACGACACCGGCGCCGCGGTCGCGAGCGAGTTCGACCGTCGCCACCGGATCGGCGACGTAGAACACGATCTTGCCTCCGGTGTTGGCCAGATCGCGGGCGATGCCGTCGGTGTGGCACATCAGCACGAGCGCTGCACCGCGTCCGTCCATCGACAAGATGATCTCGTCCATGCTCGGCAGGCGAAGCTTGGTCACGAAGCTCAGACCGAAGACCGAGGTGTAGAAGTCCGAGGACGCCTGGAGGTCGGAGACGCCGATGCCGGCGGCTCCGAGACGGGGACGTGGTGCTGACATCGGTCGGACCGTAGCCCCACCACCCGAAGCGTCGTCTACCGGCGTTCGGAGAACGTCACGGCACCTCGACGACGATGAACTCGGTGTCGTCAGCCAAGCCGGGATTGCGCCCCTTGTTCGGGAAGTTGTTGTCGCACCCGAAGAGCAGTTGACGGTGGTCCAGAACGTGCACGGCCTCGATGGACTCGCATGTCACCTTGAAGGGGTTACCGAGCCCGATGTCGCCGGGGTGCAACTCTGGCAGCGACACGAGGTCGGGATCGGGGATGCTCGCCAAATCGACTGCAACCTGCTTCTCGACGAAGTTGTCGGCGTCGGTCCGATCGAGATCGACGACGTACGCGTTGCGGAACAGGGCTGTTTCGCCGAGACCGGCGTCGCGTTCGATGACGACGAACCGGTCGTTACCGATCGCGTCGGCGTCGGCGATCATGAAGGCGGGGTTCTCGGTCTTGTACTGCCACGTGCGGCCGGTGAAGGCTTCATCCTCGGTGCTGAACTCGAAGATGAGCCGTCGCTGGGCATCGCTGTCGGCGACCGGCGGCCCTTCCAGGATCGGGTAGAGGTACTTCCTGTTGGTCGAGATCGCCATGGCCTCGAAGCCCCGGCTGTTGGGTTGCGAAGCAGGGCCGACCAGGAACGGATTGTTCGGTGACATCAGCCCACCCGGAGTCGGGAAGGGCGGATCGAGGAGACGCCCTTCGGCGTCGAAGTGGAGGATCCATGGCCCGAACTCGTCACCGACCCAGAGGTCGCCTCGCTTGCCGCGCTGCAGCGACTCCGGGTCGATGTCTCCGCCCGTCAACGCCCGCTCTGCTGACGACTCGTTGACGATCGGGAAGCCGATCAGATGGTTCGGATCGCTGAACTGGATGTAGTCGTCGAGGTCGACGTCGACGTCGCCGCTGCCCCCTTCGGCCGACTTGAAGTCGGGTTCGATGTAGTAGGCGCGGATGAGGAAGTCCCGTGACGTCGCCTTGCCGCCGAAACCGTTGTCGGTCATCGCGAGGTACTCGCCGCGATGGCGACCGTCGACGATGGCCGAGAAACCCTCGACGGGTTGGGACGGCAAGGGGAACGAGATTCCGTTGACGATCCCGGCCGGCAGCAGCGTTCCGCTCGGAGGACCGGGCGCGTAGGTCTCCACCGGCAACACGGCCCGTGCGATGAGCGTCGGGGAGCGATCCCCATCGGCCATGACCGCGCGGTCCGCTTCCAAAGGCGGCGGTGCCGAGAACCATGACCGCGCCGACCAACGCGGCGGCGTTGCGGCGACCCGAGTGGAACGGGCGATGAGTGGTGTGCATTGGAGCCCCTTTCTGAGGTGTTTCCAATACAACGTCACCGCCGGTCGAAAGGTTGCGAAGCCGTGCGCGTCGGTTACCGCTTGCCGTCCTCGTGTTGGCCGGTGGCCTCGGGCGTCCTCGTCTCGAGTTCCGTGATGATCTCGTCGAGGTAGGCGACGAGTTCGGCGTCGGTGAGGGCCGCGCCTCGTGCTGCGGCGGTGGCGTAGTCGTCGCCGAGCGCCTGTCGCGCCCGGGCGATCGGGTTGGAGCGGCCGGCCGCCAGTTCGGGTTGATCAGCGGTGGCCCCGTCGACGACGGCAGCAGCTTCGTTTGCTCCGAGGGTGATGAGTGGCATCAGCAGACTCCGAGCGAAGGCCCGCAGGTGGGTGCGGTTGCCGACCCGTAGATAGTCGTTCAAGACATCGAGTTGGGCTCTCGCGGAGTGCACCGGGTCGTCTGTCTGTTGACCAGCCAGAACTGCCAGGGCGAAGCCGTGGATGAGGACCGCGCCAGTGGCCGCCGACAGTTCGGCGGATCGGCGTTGGTACTCGCTGCAGAGAGCTGGCTGCTCCTTTTTCACAGTGACACCTGCAACATGGAGGGCGAGGGCGAGGGCGCTCGGGTTGTCGAGCATGTGCGCCATGTCGAGCAAGCGCTCGGCGAGCGCCGGGTCGGGTCGACCGGCGAGGTTGAGGATCAGACCGAGCACACCGAGACGGCCCACCGTCGCGGCCGAGACATCTGACGGTTCGCCGGCGGCCGTCGCCGCCGTGATCGCATCCTCGATGCGCCCGAGCCAGATCAGCGCTTCTGACTTGTTGACGTGCGCGTCACGCCATGCCGGGCTGCCGGGCTCGGCGAGGGCGATGGCCATGTCGGCCAATTCCAAGCAGCGCATGTGGTCGCCGAGCTGCCACGCCCCATCGCTCGCGCCCACGAGGGCGTCCGGGTACGACGGGTGGTCGGCAACGCCGGGCATGGTGAGCACCTCTTCGCACCATGACAAGGGTTCGATCCAGATACGGGTTCGTGCGTAACGGATCAACGGCGACGCATATCTCGAGCCCGTTCGCGACGTCGCTGTTGCGCGACGCGGTGCGAAACGCGGCGCGTAGGTTGTCGCGAGCGGCGTCGATGCGATTCGCCGCGACCACCTCGTCACGACCGCTCAGCTGGTCGTCGAGCCGCTTCGCCACCTCGGCGAAGTAGCGGGCGTGCCGCGACGCGACCAACTCTGCTCCGCCCTTCCGCGAAAGCCTGTCCGCGGCGTACTGCCGGAGCGGCTCGAGCATCCGAAAGCGCGCCGGGTCGGCTCGGTCCGCGACGACCATCGACTTGTCAACGAGCGAGGCGAGTACCTCGGTGACGTCTTCATCGGCGGCGATACCGGCGACCACCCGTGGTACCGCCTCGAGCTCGAACCGGCCGTGAAACACGGAGAGCTGTTCGAACGTGAGCCGCTCCGCTTCACTGAGGGGCTCGTAGCTCCAATCGAGCGCGGCGCGCATCGTGCGATGTCGCCGATCTCGCCCGCCGCCGTGCGACGCCATCAGATCAGATCGCTCGTCGAGCTGGCGGACGAGTTCGGCGAGCCCGATTGTTCGCACGCGTGCCGCCGCCAGTTCGATGGCGAGGGGGATGCCGTCGAGATGTCGCGTGATCGCCGTCAGCGACGCGACGTCGTCAGTCGCGAATGAAGCATCTGCGTCCCGGGCGCGGACGACGAACAGGTCCGCTGCGGCACCGTCGACGGCGAGCGACGGCACGACCATCGTGTGCTCGCCGGGCAGCGCCAATGGTTCACGACTGGTCGTCAGCACACGCAGCCCCCGGCAGCGTCCCAAGGCCTCGACGATGAATCCCGTCACCGAATCGAGGACGTGTTCGCAGTTGTCGAGCACGAGAAGGAACTGGCGATCTCCGATCGCGGCCAGCACGACGTCGCGGACGGTGCGAGGTCCGGGGGCGACGAGTCCGAGCGCGGAGGCGATCAACGCATCCACCGCGTCGGGTTCGCGTGTTCGGGCCAGTTCGACGATCCAGACGCCACCGCTGACTTCGTCGCACATCGCCTCGCCGATGGCAACCGCCAGGCGCGTCTTCCCGATGCCTCCGGCCCCCGTGAGTGTGACGAGTCTGGCGCCCTCGAGCATCTCGACGACCTGCGCGATGTTCTGCTCGCGCCCGATGATCGTCGTCAACGCCGCTGGAAGATTTCCGTGCGGTCGACCGGAAAGCGACGGGGCAAGCTGCGCGTCGTCTTCGTGATCACCGTCGCGCAGCAGCGTCTCGTGGAGCCGAGCCAGCTGGTATCCGGGCGAGACACCGAGCTCGGTCGCCAGCACGCGTCGGGCCCGGTCGAAGGCGTGCAGCGCTTCCGCGTGCCGACCGGCCGCATCGAGCGACGACAGCAGCAGCGACCACCGCCGCTCGCGCAGCGGCTCGGCCTGCACGAGCCACTCTGCCTCCGCCACGACTTCCGCCGTCGCGGCGACACCGAGGGCAGCAGCACACCGCTCCTCGAGCCCGCGTTGCCACATCTCGGTGAGACGGGCGCGCTCGGCGATCGCCGGCGGCCAGTCATCGAGTTCCTCGAACGGAACGCCGCGCCACAACGTCAGCGTTTCGTCCCAGGCGGCCACCGCGGCCCGCCCGCTGTCACTCGCGTCAGCAGCCCTGAACAGCGTGGTGAACGTGACCACATCCAACGAGACCGTGGCGCCGAGACGGTAGCCGCCGCTCACGGTCTCGACGGCGTCGCTGCCGGCCGCCGACCGCACCCGGAGCACGTGGGTCTGCAGCGAGCGTGTGGCCGACCGTGGCACGGCGTCGCCCCACACCGCGTCGGCCAGAGCGTCGTAACGCACCGCATCCGGCGAGCACACGGCCAAGGCCGCGATCAGCCGACGCTCGACCGGGCGCAGCTCGATCATTCGACCTGCCGCGTACGTCTGGACGCTTCCCAGCACCCGCAGATCCACATCCGAACCGTACTCCCAGCCCCCTTGCGACCGCCCTGCGACCGGGGTGCGACAACCGCCGTGCACCGTTCAGGGGTACACCACGAGAGGAGCCAGGCATGAAGAACAATGAAACCGAAACCGAGTGCACGCCACTGATCGGCGCGAGGTATCTCGCCCCCAGCGGGCGGATATGGACCGTTCAATCGATCACCCCACGAGGAAACCGTGTGGTCATCACGTACGACGCGCCTGAGGGCAAGCACGGAGCCGTCGTCGACTTCACGGCAATTTCCAGGATGATCGCGCTCGACGCGACCCCGGGTGCACGACATGTCGCCCCTGCTTCGCCGCGACCAGTTCAGGTCACCCCGACCGGGGCAACAGTCGACACGCTCGCAGACGCCGCCGAGGCACGTCGGTAGTACGGGTCTCCGTCGGCAACGCCCGTCGTTCACTCGCTCGGCGTTTCCGCCGGGGTATTCATTCGGCTTGGCGAAGTACAGGGATTCACCGATTCGGTCGAGCAAGGCTCGCTCCGCTTCGAGCCACGCGAGACTCGACCCGAGGGCACTCATCGGATGCCATATGGTGCGGCTCATGCGGATCGTCGTCGTTGGTGCCGGGGCGGTCGGTGGGGTCGTCGCCGCCAACCTGGCGCTCGCCGGCACCCCGGTCGTCGCCGTCGCACGCGGTGAGCACGGTCGGACGATGCGCGCATCGGGGCTGCGCTACGAGTCACCGGCAGGGGTGAGGGTCGTCGAGCTGCCGGTGGTGGCATCGGTGACCGAGGTCGACTTCACCGCCGGCGACGTGGTCGTGTTGGCCGTCAAGAGCCAGGACACCGGGGCCGTGCTCACCGACCTCCGCGCCGCCGGCGTGACCGATCAGCCGATCGTGTGCATGCAGAACGGCGTCGACAACGAACGCCAGGCGCTGCGGCTGTTCCCGAACGTGTACGGGGTCTGCGTGATGCTGCCTGCGGACCACCTCGCCCCCGGCGTCGTGCGGGTGTGGACCGCGCCGCGCTCCGGCCTCCTCGACGTCGGCCGCTATCCGCACGGCATCGACGACGTGTGCGTCGAGCTCGCGGCCACGCTGGAGGCGGCCACGTTCGGCTCGATCCCGCGCGACGACATCATGAGCTGGAAGTACCGCAAGCTGCTGATGAACCTCGGCAACGCGGTCGAGGCCGTGTGCGGCAGGAAGGCAACTCGACTCGCCGAGATGGTTCACTCGGAAGGCGAGGCGGTGCTCGCCGCCGCCGGGATCGCGGTCGTCAGCGCCGAGGACGACCTGGCTCGCCGCGGCGACGCGCTCACCATCCAGACGGTCGGCGACGATCGGCACCGTGCGGGTGGTTCGTCGTGGCAGAGCCTGCAGCGGGCGACCGGGACGATCGAGACCGACTACCTGACCGGCGAGATCATCCTGCTCGGTCGGCTCCACGGTGTCGCGACACCAGCCAACCGGGCACTGCAGGAGATCGCCGCCCAGATGGCGCTCGCCGGCGAGCGGCCGGGATCGCGCTCGGAGGACGACGTGCTGCGGTCGCTCGAGGTCGACTGACCGCGTCTGCCGACGACGGCCGTCCCGCTATGTGGTAGCGGAAGCAGCGGCGACCTGAGCGAGAACTTCGAGGTGGCCGTCGACGGGTCCGAGCCCGGCGTTCATCGTGTTGATCGACACGTGGGTCGCGCCGGCGTCTCGCCAGCGCCCGATGTGATCGACGACCTTGGCGACGCCATCGCTGGACCAACTGACCCGACCCTCCATGCCGAGGTGGCCGGGTCCCGTCCGGCCTCGATCGCGGCTCGGTCGACGATCGCGCGCGCTTCGTCGAGCTGCGGGCCCGGTGCGGACCTGCGGGAACCAGCCGTCGGCGAGCCGGCCGATGCGACGGTAGGCGGGCGCGGACTGGCCGCCGACCCAGATCGGGATCGGCCGCTGGAGTGGCAGCGGCGCGAGCCCGGCGCCGGTGATGCGGTCGAACTCTCCGTCGTGCGTGACGACCTGTTCGGTCGAGCAGCCGGCGCAGCAGCGGGATCTGCTCGGACATGCGCCGTCCGCGGTCGCTGAAGGATTCGCCCGAGCGCCTCGTACTCGACCGCGTTCCATCCGATGCCGACGCCCAGCCGGAAACCGTCCCTCCGTGAGCAGGTCGACCTCGGCGGCCTGCTTGGCGACGAGGGCGGTCTGACGCTGCGGCAGGATGATCACGCCGGTGACCAGCTCCAGCCGCGTGCACGCGGCCAGGTAGCCGAAGATCACGAACGGCTCGTGAAACGTCGTGTCCACGTTGTACGGGCCGCGCCACGGCGCGTGCACCTCCGGGTCGGCGCCGAGCACATGGTCGTACGCGAGCAGATGCGTGAACCCGAGTTCCTCCACACCGGTCGCCGTACCGTCGAACGTCGGCAACGGCAGCACCGATCTCCGTCTGTGGGAAACACCACCCCGATCTGCATCACACCGTTCTACCTCACACCGATTTGATGGGCGATCTGGAACACGTTGCCGAACGGGTCAGACACCATCGCCCGACGATCTCCGTACGGGGTGTCGACAGGATCCTCGATGACGGTGGCTCCGGCGTCGATCGCGCGGGCGAAGGCGGCGTCGGCGTCGTCGACGTAGATGTACAGGAACGCGGGGAATGTCGCGTTCGGTTGTCGAGGAGATCATCAGCAGGGAGTCGCCGATGAGGACTTCCGCAGGCGGCCTGGTTCGACGTCACCGGTCGCACGCGAACACGGACCGCAGAAGTTGACCTGTGCCACGACGTCGACGACCACGATGCGCGGTGTCACCGATCGATAGCCGTCGCGAGACGTTCTCGTGGCCATCCCGCGGGTACTCGCGAAATACCAGCGTCGTGCGCGACCATCATCTCGACGGTGACGCGACGATCTCGGCGGCGCCACATCCCCATTCCGGGACGGGCACCGCCGAGATCGGACGTCGGCTTCAAGGTGATGGCCTACACCGACACGAGGGCCTTCAACACGTCCACCTTGGCGGCCCGGCGGGCGGGCAACACCGCGGCGATCGCACCGGCGAACGCAGCGATCAGGGTGACGACCGCCAGGCTGGCGACCGGGACGGTCAGGGTGTCGATCCCCTGGTCGGCCATCGCCCGGACGGTTGCCCACCCGAAGAACGTGCCGACGGCCAGCCCGAGCGTCGTACCGAACACGGCGATGATGATCGACTCCCAACGGACCGTCGAGCGGACCTGCGACCGTCCCATGCCGACTGCTCGGAGCAACCCGAGCTCACGTGTCCGCTCGAAGATCGACAGGGCCAAGGTGTTGGCGATGCCGAGCAGAGCGATCACGACGGCCAGCATCAGCAGGGCGTAGAACAACCCGAGCATGGTGTCGATCTCCGTGCTGACGAGATCGAGGAAGCCGTCCTTGTCCAGCACGTTGGCCGAGCCGTACGCAGCCGCCACCTCGCTGATCGCCGCCTCGTCACCCGAGACGTAGACCCGGTAGTCGATGGCGTCGCCACCGTTCGCCAGCAGGGCGTCGAGGTCGACGAACATCGAGCCGACCCAGTCGGTGCCACCCGAGAAGATCGCCTCGACGACGAGTGAGGTGTCGCCGCTCGGGAACGTCACCGGCACGTGCGTCCCGATCGTCCATCCCTGCTCGGTGGCGTGCTCGGCCGAGACGGCGATGCCGTCGGCGCCGAGGGCGCCGAGATCACCGTCGACCTCACCGAGCACGAACATCTCGTCGACGGTCGTGGCGTCGAAGGCGTTGAACGCATCCGTCGCCGAACCATCGATGATCGCCGGGCTCAACCGAGCCTGGGTGACGACGTCGACACCATCGGTGCCGCGCAGCTCGTCGGCCAGGTCCGGGCTCAGCCCGGACGAGTTGTCCGTACGCTCCGGCCTCGACGATGTGCGTCCCGGTGAACTCGGACTCGAGCGAGCCCGCCATCGAGGTCTTCGCCGAGGCGGCGAACACCGTGATGAACCCGACCAGAGCGACGCCGATCATGAGCGACGATGCCGTACGGGCGGTCCGCTTCGGGTTGCGCAAGGCGTTGCGGGTGGCGAGCTCACCGCTGAGCCCACGCATCCGCAGCGGGATGCCGAACACCGATGCGACGGGGCGAGCGAGCACCGGGCCGAGGATCGACACGCCGACGAACGTGGTCAGCGCACCGACACCGACGAGCGCCAGCTCCCCACCGAGACCGGCGAGCAGTGCGACCACGCCGGCCGCGGTGACCACCGAGCCGGCGATGGCCCGGCGTGCCGAACCTGCGGAGCGATCCACGTTCACCTCACGGAGCGCCGCGATCGGGGCGATCTTGGCGGCCCGACGTGCGGGGAGCCATGCCGACCCGACGGTCACGACGACGCCGACGGCGAACGACAGGGCCATGGCACTGAACGCGATCACGGTTGGTCCATCAGGCATGTCGAAGCCGAACGCCGACATCAGCTGACGCAGTCCCGCGGCCACACCGATGCCGGCGACGAGACCGAGACCGGAGGCGAGCACGCCGACGACGACGGCCTCGCCGAGCACGGAGCGCTTGACCTGGCGGCCGGACGCACCGATGGCCCGCAACATCGCCATCTCCCGAGTGCGTTGTGCGACGGTGATCGAGAACGTGTTGTTGATGATGAACGCACCGACGAACACGGCCACGATGGCGAAGACCAGCGAGATCGTCTCGAACTCGGCGAAGTCTGCCCCGAGCGCGGCCTGGTTCTCGGCGATCAGCGTGGCGCCGGTGATGACCTCGACGTCCGCGCCGACCGCTGCCTGGACGGCCGCAGCGATGTCCGCCTGCGACGCTCCGGGGTCGGCGGTGACGGCGATCGCGTCGGCCTGACCCGGCGACGCCAACAGCTCTGCGGCCGTCGCGTCGGTGAAGAGCACCGCCGTCGCACCAGCAGGGGAGTCGGCCGAACCGAACTTGGCGATACCGGCGATCGTGAACTGGCGGGGTGCGCCCTTCGTGAGCACGGTCGCGACGTCGCCGGGCTCGTAGCCGGCCTTGTCGGCGCTCGCCTTGTCGATCACGATCTCGTCATCGGCGGTGGGAGCATGGCCGCTGGCCAGCTTGTACGGGTTGAGGTCGTCGATGTCGACCCAGTTCGTGCCGAACGCCGGGCTCTTCGAGACGTCGCCGACCGGTTGCCCATCGGGGCCGACCAGCTGGGCGTAGCCGTTGATGCGCAGCGCCACCTGGTCGACGCCGTCGACCGAGGCGACGGTGTCGGCGAGTGCGGCGTCGAGGCGCGGGCCGGGTTCGCCGTAGCCGAGGTCGATCTCGGACGGCGTCCTGACGTAGGCGTCGACGCCCTGGTCGGCCTCGGCGAGCGCCGAGTCGAACGTGGCGCCGATCGTCTGGGTGAACACGAGGGTGCCGGCCATGAAGGCGACACCGAGGAGCACCGCGAAGGCGGTGGCGAGCAGGCGCAGCTTGCGTGCTGCGAGCTCTTTGATGGTGAGTTGGAACATGATGATCAGCCTCCGATGTGGCGAATGCGGTCGATGACGGAATCGGCGGTCGGGTCGTCGAGGTCATCGACGATCCGTCCGTCGGCGAGGAACACGGCCCGGTCGGCGTACGCGGCGGCGACGGGGTCATGGGTGACCATGACGATCGTCTGACCGAACTCACGCACCGCGGTGCGCATGAACGACAGGATCTCGGCGCCCGTGCGGGAGTCGAGGTTGCCGGTCGGCTCGTCGGCGAAGACGATCTCGGGGCGGCTGGCGAGGGCTCGCGCGACCGCGACCCGCTGTTGTTGCCCGCCGGACAGTTCCGACGGTCGGTGCTTCAGGCGGTTCTGCAGGCCGACGGTCTCGACGACCTGGTCGAACCACGCGGGGTCGGGCTTGCGGCCGGCGAGGCGGGCGGGGAGTGCGATGTTCTCCGCCGCGGTGAGCGTCGGGACGAGGTTGAACGCCTGGAAGATGAACCCGATCCGGTCCCGGCGCAGCTGCGTGAGCCGGCGGTCGTCGAGCGCGGTGACGTCGGTGTCACCGATGAACACGGTGCCCGACGTCAGGTGGTCGAGCCCGGCGACGCTGTGCATCAGCGTCGACTTGCCCGAACCCGACGGGCCCATGATCGCCGTGAAGCGACCGGAGGCGAACTCGACGGACACGCCGTCGAGGGCGCGGACTTCGTTCTCGCCTCGGCCGTACACCTTGACGGCGTCGACGACACGGGCGGCCGGCGGGCGGCCGGGGACGACAGGCGCCGGCAGTGGTGAATCGGTCGAGATGCTCGTCGGCGGGACGTACGAGATGGTGGTGGTGTAGCTCATGGTTGGAACTCCTGGTTGGGAAGGCGGTGGGATGACTCCACAATCCGCTTTCTCCGACCCGGAGTCGTCCGCTCACGGGCGGTTCGCGATCGACCCCGAGGCGTACGTCTCGAGATGTACGGACGGGTCGTTCGCTGGACTGATTCGCCGGCCGGAAGGATTCGGTACGTTCGAATGGTGAACTGGATCGAGCGCCAACTCGAACGCCTGCGGTCGCTCGACCCCGTCGTGGTCGACCGGCGTCCTCGCGCTGATCTTCACGGTCCTCGGGATCGCGTCCGTCTTCGCCCAGGACATCCGCGACGACGGCGTCCTCGTCGACGGCTTCAGGGCGCCGAACGCCCTCGCCCTCGCCACCGTGATCCTCGTGTGCGCCCCGGTGGCGATCAGGCGGCGCGCCCCCTGCTGGCGCTGGTGATCTCCTCGATCGGGATCCTGATCCACATCGCCATCGGCTGGCCCGAGGGTGCGCTCCCCCTGGCCGTCCTCTTCCTCACCTACACGGTCGGCGCGTGCTGCCCACTGCGCACGGCATTCGCCGGGTTGGGGGTGTTGGCGGTCACGATCGTGTTGCTCGGGCTCACCGATTCTCCCGGGCTCGACGCGGTCGGCGTCCTGGCCATCCTCGCCCAGTTCATCGCCGTCTGGGCGATCGGTGTCGCGTTGCGGAGCCGCCGGATGGCCGACCGACTCGAGGGTCCGCGAGGCGGAGGAACGCGCCGAGGCGGAACATCAGGGTGCGGCGAGAGTGCTCGCCGAGGAGCGGTTGCGTATCGCCCAGGAGCTGCATGATGTGATGGCCCATTCGATGTCGGTGATCGCGGTACAGGCCGGCGTGGGCGCCCATGTCCTCGACGACCGGCCCGAGCAGGCGCGCGCGGCGCTCGACGCGATCTCCACGACGTCACGCGCGACGCTCGCCGAGCTCCGCCAGTTGCTCGGCGTCCTCCGCGGACACCGACGGTGGGAGGTCCGACGTACCGGCACACCGGCTGGCCGATCTGCCGCAGCTCGTCGAGGATGTGCGGGTCGCCGGGGTGCCGGTGACGTTGCACGTCGAAGGCGATGCCGAGTGCATCCACGCGGGCATCGAGCTGTCGGCGTACCGCGTGGTGCAGGAGGCGCTGACGAACGTGATCAAGCACGCCGGGTCAGCCGACGAAGGTCGACGTGAGCGTCCGTCACCTGCCGGGCACGCTCGTCGTCGAGGTCGTCGACGACGGCCGCGGGCTCGCGGCGCGGCCGGGCAACGGACGTCACGGTGGACGCGTCGGCCGACGGCTCGGGCCACGGTCTCGTCGGCATGCGCGAGCGGGTCGAGCTCTGGGGTGGCGAGCTGTCGGTCGGTCCTGCTCCCGGCGGCGGGTACCGGGTCAAGGCGCTGCTGCCGTACGGTGACCCGGAATGACGATCCGTGTCGTCGTCGCCGATGATCAGGCACTGGTGCGCAGCGGGTTCACGATGCTGCTCGCCGGGGAGCCCGAAATCGAAGTGGTCGGTGAGGCGAGCAACGGCGTCGAGGCGGTCGCCCTCGCGGCGAGCGAGCACCCCGACGTGATGCTGATGGACATCCGGATGCCGGTGATGGACGGACTCGAAGCGACCCGTCGGATCACCGAAGACCCGTCGCTCGCAGCCACCCGCATCCTGATCCTGACGACGTTCGACCTCGACGAGTACGTGCACGAGGGTTTGCGGGCCGGCGCGAGCGGTTTCCTGCTGAAGGACACGATGCCGGTCGACCTGATCCAGGCCGTGCGCGTCGTCGCGGCGGGCGACGCGCTCATCGCACCCCGGATCATGCGCCGGCTGATCGAGGAGTTCGTCCGGCGCCCCGAACCAGCGGGTGCGGCCGCGGCGACCGCCGCGCTGGACCAACTCACCGATCGGGAGCGCGAGGTGCTCGAACTCGTCGCCAAAGGTCAGTCCAACGCCGAGATCGCCGAAGCGCTCTACGTGAGCCATGCCACCGTCAAGACCCACGTGAGCCGGCTGCTCATGAAACTCGACGCCCGCGACCGCGCCCAGCTCGTCGTGATCGCCTACGAAACCGGCGTGGCGCTGCCCGGCGGCTGAACGGCGCGCGGCAGTCGTCAGGCGTCCACAATGCCAGCCAACCACAGGGCGACGAGCCGCGAAGATGACGAGGTGATGCTGCGCCTCCGACCACCGCGAATCAGCGACGAGGCGGCCGTGCTGACATCGCAGCGCGAGCTTGCTGCCGAGGACTTCGTGTTTGCGTTCCTGCGGCCCGGCCAGTCATTCGTCGAGTACGTGCAGTCGGTCGAGGACCACCGGCATGGTCGTTCGATTGATCGGGGCTGGGTCGAATCGACTTGGTTGGTCGCCGACGTCGAGGGTTCGGTCGTTGGTCGGTCATCGGTCCGTTTCGACCTCAACGACTACTTGTTGGCAGAGGGTGGCCACATCGGTTACGCCGTTCGCCCCGGCTATCGACGTCGTGGATATGCCACGGAGATTCTGCGTCAGAGTCTGGTGGTGGCGCGCGCCGGCGGCGTCGCCGACGTCTTGGTGACCTGCGACGACAGCAATGTGGGGTCGGCGAAGGCAATCGAAGCAAATGGTGGGGTCCTCGAGAAGATCGTCGACATCGATCGGGGCCCGCTCCGTCGATATTGGATCCGCTGATCGGGGTTGCGCGTGCGTTGGTCAGCGGTGGACGGTCGGTTACCTAAGGTTCTCCCATGACGGTGGACGGCCTTCGTCAGGTCGCACAGCATGTCGACGACATGGATCGGGCGGTGGGGTTCTACCGCGATGTCCTCGGGCTCGATCTCATTGCTCGGTTCGACCCGCCCGGACTTGCGTTCTTCGACCTGGGCGGAATCCGGCTGCTGCTGGAATCGGGAGCGCCGCCATCGCTGCTCTATCTGAACGTCGGTGACGTCACGTCCGAGACCGAGCGACTCCGCACGGCAGGCGTGCACATCGAGTCAGAACCTCACATCATTCACGTTGACACGACCGGACAGTTCGGCCCGCCAGGCGAAGTCGAGGAGATGTCGTTCTTCCGTGATTCGGAGGGAAACCTGGTCGCCCTTGCTGGACGTCGAGCGACCTGACGATCCGTTGGCGCTGCGCTACGGCTTCGGGGTCTGTTGGTAGGTGGCGAGCTTCCAGTCGCTGTCGCGCCGGACATAGACGCTCGTCATCACCCCGACGAACGGCGGGTCGTCATCCGTCGCGGTAGCCCGTGCCGAGGTACACCAACGCCGCCGAGTCCTGACCGATCGGGACCACTCGAATCTGGTCCATCTCGTACCTCGCCCACGCCGGTGCCTTCCCCAGCGCTGCGACCACCTCGGTTCGCGTCATCACGCTGCCGTCAGCGAGCACCATCACGGCGTCTTCGGTCATCGTTGCGCCATAGAAGTCGGCCGCAGTTCCGTTGCACAGCGAGGCCCACCCGGCGTGCTCGAGTTGAATCAGCTCATCCATGCTGGTCGTGTACCCCATCCCCAGGTGCATCGAACAAGCGCGCTTGCGGGGAGTGAGGCAGTATCGACGTGATGGATTGGTTGGCGCTGGCACTGATCGGTGCGGGTGTGCTGATCGCGAGTTGGATGCTTCTCGTTGTTCTGGCGGCGCGCCTGCCGGAGGGGAGCTTGAAGGAGCTTGCAGCGTTTCTTCCCGATTGTGCGACGGCGGCACGGCGGCTGCGCGGTGATTCCCGAGTTCCGACCCGCGCGAAGGTCGCGGTCGGGTTTGCGTTGTTGTGGGTGTTGTCGCCGATCGATCTGATTCCGGAGTTTCTTCCGGTGATCGGCCCGTTGGACGACGTGGTGGTGGTCGCACTCGCATTTCGCTACGCCGCGCGCCAGGTGCCGCGTCAGGTGCTGCTCGAAGCGTGGCCCGGCAAGCCCTCGACGATCGAGCGGCTGCTCGGACCAGATCGATCGAACTACGTTGAGTGCATGCCTGATCAATGGCATTTCGACGCCGACACCTACCTGGCGATGGTGCGTTCCGAGGTGCCGCGGTACTGACGCGTTCCAGGATCGGACCGCCGACTGCAACAGCTCGATGTAGCTGCCGAAGCCGATCTTGGACCTCGGTTCAGGAACCGGGGTGACGGCGTTGCGGACGCTGGCACATCATCCCGCCGCAACCCTCGTGGGAATCGACTCGAGCGCGGAGATGCTCGAGCACGCGAGGCGGGCGGTTCCTGCCGCAACGTTCATCGAAGCGCGCCTCGAGGATGCGTTGCCGAGCGGTCCCTTCGACCTCGTCGTGTCCGCCTTCGCCATTCATCACCTGCCCAGCCAGGCCAAGGCCGATCTGTTCGAGCGCGTGGCCGCGGTGCTGCGGCCAGCAGGCCGATTCGTCCTGTGCGACGTGGTCATCCCGGAACAGCCCGTAGCAGCGCCGGTTCCTCTGGAGGCGGGCTTCGATCTTCCGGACACGGCTCGTGACCAACTGCGCTGGCTCGTCGACGCCGGCTTCGACGCGTCCGTCGTGCTCGCAGAGGGCGATGTGGCGATCCTTCAAGCAGATCGCCGCTGACCGCTCGATTCGGGGGGGTTGCTGACGAGCGGGCCGATCGCGGGAGGGCTAACGTCGCGCCCCGACGCTCGAGATCAAAGGGGGAAGACCATGGCCAAGATCAGTCGACGGTCACTGTTGCAGGCGGCTGCCGCGACGACCGGAGGGGTGTTGCTGTCGGGCGGGCTCGACAACATGATCGTCCAGGCGGCCGGCGGGAAAACTGCGAAGCTCGGCCTGCAGCCCGTCGCCGACCTGCGCGACGGGATCGTCCGGCTCCACCTCCCGTCGGACTTCCAGTATCGATCGTTCCACGACAACGACGTCGTCGCCCCGACGCCGCCGATCACGCTGACCGACGGCACCGTGCTGCCTGGCCGACATGACGGGATGGGCGCCTTCAGTGGCCCCGACGGCAACGTGTGGCTCGTTCGCAACCACGAGGTGGGCGCGTCGGCTGGTGCGGTGGCGTTCGGGCCCGGCACCCCGTACGACGCGCGAGCCGGCGGCGGCACCACCACCACCCAGGTGACCCCGAAAGGGGAGGTCCTCGAGGCGTTCACGAGTCTGAACGGCACGATGACCAACTGTTCCGGCGGCGTCATGCCGTGGGGTTCGTGGATCACCTGTGAAGAGACGGTCAACGGGCCCGACGTCGGCCCCGACTTCACCGGCGCGCCGAACACCCAACTCCAGAAGCGGCACGGATTCATCTTTGAAGTACCTGCCGGTGGGCAATCGGACCGCACCCCGATCACGTCGGCGGGACGATTTGCACACGAAGCTGCCGCGTACAGCCCGGACGAGGGCTTCGTGTATCTCACCGAGGACAACTTCGCGTTCCCCTCCGGTCTGTACCGTTACCTCCCGCCCGAGAACCCGATGACGGCCGGTCGCCTCCTCAACGGGGGCCGGCTCCAGATGCTCAAGGTGGTGGGACAGACGGAAGCCCACCTCGAGGCCACCCAGTCGATCGGGGCGTCGTACCCGGTCGAGTGGGTCGACATCGAAGACCCCGACCCGACGTTCCCGTTCGTCCCGGGGGTGCAGGCTCCGACCACCAACAACGAGGCGCTGGTCTTCGTCGGCAATCAAGGTCGGGCGCTCGGAGCTGCCGGCTTCTCCCGGCTCGAGGGTGCCTCGTACACGAAGGGCGAGATCTTCTTCACGTCCACCCAGGGCGGCGGCGCAGCCGAGACTGGCCCGGAGTTGCTCGCCGGGTACGGCAACGGCGCCGGGCAGGTCTGGTCGTACGATCCGCGGCGCTCGCGGTTGACCTGCCGCTACCAGTCGTTGTCGACCGCCAACCTCGAACTGCCGGACAACATCACGTCGCGTAACGACCGGGGCGCCATCCTGATCTGCGAGGACGGGCCGGTCGAGAACTACATCCGCCGTCTCGACGCGAACGGCGAGCTGCTCGATGTCGCCCTGAACCAGTTGCGGCGCAACGCGACGAACGCCCCGCGATTCGCGGAGGAGTTCGCCGGAGCCACGTTCAGTCCATCGGGGGACACCCTGTTCGTCAACATCCAGGCCACTCTGGGCATCTCGTTCGCGATCTGGGGACCCTGGGGCCGGCTCGGCATCTGATCGTCCGTCGGCGCCGGGTCATCCGCCAGGCCCGGCCGCTTCGCGTTGTTACGTGGCGAAGACGTCGATGAGCGCGCCGTGGAGCCGTCCGTTGCTCGCCACGACATTGCCGGTGACGGGTGGGGATTCGCCGTTGATTCCGGTGAACATCCCACCAGCCTCTTGGATGATCACGTGCATCGGGGCGGTGTCCCACGGATTGAGTCCGAAGTCGATCATGGCGTCGGCTCGGCCACTGGCGACCATGAGAAATCCGTAGCCGTCACCCCATGCCTGCATCATGGGTCCCTGGCGGTGAAGCTTGGCAACGGCCTCGTTCGGCCACCAGGTGTAGGCACTCGTGGTCACACATGCGCCGGTGACAGTGTCGGTGTCCGAGACGCGGCAGGGCGAACCGTTGTGACGTGCGCCCAGGCCTCGGCCGGCCGAGATCTGTTCGGCGAGGGCGGGCACCGTGATCACCCCGATCGCGGGCCCGTTCTCGTCGCTCATCGCGAGGAGCGAGCAGTACAGCGGGACTCCTTTCGTGAACGCGTACGTACCGTCGATCGGGTCGATGAACCAGGTGCGCCCCGTCGTTCCGACCGTGTCGTCGAGCTCCTCGCCGACGATTGCGTCACCGGGGCACCGCAGCGCAAGTTCCTCGCGAATGAATGTTTCGGCAGCCCGATCGGCCGCCGTCACGGGCGACCCGTCGCCCTTCAGCTCGATCTCGAGGGCAGGGTCGCGGAACCATCGCAGTGTGAGTTCTCCCGCTTTGCGGCCGAGGTCGACCGCCATATCGAGGAGGTCGGGGTCAACTGCCGGCGGAGTCACAACGCAGACCGTACTCGTGGCTCATGATGCTGACCGGCGGACGATTGTGCGCCGGCGGCTTCAGGTGTATACCGGTGCGGGCGGGCCCGAATGTGACGAGGACATACAGGACAAGGACCTCAGGAGGTGCGCTGTGAAGAAGCGCTTCACGATCATCGCGTTGCTGGCCGTGGCGTCGGTTTCGGGGAGTACGGCCGGGCTTGCGCACGCAGATCGCCCGACGTTCCCCGAGACGATCGACCTGCCCGACCCGGCGACCTTCGCCGGCGAGGGTGTGGCGACCGGTCGACACTCGACGTTCTACGCCGGTTCGCGTGTCGACGGGCGCGTGGCCATCGGTGATCTCCGCGCCGGCACGAGCGAGATATTCATCGGCGAGCCGATCGTCGCCGCGGCGACCGGGTTGAAGGCCGATCTCCGGCACGACTTGTTGTGGGTGTCGGGTGCAACTACCGGCAAAGCCGCTGTCTACGACCTCGAGACGGGCGATCCAGTCGTCGCGCTCACCTTGACGACGTTGCCCTCGTTCGTCAACGACGTCGTGGTCACCCGTGAGGCCGCGTATTTCACCGACAGTTTCTCGCCGGTGATCTACCGCGTGCCCGTCGCTGACGACGGCACGATCGGCCAGCCCGTGACGATCGAACTGAGCGGCCCGGCCGCAGACGACCACGTGGCGGGTGCGTTCAATCTCAACGGGATCGAGGCGACCGGCAACGGCCGCACACTCTTCGCCGTCAACAGCACGCTGGGCAGGCTCTACACCATCGACGCGGCGACGGGTGACAGCGCGCAAATCGATCTCGGCGGCGCCACGGTGCCCACTGGCGACGGTCTCCTGCTCGTCGGCGGCACGCTGCTCGTGCTCCAGAACGGTGGACAGGCCGGCGAGAACCAGGTTGCGGCGGTGCAGCTCAGGCGCCATCTCACCGAGGGAGAGATCGTCGACACGATCACCAACCCGCTGTTCGAGACGGCCACCACGCTGGCCCGCAGCGGCTCGACGTTCGTCGCTGTCAACGCCCAATTCGCCCCGCCGCACGTCGATCCCGAGCCGGAGGTCGTGCTCTTCAGGCTCCACTGATCGGTCAGCTCACCGCCTCGCACCCAGCACCCGACAGCCGAGTACGGTGAGCGGGGTCATGGAGCCGGATGATCGAGGCGTGGATGCATGGCTCGATCGAGTCTTCGCTCTGTCTGAGATGGGACAGGCGATCCAGGACTTCGATTGGGCTTCGACTTCGTTGGGTCCGATCGCGGAGTGGCCGGAGGGCCTTCGGCTCGCGGTGTCGGTGTGCTTGTCCTCTCGATTCCCGATGCTGGTCACGTGGGGTCCGGATCTGATCAAGATCTACAACGACGGGTACCGACCGATGCTCGGCACGCAGAAGCATCCGGGGGCGCTCGGCTCACCGGCGCGAACGGTGTGGCCGGAGATCTGGGAACACATCGGACCGCTGTTCGAGTCCGTCATGACGACGGGCGTTCCGACACTGGAGACGAACCAGGAGTTGGTCCTCGAGCGCAACGGCTATCCCGGAGGAATGCTTCTTCACGTTCTCCTACAGTCCGTTGTTCGATCGTGGCGAGATCGGCGGTGTGCTCTGTGTGGCGTCGGAGACCACCGAACAGATCGTGGATCATCGACGGCTGGAATGTCTGTCACGAGTGCAGACCGAATTGGTCGACTCCGAGCAGGTGACCGATGTCTGCGCACGTGTGGCCGCGGCGTTCGCAGGATCTTCCGCCGGGGTGCGTGAGTGCGACATCTATCTTCAGGTCGCCGACGACTTCGTGCTCGTTGCGTCGACCCGGCGGGAGAACGTCGCCCAAGTCGACGTCGCGGCGATGCTGACCGACACGCAACGGACAGCGGTGGTGGTCGGTGGTGACGGCACCGAGACGATGCCGGCCACGGAGTACGTCTTGCCGATCGGCGGTTCGTTCGGTGGTGTGCGGGGGGCGATGGTGGTGTCGTTGAGTCCCCAGCGGCCATTCGACGCGAGCTACGAAGGTTCCTGACGTTGATCGCGGACGTGGTCACCAGCGCCTTGGATGGCGCGTATCGACGGACGGTCGAGATCGGCGAATACCGTCGGATCAGCGACACGTTGCAGGCCTCGATGCTCAAGCCCGTCAGCGATCTCCCGACCGTCGCCGCGCGCTACCTGCCCGCAGTCGGCCGTCTGGCCGTCGGTGGCGACTGGTATGACGTCATCGACATCGGCAACCGGCAACGCGGCCTCATCGTCGGCGACTGCGTCGGCCACGGCCTCGAAGCAGCGACGGTCATGGCCCAGCTGCGAAGCGCGGCACGGGCGATGATCCTCGAGGGCCGAGATCCGGCCGCGGTACTCGATGGACTCGACACGTTCGCGGCATCGATCGAGGGTGCAGCCTGCGCAACGGTCGTCTGCGCTGTGTTCGATCGCAACAAGCGCACCCTCACCTACGCCCGAGCTGGTCACCCGCCGCCCTTGATCGTCAATGCGGGTGGTGTCACTTGGCTCGACCAGGCCGGCGGCGCACCCCTGTCCGTCGACACCGGAAGACCGCGAGCGAATGCCGTCGTCGACGTCGATGACGCAGACGTTCTCGTTCTCTACAGCGACGGGCTGATCGAACGTCGAGGCGAATCACTCGACATCGGGCTCCACCGACTTTCCGTTGCGGCCACCGAACTCTACGGATTCGACCGTCCACCACATCGCCGAAGGGCTCATCCGTCTGCTCAGCCCTGAGACAACCCGAGACGATGTCGTGATCGTCGTGAAACAGCTCGCCAGCACCACTCACAGTGGGACTGACTCGTAGCGCAGAACTCAGGCGATGACGATGTTCTCCTCGGTGATCCACAGCGGCGACTTCGCCAGGTCGATGAAGTTGCCCTCATCGGCGAGGAGGTCGGCGCCCGCCTGTTGCACGGCCGGATCTTCGCTGGCCAGTGCGTCGAGCGACTCGAACCAGATCTCGGCCACGCCGTCGTAGGGCTCGGGCGAGCCGCCGTTGCGCGCCTGGAAAACGGGGATCACCTCGGGAACGGCGGTGTGGGCCTGGATGTATCGCTTGATGCCGAGCAGTTCTGCTCGTTCGGCGACGAGTGGCAGCGTGGACTTCACGCCAGTAGCGCTGGAACTCCTCGACGCTGAGTTCCGGCTTGCGGCGCAGGCAGTAGATGAGTTTGAGCACGGCCCCTCCTGAGGTAGCTCGTGCCCCCGCACGAGGGCCGTCGTTCTAACAGACCTGATGTCTGACGGTCAACGTCTGAAGCGAGCAGATCGTTGGTGTACCCAACAAGTGCCTAGGCTCCGTGAGATGACCACGTTGCGACGTATCAGCGCACAGCCGACCTGGCTGCTCAGCCGCGCCAACTTGCGTGCCCAGCAGATCCTGCACGACGCCTTTGCCCGTGAGGGCGTCCGCGGCTACCACTTCCGATTGCTCGCGGCGCTCGAGGAGTTCGGACCCGCGAGCCAGGCGGACCTCGGCCGACGGACGGGGATCGATCGAAGTGACATCGTGGCCGCCGTCAACGATCTCGTCGCCGACCGGCTGATGAGCCGTGAGCCCGATCCCGACGACCGGCGTCGGAACGTCATCGCCATCACGGTTCGCGGGGCGGAAACGCTGGAACGGCTCGATGCCGTGCTGGCCACCGTGCAAGACGCTGTGCTGCAACCGCTCAGCGAGCGTGAGCGCGCACGCTCGTCCGCTTGCTCGCCAAGCTCGGCTGACGAGGGCCCGCCGGAGGCTGTCATCTCCGCCTGTGAGAATGTGGCGATGAGTTCTGTCGCCGGGCAGCACGTCGAAGAGGCGGTCGCGGAGATGGTCGCCGTGCTCACGCCCCGAGCGGATGCGGACTGGCAAGCGCGAGCCGGCTCGCTGGAGTGGAGTTGCTGGACGACGGCTGCTCATGTTGCACACGACTTGGCCTCATACGCGGGACAGGTCGGCGGGCGCGCCACCGCGGGGTACCTCCCCTTCGATCTCGTCATCGCGCCAGACGCTCCGCCTCGGGACGTGCTGGAGGTGGTGGCAGCGTGCGGTCGACTCCTGAGCGTTGCGGTGGCCAGCGCCGGCGCGGTCCGGTCGCATGGCACTGGGGGATGTCGGACGCCGAGGGTTTCGCGGCGATGGGCGTCGCGGAAGTGCTCGTTCACACCTACGACATCTCGCAGGGGCTCGGTGTGGCCTGGCTTCCGCCCGAGCCGCTCTGTCAGCTGGTCGTCGACCGATTGCTTCCGAGTTCACCGCCCGGCCGTGCCTCCGAGATTCTGCTCTGGGCGACGGGTCGAGCGGATCTCACCGGGCACCCGCGGGTCGGCGAGTGGGTTTGGCGAGCCGCTGCGGTGCCCATCGGGGTGACGATCGACGACGCCCGGGCAATCGTCGCCGATCTCCCTCGTTCGTACGAGGCGCTCGTGCGGGATCGTGTCAAGTTCCGTGTCGGCCGGATCGTGTATGCCGCGTTCTCTCGCGACGAGACGATCATGGGCTTCGGCTTCCCCCGGGAGGAGCGTGAGGCTCTCGTGGCCTCCGAGCCTGACAAGTTCCTCATGCCAGAACCTTCGGACATGCGGTACCAATGGGTGCGCGTCCGTCTCGACGCCATCGACGTCGACGAGCTGCGTGAGCTGCTCATCGATGCGTGGCGTATGTGCGTCCCCAAGAAGGTGGCCGCCGCCTACGAGGGTTGAGGCCCGCTGCGATGGTTGACATTGGCGTTCGGCATCAGATTCGGGTGGCGATCCAGAGCCAGGTTTCGTAGGGGACGGTCATAACCCCGTCGAGGAACTGGTCGGACAGAATCGATCGGAGTTCCGCGAGCAACTGAGCTCGTCGTCCTGCCGGAAGCCCGGCGATGTAACTGTGGCTGGTCTGGTCGGTCATCCAGTCGTCGATGGAGACCTCCCGAACCCACGGCACCGTCACGCGGTCAGCGACGACGAGGCTGCCGGGCACCGCGATGGTGTGGCCCCAATCGATGTCTCGTTGGCTGCGGCGGGTACCGGGGCAGGAGTGCTCGATCGCCGTCCAGTACGCGTCGAACCACCGTTGCCCGTCGTCGCGGGCGTGTGACCACCAGCCCGCCCACCGGCCACCTGGGCGAAGCACGCGATGCACCTCGGCGACGCGGTGTCGTCTCGTTCAGCCAGTGCCAGGACTGGGCGAAGCACACGAGATCGACGGCGTTCGACCGCAGCGGCAGCACTGCGCCGTCGGCGACCACGGCGGCGAGGCCCGGAGTGCGCGCCCTGGCTCGGCGGAGCACTTCGCGACCGGAATCGATGGCGACGACGTTCGCCTGTCGGGCGATGAGCGCCCGCGTGGCGATTCCTGTTCCGGCGCCGACGTCGAGCACTCGGAGCCCGGTGACCGGGCCGAGCGAGTCGAAGAGTTCGTCGGGGTACGACGGGCGCGCCCGGTCGTACTCGTCAGCGACCGATTCGAAGGAAGCCACACCAGCAATCATTGCTGACCGTTGGCAACGAGAAGCCGGCCTTGGTGTCGCTCCGAAGGTCTCGCACGCGACGCCGGCCGGAATCACCCTGCTCGGAATCACGGCTCGTGCAGGTTCACAGCTGGGATCGCAGAACGGCGACCTCGGGCATGTCCTCGGGCGGGCCGAAGCCGTGCCCGGCCAGCCAGCGGATCACCACCAGGCTTCGCCGCGACCGCCGCCGACGCGGCCGACGGCTCGCCGAGGAGCCCGAGTGCCGTCCCTGGGAGGGCGGCGAGCGCGAGCACGGGTGGCTGTGCGCGACAACCGTCAGCCCGGCGGCGTTGCGGCCATGGCCAGCGCGTCGTCTGCTGTCGCTCCGGGCAGGATCTCCGGGAAGCACCACGTTGCGCCGGCTGCGCCGAGCGCCTCTGCATCGGGATGCGTGCCGCCGACCAACGCGACGTCGATCTCTCCGGCGGCGAGATCACCGGCGCGCAGCGCGCTCGGTGACATGTTCGGGCGTCCAGGGGTCGGCATCGACCAGTGCCAAACCCTCCAATCCGTGGCGGCGCACTCGCCGCGGACCGGCGCTGAGCCCAGCCCGGCCGGCGATCCAGATCGGAACGCGAGGCTGTTGAACGCCGGCCGCCGTGGTCACCCGTCCGCCAGCGCCGCGTGACGGGTTCGCCGGCGAGCATCTGCCCGAGCAGGCCGATCCCGGCATCGAGCGCGGCGGCTCGAGCGCGGTCGTCGACCGCCGGCTCGTCGAACAGCGAGTACTCGCCGTAGCTGTCGACCCCGAGGCCGAGGCTCAGCACCATCCGACCGTTGGACAAGCGATCGAGCGATGTCGTCGACTGAGCGACGAGTTGCGGCCGGCGTCGGGGCAGGGCGGTGACCATCGTGCCGATCATCACCCGCTCGGTCGCCATCGCGATCGCCGCCAGCGTGACGAACGGGTCGGCGAACGGAACCAACGTTCGGTTCCAGAGATGGTCCCAGACGAACACGCCGTCCCAACCGGCCCGCTCGGCGGCGATCGCCACGTCCGCGAGCAGTCCCGGGTCGGCCAACTCGCCGGACAACGAGATCGACAAGCCCCAACGCACGCCAGGACCGTACCAAGCGGCAGGTCCTCGCTCTCTGCCCCTTTGCCTGGTTTCGGGGTGCCTACGCTGCGGCCATGGGTCTCGTGCGTGCCGAACTCGCCGACGATCCGACCGTGGACATCACGACCACCGGTCGGAGCTCCGGGCTACCTCGCCGCATCGAGATCTGGATGCTTGACGTCGGTGGACGATTCTTCATCACGGGCACGCCGGGCCGACGGGATTGGCTGGCGAATCTCAGTGCAGATCCGAGCCTCGTCGTCCACCTGAAGCGACACGCTCATGTCGACCTCGCCGCCCGAGCGACCGCTGTCGAGGATGTGGCAACTCGCCGCGCCGTTCTCGATCACCTGAGCGCGACCTGGTACCGGAACCAAGAGCCGCTCGAGGTGCTGGTCGACACCGCGCCGATGGTGGAAGTCGTGTTCGACGATCAGGCAGCCTGACGGGAAAGAGTCACCCTCCGAAAGGACGAGCGTCGGGAGGTGACATCGGCCGATCGGTCGATGTGTGACGCCCCTCGACGTCAATACCCTTCGACGAGATGAGCATCGATCCGTTGTTGGGCGACTCGCGTCCAGCGACTCGACCATCGCAGGGTTCGCGCCCCGCTCCCTCGACGCCGCCTCGTCGTCACCCGACGGCGGGTGCGCCCCACAACCGCCGTCGCGATCCTGATCGCGGGAGCCTTCGTCGTTGCCGGTGGCGCCGGTGCAGGCATCGTGCTCGGAGGCGGAGGCAGCGGCGACTCGGCGGCCACCACCGTCACGGGTGCCGCCCCCATCGCTCCGACGGCGACGACGGATCCGTCGATCGACGTGCCGGGCAGCCTGTGGTGGATCGTGAACGGAGAGCGGCCGTTGCCGGCCGGGTACGTCCCGGCAGACCTGGTGACGCCGAACGTCCCGATCGACCCGCAGGCCGGCTCGACGCAGCTGTCGGCGCCGGCGGCCGCCGCGTTCGAGGCGATGGTTGCGGACGCCGCGACCGCTGGCTTTCGGCTCCAATTGAACAGCGGCTACCGCTCTCAGGAGAACCAGCAGGAGCTGTACGACCGCAACGTCGAGGACTACGGCGAGGAGGTCGCCCACCAGCGCGTCGCCCTGCCCGGCACGAGCGAACACCAGACAGGCCTGTCCGTCGACGTCGGCGAGGTCGGCCTGCCCCTCGACCAGGTCTTCGGCGACACAGCGTCCTCGCAGTGGGTCCAGGACAACGCGCACCGCTTCGGCTTCATCGTTCGCTACCCGCCCGACAAGGCCGCGATCACCGGCTATGCCAACGAGCCCTGGCACCTTCGTTACGTCGGCACCGATCTGGCGTCGACACTCCATGCCAACGGCCTGACGATGGAGGAGTACTTCCACCTGCCCCCGGCCGGCGGCTCGAGGTTGAGCCGACGTCGGGCGAGGGTCCTGGAGGCCGGCGTGCGCCGCTGTCACTTCGTTCTGTGGGGATCGTGCTCGATGACCCAGATCGCGATCTCGACCCGGTTGCGCAGCTGCAACTTGGTCTGGATGCTCGTCAGGTGCGTCTTGACGGTGGACAGCGAGATGAACAGCTCGGTCGCGATCTCCTGGTTGCCGAGCCCGCGCGCAACGGCGCGGGCAACGTCGAGCTCTCGCTCCGACAAGGGGTGCTCCGGCGCATCGGGAGACGCTGCTGGTCGCACGAACCGGTCGAGGTAGCGCACCGTGATCGACGGTGAGATCAGCGCATCACCGACGGCCGCTGCTCGCACTGCCTCGAGGAGCAGCTGCGGACCGCTGTCCTTGAGGATGAAGCCGACTGCTCCGTTGCGTAGCGCGATCTCGAGGTGCTCGTCGGAGTCGAAGGTCGTCGCGATCACGACGCGGAGTGGGCGTGGCACGTCGGGGCCGGCCAGCAGACGGGTCGCGGCAAGCCCGTCGAGGACGGGCATGCGGATGTCGAGCAGGCAGACGTCGGGTTGGATCCGCTGGGCCAGATCGACTGCGGCCCGACCGTTGTCGGTTTCGCCGACCACGGTCATGTCGGGCTGGCTCTCGATGATCATGCGGAACCCGGCGCGGACCATGGCCTGATCGTCCGCGAGCAGGACGGTGATCGGTGGCGAGGCGGTGTCGGTGGTCATTCCGGAGGTCCCCACAGCGGCAGCACCGCATGCACCATCCACCCGTCGCCGCCAACGGGTCCGGCGTCGAAGGTGCCGCCCAGCGCATCGACGCGCTCGCGCATGCCGACGAGGCCGTAGCCGGCCCCGGTGGTGGTGTCCAGGCTCCGGTTCTCCACGGTGAGCTCGAACGACGTGCCGGTGGAGCGGAACGTGAAGCGGACCGGAGCGCTCGGGTCTCCGTGGCGGCGCACGTTGGTCGCTGCTTCCTGCACGAGGCGCTGCACCGTGTTCGCGAGATCGGGCGGCACCCAGTTGATCCGCACGCCGTCGTCGATGACGAGATCGGTGCTCGGGTGGGTGGTGCGGAGGCCCTCGACGATGCGTTCGACATCCGTCAGGCGTGGGCCCGCCGACGTCGACGGGTCGGTGCGCAGCAACCCGATCAACCGCCGGACGGATGTGAGCGTCTCGAGTCCGGCCGCTTCGATGTCGGCGAAGGTTCTGTCGGCCGACGACTCCGAGTTCGTGCCGTTCGTGAACCGGCTGGCTTGCGCGAGCACCACGATCCCGGTGACGTGATGACCGACGATGTCGTGCAGCTCTCGGGCCAGGTCCAAGCGCTCGTCATGGCGCGCCCGCTCGATGCTCGTGCGCCGCTCGATGTCGCGCACGTGCATGTACACCACGGCCGCGGAGGCCACGCCCAGCAGCACCAGCATCGACATCGCGATGATCGCCCGGATCGGTGGGTCCTGGGCGCGGAGCGCGATCGATTCGGCGGCGACGACGACGAGCGCCGCGACTGGCCAGCGAGCGTTCGCCGTGCGAGACAGCACAGCAGCGAGGAACACCGGCAGCACGACGAACTCGGTGAAGACCCCGATGCGCAGCCCGACGTTCGAGCGCCTCGGACGTCTGCAGCAGCGACAACACCGAGGCCGCGGTGGCGAAGACGAGCACCTGCGATGGCCACGCCGCCCACGCGATGCCGAGTGCGGCGATCACCGCGATCACCAAGAGCGCCGGCCGGGTCGACTCACGGGGGATGACCCAGAGCTCGCCGATCACCCAGAGATCGACGAACGCGGCCGCGACGACGACGAACATGAACGCGCCGCGCAGCAGGGTGCTGAGCGGGTTGGCGACGCCGTCGAAGCCCACGCCACAACGTTAACGACCGAGAACGATCGCCAACCTCGGCCGATCGGCCGATCCGCGCCGGCCACAACCCGCCCGTCGGCCGATGTGGTCGCGGCCCACACCCGACGACGATGCAGACCATGAACGTTCTCTTCTCGATCTTCGTGATGCTCGGTGCCGTCGCCGGCGTCCTCGGCATGGGCCTGCTCGTCATCGGCGCCATCTGCGTCGCCCAGCTCGACAGCGATCGGTGGGGACGGGACAGCGTGATGGCCCACACGCTCGCACCGGCACTCACTCGGCTGACCGCCAACATCGGCGTCGAGGTGCACGGCCTCGACCTGGGCCGCGGTCTCGACGACCAGGTGCTCGGCCTCCTGCGAACCGCCGTGGCCGAGCACCACATGGTGGTGCTGCGCGACCAGCACCTGTCGGCCGACCAGCACGCGGCGGTCGCCATCGCGTTCGGCCCGATCCTGCCGTCACCGGTGCAGATGGCGACGGGAGCGCGCACGGTGACCGTCTCGACCATCGAGGACACGGCATCGCGTCCGCCCGCCGGCTTTCCGTGGCACACCGACCTGAGCTGGACGGCTCGGCCACCGGCCTTCGGCTTCCTGTCGGCCGTGACGATCCCGGAGTTCGGGGGCGACACGATCTGGGCGTCGACCGCCGCGACGTTCGACGCCCTGCCGCCCGATGCGCGCGAGCAGTGCGAGCGGTCGACGCTGCTCCACGCCCCGGACCCGTCCCTGCTCGCGTCGGTGGAACGGCACCACGGCACGAAGGTGGCCGAGCGACTCCGGCGAGATCACCCGGGCGTCGAACACCCGCTCGTCACGACGCACCCGATCACCGGCCGCCGCAGCCTGTTCCTCTCGCCGCTGTACGCACGCCGGATCGTCGGTCCGCTGGGCATGCGACGGCCGTGTGTTGAACGGGCTGAACTCGATGCTCGACGACCCGCATGTCCAGGTGCGGTGGAGGTGGTCCGAGGGAGATTTCGTGATCTGGGACGAGACGTCGACCTGCCACCGGGCGCTGACGGACCATCACCCCCAACGGCGCGTCATGCGACGGTGCGTCACCGCAGCGCAGTGACGCTCCAGCGTTGCTCAGGTGAAGTCGGACACCGCCGGCCCCGCGACGCGGAACGCCGGATCCGCGGGGCTCATCAGGCCGACGACGAGCGGACCGGGTGCTCGAACCACGGCGTAGCGCGCACCCCAGAACGCGTCGTACGGAGCGCGCAAGCAGGTCGCGCCGAGCTCGATTGCCCGCTCGAATGACGCATCAACAGCGGCTCGGTCGGCGGCTCGAAGGTTGACGACGACTCCGACGAAGTCGTCAGGCAAACCACCCCAGTAGGTCGCAAAGGCGGGGCTGTCGATGTCGGCATCGAACCCCTCGGCGACAGCCGGGAACCCGACATGGTGCGACTCCCACTCGGCCCAGTCGGCCCCAGGGTCGGGAACGTCCGCTCCGAGTGACCGCAGGAATCGAGCAGCGCCGGCGACGTCAGGCACGACGATGTTGATCTGATCGAACTCGAGGTTCCCCATCAACGAAAAGGTAGACCGTCGAGCGCTGGCCGAGGAGCGCCGTTCTGCCACTGTGGTGGTCGAATGGGAGGACTCCGATGGACCTGATGCTCACAGGCAAGCGCGTGATCGTGACCGGTGCCAGCCGAGGTATCGGCAGAGCGATCGCTGAGACGTTCCTCGACGAAGGCGCTCGAGTGGCGATCTGTGCTCGAGACGCGGCCGGGCTCGCGTCGGCTGCAGAGGAGCTCGGCGAGCACGGCGAAGTCCATCAGCGCTGCGTCGACATGGCGGAGCCCGATGGTCCGGCAGCGTTCGTGGAATGGGCCGTCGAGCAGCTCGGCGGGCTCGATGTCGTCGTGTCGAACGTGAGTGCTCAAGCGGGCAACGACTATGCCGCGTCGTTCCAGGTCGACATCGAGGGCGCGAACTCGCTGATCCGCGCCGCGCTGGCCAACATGGCCGACCACGACGACGCCAACATCGTGTTCATCGGGTCCCGCGCCGGCAACGTCGGCGTGCCGTGGATGCCGGCCTACGCGGCAGTGAAGGCAGCGACCGTGAGCATGGCCAAGTCGCTGGCGTTCGAGGTCGCTCGGCGCGGGATTCGTGTGAACGTCGTTTCACCGGGCGATGTGCTGTTTCCCGGCGGTTCGTGGGATCGAGCGCAGCGGGAGAACACGAAGCTCTTCGAGGGCATCTTGAGGGAGAACCCGCTCAGGCGACTCGGCCGTCCCGAGGAGATCGGCGACGTCGTGGCCTTCATCGCCAGCCCGCGTGCGAGCTTCGTCACAGGCGCCAACATCATGGTCGACGGCGGAGCGACGAGGGGACTCCAGATCTGAGGGCGGCACGTATCGGCGGCGTCATCTACGGCGGGTCGGCGGTGCTCGGGTCGTTGTCCGTTCGCGATACCGTCATCAGATGGGTACCGAACCGTCTGAAGCTGTGTCGGGCGCTCGCCACTCGTCATTCGGTCCTGTCGAGATCGATGTCGGCACCATTGGCGAGGCGCGTATCAAGCGATTGATCTACCCACCCGGCATGCGGTGGTCGCGCGACATCAAACCGCTCGTCGGTACCGAGCTGTGCGAGCACGCGCATGCCGGATTCCTCGTCGAAGGGGCGTTGCGCTTCGAGTTCGACGACGGATGCACGCTCGACTACGTCGCACCCGCGGTGGTCGAAGTGGCGCCAGGGCACGACGCGAGCGTGGTGGGCGACGGCCGTGCCGTGTTGATCGAGGTCGACTTCGAGGGGGCAACGATCGCCCGCCTCGGCTTGCCCGACGCTCACCGGCACGACTGATCAAATCGAGTCTCGGATTCGTGACCGAACTCGCCTCAGCGATGATCGAGTCGAGTCCCGGCGTGCAGGAGGGCGAGGGTTCCAGCGGCGGTGCGGCCGTCGTCGGTGACGGTGAGGATCTCGGCGCCGGTGTCGGTGACGAGCACCGTGTGTTCGAACTGCGCTGAGGGTCGGTTGTCGTTGGCGTGTTCGGTCCAGCCGTCGGATGCTCGCTGGAATGTCGGTCGGTCCGGAGGTCAGCATCGGTTCGACGGTGAACGTCATGCCGGGCATGACGATGAAGTCGTCGCGTCGGTCGATGTGGTGGCAGACGTGGGGGTCGGCGTGGAAGGTTGCTCCGATTCCGTGGCCGCCGTATTCGTGGATGACCGAGTAACCCCGCGATTCAGCGAACGGTTCGATCGCTTCGGCGATCCGTTGCAGCGGTTCGAACGGGCGGATCGCGGCGATGCCGCGCAGGGTGGCTTCGCGGGTTGTCTCGACGAGGCCGACGAGCGCCTCGACGGGGTCTCCGGCGTGGAAGGTCGCCGAGGTGTCGCCGTGCATGCCGTCGACGTAGGCGGTGACGTCGATGTTGACGATGTCGCCGTCCTCGAGTGGCCGGTCGTCGGGGACGCCGTGGCAGATGACTCCGTTGACCGACGTGCAGATCGACTTCGTGAAGCCCTTGTAGTGCAGGTCACTCGGGTACGCGCCCAACTCGACGTAGACGGCGTGGGCGAACGCATCGAGCTCGTCGGTCGTTCTGCCGACCGCGACCTGTTCGCCGGTACGGATGAGGACCTCGGCCGCAACCGCGCACGCTCGGCGGAGGCGCACCAGGGATTCGGCATCCTGGATCTGCGGCGTTCGTGGCGTGGCGATGGTTCCGGTCGTGACGTAGTCGGGTCGGGCGATCGTGTCGGGAACGGGGCGAGGTGCGGACACGTTGCCGAGGCGGACTGGTGGGCGGTCGAGAACTCGCCGGTCACCGTGACATCGCTTGTGCTTGATTCCGCTGCCGCACCAGCACGGATCGTTCGACTTCAACTTCATCCCGGAGAGTCTATGGGTGTAGACGGCAGTTGTCTATGGGTGGAGACGACATCGGTATGCTGGCCCGGTGGCGCCGATGGTGAACACCGAGGAGTTGATCGACTCGCGTGAACTCGCGGCCCTGCTCGGGTTGGCCCATCCGAACAGCGTGAGTCTGTACCAGCGCCGTTATGCCGACATGCCCCGGCCCGTCGTGGACCTCGGCAATGGTCGCCCGAGGCTGTGGCTGCGCCCGGCGATCCTCGATTGGATCGAGCACCGCTGATACCGGCGCGTTGCGGCGATCGGAAGTCAGGATCGCGTCCGGGCGGGGAGTGATCCGCCACGAGGTTCAACTCGATCCCGTGCTCGAGCAGTGCCTTGGCACCGACCAGCAGCAATGCGAAACCCTCGGTCGAGTCGACCGCCTGATTCGCGACGTCCTCGGGTGAACCAGAGAACCCGCGGTTCGTGACGGTGACGAACGTCGCTGCTTCACCCAGCGGCGTGAACGTCCACTCGACCTCGGTCGGCGTCTCGTCGGGTCCGTACGGCCACTCGATCACGATCCGTTCCAGGTCGACAACGGTGAGCACATCGACCTCGGCGCTGACGTCGTACATCTCCCAGTCCCATCGCAGGTGCTTGCCCTGTTCGACTCGCCCAGTGCTGTGCGTGAACCAGATCTTCGTCGTCACGTCCGGGTCGACGAACGCATCGAACACTTCGCGCACCGGCCGCCGGATGACCATCTGAGCCTTTGCGTCGGTCAAATCGACCTCCCTGTGTCCTGACTCTTCTGCCCGCTGTCGTCGAACCATATTCGAGCACGCGAAGCGCTTCGCGTGAGCGTGCGAGGCTTGCGTCCGGTCGTCGACGAGGGGAGCACCGATGGCGAGGAAAAGTGAGCCGTTCGAGGACGAGGCCGTGCGCTGCTGTGGGTGGACGCGATGACCGAGATCGAGATGTTGGCCTGCGGCTACGGGCTGGTCGAGGGACCTCGCGTCGATGGCGATGACAGCCTCTACTTCTCCGACGTGCACAACGGCGGCGTCCATCGCCGCCGGGCCGACGGATCCATCGAGACGGTGGTGCCGAAGCGACGCGGTGTCGGCGGCATCGCGCTGCACGCCGATGGCGGGTTGGTGATCTCCGGACGGAACATCTGCCATGTTCGCGACGGTGAGACACGGATCGTGTTCGCACCTGATGCGCCCGGGCTCAACGATCTGTTCGTCGACGCTGCGGGGAGGGTGATCTGCGCCACGATGCGATCCGATCCGTTCTCCACGGATGGACCGCGCACGGCCGGTGAGTGCTGGCTGCTCGACTCCGACGGCACAGCCACCGAGCTGTACGGCGATGTCGCCCTGGCGAATGGGATCGGGCTGTCGCCCGACGGCACGGTGCTGTACCACTCGGACACCACGCGGGGAGTCTGGGCGCACGACTACGACGACGGCACAGTGAGCGAGCGTCGTCTGTTCGTGCAGCGCGACGACCTCTCGCCCGACGGCCTCGCCGTCGACGAGACCGGAACCGTGTGGGTGGCGGACGTGTCCGGCTCGGGCGCGGTACGTGGCTTCGCACCCGATGGTTCCGAGGTCGGCCGGGTCGAGGTGCCGGCACGGATGGTCACGAGCTTGTGCTTCGGTGGGATCGATCGCCGCGACCTCTACATCGTCACCGGGGACAACACCTCGGACCCGGCGCGAGGCGGCACGATCTTCAGGACCCGAGCCGAGACGCCCGGATGTCTCGTAACGACCGCGACGGTCTGAGACCACCGACATGCGGCGATCGATGAGCGCGGTCGGTCGTCGTTTCCGCGGAAGTCGCCGACGTGATGAGCGAGCCCAACCTGCGCCGGCTGCAACTCGGATGGACTGCGTTCTTTCCTCGTCGACGCGATGTCGACCGTGGCGTTGTCGGTGTGGGCGTTCGATCACGGGGGCGCCTCGGCGGTGGGCGTCCTGGGACTCGCCCGGCTGCTTCCCGGCGCGATCGCGTTGCCGTTCGGGGCGTGGGCCGCGGACCGGTTCCCGCGCCGTCGTGTGGTCACGGCCGTGTTCGTCGCGATCGCGGTCAGTCAGCTGCTGATCGCGATCGGGTTGGCATCGGATGCGCCCGCCGTCGCGGTGTACGGGCTCGTCGCCGTGAGCAGTGTCGCCGCCACCCCGTATCGGTCTGCACACCTCGCGTTGGGGCCCCTCGTCGCCAGAACACCGGCGGAGCTGGTGGCGATGAACGTGACGGCGGGAACGCTCGAAGGTCTGGCCACATTCGCCGGGCCGGCATTTGCGGGACTGCTGCTGCTCGTGGCCGACCCGTGGGTCGTCGTCGTCGCCGCCGTCGGTCGCGGCCGCAGCCGGCTGTCTCTCGGTCGCCAACGTTCGGGTCGATGTCGATCCCTCGAAGGCGGTGCGGCGCACGCTCGACCGCCCGCTCGCGGCCCTGATCGGTGGAGTCACCGAGTTGCGCAAGAACACCGACGTGGCCGTCGTCGTCGGCTGCTTCGTCGCGCCAACTCCTGGTGCGCGGGTTCCTCTCCGTGCTGCTGGTCTCGGTCTCGTTCGATCTGCTCGAACTCGGTGACAGCGGAGTCGGTTGGTTGTTGGCGATCATCGGCATCGGCGGCATCGCCGGCGGCTTCTCGCACGGTCGTGCTCACTCGTCGCCGGCGGCTCGGTCGCCCCTTCGCTCGTAGCGCTCAGCATGTGGGGTTTGCCGATCGCAGTGATCGGTCTCGTTCCGAACACCATCATGGTCGTCGCCGCGTTGTTGACGATCGGAGTCGCCAACGCAACGCTCGATGTCTCCGGCTTCTCGCTGATCCAGCGGCTCGGAGCGGATCGAAATCTGGGACGCGTGTTCGGGGTGCTGTTCACGTTCGGGATCGCGATGGGCGGTCTCGGAGCACTGGCCGCACCGGTACTCGTGTCGGCATTCGGCCTGCGGCCGGTCTTGTTCCTCGTCGGTGCCATGCTTGCCGGCCCTCGCGCTCGCCTCGCTGTCTCGACTCCGCGGCATCGACGAGCACTCCGAGCCCTCCCGGAGTTGTACTCGTTGTTCTCCCACATCCCGTTGTTCGCTCCGCTGCCGCCGACGACGATCGAGAAGCTCGCAGCATGTTGCTCCACCGGGGAGATCCCGGCCGGTTCCGTCATCCTCAGCGAAGGCGACCACGGCGAACGCTTCTACGGCATCGTCGACGGACAGGTGGAAGTTCGACGAGGCGGTGTCGCTCAGGGAACGCTCGGTCCGGGTGACTACTTCGGTGAGATCGCCCTGTTGCGCAACATCAACCGAACCGCCACCGTCGTCGCCATCTCCGACGTTCACGTGGCGACACTCGACACGTCCGAGTTCCTCGATTCGTTGGCCAGCAGCGAAACGGCATACGGCATCGCATGGCGTACGACATCGGACATGATGGATCGCAACATCGCGGACGAGGCTTGAGCGCCGCAGTCGTTTCCAGCCCGGCGCACGGCACAGCAGTCGCTACCGACCGGAACGACGACTTGCACGAGGGGTTCAGATGCTGGATTGGACAGACGAACACGCACAGATGAGGGACGCGGTGCGCGATTTCGTCGATCGCAACGTCGTTCCGCTCCGAGAGGAGCTCGAGCATGGAGACCTTCCGCCGTACGACATCCTCCGCTCGTACGTTCGGACATTCGGCATCGACGAACTGGCGCTCGAACGACTCGATCGCGAAACGGCCGGGGGACCACCGTTCACCGATGAGGAGCGCTACGAACGGGCGGTCCTGACGCTGATGCCGATGATCGAGTTCTGCCGGCACTGCCCCGGTCTCGTGACGGCGATGGGCGTGTCGATGAACCTGGCGGGGAACGCGATCAAGCGAGGCACGCCGGATCAGCGCGAGCGATGGGCCAAGGATCTCCTGACCCTCAACAAGGTCGGGGCGTGGGCGATCACGGAACCCGACAGCGGCTCGGATGCGTTCGGCGGGATGCGGTCGACCGCTGTTCGAGACGGCGACGAGTTCGTGCTGAATGGCGCCAAGACGTTCATCACGAACGGTCCGTTCGCCGACACCACGGTGTTCATCTGCAAGCTCGATGACGGCGTCACGGCTCCGCGCGAGCGCCGAGTGTTGTCGTTCGTTCTCGACAAGGGAATGCCCGGGTTCGAACAGACACCTCCGCTGCGAAAGATGGGTCTCCACTCGTCGCCGACCGGCCAGCTGTTCCTCACCGACGTGCGCGTCGGCATCGACCGTCTGATCGGCGGGGAAGCGACGCTCGACCCGGCGACAAGCCGTCCGCGAACAGGCCAACCTCGAACACAACAGGCGACGCACGGGCGGCGGCGCGAGCCGACGTTCGCGTCGGAACGCGCGAGCGTCGCGGCGATGGCGCTCGGGATCATCGAGCAGTGCCTCGACGTCTCGGTCGACTACGCCCGCAACCGGGTGCAATTCGGACGCACGATCGGCGAGTTCCAGCTGATCCAGTCGAAGCTCGCCGGGATGGAGGTGGCTCGCGTGAACGTTCGCAACATGCTGTTCCGGTACCTCGAGACCACACGGGCCGGCGGAACGCTCTCGTTCGCCGAGGCGTCAGCCATCAAGCTGTACTCGGCGCGAGCTGCCACCGAGGTTGCGCTCGACGCCGTTCAGGTGCTCGGCGGCAACGGATACATGACCGAGTTCCACGTCGAGCAGCTCGCTCGGGACGCCAAGGTGCTGCAGATCTACGCCGGCACCGACGAGCTGCAGATCACCGCGATCGCCAAGGACCTCCTGCGAGGCGGCTGAACGTTCAGCGTGGGCGGTCGCCGATCACGGTGGCGCGCATCATCCGGCGGACGGCGGGAAAGTAGTCCTGGATCGCGTAGTGCTGGGTGGAGCGGTTGTCCCAGATGACGAGGGTGTCCGGCTCCCAGTGCAGGCGCATCTGGTACTCGGGGATCGTCGCCTGGCGCAGGAGGTAGCGCAGCAGGTCCATCTCGGCGACCTTGAAGTCGAGCGCCGACGCGGGGGCTCAACGCGGTGGCGTAGTTGGCGAGGTGGGTGGTGAACGCCTCGTTGACGTAGAGGATCTGCTCGCCGCTCTCGGGATGGGTGCGCACGACGGGGTGGACCACCGGCGGGAACAGGTCGCGGTTCGCCTCGCGCTGCTCGGGCGTCATGCGCGGGCCGAACGCCGGCATCAGGTCGTGGACGGCCTCGAGCAGGGCGAGCTGCGGCTTCAACGAGTCGGGCAGGTTCTCGTAGGCCAGCGGCCATGTTCACCCAGATCGTGTCGCCGCCGGCGGGTGGGCACTCGACGCAGCGCAGCAGCGAGGCCATCGACGGGGTCTGCCGCCAGGAGACGTCGCTGTGGAAGATGTTCTCGCTCGCCTTGGTCGCCGCGGTGCCGCCGAGCAGCACGAGCTCGGCGTGGTCGGGATGGTGGGGGAAGACGGGATGCACCTCGAGCTCACCGAACCGGCGGGCGAGGCTGACGTGCGCGGCCGGGCGAGATGTCCTGGTCGCGGAACACGAGCACCTTGTGGCGCACCAGCGCCTGGCGCAGCGCGGCGACGGTGTCGTCGTCGAGGGCGTCGTCGAGGTCGATGCGCGGTGACCTCGGCGCCGATGTTCGGGGTGATCGGCGTGAGGTCGAAGGTCGCGTGCGAGCGGACGGGCGTCGGCGGGCTGGAGGGCGAGGGCGGTGGGCATGGCGGCTCCTGGGGCGGTGCGAAGATCGACTTCATCATCCGCGTCGGACGATCATGTGTCCAGTGCATTGTAAATCATCATCTTGATGCACATATGGCATGATGATTGACGATGGACCTGCACCGACTGCGACACCTGATCGCCGTCGCCGAGCACGGCAACTTCGGCCGGGCGGCCGCCGCGTCGTACATCACCCAGCCGGCCCTGTCGCGCAGCATCCAGGCGTTGGAGGCCGAGGTCGGCGCTCCCCTGTTCGACCGCCGCCCGACCGGCGTCGAGCCCACCGACATGGGGCGTCTGCTGCTGCGCCACGCCCGAGCGCTCGACGCCGGCGCCGCGACCTCGAGCGGGAGATCCGCCTGGCCAAGGGGCTGGAGCTCGGCGAGCTGCGCATCGGTGTCGGCCCGTGGGGCGGCGCGGCGCTGGTCGCCCCGGTGATCGGTCGCCTGCACGCGCAGCACCCCAGGCTCCGACTGCGCGTCGTCGTCGCCCCGTGGCGCGAGCTCCCCGCACGCCTGCGCGCCCGCGAGGTCGACATCGTGGTCGGCGCGCTGGGCGAGATCGAGCCGCTCGAGGAGTTCGCCACGACGGCCTGTCCGACCACGACATGGTCGTCGTCGGACGCGCTGGCCATCCGCTGACCGAGGCCGCCGACGTGACCGTGCGCAGACCTCGTCGCCTTCCCGCTCGTCGGCCCGGGGATGGACTCCGAGGCCGCCGACGCTGCTCGTCGGGCTGGTCGGCTCGACGCACCGCCCCGGCTGCCGCCGCACCGATCGCCACCGAGCTCCTGACGATCGAGTGCGAGCGGAGTGGCTCGAAGCGTGCGGCATGGTGTTGATGGTGTGTTGCCCAAGTGCTTCTTACGTGCCGGGTGCACTTGCTGTTCGAGGGTAGGAACACCTACCATCGACTTCGTGCTGACGGTCGATCGTCTCGTGGACTGCATCTTGCGGTCGGGCGACGGTCGCGATGCGTCGATCGCCTTGATCGATGGTGACACGCAGATCACCTACGGCGAGCTGTCGAGTCGTGTGGCTCAACTCGGCGACGTGCTCGATCTCGATGCCCGGTCGTTGGTGGTGTTGACGGGTGATCGCTCGATCGAGTTCGTGATCTCCTATCTGGCGCTGCTCGATCGTGGTCACGTGCCGTTGCTGGCCGGTGATCACGTCAACGATCTCGCCGCGTCATGGGACGCTGCCGCGGTGATCGACTCGTCGCGCGACTCGCTCAACATCACGCGCCGCCATCACGAGCCGGCAACGATGCATCCGGATCTCGCGTTGTTGTTGAGCACGTCGGGTTCGACGGGGAGCCAGAAGCTCGTTCGGCTTTCGCACACGAACCTGTCGGCCAATGCGTCCGCGATCGCCGAGTATCTGAATCTGAGCGAGCGAGATCGCGGCATCACCTCGTTGCCGCTCCACTATTGCTACGGGCTGTCGGTGCTGCATTCGCACTTGTTGGTCGGTGCGACCGTGGTGATGTGCGATGCGTCGGTCGTCGACCCGTGTTTCCGCGAACGCACTCGAACGGCACGCGGTGACGAACGTGGCCGGGGTACCGCACACGTTCGATCTGCTCGATCGTGCGGGACCAGACCGCCTCTTCGTGCCGTCATTGCGGTTCGTGACCCAGGCGGGTGGCCGGCTGGCGCCCGATGCCGTGCGCCGTTGGATCAGTCTGTCGGAGACGCGTGGCGTCGACTTCTACGTGATGTACGGCCAGACCGAGGCCACGGCCCGAATGGCGTATCTCCGTCCAGAGGACGGCGCCCGCCACCCGGGCGCGATCGGTCGGCCGATTCCGGGAGGATCGTTCGACCCTCCGTCCGGTCGATGGACACGACGACGACGTGGGCGAACTCGTCTACCGAGGGCCGAACGTCATGCTCGGGTACGCCAAGTGCTCGGAAGATCTCGCGCTGGGTCGGACGATCGAGGAGCTGGCAACGGGGGACCTGGCGAGGTACGACTCCGTCGGCGATGTCTTCGAGATCGTCGGGCGGTCGTCGCGGTTCGTGAAGCCGTTCGGCGTTCGGATCGACCTCGACGCGTTGGAATCGTGGCTCCGCGACAAGCTCGGCGACACCGTCGAGGTCGCGGTCGGCGGCACCGACGAACGATTGACCATCATCGCGACCGGAGCGGATCCCGCATGTGGTCGCGGCGATGGTTCGTGACCACACGAAATTGCCGGCCGGGGCGATGACCGTCGAGGACGGGCCCGGTTCCGAGAACGATGTCCGGCAAGGTCGAGTACGGCGCACTCGGCCGCGACGGCTCCGAAGCGATCACCGGCGCGATCGTCGGCGGCGGCGGTGAGACGGCATCAGTGGTGTTCGCGTCGATCTTCGAGTTGGACGCGGTGCCCCCGGAGGCGACGTTCGTGTCACTCGGTGGCGACTCACTCAGCTACATCGAATGTTCGATCCGTCTCGAGGACACGCTGGGCCGACTTCCCAGCGATTGGCATCTGATGCCCGTCGCCGCGCTCGACCGGCTCACCCAGCAGCGGCCGACGCGGCTCGCACGGATCGACACGACCGTGGTGCTCCGAGCACTTGCGATCTGTGCGGTCGTGGCGACCCACATGCAGCTCCGGTTCCTGCCGGGCGGCGCGCACACGCTGTTGGCGGTCGTGGGGTTCAATCTCGCCCGCTTCATGATGCCGATCGAGTCGACCCGCGATCGTGTGCGTGCCGGGTTGCGCACGGTGGGACGCGTGGCCGTGCCGACGATGGTGTGGGTGGCGTGCTCCTCCTGGTTCCTCGGGGCGACGTACGGCATCGGCACGTTGCTGCTGGTGAACAACTACGTCGGCCCACGAAGTCACCGAGGCGGTGTTTGGCATTTCTGGTTCATCGAGGTCTTCGTCCAACTGATCCTCGTCGTCACCGCCTTGCTGGCCGTGCCGTTCATCCGCCGCCTCGAGCGGCGGTTCCAGTACCGGTTCCCGCTGGCACTCTTCGCCTGCACGCTGTTGTTGCGGATGGAGTGGGCGTGGATGGACGACTGGTACAACATCCGCTACCGAACGCACACCATCGCGTTCTTCTTCGTTCTGGGTTGGCTGATTCAGCGCTCCGACTCGACACGCACGCGGCTGCTCACCAGCGCCCTGTGCGTGGTCTCGATCGCCGACTTCTTCCACTACGCGCCGAGGGAATGGCTCATCGGTGCCTGCCTGGTCACCCTGGTGTGGTTCCGGGAGATCCCGATCCCGCGGCCGATCGTTCGACCGGTGGCCGTCGTCGCGTCGGCCAGCATGTGGATCCTCATCAGCCACTTCACGATCTGGCCGCTCGCGATCGACGTCATGCCGCTCGGATGGGCATACCTCGCAACGCTCGCTGCCGGGGTGCTGGTGTGGGTCGTCGCCGACCGTGTCATCGACACCACATGTGCACTGGCCCGGATGCGTCGTCAAGGTCCCGCCCGTCGGCGCCGTCGATCGCCAACACGTTCCACCGCCCGGCACCGCCACGCATCCTCCGCATCGCCACCGTCCCATCGCCACGCCCCATCACCGGCCCCGTGCCGCAGAGCACCTTGGAGCACCACATGAGATCGACCACCCGTTACCGAGCCGCCGCGACCGTCGCCGTCCTGGCAGGAGCGGCGCTGGCAGGTTGCGGTGGTGACGACGGCGAGACGCTGCAGGTCTACAGCGGCCGGCACTACGGCATCGAGACCGCGTTCGAACAGTACGAGGACGAGACCGGCGTCAAACTCGAGTTCCAGACCGGCAACGACGGCGAGCTCCGAGAGCGGCTCGCCGCCGAGGGGGAGGACACCGAAGCAGACGTGTACATCACCGTCGACGCCGGCAACCTCGTCGCGGCGACCGAGCAGGGCCTGTTCCAACCGATCGAGTCGCCCGCCCTCGACGAGGCGATCCCGGCCGAATTCAGCGACCCCGACGACAACTGGTACGGCTTGACCCTCCGGGCCCGCACGATCATGTACAACCCCGAACTCATCGACGAGGCCGACGTGCCGTCCACGTACGAGGAACTCGCCGATCCCGAATGGGCGGGCCGGGTGTGCATGCGCGACTCGTTGAACGGTTACCAACAATCGCTGGTGGCCAGCCTGATCGCCGAACACGGCGAGGAAGAGGCCACGCGCATCGTTCAGGGCTGGGCCGACAACTCGGAGATCCTCGCCAACGACGTCCTCGTGATCGAATCGATCGCCGACGGGATCTGCGAGGTCGGCCTCGCCAACCACTACTACCTCGGTCGCGCACTCGAGGAGAACCCGGACCTCGACGTCAAGCTCAAGTGGGCGAACCAGGACGATCGCGGTGTCGCACGTCAACATCTCGGGCGGCGGCGTGACCACCTGGGCCGACAATCCCGAACTCGCCCAACAGTTCCTCGAGTGGCTCGCCACCGACGGTCAGAGCGTGCTCGTCGACGCGAACCACGAGTATCCGGCGAACCCGGCCGTGCCGGCCGAACCGCTCATCACCGAGCAGTTCGGCACCGACTTCCTGCGCGACCAGCTGAACGCGGCCGCCCTCGGAGCTCTGAACCCGGCCGCGGTGCGCATCATGGACGAGGTGGGGTACGGCTGACAGGCGTGTCTACGCTCAGCCGGTGCCGCTGACGCCGAACGAATCGCGCCCACGTGCGCGGCGGGACCGATGGGGCTGGTCGACGACCTCGATCCTCACGGCGATCGCCATTGCGGTGCCGGTCTTCATGTTGGTGTCGAGCGTGTTCCGACCGCAGACCGACATGTGGAGCCAGCAATGGCGGACTCGACTCCCCGGTGAGATCGGGTCGACGGCGCTGTTGCTCGTCGGCGTAGCGGTCTGCAGCACCGTGCTCGGGGTCGGGCTGGCGTGGTTGGTGTCGGCCTACCGATTTCCCGGGTCGAAGACGTTCGGCTGGTTGCTGATCCTGCCGCTGGCGATGCCCAGCTACATCCTCGGTTACCTGACCATCGCGACGGCTGGTCGCACCGGTCCGATCCAGGACCAGTGGCGCGAATGGTTCGGGCGCGACGCCTGGTTCCCGGACGTCGAATCGCTCGGCGGCGCGATCATCACGTTCAGCCTCGTCCTGTATCCGTACGTGTTTCTGCTCGCCCGTGCCGCGCTTCGTGACCAGGCGTCTGGCGCCTACCTCACGGCACGGTCGCTCGGTGCCGGACCCGCCGAATCGATGCGGCGCGTCGTGCTCCCGCTCGTTCGCCCGGCGATCGCGGCGGGTGCCGCCGTGGTGATGATGGAAACGCTCACCGACTTCGCGACCGTGCAGTACTTCGGCGTCGACACCGTGTCGGTCGGCGTCTTCCGGATCTGGCGAGGAACGTACGACCGCGACGCGGCCAGCGAACTCGCGCTCGTCGTCCTCGCGTTCGCCGTGCTGGCCATCGGGCTCGAACGCGTCGGTCGCGGGCGGGCCCGGTTCGGACAGTCCGGCGGCGCCGACAGCGGAATGGCTCCGAGCCGGCTGACCGGGCGATGGGCGGCCGCGGCGACGGCCACGTGCGCGCTCGTGATCTTCGTCGCCTTCCTCGGCCCCACCCTCCAGTTGCTCCTGTGGGCGATCGCCGAACAGCGCAGCCCCCGCGGCACGCCGTTGCTCGACCAGTTCCCCGGGTACCTGTGGAACAGCCTGCAACTCGTGGCCATCACCGCGTTCGTGTGCCTGATCCTCGCAACGCTGCTCGCCAACGGACGTCGCTTCGGCCGACCGAGCGTGACCAAGCTCGCCACGAGGACGACGGCACTCGGGTACGCGGTTCCCGGCCCTGTGATCGGCATCGGGGTGCTGCTGACGGTCGTCGCCGTCGACACCGGACTGGAAGAAATCGGCCTCAATCTCCCCGGGGCCGTAGCGACCGGGTCGATGCTCGTGCTGCTCTATGCGTACGCGGTCCGCTTCCTCACTCCCGGGCTCGCCGCGATCGAGGCGGGTACCGAGCAGATATCCGACGACATGACCGCGACTTCCCGGTCGCTCGGTGCCGGCCCGATACGGACGGTCAGGCGGGTGCATCTCCCACTGTCGAAGACGGCACTCCTCAGTGCCGGCGTCCTCGTCGGCGTCGACGCCCTCAAGGAACTGCCCATCGTGCTCCTCCTGCGCCCCTTCGGCTTCGACACGCTGCCGGTGTGGGTCTACAACCTCGTGTCGGAGTCACGCTTCCAACAGGCCGCGCTCCCCGCCCTGTCGATCATCGCCGTGGCAACGGTGCCGGTGATCTTCGTCGCACGGCGACTCGACCGTCCGTCCACGTCTCCCACGTCGCACGTGGCCGAGACCGGTGACGCGATTCGTCAGGTGCACCCATGAGTGCGAGCGCGCTCACCGTCGCCGGAGTCAGCAAGCATTTCGGGCCGACCGTGGCCGTCGACGACGTGTCGTTCGAACTCGGCGAGCACGAACTGCTCGCCCTCGTCGGTCCGAGCGGCTGTGGGAAATCCACCCTGCTCCGAATCCTCGGCGGAATCCATCCCGCCGACAGCGGGCGCGTCGAACTCGCCGGAGACCTCGTCGACGACGGGCGACGATCACTGCCGCCGGAACAGCGACGCATCGGACTCGTGTTCCAAGACCATGCGCTGTTCCCGCACCTCACCGTTGCCGGCAACGTCGGATTCGGCATCCGCGACCCCAAGGACCGCCCCGCACGCACCGCCGAGATGCTGCAACTCGTGGGCCTCACCGGCTACGACAAGCGCTATCCGCATGAACTCTCCGGCGGTGAACGACAACGCATCGCCCTCGCCCGCGCGCTGGCGCTCCAACCCGCGCTCCTGCTGCTCGATGAACCGTTCGCCAGCCTCGACCCGAACCTGCGGACACGGATCCGCGACGAAGTCGTCGACATCCTCCGATCCACCGGCACCCCCGCGCTGTTCGTGACCCACGACCAACACGAAGCCCTCGCCATCGGCGACCGAATCGCGGTGATGAACAACGGCCGCATCGTTCAGCTCGATCACCCGCACACGGTGTTCCACCGACCCGTCAACCGCTTCGTCGCCAGCTTCATGGGCGACGCGGACTTTCTCGAGCAACGCGACGTCCGGGCATTCGCCGACATCGACGACGGCGACTAGCCGCGACCTGACGACCGCGACTTTGGCGACCGTTACCTCGACGGAGGGCACCAACTCATGGTGCGCCCGGATGACATCCACTTCACGATCGCCGACGCCTCGACGCCCGCCGAGCACGTCGCCCAGATCATCCACGCCGAGTTTCGAGGATCCGCCTGGTGCTACACGCTGCGACTCTCGTCAGGCGCAACTGTCCGCGCGCTGCGATCCCATCTCGAACCCGTCGAAGTCGGCACCGCAGTCACGCCGAGCATCAAGTCTGCACACCGCCCCGTCGTCATCACGAGTTGAGATCGGAGTGTTGGCTACGAGGGGTTGGTGAGACGGCGGATGAGTTCGGCGACGAGTCGCTCCACGAGGTCTGTGGGGACCGGGTCCTTGTACCGGAAGCGGACCGTGTCCTTGGCTGCCCGGTAGGGCCCGACCTCGGCTTCGAGATCCGGATCCAGTGGCGGGATCGGATAGAGCCCGATGTGTTTCTTCCAGGCCCCGAAGTACACCAGATACTCGCCGTCGAGCAGGTAGCACGGCATCTGGTAGCGCACGGTGTCGGTGATCCCGGGCGCGGCGCGCCGAATGATCTCGTGGAACTGCGTGGCGATGCGCTGTGCATCACCCTCGAGCCCGGCGATGTATGCCTCGACGGTCGCAGGTGGCGTCGGTACTGCTGTCATTGTCCCCTCGATTCGACGGCCGACGAGCCTCCACGGCACTCGGTTCGCACGAGCATGCCCGAAATTCTGAGCCAATGGAGCGGCAGGTGCACCGATCGGCTCAGAATTTTCGATGATTGGTCGGCCATCGGAGGGTGAGTTCGTCGGACCCTGTCAACGATCGCCAGCGGGCCAGCATCGAGTCGAGTTCGTCGTCCAGCGGCGTCGGCGCGCCCGAACGCCATGCGAAGTAGATCTCGTTGACCCGCGTCTCTGCCGACTCGAGATCCTCGAGGTGACGCGTCAATGACCGCCTTGCCCTGCGGGGTGCGTTTGCGCCCGAGCGTCTTGAAGGTGGCCCCAGCCGCGACGCAGCCCCAGAACCCGTACTCGATGCCCAACGCATCTTCGATCACGAATGTGTACAGGTCGTGGGGCAGATCACCGCCGGCTGCCATCGTCGGTCCCGGCACGATCGTCCGAGGGGGCCGCAAAGCGGTCCATGCACATCCCCGGCCCTGCCTTCGGAACGTCACCACCATGTCTCGCTTGGACACGCGCCAACGATACGAAGGATCACCGGCGATCATCGACACTCGTGGCCGCGGCCATCGGCGGGATTGGTTGCACCGGTGGTCCGTCGACCGGGCAGTAGCTGCGTCGAGGCGAAGTGCGGAGACGGGCGGAAGGGGCGAGCCCCACGAACGCGATCGGAGCAGCGGTCGCGGCACAGACAGCGGCGATGAGGAGCCCGGTTCGGTAGGCGTCGGTGACCGCCTCCGGGTCGGTCGCGGTGGTCAGCCCGGCGACGACGGGGATGACGGCGAGGGCGGTCAGGGTGGCGGTGCGGGCGATCGCGTTGTTGACGCCGGATGCGACGCTGACATGGTCGGCGTCGACGGATCCCATGACGGTGGCGGTGAGCGGTGCCACGAACGTGACCAGGCCCAGGCCGAACAGCGTCGCGCCGGGCAGGACGTCTCGGATCCACGACGGATCGGTGCCGATACGGCTGAGCGCGAGCAGACCGGCGGTGAGGATCAACGGTCCGGCGGTGAGTTGGATTCGTGGCCCGATCCGTTGCGCGAGCGCACCGGAGCGAGCGGAGCCGAGCAGCATCAGGATCGTCGCCGGCAACAGTGCACTGCCCGATGCGAGCGCCGACCAGCCGGCTGCGACTTGCAGCTGGTAGGCGAGGAGGAAGAACGTGACGCCGATCGCCGAGTACAGGGCGAACGTGGCCACGTTGGTGGTGGTGAACGTTCGATCGGCGAACAGCCGTGGCGGCACCAGCGGAGTGGCCGAACGACGGATGTGCACGACGAAGCCGATCGTCCCCGAAACACCGATGATCGCCGCGATGACGACGACAGGGTCGGACCACCCGCGCGGTCGAGACTCGGTGAGGGCGAGCGTCGTCGTCGCGAGCGTGACGACGGCGATGGCGGCACCGAGGACGTCGAGGTGGGTGTCGTGCTCGTCACGAGATTCGGGGATGACCTTCGAGCAGACGATCACGAGCGCGGCGACCGGAACGTTGATGAGGAATGCCCACCGCCAGCCGGGCCCGTCGACGAGCCAGCCACCGATGAAGGGCCCGAGTGCGCCGGCGACGCCGCCGAGCGCCGACCAGGCACCGACGGTTCGGGCGCGGTCGTCCTTGGCGAAGCTGGCCTGCAGGATCGCCAGGCTCCCGGGTGTGAGCAGCGCCGCTCCCGCACCCTGGAGGACCCGTGCCGCGATCAGGAGGCCGACCTCCTGGGCGGCGGCGCACATGACGGATGCCACGCCGAACCAGACGGTGCCGATGAGGAAGATCCGGCGACGCCCGTAGCGATCACCGAGGGCTCCACCGAGCAAGATCAGCGAGGCGAGCGTGACGAGGTATCCGGTCAGCACCCACTGGAGTGAGGAGACGTCGACCCCGAGGTCGGCGCTGATGTGTGGCAGGGCGACGTTGACGACGGTCGCGTCGAGCTGACCCATCGCGCTCGCGGCCACCGTGGCGATCAGTGCGGCACGGCCGCGGTGCGAGTCGTATCGCAACTCGACGGACGCCGAGGACGCGGGCGCTCGAGTGCGGCTCATCGGACAGTCAGATCAGCGCATCGCTTCGATCAGGAGTTCGATGTCGTCGGTGGTGGTCAGCGGGTTGACGAAGCAGAAGCGGAACATCGTCTCGTTCTCGTGCACGGTCGGCACGAGCAGTGCCAGGCCTGATTCCAGTGCCTCGTCGGACCAGCGCTGATAGTCGTCGGGACCCCAGCCCTGCCGGCGGAACAGCACGACCGACAGTTGTGGTTCCATCACGAGGTCGAGGTGCGGTGCCTCGGCGACGCGCTGCGCGGCTTCGCGAGCCAGGCTCAGCCCGCGCTCGACGGCCCGCTCGTACGCCTTCGTGCCGTTCGATGCGAGCGAGAACCACAGCGGCAGTCCACGGGCCCGGCGCGTCATGTGGATGGCGAGATCCGACGGGTTCCACGGCGAGGTCGGGGTGAGCACCTCCAGGTACCCGGCCTGCTGGGTGAGCGCGGCCCGCGCCAGGTTCGGATCCCGATACAGGAGCGCGGCGCAGTCGAACGGTGAGAACAACCACTTGTGGGGGTCGACGACGAACGAATCCGCCCGTTCGATGCCGTGAAACAGGGGCCGGGCCGAGGGGGCCGCCATCGCCGCTCCGCCGTACGCGGCATCGACGTGCATCCACACGCCGCGCTCCCGGCACACGGTGGCGACGCCGTCGAGGTCGTCGACGACGCCAGTGTTCGTCGCGCCTGCTGTTGCGATCGCCGCGAACACCTCGACGTCGGCCTTGTCGATGGCTGCTGCCAGCCGATCACCCGTCAGGCGCCCGCGTTCGTCGGGCTCGACCGGCACCACCGGCATGTCGATGACCTTCGCGGCGAGCCGGATCGAGGAATGGGCGCTGGGGGCGCACGCGATACCCGCGACCCGCTGGCCCCCTCGCTCCCGCCAGGTCTCCCGGGCCACGGTCATCGATGTCAGGTTGCTTGCGGTGCCTCCACTGAGGAAGACACCACCGGCGGTGTCGGGAAAGCCGGCGAGGTCGGCGAGCCATCGGAGCGCCTGGTTCTCGGCGTGAATCGCACCGGCGCCCTCGATCCACCAGTCGCCGTAGATCGACGACGCGGACACGACGAGGTCGAACAATGTCGCCGCTTCTGCCGGGGCGCTCGGAACGAACCCGAGGTAGCGCGGGTGGTCACTCGAGATGCAGGCCGGTGCCAGCACGTCTCGGAACAGTTCGAGCGCCCGCTCCCATCCGATCCCGTCGTCGGTGACGGTCTCGCCGGTGGCCGCGGCGAGGTCGGCGGGCGAGCGTGGTGCATCGAGCGGCGGGGGTGACATGCGGACCCGGTCGATCACGTAGTCGAAGATCTGATGTGCCAGCCGCTCGGTGTCGTCGTCGAACCCGTGGAGCGCTCGCTCATTCATCTCGTCAATCCTGCACCAGTCGGCCCGACGTTGCTCGATTTGCCGCGAACCTAGCCGCGTGGCGCTTCGGGGGTTCGACCCACACGGTCGGCCATCACGGCCAGCAACGCCGTCGGTTCGGCTGCTGATTCGCGCAACGCGCTCAGGAAGGTCGCGCCGAGGAATCCTCCACAGCTCGACGTCGGTCAACGCGCGCACGGTCGCGATTCTCGGCTGGTGGAGCAGCAGCCCGATCTCACCGAACCAGTCGTCATCGGCGAGCGTGTTGATCGTCGCGTCGCCGTCGAGGATGACCACTCGTCCGGTTCGCACGATGTACAGATCGTCTGCCGGCTCACCCTGACGCACCACGTCGGTTCCGGCAGCAAACATCTCCTGGCGAATCGACGAGCCCACGCGCTCGAGGACGGCTGTCGATGCGCCGTCGAATATCCCGAGTCGCGAGAGGACATCGGTGACGGGACGCAGCTCCTCGCGTCGTTCGCTCACCACGCGACTCACCGACCTGAGCGCCGGGACCGCCACGCCTGCGGCAATGGCGACCAACACCGCGATCGACACGAGCGCCCCCGAGATGCCGAGGGTGGCGACGAGGATCGGAGCGGCGATCGCTCCGAGCAGTTTGCCGGCGTTGCTCGCGGTGCCGACGACGCCGAACACCGCGACCGAGCAGGTCGCGGCGCGTCAGCCGCTGAAGCATGACGACACAGAGGACTTCGAACACGACGAGACCGGCACCGAGAACCGTGAGGACGAGGCAGGCCGCGGGGGTCGATTGAATCGCAGCCAGTGCAGCGAGCGGCACCGCCGTCGTCGCCAACGAGACGGTGATCGCCGCGGTCGTGTGGTCGGTCTTCGCCAGACGGGTCGCTGCCGGCGCAGCGGCGATCGCGCCGAGCCCGACCGCTCCGGTGAGCACCCCGATGCCAGCCGTACCGAGGCCGAGCTGTTCCTGGGCCACCAGGATGAACAGCACCAGTTCCGCACCGCGAGCCGTGTACATGGCGAACACCAGCATCGTGATCACCGAAAGTCCGGTGGCGTCGCGTATGTCACTCCACCCGGTGGTCAGGTCGCGCCGCCACCGGTGGCGTTGCTCCGCGAGGTTCGATGCCCCGGTCTCGAAGCGGTCGGACAGCGCCGAGATCGACGCGAGCAGGACCGCGGCGACAAGGAAGCTGGCCGCATCGACGACGAACGCCGCGGTCGGCGACCACGCCGCGACGACCACCGCGCCGATGAGCGGCCCGACGAACGTCATCACCTGGCGCACCATCGACACGTGGGCGTTGGCCGATGCCAATCCGTCCTCGCCCGCCACGAGCGGCAGTGCCGAGGTCAAGGCCGGGCGGTATGGAGCGGCAATCGTGTACCCGACCGCAACCAGGACGAGCAGTCCCGCGGCCCCCACATCGCTCGCGGCGGCGAATGCCAGCATGACGAGCACCGCACCGCGGAGCAGGTCGAGCGCGACGAGCAACCATCGTCGATCCAGCCGATCGGCGAGAAGGCCGGCGGGTGCACTGATCAGCGCTCTCGGGCCGAGCCGGGCAACGGCTGCGATACCGAAGCCAGCCGCTCCGAGACCCCGCTCCAACAGCACGGCGGTGAGCCCGACCCAGAACACTCCGTCACCGAGGCCGGACACGACCTCCATCGCGATGACGCGGCGAACACCGCCGGGCTCCGTACGCGCCCGAACACCAAGAAGAACCGTCACATCGCTCCGCTACCGAACCTGCTCGAAGGCGATCGGGCGACTACAGGATCCCCGCGATGAGGGTTGCGCCAGCGCACAGGACGTGGGCTTGTGCCGCGATCATGACCGCTCCTCATGCATGGCGGGCGAGGGTACCAAAGGGCGTCTCGTCGCGCTGGTTGACTCGACCGGAATCAGGGTCACGAGAGGTGGACTAGGTTGATGCCTCGTGACGGGCGAGACGGGGCGGGGGCGACAATGGCGCGGGAACGGCAGGTCATGACCATCGAACTGGGCCTCGTCGATCGCGTCGCCGCGTTGCACAAGGTGGATCTGTTCGCGTCCACGCCAGGACGTGTCCTCGTCGCCGTCGCGCGGGTGGCGAGCGAGATCACGGTCGAGGCGGGCGACATCATCATCGGTGAGGGCGACCTCGACGACAACCTCTACGCGATCCTCGAAGGCCGTGTCCGGGTGGAACGCGCCGGGCACGCGCTCAACGAGTTGGGGCCCGGCTGCACGGTCGGCGAACTTGCTGCGCTCGTGCCCGAGCCGCGCTCCGCTTCGGTCATCGCCGTCGAGCACACGCGGATGCTGTCGATCACCAAGCCGGTGCTCGACGAGATGTTGGCCGATTGGCCTGAGCTGGCGACCGGCGTGATCCACGCCCTCGTCTCCCGCCTGCGCGCCTCTGCCGGCCATGTCGGTGGAATCGACATTGTCGGTGTGGCCGGCGATGTCGGTGCCGATCGGGCGCCGTGAAGGAGTCGTCGTCACCTCGCGCCGCAGTGGTGCTGCTCAGCGCGCAGACGCTCGCATTCGGTGTGGCGGTCGCACTGCTGATCATCCCGGCGAGTTCGATCTTCCTGCACGTTTACGGGTCGGAATGGTTACCGGTGTCCTACATCGCCGTGGCGATCGTCGGCGCAACCATGTCCTGGACGGTGGCTCGCGCCGTGCGCCGGTTCCGACTGGTGTCGGTCGCGACCATCGCGCTCGGCGCTCAAGTGGTGCTGTTCGCGGCGGCATGGATCGTGCTCGAGGCCGGAGGCGATTGGATCTCGGCGCCGTTGCTCGTGGCGTTCCCGTTGGCGTTGCAGATCGGTTTCGTCTTCGTCGGCGGTCAGGCCGGCCGCGTCCTCAACGTTCGCCAGCTCAAGGAGCTCTTCCCGCGCATCGTCTCCGGTTTCGTGATCGGCTTCTTCCTCGGCGGGTTGGCCGGCGCCCCGCTGCTCGCGCTGCGCGACGAGCCTCAGGATCTGCTCCTCGGCGCGGCCGCGGCGCAGTTCGTCTTCGTTGCCTTGCTCATCGTGACCGATCGACGATTCCCGGGCGTGCGCGAGGCGAGCGCACCCGACCCCGCGGAGGCCGACACATCCCTCCAGCCAAGGATGCCCCTGCGCCAACTGCTCGCCAGCCGGCTCGTCGTCGTCATCTTCGCCTATCAGCTGCTCTCGGCCCTGGGGAGCCAACTCGTCGACTACCTCATGTTCGACCGAGCCGCCAACCGCTACCCCGACGAGGCCGATCTCACGCGTTTCGTGACCATGTTCACCGCCATCGTCAACCTGGCCGACATCCTCGTGCTCGTGCTGGCGGCCGGATACCTCCTCAAACGATTCGGTTTGCGGTTCGGCCTGATCGCCAACCCGGCGGCCGTTGCCATCGCGTTCTTGGCGATGCTCGTCGTCGGCGTCGGTCCCGGAACTGCGTCGCTCGCGTTCCTGACGCTGACGGCGGTGACTCGAATCATCGACATCGTCCTGACCGACGCCGCGACCCGCACGTCGATCAACGCGACCTACCAACTGCTACCGATCGAGGAACGAATCGCGGTGCAGACGACGATCGAGGGCGTGGGAGTGCCCGCCGCGATCGGCGTCGCCGGTGTGCTCCTGCTCGTCCTCCAGGCACTCCCAGGGGGGACGACGGTGGTGGTCGTCGTCTCGACGGTCACCGCGATCGTATGGACTGCGACCGGTTGGATGGCCACCCGCGAGTACGAGGCGGGCCTTCGCCGGGCCGTCGTCCAGCGCACGCTCGTCGACTCGCCGATCGACCTCACCGACGAGGAGGAGGCCGACGCCCTGGGACGATTGCTGCGCAGCGATGACGCCCGCCAGGTGTCGCTCGGCTTGGATCTACTCGCCGGGCTCACCTCGCCGACCACCGATTCCGAACTCCGGCGACTGCTCGACGACGATGAGCCGGTCGTGCGGCTCGGCGCGCTCGCTGAACTGACGGGCAACGAACGCCTGTCGACGTTGACCTCGACCGATGCCGCCACGGTGATCGCCGAACTCAACGGTGACGGCGACCTCACATCGGCGGTCACCTTGCGCGTGATCGCGGCGTGTCGCGATCTTCCGCCTGACATCGCCGTGGAACGACTGACGAGGCACATCGGGCATCCCGACCGCGCCGTCGGAGCGGTGGTGCTTGCCGCGCTGGCGAACGCGGACGTCATCGAAACCGTGCAGTCACCGGAACTCGTCGAAGCGACATCGCACACCGTGCAAGCTGACGGAGCACATGCGGCTCGCATCATCGCCGTCCGCCGGGCGCTCGACCTGGAACCCGGTGCGCCGCTCGAGCGCGCGCTCGACGACCAACTCGGCCTGCTGCGAGCCCGTGCGCTGTCGATCCTGATCATGCGCCACGGTGACGTCGCCCGCCTCGCCGCTCGCTGGTTCGACGCCGTCGGCGATGACGGCCGGCGCGCGATCGCGATCGAAACGTTGGAAGTGATCGCCGGACGCGACGACGCGTTGGCGCTCGCGCTCGTGCGGCCCGATCTCGACGACGACGCCAGGCTGCGCGCACTCGGCGGCTTCGATCATGTTCGTTCGGTCACGGACGTCATGGATGACCTGATCGATGACCCCGATCGCGTGTGGCGGAGTGAGTGGATTGCCGCATGTGCGGCCCATCATCGAGACCACTTGTCGCTCGGAGGGGTCCGGCGCTGACCACCGTTCCCGACCAACCGCGTCCCGCTGGTCGTCGGCCTGCTGGTCCTATGGTGGTGCGCATGCCGAGCAGTGCTGTGTGGTCAGTGGATCGAGGGAATCGGCACGATGCGCAACGTGTGCATCGCCCCGTGAGTCCCGGTTGATGTCGAGCGCTTCAGATCACCCGGCCGGCTCGACGAGCCGCCGGTCGCTGCTGCAACAGCTGACGACGCGCGTCGAACAGACGATGCTGGTCGAGGTTGCCGCCGTCTCGGTCGCCACCGGACTCTCCGACGCAACGACGCTCGTCGGGATCTCGGCGTTGGCGGTGGCGCTGACCCGTGGTGACGACAGCGTTCACGTCGCCGGCATGCAGTGGGCGACGACGACCGTGTTGCTGGTGTCGCTCGCCGCCGCGGTGACGCGGCTGTTCCTCGGTGCCTGGGCCGCACGGCGCAGCGGAACATTGGCCGCACGGGTCGTGCACCGGCATCGGGTCCTCGTCATCGAGCGTTTCCTGCGCGCACCGTGGCCGCACGCCTCGCTGATCGAAATTGGCACGCTGCAGCAGATCGCGGCCACCAACAGTCAGATCGCCGGAGCGCATGCGCTGATCTGGTCGACGGGCCTCGCCGCGGCCGTCAGCCTCGGTGTCCTGACGATCGTGGCGTTGCTGTTGCAGCCTGCTGCTGCGTTGGCGGTGCTCGTGCTCGGTGTCGCCGCGGCATTCGTCATGCGACCGATGCAACGCCGCGCCCGGCTCGCCGGTGACGTCGAGGCAGCGTTCGCACGCGACCTGTCCGTCGACATCGCCCGGCTGGCTGCGTCCGACCTGGTCACGAAGTCGTTCGACACGGGCGCCGCGGTGCAGCAGCGGTTCGACGCGGCGAGCGCCGAGCAGGTCGTCGCCTACCGTCGCGGACGCACGCTGGCATTGCTGTCGCCGGTGCTGTTCCAGACCGTGGTCGCCGCCGTCGTGCTGATCTCGGTGGCGATACTCGCCGCCGCCGATCTCGACGACCTCGCCGCCGTCGGCGCCGTCGCGCTCCTGGCACTGCGGTCGATGTCGTACGCCCAGGTGGTGCAGCAAGCGGTGCAGACCTGCGACGCGCAGCGCGGCTACGTCGAGCAGCTGTTGACCCTCGAGGCCGAACTCGAAACCGCGGCGATCGTCGACGGAACGGTCGAGACGCCGCCGGTCGCCTCGCTCGAACTACGCGGCGTCGTGCTGGAACGGCCATCTGGCCGGCACCGGCTCGGCCCGGTCGATCTGCACATCGCCCGCAACGAGGTCGTCGGCATCACGGGCCCGTCGGGCGCGGGGAAGTCGACCCTGCTCGAAGTGCTCGTGCGCCTGCGCCGGCCGACAGCGGGCACGGTGCTCGTCAACGACCTCGACGCGGCGACGTGCACGGCGGCGTCGTGGTCGTCCCGGGTGGCGCTCGTCCCGCAGCAGCCGCTCATGATCGCCGGCACGGTCGCCGACAACGTGCGCTGGTTCCGGGACCTCGACGATGATGCCGTGCACCGCGCCTGCGAGCTGGCCGCCGTGGCCGACGAGGTGGTCCGCTGGCCACAGGGATACGAAACGCCGGTGGGCGACGGTGGCTCGGCGCTGTCGGTCGGGCAGCGGCAACGCCTGTGCCTGGCACCGCGCCCTCGCCGGCGAACCCGACGTGATCGTGCTCGACGAGGCCACGAGTGCGCTCGACGCGGCATCGGAAGCCGCGATCACGCGTGCCCTGGCGGGCCTGCGCGGATCGCTGACGGTCGTCCTCGTCGCCCACGGTGCCGCCGCTCTCGCCATGTGCGACCGTGTGATCACCATCGACGACGGCCGCATCCTGCCGTCGCCGTGACGTCGCGCGACGTCGGGATGACGTCGGGATCAGCTCAGGGCGTGGCGACGGCGAGCGGGATCCGCAGGCGCGTCGGATTGGGGTTGCGCTGGTCGACTTCGCGGGCCCGCAGCGCGGCCCAGCGGGTCTCGACCCGGGCTCGGTGCACATCCAACGGCACGTCGTCGATCTGGGCGTGGCGGGCTCGTGACAGTCCGGCCTCGCGTCGGCGAAGATCGAGATCGTCGTGCAGGCTGAGGTGCAACTCGCGATAGATCTCGGTCGGGTAGGTGCCGTGGAACATCATGGCCAGATCGCCGGAGCTCTCCCAGTTCGCCTGGGAGTCGAGGTCGAGTTGGACCATCTCGTGGAAGCGTGTGCCCGGCAGGGGATAGCTGACACTCACGCCGATGTCATCGGGCATCGACTCGGCCACCAGGGCGATCGTCTGCTCGATGTCGACCCAGGTCTCGCCCGGATACCCGAACTGGATGAAGAAGCAGGCGCGGATGCCGCGCTCGCCGAGCCGCCGGCGGGCGCCGCGGATCTCCTCGACCGTCGTCTCCTTGTCCATCGCGTCGAGCACACGCTGGCTGCCGCTCTCGGCAGCCAACCACACCTCTTCGCAACCGGCGCGGGCGAGCGCATCGACGGCCTTGTCGGTCATGAGGTCGCAGCGTGACTGCATCGAGAACGGCACGCGAACCCCGGCAGTCCTCGAGACACTCGGCGAACTCGTCCAACCAGTCGCTGCGCAAGCCGAAGATGTCGTCGGCGAACCACACGTGATCGGGTGCATACGTCTCGTGGAGGTCGACGAGCTCCGCCGCGGTGTCGCGTGCCGAACGCATCGAGTACCGCTGCCCCCAGATGGGCTTGGCGCACCAGTTGCAGTGATAGGGGCAGCCACACGTCGACACCATGTTGAGCGAGAACCGGCCGTGATGGTCGTTCCACAGGCGTCCGGTACGTGTCGATGTCGACCAGGTCCCGTGCCGGTCGCCCGAACACGTCCGGGTGCCGTTCGATGGGCCGGTTGGGGCCCTACTACCTGCCGACCGTCCTGCATCGAGGCCACCCCCGGAACATCCGCGAGGGAGCCGTCGGGATCGTCGGAGAGCCACTGGTCGACGACCTCGCACATCGCGTGTTCGCCCTCGCCGAGCAGGCACGCGGCGGCTCCGGCCGCGAGGTACAGGTCGGCGTGGTCGGTGACATCGGCACCGCACACCGCCACCGGGCAACCCGCGTCACGTGACATCGCCACCATCGTCAACGCCGCCTCACGCATTCGGAGCAGGCACATCTTGGAGAGGAAGTTGAAGTTGTCCTCGTACAGCACGACGATCTTCGGCTGATGTTCGGCCAGTGCCTTACGGAAGTCGTTCTCGTCGTCGGCGAGCATGGCGTCGAACACGGCGACCTCGAGGCCCCGGTTCCGCAACACCGCGGCGGCGTGCAGCGTGTTCAGCGGTGGATACGGGCGCATCTTCGCGTGCTGCTTCGGATCGAGCAGCAGGAAGTATGAATGAGCGAGGAGGACGTCCACCATATTGGGCTGAACAGTAGTCGGTCATTTCGACCGTTCCCCTCGGCCCGCGCTGACGAGCCCGACCGCGAGGTAGATCTCGACGAGTCGCCGGGCGACCACCGGCCACGTGAGGTGGGCATCGCGATAGGCCTCGACCGTCGAACGGTCCATCGTGGCGGCGTGGGCGATGACCGCAGCCGCACCTCGGGAGTCGCCGCACGCGAAGCGTGGAGCGAGGTCGCGGGTGATCGATCGATGTGAGGGGATGTCGGTGACCGCGGGCGGGCACCCGTGCGTCAACGCCTCGATCAGCGAATAGTTCGACCCCTCGTGCCGGCTGGTCGACAACAACACGTCGGCCGCTCGATACCACCGGTGCATCTGCCGAGCCGGCACCGGTGGATGGATGTGGACGCGATCCGCGACGCCGAGGCTCACCGCCCGGGCGCTCGTTGCCGCGGCCATCGACGAGTCGGTCGCCAGCATGTGCAGATGCACTTCCGGTAGGACTTCCTTCGGCGGCGGCGACGGCGTCGACCGCGCCCAGCGGATCCTTGCCGGCGATGAGGCGACCGACCCACAAGACCGCGGGGTTCCCGTCGAGCCGTAGTCTCTTCGCCATCCCCGGCGTCCACCGGATGGGCGGGATCCTCGGGCGGCAGGGTGCTGGCGGCCTCCAGGACGTCGAAGACGCGCGCCTGCGGTCTGATCACGCCGGCGTTACGGAACGGCTCGGCCTGCCCGTCGTCGGCGCCCGTGAACAGGTAGCCGGCGATGCGCCTCCTGAACAACCGATGGAGCGTGCGGTTGCGCCACGGGCCGGGTGGTTCGCCGTGGTGCTGGACGACGATGGCGACACGCCGGTCGAGCGAAAGGCACAGGCGGGCCAGCAGCGTCACGAACCCGAGGCCGTGCACGTGCACCACATCGGGTTGCAGATCCCGAACCGCGCTCACGAGCGCACGATCACTCGGCTCGAACCGGTGCACGATGCCGTTGCGTTCGATCTGCGACGCGCCCGATGTCGTTCGGAAGCAGGCGGCGACGTCGACCGCGTCGGATGCCGCGAGCGCGTCGAGCGTCATCGTCACCGTCGGCATCGCGGCGAGGGCCTCGGCCGGTGCCGACTCGAGGACCGGCGGCATCACGACGACGATCCGCAACCGTCGCGCTTCGTTCACGAGGCCAGCCGGGTACCCCGCCCGCGTGCGACTCGCTCCACGGTGGCCCCGAAGGATCGGCGCTGGGTGGGCCACACCATCTGTTCGACGACCTGGATGCGTTCGCGCGGGCCGATCGCGAACGCCTGACGCCATCGGAAGTCGGTCCGGGCGTCGGGATCCCTGGAAAACCTCGTGTGGCTCGGTGGCGTCCAGCAGCGTTCGCGCCGACGCGGGAAGTCGGTGCAGCTGCGCGGCGACGACCGCGTCTGGCACCATGCCCGGAATCAACCGATCGACCAGCCACAGTCCCGGCGCGGCGAGGCGCGGGTCGGCTCCGTCGAGCAGCCGCGACACGTGCTGCCAGTCGACGCCTCGTCGGTCGCAGAACCAGGCGTCGACGGCGTTGAGTGCGCGCACCTCGGCCCGCACCACAGTGGCACCGAGGTGTCCGAGCACCTGCGCGGTGAGCACCTCGAGTGGCAGGCGGAGCCGACCGTCGACGGGTTGCGCCGCAGCGATGACGTCGAACCCCGACACCTCGTAACCGTGGATGAATTCGAGCCATCCGGGATGGACCTCGACGCGCCCGTTGTGATCGGCTGATTCGCCGTCCAACCGGCCCGTGCTGCCGTCTCCCCAGCCGAGGAACGCGTCTTCGTACTCGGTCGAGGTCCACCAGGCGCATCCGGCGGCGACCAGCGCGGCACCGGCCTGCGCTCGCAGGTGCTGAGGCACGACCACGTCGAGATCGGCCATCGGGCGAGCCATCGGGTGCGGCCACACCCCGTCGATCAGCTCCGCGCCCTTCACGAACACCGCCGGGACGTCGGCACCGGCGAGTGCTCCGATGACCCGCTCCTTGAGCGCCACGAAGCGCTCCACGCGGAGGCGCACCTGTTCACGCTGCTCGTCGATGTGCGCGCGGATCGGGGCATCTTCGGCCGCCGGAAGCGCGGTCGTCGTGCCCAGTTCGCCGAGCAGCGCGGTGAGCCCGGTGGCGAGGCCGGCGAGTTGGAACTGTTCGAGCGTCATGGCCAAGGGCTCGGCGCGCCCTCCGCGCAGCTCGGCGAGCACCGCCGTCACCAGTTGCCGCTGATGGTCTCGCATCGTGCTCACGACGGCCCGACACTACTGTCCGGTGCCGTCGCCGAGGCGCAAGACTGCGGCGATGCGGATCGTGCTGGTGGTACCGGGTGGCGTCGACCCCCCGGGCGCGCCACGGACCATCCCGTTCATCCACCATCTCGTCGAGTCGATGAGCGCCGCACACGAGCTGACGGTGCTCGCGGTCGGGCACGACCCGCATCCCGGCGAGTGGCGCCTCTTCGACGCCGACGTGATCAACATCCCGATCGGCGAGCACAGCAAGGCCGACATCCTGAGGGTCCTGACGTCGGCGACACGCGCCGTCTCCCGCGGTGGCCGGCCCGATGTGGTGCACGGTCTGTGGGCCAACCTTCCCGGGTTGGTTGCCAGCACCGTCGGCCGGCGTTACGGCGCGCCGGTGGTCGTCAGCGTCGGGGGAGGCGAGTTCGCGAGCGTCTCGGACATCGGCTACGGCGGGGGACTGAACCCTGGATCGCGACGACTCGCCGGAGCCGCGGTTCGTCTGGCGACGACCGTCACCGTGGCCACGGAGTGGATGCGCGCGCATCTCGCCGCGGACGGTGTGGTGGCTGACGAAGTGATCCCGCTGGGGGCCGACACCCGGATCTTCCACCCGCGGCCGGGTCACGTCGTCGACCCGATGCAACTCGTGCACGTCGGCAGCCTCAATCGCGTCAAGGACCAGGATCTGCTCGTGCGGGCAATCGCCGAGCTGGACGCGATGGGAGTCGACGCGCACCTGACGATCGTCGGCGGCGACACGATGAACGGTCATCACACCCGACTGGCGACCGAGCTGGGGGTGGACGAACGGATCATCTTCACCGGGCAACTCCCCCCGGCAGAGGTCGCCGACGTGGTCCGTGGCGCGTCGTGGCACGTGCTGACGTCGCGGCACGACGCCGGGCCCGTCGCCGTGCTCGAAGCGGCCGCCTGTGGCGTGCCGACCATCGGCGTTCGTGTGGGCCATGTCGCCGACTTCACGCGGCTCGGTGAGGCACCGGCGGCCGTACCGATCGACGAGCACACCCCGATCGCCGCGGCGCTGGCGATGGCCCGCGCGCTGACGGGCGACGAGCGACCGGCCATCGCCGAACGAGCCGAACGCTGGGCTCGAACGCACGATGCCGACGCCACGGCTCGCGCGTTCGACGTGCTCTACCGCAGGCTGGCGGCCAACTCGTCGAGGCGGGCGGCGGCGTCGTCGGGATCGAGGCCTCGACGCAGCAGATAGGTGGGACGGCCCAACAGGCCGCGCACCCACTCGTCGTCGAGGTTGTCGCGCTCGGTCGGCAGCGAGGCTGCCCAGAAGCGTTGCCGGGCGGCCTCGGGCTCGATCGGCGCCAGCGACAGCACCGGGTCGGGATCCAACAGCACCACGGCTGACACGGACGCGGCCACCTGTTGCAGCTCTGCCGGCGGGTCGATGCGCAGCTTGCGGAGCTCCTCGGAGGGGTGCGGCACGGCGGGCACGCCGGCAAGTTCGGGGAAGCGGGAAGCGGCCTGCTCGGTGAGCATGATGCGCCACGGATATCCGACGACCCGTCCCGGCTCGCCACGAGCGGGGGCGTAGACCCAGTCGTCGCTGACCACCGTCATTCCGCGACGCAGGCACGCATAGGTCAGCGTGCTCTTGCCCGCGCCCGATGGGCCGCGCAGCAACAGGCCGACGCCGTCGCGCTCGACGAGGGCGCTGTGGACGGCGTGCAACCGACCCGCCTGCACGTGCAACGACGTGAACACCGCTTCGGCCAGGAGCGCCAATGCGTCGGGCACCTCGCACAGCGACCGAGGCAACTTCATGTGCGCCGTGGCGGTGCGGTGGTCGAGGACGACCGACGCCGATCCGCAGTCGATCCGCAGCGAGTCAGGTGTCGAGATGGCGGTGACGGTTGGCCACGCCGGATCACCCGGTGCGTCGTCGATCACCTCGGCCACGATGTGCAGCGATCCACCGACCTCCACCTCGGGCGGGTACGCGCCCAGGCTTCGTTGGATCGCTTCGATCAGCTCGGGCGATTGCGACGACACCGTCAGCCGCGTGCCCAACGGCCGGCACGAGAACACGGTGTCGGGCATCCGCGCAACGTAGCGCGGGACGGGCGAAATCGCTCCGAGGGTCCCACTCGATCCGGCGCCGCCCCTACGCTCGGCGCGATGGCTTGGAGCACCGCTGACATCCCCGACCTCGATGGCATGACGGCGCTCGTGACGGGATCGAACACCGGGATCGGGTTGGAGACCGCCGCGGCCCTGGCCGCCGCCGGCGCCGATGTCGTGCTCGCTTGTCGCAATGTCGACAAGGCGGAGGTGGCGCGAACCGAGATCGCGCGTCGCGGTGCCCGAGGCAAGGTGGAGATCCTGCGGCTCGACCTCGCCAGTCAAACCCAGATCGCCGAGGCCGCGGCCGAGGCGCTCGAACGGTTCCCGAAGATCGACCGGCTGATCAACAACGCCGGCGTGATGGCCGACCAGCGCTCCGAGACCGAGGACGGTCACGAGCTCCTCCTCGGGCACCAATCACTTCGGCCACTTCGCGTTCACCGGGCGGATCCTGCCGGCCATCCTCGCCGCACCGAATTCGCGGGTCGTGACGGTGACGAGTCTGTCGCAGAAGTTCGGTCGCCTGCGATGGGACGATCTGCACCTGACCGACGGTTTCCGACCGTTCGTCGCGTACGCGCAGTCGAAGCTGGCGAACATCACCTTCGCCGTCGCACTCCAGAAGCGGTTGGCCGCCGCCGGTGAGGACACCGCCTCGCTGGTGGCCCACCCCGGGTTCGCCGACACCGACATCCTGCGGAACCACGCGCGCCAGCCGAGTCGGTTCGAGCGTCGTATGGCGGAGCGGTTCGTGCAGACGCCGGCCGAAGCCAGCCGACCATCGTTGCGCGCCGCCACGGACCCGAGGGCCTATGGCGGCGAGTTCTACGGGCCGAGCCACCGACTCGAGATCAACGGACCTCCCGTCGCCGTGCGCCCGTCTCGTCGAGCACTCGACGAGGACGACCAGCAGCGGCTCTGGGACGTCTCCGTGGAGCACACCGGCGTCGAGTATCCGCTTGCCGGACCCTGACCCGATCCAGCGCCTCGTCCCCGGGCCGCTGTCACACCCCCATGCGCATGATGGAGGTATGGACAGCATTGGTTTCGTAACTGAGGAGGTGCGGCGCGATGTTGACGATGGCGACGAGTTTCTGCGCTCGCTCCGGTTGCGGCTTGCTGCCACCCCGGTCCGGTTGGACGACTGGCTGCACCCGTCGACGGAGGGGGTGCCGATCGAGGCGGCACCGTCGGATCTGATCGACGAGGCCATCCGTGCCGCGCTGCGTTCGATCGAGCAGCTCATGATCGATCAGAACGCACAGCTCGATCGAGCGGCGTTGGAACGGTTGGCGGTCGGCGTGGAGCAAGTGCGGCGTGCTGCCGAGTCGGCTGCGGTGGCGGTGGCGGAGCGGGTCGTGGCCACCAATCCGTTCCGTAGCGACGGGTTCTTCACCGGCAAGGCCTGGCTCACGCATCGGTTGCAGCTGTCGAAGCGCGAAGCGTTCCATCGTTGCCAGATGGCTCGTATGCAACCGCGGCTGCGGCTGTGGTCCGAGACGTTCGCGGCGGGTGAGGTGGGCATCGAGCAGACCTCGTTGATGGCCCAGATCGTCGCCAACCCACGCGTCCCCGACGATGCCCTGTCGGCCCGCGAGGCCGACCTGCTCGACGACGCGATGACCTTGCCGTACGAGGAGTTCAAACGGCGGGCGTTGCGCTGGCAGGCACTCGTCGATACCGACGGTGCGGCCGACGCCGCTGAGCGGCTCCGCAACCAGCGATCCGCCAGCATGACCGAACCCGACACCGGTGGCTGGGAGCTGCGGGCCCGATTCGATGACCTGAGCGGCGCCGAGTTCTGTGAAGTGTGGGCCCATTACTGCCAAGCCGAGTTCGAGGCTGACTGGGCAGAGGCCGTGGAACGTCTCGGTGAGGGCAACTTCACCGCCGCCGATCTGCAACGCACCGATCGCCAACGTGGTGCTGACGCCTTGGTGGCGATGGCTCGGGCGGCTGCAGCGTGCCCACCGGCGGGGATGAGGCCGGTTCCGGAACTGAACATTCTGATCGACCATCTCTCCCTCGAGGCGTTGTTGCGCGGTGACCAGGTGCCCGAGCCACGGTTCCGTGAGGTCGTGTGCCGCACCGCGAGCGGTCATGAGCTCGATCTGTCCGAGGCGGCGAGCACGGTGTTGTGGGCCGAGGTCCGCCGGGTCGTCACCGACGCTGACAAAGGCCACGTGATCAACTACGGCCGCAAACAGCGACTGTTCCGTGGCGCCTCCCGGAAGGCGGCATTGCTCCGACAGATGTGTTGCATCTGGCCCGGCTGCAACGTGCCGATCCGACGGTGCGAGGCCGACCACGCCCGCAGCTGGGCTCACGACCACGGCCGCACCGACCAGGAGAACGCCGACGGGCTCTGTCGGGGCCACAACTGGCTGAAGGAACACGGTTACCGCGTCCACCGCGACGACCACGGAAACTGGCACATCCACCACCCCGAGGGCCACGAGATCCGCTGACCCACTCGCCAACCCGCAGGCCCGGCTGGACTCGATCCGCCCTACGATGACGGGGCTGCACGCGACCTGACGAGATCAACAGCGAGGAGACCAACATGAGTGGGACAACGGAACGGGCCGTCCTGGCCGGTGGCTGCTTCTGGGGGATGCAGGATCTGATCCGCAAACGGCCGGGCGTTCTGTCAACACGGGTCGGTTACACGGGCGGCGAGGTCGCCAACGCCACCTACCGGAACCATGCCGGCCACGCCGAAGCGATCGAGATCATCTTCGACCCCGAGCAGGAGTCGTTCCGTGGTCTGCTCGAGTTCTTCTTCCAGATCCACGATCCGACCACCAAGGACCGTCAGGGCAACGACCGCGGCACGAGCTACCGGTCGGCGATCTTCTACACCGACGAGTCCCAGCGGGCAGTCGCCGAGGACACGATCGCCGACGTCGAGGCCTCAGGTCTCTGGCCCGGCAAGGTGGTCACCGAGGTCGTGCCGGTCGGACCGTTCTGGGAAGCGGAGCCCGAGCACCAGGACTACCTCGAGCGGTATCCGGCCGGATACACCTGCCACTTCGCCCGACCGGACTGGGTGCTCCCGCGGCGCGAGGCCAACGCCTGACCCGACGACGTCAGTCGGGCAGGTCGAAGCGCTGGACCACTCGGCGAGTACCTGTCGATCAGCTGGTCGGTCAGCCGATCGACAGGTAGGCCGTCGGATCGCCGGCCAGCGTCTCACTGGTCCGGCCGTCGATCGAGCGTGCGACATCTCCGACGAGCGTGACCCGCTGGACGCGTCGCGGCTGATCGCCGTAGTCGTCGATCGCATAGTGCTGCGTGGCCTGGTTGTCCCAGACCACGACGTCGCCGGCGCGATACCGCCAGCGGACCGTGTTCTCGGGACGGGTCACGTGGGCCTGGAACGTCCGGATGAGGTCGGCGGACTCCTGCGACGACATGCCTTCGATGCGGCTGGCGAACCCACCGAGGAGCAGTGAACGACGGCCGGACTCGGGGTGGACCCGCACGAGCGGATGGCGCGCGGTGAAGCCGCTCGAGTGGAACGCCGACGTGTACGAGCTGCCGGCCGTGGTCATGCGGCCGTAGTCCGCCGCGTTGGAGTGGTGGACCCACAATCCGTCGGCCAGCGAACGGAGATGATCGGGAAGTTCGTCGTAGGCCGACTCGGTGTTGGCCCACATCGTGTCGCCGCCGACGGGCGGGATGATCACCGCGTTCAGGATCGAAGCGCGAGGCGGGCGGGCCACGAAGGTCACATCGGTGTGCCACACGTTCGCCCGCGCTCCGGACAAGGCGTCGAGTTCGAACACGTGCGGGTGGCCCTCGAGGGACGGCACCGTCGGGTGCGCCATCGTCGGCGTTCCGAGACGGCGCGGCGAACGCGACGTGCGATTCGGGGTCGAGGAACTGATCGCGGAAGAACAGCACCTTGTGTTCCACGAGCGCCGCGGCGAGCGCCGCGATCTTCTCGTCATCGACCGAACGCGACAGGTCGACGTGGCGGATCTCCGCTCCGATCCGGCCGGCCAGCGGCTCGATGTCGAGGTCGGTTGCGGTGGCGACGGCGTTCATGCCTCGAGTCTGTCACCGCAGCTGGGTAAACCCGACTGAATTGCTCCCCTTTCATGGCTGGTACGGTCGGGGTCGGTGAGGATCACGCACAAGGTCGACTACGGCGTGCGCGTCATGGCCACGATCGCGGCACTCGACCGTGACACTCCGGGTCGGCCCGTCACCCGTGCCGTCCTGGCCGAACGCGACGACGTCCCACCGGGTTTCCTGTTCGACATCCTCCGCCAACTCCGCAACGGTGAGCTCGTGCGCAGCGTCCGCGGGGGCGAGGGTGGCTGGGTGCTCGCCCGGCCCGCCGAGACCATCACGGTCGCCGACGTGATCAGGGTGCTCGACGGCCCGCTCGCTTCCGTGAGGGGAGTTCGCCCGCATGAGCTGCAGGCGGAAGGTGGGCACGAGCCGTTCATCTCGATGTGGATCGCCGTGCGCGCCGCCCTGCGCTCGGTCCTCGAACACGTCACCGTCGCCGATCTCGCGAGCGGTTCACTGCCCGATGAGATCGCGGTCCTGGCCGCTCAACCCGATGCCTGGGATCCGCACCGCAGAGGTTGACCACAAACAGGTTGACCAGCAGGGTCAGGAATCACGCACGAGCTCGACGAACGTGCGTCCCTCGTCGACCGGCACCGGTGCGCCGGTCGCCACCTCGTTGAACGTGAACGGGTCGTAGGCCGTCAGGCGCGTCCAGAAGACGGCGATCGCACGCCCGTCACGATGGACGACCCCCCGTCCGGATCCGACGGAGATGGGGTTGGGGGAGCGGTTGTCGACTGGCGACGGAACGTGACGGACGAACAGCTCGACCACCGAGTCGGCCGAGATCCGTGCGCCGGACGCGGCGAGGTGATCGACACCGTCCTGCGACCGCAGGTAGGTCCCGCTCGTCGCATCCCACGTCCAATCGATGCGGACTCCGTCCATGGTCACGGCGAACGTCGTGTCGTTCGTCGACGCAACGCCGAACGGAGGCGTCCACGCCCTGTCGATGGTCCAGAGCGGACGCCCGGGCCCCGCGGACGTTGCGGTTCCCACGGCGCACGAGAGGTCGAGGAGCAGGTTGTGCGGGGCCGGTCGATCGGCGGTGCGCCGGTAGCACGGCGAGTGTTGCGCGTTGAAGTCGACCAGCACACCCGAACTGGCCGCTGACGCGACCCAGGCGGTGACGCCGACATTGGCACCCGAGAATCCGAACACCGGGCGGTTCATCGCCGTGAGCAGATCGAGGTCGGACGTGCGAGCCGAGCGCACCGGGCCGACCTCGGCGATGTTGGTCTGGAACAGGGCGACGAAACGCGTGACGCCTTCGACGTTCTCCTCGATGATCCCGTCGGCGAGGTCGAGGTTCACCTGGGGCCGGGCGAGCCGGAAGTTGTCGATCTTGACCGCCACGATCGGCCGGTTCGTCACGTCCGCGCCTGCCGGCCGACCGGTCAACGCAGCGATCCCGCTGAGCGCCGGCGCCGGGGTGAACGGGGGCCACACGGGCACCGGTCCCACGGACGGCAGTTCGGCCGTCGTCGTTCCCGTGCGGGTGTCGGTCCGCTGGTTGGGGAACGAGGTGATGCCCACGCCGGACACGGCGTTGAGGTCGACGATCAGGTCGACCGCCGCCGTCGTGAGAAAGCACACGTCGCCGTCCGCGTCCGCCTGCACGATCAGCCGGTTCGACGCGGCGGGCGTGACGTGTCCGTCGAAGTTGAGGTCGGACTTCGTCACCCCACCGCCGGGTACCCGCGGCACGCCGTCGTCGCACCCGTAGGCGGTCACGTATCCCGATCGCGGTGGCACGGTCGACGGTCAGCTGGCCGATCACGGTCTTGCCACCGGCGGCCTCGGGCACCGCGATCCGGACGACACCGCCGGCGGGCACCTGCGGCGTGCCCCCAGCCCACCCGGGTGTCGGTGCGCCGGTTGGGGAACGATCGGATCCCGACGTCGGCGGTCGCATTCAGATCGACGATCATGTCGACCTGGGAGGACGCTCGGAAGCACACCTCTCCGTCCGCGTCGGCCTGCACGATCAGCCGGTTCGACGCGGCGGGCATGACCCGACCGTCGTAGTTCAGATCGGAGCGGTGATGCGGAGCCGGACCGTCGTCGCACCCGTAGGCGGTCACGTACCCCGGTGTCGTCGCCCGATCGACCGTCAGCTGGCCGATCACCGTCTTGCCGCCGACGGCTTCGGGAACGGCGACGCGCACGACTCCGCCGGCCGCCACCTGCGGTGCGCCTCGCAACCCGGCGCGGGTGTCGGTGCGACGGTTGGGGAACGAGTTGATCCCGACGTCGAACGACACGGCGTTGACGTCGATGATGATGTCGACGCGGGCGCTCGTGTAGAAGCACACGTCACCGTCGGCGTCGGCTTGCACGATCAGCCGGTTCGACGCGGCGGGGGTGACGCTTCCGTCGAAGTTGAGGTCGGACCGGGACGTGCCACCGCCCGGATTGGTCGGGATGCCGTCGTCGCACCCGTACGCCGTCACGAATCCCGACTCGGTCGCCCGGTCGACGGTCAGCTGGCCGATGACCGTTTTGCCCCCGATCGCGTCCGGCACCGGAACCCGCACCACCCAGCCGGCCGCGACGGAACCGTCCGCGGCCTCGACCGGCCCCTGCGGCAGGGAGGCGACCACGGTCGTGGTCACCGAGCGCGGCCGCGACAAGCACTTCACCCAACGTCACCCGAAACGGCATCGACGCGACGGTACTTCCCGCGCGCCGACCGCGCCCGTGGACGGGGCGTCAGCGGTGGCCGGACGCGCCGATGTCGAGCGCGTCGCGTTCGAAGGCGAACGGATTGTGCGGCCAGGGGATGCCATCGGCCAGGTCGGCGAGCCGGCGACCGATCTCCGGTACGAACTTGAAGCCGTGGCCACTGAAGCCGAGGCCGATCACCACGGAGCCCGCCCGGTCCATCACGAACATGTCATCCGGGTACGCCGCGTAGAGGCAAGTGGTCGAACCGACCGGCGTGGGCACGACCGCCGGGAGCCGCGTGCGCACCCAGGCGAGCAGCCGATCCCGCGCCGCCGTGTCGACCGAGTCCGGCGGTGCATCGGGATCGATGACGGCGCCCGGTGTGGTGCTCGCCGACCTTCAGCAATCCATCGGGCGTCGGCAGGCCGTACACCGACGGGTCCTCACGGATGATGAACGTCGGAAACGGCGAGCCCGATGACCGCCGATCGCGGAACTCGAAGAACATGACCTGTTCCTGGGTCACCCGCATCGCCGGCATCGTCGCGTGCCCGCCGAGCGCCGCACCGATCCACCGATCGCCGCCCCACGCTCCCGCCGTGATCACGCACCGGTCGGCGCGGATCCGTCCACCCTGGTGGTGGACGATCACGCCGCGGTCCCTGTCCCCGCCATGGTGAGGGTCGACCAGCTCGATGCCGGTCGCGCCGCTTGCCGCTCGGATGTCGGCACCGGATCGCTCGGCGAGCGTGCGCAGGGCGACGAGCGACAGGTCGGCGTTCACGGTCCACGTCCGTGGCTGGTACAGCACGTCGGTCTCGAAACGGAACCACGGACCATCGTCTCCGGCGAAACGCGAGGTCGCCTCCTCGGCGGTCAGCCGCTCGGTGGCGACGCCCGCCGCGGCGCACTGTGCGGCGATGGCGTCGAGTTCCTCGGGCGCCCCGGCGTCGAGGCCGCCGGTCGGCGACAGCAATGCGGCGTCGGCGTCGTGCTCGAGTCGTTTCCAGCCCGTCCAGCGCGGCGAGCGCCATCTGGACGTGGACGGGGTCCGCGTAGGCCATCCGGACGATGCGTTCCGTCCCGTGCGACGATCCGCGGATGTGGCCGTGCTCGAAGCGATCGAGACCGATGACGACGTCGACCGCGCCCGGCGAGCTCGCGGGCGGTGGCGAGTCCCGCCGCGCCGCAGCCGATGATCACCACGTCGGCACGTTCATCGCCGTCGTGTCGAGCGGGCGACGGGGAGTCCACTGCCGAATTGTAGGAGCAGCCTGATCCCGCGAATGGAAGTTCAGGCGCCGGCCGGCCCCATTAGCGTGCATGGCGATGCGGATCTCCGAACGGGTCGACAACGCCGTTCGGGCGATGGCCGAACTCGCGGCCAGCGACGGGACCGAGCACAAGGCCGAAGCCATCGCCACGAGCCAGGACATCTCGCTCAAGTACCTGCTCGACATCCTCCGCGACCTGAAGCGGGCGTCGCTCGTCCGTTCGAAGCGCGGTCCGGACGGTGGATTCGTCCTCGCTCGGCCGGCGACCGAGATCTCGCTCGCCGACATCTTCCGCGCGGTCGACGGCCCGCTCGCCGACGTGCACGACGAGAGCGTGCGCGGCCTCGAGTACCCCGCGCCCGCGGAGTCGCTGCCCGAGGTGTGGATGGCCGTGCGGGCCAGCCTGCGCAGCGTGCTCGAAACGGTGACCATCGCCGACCTGGTCGCCCACGAACTCCCGTCCGCCGTGACCGACCTCGCCGCCACGTACCGCGAAACGACCCAACAGCGCTACGGCGACCAGCGCGCCAGCCGCTGAGCCGGTGAGCGGGTCGGCCGGTCGAATTCCGGTATTCCCCGTAGGATTTGTGGACAATGCGTCGGAACGACCGACGTGCTGATCCGCATCAGGGAGCCACCGCGTGCCGACCACGGCCAACACGACGACCTCGACAGAACGCCTGGCGGCCGGCCGGTTGACGCATCTGCAGCGGCTCGAGGCCGAAGCCATCCAGATCATGCGCGAGGCGGTGTCGGAGAGCGACAACCCGGCGATGCTCTACTCGATCGGCAAGGACAGCTCGGTCATGCTGCACCTGGCGATGAAGGCGTTCTACCCGTCGAAGCCGCCGTTCCCGCTGGTGCACGTCGACACCACGTGGAAGTTCCGCGACATGTACCAGTTCCGCGACGACACGGCGGCCCGGCTCGGTGTCGACCTCGTCGTGCACCAGAACCCGGAGTGCGTCGCCCGCGGGATCAACCCGTTCGACCACGGCTCGGCCGTGCACACCGACATGTGGAAGACCGAGGGGCTCAAGCAGGTCATCGACGACAACAAGTACGACCTGTGCTTCGGCGGGGCCCGGCGTGACGAGGAGAAGTCGCGGGCCAAGGAGCGCATCTTCTCGGTCCGCTCCGCCCAGCACCAGTGGGATCCGAAGCGGCAACGTCCGGAGCTGTGGCAGATCTACAACGCCCGGCGCTCGCAACGGCGAGACGCTGCGCGTGTTCCCGATCTCGAACTGGACCGAACTCGACGTGTGGCAGTACATCCACCTCGAACAGATCCCGATCGTGCCGCTCTACTACTCGGCGCCGCGGCCGGTGGTCGATCGCGACGGCACGTTGATCATGGTCGACGACGACCGCATGCCGCTGCGCGACGGCGAGGTGCCCGAGCATGCGTTCGATCCGGTTCCGCACGCTCGGCTGCTACCCGCTGTCCGGGGCGATCGAGAGCGAGGCGGCGACGCTGATGGACATCATCCAGGAGATGCTGCTCGCCACGACGTCGGAGCGGCAGGGGCGGATCATCGACTTCGACAGCGCCGGCTCGATGGAGAAGAAGAAGCAGGAGGGGTACTTCTGATGGCGCACGCGTCCGATCTGATCGCCGTCGACATCGACGAGTACCTGCGTTCGCACCAGTACAAGAGCCTGCTGCGCTTCATCACGTGCGGCAGCGTCGACGACGGCAAGAGCACACTCATCGGGCGGCTCCTGTACGAGTCGCACCTCGTGTTCGAGGATCACCTCGCTGCGCTCGAGGCCGACTCCGCGAAGGTCGGCACGCAGGGCGGCGACCTCGACTTCGCGCTCCTGCTCGACGGACTCACCGCCGAACGCGAGCAGGGCATCACGATCGACGTCGCCTACCGGTTCTTCTCCACCGAGCGCCGCAAGTTCATCGTGGCCGACACCCCGGGCCACGAGCAGTACACCCGCAACATGGTGACCGGCGCCTCGACCGCCGACGTCGCGGTGATCCTCGTCGACGCCCGCAAGGGCGTGCTCACCCAGACCCGTCGCCACAGCTACCTCGTGTCGCTGCTCGGCATCAAGCGGGTCGTGGTCGCGATCAACAAGATGGACCTCGTCGACTACTCGCGGAGGTCTTCGGCAACATCGCCGAGGAGTACCTGCGAGTTCGCCGGACGGATCGGCCTCGACGACGTCACCTTCATCCCGCTGTCGGCGCTGCAGCGGCGACAACATCATCGAGCTGAGCGACCACACGCCGTGGTACCACGGGCCGACGCTGCTCGGCTATCTCGAGACCGTGCCGGTCGACGACGAGGTGGCCGACGCAGCCGTTCCGCATGCCGGTGCAGTGGGTGAACCGGCCGAACCTCGACTTCCGCGGGTTCTCCGGCCGCATCGTCGGCGGCACGATCCGCCCCGGCGATCCGATCCGCGTGCTGCCGTCGGGTACGACCAGCATCGTCGAGCGCATCGTCACGATGGACGGCGACCTCGACGAGGCGATCGCCGGTCAGTCCGTCACGCTCACGCTCGCCGACGAGATCGACGCCAGCCGCGGCGACGTCATCTGCGGCCGCCGAGATCCCCACCGAGGTCGCCGATCAGTTCGAGGCCCACGTCGTGTGGATGCACGAGGACGCCATGCTGCCCGGGCGGCCGTACCTGATGAAGATCGGCGCCCGCACCGTCGGCGCCACGCTCGGCCACCCGAAGTACCGCGTCGACATCAACAACCTCGATCACCTCGCGGCGACGACGCTCGAACTCAACGAGATCGGCGTGTGCAACGTCAGCCTCGACCGGCCGATCCCGTTCGATCCGTACGCCGACAACCGCGACATCGGCGGCTTCATCGTCATCGACAAGCTGACCAACGTCACCGTCGGTGCCGGCCTGCTGCACTTCGCGCTGCGCCGATCGCACAACATCCACTGGCAGGACGTTCGGGTCGACAAGGCCGCTCGCGCCGGCGCAGACGAGCCACCGGCCCGCGGTGGTCTGGCTGACCGGGCTGTCGGGTGCGGGCAAGTCGACCATCGCCAACATCGTCGAGTCGAAGCTGCACGCCCTCGGTGTGCGGACCTACCTGCTCGACGGCGACAACGTCCGCCACGGCCTGAACCGCGACCTCGGCTTCACCGACGCCGACCGGGTGGAGAACATCCGCCGCATCGCCGAGGTGTCGGCGCTCATGGTCGACGCCGGCCTCGTGGTGCTGGTGTCGTTCATCTCCCCGTTCCGCGCCGAGCGCCGACTCGCCCGCGACTGCGTCGAGGACGGCGAGTTCATCGAGGTGCACGTCGACACGCCGCTCGCCGTCGCCGAGGAGCGCGACCCGAAGGGCCTCTACGCCAAGGCGCGCCGCGGCGAGCTGACGAACTTCACCGGCATCGACTCGCCCTACGAAGCACCCGAGCACCCCGAGGTCCGCGTCGACACCGGCGCGACCACCGCCGAGGAGGCCGCCGAGGGGATCGTCGCCGCACTCCGCGATCGCGGCATCATCAGCTGAACCCGCAGCCGCGAGTGATCGCACCGGTGAGAGCAACGTGACGCGTCGGGCGATGCGATGATGAGCCGATGTACGACGAGATCCTGTACGAGGTGGACGACCCGGTGGCCGTCATCACGCTGAACCGTCCCGAGGCCCTCAATGCCTGGACCGACGCGATGGGCGGCGAGATCACCGACGCGATGCAGCGCGCCGCGGCCGACAAGTCCGTGGTGGGCATCGTCGTGACGGGTGCCGGGCGGGCGTTCTGTGCCGGCGCCGACATGAACCTGCTCAGCGGCATCGCCGCCGGTGGCGACGGCGGTGGCGTGGCGGCGGCACCCGAGCGGTGCACGGCCGCCCGAGGGCGAGCCCGGCCGCCGAACTCGGACGGTGACTTCGCCGGACGATTCCCCTACCTGATGACGATCGACAAACCGATCATCGCCGCGGTGAACGGCGCGGTCGCCGGGATGGCCTATCCGTTCGCGTTGTGCTGCGACCTCCGGGTCGTCACACCCGACGCGCTGTTCCTCACCGCGTTCGCGCAGCGCGGGCTGATCGCCGAATGGGGTCTCAGCTGGGTCCTGCCCCGCCTCGTCGGGCCGGCCGTGGCGCTCGACCTGCTGTTCTCGTCGCGGCGGGTGAAGGGCGAGGAGGCGCTCGCGCTCGGCCTCGCCAACTACCTCGTCCCGCCGGAGGAGCTGCTCGACTTCTGCCGCAACTACATCGTCGACCTGGCGACGAAGTGCTCACCCGCCTCGATGGCGGTGATGAAGCGTCAGGTGTACGAGCAACTCCACGCCGGGCTGGGACCTGCCGAACGTGACGCGCAGCGGCTGATGGTGGCGAGCTTCGGACGACCCGACTTCAAGGAAGGTGTGACTTCGTTCGTCGAGAAGCGTCCGCCGCAGTTCCCCCGCATCGGCGACTGATCGCGACCTGGACGGCGGCTTGGTCGCGCCGCCCATGATGGTCAACAATTGACGGCCATGCATCTGGCATCGCTCGTCGAAATGGTCGAATCGGGCTTCGACGATCGTGTCCTGCTCGGCACGTCCGAGGCGCCCGTCACCGGCGCCGAATTCGGTCAACTCGTCCGGCGCGGCGCATCGACCCTCGCCGGTCACCAGGCGCTCGTGTACGTCGGCGAGAACCACCCGCTGCTCCCGGTGGCGCTGTTCTCCGCGGCGTGGGCCGGCATCCCGTTCGTGCCGGTGAACTACCGCCTCGAGAACGACCAGATCAACGCGCTTGGTCGCCCGCCAACCCGGTGCCCTCGTCCTGACCGACGCCGACCACCGCGGCGCGCCTCGCGACCGATGCACCGGTCGTCGTGTTCGACGACTGGCTCGAGTCGTTGCCGGCCGATCCACCACGCCATCGATCCGCCGTTCGACGACGACGATGTCGCCGTGGTGCTCTACACGAGTGGCACCACCTCCGAGCCGAAGGCGGCGCTGCTGCGTCACCGTCACCTGATGGCCTACCTCCTCGGCTCCGTCGAGTTCGGGGGCGCCGGCGAGGACGAAGCGGTGCTCGTGGCCGTCCCGCCGTACCACGTGGCCGGCATGGCCAACATGCTCTCGAACACGTTCGCCGGCCGGCGGCTCGTGTACCTGCGGGCCTTCGATCCCAGCGTGTGGCTCGACACGGTCCGCCGGGAACGCATCACGAACGCGATGGTCGTGCCGACGATGCTGGCGCGCATCGTCGAGGCGCGTCGACGACGAGACGGCGGACGTGCCCACGCTGCGGTCGCTGTCGTACGGCGGCGCGAAGGTGTCCGAACGCGTGCTCCTCGACGCGCTGCGGCTGTTCCCCGACGTCGGCTTCGTGAATGCGTACGGTCTGACCGAGACCGCGTCGACGATCGCCGTGCTCGGCCCCGACGATCATCGTGCCGCCGTCGAATCCGACGATCCCGCCGTGCGCCGCCGGCTTGTCGTCGGCCGGCCAGGTGCTGCCGATGGTCGAGATCGAGGTCCGCGACGAGCTCGACCAGCCACTGCCGCCCGGTGAGATCGGCATGATCTACCTGCGCGGCGAGCAGATCTCCGGTGAGTACGCCACGGGCAGCCTGCTCGACGACGCCGGCTGGTTCTGCACCCGCGATCGCGGCACGGTCGACGAGGCGGGCTACCTGTTCATCGAGGGTCGCTCCGACGACACGATCATCCGCGGCGGCGAGAACATCGCGCCGGCCGAGATCGAAGAGGTGCTGCTCGCCCACGACGCGGTCGCCGAGGTGTGCGTCGTCGGCGTGCCCGACGAGGAGTGGGGCCAGCGCATCGTCGCCGCCGTCGTGCTGCGCGACGGCGAGGACGCGTCGGCCGACGAACTCCGCGACGCGGTCCGGAGCAAGCTGCGCAGCTTGAAGACGCCCGAGGAGATCGTGTTCCGCACCGACCTCCCGCACACCGAGACCGGCAAGATGCTGCGCCGCGTCGTGTTGCAGGACCTCACCGATCCGTCATGACCACGCTCGCGGGCCACACTGGAGCGCGGCTCGCCCGGCGCGCTACCGTCGGTTCTGCACGACGGTGACGCATCGGTGCCCACCAACTCATTCGAACGTCCGAAGGAAATCGACATGGCCATCGCCCTGAAGCCCGGTACCCGCCTCCTGAGCGCCGTCTGCGCCACCGAGATGATCGCGGTGCGCGCACCGGGCGGCGAGGTCGACGTCACGATCGGCGGCGCGCCGCCGGTAGCCGATGCGGCGCTGCGCGGCGATGGCCCGGTCGCCGAGGGGTTCGGCGGCGGCACCGCGATGGGCAAGCGCTACGTCGACGCCGACGACACGATCGAGTTGCTGTGCACCAAGCCCGGCGACGGCGTACCGGCGCTCGACGGCACCCCGCTGGTGTTGAAGGACGCCAAGCCGCTCCCCGCCAGCGACTGAGGCCGATCAGCCCAACGCCGGGTCGGACTCGGCGCCCGGGCGGCGGAGCCCACCGTAGGCATCGGCCGCGGCGATCTCGCCGGTGACGACACGGTAGATCGCGTTGCACACGGGCAGCTCGAGATCGAGGCGGCCGGCGAGATCGTGCACCGCGATCGCGGCCTTGACCCCCTCGGCGACCATCGTCATCCCGCCGAGCACCTCGTCGAGCGACCGTCCACGTCCGAGTTGCTCGCCGACCGAGCGGTTGCGGCTGTGGGGACTGATGCACGTGACGATGAGGTCGCCCATCCCGGCGAGCCCGGCGAGCGTGCTCTGCTCGCCACCCATCGCCACACCGAGTCGGGTGAACTCGGCGAGCCCACGCGTCATCACGGCGGCGCGCGTGTTGTCGCCGACCTCCAGCCCTTGGGCGATGCCACACGCAATCGCGATCACGTTCTTCAGGGCGCCCCCGAGCTCGCAGCCGATCACGTCGTGGTTGGTGTACAGACGCAGCAGGCCGCGCTGCAGCGTTCGCTGCAACGCGGCGGCGACCTCCAGGTCTTCGCTGGCGATCACGCTCGCCGCGGCGTTGCCCTCCATGATCTCACGGGCGATGTTCGGGCCCGTCAGGGCCGCGGCAGGATGGCCCGGGAGCTCCTCCTTGATCAACTGCGTCATCCGGAGCAATGTTCCCTGCTCGAGGCCCTTCGTGAGGCTCACGACCGGGATCCATGGATGCACGAATGGCCGCGCCGCGTGCAGCGTCTCGCGAAAGGCGTGCGACGGAACGCCGACGATGAGGAGTTCGGCCTGACCGACGGCCTTCGACAGGTCGTCCGTGGCGTCGAGCTTGGCCGGCAGCGTGTACTCGCTGAGGTACCTCGGGTTCCGCCGGTTGAGCCGGATCTCGTCAGCGACGGCCGGGTCGCGAGCCCAGATCATCGTCGGGTGGCGACGCGCGACGAGCGACGCGACCGTGGTCCCCCACGACCCAGCGCCGAGCACGGTGATCTTCATGTTCCTCCCCCCTGGCTGGTCGATTCGTTCACCGCGCCTGCGCGCTGCATCGACCTTGTCTAGCACTGGGCGTACCATGGAGCGTTCGAAGGAGCCCGTCGTGAAAGGGGAATGACAATGACGAGCCTCGAGAATCGCCCGAACACGGCACTGGTCGTGATCGACGTGCAGAACGACGTGGTCGACAACGCGTACCAGCGCGACGACGTCGTGTCGAAGATCAGCGAGCTGGTCGGCAAGGCGCGCGCCGATGACGTGCCGGTGATCTGGGTCCAGCATTCCGACGAAGAAATCATCGAGCACAGCGACGGCTGGGAGTTCGTCGCCGAGCTCGATCCGGAGCGACACCGAGCCGATCGTCCACAAGAACTTCGGCGACGCGTTCGAGGACACGACGCTCGAGTCGGAACTCGCCCGACGCGGCGTCGGCCGACTGGTCGTCACCGGCGCCCAGACCGATGCCTGCATCCGGGCCACGCTCCACGGAGCCTTCGTCCGCGGTTACGACACCACGTTGGTGGCCGATGCCCACACCACCGAGGACTTCAGCGAGTACGGGCTGCCCCCGGCCGACAAGGTGATCGCCCACACGAACATGTACTGGACGTGGCAGGCCGGGCCAGGACGCACCGCCGCCGTGGTCGACGCGGCCGACGTCGAGTTCGTCGCCGACGGTTCCGACGCGGCCGATTGATCCGACCGGCCTCGTCAGCCGTGGTCGTGCGGCCGGGCGTGCGCGTCGTGGCCGGTGCGATCGAAGATCGTGATGATCTCGCTCGTCCGTTCGTGGGCCTTCATCGAATGCGGCGTCATCGTCGAGAACTCGGCGGCCTCGCCCTCGCCGACGATGATCGTGCGGTCGCCCAGATCGAGGCGGATTGCACCGCTGAGCACGAAGAACCAGTCGTGGCCCGGATGCACCTGCAGGTCGGGGGCGCGGTCGTCCGGTTCGAGGCGCCATTTCGCGGCGACCACGTTGCCGCTCGAATCGGGGCGGGTGAGCGGCCAGGTGATCCGCCCGGGTTCCTCGTTGGGCACCGGCTTGATGACGACGTCGTCGTGCGTCTCCACCTCGAGGAGGCTGGCGAGGTCGGTGTGCAGGGCGGCGCACAGCAACGGGAGCACGTCGAGACCGATCGTGCGGTGGCCGGTTTCGATGCGGCTCAGCGTCGACGCGCCGAGCCGCGTGCGTTCGGCCAGCTCGTCGAGCGACCAGCCGTTGGCGATGCGCAGCGCCCGCAGCCGCGAACGCACGACGTGTTGCAGGTCGTTCGCGGTCGAGGCGCCAGAAAGGGTGCCGGGTCGTCGGACTGTTCATGGGTCAACTCTGCCGCAGTCTTGCGAATACTGCAACCTGCTGATGCGAACTCGAAGGACTCAGTACCGTTCCCGGCATGGAACAACATCCGATCATGAGCCGACCGACGTCATCGTCGTCGGGAGGAGGCGCGGCGGGTCTCAGCGCGTCGCTGGCGCTGGGCCGGTCGCGACGCTCGGTCGTCGTGATCGATGCCGGCCACCCGCGGAACGAGCCCGCCGCCCACATGCACGGCGTGCTCGGCCACGACGGACTCCCGCCGATGGAGTACCTCGAGAAGGGCCGCGCCGAGGTCGCCGGATACGGCGTGCAGTTCGTCCAGTGCCGCGGCCACCGGCGCTCGGCGGCGCGACGACGGGCGGTTCGTCGTCGATCTCGACGACGGGACGAGCCGATCGGCGCGGCGCCTGATCGTGGCGACCGGTCTGACCGACGAACTGCCCCGACATCCCCAACCTCCGCGAGCGTTGGGGCATCGACGTGATCCACTGCCCGTACTGCCACGGCTGGGAGGTGCGCGACACGACGATCGGCGTGATCGCCACCGGGCCGATGGCGGTGCACCAGGCGACGCTGTTCCGGCAACTCTCCGATGACGGTGACGCTCTTCGTCCACTCCGGCGACGGACCGACGGCCGGAGGAAACCGAGCGCCTCCACGCCCGTGGCATTGCGGTCATCGCCGGTCCGGTGACCGAGGTGGTCATCATCGTGACGGCGGCCACATCAGCGGGCTGCGCGTCGGCGACGACACGTTCCCGGTCGACAACGTGGTCGTCGGGCCGCGGATGGCCGTGCACTCACCGGTTCTCGAATCGCTGGGGCTCGAACCCGTCGATCATCCGATGGGCGGCGCGGTCGGTACGACCTACGAAGCGTCGCCGACGGGGCAGACCGCCGTCGCCGGGGTGTGGGCGGCCGGCAACGTCGTCGACATCTCCGCGTCGGTGGTCAACGTGGTCGGTGCCGGCTACCTGGCCGGGGCGATGATCAACGCCGACCTCGCCAACGACGACACCGACCACGCGGTGGCCGCCCACGGCGCCTCCGACGCCGACGTCCCGGTGATGGACGAGGCGTTCTGGGACGAACGTTACGGAACGGCCGATCGCATCTGGAGCGGCAACCCCAACCCGCAACTCGTGGCCGACACCGCTGAACTCGCGCCGGGCCGGGCGCTCGACGTCGGAGCCGGCGAGGGCGCCGACGCGATCTGGCTCGCCGAACGCGGCTGGACGGTCGATGCGCTCGACATCTCCGGGGTCGCGCTCCAACGCGGCCGCGACGAGGCCGCCGCCCGCGAGGCCGACGTGGCGCGACGGATCACCTGGCGGCACAGCCGACGTGCTGAGCGACGAACTTCCCGCCGGTCCGTACGACCTCGTGTCGCTGCAGTTCATGCACTTCGCGCAGGCCGATCGCACCGCCCTGTTCCGGCGTTGCATCGCCGTCGTCGCACCCGGCGGGACGTTGCAGGTCGTCGCGCACCATCCCCACGATCTCCACACCACCGCCCACCGGCCGAAGATGCCGGACTTCTTCTACGCCGCGGACGAGGTCGCCGAACTGCTCGACGACGAATGGACCGTGGTCGCCTGCGACTCCCGACCCCGCTCGGCGACCGACCCCCACGGCGACCCGATCTCGATCCACGACGCCGTCCTCGTCGCCCGTCGACACACAAACGCCTAACCGCGGCGTCGGCTGGGTCAGCGGGTGGACATGTACTCGACGAGTTGATCGAGGGCGGCGCCCCAGCCGTCGAGGAAGCCCATCTCGTCGTGGGTGTTACGGTCGGCGGCGGTGGCGTGCATCACCCGGGCCGTGTAGCGCGTGCCGCCGTCGACGGGCTCGAACGTGAGCTCGGCGCTGAACGGGAAGCCGCCCTCGCTGAAGTCGTTCGGGCGGTAGCCGGGGCCGAGCGCACCGGTCCACACGAGCCGGGTCGGCGCCTCGACCTCGAGGAAGCAACCCGAGTTGTCCGAGATCTCGCCCTCGGGCGAGCGCATCACCGTGCGGAAGATCCCGCCCGGGCGCAGATCGACCTCCGCCTCGGGCGTGGTGTACGGCGCCGGCGCGAACCACTTCGTGATGTGCTCGGGCTCGGTCCAGGCGGCCCAGAGCTGCTCGGGTGACACCGGTACGACCCGTTCGAGGACGAGGTCGAGGGCGTCGGGGGCGGTCTTGTCTTGGTGGTCATGATGTCTCCTGCTTGTGGGTGTGAGTGTGGGTGGTGGGTGCTGGTGGCGGCACGGTCATCGTGAGCACGTGCTCGTCGAGTCGGTCGAACCGCCGGGTCCAGTGGTCGCGCTGCTCGGCGAGCCAGCCGGCGGCGCGTTCGAGCGGCTCGGGGGTGAGCCGGTAGGTGCGGACTCGGCCCTGCTTGTGGGACGTGACGATGCCGCACTGCTCGAGCACGTCGAGATGTTGCGTGAACGAGGGGAGGGCCATGTCGAACGATCGAGCAAGCTCGGACGTCGACGCGGTGCCCACGCCGAGCCGTTCGACGACGGCGACCCTCGTCGAGTCGGACAGCGCCCGGAACACGTCGACCAGGCTGGCCGGGGTGTCGATCGTGCGCTGGATGACCACACCTCGACCATACGTGCGTCGCGACACTTAGGTCAAGACCTAAGTATTGGATTTCGATAGTTTCCTCCGATGGAGTACCGCCCGCTCGGTCAGTTACAGGTCTCGGTCGTCGGTCTCGGCTGCAACAACTTCGGGATGCGTCTCGACGCGGCGCAGACGAAGGCGGTGGTCGACGCGGCACTCGACGCCGGCATCACCTACTTCGACACCGCCGAGAGCTACGGGCGCGGCAAGTCGGAGGAGTACCTCGGCGAGGCGCTTGGCGGGGCGCCGGGCCGAGGCGGTGATCGCCACCAAGTGGGGACACACGGTCAGCCTCGCCGACGGCGAGCGGGGCGGTGACCCGGCGCAGATCCGTCGTCGCCTCGAGGCGAGCCTGACGCGCCTGCGCACCGACTATGTCGACCACTTCCAGCTCCACCGCCCCGATCCGGACACGCCGCCCGAGGAGACGCTCGGATGTCTGGCCGAACTTCGCGACGAGGGCAAGATCCGCGAGATCGGCTGCACCCACTTCACCGCCACCGAACTCGCCGCTTCGCACGCCGCAGCCGTCGAACACGGTCTGGCGCCGTACCCATCGGTGCAGAACCACTACAGCCTCCTCACGCGCGATCCGGAGACGAACGGCGTGTTCGACACGTGCCGCCAACTCGGGATGGTGTTCGTGCCGTACTTCCCGCTCGAGTCGGGACTGCTCACCGGCAAGTACCGGCGCGGCGAGGAGCGACCGGAGGGCTCGCGCCTGGCGGCGTGGGGTGATCGGGCGGGCGAGTTCATCGACGACGACAAGCTGGCGACGGTGGAGCGACTGCGAGCGTGGGCGGAGTCACGCGGTCACACGCTGCTCGACCTGGCGCTCAGCTGGCACACGTCGAACCCACTCGTCGCCTCGGTGATCGCCGGCGCGACCACACCGGCCCAGGTCGTCGCCAACGTCGCCGCCGCCGGATGGGCGCTCACCCCCACCGACCGGGCCGACATCGACACCCTCCTCACCCCCTGACCTCGCCTTGACCCGGCCGAGCGATGGCGATGTAGTGCCACTGGCGCCCCGCAACGACATCGCTTCACGTGGGCAACTGCGGGCGATGGCGATGTAGCGCCACTGGCGCCCCGCAACTACATCGCTTCGGCTTGGCCGGGGGAGAGCGGGCGGGGTCGGATGGGGAAGGGTCAGGCGCGGGCGAGGTGGGCGCGGACGGTGGCGAGCCAGGCGTCGCGACGTTCTTCCTGCGGGCAGTGCGCGGCGCCGTCGATCACGACGAGCGTGGCGCCGGGGACGGCCGCGGCGATCGAGTCGGACTGGCCGCGCAACGCGGTGTCGGCCTCGCCGACGATCACGGTCGTCGGGCACGTGATCGGTGCCGAGCCGGGGCAGCAACGGCGGGAACGTGCGCAGCGCGCCCGCCAGCGCGCCGAACGCCTCGACGTCCATGTTGATGAGCTTGTAGCGGTTCCGCGCGGCGATCCGGGGCCGGTCGGCCTCGAGCGCCACCGAGGCAGGTGCGGACTTGGCCATCAGGTCGGCCACTGCGGCCATGCCCTGGTCGCGGCCGATCGCGACGACGTTGTCGATCGCCTCCTGCGGAAGCAGCGGCGCCGACTCGGCGAGCGTGTCCATGAGGATCAGCGACTCGACCCGATCGGGATGGGCGAGGACGAACTGCTGTGCCACGATCCCGCCCATGGAATGGCCGAGCAGGTGGAACCGGTCGAGGTCGAGGGCATCGGCCGCGGCGACGGCGTCGTCGACGAGTCGCTCGAACGTGTACGTGGCCGCGTCGCCGGTGTTGGTCGAGTCGCTGTGGCCCCGATGGTCCCAGGCGACGACCCGGCGATCGGTGGCGAGGTCGTCGATCACGTCCTCGAAGTCGATGCGTCCTCCCGTGAAGCCGTGCATCAACACGAGCGGCGTCGCCGATCCGCTGCCGCGGTCGTCGACCGCCAGCGTGACGGGGCCGATGTCGATGGTGCGGTCGGGTTCGTACACGAGGTGGACCGTAGTGGTGGGTCGATCACGCGGAGCGAAGCGGCGGCTCAGTCGGCCCGGCGGGGGAGAGGTCGGCAGGTGGGGATGCCGAACTCGGCGGCAGCGAAGCTGCCAGAAGGCGGCCGCCCGCTCCCCGGTCGACGGGCCGACCGGAGTCGAGCCGGGCACGTAGCGGCAGCGCACGATGCCCTCGCCGGCCATGACCGTGCCGGCGATCGCCGCCCGATCCTCGTCACCGTCGTCATCGTCGCTCGCCCAGCGCCAGACGCCCGATTCGAACACTGCCGGACGATCGTCGACGGCGACCGGCGAGCTCAGCCCCGGCTTCCACGTGCCTCCGCCACGATGGGCGTCGGCGACCGACACGAGCTCGCGTTCGAGGTCGGCGGCGCTGATCCCGAGCGGCAAGCCGGAACCCACCACCTCGTTGATCAACAGGATCGGCACGTCCCCGCCGGCGCGGGCGATCGTGTTGATCCCTGCCCCGAAGCGCGGGTTGAGCTCGGTCGGCCAGAAGCCGTCGGGCGCGGCGACACCATCGACGGTGTACGTGCCCTTGAAGTCGACCTCGGCACGCAGCTGCTCGCCGACGCGCCGGGCGACGTCGACCATCTGCGTGCGGACGTCGTCCGACGGATCCCAGAACGTCGCGCACCCCGCGTAGAAGAACTTGCGCGAGCCGTCGTCGAGGATCCGCCGGAGCACGACCATCTCGACCGGTCGCAGCACTGCCAGGCCGTCGGGGAGAACGATCCCGTGGATCGAGCACGGAACGCCGTCGACGAACGGCATCACCCGCACCTGGTCACAGTGTTCGGCGAGCGCCGCCACGCGCCTGCGATGCGGACTGCTCGTCGGTCACCCAGTGCGTGCGCTCGGCGCCGCCGTGGAAGCCGTCGCGTGCGTCGGCCGCCCAGACCGTGCCGCTGGCCGCGGTCGAGTGAGGGCGCCGCCTCCGCCGCGTCGGCCAGTGGCACGACGACGGATGGTTGACGGTCGACACCGGCACGGTCCCAGAACGCGTCGACGACCACCTTGTCCTCGAGGGCGACCCACTCGGGACGGCGGTAGGCCAGGAACGGCCGTCCGTCGAGATGTGACGCAGTGTTGAGGAACGTGCCGATGACGACGGCCGTCCGGTCGGGATCGAACTCCCTCGCCGCCTCGACCACCTCGAGCGACGGCTCCTCGAGCGCTCGATTGGCGAAGTGGATGCGCTCCATGAACGACAGCCCGGAAGGGGGTGTCACCACGACCGTCGGCGCGGCGGGCTGCGGGCCGACACCCGCGCCCTCGGTCGCAACGACGAGCAGATCGGCGGCACCTGCGTCGCGCAACACCGGCAGGTGCTCGGTCCACACAGCGGCAACGGAACCGGCGAGGATCACCCTGCGTCCCCCGACGACCGAGCGCAGCGCGCTCGCCCACCAGGTGTCAGCGGTGTTCGCTCCCATGGGGTGAACGTACGAGGTCGGCGTCACTGGGGGATGGTGAATTCGTGCCGCTGGTGGCGGCGAGGCGCTCGAGGGCTCCGATGGCACCCTCGACGTACACGTCGCGGAGGAACGCGCGTTGGTCGCGCGCCCGGATGGGATTGGAGTTGCAGGAGCAGGTTGTCGATGCCCGACAGGAGGATGGCGACGATCGATCGGGCCGTCCGCTGGTCGACGCCGAAGTCGGCTTCGGCGAGTTCGGCGAAGTACTTCACGGTGCGGCGGTCGCGCGTTCGCCGGTCGCGCCGTGCGTCGGGCTGCGCGCCGATGCTGCGCAGTGGGGCGAAGAACACACTGTGCTCCTCGGATGCCGCCAGGGCTCCCTGGACGAAGGCGCGGAGCTTGCCCTCGAAGGTGTCCTCAGCTTCGGCGATGACGCGTCGCATCGCGCGATCGAGACGAGCGGCTTCCCGGTGGTACAGGGCGGCGAGCAGATCGTCCTTGTTGGCGAAGTGCTTGTAGAGCAGGGCGCGGGTGACAGCCGCTCGATGGGCGACGGAACCCATGGTGATCGCGCGTGGACCGTTCTCGAGCACCAACACGCGCGTGACGTCGAGCAGCGCCTCGCGACGTTCGTCGCCGGTGAGCCGCTCACCAGCGTCGGGAACCTGCTCGGTGGCGCCCACCCCCAGAGTCTGCCACGCGCGCGGTTGCACTCTGTCACCACGTCCTGTACCTTGCGGTGATCGGCGTGGTTGCAAAGTGTCACCGCGCCGTCCCCACGGATCGGAGACCGTTATGACCCACCCCGAAGTACGACCTACACCGACCTACACCGGCCAGACCTACACCGGAGGGCGGCGCATGCTCGACGCCGACAGCCACCTGATGGAGCTGCCCGGCTTCCTCGACGCGTTCATGCCGACCGAGATGATCGACCGGCTGAAGGGCCGCGAGATGGCGCGCCTGGCGCCGGTGCTCGACAAGGCGACCGCGGATGCAAGCCAGCGCCAGTCCGACGAGGCCGCCCGCACTGCGGCCGAGGCGCGGCTCCTGGTCGACAAGGGCTGGAACGCGATGGGCGCGTTCGACCCGGCGGAACGCAGCCGCGTCGTCGACATGTTCGGCTTCGACGGCCAGCTCGTCTTCGCCACCTTCGCTGCGGCGATGTTCATGGGCAAGGACCTCGACCTGCTGTACGCGGGCAGCTCGGCCCACAACTTCGCGGTCGCCGACTTCTGCAAGGACGACGCCCGCCTGCTCCCGGTGGGATTCATCCCGCTCGACGATCCCGATCGTGCCGTGGCGCTGTTGACCGAGGCCATCGACGCCGGCTGCGCGGCGATCCACGTCCCCTCCACCGCCGCCGGCGACCGGTCGCCGACGCACCCCGACCTCGATCCGTTCTGGTCGACGCTGAACGACAGCCGCGTGCCGTTCGTCCTGCACGTCGGTGGCGGAGGCCGCCTGCTCGACCGGGCGTTCCACAACAACGGCCGCCCGGTCACCGATCATCTCGGTGGCGGCGAGAACATCCGCTCGAAGGATTTCCTCGCCATCAGCAACTCGCCGGCGCTCTTCCTCGGCGTGCTCATCCTCGACGGGCTGTTCGACCGGTTCCCGAACCTGCGTGGCGGCGTGATCGAGGAGGGCGCGAGCTGGGTCGTGTCGTGGATGCACCAGCTCGACTTCGCCCAGCGGGCGTTCCGGCGCACCGAGGCCCCCCTCACCACGCTGGCGATGAAGCCGTCCGAGTACGTCCACCGGCATCTCAAGTTCACGCCGTTCCCCGGTGAGCCCGTCGGTTGGATGATCGACCAGGCCGGTGACGACCTGTTCATGTTCTCCACCGACTTCCCGCACCCCGAGGGAGGCAAGGACCCGCTGGCCAAGTTCGAAGAGGCGATGCCGACGACGTCCGAGGAGGCGAAGCAGCGCTTCTTCTACGACAACATGGCCGAGCTGCTCGGCCCCGCGCTCGTGCCCGCGATCGCCGCGAGTTGATGGTGGCGTCACCGCAGATCCGGCGGCGGCGGGCTTCGACCCCACCCGTCTCGCCCGCATCGACGATCACTTCCGGGCCACGTACGTCGACACCGGCAAGATCGCCGGCTGCCAGGTGCTGGTCGGCCGCCGGGGCCAACTGGCCCATCGCGCCACGATCGGTTCGATGGACCTCGAGTCGGGCGAGCAACTCCACGACCAGACGATCTGGCGCTGGTACTCGATGACGAAACCGGTCACCGCCGTCGCTCTCCTGTCGCTCGTCGAGCAGGCCCGTGTGAAGCTCGGCGACCCGATCCACCGGTTCCTTCCCGAGTGGCGTGACGCGAAGGTGAGCGTGCGCAACAGCAGCGGCGGCTTCGACCTCGTCGAACTCGACCGGCCGATCAGTGTCAAGCACGCGCTGATGCACATGACGGGGATCGGGCCGGGGCCGAAGGGCGCCCGCCTCGACATGCAGAGCCTCCTCGGCGGCAAGTCCGCCCGGGCCGGCAGCGGAGCAGCGACGCTCGCCGACCTGAGCCGACTGCTCGCCACCGAGCCGTTGCGTTTCCAGCCGGGGACGCAGTGGTTCTACTCGTGGTCGTCCGACATCTGCGCGCGGCTGGTCGAAGTGATCGCCGACGAACCGTTCGGCTCGTACGTGCGACGGACGATCCTCGACCCGCTGGGCATGGACGACACCGGCTTCCACGCCGACGAGGCGGACGCCCATCGCGTGCCGTCGCTCTATGCCCGCGGGCCGGCGAAGGAGGTTCGCCTCGTCGACGATCGGTGCGTCCCGGCGCCTGTGCATCGAACCGACGCTGCAGTCGGGCGGCGGCGGCCTCGTCGGCACGATCGACGACTACGCCCGTTTCTGCCAGATGTTGACCGCGGGCGGTGCCCTCGGAGACGGTACGGATCCTCGGCCGCCCGACCGTCGAGCTGATGCGCACGAACCATCTGCCCGGCGCCGATGCCGTGGGGGACAGCTGCGCGACTTCGCGCTGCCCGGCGGCTACGGCGAAGTCGGCTTCGACGGCAACGGGTTCGGTCTCCAGGTGGCGGTCGGGCTCGGACCGGCGGCCACCTCGGGCGTCGGACCCGCCGGTGACTTCATGTGGGGCGGCGCCGCATCGACGGTGTTCTGGATCGACCCGACCGAGGATCTCTACGCCATCTTCATGACCCAGATCCTGCCGAGCGGCGTGTACGACTTCCGGGGTCAGCTGCGTTCGCTCGTCTACGGCGCGATAGCCGACTGATGCAATTGCGTTCGGGCGGCGCGGCGTGCTTGACTCCGGCAATGCCTGAAACCGACGACTCCGCTGAAATCGACGTGACCATCGAGACGGAGGTCGTCGATGTGGACGGTGACGGTGTCGCCGACATCGTCTCGCAGACCACCACCACGACGATCGACGTCGACGGCGACGGCGTCGTCGACATCGTCGAGGTCAACACGATCACGGCCATCGACGTCGATGGTGACGGCGAGGCCGACATCATCGAGTCGACCACGGTGACCGGTGTCGACATCGACGGTGACGGCGTGTTCGAGGAGGACGAGATCGCCGTGGAGGAGATCGTCGCCGTCCGCGAGGGCCTCGCCGAGGAACTCGACGACGAGACCGACGCCGAAGACGCGGCCGACACGGACACCGAAGCCGGCGACGAGGGCACCGACGACGCCGACGGCGGCTGACGACGGCTCGGTGACGACGGGGTGGGCCTGGGCGGTCGGCCGGCATGACGGGGACGCGCGGCGTCACCCTGGCCGGCCGGTCGTACCGCTTCGACGGACCTGCGCACGGTGCTGGCACGGGCCTCGCCGCGACGCTCGGGTGACGAGCTCGCCGGGATCGCGGCGTCGTCGCAGGAGGAACGTGTCGCCGCGCAGTACTGCCTCGCCGACGTGGAGTTGGCGGCGTTCCTCGACGAGCCGGTGATCCCGTGGGAGATCGACGACGTCACGCGGCTGATCCACGACCAGCAGCGCGACGACGTGTTCGCGCCCGATCCGCTCGATGACCGTCGGCGAGCTGCGCGACTGGTTGCTGTCGGACGAGACGACGTCGGCCGACCTGGCGGCCGTGGCCTGGGGACTCACGCCCGAGATGGTCGCCGCGGTCAGCAAGATCATGGGGAACCAGGACCTCGTCCTCGTCGCCTCGAAGTGTTCGAACGTGACGGCCTTCCGTTCCACGATCGGGCTCCCGGGGCGCCTCGCGGTCCGGCTCCAGCCCAACCATCCCACCGACGACCTGCGCGGGATCATGGCGGCCATCGTCGACGGCCTGCTCCTCGGATGCGGCGACGCGGTGATCGGCATCAACCCTGCGCTCGACTCACCGCAGCACAACCGGCGGCTGCTCGACATGCTCGACGCGTTGATCGGCCGCTACGAGATCCCGACCCAGTCGTGCGTCCTCGCCCACGTGACGACCACGCTGCGGGCGATCGACGACGGCGCGCCGGTCGACCTCGTGTTCCAGTCGATCGCCGGCACCGAGGCGACCAATCGGTCGTTCGGGATCACGCTCGACCTTCTCGCCGAGGCGCACGACGCGGCGCGCTCGCTGCACCGCGGCACCGTCGGCTCGCAGGTGATGTACTTCGAGACCGGACAGGGTTCGTGCCTGTCGGCCGACGCGCACCACGGCGTCGATCAGCAGACGCTCGAGGCCCGCGCCTACGCCGTCGCCCGTCGGTTCGATCCGCTCCTGGTCAACTCCGTCGTCGGGTTCATCGGGCCGGAGTACCTCCTCGACGGCAAGCAGGTGATCCGGGCCGGGCTCGAGGATCACTTCTGCGGCAAGCTCCTCGGCCTGCCGATGGGGTGCGACGTCTGCTACACGAACCACATGGACGTCGACCAGGACGACATGGACGTGCTGCTGACCGCGCTGGGTGCGGCCGGGTGCACCTACATCATGGGCGTGCCGGGCGGAGACGACGTGATGCTGGGTTACCAGTCGACGTCGTTCCACGACGCCCAGTACGTGCGCCAGGTGCTCGGCCTGCGCCCGGCGCCGGAGTTCGAGGCCTGGCTGCAGCGGATGGATCTCGTCGACGATCGAGGCCGGCCTGACGGCCCCGAGCGGAACCCCCGCCCTGATGGCCGCACTGGACCTCGCCCGGTGACGACGACCTGCCGAGCGCCCAGATCGCGATCGGCCAGGTGCGAGCGTGCACGCCGGCCCGGGTGGGAATCGGACGCGTGGGGGTCAGCCTGCCGACCGCGGCCAGGCTGCAGTTGCGCCTCGACCATGCCAGGGCGCGCGACGCGGTGCGCCATCCGTTCGACGCCGACGGCGTGGTCGCGGCACTGACGCGCGACTGGTCGGGAGGTGATCGCCGTGACGTCCGCGGCCGGCTCGCGCGACGAGTACATCCGTCGGCCGGACCTCGGCCGTTCGCTCCCGGTCGACGCCGCCTCCGCGCTGCGACGGTCGGGTGTGGACCGGTGCGACCTGGCGTTCGTGCTCTGCGACGGACTGTCACCGCGGGCGATCGAACGGTACGGGCCGGCCCTGGTCGAGCGGATCGCGGCCCACGAACGCCTCGGCGGCTGGTCGATCGGACCCGATCACGGTCGTGTCGCAACGGCCGGGTCGCGATCGGCGATCCGATCGGTGAGCTGCTCGGCGCGGGCATCGTCGTGGTGCTGATCGGCGAACGCCCGGGACTGACGATCTCGGAAAGTGTCGGCGCCTATCTCACGTCGGGCCCACGCCTCGGCCGGACCGACGCCGACCGCAACTGCATCAGCAACATCCACGCGCGGGGCACCGATGTCGACGACGCCGCTCGACGCATCGTCGACCTCGTCGTGCGCGCCCGGATCGCCGGGGCCACGGGCCTCGCCCTCACCGACGACGCCCTCGCCCGCCGTCACCGTCCCGCCGACCCCCTCCGTTGCGATGAGCGAGACGGACCGAGGCGGTGGCCGTTCGCTCATCGCTGGGGTAGTGGTCGGCCCGACTGCAGCCGTGCCGCGTGGCGGCGACGACAATGGTCGACGCATGAGCACCGATCACGACGCTGACGTCGTCGGCTTCGACGTCCCCACCATCGAGCGCTGGTTGGCGACGGTCACCACCGTGCAGTCTGCCGATCGTCTGGAGACGACTCCCGGGCGGCCACTCCAACCTGACCTACCTCCTCGTCGACGCGCGCCGGGCGCGAGCTGGTGATCCGGCGTCCTCCCCTCGGCGAGCTGCTGCCGAAGGCGCACGACATGTGGCGCGAGTACCGCGTGATCGAGGCGTTGTGGCCGACCGCCGTTCCGGTGCCCGAGCCGATCGCCTACTGCGACGACCGGTCGATCGCCGACACGCACTTCTACGTGATGGGCAAGGCCGACGGGCGCGCCTTGTACAGCGGGGCCGAGGTGGCGCACTGGCTCGAGGTGCCGGCCAGGCGCCGCGCCGGCGAGTCGTTCATCGACGTGCTGGCCCGGCTGCACTCGATCACGCCGGCGGACGTCGGTCTCGACGACCTCGGCCGCCACGACGGCTACGTCGCGCGTCAACTCCGAACGTGGTACGGCTCGTGGACGTCGTCGGTAGCGCACGCCGAGTACGACGATCCGCGGGTGCACGAGCTGCACGATCGGCTCGCGGCGTCGATCCCCGAGGCGGGCCCGGCCCGCGTGGTGCACGGCGACTACGGACCGCACAACAGCCTGTTCGCCCAGACCGGCGAACTGACGGCGGTGCTCGACTGGGAGATCGCGACGCTCGGTGACCCGCTCGCCGACTTCGCCTACACGTTGAACGCCTGGGCCGAGCCGGGTGATGCGGGCGTCGACGGCGTCGATCCGGCGACGGCGCTCCCGGGCTTCCCGAGCCGTGCCGAGCTGACCGACCGCTATGCCCAGGCCACCGGTGCCGACCTCACCCACCTCGACTTCTACCGGTCGTTCAACCAGTGGAAGACGGCGTGCATCCTGCACGGCGTGTACGCCCGCTATCGCGCCGGTCAGAAGGACACGGCCGGCGTGGATCTCGCCATGCTCCGCGAGCGGATGCAGGCATCGGTCGCCGGCGCCGCCGCGCTCGCCGACCGCGCCGTCCCCTGACCCCCTGATCGGGCGTCGCGAGGGCTGCGGTACGGTCGCGGGGTGCCCGCGTTCTCCGGTCTGTCGGCGGTGTTGCTCAACTGCTCGATCGTGCACGACGCGCTCGAAGTCGCACACCCGCCGGCTGTTGGCGACGCGTGGCCGGGATCATGGATGCCGAGGGCGTCGACGTCGAGCTGATCCACATGCTCGACCACCGGGTGGGCTTCGGCATGGTGAAGGACACGACCGAGATCGGCGACGACCGCGACGACTGGCCGGCGATCCACGCCAAGGTGATGGCGGCGGACATCCTCGTGATCGGCACGCCGATCTGGCTGGGGGCGAAGTCGAGTGTCGCCACCCTGGTCGTCGAGCGGCTCTACGCCTACAGCAGCGAGCGCAACGACAAGGGCCAGTACCTCTACTACGGCAAGACGGCCGGCTGCGTGGTCACCGGCAACGAGGACGGGGTGAAGGCGTGCTCGAAGGAGATCCTCTACGCGATGTCGCACATCGGCTACGTGATCCCGCCGCAGGCCGACTGTGGCTGGCTCGGTGAGATCGGCCCGGGTCCGAGCTACGGCGACGAGATCGAGGGCAGTGACGACCGCGTCGGGTACGACAGTGAGTTCACGAACAAGAACGCCACGATCATGAGCTGGAACCTGATGCACACGGCGACGATGCTGAAGGACCAGGGCGGTTTCCCCGTCGGCGGCAACGTCACCGAGACCTGGCGGGACTTCACCAACGCCGCCGAGCAGGATCCCGACCGCACGTTCTGAGCCACGACTCGATTTCTGAACCAACCGATTCTGAGCCAACCGATTTCTGAGACAAGGAGCACCACCGATGATCGAGATGAAGGACTGGAAGTTCGACGGGACGGAGGTCGCCGATCTTCGCCCGATCGTGGCGCGACGGCGAGCGACCATGCCGCGGTTCGTCGCGGTCCTCGTGCACGGGTACGGCGAGCACATCGGCCGCTACGGCCACGTGGCGCAGGCGCTCGTCGAGCATCGGCGGCGTGGTCTACGGGCTCGACCACATCGGCCACGGCCAGAGCGGCGGCGAACGGGTGCTGATCCCCGATTTCGAACCGGTCGTCGCCGACGTCCACACGGTGGTCGAGCAGGCCCGCACCGACTGGCCGGATCTCCCGGTCGTGCTGATCGGCCACTCGATGGGCGGGATGATCGGCGCCCGCTACGCGCAGGAGCACGGCGACGTACTCGATGCGGTCGTCCTGTCGGGCGCGGCCGTCGGCAACTTCGACACCATCGGAGCGCTGCTGTCGCTCGACGAGATCCCTGACATCCCCCTCGACCCCGAGGTCCTCTCGCGCGACCCGGCGGTCGGTGAGGCGTACGCCGCCGACCCGCTGGTGTGGCACGGTCCGTTCAAGCGGCCGACGCTGCAGGGGTTCGCCGACACGATCGCCGCCATCACCGCCGACGGTGCGCTCGGCGATCTGCCGTTGCTGTGGGTGCACGGCGAGGACGACCAGCTCGTCCCGATGGAGGGGACGCGCGCCGGCATCGAGCGGCTCGGCGGCGACACGTTCGAACAGCACACGTATCCCGGCGCACGGCACGAGGTGTTCAACGAAACCAACGGCGACGAGGTGATCGCCGACGTCATCGACTTCATCGAGCGCGTGCTCCCGAACTGAGCACGCCGTGCACCCGCAGGTCGCCAAGCTCGTCGAGCACTTCGGGATGCAGCCGCTCCCGGTGGAGGGGACGCTGTTCGTCGGGACGTACCGGTCGCCGGCCGAGACGATCGATGGTGGCCCCGTCGGCACGGCGATGATCGGGCTCTACGCGCACGATCCGATCAGCCGTTCGCTGTTCCATCGTCTGCCGGCCGACGAGGTGTGGCACTTCTACGGTGGCGACCCGATCCGTCTGGTGCTCCTCCGCGCCGACGGTTCGGCCGACGACGTGTGGCTCGGCGCGGACCTCGCGGCGGGCCAGTTGGTGCAGTACGTGATCCCGGCCGGCACGTGGCAGGCCGGTGAACTGGGCGAGGACGGGGACGTACGGCCTGTTCGGCTGCACGATGGCTCCGGGGTTCACCGGTGCCGGATTCGAGGGAGGGACGGCGGATGTCCTGCTGGCCTCCCACCCCGAGCGCCGAGCGGACATCGAGCGCCTCGCCGTCCCCGCCGACGCCGACACCGCGATGCCGTCGGGCTTCGCCACGTGATCGATGATGCTGTTCGGTCGAGCGACCGAAAGCCAGTGGATGGCGTTCTCACGCCGCTGTCCACCCATTGACAGACGGGACGCGATCGGTGAAGCTCGATTCGGTCGCCTGACCGAATCATCATCAGCAGAAAGGGGCGGCGCATGAGAGCACGGCAACCCGACGCCATCGGCGACGTCGAGCGCGACGGCGTGCGCCTGCACTGGGAGGTGTTCGGCACGGGCGAGACGACGGTCGCCCTGCTGCCGACGTGGTCGATCATCCCGTCCCGGTTCTGGAAGGCCCAGGTCGCCTCGCTCGCCCGTCGCTACCGGGTCGTCACGTTCGACGGCCGGGGTACCGGGTTGTCGTCGACGCCCGTAGGGAGCGAGGCGTACTCCCACTTCGAGTTCGCCGACGACATCGGTGCCGTGCTCGACGCGACCGGCACCGACCGGGCGTCCTCGTCGGCGCTGTCGTGCGGCGCGACGTGGGGCGATCCAGTTCGCCGCCGACCACCCCGAGCGCGTCGACGGGCTCGTCACCATCGGTCCGGCGACGCCGCTCACCCCCGGGCACATGGAGCGCGCCATCCATCCCTTCGATGCCGAACTCGACACGACCGACGGCTGGGCCAAGTACAACAGCCACTACTGGCAGCAGGACTACCGCGACTTCGCCGAGTTCTTCTTCGCCCAGATGTTCAACGAGCCGCACTCCACCAAGCAGATCGAGGACTGCGTCGAGTGGAGCCAGGAGATCCCGCCGTCGGTGCTGATCGACGCCACGCGGGGCCAGCAGGCCTGTCAGCTCGAGAGTTTCCGCTCCGTCTGCGAGCGGGTGACTGCGCCCGTACTCGTGATCCACGGCGACGACGACCGCATCCGCCCGTACTCGTCCGGCGTGGCCCTCGCCGAGTTGACCGGCGGCCAACTCGTCACCATCGGCGGGGGAGGGCACGGCCCGCAGGCGCGCGACCCGATCGTCGTCAACCGGCTGATCGAACGGTTCGTCGACACGGTCCGCCCGAGGCCGCGGCAGGCACCGCCGCCGCGTACCTGGGTGCGCGCCGCCCGGCGTCCCAAGCGGGCGCTCTACATCTCCTCGCCGATCGGGCTCGGCCACGCGCTGCGTGACGCGACGATCGCCGACGAACTCCGCAAACTCCACCCCGACCTGCAGATCGACTGGCTCGCCCAGCACCCGGTCACCAAGGTGCTGGAGGAACGGGGTGAGCGCATCCACCCCGCGTCGGCGTTCCTGGCCAGCGAGTCGGCCCACGTGGAGGAGGAGGCCGGTGAGCACGACCTGCACGCGTTCCAGGCCATCCGGGAGATGGACGAGGTGCTGGTGAACAACTTCATGGTGTTCGACGACCTCGTCCGCGACGAGCACTACGACGTCGTGATCGGCGACGAGGCGTGGGACATCGACTACTTCCTCCACGAGAACCCCGAGCGCAAGCACTTCGAGTTCGCCTGGATGACCGACTTCGTGGGCTGGCTGCCGATGCCCGACGGTGGCGCACGCGAGGCCGAGATCGCCGCCGACTACAACGCCGAGATGATCGAGCAGCGGGCCCGGTACCGGCGCCTGCGCGACCGATCGATCTTCATCGGCGACCCCGACGACATCGTCCCCGACGCGTTCGGCGAACACCTTCCCGGGATCCGCGACTGGACCGAGGCCAACTTCGAGTTCTCCGGCTACGTCACGGGTTTCGACCCGGCCGACTTCGTCGACCGCGACAGCGTTGCGCGCCGAACTCGGGTACCACGCCGACGAGCAGGTGTGCGTGGTGACCGTCGGCGGGTCAGGTGTCGGCGGCGACCTCGTCCGGCGAGTGGTCGAAGCGGTGCCCGCCGCCCGCGAGCTCGTTCCCGGCGCTCCGGTTCGTCGTCGTCGTCGGGCCGCGCCTCGACCCGCGCTCGTTCCCGCGGTGCGACGGCGTGGAGTACCTCCGCTACGTCCCCGACCTCTACCGTCACCTCGCGGCGTGTGATCTGGCGATCGTGCAGGGCGGGCTCACGACGTGCATGGAACTCACCGCCAACCGGCGGCCGTTCGTCTACGTGCCGCTGCAGCACCACTTCGAGCAGAACTTCCACGTCCACCACCGCCTGCAGCGGTACGGCGCCGGCCGGCGGCTCGACTATCACGATGCGGCCGATCCCGACCATCTCGCCGCCGTGATCGTCACCGAGCTCGGCCGCACCATCGACTACCTGCCGGTCGATCCGAACGGTGCCGCCCGCGCCGCGGCGTCGATCGCCGAGCTGCTCTGACCGCGGCCGGGGTTACGTTGCGTTGATGGAAATCGGCATCTTCTCCAACGTCGCGGGCACCGGCAACTTCGAGGCACTCGTCGCTGACGCGCAGGCGTCAGCCGATGCCGGGTTCGCCTCGTACTGGCTGTCGCAGATCATCGGGCAGGTCGACGCGATGACGCTCATCGGTGCGGTCGCCCAGCAGGTGCCGAGCATCCGCTTCGGCACCTCCGTGGTCCCGACGTATCCGCGTCACCCGATGGTGATGGCGGAGCAGGCGAAGACGACCAGCCTGCTCAGCGGTGATCGCTTCACGTTGGGTATCGGCCTCTCCCACCAGGTGGTCGTCGAGGGGATGTGGGGCTACTCGTTCGACAAGCCGGTGCGACATGCGCGGGAGTACCTCGCCGCGCTGATGCCGTTGTTGCGCGGCGAGGCCGTGAACATGGCCGCCGAGACCATCACCGTGCGCGGACAGGTCACCATCGACGCCGCCGAACCACCCGTGTTGCTGGCGGCGCTCGGCCCGCAGATGCTGCGGCTCGCGGGCGCCACGTGCGGTGGCACGGTCACGTGGATGACGGGCGCCTCCACGCTCGGCTCGCTCACGGTGCCGACGATCTCAGAAGCGGCCGCCGAGGCCGGCCGGCCGGCACCCGAGATCGCCGCCGGCTTCCCGATCTGGGTCACCGACGACGTCGACGCCGCCCGCGAGGTGGCGTCCCGCGTGTTCATGATCTACGGCCAGCTGCCGTCGTACCGGGCGATGCTCGACCACGAAGGTCTCGCCGGCCCGGAGGATCTGGCGATCATCGGCGACGAGGCGACGTGCGCCGATCGGCTCGACGAACTCGTCGCCGCCGGCGTCACGCAGTTCGCGGCGTCGGAGTTCGCGGACGACAACGAGGGCCGCGAACGCACGCGTGCGTTCCTGGCCAGCCGCCTCTGAACCGTCCCGTCGGACTCGACGTCTCAGTGGCGCGACGCCATGTACTTCGCGTAGCCGTCGGCGAGGTCGCGCAGCTCGGGATCCTGCGCCAGCAACGGCTCGAACTTCTTGCGCGCCGCCTCCCGCTTGGCCGGGAAGTACTCGGTCGGCCAGTTGCCCTCGTGCGGCCGGTACGACTTCAGCACGTTGCGGGCGACCGTGGCCTTGTGGACCTCGTCGACGCCGTCGGCGATTCCCATGTGCGGCGCCGCCGCGTACATGTCCTGCAGCGGCGTGAGGTTGGTCGTGCCGAGCGATCCCATGATGTGCAGGGCGTTGAACGACACCTCGCGCAGCACCCGGGCCATCGTGTACTTCACGGCGGCGATGTCGGTGCGCGCCTCCTGGGTGCTGGAGTTGTCGATCTTCCACGCCGTCTCGAGCACGAACAGGCGCAACATCCTGATCGACGCGTACGAGTCGGCGATCTTCTCCTGCACCATCTGATGCTCGGCGATCGTCTTGCCGTGCGACTCGCGGCTGAGGGCCCGCTCGCACATCATGTCGAAGGCGAGCTTGCACTGGGCGATCGTGCGCATCGCATGGTGGATACGCCCGCCGCCGAGACGCCGCTGGGCGAGCACCTTGGCGCCGTCCTCGGGGCCGAGGAGGTGGTCGAGGGGGACCCGCACCTCGTTGTAGATGATGTGGTTGTGGTTGCGCGGCTCGGGCATGATCTCCACGCCCGGCGTCTTGCGCGGCACGACGAACATGCCGTTGGTGCACATCACGAACAGGATGTCGGCCACCCGCCCGGCGCTGGTGAACCACTTCTCGCCGTTGATCACCCATTCGTCGCCGTCACGGCGTGGCGTCGTCTTGAACAGGTTGGGGTCGGAACCACCCTGGGGTTCGGTCATCGAGTAGGCCGACCACATCTCCTGGTTGAGCATCGGGGTCAGCCAGCGCTCCTTCTGCTCCTCGGTGCCGTAGGCCGCGAGCATCTCCATGTTGCCCGTGTCGGGTGCCGCCGCGCCGAACATCTGCGGTGCCGACGGGTAGCGGCCGAGGATCTCGTTGAGGAGGCCGAGCTTCAACTGGCCGTAGCCGGGCCCGCCGAGCTCCTCGTCGAGGAAGATCGCCCACAACCCCTGGTCCTTCACCTGGTCCTGGAGGCCCTTGACGAGGGCGCGGATCTTCGGCTCCGGCGACCGGATGGCGTACGGGAACACGTAGTTGAGCGGTTCGACCTCCTCGCGGCAGAACTCCTCGACCCAGTCGAGCTTCTTCTGAAATTCCGGTTCTGTCGAGAAATCCCAAGCCATCGTCCGTTACCTCTTCGTCGGTTGCAGCCATGTGGTTACAGCTGGTCACCGACTGTACGAAATCGCGTGCTCGCCCCACGAGTGGAGGTCGGCGGGTGCTCGGACCGATCGAGGTCGTCGACGACGAACCGGAGGGACGAAGCGCCGTCGCGGTCGGCGGTCCGCAGCAGCGGCGTCTCCTCGGTGTCCTGCTCACCTATCCCGACCGCGTGGTCAGTACCGACCATCTCGTCGACGTGCTCTGGCCCGATTCCGATCCTCCGTCGGGCGCCAACCGGTCGGTGCTGACGTACGTGTCGCGCCTGCGGGCATCGCTCGGGCGAGATGTGATCGTGAGTCAGGACAACGGTTATCGGCTCGATCGAACCGCAGGCACTCGGGACATCGATGCATTCGAGACGTTGATCAGCGAAGCGGAACGCTCGCTTCCGGACCGTGCCGTGGCGTGTTACGACGAAGCCCTGGCGCTCTGGCGCGGTCGCCCGTTCGGTGAGTTCGGCGACGAGTGGTGGGCGATCGCCGAGACCACTCGGCTCGCAGAGTTGCACGTCAGCGCACGCGAGCGACAGCGCGTCAGCGCTGCTCAAGATCGGCCACCACGATCGGGCGATTCCTGACCTCGAAGCGCTGATCGTCGAGTATCCGCTCCGCGAGCGTCCGGTGTCCCTGCTCGTGCAGTCGTTGCACTCTTCGGGCCGCACCGCGGAGGCGCTGCGCGCTGCTCGAGCGTTTCGTGCCCGCCTCGCCGAGGAGACGGGGCTCGAGCCGACCGTCGAGTTCGCCGGACTGGAGCGATCGATCGCCGATGGATCGGCGGGCGGCGGCGAGGGCGCCGGGACGGTTTCGCTGCGGGGCTACACGCTCGGCGAGCCGATCGGCGAGGGCGCGAGCGGTCGGGTCTATGTGGGCGATCCAACCCGGCACCGGCCGGAGTGTGGCGGTCAAGGTCGTTCGCCCGGACCTCGCCGACTCGGCCGAGTTCATCCGACGCTTCGAGGCTGAAGCGCGTCTCGTCGCCGCCTCGAACACCCTCACATCGTTCCGTTGTACGACTATTGGCGCGAGCCGGGCGGCGCCTACCTGGTGTTCCGGTTGCTCACCGGCGGGAGCGTGCTCGATTCGTTGGTCACGGGTGGAGCGTGGTCGCTCGATCGGGTCGATCGGCTGGTCGAGGACATCGGTGACGCGCTGACGACCGCCCATGCCCTTGGCGTTCATCACAACGATGTGTCGGCCGCGAACGTCCTCCTCGATGACACCGGCGCTGCGTACCTCACCGATTTCGGGATCGCCGACCGAAGGTGCCGACGGCAGCGCCGAATCGGCCGATGCGGTCAGGCGTGACGTCCGCTCGCTTCGTGTGGCTGGCGTGGGAGTTGCTGACGGGGCCCGACGACGTCGGGTCCGCGTGGCCGTCCCGTCGATCTCCAGCGCGATCGACCGGCAGCCGCTGATCGGACGGATGCCCGACGTGCCCGCCGCACTCGACGCCGTTCTGGCTGCGGCCACGTCCGCTGATGGAAACACGTCGAGCGTTGCCGAGTTCATTCTCGGCTGGCGGGCGGCGATGGGCCGCAGCGCCCTCGATTCGACGCCCGTCCGGCGTTCCGACGAGTCCTCGCTCAATCGTCGGCGTGCGGCGGCCGCGCTGGCGCGATCGATCGTCGCCGGTGTCAACCCGTACAAGGGCCTGCGACCGTTCGACGAGTCCGACGCCGACGTCTACTTCGGTCGCGACGGTGTGGTAGATGAGGTGGCTGGCCTCGTCGGCCAACATCGGCTGGTCACGGTCGTGGGTCCCTCGGGTTCCGGGAAGAGCTCGCTCGTGAAGGCCGGTCTCGTGCCGTTGCTGCGGTCGAGCGGGGCCACGGTCGTCTCGATGCTGCCTGGACAGAAGCCGACCGTCGCGCTTCGCGACGCACTGGTGTCGGTCTCACCGTCACCGCTGCGAGGCCGGGACGGCTTGGCCAACCTGCGGACCGTTGCCGTCGAGCGGGGTCGCTCGTGATCGTCGTCGACCAGTTCGAAGAGGCGTGGACGATCGCCGACGAGGACGACCGTGTCGAGTTCCTCGGTGCACTCGTGTCGGCGATCGACGACGAGCGCCTCGACGTGCGTGTTGTCACGACGATCCGAGCGGATCGGTTCGACCTCCCTCTGCAGGATCCGACGATCGGTCCCGAGATCGGGGCCGGCGCTTACGCCATCGGTCCGATGTCGGCCGGGCAGGTGGCGGAGGCCATTCTTGGCCCTGCACGTCGTGCCGGCGTCGAGATCGATGATGCCGTGGTCGCCGATCTCGTTGCCGCGGCGGTCGAGCCGGGCACGCTCCCGATGCTCCAGTTCACCCTGGCCGAACTCTACGAGTCCCGGCGCGACGGGTCCATCGCCCCGGACGCCTGAGCAGGATCGGTGGGATGGCCGGCGTCATCGGCCGGAGCGCGGAGCGTGTCTACGCCGGCTGGAACCCGGTCGAGCAGCGCGCCGCCCGCGAGTTGCTGTGCCGCCTCGTGGTGCTCGGCGACGACGGCGTCGCCACCGTCGATGCGCATGTTCTCCGAGATGTGGCCGGATGCACGCACCGTCGCCGACGACTTCATCGCTGCCCGAGGTCGGGCGCAGCCTGGAGAATTCAATCGGCGACGTTCGGCCCGGACGGTCGATACCTGTTCATCACCCGCTTCAAGGACGGCGAGCTGGTGGCGATCGACGCGCAGACGGGCGAAACGCACGTCGCGCTCGCCGGGGTCGCTCCTGCGAGCGCCAGACGCGCCCGGGAACGGGGGCGGCGTCGCCGCGGCGTCGAACAATCGCATCGTGGTCGGCATAACAACGGGCGTGGTGACGATCCTCGATGCCGGCACCTTCGAGATCGAGAACACGCTGACGGCACCGTTCTCCGTGACCACGTTCCGGGCGGTCGGTGACGGAGCAAAGGTCATTGGCAACGGATTTGAGGGGGTCTTCCTCCTCGATGTCGACACCGCATCGATCGAATGGATGCACCCCGACTCCTCGCTGTCGTGCGTCCTCGCCGCCGTCGTCGTCGAGCGCGGTGCGTTCTACTGTGCCGACTTCTTCGGCCGTCTCGTGGAGCGCGACCTCGCCGAGGGAAATCCGCAGCGCACGCTCGAAGGACAGAACGGCCACAGCGGCCAACTGTGGTCCGCTCACGGCGGAACCGAACTGGTGGCCTTCGGCGGTGAGGTGCCGGTCGTGTCACGCTGGCGCCTCGACGGGTCGGGGCCGATCACCCGCGCGATGACACCGGGCTGGGAGGTGGTCGCCCACAGCCCCGACGGCACCCAGCTGCTGCTGGCGCGCCTGGTTCCGCGAGCCAGTGTGCCGTCCTTCAAGGTCGTCGACGTGGCCACAGGAGCCGACGTGGCGACCGTGCCGGCTGGATTCCTCGCCGCCGCGTTCATCGATCAGGGGCGCTTGGAAGGCGCGACCCAGCTCGCGAACGGGACGCTCCGCGGCGCGTCACTCGATCTCGCCAGCGGCGAACGCACCGACGGGACCGGCGACCTCCTCCCTGGTCTGGCTGATTTCCTCTGGTGGGACCCCGGAAAGCAGACGGTCCTCGTCTCCTTCCGGAACGACGACGGCACACGGTTCGAACATTGGAATTTGTCGGTGGCCGGCCCACTCGGTGAGCCGATCGAGACCGGATCACCATTGTGGGTGTCGGCAAGCAGGGATGGAACACGGATCGCAAGCTTCACGTCGACCGGCGTCGACATCCATGACGGCCGCACCGGAGACGTGCTCGGCACGATCGATGCAGCGAACGTCGGTGCGGTGTTCATCACCATCGCCGACCAGCTCGTCGTCTCCACGAACGACGGCAGGCTCACCCTCTACGGGCTCGACGACCTGCAGCCGATCCGGACGTTTCCCGGGAGCCGAGGGCGGGTCGAACAACTCCAGAGCACCAACGACGGCTCGATCATCGCGGCACGCGGGGGCGATCGCACGGTGTCGATCTTCGACACCGCCACGGGCATGCAGCTCGGAAAGTCGATCGTGATCGCCGATGGTGAAGTGAACTTCATCTCGCTCGCCCCGGACGGCAGCACGCTGGCGGTGGGTGGAGGCGGAGCCGACTCCCCGGCGAAGATCTGGAACCTCGACCCGGCGTCGTGGGTCGACGCCGCCTGCCGAATGGCCGGCCGCAACCTGACGCACGAGGAATGGGACTCGTACATCGGCGATCTCGCGCCATACCGCGCGACGTGCCCGGAGTTCCCGCCCGGCGACTGAGGTGCCGCACCGGGTGCCTGGCAGCGACGGACACGTTGGGTCAGTGGGGCTGCAGGCGGTCGAGGACGTTGGCGGTGACCCGGGCGACGGCGGGGTCGTCGGCCAGGCCGAACACCCAGTCGGTGGTGCCGACGGTGACGACCTCGCCGGCGTCGGGCCCGAACGGTCGGCACGTCAGCATCACCGCGTTGCCGTGGCGCACCCGGGCCAGGCTCGGTTCGCTGGTGTCGCCGTGGATCCGCTCGGCGAGGAACTCGAGGTCGCCCTGATCGCTCGAGCGCGGCGATCGACTTCGGGTACTCGCCGATCCCGAGGTTGCTCGACGGCGTGAAGGCCACGATCTCGATGCCGGCCGCGAGGTCGGAGCGATCGACGGCGACCGGCAGCTGGAAATCGTCGAACGTCAACGGACAGCCGACGGTCTCGTAGCCGACCACGCCGTGCTTCGCACCGAGCACGTCGCCGTAGCGCAGGCCGGTGCCCTCGACGAGCCAGTGGTCGTCGCGGTACACGACGAACCCGCCGACACCGCGGGCGGTGGCCCGACCGAACCGGTGGTACAACCCGAACGCCGATCCGCCGCCGAGGAACGACCACTCCGGGCTGCCCCACGAGCGGGTCGGCCCACATGCCGGTCATCGCCTCGTGCTGGCCCTCGCGCCACGACCGGGTCGGTCTCGTGCGCCGTGTACTTGTGGCAGATCATGTCGGTGACCGCGCCGTCGGTCCAGCGGTGGTGTTCGAGGCGGACCTGCCAGAACATCGTGTTGCCCGAGAAGCTGGCGAAGTTGCCGCCGCGCCGCACGTGGGCCTCGACCGCGTGACGCTGGCCGGCCGACCAGTACTCGTCGTGGCCGACGCTGAGCACGAGGTCGTAACCGTCGAGCACGTCGGGGTCCCCGCCGAGGTCGACGTCGAGGTCGGACGACACGGCGTAGTCGAACTCGTAGCCCGCATCCCTCCGCCCACTCGACGAAGCGGCGCTCGTGGGTGAACCAGCCGGCCGAGCCGATCGCCGACGGATAGGCGTGTTCCGTCCGGTACCGCTGGAAGATCAGGCCGTCGACGTCGGGTTCCTCGCCCCAGCGCACCGGCCGGGCCTTGCGGTCGTCGCGCTCGACCTCGGGCCGGCACAACATCCCCCGGCCGAACGGCCGGCCGAACGACACCTGCTTCCCGCCGGTGTACAGGCTGCGGCCGCCCCACGTGTTGTAGGCGTTCCACGTGTTGGTCGCCAGCACGAGCAGTGCACGCGGCTCGATCGCTCGCTTGACTCCGCGGCCGCGCACGACGAAGCCGGCGTGCGCGACGTCCCGGCCGTTCGGGGCGTCGTGCGCAGTGAGCGTGACGAGATGGAATCCGGATCGCCAGTGCTCGTCGATCGGGATCTGCAGCGTCGCCGGCCATCGGCACCCTGCGGCATCAGCGTCGCTCGGTGGTGGAGTGAAGACACCGGCAACGTCCGTCGCGGCCCACACCGGTTCGCGGTCCGCACCCCAGCGCTCGACGCGGACGTCGAACGTCGACGATCGGGTCGACACGTGCAGGCCGACCTCCGCACCGACCGGATAGCTCAGCGCTCCGCAGTACCCCTCGATGTCGTCGTGGAACGTCTGGTCATCGGCCATCGGGTCATCGGGGATCGGCGGCGGATCGTTCACGCGTGGATCCATCTCGTTCGGCCCGACCAGCCGACCCGACGGCGTGCGCATCTCGACGCGCACGGGCTCGTCGGTGGTGCGGTCGTACACCTTGACCGGCCCGTCACCGGCGTTCAGGTGCCGGTCGCCCCACTCCATCAGCGACAGCATCACGGGGAGCAGGTCGACACCCTTGCGTGTGAGGCGGTACTCGAGCCGCGACCGCTCACCGGGGTGCTGGTAGGGGACCCCGCGGACCACGCCGAGGTCGACGAGACGGGCCAGCCGATCGGAGAGCACGCTGCGTGACACCCCGAGGTCGCGCTGCAGGTCGTTGAAGCGGTGGACGCCGAAGAACAGCTCACGCAGAACCATGATCGACCAGGTGTCGCCGAGCGCGGCGACCGCGCCGGCGATCGAGCAGCGGTCGGCCAGCGCCCCGCGCCCCGTGTCGCGCGGCGTGTCGGTCCGGTCCCGAGCCTGCGTCATCTGTCACACCATAGCTGAGTTCTCTTGACGGATTCAGCCGGCACGCGCAGGATAGGCTGAGTTCGTGAAATGAACTGAGCAGTTCGATTCACCTGCACGAGGAGATCCATGATGCGTCGACTAAACCGATTCATGAGCGCCCACAGCCTGCGGCACTCGACACACCGCAAGCGCGGGGGCGGGACGAACTCGGCGTGATCGCCGACCGATATACGACGAGTCCGGCGGCGGCCACGCTCCCCGCGCCGCCGCCGGACCAGTCGGAACTTCCGGTGGATCGGACGCTCGTCAGCCGTTGAGGCGAACGGTGTCGCTGCTCAGGCCGAACGGCCATCCGAACGTGATGCCCTCGACGTTCCAGGCGAGCCCGTACCAGACGTCGTCCGTGCCCGACCAGCGGCGCACGAAGATGTCGTAGGTCGCCCCGTTCGTGCCGACGAACTCGGCGATCTCGTAGCTGTTGTCCCACGACGACGAGTGCGCCACCTGGTTGCCGTTGCTGTCACGCACGATCAGATCGAAGTCGACCGACAGGTTCGAGCCGAGCGGGATCCCGAAGATGCTCGAGACCGAGCTGTCCCACGCCGAGCGCGACCTTCACCCGTGAGAGGTAGAGCGATCGGGGGACCGTGACCCGGTAGCGGAACGTCGACATGCGGTTCCCGTCGAAGTCGGTCGACCGCAGCGTGCCGACGTCCCACCCCCGGCGTACGCCCGCCGCGTTGCGTGACCGCCGCGACTGGGCGACCCTGACGCCCGCCTGCGCATCGATCGCGCCCGCACCGTCGACGGCGTCGTGGTTGGCGACGACGTCGGCCCACCACGTGCTGCTCGACACGTTGCGGGTGGCGCTCGCGAGCAGGATCGCCCGGCACCCCTCCGGCCACGACCGCAGCGTCGCATCCACGTCCTGGAGGACCGCGGTGACCCCGGCGGCCGCTGGTGCGGCGAAGCTCGTGCCCGACTTGCTCTCGCCGACCGCGCTGACGCCGGTGCCGTTGGCGGAGATCTCCGGGAGTTCGCGATCCCCGTGGTTCGACGAGGGGTTGCGGAACACGGAGTCGGCCGACATCGCGCCGGCCGTGTCGTTGTGGTTGCCGACCGACAGGGAGTTGTATCCCTTGTGGTTGACGAATTCCGAGCTGGGTGGATCGATCCCGTCGGGGTCGGTCGACCAGAAGTTGCCCGCTGCCTGCACGATCGTCGGGTAAGGCCACCGCAGCGCCAGCCAGTCCTTCAACACGTCGTCGGACTGCAGGCCCGCGCCACCGGGCTCGGTGTCGCGGTGGAAGCTCTGGCTGATGACGGTGCAGCCCTGGTTGGCCGCCCACCGCAACGCGTCATTGCTGCCGCTGTTCGCCGAGAACAGCCGGCACCCAGGCGCATGGCCGTGGGGAGCGTTCGGCTCGCTGTTGCGGATCACCGCGCTCGTGAGGCGGGCGTGACTGCTCGCCGACGGGCTGCTCGTGAAGCGGTCGGCGAAGGTCAGGTTCGTCGTGTCGCTGGGGCCGGATTCGAACACGGCGACGTTCACCCCGGTGCCGTCGAATCCCAAGCTGTGGGCGAGGTTGGTTCGCGACACCGAGATCGAGTTGCCGAGATCGAGCACCTCGCTCGTGTCGTCGAGGAGCGCGATGCCCACCTCGTCGATGCCCACCCCGTCGATCCCTACCCGGTCGATGAGCGCCATCCGGCGCAGCTCGCCGACCTGCATCGTCGCGTGCACCGTCGGCACGTCCTCGTCGGGCTGGCGCGTGATCTTGCCGCCACGCTGTTCCACCACCTCGACCAGTGCCCTCGCTCGTTCGGCCAACTCGCGGTCCTGCTCGCGCTGCGCAGGCAGCGGCTCGCCGATCGCACCCTTGGCCGGCTTGTCGTATCCCGTCAGGTGCCGGTCGATCGGCGGCCAGAGGACCACGTCGACGGTGTCGCTCGCCTTCATCGACTCGATGTGGTCGTAGAGCGTCTCGTGCAGCTTGCCGAACTTCTCGAAGCGTCGCTTGGCGAGCTCCTCGAGGAGTTCGCCCACATCGACACGGCGGCCACGGGCATCGAAGGCGATCTCGGTGGCCGCCCCGCTGGTGCGGTCGGCCGCCTTGACGACTTCGACCCACCGGGTCCCGGTCGGAACCGCGTCGTCGGTGCCGAGGCGCTGCACGTCGAGCTCGCCGATGGCGAGTCGTACGACATGCTCCACGCGGAGTTCGGCGGGCACCTTGCCGCGCAGTCGGTCGATCACGAACGGCACCGCGAGCGGAGCGAACCGCCCGCCCTCCTCGTCGAGCAGTTCGTCGACCACGACCATGTAGTCGCCGGTGTCGAGCTCGCTGGTGTCGACGCCGATCTGCTCCTCCCGGGGCGAGGTCTTCACGACGGCGCGTTGCTCGCCGTGCCGACCGACGAGGTGGACGGCGCCCTGGGCCGACCGTTCGTCGACGTTCGTCGCGCCGTGAATCGTGAGGACGGTCCCGGCCGGCAGGACCTCGCCGGCAGTGAAGCCCGGAGTCAGACGGTGGGGCAGCATGAGTCGTGTGGTCATGTTCCTCACGACCCGCCGCACCCTCTCCAGATACCACGAGCCTGTGTGGTGGGTCTCGTGTGGTGATATGGCGGGATGGTCGATCTCACCGCGCCGCTCACGGAACTCGTCGCCGCACTGCGGACGGCCGAGGTGTCGGCCCGGGAGTTGCTCGATCTGCACCTGGATCGCATCGAGCGACTCGACGGGCCGATCAATTCGGTCGTCACGATCGAACCCGAACGAGCCCGCGCCGAGGCGTCGGCGATCGACGAGGCCCGCGCCGGAGGGCGCGACGTGGGGCCGCTCGGGGGCGTGCCGATCACCGTGAAGGATGCGATCACCACCGCCGGCATCCGCTCGACGGGCGGAGCGCACGAACTGCGTGACCACGTGCCGACCGTCGATGCCACCGTGGTCGACACCGTGCGACGGGCCGGGGCGGTGGTGTTCGGCAAGACCAACGTCCCGCGCTGGTCGGGCGACTACCAGAGCTACAACGAGATGTTCGGCACGACCAACAACCCGTGGGATCTCGAACGCACTCCCGGCGGTTCGTCAGGCGGGCCGGCGGCCGCCGTCGCGATGGGATTCACCGGCTTCGAGATCGGCACCGACATCGGCGGATCGATCCGCGTGCCGTCGTCGTTCTGCGGCGTGTACGGCCACAAGCCGAGCTTCGGGATCATTCCCACGTACGGCTACCTCGACAATCCGTCGTTCCATCGCAACGTCGCTGACGTCAACGTGTTCGGTCCGATCGCGCGATCGGTCGACGACCTCGAACTGCTCGTCGACCTTCTCGTGGCACCGAATCCCGACGACGCGGTCGCGTGGCGAGTCGATCTGCCGCCGCCCCGCGCCACGGCACTCGGTGACTTCCGTGTCGCCGCCTGGCTCGACGACGAGTTCTGCCCGGTCGACCGACTCGGTGCTCGACGTGCTCACGGCGACCATCGACGCGTTGGAGCGCGCCGGCGCGCGCATCGACCGTGAACGCCGACCCGACATCGACCCCGACGTCGCCTCCCTCGACGGTGGCCGGATCATCTCCGCGGCGTGCGCGATCTCGGACACCGACGCAGAGCATGCCGCGTCGGTCGCGGCCGGCGTATGCTCCCGACCACCGGAGCGTGGGACGTGCTCCATCGCGAGCGGGGCATCGTCCGCCAGCGGTGGTCGGAGTTCTTCGACGACGTCGACGTCCTGCTCTGTCCGGTGGCACCGGTGCCGGCGTTCCGGCACGTCCACACGCCTGGTGGCTCGAACTGGATGCACGCAACCCTGGCCGATCACGGCGATCGGCCGTACCGCGACCTGATCCGGTGGAGCGCCCTCACCGGGAGCGCCTACCTCCCGGTGACGGTGCCGCCGGTGGGCCGCACCGCGGCTGGGCTACCCGTCGGCATCCAGGTGGTGGCGCCGTACCTCCACGACCGCACCGCGTTGGCGTTCGCCCGCTGCCTCGGCGACGTCGTCGGCGGATACGAGCCACCCCCACCCGCCCGCCCTGTCGATCATCATGTCGTGGGTGTTTGATGCAGGGCGTGGATGCTCGAAACCCGACTCACGCTTGCCGAAGCGGTGGCGAACGCGACGGGCGCCACCGTCGTCGGGATGACCGTGGTGCACGGCGGCGACACGGCCGCGGCGTTCCGGGTCGAGTTGGCGTCGGGGGACGTGCTGTTCGCCAAGACGCACGCGTCGCCGCCGCCGGCTTCTTCGGCACGGAGGCGTGGGGATTGGAATGGCTGCGATCGAGCGGGGCGGTCCGTGTGCCCCGGGTCGTCGCGGTGTCCGACGGCGATCGAGGAAGCGGCGATGGGGCGAGCCGGCATTCCTCGTGCTCGAATGGATCGACACCGCGAGGAGCGGCGCCGTCGACGAGGTGGCCTTCGGGCGGGAGCTGGCTCTCCTCCACGGTTCGGATGCTCCGTGCTTCGGTCGGGTCGATCGACGGACCACGGGGAGTCTGGCCCTGCCGAACGAACCGAACGCGACGTGGGCGGGTTTCGTCGCCGACTGTCGTTTCGTGCCGCTGGCGCGGATCGCCCGCGAGCGATCGGCGCCTCCCGGCCGACACGATCGATCGCTTGGAACGACTGGCAGGCGACGCTCGAACGGTTCGACGACGGGTCACCTCCGGCGCGACTGCACGGGGATCTGTGGGCGGGCAATCGGATCGTCGATCGCGACGGTGCGAGCTGGCTGATCGACCCGGCGGCCCACGGCGGTCACCGGGAATTCGACCTCGCGATGATGCGGCTGTTCGGCGGCTTCGGAGCGGAAGCGTTCGACGAGCTACGCCGACGTGCATCCGCTGGCGGACGGTTGGCTCGATCGGGTGGAGCTCCACCAGATCGCACCACTCGTCGTGCATGCGATCAAGTTCGGCGGCGGCTACGTCGCCGCAGCCGCACGCGCCATCGACCGGTACGTCTGATCCGGCGACCGGGCACCGTCACACGGCGGCGAGCATCAGCGAGAGCGAGAACCCGATCGCCACGAGGGATCCGGTGAACACGCCCTCGACCTCGAACGCCTCGGGCAGCAGCGTGTCCGCCACCATCGCGAGGAGTGCTCCGGCGGCGAACGCCTCGGCCAGCGCGCCCGTGCGACCGCCGTCCGGATCGAGCACGAGGTATCCGAACGCCGCCGCCACCGCCGACACGGCGATGACGACGAGCCACATCCGGACCACCGTCGATCGCGTCCAGCCCGCCACTCGCAGACCGGCTGACGACGACATTCCCTCCGGCAGGTTGCTGAGGACGATGCCGGCGAACAACGCCACGCTGACCTGACCTTGGAGCACGGTCAGCCCGAGCACGAACGATTCGGGGATCCCGTCGAGCACCGACCCGAACACGATCGCCTGCGCCGAGCCGTCCTGCTGCGAGCCGGCGGAGTCCTTGCGGCGGCCGCCGCCGGAACGGTCGATCCACCAGTTCCCGGCCGTGAACGTCAGGGCCCCGACGAGCGTGAGCGCACCGACCAGGGCGACGTCGGCGTGCTCGATGGCGTCGTCGATGAGCTCGAACGAGACCGAGCCGATCAGCACGCCGGTGCCGAGCGCCATGATGATCGCCAGCACCTGCCGGCTCGGCGGGCGGACGTAGGCGATCAACGCGCCGACGAGGAGTGCACTCGCGCCGAGGGCACCCCAGACGAAGGCAGCGAGCACGCGGCGATCGTAGACCCGCGATCGACCGTGCGGGCTCAGGCGCGCACGCGGGTCCGACCGACCGCGCGGAAGTACCGCTCGAACGACTCGTCGACGCACGCGCGGGCGCCGCCGATGATGTTGAGCCCCCACGTGAACCCGTACAGGTCGTCGAAGTCGACCCCGTCGAGCCGGCGCCGGATCTCGGCGACGTCGTCGGGATGCGACGGCACGTGATTCGGGACGCTGTACATGAACGACACGTGCCGACGGTCCTGGGCGACGTGCAACGCGTCGCCGGCGAGCAGGATCGGGCGGCCGCTCGGCCCGGCGGCCGAGTGGAGCACCGTACTGCCGGGGAAATGGCCGGGGCAGCGGTAGAGGGTGACACCGTCGGTCAGCGGATGCACGTCGCCCTCCCACAACTCGATGTGTTCCGAGGGGCGGGCGATCCATTCGCGGTCGTTGGCGTGCAACACGATCGGCACGCCGCCGAACGCCTCACTCCACTCCACCATCGACGCATAGAAGTGCGGGTGCGAGATCACGATGGTGCTGATCCCGCCACGCGCCTCCAGTTCGGCGACGGCGTCGGCGGTCACGAGGCTCGTCGTCTCCCACAGGATGTTGCCGGCCGAGGTGGGCAGGACCAACGACCGTTGCGGGATGCCGAAGGCCGGCGTGATGCCGACGCCGAGCAGGCCGTCGTCGACCTCGAGCCGGACGGTGTGCGCCGCCTGCAACGCCTCGAGGGTCGTCCAGTGCTGGCCTGACCATCCGACGTACTGACGGTCGTCGCTGCAGATGGCACACGTGTCCGGGGGGTCGGTGCGGTCGCCGTACTGGGTGCCGCAGGTGGTGCAGATGAATCGGGTCATGTCGGAACTCCTTCTCTGGTAGCAGCCCTGGGCGCGATCCCACATGCGGGCGATCGCCGCGGGCGAGGCGGTCGACAGGTCGACGTGGAACGTGGTGGCGAGCAGATCGATCCACGTGTCCATGTCGTCGACGAGGTGCTCGGTCGTGCCGGTTCGATCGGTTCGCGTGACGCGCTGGCCGCGGAGCACCGTCGTGCCGTCGGCGTCGCGGAGCTGCGCCGTGACCGTGCGGGCGAACGGCGAGTCCGGCGAGCGCGCCAGGAACTCGTGCCGCGCGGCGAACACCTCGATGTCGGTCGGCGCCGTCGAGAAGCTCATGCCCCCGAACGATCCCGACGTGTCGTGCGTGAAGTGCCAGTCACCGACACCGCCTGGGGTGGGTTCGAGCCGGAACGTCATCGGGCCCTGCTCGAACTCGCCCGAGCGGAGTGGAAGGGGGCGCGTGGAGTGCGTCGCCGAGACCCGCATCGACGTACCACGTCCCATCGGGATGACTCGGTGTCGGCAGGCCGTGGACGAGCAGGACGAGATGGTTGTGGAGGTCGGCCTCGTCGGGTTCGGCGCGGTGCACCCCACCGACGTGCAGCGTGACGTCGTATCCCAGGTCGGTCAGCAGCGTCGACAGCGCACCGTTCAGGTGGAAGCAGTACCCGCCGCGGCCGGCGGTCGCGATCCGCTGCGCCGCGGCGGCCGGCTCGATCGTCCACGGCTCGCCGAGGTGGATCCAGGTCGTCTCGTAGGTGACTCGTTCGACGTGGCGTCGGTGGATCCGATCGAGCGCCGCCGCGGTGGGTCCCTCCCGGGCGAGGCTGGGCCGATCGAGTCCGAGTCGATCGAGGTAGGCGTCGGTGTGGGTCATCATGCGAACACCATCAAGCGAACACCAGCGGCCCGGTGCGTGTGCGCTTGAGCTCGAAGAATCCGGGCGTGCCGGCCACGAGGGCGACGCCGTCGAAGAGTCGGACCGCTTCAGCACCTTGGGGCGCGGGGTTCACGACCGGTCCGAAGAAAGCAATCGTCCGGGCGCCGTCGATGATGTGCACCACCGGGGTCCCGACATCGTCGCCGACCGAGTCCACCGCTTCGGCGATGGCTCTCTCGGAGGAGCGCGTCGATGTCGGCGTGTCGATGTGCGCCTCGGCCAGCAGGGCGTCGGGCAGCGCGGTCGCGACGAGCGTCTCCGCAAGGAGCTGAGCGTCGACCCGCTCGCCGCCCGTGTGGATCCGGCGGCCGAGCTCGTCGTACCAGCGCCGCAGATGCGTCGGCGCCGTAGTCGCGCTCGATGGCGATCGCGAGCCGCGCCGGCCCCCACGCCCGATCGACGAGATCGCGGTAGAACTCCGACACGTCCTCGCGGCCCTCGTTCAGGATCGACAGGCTCATGATGCGGATGGTCAGGTCGATCCGGCCGAGCCGCTCCACGTCAGCCAGCCACCGTGAGGTGAGCCAGGCGAACGGGCACATCGGATCGACGAAGATCTCGACGGGGGTCGGGGTCGGAACGTCGTATCCGCCGGGGTGGTCGGGCGTCATCATGACGTCGACGGTACGCCTCAACTTGGGCCAGGAACATGTCCAAACCCGCCAAATCCGACCAGACCAAGTGCTCCGCCTCGACGCGTCTGCCTCCGCTCGGCTTCACGGACTGCGCCGGACGCAAACGACGATATGACGTCAGGCTCGCTCGAGGATGCGGCGGAGGTCGGGGAGGGCGCGTTCGAGGACGTCGGCGCTCGGCCATGCCGAAGCCGATGAGCATGCCGTTCGGGTGGTCGGGGCCGACACAGCACTCGGCGAAGCTGCTGATCGCGATGCCACGCCGGCGGGCACCGTCGCGGATCGGCGTCCTCGGAGACGCCGGCCGGCAGCACCGTCGACAGGTGGAGACCGGCGTGGTTCTCGGGACCGGGAAGGAGGACGCCGGCGTCGACCCCGTCGGCGACGAACTGCCGGACGATCTCGTGACGGGTCCGGTAGACACGGCTCACCCGACGCAGGTGCCGGTCGAGATGTCCCTGCTCGATGAATCGGTGCAGCGTGAGCTGGCCGAGGCTCGACGGTTGCACGCTGAACAGCCGGCGCCACGCGGTCGCGGCGTCGACCAGCGGATCGGGCATCGCCACGAAGCCCAGTCGGAGCGACGGCGACAGCGTCTTGGAGAACGTGCCGACGTAGGCCACCCTGCCCGATCGATCGAGCCGGTGCAGTGGCTCGAGCGGGCGGTCGGTGTGGCGGAACTCCGAGTCGTAGTCGTCCTCGATGATCGCCGCGTCGTGCCGGTCGGCGAACGCCAGCAACGCGCGTCGTCGGCCGAGGCTCATGGTGACCCCGCTGGGCGACTGGTGCGACGGGGTGGTGTAGACGACCTTCACGTCCGCGGGGATCTGGTCGACGACGATGCCTTCGCCGTCGACCGGTACCGGCACCACACGCAGGCCGATCGCTTCGAACAGCAGCCGCACGGGTGGATAGCCGGGATCCTCCACGGCGATCGGGTCGCCGGGCCGCAGCATCGTGCGGACGACGAGGTGGATCGCCTCCTGGGCACCCGACGTCACGATGATCTGGTCGGCGTCGACGATCACCCCGCGCGACCGGCCGATCCACCCGGCGAGCACCTGCCGCAGCGACTCGAACCCGGCGGGTTCGCCGTAGCCGGGTAGCGGTCGATGGAGCGTCGCCGACGCGCACCGGCGCCACTCGTCCGTCGGGAAGAGCGCAGGGTCCGGTTGCCCGCTGCGCAGGTCGACCCCGCCCGCCGGGGGTGGCGGCGTCGTCGTCGGCGCCGACTCGACCTCGACGGGAACGCAGCACCGAACGACGATCGGCCGACCCGTCGGCCCGTCGCCGTGCGGCAGACCGCGGTGCCACCGCCGGCACGCCCGGCCAGATATCCCTCGGCGACGAGCAGGCCGTACGCCGTCGTGACCGTGTGTCGCGAGACCCCGAGTTCAGCCGCCAGTTCCCGCGACGGTGGCAGCAGATCGCCCTCGGCGAGCACCCCGACTCGATCGCGTCGCGGATCTGGTCGTAGATCGACCGCGCCGCACCTCGGCGGCCGCTCGGATCGAGGTAGATCTGCACGCGCGACCTCCGTCCACCGTCAGGGTCGAGCGTGGCTCACGCGGCGGTCGGCGCCGATGGCACGTCGACGGCGATCTCGGGGCCGAGCACCGCACCGCCCGTGAGGTCGAGCCGGTCGCCGCTCCAGAAGCGACCGGGGTCGTACCAGTTGAGCGGTTTGCGATCGTCGAGCAGACCCATCCGCTGATACGTCAACGCCACGAGTTCGGCGCAGTAGATGTCCTCGAACGAGACCCGGCGGCGGGCGCGGCCCTTGAGCCAGTGACCGACGAGCCCGAGCGTGCTCGGGAAGTGCCGACCGCTGAATTCGCGTACGACGCCGAGCGCGGCGTTCTCCATGTCGCGGGAGGCCTCCGGATCGAGTTGGCGGACGAAGGCGCGCTGCCCATAGCGGTTGACCCAGGTGGCGGCCGCGTCGGTCAGCCGGTGCAGCTGAGCGCCGCGCTGCGCCTCGCCGGTCCAGACGTCGACCATCGACCGTCCCAGTTCGGCGTGCCACAGCAGCGGCGGAAGATCGTCGATCGCCAACACCATCGCGACGTGGTTGACGGGGCTGTTGGTTGCGAACCGGATCGCCCGGTCGGCGAGCTTGCGTCCGGTGAACAGCCAGATGTCACCGCTGCGACTGACGCTCGCGGCCTCGTCGAGAGTGATCCGCGTCGGCTCCACGCCGCGTACTGTACGGCCCATGCGCTGGTGGAAGTGGTTGGGTCTGGCCGGGTTGCTCGGCGCCGCCGCGGCCGGGGCGGTGGTCGTGCAACGGCGCCGCGCCCGCACCTGGGTCGACTACAGCCCCGAGGAACTCCGGTCCCGCCTCCACGCCCGCCTCGACGACCCGTCACCCTGACCCGTCGCACCGGCCCGTCACACTGGTCCGGTCCCCGTTTGCGTCGGGATTTCTGAGGCCCGGTCCTCAGAAATCCCGACGCAAACGAGTACTGGGGTGCTGAGACGGGGGGTTGATCCGCCGGGCCTGGTGGGCGAGCATGGCGGTGGCCTCCAATCGGGGTCGGACGAGGAGGACACCGTGGACGAAGGTGGCGAGGCACCGTGCTACGCGCATCTGGTCGGCGGACCGATGCACGACATCGTCGACGACGAGGACATCGAGCGACTCGTGGTCGACTTCTACCGCCAGGTCGCGATGGACGACCTGCTGGGACCGATCTTCGCGGCCGCCCGGGTGGACTGGAACGCCCACGTCGCGACGCTCGTGTCGTTCTGGTCGTGGCAGCTGCTCGGAAGGCCCGGCTATGACGGGCACCCGCTCCGCGCCCACGAGCCGATCCATCGCCGGACGCCTCTCGGTGAGGAGCACTTCGAGCGCTGGCTCGAGCTGTTCGTCGGCACGCTCCACGATCTGTTCGTCGGACCTCGTGCTGACATGGCCGAGGTCCGCGGGCGCAAGATGGCCGCCGCGATGAGAGCGCCTCCTCGACGGCGAATCTTCGGCGGGCGACGAGCCGATCGAAGCGACGCTGCTCGGGTCGCGGCAGCCGGGTCGCGATGTCGACCTGGCGGAGGGCCAGCGATCATGTTGCTGATGCCGCGCTACGGCACCGATCCCGTGATCGTCCTCGACGGCGATCCTGCGGCGATCGCCGAGCCGGCGATCCGCCAGCGCCGACGGCTCGCCGCGCTCCTGGCCGACCTCGATGACGAACAATGGGCGCATCCGAGTCGATGCGCCGGCTGGTCGTCGCGTGACGTGATCCTGCATCTCGACAGCACGAACAACTTCTGGTCGTTCTCGATCGCCCAGGCGCTGCGCGGCGAGCCGACGAGGTTCCTCGCCACCTTCGACCCGGTCGCATCACCCGCCCAACTCGTCCTCGAGGCCGGTGCGATCTCGAACGCCGAGACGCTCGAGCGCTTCACCGCCTCCACCGACGCGCTGGTGGCCTGTTGGGAGTCGCTCGACGGCGAGGGCTGGGCAACGCTCGCGGAGGCGCCGCCCGGGCACGTCAGCGTGAGCGCGCTCGCCCATCACGCGCTCTGGGACTCGTGGGTCCACGAGCGCGACATCGTGCTGCCGCTCGGTCGCACGCCGGTGGAGGAGCACGACGAGGTCGCCGCCAGCCTGCGCTACGGCGCCGCGCTGTCGCCGGCGTTCTCCCTCAACGCCGGTGCGGTCGAGCGCGGCACGCTGGCGGTCGACGTGACGGACCCCGACGTGTCGTTCATCGTCGAGGTCGATGATCGGGTGTCCGTTCGCGCTGGACGCGACGTCACCGCTGACGTCCGGTTCACGGGCAACGCCGTCGAACTATTGGAAGCGCTGAGCTTCCGGCGCCCACTCGACCAGTTGGTGCCCGACGAATCGGCGTGGATGCTGCGCGGTCTCGCCGACACGTTCGACGTCGCCGACCGTTGACGCTCGGACCGTTCTGCGACCAGCGTGGCCGGCGCCGGCCGGGCGCTCACTCGATGTCGCTGCGCACCTTTTCGCACGCCTCGTGGACGGTGTCGAGGCCGCCGTCGATGCGGGCGACGTCATCGCCGGCACCACATCGAATGGAGTCGGCCTCATCGTCGCGCGCTCGGATCAGGTCGTCGCCGGCCTCGCCGTCCATGGTGTCCGAACCGCCGTTGCCCTTCAGCTCGTCGCGGCCGCCACCACCGAGCAGGGTGTCATCACCGCCGTCACCTTGCAGGTAGTCGAATTCTGCGCCGCCGTCGACGAAGTCGTTTCCGCCGCCCCCGAAAATGAAGTCGGGATCGCCGCCACCGGAGAGCACGTCAGCGCCGTTCCTACCGAAGATGGCGTCGGAACCCGCTCCGCCGTCGATCGTGTCGGCGCCGGGGCCGCCGTCCAGCCAATCGTCACCCGGCTGGCCGATGACACGATCGTCGCCGTGCCCGCCGTACAGGGTGTCGCTGCCAAGCCCGCCGACGATCCGATCGTCGCCGTCACCGGGTTCGATGATGTCGTCGCCGTCGCCGGCGTCGACGTTCAATCTGATCTGGGGCGGAAGCATGTCGGCCAGGATGTGATCGTCCTGGTCGCCGAGTTCGAGGTGCACCACCAGGGCGCCCGGGGCGCTGCACGTGGCACTCACACCGAGCGGCACCGCAACGGGCGTGCATCCGATCAGCGACGTCGGCAACGCGGTGGCGCCGATGTCGGTGATGACGAGGTTTCCGCCGTCGAGGACGAGTGTGAGATCGTTCGCCTCGCCGGGTGCCGCGATGTACCGGAGCGGGGCGGGTTCATCGGCGCCCGCCGAACCGGTGGCCGCCAGAGTGGACGCGATCACCACGCTCACTCCGACCAGATGACGCCGCAACACGATCGACCGTTCGTCCATAGCCGCTCCTTGATCCCCATAACGCACTATCGGCCGTCGCCCGTGCGCAGCGTACGGCAGTGACCGACACTGGTCAATGCTGTGACGACACGTCGAACCCGGGCGGGTCCGGCCGAGTCACCCGCGCCCGCAGCGACGTGCGAACATCGCAGGGTGAAGGCCCCGCCGTTCCAGTACCACCGTCCCGACACCCTCGCCGAGGCGCTGGCTCTGCTCGCGGAGCATGGCGACGACGCCAAGGTGCTGGCGGGCGGCCAGTCGCTCGTTCCCCTCATGGCGATGCGGATGGGTCGTCCCGCCGTGGTGATCGACATCGGTCGTGTCCCCGGGCTCGGCGGCATCGAGATCGGCGCCGACAGGTCGTGCACCATCGGTGCGTTGGTCCGGCACGCCGCCGCCGAACGTTCGGCCGTCGTCGCCTCCCACGCGCCGCTCGTCCACCGCGCCATGCCACTCATCGCGCACCGGGCGATCCGCACCCGAGGCACCGTGGTCGGGTCGATCGCGCACGCCGATCCTGCGGCCGAGATGCCCGCGGTGGCGCTCGCGGTCGGGGCGACGATGACAGCCGAGTCGGTGTCGGGCGAACGGTCGATCGCCGCGTCCGACTTCTTCGAGGGGTATCTCCAGACCGCGCTGCGCGCCGACGAGATCCTCACCAGCGTCACCTTTCCCGCCTGGCCTGCCGCCGCCGTCGGATCGGTCGTCGAGGTCGCCCGCCGGCACGGCGACTACGCGCTCGTCGGCCTCGTCACGAAGATCGAACTCGACGGCGACACGATCGTCGACGCCGCCCTCGCGTTCTTCGGCGCGGCGTCCACCCCGGTCCGCGTCACCGAGGCCGAACGGCTCCTCGTCGGCACGTCGGCGCCACCTGACATCGTCGGCCGAGCGGCGGCACTCGTCGCCGACGCGCTCGATCCGCCTGCCGACATCCACGGCACGACGCCGTATCGCAAGCACCTCGCCGGCGTCCTCACCCGCCGTGGCCTCGCCGAGGCCGCCGCCACGATCGGAGCGTTCGCATGACCGACGCAGTGACCCACCGGCTCGACGCCGAGCGCCGAGCGGGCGGGGACGTGATCGACATCGGCCTCGTGATCAACGGCGAGCGACACGACTTGACCGTCGAGGCCAGACGCACCCTGAGCGACGTGATCCGTGACGACTGCGGCCTCACCGGCACCCACGTCGGTTGCGAGCACGGGGTCTGCGGTGCCTGCACGGTGCTGTTCGACGGACAGCCCGCCCGCTCCTGCCTCATGTTCGCCGGGCAGGCCGACGGCGCCGAGATCACCACGATCGAAGGCCTTGCCGAACCCGACGGCACGCTGCACCCGATCCAGCAGGCGATGATGGAGGCCCACGGCTTCCAGTGCGCGTTCTGCTCGCCCGGCTTCCTCATGAGCGCCGTCGCCCTGCTCGCCGAGAATGCCGAGCCGACACCGGGCCGAGATCAGGGAGGAACTGAGCGGCAACCTCTGCCGCTGCACCGGCTACCAGTCGATCGTCGCCGGCGTCGAGCGGGCCGTGGAGGTCATGAAGGCGAGCGGACGATGAGTGCCGAGACCAACCTGAGTGGGACGAACCTGAGTGGCCTCGTCGGTCAGAGCGTCACGCGCGTCGAGGACGACCGGCTGCTGATCGGCGACGGTCGCTACATCGCCGACCTCGAGCCGGACGGTGTCCTGCATGCGGCGTTCCTGCGCAGCCCGCTCGCCCACGCCACGGATCACGTCGATCGACGTCACGGCGGCGCGTCGGGCTCCCGGGGTGACCGCCGTGTACACGGGTGCCGACATCGAGCGGCTCACGCATGCGTTCCCGCCGCTGATGATGTCGCCGGGCCTCTACACGCCGGTGTTCCACGCGCTCAGCGCCGAACGGGTGCGCCACGTCGGCGACCCCGTGGCGCTCGTGATCGCCGCCTCGCGCCATCTCGCCGAGGACGCGCTCGAACTCATCGAGATCGACTATGCGCCGCTCGACGCGATCTCCTCGATCGCCGAAGCGTTCCAGCCCGGGCGACCGCTGCTGTGGGAGAAGGCCGGCAGCAACGTCGTGTACGACCACAGTGACAGTTACGGCGATGTCGACGCGGTGTTCGCCGCTGCCGACCGGGTCGTCACCGAACGGTTGTCGTGCCAACGTCAGTCGAACCAGCCGATGGAGACCCGCGGTTCGGTGATCGAGATCGACGCGGCCACAGGCCAGCTCACGATCCACAGCGCCACGCAGTCGAGTCACATGCTGCGCTGGGCGACGGCCGCACTGACCGGCAAGGAAACGGTGCGGGCGTCGCTCAGGCGGCTGGTCTCGAACAAGGAGCGGCGCGCCGCGTTCGGTGCCGGGGCGAAGCAGTTCGTGGGCGAGAACAGCGAGAGTCTCAAAGGCCAGGACAACGACGGCGCCAAGAGCCAGTTCAAGCGAGACAGGTCGTTGCCGAAGCACATGGCCGGCATCGGCCTCGGTCTCCTCGCCAAGGACACGTACCCGGTCGTCAAGGCGCAGGACATCGGCGGCGGGTTCGGATCGAAGGGCGCGGTCGCGCGCGAGGACATCGCGCTCGCCGCCGCGGCGATCGATCTCGGCCGTCCCCTCAAGTGGATCGAGGATCGCAGCGAGAACCTGCTCGACGGCGGCCATGCGCGCGAGGAGGACATCAACGTGTCGATCGCCGTCGACAACGACGGCACCCTGCGCGGCCTGCGGGTCGACCTCGTGTTCGACCAGGGTGCGTACCCCGCCTTCCCGATCACCGTGGCGATGTTCGCCGGCATGATGCGCGTGATGTTCCCCGGCTCGTACCGGTGGGACGCGTTCGAGATCCGGGCCCGCGCCGTCGCCACCAACAAGGGCCGCTATGTCGCGTACCGGGGACCCTGGGCGAACGAGACGTCGGCGCGCGAGCGGATGCTCGACATCGTCGCCCGCGCGCTCCACATGCGGCCGACCGACCTGCGCCTGAAGAACATGATGGGCGAGGACGACATGGCGCCGGCGATGATCACCGGACCGACACTCGACGCGACGATGTCGACGAAGAAGACGCTGGAACGGGCGCTCGAGCTGATCGACATCGACGCCTTCCGCGTCGAACAGGAACGGGCCCGTACGGCAGGCCGCTACCTGGGGCTCGGGATCGCGTCGTACCACGAGGCGGCTCCGGGACCGCCGAACTACATGTCGTCGGTGACCCCGGGCGCTGACATGTTGATGGGGGAGGAGGCGTGGACGGCGATCCTGCCCGACGGTTCGGTCGAGGTGTACACCTCGCAGATGCCGCACGGGCAGAGCCACGAGACGACGTACGGTCAGATCGTCGCCGACGAGCTCGGTGTGTCACGGCACGACGTGAAGATCGTCTACGGCGACACCAACCGCACGCCGTTCGGCTTCATCGGGACCGGCGCCAGCCGTGGGGGACCGATGGGTGGCGGCGCGGTGAAATACTCGTCGCGCGAGGTGCGCCAGCAGCTCGTCGAACAGGCGGCGAAGATGCTCGAGGCCGCGCCGGCCGACATCGAGATCGTCGACGGCAACATTCACGTGGCCGGTGTTCCGTCGCGCGGCCTCACCGTGGCCGACGTCGCCGCGTCGGCCGTGTCCGAACGCGGCACCGTGCCGGGCAGCGGTGTCGAGGGCAAGGGCCAGGACGCCGCGTTCAGCGCATCGATCGTCTATCGCGGCAAGGGCGACGGCGGTTGGTCGGTGGCCACCCACGCCTGCATCGTCGACGTCGACCTCGAGACCGGTCTCGTCACCTTCCCGCGCTACCTCGTGGTCGAGGACTGTGGGCCGGTCATCAACCCGGCGATCGTCGACGGCCAGGTCCGCGGTGGCGTGGCGCAGGGGATCGGCGCTGTCCTCTACGAGAAGGCCGCCTACGACGACGATGCGAACATGCAGGCCGCGACGTACATGGACTACCTGCTGCCGACCGCGATGGAGATCCCCGACATCGAGATCCACCACCTCGAGACCATCTCACCCGGTGGGGAGAACGACTTCCGGGGCGTGGGCGAGGGCGGCATGATCGGCGCCCCCGCCGCCATCACGAACGCGATCGAGGACGCGCTCGCCCCGTTCGGCGCCCGCGTCGACACCCAGTACAACCCGCCCTCGCGCATCCTCGAGCTCGCCGGGATCATCTCCCGACGCTGACGCGGGGTGTGGCTACAGATCGGCGTCGGCGTCGACGCCTTCGCTCGGGGCGGTCGGGGTCTGGTTGTAGGTCGTCGGCGCTCCGGTGAACGCGTCACCCGAGCGCGGCAGCAGGAGCCTGGCGGCGATCGCGGCACCGAACACGACGACCGCCCCGACGATCGCGGCTGAGCCGAGACCGTCGACGAAGGCCTGGCGGGCGCTCTCCACGAGGGCGGCACCCTGATCGCCGCCGATCTGCTGGCCGACGGCGAGCGCGCCGGAAAGACCGCTGTCGGCGACTTCACGCGCTTGCTCGGGCAGGCCGGCGACGGAGGACGCCATGCCGCTGATGTACCGCGACGTGACGATCGAGCCGAGCACCGCGACGCCGAGCGCTCCGCCGAGTTCGCGGGTCGTGTCGTTCATCGCCGAGCCGACGCCGGCGCGCGCGAGTGGCACCGACGACATGATCAGCGACGTCTGCGGGGTCATCGAGATCGCCATGCCCGTGGCGAGCGGGATCATCGAGAGATAGATGTTGAACAGCGAGCTGCCCACTTCGAGCAGCGACAGCATCAGGAGCCCCACGGCGATGCTGGTCATGCCGACCGGGACCACCCACGCCGACCCGAAGCGGCGCACGAACCGCGGCACCTGCGGTGCCACGAACATGATGATGAACGCGAAGGGCAACGTCAGCAGACCCGACTCGAGCGGCGAATAGCCGAGCACCAACTGCAGGTACTGGGCGAGCAGGAAGAAGGTGCCGAACATCGCGAAGAACGTCAACGTCATCCCGGCGGAGGCCACGCTGAACCGTCGGTCGCGGAACAGGTCGAGGTCGAGCATCGGGCTGGCGGCGACCGATTCACGCCACACGAATGCGGCGATGGCAATGGCGGAGATGGCGAACGCGCCGAGGGTCGTCGCCGACGTCCACCCGTTGTGCGGGCCTTCGATGATCCCGTAGACGAGCGACGACAGGGCGACGATCGACAGCGTCGCGCCGGGCACGTCGATCGGATGTTCGCCGGGATCCTTCGAGCGTGGCAAGAGGATCGCGCCGGAGACGATGGCGATGGCGATCACGGGCACGTTCACCAGGAACACCGAGCCCCACCAGAAGTGTTCGAGCAACCAGCCCGAGGCGATCGGTCCGATCGCCGCACCGCCGCCCGACACGCCGGCCCAGATCGCGATGGCCTGCGTGCGCTCGTGCGCCGGGAACACGTTGGTCAGGATCGACAGCGTCGACGGCATCACGAACGCCGCGGCCAGACCCATGACGGCACGACCCCCGATCACCATGCCCGACGTGTCGGCGAACGCGGCGAACACGGAACCGGCCATGAACAGGGCGAGTCCGAACTGCAGCGCACCCTTGCGGCCGAAGCGGTCGCCGATCGTGCCGGCGGTGAACAACATGCCGGCGAAGATCAGCGAGTACGCATCGACCATCCACTGCAGCGACGTCGTGGAGGCGTCGAGTTCCCGCGCCAGCGTCGGCAACGCGACGTTGAGCGTGGTGTTGCCGATGATGACGATCAGCAGGCTCAGACACAGCACGCCCAGGATCGACCATCGGCGGGCGTAGACGATCGGGTCGATCCCATGATCGGGGTCGTTCGCTTCCACGATGTGCGAGCTGGCGTCCACGGTGCTCCTCGAGTGCCCATCGGGGCGGGTTGGCACTCCGTGGGCACGATAGCGGTGGGGCCTTCGGATGCGTCCGACCGGACGGCCGACCGAACCAGCCGGGCGGAGGGCGAATGAGAATCGTTCCCGATACGCTCGCGGGCCGTGGCCGCGTGGCGAATGATCCTGTGCGCGACAGCGGTGCTGCTGTTCCCGAGCGCCTGCTCGTCGGAGCCATCGACCGTTGCCGCGGATCCCGACGAGCCCGATCGGATCGACATCGTCGCGGCGTTCTATCCACTGCAGTTCGTGACCGAGCGCGTCGGTGGCGACGCCGTGTCGGTCACCAACCTCACCCCCGCCGGCGCCGAGCCGCACGAGCTCGAACTGAGCGCCCGCGATGCCGGTCGTCTCCAGGACGCCGACGCCGTCGTGTATCTCGACGGGTTCGCCCCGGGGCTCGATGACGCCATCCACGACGTCGGTGCCACGGCGTTCGACGTGACGGCCTCCGCCGACCTCGAAATGGCGACGAACTCGCTTCACGACGACGATGGTCGCGAGCGTCGCGAGGCCGGAATCGATCCCCACTTCTGGCTCGATCCGCTGCGGCTGGCCGCGGTCGGCGACGCGGTGGCGGCCGAGCTCGGCACCATCGAGCCCGAGCGTGCCGCCGAGTTCACCGCCAACGCCGCCGCGCTCCGCACCGGGCTGGAGCAACTCGACGGCGAGTTCCGCACGGGGCTCGGCACCTGTGCGTCGACGGAACTCGTGACGAGCCACGAGGCGTTCGGCTATCTGGCGGACGCGTACGGGATGACGCAGGTGGGCATCGCCGGTCTGTCGCCCGACTCGGAGCCGTCGCCGGCGACGCTCGCCGACGTCGCCGAGTTCGTCGATGCCCACGACGTCACGACGATCTACTACGAGGCCCTCGTCGACCCGTCGATCGCCGAGACCCTGGCCGCCGAGACGGGCGCCGGCACGGCGGTGCTCGATCCGCTCGAAGGCCTGAGTGACGAGTCGGCCGGCGACGACTACTTCGCGGTGATGCGGTCGAACCTGGCGACGCTGCGGACGGGGCAGGGTTGCCAGTGAACGCGTCGAGTGCCGCTCCCGCCATCCCTACCGCCGCGATCCGGGTGCGCGACGCGCGGTTCGGGTACGGGAACCACGAGGCGGCCCGCGCCGACATCGAGATCGACGCCGGCGACGTGGTCGCCGTGCTCGGGCCGAACGGGTCGGGGAAGTCGACGCTGATCAAAGGCATGCTGGGCCTCGTCGACGTGCTCGGGGGGAGCGTGGAATGGTTCGGCCGCCCGCTGCAGATGGCGGATCGATCGACGATCGGCTACGTGCCGCAGCGGCAGAGTGCAGCCGGACCGATCCCGGTGACGGTCGACGAACTGGTGCGCTCGGGTCGCCTCGCGGCCAACGGATGGTGGCGTCGATCGCGGAGTGGCGATCGCCGGGCCGTCGACGCGGCGATCGAGGTGGTCGGGCTCACCGAGCAGCGCGGCCAGCCGGTCAGCCGGTTGTCGGGCGGCCAGCAGCGGCGTGCCCTGGTCGCCCGCGGGTTGGCGGGGGAGCGCGGGTGCTCATCCTCGACGAGCCGCTCGCCGGCGTCGACGCGGCGAGCCAGGCGGCCCTCGCCGACACGCTGCGGGTGCTCGCCGAGGCCGGCACCACGATCGTGATCGTCCTCCACGAGCTCGGGCCGATCCAACCACTCGTGACGCGCGTCGTCGCGATGAGTGCCGGTGCGGTCGAGTTCGACGGGCCCGTCGCCGACGTTCCCAAGGCGCTGTTGCACGACGACCACGCCGACGATGCCCACGGCGGTTTCTACGAGGGCCCCGGCGACCTCGGACTGTTCCAAGGCGGGTTGTTCCGCCAATGATCGGGGCGATGATCGGGGCGATCGAGGTCCTCCAATACGACTTCATGCGGCGCGCCCTGCTGGCCGCCGTGCTGATCGGGCTCAGCGCACCTGCCGTCGGCATCTTCCTGGTGCAGCGCCGGCTGGCGTTGATCGGTGACGGCATCGGACACATCGCGGTGAGTGGCGTCGCGCTCGGGTTGGTCGTCGGGCACGCACCGATCCTCATCGCGCTCGTGACCGCGATCGTCGGGGCCATCACCATCGAGCTGATCCGGGCGCGAGGCGAGGCGTTCGGTGAGATCGCCCTCGCCATGTTGTTCTACGGCGGGATCGCCGGCGGTGTCGTGCTGGTGAGTCGCGCACCCTCGGGCACCCGCAATCTGAACCAGTACCTGTTCGGCAGCATCACCACGACGTCGGCATCCGACCTGCTCACGTTCTCGATCCTCGCCGCGGTGATCCTCGCGCTCACCACATGGCTCGGCCCGGCGCTCTTCGCGGTGAGCAACGACGACGAGTTCGCCCGCGCCAGCGGCCTGCCCGTGATGCCGTTGAACATCGTGCTGGCGGTGCTGACCGCCTGCACCGTGGTGATCTCGATGCGCGTGGTCGGCGTGCTGCTCGTCAGCGCGCTGATGGTGGTGCCGGTAGCGACCGCCCAGTTGTGGACGTCGAGTTTCCGCACGACGCGCTGGCTGGCGATGGCGGTCGGATTCACCGTCGCGCTCGTCGGTGTCGTCTTGTCGTACTACGTCGACACTCCGTCGGGCGGCACGATCGTGCTGCTGGCGATCGCCGTCTTCGGTGTGACGGTGATCGCGCAGTCGGCGTCGCGCCTCACCCGTCGCTGAGTGCTTTGACCACCGGTGCCCGCTCGTTCACAGCGGCGGGGGCACCGGCGGAACAATGGGCTCAGGCGGGCTCGGAGGCTCGGGCGGGCTCGGAGGTTCGGGTGGCGTGGGCGGTGCCGGCGGCGTGGGGCCGGGGTCGGGAGGAGGCACGATCGGCTCCGGTTCGCCGGGGGGTGGGCCTGGATTCGGGACGATCGGAGCCGGCTCGTACGGTGCGGGGTCGGGCGGGATGATGGTCATGCGGCCGGAATACCCGATCGACCCGGCGCGCAACCGGACCCGACCCCCTGGCGCGCGCGACCCATGCCGCGTGTCACGATGATCACACCGTTGCGTTCGCGGTGGACCGATATCGTCGAACCATGGCGCGACTGACTGCCGCCGAACGGTCGAAGTTGCCCGATCGAGCCTTCGCCTACGTCGACTCCACCGGCGCGCGGCGTCTGCCGATCGTCGACGCCGCACACGTCCGCAACGCCCTCGCCCGTTTCAGCCAGGTCGAGTTCGAGGACGATCAGGCGCGGGCCGAAGCACGCACACGGCTGCTGCGGGCGGCGCGCAAGTTCCGGATCGTGCCGGTCGGCTTCATCGACAACGAACTCCGGTCGGAGCGGGCAGCCGATCCGCAGGTCCCCGGCTCACAGGTGCCCGGCTCACAGGTGGTCGGCGTGCCGAATGGATTCGTCACGATGATGTTGACCGACATCGAGGGGTCGACCGGCCTGATCGCATCGCTGGGCGACGGGTACGGCGGCGTGCTCGAGGAAGTTCGTTCGATCCACCGGGCGGCGACCCGGGAGGCCGGCGGCTACGTCGTCGAGGAGCGGGCCGACGAGTTCTTCGGGGCGTTCGCCTCACCGCGATCGGCCCTGGAGGCCGCGATCGCGATCCATCGTGCGATGTGCGCTCGAGCTTGGCTCGACGGCGCCGCGGTGCGGGTGCGGATCGGCGTGCACGCCGGCTACCCCACGGTGAGCGGAGCGAACTACATCGGCATGGCGGTCCACACGGCCGCCCGCATCTGTTCGGCGTCGCACGGAGGACAGATCCTGATCTCCGGCGACGCGCGCACCGCGTTGACCGACCTGGTGCCGGACGGCGTCGGTTTCCGTCGGCTCGGGAGGTACCGGATGCGTGGCATCCCCGACGAGCACGATCTGTTCCAGGTGAGCGCCGACGGGTTGGCCACGAAATTTCCACCGGTGCGCCTGTGACGTGAACGCCGAGCAGGAGACGACGAACCGGCTGATGCTGCGGGCGCGTGACGTGATGGACCGCGACCATCGCACCGAACTCGACATCGCCGCGCTCGCCCGGGTGGCGTGCTGTTCGGAAGCGCATTTCATCCGCACCTTCAAGACGACGTTCGGCGAGACACCGCACCGCTACCTCCAGCGGCGACGGATCGAACGAGCGATGTTCCTGCTGCGCACGACCGACCGGAGCGTCACCGACATCTGCATGGCGGTCGGCTTCTCCAGCCTCGGGACGTTCGGTCGCACGTTCACCGAGATCGTCGGCGAACCGCCCGGGGAGTACCGCAAGCGGGGTGCCCTGCCCGACGTGCCGAACTGCTTCGTGCACTCCTGGGTCCGGCCGCGATGATGAATCCGGGCTGATGAACCGGCTATGTCGGCCGAACTCGGCTGATCGCATCGATCAGTTTCGGAGAAGCCGGCGCCGACCGGGGTCCGTAATCTCGCTCACATGTTCAACAACATCTCCCGCTCCCAACTCTTCGTACTCGACCAGGACGAAGCCCTCGACTTCTACACCAACACCCTCGGACTCGAGGTGGCCGCCGACGTCGACCTCGGCTTCATGCGCTGGCTCACCGTGCGTGTCCCCGGCGACGACATCCGTGAGATCCTCCTCGAACGACCCGGCCCGCCCGTCATGGACGATGCGACGGCCGCGCAGGTGCGCGACCTCATCACCAAGGGCGCGATCGGCGGCGCCCTGTTCCTCACGACCGACGACGCGCAATCGACGTTCGAGACGCTCAAGGACCGCGGCGCCGACATCACCGACGACCCGACGCCCCGCCCGTACGGCATCGACTTCGGCATCCGCGATCCCTTCGGCAACGCGATCCGCATCGGGCAGATGTTCGACAATCCCGACGTGAGCTTCTGACCCGATCGGCGGCGTTGCGGCGTGGTGATCGACGGCGTGGGCGAGTTCTCGTTCCGGCGGTTGACGCGCGCCGACTTCCCACTGCTCGCGGGCTGGCTGGCCGAGCCGCACGTCGCCCGATGGTGGAACCACGACGTCGACCCCGAGGCGCTGGAACGTGATTTCGGCGCCTCGGCCGACGGCGCCGAGCCGAGCGAGGACTGGCTCGTCCTGTTCGCCGGACGGCCCGTCGGGTTGATCCAGTACTCGAGGTACGACGACTATCCGACGTACCGCGAGGAGCTCGACCCGTTCGTCGAGGTTCCGCCCGGTGCCGCGAGCATCGACTATCTCCTCGGCGATCCGGCGCTGACCGGACAAGGGCTCGGTACGTCGATGATCGAGGAGTTCGTCGACGCGGATCTGGGCGACGGCCTCCGACGTGCCGTGCCTCATCGTCCCCGTCCATGCGCACAACGTCGCGTCGTGGCGCGCCCTGCGCTCCGCCGGCTTCCGCCTCGTCGGCAGCGGCGAGCTCGAGCCCGACAATCCGATCGACGATCGGTGCCACGAGATCCTGCGCATCGACCGGCCTCCCGTCGATCAAACCTGACTCGGCGTCGCACGGCGCTCACGGGTTCGTCCGGACCACGGGGATGACCACGACATCACGTCCGCGCCGGCGCGCTTCGTCGACCATCTGCGCCGTGCCGCCACGACCGCGGGAGGGCTCCCCGTCCCACAGCGCGAGCAGCACGTCGCAACACGCGACGACCGTCAGGCCGGCGCGTTCGTAGGCGGATTCGCGGGTGCCGCCTTCGTCCGGGCCCACGATGTCGACCCGATGGGCGAGCGCGAGGAGACGATCGAACTGGTCGCGTGATTCGACCGAGCCGAAGTCGTCCCGGTAGTCGTCGGCCGCGAGTGGGAGTACGGCGACCAGCCCGCCCGCTTCGACCGGGACGAGCTCGGCCACGAGGCGGTCGGCACCCTCGGCGAGCGACGACCAGATCTCGACGTCACGCGGTGGGTGCGTCGCCGCGGACCGAACGGACGGCCGCGACGAGCCGGCGGCCCGACTTCGGCCTCGTCATCGACGTTGCGATGCCCAGTCACACCGACACGGATCACGCCCGCGGACACTACCGCTCTCCCCGGGCCGGTCGGAGTGGCTGCGATGGACGAACGGCCAGGGTGGGATCGAGGCGCTCACGTGCGACTAGCTTCTGGCACTCGTGACGGGGGAGACACGAGGCACGCGCCGGCTCGGTTATGAGGCAAGTCTCGACGGCCTCCGCGCGCTCGCCGTCGGGGCGGTGCTCTTGTTCCACGGTGGTGTCGGACGCACGAGCGGTGGATTCCTCGGCGTGTCGGTGTTCTTCACGCTGTCCGGGTTCCTGATCACGCTGCTGCTCCTGCGCGAGCGCGACGACACCGGCAGGATCGGCCTGCGGTCGTTCTGGGCCCGGCGGGTGCGGCGGTTGTCGCCGGCGGCGATGACCTGTGTGGCGGTGGTGCTCGCAACCGCGGCGCGCTGGCTCGATCCGGCGCAGCTCCGCAACCTGCCCGGCGACTCGATCGCCGCGCTGGCCAACGTGGCGAACTGGCGTTACGTCCTCGACGATCAGTCGTACGCCGACCTCTTCGCCTCGGGCCCGAGTCCGCTCGTCCACTTCTGGTCGCTGGCGATCGAGGAGCAGTTCTACCTCGTCTTCCCGATCCTGATGGTCGCGCTCCTCGCCGTCCGAGCGCGGCCCTGGGTGGCGCCGACGGTACTCGCCGGCCTCGCCGCGGCGTCGGTGGCGGCGATGCTCGCCACGCACGACCACGACCTCGTCTACTACGGCACCCACACGAGGGCCGCTGAGTTCCTGATCGGTGCGCTGCTGGCGTTCGTGGTGGCCGGCGGCCATCTCGAGCGGCTCGGTGCTCGCGGCCGGACGGTGGCGTCGATGACGGGTTGGGTCGCGGTCGGCGCCTTCGTCGTGCTGGTCGTCACCGTCCGCCAGTCGTCGGCGTGGCTGTACGCAGGCGGATTTTCCGCGCTCGCCCTCGTGTGGTCGGCGATGATCGTCGCCGCTCTGCTCCCCGGGTCGTTCCGGCGCGTCGCCGGGCTGGCGGCACTGGCGTGGATCGGGCGGATGTCGTACGGGCTGTACCTCATCCACTGGCCGGTGTTCCTGGCACTCGATGCCGACCGCGTGGGCGTCGGCGGGATCGCGCTGTTCGCGGTGCGGATCGTCGTCAGTGTCACGCTGGCCGTGGTCCTGTACCACCTGCTCGAGCATCCGATCCGTCGTCGACGGTTGCTCCCGACGATGGCGAGTGCGTCGATGACGTACGCGCTGGTGCTCGCCGGTCTCGTCGGCGCGTCGATCCTGATCGTGGACCCGACCGGCTCGTCGTCGGTCGCGGCCGACGTCCCCGAGGCGGTCGTGGCCTTCGCGCAGCAGCGGCCGACCAGCGGAGCGCCAACCGTTACCGCTTCGCCCGCCGCGCCGCTCGAGACCGACGGCGCGGCGCCACTCCCGGTCGTTCCGTCGAGTGCTTCCCCGCCGGCGCCGACCCCTGTGCGCGTGCTCGTGGTCGGCAGTGAAGCGTCGGTCGTGGCACGGCTCGAGCAGGCATCGAACGGGGCGCTCGAGATCATCGACGCCGTGCACCCGGGCTGCCCGTTGTCGATCACCGACGTCGAGATCGCCGATCCGACCTCGCCGTGGAACGCCTGCGGGACGCCGGCCGAGGTGCTCGACGTGGTACGCGACACACCGGACGTGGCGGTGACCGTGGTGGCGATCGGGACGGCCGAGCGGGAGCGGCTCGAACGGCTGGGCGGCGAGAAGGCGGTGAACCAGGACGACGCGGTCCGCACGGAGTACTACGCCGGCGTCTCGGCCGTCGCCGACGAGCTGACGATCCTCGACGAGCAGGGGCACCGGCTCGTGTTCCTCGATGCGGTGCCCGACGCCGACATGGTGAGCCGGCTCGTCGACGTCGCCGCGATCCGAGCCCGGCGATCGAGCGTCGGCGACTACGGCGCCTCCGACGACGAACTCGTCGGGACGATCGTCGCCGCGGCGCGTCCGGTCGACACCCAAACGGGGACGCGTGTCCTCGTGATCGGGGACAGCACGTCGTACGCCGTCGCGGTGGCTCTCGACGCCGTCGCCGCCGATCGGTACGACGTGGTGTGGGCGGGTCAGAGCAACTGCCCGCTGTCGCCGACCTACGAGATCCGGTGGTGGGGCGACGTGAGAGCGCGGGCCGACGACTGCCCATCGGCCGAGCGGACCTGGCCCGATGTTGCCGATTCGTTCCGGCCCGACGTGATCCTGGCCGTCGACGCGCTACCCGAACTCGCCGCTCAGCGCTACGGCCCCGAGGACAGCGTGGCACCAACCCGGCGACGCCGTGTACGTCGCGCGACACGAGGCCGGAGGTGCGGCGCTGGCGGGTCTCGCCGCCCGTTCGGGTGCGGTGCTGCTGCTCGCCGACGCTCCCGCCTTCGGACCCGGCGGTTTCGGTGGAGGTCCGCTGGCCAAGCCCGAGCGGCTCGTCGCATGGAACGCCGTGCTGAAGGGATGGGCCGATCGCTGGGCGATGATGCGGGTGATCCCGTATGCCGAACTGCTCGGGGCGACCGAATTCGCCGCCGGTGGCACGCTTCGTCCCGACGGCGCGCACCTGGTGCCGGAAGGAGCGGAGTCGTTGGTGCGCGATCGGCTGCTGCCGGCGCTGCCCGGATGGATCGCGGCAGCCCGCGCCACGATGATCGAATCGGGTTGTCCCGTGGGCCGCGCCGCCGACCAACCGGTGGACCTCACCGCGTGTGATCGGTCGGCGGGCACCAATCTCGATGAGTAGTGCAGTTGGTCGGTCGCGGCGGGCGGAGACGGCAGAATGTCGTACCCGCCCCGTCACGATCGACGACGTATGAAGATCTTCCACCGTCTCCTCCTCAACGCGCTGGTGAGCGGCGTGATGACGAGCTTCCTGTGGTTCGCGCTCACGTTCTGGATCTATCTCGAGACCGAGTCGGTGCTCGCCACGTCGGTGATCGGTGGTGCATTCGCCATCTTCTCGGCCGCGTCCGGCGTGCTGTTCGGCACGTTCGTCGACCGGCACCGCAAGTGGACCTCGATGTTCGTCGCCTCGGTGCTCACGCTCGTCGCCTACACGATCGCCCTGGTGCTGTACGCAGTGACTTCGCCCGAGTCGCTGGTGTCGTTCGGTTCCCTCTCGTTCTGGCTGATGATCGGGCTGGTCCTGTTCGGATCGGTGGTCGGCAATCTCCGCTCGATCGCCATGTCGACCGCGGTCACACTCCTCGTGCCGGAGGACCGGCGCGACCGCGCCAACGGTCTCGTCGGCACGGTGTTCGGCGTGTCGTTCACGATCACCTCCGTGCTCAGCGGCCTGGCCGTCGGCCAGCTGGGCATGGGCTGGGCGCTGATCTTCTCCGTCGCGCTGACCCTGGTGGCGGTGATCCATCTGTTGACGATCCGCTTCCCGGAGCCGGCGATCGAGCGTGCCGACGACGCTCCGCATGAGCCGATGTTCGACTTCCGGGGCGCGCTCGACGCGATCTCCAGCGTCAGCGGGCTCTACGGGCTGATCTTCTTCGCCGCCTTCAACAACCTGCTCGGCGGGGTGTTCATGTCATTGCTCGACGCCTACGGGTTGTCGCTGATGTCGGTCGAGGCGTGGGGCATGTTGTTCGCCTTCATCAGCCTCGGGTTCATCGCCGGCGGGCTCGTGGTCGCCAAGCGGGGCCTCGGCGCACGACCGATGCGGGTGATCCTGATCTGCAACGCCGTCAACTGGACGCTCTGCAGTGTGTTCACGCTGCAGTCGTCGATCCCGTTGCTGTTCGTCGGGATGCTCGTGTGGATGTCGCTGATGCCGGCGATCGAGGCCGCGGAGCAGACGGTGCTGCAGCAGGTGGTCCCGTACGAGACGCAGGGTCGGGTGTTCGGCTTCGCGCAGACGGTCGAGAGCGCCGCTTCGCCGTTCACCGCGTTGCTGATCGGCCCGATCGCCCAGTTCGGGGCGATCCCGTTCATGACCGACGGTCGCGGCGCCGACGTGATCGGCGGGTGGTTCGGCATCGGACCCGAGCGTGGACTGGCGTTGATCTTCACGATCGCCGGGATCATCGGGGTCGTCGCGACGATCGCCGCCGCCCGTTCCGGGTGGTACCGCCACTTGTCGGCCCGCACCGATTCGCCCCGCGTCCGACGCCTGGCCGGACCAGGCCGAGCAACTCAGCTCCTAGGTGCCGTCACGCGGTGCCGTCAGATCGCGGCGGCGTCGCGGAGCGCGGCGATGTCGTCCCAGGTGAAACCCGCCTCCAACAGGATCTCCTCGGTGTGCTGACCCAGTTCGGGGGCGGTCTCGCCGGTGCGCGCCGGCGTGTCGCTGAATCGCACGGCCGAGGCCACCACCGGGTCGCCGTCGGCGGTGCGGGTGAGATAGCCGTTCGCCCAGATGTTCGGGTCGGCGACCACGGCGGCGTGGTCGCGTACCGGAGCGTGGCGGATGGGGTGTTCGGTGAACAACTCGCACCACTCCGCCGTGGTGCGCGTGGCGAGGGTGTCGGCGAGTGCGGCGAACACCGCCCGTTTCGTGTCGTCGAAGTAGAGCGGCTCGGGGAACCGCTCGACGAGATCGGCGCGTCCGATCAACTCGTAGAACCGGGAGCGATCCGGTCCAGCGACCCCCACGATCGCGATCCAGCCGTCGGCGGTCGGGAACACCCCGTACACGCCGGCGATCAGCGGGTGCCCGTGGTTCGATCGGCCCGGCGCCTGACCGGTGAGCAGCGTCGCGGTGATCTCGGACGCCTGCGCCCAGATCTGTCCGCCGAGCAGCGACACGTCGATCCGCTGCCCCCGTCCGGTCCGCTCTCGTGCGAACAGGGCCGCGCTGATCCCACCGACCAGGTTGAGGCACGCGATGTGATCGCAGATCGTGACGGCAACCGGGCTGTGTGGATCGCCGTCGGCGCCGATCGTGCTGATCAATCCACCAGAAGCCTGCGCGCTCGAGATCGGCGCCTTCCCTGCCGGCGTCGGTGCCCTCGGTGCCGAAGCTGGTGCCGGCGGCATAGATGATGCGCGGGTTTCGTTCTGACACCTCCGCATACGACAGACCCCAGTCGTCGAGCGTGCCGGACTTGAAATTGGAGATGAACACGTCGGCCTCCTCGGCCAACCGGAGGAACGTTTCACGACCATCGGGCTTGCGCAGGTCGAGGGTGATGCTCCGCTTCCCCCGGTTGCAAGCGATGAAGTACGGCGCCACGAAGTGGGTCGGCGACGGCGGCAGCCACCGGCTCTGGTCGCCGATTCCCGGGAGTTCGATCTTGACGACGTCGGCACCCCAGTCGCCGAGCGTGGCCGCAGCCTGCGGACCCTGCACGAGCAGTCCGGCCTCCAACACCTTGATCCCGTCGAGCGCTCCCATGCCGAGCGACCGTAGCGGCCGGCCCGATCCACGTTTGTGTCAGGAAATCTGCGGACCGGTCCGCAGATTTCCCGACACAAACGTGGGTTTTGGGGGCCTCGGGGGTCAGTCGGCCGAGCAGCCGTTGAGTGCTTCGCGGGCGGCGAGGAGCTCCGCGCTCGGTTCGAGGCCGCTGACCTGGACGAGCAGCTGCTCGGCGGCGAGCTCATTCGTGATGATCGCGGGTCGCGCACTCCGTCTGCTCGGCGGTGGCCGTGGCGGAAGCGAGCGACACCGTCACGAGGTCGCCGCACGCCGCCAGGTCCTCGATCGCCGCGGGGAGGGTCTCCTGGTCGATCGACACGCCGAGGTCCGCGAGCAGGACGGCGCCGCGGATGTCGCCCGGAGCCAGGCCCGACGAGGTCAGCTGGTCCTCGCCGATCGCCGTGACGAACGTCTCGCCGATGCACTGATCTTGCTCGTCGTCGAAGATCGCATAGTTGGTCGCGAACGCGGCGACGTAGTCGTCACGCGTCGCGGTCTCCGCAGTTGGGCCGGAGTCGACGGCGCCGGAGTCGACGGGGCTCTCCTCGGTCGTGTCATCCGTGGCCGGTTCGGTCGTGTCGGAGGCGGCGTCGCTGGTCGCCACGCCGTGGAGCCAGTGGACGAGTCGGTGGACGAGTCGGAATCGCTCCCGCACGCGCTCAGCAGCGTCGCGATGGCGACGGCGGACACGAGCGCGCAGGCGCGAGCAGACGGACGGCGAGAAATCGAGGAACGCATGGCGACCGGTCTATCCCCGACTCACCGATCACCACACGCTCAACTCCACGTTTGTGTCGGGAAAGCTGTGCACCCCTCCACGCTTTTCCCGACGCAAACGTTCTCGACGCCGACACGGATTGAGGGGCTCGCTACGGTGGGGCCACTGCCGAAGGGGGCTGCCACCGTCGTGATCCTGTCGTTTCCTGCTCGTCTGAGCGCACTCGCCACCGAACGCCCCGACGCGCCGGCAGTCACCTGCGCGGGGGTCACGCTCACCCGAGTCGAACTCGAATCGCGAGCGAACCGGCTCGCACGTGAACTGCAGTCGTACGGCGTGGAGGTCGGCGACTTCGTCACGGTCGCCGTCCCGAACTCGGTCGACTGGTTCGTCGCCTACCTCGCCACGTGGAAGCTCGGCGCCGTCCCTCAACCGGTCTCGGCGAAGCTGCCCGGCCGCGAGCTCGGGGCGATCGTCGAACTCGCCGGATCGAAGGTGGTGGTCGGCGCTCCCGACGAAGCGTTCGAACACCTGTCCGACGAGATCATCCACGTCCCCCTCGGTCACCAGCCGCCGCCAGAGTTCTCCGACGACCCGCTTCCGGACGCGGTGTCGCCAGCGTGGAAGGCGCCGACGTCGGGAGGATCGACCGGTCGTCCGAAGCTGATCGTGTCGGGCGACCCGGCCGAGTTCGACACCGAGGCGCCGGCCCAGCTCGGCGTCAGCGACGACGGATGCATGCTCGTGCCCGGGCCGCTGTACCACAACGGGCCCGCGGTCTGGGCGTGCCAGGCGTTGCTGCGCGGCAACCATGTCGTGCTGCTGGAACGGTTCGACGCCGAGCAAGTGCTCGCCGCGATCGAGCGACACGGCGTCGACGTCGTGTACCTCGTGCCGACGATGATGAAGCGCATCCTGCGCCTCGACGACGACGTTCGTCTCGGCTACGACATGTCGTCACTGCGGATCGTGTGGCACCTCGCCGAGCCGTGCCCGCCGTGGCTGAAGGAGGCATGGATCGACTGGCTCGGCCCGGAGCGGATCTTCGAGCTGTACGCCGGCACCGAGGCCCAGGCGGTCACGATCATCAACGGCGTCGAGTGGTTGGCGCACCGCGGTTCGGTCGGTCGCGTGAGCACCGGTGAGATGAAGATCTGCGACAGTGACGGCAACGAACTGCCGACCGGCCAGCAGGGCGAGGTGTGGATGCGCAACTCTCGCGACACACCGACCTACCGCTACGTCGGTGCCGACGCCAAGACGCTCGATGGCGGCTGGGAATCGCTCGGCGACATCGGCTGGTTCGACGAGGACGGCTACCTGTATCTGGGCGACCGGGTGCAGGACATGATCCTGTCGGGCGGCGCGAACATCTACCCGGCCGAGGTCGAAGCGGCGATCAACGAACATCCGGCCGTCCATTCGTGTGCCGTGATCGGGCTGCCGGATGACGACCGTGGCAACGACGTCCACGCCATCGTCGAGGCCGACGAGTCCGTGATCCCGGCATCGGAGCTACTCGAGTTCCTCGGCGAGCGAATCGCCCGGTACAAGCTGCCGCGATCGGTCGAGTACGTCGATCAACCGCTGCGTGACGACGCGGGCAAGGTGCGCCGCGCCGAGTTGCGCGCGGCTCGCCTCTGACCGCGCACCGACGCTGACCAGCACCCGGCCTCACCTCCCATCCGCAACCGAAACAGGAGACATCAATGAGCGACGTGAACACGGGGATCCCCGCCACCGGACGACAGCTCCGTTCGCTGATCACCGCCGACGGCGAACTCCATCTCTCGCTCGTCGACATCGACGTCCCGACGCCCACGGACGACCAGGTCCTCGTCCGCATCGACGCGGCGCCGATCAACCCGTCGGATCTCGGCCTGCTGTTCGGCGGGGCCGACATGTCGGCGGCGACGGCGTCGGGCACGCCCGAGCGACCCGTCGTCACCGCACCGATCGCGCCGGCGGTGCTCGCCGCGATGGCCGGCCGCGTCGGCGAGTCGATGGCGGTCGGCAACGAGGGCGGGGGAGTCGTGGTCGCCGCCGGATCGTCGCCGGAGGCCCAGGCCCTGCTCGGCAGGACGGTCGGCGTGCTCGGCGGGTCGACGTACTCGGAGTATCGCTGCGTCGCACGTGTCGCAGGTCTTGGCGCTGCCCGACGGCGTGACGTCCGAACAAGCCGCGGCGTGCTTCGTCAACCCGCTCACCGCGCTCGGCATGGTCGGCACGATGCGGCGCGAGGGACACACGGCGTTGGTCCACACGGCGGCCGCATCCAACCTCGGCCAGATGCTCAATCGGCTGTGTCTCGAGGACTCGGTCGAGCTCGTCAACATCGTGCGCCGCGACGAGCAGGCGCAGCTGCTTCGCGACCAGGGAGCGGTGCACGTCTGCAACTCTTCGGCGGACAGCTTCCTCGACGACCTCACCGACGCGCTGACTACGACGGGAGCCACCATCGCCTTCGACGCCATCGGCGGCGGGCGGGTGGCGAGTCAGATCCTCACCGCCATGGAGCGGGCGGCGAACGCCCGCGCCACCGAGTACAGCCGGTACGGCTCGAGCACGCACAAGCAGGTCTACATCTACGGCGGCCTCGATCGCGGGCCCACCGAACTCAGCCGGAACTTCGGCATGGCGTGGGGCGTCGCCGGCTGGCTCCTCACTCCGTACATGATCAGTGCCGGATCGGAGGAGGTCGCACGGATGCGCGACCGGGTGGCGTCCGAGATCACCACCACGTTCGCGAGCGGTTACACGGCGCGCGTCGATCTCGCCGAAGCGCTCGGCCTCGACGCGATCGGCGAGTACGGGAAGCAGGCGACCGGGACGAAGTACCTGATCACACCGCACGGCTGAGGGCGATGGCGGCATGAACGTGGGTCTGCCCCGCGCCTGGAAGGAGATGGCCAACCGGCGCACCGTCAAGGACGATGCGGCCGCGGGCCTGGTGCTCGGTGTTGCGAACGTTCCCGCCGGGCTGGCGAGCGGTCTGCTCGCCGGGGTCAACCCGCTCGCCGGGCTGTACGGATACCTGTTCGGAACATTCGGCGGTGCGCTCGTGACCAGCACGCCGTTCATGGCGGTGCAGGCGACCGGCGCGATGTGCCTCGTGGTCGCCGACACCGACCTGGCATCGAGGTCCGACCCGCAGCAGGCGTTGTTCACCTTGTCGATCCTCACCGGTGCAGCGATGATCCTGGCCGGCATCCTGCGTTTCGGAGTGCTCCTGCGCTTCGTGCCGTCGGCGGTCATGGTCGGCTTCATCAGCGCCGTCGGCATCCTCATCGTCCTCGGGCAGCTCGACAACTTCACCGGCTACGACGCGGCCGGCGGCCATCGCCTCACGCGCACGCTCGACCTGCTCACGCACCCCGGGCGGATCGACTGGTCGTCGCTGGTCGTCGGCGTGCTCACGATCGTGCTCATCGTCGTCCTGCAGCGGACCCGCCTCGGTGCGCTGGGCATGGTCGTCGCGATCGGCGCCGGCTCCGCGCTGGCCGCGGTGTTGAACGGGAACGAGTCGGCGGTGCGCCAGGTCCGCGATCTCGCCACGATCCCGAACGCGCTGCCGTCGATCAGCCTGCCGGCGCTCGGTGACGTGCTCTTCCTCCTCGTTCCCGCGGTGTCGCTGGCCTTCGTCGGGCTCGTGCAGGGAGCGGCGGTCTCGGCAGGCTTCCCGAACCCCGACGGTTCACCGGCCGATGCTTCGCTGGATTTCATGGGGCAGGGGGCGGGCAACGTCCTCGCCGGACTGTTCCAGGGGATGCCGGTCGGAGGGTCGATGTCTTCGACGGCGCTCGTCGTGCAGGCGGGGGCGCGGACGAGGCTCGCGCTGGTCGTGTCCGGGTTCGTGATGGCGATCGTCGTGCTCGCCTTCGGCGATGTGGTCGGCTATGTCGCGATGCCGGCGCTGGCCGGTCTCCTCATCGTCGTCGGGTTCGCGGCGATCAAACCCGCGCGGATCCAGTCCGTGGCGAAGACGGGCGTGCTCCAGTCGACCGTCATGGCCATCACATTCGCGCTGACGATGCTGATCCCGCTGCAGTTCGCCGTGCTGGTCGGCGTGGCGTTGGCGATCTTGCTGTACGTGGTCCAGGAGTCGAACAACCTGGAGATGAAACGGATCGTGTTCGAGGACGATGGCCGCGTCCGCGAGACGGAGCCGCCGGCCAGCGTGGGCCGCTCCGAGGTGATCGTGGTCCAGCCGTACGGCAGTCTGTTCTTCGCCAGCGCGCCGGTGTTCGAGGCGCAACTCCCGACCGTCGATCGGGGCACCTGGGGCTCGGTCGTCGTCGTGCGGTTGCGGGGGGTCGACCAGCTGGGGCTCTCGTCGATCGAGGTGTTCCGCAGGTACTCGAAGCAGCTGCGCGTCCGCCGATTCCAAGCTCAAGATCGTGGTGGCCAGCGATCGCGTGATCGAACAGTTCAGGGTGGCCGGCGCCGACACCGACATCGGGTCCGACGACGTCTACCTGGGCACCGAGTGGCTCGGCGAGACGGTGCGGCGCGCCTACGACGACAGCCAGGAGTGGGTCGAGGCCCACCACACCGCCGGGTAGTCGCCGCCATCACGTGCGATTTGGGAGACTGCGATCGTGATCATCGACTGTGCCGCGTACGTCGACGGCAAACGCGTCGATGTCGACACCTCCTGCATCCCGACGTCCGGCCTGCTCCCGGCCTCGATGGCGGAGGCCGAGGTCGACGAGGCCGATGCGGCGCCAGGCTGGGATGCTCCCGATGGCTTCGTCTGGCTGGGGCTGCGGATGCCCGACGTGACCGAACTCGGCCAATGGTGCGACGCGCTCGACATCGACGAGGTCGATCCGGCGGCGATCCTCGCGCCACACGCCCGGCCGGTGCTGACCGTGAACGGCACGACCGTCCAACTCGTGTTGCGCACGATCAGGTACGACGACCGCGAGGAGATCGCCTCCCTCGGTGAGATGACCTTGTTGGTCCGCCCGCATTCGATCGTCACCATCCGCCACGGGCCGACGAGCCCGCTCAGTCAGCTGCGCCAGGCGCTCGAGCGCGATCCGAAGCGACTTCGGGAGGGTGCCACGGCAGTGATGGTCGCTGTGATCGGCCAGGTGATCGACGACTACGGCCCGGCACTCGACGGATTCGAGACCGACGCGGTGGAGGTCGAGGGCGAGGTCTTCTCGGATCACAGCCGCCAGCCGGTGCGACGGCTGTATCAGCTCAAGCGCGAGCTGCGCCGGATGTACGTGGCGCTCGACGCCCTGCAGGATCCGCTCGACCGGCTGATGCGGGTGTTCGAAGACCACCTGAGCCGCGAGGTGCTTGCCGACCTGCACGAGAACGCCGATCAGCTGCGGCGAGCCACGGCCCGGGCCCGTTCGCTGTCGGACCTTCTCGACTCCGCACTCACGGCGAGCCACACGCAGATCGGGGTGCAACAGAACGACGACATGCGCAAGATCAGCGCCTGGGTCGCGATGGCGGCGGTGCCGACGCTGATCGCGGGCATCTACGGCATGAACTTCGACACGATGCCCGAACTCCGGTCGCCCATCGGTTACCCGCTGGTGCTGATCGGCATGGCGATCATCGTCGCCCTGCTGTACCGGCGCTTCAAACGCAGCGGCTGGCTGTAACCACTCGTTACGGTGGCGCCGTGTCCAGCCCCCGATCGTTTCCCCAGCCACGGTTCCAGCCTCCACCGGGAGCGTGTGAGCTCCTGCTCCTGCGTCACGGCGAGTCGGCACCGCACGTCGACGGGGAGGTGTTCCCGCTCGTCGACGGGCACGGCGACCCGCCGCTGTCGCCGGAGGGCAGGGAGCAGGCCGAACAGGCCGCGGCCCGCCTGATCGCCACCGGTGAGCGGATCGCCGCGGTGTACGTCACCACCCTGCAGCGCACCGCCCAGACCGCGGCCCCACTCCTCGCCGCGCTCGGACAGGAGGCGATCGTCGAGCCGGACCTGCGCGAGGTGTTCCTCGGCGAATGGGAGGGCGGCGAGTTCCGCAAGCGTCTCGCGGACGGCGATCCGATCGCCGTGCGGATGGCGACCGAGCAGCGCTGGGACGTCATCCCCGGTGCCGAACCCGAAGAGGAGTTCTCCGCCCGTGTCCGTCGCGGCATCGAAGGCATCGCCCGTGACCATCCCGACGAGCTGGTCGTCGCGGTCGTTCACGGCGGCGTGATCGGTCAGGTGATCAGTCAGGCCAGCGGTGCCCGTGGCTTCGCCTTCGGCGGCGCGGACAACGCCTCGCTCAGCCACATCGTGGTCACCCCCGCAGGCTGGATCGTGCGCTGCTTCAACGACACCACCCACCTGCGCACCCGCTTCAGCACCGCCCCCGAACCCCCCGCCTGAACCCGGTTGGGGTCGAGCGCGTAACCTCGCGGGATGGCGTGGCAGATCCTGGTGCTCAACGGGCCGAACCTCAACATGCTCGGCACCCGTGAGCCCGAGGTGTACGGGTCCGACACACTCGACGACATCCTTGCCGACCTCCGGCTGCAGGCGGCCGATCGAGATGCCGAGATCCGCGACGTGCAGTCGAACAGCGAGGGTGCGCTCGTCGACGCGCTGCACAACGCCCGGTCGTGGGCGGACGGTGTGGTCTTCAACCCCGGCGCCTACACCCACACGAGCATCGCGCTGCGCGATGCGATCTCGTCGATCGAGTTGCCGGTGGTCGAGACCCATCTGTCGAACGTGCACGCCCGGGAAGAGTTCCGTCACACGTCGATGCTGAGCGCGGTCTGCCTCGGCGTCGTCGCCGGGTTCGGCCGGAACAGCTACGCCCTCGCGCTCGACGGTCTCATCCGTCATCTCGAACACTGAGGCATCTCGAACACTGAGGCATCTCGAACCCTGAGGCCGCCGCGTGTGTCGGAAGACACCCGCAGATCGGTGTAGTCGGGGCTGGTCAGGGCCGATACTCGACGTGTGTCCGTCCACCCTGGTTCCGCGCGCTCCGAGCCCAGTTCGTCGCGACACAGTCTGTCGCGACACGCTCTGTCGCGGGCCGGCGCGATCGCGGAACTGATCGCGACCAGCCCCGCGTGGCGCGTCCTGGGCCTGTCGACGCGCATCATGCTCTTGCTCGCCGGTGCGACGATCGTCGCGGCGTCGGTCGCGGTGACGCTGTGGACCCAACTCGGGGCGGGCCCGCTCGACGTGTTCATCGGCGCCGTTCGCGTCCACACCGGTCTGCCGTTGAGCTTCGCCGTGTGGATGGTGGTCGGCAGCCTCATCGCGGTCGCCTGGCTGCTCGGGCGGCGCCCCGGCGTCGGCACGATCGTCGGGCCGTTCGTGGTCGGGGTCGTGATGCAGTCGGTCACTGCGGTGCTCGCCAACTACGAGCCGCCCACGTCAATGGTCGTGCTGGTCGTCATCCACCTCCTCGCGATCGGTGCGATCGGCATCGGTGCCGGAGCGCTCATCGTGTCGGGACTCGGCGCCGGATCGGGCGAGTTGCTCGCCAGTGCCGCGTCCAACCGATCGGGTCGTACCGAGCCTCGCGTGCGGCTGGCGTTCGAGGTCACCTGGCTCGTGATCGGGGTGGCGATGGGTGGACCCGCCGGGCTCGGCACGATCCTCGTGGCTCTGACCATCGGCTTGTCGGTGTCGAACGGCCATCGCATGGTCGACGGGACCGTGGGACGAGGCTTTCTGCTCGTCGCGAACCGCGTGGCCGAACAGATGAACGGGCGGCCATCGTCGCCACTCGTCGGCGCTGCCGCGTCGTAGTACGTCCCAACGAACACTGGGCCGGCTCGCCCGGATTGAACATCGAGCCACGGCGAACTCATCGCTCGGTGGCGTCCTGTCGACGAAACGGGAAGACTGGCGCGATGAGCGAACCGCACTTCGGATCGGACCACGACGGCGACCATCCCGACCGCACGGACGAGTGGGACCAACTCCGGACGCAGTACCTGCGTCCCAAGGCTGAGCGGCCACCGTCAACCGCTCGCGGCGTGCATCATCAGGCGCTGATGTCGTCCGACGTGGCGACGACGATCGAGTTCTACCAAGGCTTGCTCGAGTTCCCGCTGACCGAACTGTTCGAGAACCGCGACTACGTCGGCTCGACGCATTTCTTCTTCGACATCGGCAACGGCAACGCGCTCGCATTCTTCGACTTCCCCGGCCTCGGCCTCGGCCCGTACGAGGAGGTGCTCGGGGGTCATCACCACCTGGCCATCTCGGTCGAGCGGGCGCAGTGGGAGCGATTGCAGGCGAAACTCGACGCGGCAGGCGTCGAGACGTTCGTCGTTGGCGACACCTCGATCTACTTCGCCGGCCCGGACGGGGAACGCCTCGAGCTCATCTCCGATCCGCTCGGCGAGATGTACGGCATGACCGTCGTCTGAGCCCCCGACCAACCCGAAAAATGGAGCAGATGTCGCGCTCAGCGCGACATCTGCTCCAAATTTCGGGGGGTTGGGGGATGGTGGGGTGGAGGCGCGTCAGGTGGCGGGAGCGACGAGCTGGACGTCGAGCTCGAGGTTGACCTTGTCGGAGATCATCACCTTGTCGCCGCCGAGGGCCATGTTGAACTCGATGCCGTAGTCCTTGCGTGACAGCGAACCCGTGGCCGTGAAACCGGCATGGGTCGACTGATCCACCGGGAAGATCGACGTGCCGAAGAACTCGACCTCGAGCTCGACCGGCTTCGTGATCCCGTTCAGTGTGAGATCGCCGATCAGCGTGTACTCCTCGCCCGATCCCTCGATCGAGGTCGAGCGGAACGTCATCTTCGGGTTCTTCTCGGCGTTGAAGAAGTCGCTCGAGGCGAGGTGGGCATCGCGATCGGCGTTGCCGGTCGACACGCTGGCCATGTCGATCTCCGCGGTCACGCTCGTCGACGCGAGGTCACGCCCGACCACCAGCGTCGCGGTGACGTCTTCGAAGCGGCCGCGGACTTTCGACAGCCCGAGGTGCCGCACGGTGAAGCCGACGGTGGAGTGGTTGGGGTCGGCCGTCCAGGTGCCGGTGGCCAGCGGAAGGGTGGTGAGAATGTTGGAGTCGCTCATAGTGATGAGTGTAGCAGCAATTGTTGCGATAGCAAGCAATTATTCTCCATGATGTGACCCAGCGAGGGCGCGAGCCGTGATGGGATGTCCGGTGAGACGCGGGCGAGCCTCGTCAACCGCCTGTCGTGTGGGGCCTTGCGGTCAGGCGGAGCGGGCGTCGGATCCGGTGTCGAACACCAGCTCGATGCTGCCGCGACCGAGGTCGACGACGGTCGCACCGAGCGCATCGCCGATCGACACGACGGCGCGGCTGCGGTAGCTCGACCGGATGAAGATCCGTCCGTAACCGATCTGACGTCCGCGCACCGTGACCGCCCCGATGAGTGCGGTCGCCACCCCGCCGCCGCGCCATTCCTCCACCACCGCCACGGCCGCTTCGCCGTCGGCGCCCAGAACGGCGAGCCCGATGATCTCGCCGTCGACCACGGCGGCCAGGCGGAGCCCGTCGTCGGTGAGCAGCTTGGCGATCAGCGACGGGAACGGTTTCGGATCGGTGCTCGCCCGCCCGAAGAAGCGCTGCTCGGCCCGCAGCGTGGCGGCGAAGCGCTCGCGGGCTTCGATGAGACTCGGATGATCGGCGGCGACGATCAGGAAGACTGCGGGCTCTGAAGATGAGGGGTGTTCGTCGAGAACGTCCATACATCAAGCCTCGGGTCGGAACGTGTCCGCCAGGTTTCGGCGAAGTCAGACGTGTGTGACGGCCCGCTCCGGGTTCACGCGTCGCGAACCGCCTCGACCAGCGGGGCGAGCTCGTCGAGTGCTGTGAGGACCTCGGCCGCCCCGCCCTGTGGAAGGCCGAACACCGCCCGGCGCACGCCCCGGCCGGCCAGGTCGACGAGCTTGCCCTCGTCGGCCGGCGCCGTGAACACACCGATCTCGATCGTCGACGGATCACGCCCGATCGCCTCGCAGGCGGCTTCGATCGCGGGCCATTTGCTGATCGAGTGTCGGCCGCCGATCGGCATCCAGCCGTCGCAGAACTCGGCGATGTCGGCCGCCGTCTTCGGACCGGCATCACCACCGAGCACGATCGGGGGGTTCGGGAACTGCACCGGCTTCGGCCACGCCCAGCTCGGCTCGATCGACACGTGCTCGCCGTCGAACGTCGCCTCCTCCTCGGTCCAAAGGGCCTTCATCGCGAGGATGTTCTCGCGCAGGATCGCCCGTCGTTCGCCGTACGCCGTGCCGTGCTGGGCCATCTCCTCCTTGTTCCAGCCGTAGCCGATGCCGAACAGGAAGCGGCCTCCCGACAGCAGATCGACGCTGGCCACCTGCTTGGCCGTGTGGATCGGATCGCGTTGGGCGACGAGACAGATGCCGGTGGCGATCTTCAGCGTCGTGGTGACGGCGGCCGCCGCGCCGAGCGCGACGAACGGGTCGTGCGTGCGGCTGTAGAACTCGGGCAACGGTGGAGCCCCCTCGCGGCCTCCCCACGGGGTGGCCCGGCTCGTGGGGATGTGCGAGTGCTCGGGGAACCAGAGCGACTCGAAGCCACGTTCCTCCACCGCACGGGCGAGTTCGACGGGCTGCATCGTCTGGTCGGTCGGAAAGATCTCCACGCCGATGTGCATACGACGGACCGTACCGCGTCGGCCCGCACGGGCGCTCCGATCTCGCACTGCCGGGTGTCACACGCCATCGATCGCGGTTCACGGAATGTTTCCCTGGGTACCGGAACACGGCATGGTCGACGACGTGGTTGGATTTCGACATGCGAATCGACCCGCTCGAGGAGCGTTACGTCGAAGTGCGCGCCCGGACGGAGCGTCTCGCCGCGCCCCTGTCGGTCGAGGACCAGCTGGTGCAGTCGATGCCCGACACGAGCCCGACGAAGTGGCACCGCGCCCACACCACCTGGTTCTTCGCCGAGTTCGTGCTCGGCGCCGACGGCACGAGCGGACGGGTGTGGGACCGGCCCGAGTACCGGTTCCTGTTCAACAGCTATTACGAGGCCGTCGGGGCGCGGCACCCCCGTCCCGACCGCGGGCTCGTCACTCGGCCGTCGCTCGCGGAAGTGGCCGAGTACCGGGCCCACGTCGACAAGGCGATGCTCGACGTGTTCGCGACCTCGGCGCGCGCTCACCGATGTCATCGAACTCGGCACCCACCACGAGGAGCAACACCAGGAACTCCTCCTCATCGACATCAAGCACGTCTTGGCGATGAACCCGGCAGTCGGCCCCGCCTACGCCGACATCATGGTCGCGCCGAGTTGCCGATCCCGGCCCGCTCGGCTGGGTGGAGGTGCCCGGCGGGCTCGTCGAGGTCGGGCGAACCGCGACGGCCAGTAGCGACCTGGTGGGCGGCGACTTCATGTTCGACAACGAAGGTCCCGCGCACGAAGTTCGTGTGTACGACGTGGCGCTCGGCGACCGGCTGGTCACGGCGGGCGAGTGGCTCGCCTTCATCGACGACGGCGGCTACCAACGACCGGAGCTCTGGAAGTCCGACGGGTGGTACCGGGCCCTCGACGAGGGTTGGACGGCACCGCTGTACTGGCGGCGGAATCCCGACGATCCGTCCAACTGGTGGATCCACACCCTCACCGGCATCCGGCCGCTCGACCCTCACGAACCCGTGGTGCACGTGTCGCACTTCGAGGCCGACGCCTACGCCACGTGGGCCGGAGCGCGGCTGCCGACCGAGTTCGAGTGGGAGCACGCGGCGCGCGACGTCCCGGTGCGGGGTTGCTGCCTCGACGAGCAGGATCCAGCGTTCACGTATCACCCCACTGCGGCTCGGCCGTCCACTGGCGGTCGGGTTCTGCGGTCGGGCTCTGGCGGGTCGGGACGTGGCGGCCTGCGTCAGATGTACGGCGATTGCTGGGAGTGGACCTCGTCGGCGTACCAGCCCTACCCCGGGTTCCGACCGGCGGAGGGGGCGATCGGCGAATACAACGGCAAGTTCATGTCCGGCCAGCAGGTGCTGCGCGGCGGTGGTGCGTTGACGCCACCCGGGCATGTCCGCGCGACCTACCGCAACTTCTTCCATCCGCACACGCGCTGGCATCTCGCCGGCGTCCGACTCGCCCGCGATGCCGAAGCGCACCGCTGACCCCCACATCGAAACCGCCCTGAAACCCCAACGGCCACACGCAACCCCCGACGGAGCCCCGATGTCGCCTGCGCCCATCCGAGACCTCACCGGTGCCACCGACGCACGGGCGACGCTCGCCCGCGCACTTGCTCTCCGGCCGCGGACCATCCCGCCGCGGTGGTTGTACGACGATCGTGGCAGCCAGTTGTTCGACGCCATCACCCGGCTGCCGGAGTACTACCAGACCGAGGCCGAGCGGGAGATCCTGGCCGAGCACGCCACCCGCATCGCCGAAGTCACCGGTGCCACGACGGTGATCGAACTCGGCTCCGGAACGAGCGACAAGACCAGCGCGCTCCTCGATGCGTTCGTCGCGCACGGCGAGATCGACCGGTTCGTCCCGCTCGACGTGAGCGAGGCGACTCTTCTCGACGCGGCCGCGAAGCTGGGCGAGCGCTATCCCGGGCTGCGGGTCGAGCCGGTCGTCGGCGACTTCAACCGGCATCTGAACCGGCTCCCGACCGGCGGCACGCGACTCGTGGCCTTCCTCGGCGGCACGATCGGCAACTTCTACCAGGAGGAGCGCACCGCGTTCCTCGGGTGCGCTCGCCGACGTGCTCGAGCCCGGCGACTGGCTGGCGCTCGGTGTCGACCTCGTCAAGCCGCTCGATCGTCTGATGGCGGCATACGACGACTCGCAGGGCGATCACCGACGCCTTCATCCGCAACTCCCTGAACGTGATCAACCGGGAGTTCGACGGCGACTTCGACATCGGCAACTTCGACTACGTGCCGCTGTGGGATGGTCGCGAGCAGCGGATCGACATGCGGCTGCGCACGCTCGAGCCGGAGCGGGTCCGCCTCGGCTCGCTCGGACTGACGATCGACCTCGACGCCGGCGAGGAGCTGCGCGTCGAGATCTCGACCAAGTTCGAACGGGCCACGTTGCTCGACGAGCTCGTCGACGCGGGCTTCGAACCGGGCGAGTTCCTGACCGACGCGGCGGGCGACTTCGGTCTCGCCCTCGTGCGCCGGGCGGGCTGACCGCTACGCGAGCCCCAGCCGCGCCAGCTGGTCGTCGGGAGCCTCGACCTCGGCGAGCGCCGCACGGAGCAGGTCGAGCAGCTCGCGCTCGCCCGTCTCCCCGGCGCGGTTCTCCGCCTCGTCGGGATCGTTCGCACGTCGTACAGGTGGTGCTCGCCGAGGTGCCCGCCACCGCCCGCCCAGAACGGGAGCAGGTCGCCCGGGGCGAACGGCTGGCGGATGACCGGGATCGTCGGTGCCGGGCATCGGTCGAGCCACGGCCCGCCCGTCGGGCGTCGGGAACGTCATGAAGTCGGCGAACGCCGGCGTGCATCGGCATCGTGCTCCAGCGGTTGCTCCACATCGTCAGCGGGAAGTTGTCGGCCTCCGGGGCGCGGGCGTACTTGCGCCGGCCGTCGGTGACCTGCACCCAGTTGCCGAACACGCCGCCGATCGCCCACTCGCGGATCGACGTGGCCTCGCCGGTGAGCAGCGGCACCAGCGACGGCCGTGGGTGCGGTGCGCCGGCGTCGACACCGAAGACGTCGGCGATCGTGGCGTGGAGGTCGACGTTGGTGGTGAGCGCGTCGACGTCGCCCGCCGCACGCGCCGGGCCAGTGGATGAGCAGCGGCATGTGGCCGAGCGGCTCGAACTGCGGGACGACCGGCTTGCCCCAGATGTCGGTCGCCGCGTCCTCGCCGGACGGCCCGGCGCGTCGAACGTCGCCGAGGTAGTGGCCGTGGTCGGTGCACACGATCACCGCGGTCGTGTCCCACAGCTGTTGCGCGTCGAGCTCGTCGACGACCTCGCCGAACCAGTGGTCGATCATCGACAGCTTGGCGCCGTAGTTGGCGCGGATGTGGCGGCCTCGGCGCTCGCGTCAACGCGCCCGAGGCGATGCCGCCGACGACGTACGGCGGCCAGATCAACCGGTCGCCGTCCCACGGCTCGTCGTCGTACATCGACGTCCACGGCTCGGGCGTGTCGAACGGCTCGTGCGGGTCGAACTCGTCGACGAACAGCATCCACCGGTCGTGCGGCGCCGCGCTGGTCGCGCAGCCACGCGCGGCCGCGCTCATGGTGCGCGGGCCGGGGAAGTCGTCCTCGGCGCGGAACCACGTGCGGGAGTCGGTCGTAGGGCGGCGTCCGAGCTTCGGCGTCGCCGATTCCGAAGCGCTCGCGGATGAACCAGCCACCGTCGACGGCGCCGGGACTCCGGTTGCGTGGAGGGCATCCCGAACGCCGACGGGTCGGCGGCGGTGTGCCACGGGTCGCCCTCGTGCCCGCGGACGTAGTCCCAGGCGCCGAAGTCGGTGTGGTAGTTCTCGCCGCCGGTCTCGAACAGGTGCGGATGATCGGTGACGAGCATCGTCGTCACCCCGGCGTCGCGCAGCGTGGCCGTGATCGGCTCCTCCCACAGCTCGATCGAGCCCCACGGGCCGCCACAGGAAGTCGAGCGAGCCGCAGAGGATGTCGTGGCGGGCCGGCATGCACGGCAGCGAGCCGGTGACGTGGTTGGTGAAGCGCGTCGGCGTGCTGCGCGAAGCGGTCGAGGTTCGGCGTCGCGAACTCCGCCCGCCGTAGGCGCCGAGCATGTGCCGGTTCAGCGAGTCGAGCAGCACGACGACGACATTTTGGGGGACGACGTTCTGCGGGACGACGTCCTCGTGGGGAGCGGTCGGCGGGGCGGCGGGATCGGCCATCGGATCAACCCTTCGGTGCGAGCACCTCGAGGACGCGCCAGTCGAGTTTGGCCGGGCCGTCCAACGAGAGCGGTTGGACGCAGACGTGGTCGGCGCCCGCGTCGTAGTGGGCCTGCACGCCCGCCTTCACGCGGTCCTCGTCGCCCCACACCACCACGGCGTCGACGAAGCGCGGGTCGCGCTGTTCGATCTCCTCCTCGGTGAAGCCCGACCGCAGCCAGTTGTTGCGGTAGTTCGGCAACGACGCGTACCCCGAGATCGTGATGTTCGCCGCGGCCCGTGCGGCCTCGGCATCGGTCGAGAGGATCACCTTCTGCTCGACGCACAGCAACTTGTCGGGCCCGATGATCTCGCGGGCCGTGGCGGTGTGGTCCGGTGTCGAGAAGTAGGGATGCGCGCCGTCGGCCGCCGAGGCCGAGAGTTCCAGCATCTTCGGACCGAGCGCGGCGAGCAGCCGCAGCGGCTTCTCGTCGGCTTTGGCGCCGTGATACGGCGACGCGTCCATCGCCGCGAGGTAGTTCTTCATCGTGGTGTACGGCTTGGAATAGTCGAGCCCGCGGAGGCCGGCGACCAGTGGGCCGTGGCTCACGCCGAGGCCGAGCACGAACCGACCGCCGGTCTGCTCGGCCAGCGTGTTGGCGACCTGCATCATCGGGCCGGCATGGCGATGGAAGATGTTGGCGATGCCCGTGGCGAACTGGAGGGTCTCGACTTGCGAGGCCAACCAGGCGATGTGGGCGAACGGATCGCGGCCCACCGTGTCGGGGAGCCACAGCGTCGAGTACCCCGGGTCGGCCACCCGCCCGGCGAACTCGGCGGCCTCGCCCGCGGAGATCGTGTCGGTGTGGTACCAGACGCCGGTGGTGGACAGTCGATCTCGCGCGCTCATGGCGGCGACACTAGGGGTGAGGTCGCGGGCAACCGGAGTCAGCGGCAACCGGAATGTGCGGTGATGGGGGCCGGTGCTCGAACCAGTCGCCCGACGGGATCGGAACGAGATCCATGCCGAACCCGTATTCGTAGGCCCACACGTCGATGCCGGCCTGGGTGGTGATCGCCACTCGACGGTAGCGCCCGGCGACGGTGTCCTCCTCCACGTCGAGCACGGCGAGGCACTCGTCGAGCAACGTCTCGGCGATCCGGAACGTGCGTCCGTGGATCACCGTCGAACCGGTTCCGTCCCCAGTCGGCGTCGGGGCGAACGTCGCCGCTGGATAATCCTCGCCGGTGTCGAACAACGAGCCGACGACGCTGTCGGCGATCCCGCCGTCGGTGACGAACGGTTCGAGGAACGACCAGCGGACGTCGCCCGGCCGCAACGTGCCGTAGACGAAGACGTGGTTGATCAGTCGCCGGCCGCTCAATGTCCACCGTGGGCAGTGTCGCACAATCGCTCGGCACCCGACTCGATCTGACCAGCACCGACGCCCTCGAGCGCGGCGAACGGTCCGCACTCCTGCGAGACGATCCACACGTGGATCATCGGCGCGGGCGGAGGATTGACGAAGCCGTTCGGGCACGCCCCGTTCGGGCTCGTGACGCCGGCGACCCGCGGATGCTCGGGCCAGCCGGAGTAGCAGAGGTTGTTGTGGATGTGCCACTGCATCAACGTCGCCCCCGATGTCGGGGACGTCCTCCAGTGCGATCGAACTCGCCGTCATGTACATCGCACTGACCAGCTTCTTCGAGCCGTCGGGCTGCGGTTCGTACACGAGGCTCTCGGGATAGTCCGGGTCGAGGATCACATCGTCTTCGATCCAGTCCCACTGCACGAAGTGCTCGTGGCCCGTTGCACCGTCGCCGATGCTCTTGAAGCCGGCCGCCTCGGCGACGCGGTAGTCGCTCCACTGCGGCAGTTCGACGAGCGTGACGGCGATGAGGTTCTCGGCGGCGGCCTGCTGTTGCGGGGTGACGCCCGGGGTCCCGCTGAGATCGATCGGCAGCGTCGGGTCGTACGGTTTGGCGACGGCGGCGGGCGCGGCGGGCGCGGCGGCGTCATGGCCGTGTTCCTCGCTGCACACGTCGACACGTTGATCCTCGGGCACGCCGGCGGTGCCGGCGCCGATGCCCTCCAGTGCGGCGAACACACCGCACGGGTGCGGTTGTGATCCACACGTGCACCATCGGGTTCGCGCCGCCCGTGCGGACCCCGTTGGCACAGTTGCCGTTGGCGTCGATGATCCCGACCACCTTCGGCGCGCCGTTCTCGTCGACCGACCAGCAGAGGTTGTCGTGCTTGTGCCACGTCATCAGCGGACCGGCCCAGTCGGTGAGCGACGGATCGTCGGCGGGGCGGGCGCTGGCGATGTACATCGCGCCGGCGAGCGTGCGCTGACCGTCCTTGACGCTGTAGACGAGCGATTCGGGACCGAGGGGATCGAGGAGGGCGTCGTCCTCGATGAGCGAGGTCTTGATGAAGTGCTCGCTGCCCGTGCCGGCGTCACCGATCGACGTGTAGCCCGCGGCGATGGCGGCGGCGGGATCGGCGTAGCGGGGGAGTTCGGCCAGCGTGTCGTCCACGAGCTTCTTGGCGCGGAGTTGCTGTTCGGTCGTGACGCCGGGGACACCCGACAGATCGACCGGCTGGGTGGGGTCCCACGGGCGGGGCCACGCCAGGGCGGCGGGCCGGGCGGCCGCAGCCGCCGCGGGGTCGATGATGTGGACCTGCCCGTCGCTCGACGCGGCCTCGTCGGCGGAGTGCTCGTGAGCGGCGCCAGTGTCGTGACGGCGTCAGCAGCGTCGTGGGCTCCGGCAGCGGCGGCGGCAGCGTCGCGGCATCGGCGGCGGCTCCTTCGGTGGCGTCGTGGGCGTGCCCGGCGAGTCCATCGGCGACCTCCTCGGTGCCGTGGGCGTGCCCGTCGGCCGCCTCGGCGTGGTCGGAGTGGACGTGCGTGCCGGCGGCCAGCATCGTCCACACGGCGAGCATGCCCAGGGCGGCGGCGGGGACGACCAGGCCGCGCTGCTGACGGCGTTCGGGCGGGAGGATCGCTCCCGTGTAGGCGGCGAAGACGGCGACGGCGGCGAGCAGGGCGCAGGCCGTGTCGGCGAACTGGGGCGCCTCGCGTACCTCGAGGCCCTCGATCCACGAGAGGCCGGCGAGGCGCGTGTAGAGCCATCCCGGCGATCGCGCCGGCGTTGACGACCACGACGGCCCACGCCGCGGCGCGGCTGGAGCGGACGATTGCCCAGAGCCCGACCCCGAGCTGGAGCGCGGCGACGAGGATGAAGAGCTGCGCGAGCTGGCGGTGCTCGGCGTGGATACCGGCCGCCGCGGCGTGGACGGCGCCTGCCTCCATCGACGCGAGCCCACCGAACAGCACCACGGACATCTCCGACCGGAGAATGGTCGTGCCGCTGCCGCCCCCGGTGTCAACAGTCATCCCGCTGCAGGATACGCCATGTGGCCCCGGCGCCAGCATCGGTATCTCTCCCCGTTTGCGTCGGGAATTCGGAGAGGTGGGTCTCCGAAATCCCGACGCAAACGGGATTGTGGCGGTTCAGAGTGGCGCCGACGCTCCCGTGCGACGGCGGACGATGGCGGCGTTGAGTTCGGCGCCATCAGCGCGGAGATGGCCAGGAAGCCGAGCCAGGTGACGAGGCCGAGCACCAGGGCGAACTGGCCGTACGTGTCGCCGGCGTTGTCGGTGATGCGCTTCACGATCTCGGTGCCGAAGTACTGCAGGAGGCTGAACGCGATGCCGGCCGGCGAAGGCCCCCGGCCACACGTCGCGCCAGGTCGGGCGAGGCCGCCGTGAGGAACCGGTACATGAAGGCGATCACGACGATGTTGACCGCCGAGGCCGGCGAGCAGCAGCAGGATCCGGCTGAACCCGGGCAGCTCGGCGGCGTTGACGAGGTCGGTCATCGCGAGGCGTGCCGATCTGTGCGCCACCGATGATCACCAGCCCGAGGAGCGCCCGACCACGCTGCACGTGCATCGCCTCGCGGTCGTCGATCGTCGACCTCCCAGATGTCGTCCTGCGCCACCTGGAGAGCCGACGAACGCCTTCGTCGCCGACCACAGCGCGTCGGCGAGCCCGACGATCAGCACCCAGATGTTGCCGTTGAGCGACGTCGGGTCGTCGGCCAGCTGCTGGCCGAGCACCGGGATGTTCTCGAGCGCGCCCTCGACGATGCGTTGCTGCAGGTCCTCGTTGTCCTGCAGGACGAAGCCGAGGATCGTCGTGGCCACGAGCAGCAGCGGGAAGATCGACAGGAAGAAGAAGAACGACAGCAGCGACGGCGTTGCGGCCCGACTGGTGGCGCCGCCAGCCGTCGAGCATGTCGACGACCACGTCGACGACGACGCTCCGCCGCCGCAGCGCCATCACCCGATCGCTCGTCGTCCACGGCCATCAGCGCTGTCCGCCAGGTCCCAGTCGATCGGCGTCTGGCCGTGGCGACGAGCGCCTGGTTGGCCCGGCTGAACGGCCGGCTGCCGAAGAACCCGTTGTGCGCCGACAGCGGCGACGGATGCGCCGACTCGATGATCGTGTGCCGGGTGCTGTCGATCAACGGCCGCTTGCGGCGCGCCGACGCTGCCCCAGAGGATGAACACGACGTGGTCGGGCTTGTCGCTGACCGTGCGGATCACCTGGTCGGTGAACGTCTCCCATCCCGTGCCCTGGTGCGACGCGGCCTGCCCGGCGCGCACGGTGAGCGTGGTGTTGAGCAGCAGCACGCCCTGGCGTGCCCACGCCTCGAGGTTCCCATGCGTCGGGGATCGCGACGCCGAGGTCGCGTCGCCAGCTCCTTGTGGATGTTGATCAGCGACGGCGGGATGCGCACCCCGCGCTGGACCGAGAAGCACAGCCCGTGGGCCTGCTGCGGGCCGTGGTACGGATCCTGGCCGAGGATCATCACCTTGGTGTCGGCGTACGGCGTGAGGTGGAGCGCGGCGAACACCTGGTCGTGCGGCGGGTACACCGACGTGCGCCGACCGCTCGGCCGCGACGAACGACTGGAGGTCGCGCCAGTACGGCTGCGTCGAACTCGCCTCGCAGCAGCGGGTTCCAGTCGGTCGCGGCCATCACCCCGGTTGCCTAGCATGTCCCGAGTGTTCGATCATCTCGCCTCGAGCTGCGCTGGCCACGCTGCCCGACGCCGCTCGAAGCGGGCCCGACGCTTGCCGGGCGGCGCGCGACTGCTGGATGAAGCGTGACGATCTGACCGGTCTCGGCGGAGGCGGCAACAAGGCCCGCAAGCTCGAGTTCCTCTGCGGCGCGGCGCTGGCGCGACGGCGCTCGGGCGCTCGTCACCGTCGGTGCGGCGCCAGTCGAACCACTGCCGGATGACCGCGGCCGCCGGCGCCATGCTCGGCCTCGAGGTGCACCTCGTGCTGTCGGGCGACGAACCGGCCCGCGGCGACGGCGACCGGGAATCAGCTGCTGTCGGCGCTGTTCGGCGCGCAACTCCACTTCACCGGCGCCCCCGACCACCACTGGGGTGAGCTCGAGATCGCCCGCGAGTCGGTCACCGACGCGCTCGCCGCGGAGGGTCTGCGGCCGTACTCGATCCCGATCGGCGGCAGCACCGCCACGGGTGCGCTCGGGTACGCGCGCCGCGTTCATCGAACTGCTCGATCAGCTCGAGGCCGCCGGCTTCGCCCCGTCGACGATCGTGTTCACGTCGTCGAGCGGTGGCACGCACGCCGGGCTGCTCGCCGGGCGGGCTGCCGCACGAGCGGCCGGCCGCACGTGCCCCGACATCCTCGCCATCGGCGTCGCCAAGGGCGTCAACGTCGGCTACCCGGACGTCGCCGCACTCGCCGACGAGACGCTGGCGCTGATGGGCCTCGACGCGACCGTCGACGAGCCGACGACGTCGAGATCGACACCCGGTGGATCGGCGACGACTACGCCGTGCCGACCGAAGCCGGCGACGAGGCGATCCACTGGGCGGCGTCGCACGGCGGCTGGCTGCTCGACCGGACCTACTCGGGCAAGGGATTTGCCGGCCTGTTCGGGGCGGCCGGCGAGGGTCGGTTCGCCGAGGGATCCGACGTCGTGTTCGTCCACACCGGCGGGTGGCCGGCGCTGTTCGCCCGCGGCGGCGCACCGCTAGCGTCGATGCCATGACCGACACCGTCACCGCCGCGGCGAGTGCCGCCGGCTCAGATCCACCACGACCGGCTCGGACATCCTCGACGTCGACCTGCTTGCGTTCGAGCGGGGCAGCGGCGCAGCAGCGCCGCGCCGTCGTCGACGGCGTCCGCCGGAGCCTCGCCACCGGGTTCGTCTACACGAGCCACGACCTGTCCGACGACCTGCTCGACACCGCCTACGGCATGCTGCGCGAGTTCTTCGAACTCGCCCGTGGAGACCAAGCGCGAGTTCGTCGCGCCCGGCGCCAACGGCCAGACCGGGTACACCGGGCTGCTCGTCGAGACGGCCGCGTCGAGCGACAAGCCCGACTGGAAGGAGATGCTCAACTGGTCGACCCCGATCGCCGCCGGGCATCCGCTCAAGCGCAAGTTCGTCCAGGCGTACCCCGACCAGCTGCTCCCCGAGGCAGCGGTGCCTGGGATCACCGAGGTGCTGTACCGGTTCCACGACTCGATCGCCGACCTGCAGCGCCGGTTCCTCCACGTGATCGCCGAGGGCATCGGCTGCCACGAGACGTTCTTCGACGACATGGTGAAGGACGGCCCGACGCTCACCCGGGCGATCCGCTATCCGGCGATGGGCGACATCGACCAGGACGGGCACGTGTGGGCCGGTGCCCACGGCGACATCAACCTGATCACCGCGCTGCCGCGGGCCACGGCGCCCGGCCTGCAGGTGCGGGTCGGCGACGAGTGGGTCGACGCGATCCCACCCGATCGCTCGCTGATCATCAACACCGGCATCATGCTCGAACGGCTGACGAACGGGCAGATCCCGATCGGCTGGCACCGCGTGGTCGCCGCGCCCGACTACGAGGGCGAGCGCTACAGCGTCGTGCAGTTCTGCCATCCCCGGCCGTGGACGATCCTGTCGCCGGTGCCGTCGTGTTGCACGCCCGAGCAGCCGCAGCGCTTCGCTGCGATCAGCGCCGACGACGCCCTCGACGAGGTCCTCTACGAGATCAACCTCGTCGAGACGGCCCGCCGCGTCGACTGACCCGTTTGCGATGAGCGAACGGCCCGAGGGGTGGCCCGTTCGCTCATCGCAGCGGGAGTTCTGCCACGATGGTCGATCGGGCGCTACCGTCCGTCCGCGCCATGTCGATCGAACCCGAGACGAGGTGCAGGACGAGGCTCCTTCGAAGCCGCCGAACCAGGCCAACGTCGTGCTCGCGATCGACATCACGGCCGAACGCTTCGAAGCCGCGCTGGTCACGGCGACCGGTTCGCTGGTCGATCGAGCCTCCGTGCTCGTCGAGCGGGATGTCGGACCGGAGTCGCACTACACGAACCTCGCCGGCATCGTCACCGAGATGCTCACGGTCGCCGACGAACGCCATGGTGTGAACATCGTCGGCGTCGGCGTCGGTTCGGCTGGTCCCGTCGGCCGCCACCTCGAGAAGGTGTCACCGGCGGGCATCGTGTCGTGGCGCGACTTTCCGCTGCGGGCGCGCCTCGTGGAGCTGACCGGACTGGCGGTGCACGGCGACTTCGACGCCAAGGTGCTCGCGCTGGCCGAAGGATGGCTCGGTGCCGCCCAGGGCCATCAGAACTTCTGCACGATCACGGTGTCGGGATCGGTGGCGGGCGGTCTGGTCCTCGACGGCGACCTGCTCGACGGCGCGTCCGGGTATGCCGGCCAGGTCGGGCACATCATCGTCGAACCCGGCGGCCGCCGCTGCGTGTGCGGGGCGCAGGGGTGCCTCGACGCGGAGGCGTCGGGCGCGGCGATCGAGTCGATCACCGGTCGACCACTGACCGAACCGACCTACGAGATCATGCAGCGCACCGGACGGCTCGTCGGCCGTGCCGCGGCGACGGTGTGCAACACGCTCGACCTCACCCTCGTGGTGGTCGGCGGCACGATCGCCCGGAACTTCGCGGCCACCTTCTTCCACTCCGCGCAGGCGGCGCTCGAGGAACACGCCCAGCTGCCGTACAGCCGCGGTGCCCGCATCACGCCGTCACGGCTCGGCGACAACGGCCAGTTGATCGGTGCCGGCGCCTTCGGATGGCGACAGATCCGCCGCGCCCAGCGCTCGGCCGTCATCGCCGGATCGACCGACCGGTCAGCCGCCGAAGGCGCGGTAGAACCGTTCGGCGGGTCCGATGCCGAAGCGGCGCTGCCAGGCGGCTGCGGCCAAGATCGCGACCACCCAGAAACCGAGCGCGACGACGAGGGCCACGTCGAGCCCGGTCGGTTCGATCCAGCCGAGCCAGCCGACCACGAGGTTGAAGAAGAGGACGTGGGCGAGGTACAGCGTGAGGGTCATCTGCCCCGCCCGGCGGAGGGGGTCGAGGGCGCGGGGGAAGCGCTCGGCCGCCCAGTCGATGCACGCGTAGGCGATGAGGGCGGTGCCCAACGCGCTGCAGACGTACAGCCCGCCCCGGTCGAAGGGGTCCGTCGACAGCAACACCAGTTGGAACGGCGTCGTGCCGGCCGACCCGACGATCGTCGCCATCGTGAAGAGCGCGACACCGGCGCCGATCGTGACCGGTCGCCACCAATCGATCGTCAGGCACCTGCCGAGGACGATGCCCGCACACAGGAACGCCAGCCACGGCAGCAACGGATGCGTCCCGTTGATCGCCACGTCGAAGACGTATCGGCGGATCGAGTTCGACCCCGGTTCGGTCAGCCAACGCATGTCGTGACCCCGGTCCTCCTGGTGGAACGTCCACCCGCGGAGCGCCCAACCGGCGAGCGCGGCGGTGAAACCGATGGCGATGATCCACCGGGAGCGCAACGTGAAGATGGCCGCGGCGACGACGAACATCGCGCCGTAATAGGGGATGATGGTGCCCGGCCAGATGATGTCGAGGAACAGACCGGCGACATACAGGAGCATCCCGCGCCGAACGAGTCGCCAGCGCATCGCCACGACGCGCTCGTGGTCGCCGATAGCCGACCGGGTGAGCAACGTCACGCCGACACCGGCGACGAGGACGAACGTGGCCGCGAACCGGGTCGACAACGGGCCGGTCCACGGGTTGAACAGTTCGGCCGCCCAACCGCTGCCGACACCCTCGCGATTGCGGGCGTCGAGCACGAGGTAGCCGTGGAAGTTCATCACGACGACACCGATCAGCGCGAACGCACGGACCACGTCGGGGCCGGGCAGCCGTCGCCGCACGATGTGGCCGACCGATGGCAGGGTGCGTTCGGTCAGAGCCATGCGAACTCGTCGACGAGCGTCATGGTCAGCGGCCGTTGCACGTCGACGCGGTCGCCGATCGCCGGCCCGGTCTGCCCGGCCGGGACGAAGCACATCGAGACGTGCATGTGCGGCGGTTCGTGCAGGGTCAGGCGGGCCCGATCGAAGTGGAACGGGCTCCGGCCGTCGGGGAGCGGGGCGACACCGTGCGCGCTGCCGGCGCCGATCATCACGAGGTGACCGTCGCCGGGCACTTCGCCCAGGTGATAGCCCGCCCGATCGCCGCCATGGACGGCGCGCCGCTCGAGGACCTCGGCCGACAGGTGCAGCGCGCTCTTGTCGCCGTGCCACAGCGACGTGCCGAGGCGGTTGCGGTAGGAGTGTGTCGGGGGCAGCGACGCGTACGCCGGCGCGTCGAGGTGGCTGACCCAGACGGGGAGCGACGGGTCGACGGAAGGGAGCCAACGCGTGATCTCGGCCGCATGGTCGTCGCCGGTGCCGGCGAGCGGCGGGTGGATGCTGACGCCGACCACATCGAGGCCGGCGGTGCGAGCGGCGTCGACGAGCGCCGGGGTGCCGCCGAAGCGCTGCATGCCCGACGCCAGCTTGACGACGACACGACCGTCCCATCCCGCGAGCGCGGCGAGGTGGGACTCGTTGCCGATCGTGAGCACCGGCTCCGTCCCTTCTGCCGCGCGAGAGTCGGCGGGACGAGGGTCGGCGTGAGCACGACCGGGGTGACCGACGCGGGCAAACCCTCGAGTTCGTGGATCGTGCCGACGGCGATCGTGTCGGCGAACTCGGCGGCCACCTCGGCCAGCCACTCCCGCCCGAAGCCGTACCCGTTGCCCTTGACGACCGGGACGAGACCGGGCGTGGACGCCGCCACCTGCGCCACATGGGCACGCCAGCGTGCGGTGCGGATCGACAGCCTCACGATTCCCGACGGTACTGGCGAGCGGGGCGAGGTTTCGGCCACGCGGCGAGGCGCGGGAGGATCGGCGCGATCGTGCGGTGCCGGATCATGCCCTTCCAGACGCCCCATCCGTAGGCCGCGTCGGTCGGGGCCGCACGGAGGTTTGCCAGCACGCTGGCGGCGGCGATCCAGCGGATCCGCTTCGAGCCGAGCGCGCCGACCGCGACGATCGGCCACCAGACGCGGCGGACGGCCGACGCCAGCTGCTGCGCGGCGCCGAGGTGGCCGTGCATCGCCAACGTGAACGCGGCTGCGGGGGGCACATCGGGGAGTTTGGGGATGAGCGCGCCCGCCGACCCGACCGCCAGGGTGATGGCGGCGACGGGGTGCCCGGTGAGCAGCAACGCCCACGCCGCGGCGGTCCATCCGTTCGTTCGCAGCGGGGCGAGGGCGCCGGGGTGGCGTAGCGCGAGCGGCGCGGCCGACGTGCCATATCCGGCGTGCTGACGCATCCGCCCGGCGGGACCCGGTCGCGGTCGGTGCCAGACGGTCGAGGCCGGCTCGTACCGGCACCGCCATCCGTGCTCGTCGAGCCGCCAGACGAGATCGACGTCCTCGCCGAAGCGCAGTCGTTCGTCGAACCCGCCGATCGAGTCGAGGGCCTCCACGCGAAGCACGATCGCCGCACCGGGCACGTAACTCACCCGCGTGCCGGCGCGGATGCGGGCGGGTGTACTTCCGAGGTCGAGCGGCGACCCTCGCTCGCCCAGCACCCGCGGTGCGACGAGGCCGACCCGCGGGTCGTCGAAGTGGTCGAGCAACGGTTCGAGCCAACCGTCCGGCAGGTCGACATCGGCGTCGACGAACGCGACGAGTGGGGTGTCGACGAAGGAACGTCCCGCCTGGCGCGCCGCGGCGGGCCCACGGTTGACGGGCAGTCGCCGCGCCGCGCCGACGAGTGGCGGCACCGAGCCGTCGTCGATCACGACCCGTCCGTCACGCGCCACGATGCCGCCGAGCTGTGGCGTGACGACCGTGACCTGGCGCGCGCCCGGACTCGACACGACCGGCGAGTTGGGGCGCGCGGTTCGTCGAAGTACGGATGGATCGCGCCGCCGTCGAGCAGCCGATCGACGAGGCGGGACGGGTCGACCGGCTCGCCGCGTTCGATCGTGGCGAGCGTCTCGGCGCCGCGCTCGGTGACGCGGAAGATGCGCAGCGGCGAGCCGGCGACCAACACCCGGTCGAAACGCTGCCACGACCCGTCGACGACGAACCGCCGCGCGCCAGGCGCGCCAGGGGGTCGGGTCCGGTCGCGCGCCGGGTTCACGTCGGAACCGCTCAACGTTGCGGGGTCGGGTCGATCGGTCGCCACTTCTCGATCTCGTGGACGAGGTCATCGACGAACGTCGAGATGAAGCGGTCGCCTTCACCGCCGGATGCGCCGTTCGGGTCACCCAGCACGCCCGACGGGCTGACCGCGCGGACACCGCGCGCCCGCAGTTCGTCGACGGTGGTGTCGGGGCCGGCCTCAGCCAACTCGAAGCGGACCAGCCCGGGGTCGATCGCCAGCATCAACGACGTCTCGATCCGCCCCGCGTGGAGGTCGTTCGGGCCACCATCGTTGCGCTGCGGCCATTTCGGCCACCACGCCAATGCATGGCGACCCTCCTTGGTCAGCGTGGCCACGGCGTCGGTGATCGCCCGGTGATTCCCGCCGTGTCCGTTGACGAGCACGACGCCGGCCGCCCAGTCGGCGCTGCGGACCAGTTCGATCACCACCAGCGTCAGTACCTCGAGCCCGATCGACAGGGTGCCGGCGAACCCCGCATGCTCGCCCGGACGCGCTGACCGAGATCGTCGGGCCGACCCACAGGCCGTCGGTCTGGTGGATCGCCCGGCCGGCGAGTTCGACGGCGATCAGCGTGTCGGTGGCGAGGGGGAGGTGCGGACCGTGCTGTTCGGTCGAGCCGACGGGGATCAGCACGATCGGCGACTTCACCCCGTCGACGGCGCGTTCGGGTCGCGCCGCGTCGGCGACCTCGCGCCACGTGGCGTCGCCCAGTCGCATGTCAGCTCGCCGTGCCCGACGCGGTCGCAGTCGCGGTGCCCGCCGGCTCGTGCAGATACCCCCACGCCGCGAGTTGATCGACGATGCGTTCCGCCGCCGCCGCTGGTTCGAGGACGACCGATTCGCCGTGGGACGTGATCGCACCGCCGACGTCGAGGATGCCGCGCACCCGGTCGAGCACGTCGCCGTGCGGAGGCGGCAGCACGCGGGCCCGGGGTCGGTACGCGAAGACGACGGCGGCGGTCGCGTGCTCGTCGGCGACCGCCTTCACGACGGCGATCGGCGCCGCCTTCGAGCCGACGACCGCGCCGAGCGACGCTCGCCGCAGCCGGGCGACCGAACCTTCCACCGAGATGACGGCGGGCGGACGGACGTCGAGCACCTCGCGCCGGCCGCCGTCGAGGCGACGGAGGCAGCGCAGGGTCGTGTCACCCGCTGGTGCGGCGACCTGCAGCAGCCCGAGCGCCTGCGCCGCGCCGAGTTCGTGGGCGAGGAACGCGGGAACCGACCCGGTGCCGCGATCGAGTGAGAAGTCACCGCACAGGACGAGGTCGGACCCGCCGACCACGCCGGCCAGCTCGGTGGCGACGTGCCGGCTGTCGAGCGCGGTCGAACCGTCGATCCGTACGGCTCGCGACGCTCCGGTTGCGATCGCCCTGCGGAGCTCGCCATCGGCCGCCGGCGGTCCGAGACAGACCACGGTCACGGTGCCTCGACCTCCGTCGCTCAGCCGGAGCGCGGTCTCGAGGGCGGCCTCGTCGGCCGCCGACACGCCCGCCCACCGCGTGTCGGACGACGACGGTCCACCGGGATCGCCGATCGACACCCACTTCCAGCAGACGGCGATCTTCACGAGTGTGCGAAGACCACGCCGTGGCCGCCCTCGGGATACGTCCAGGTGATGGCGCCTTCCTCGTTGCACACGAGGTAGCAGGTGCCGCATTCGAAGCACTGTTCGTAGTTGAACAGGATTCCCCCGTCGCTCGTGGCGACGAAGAGCTTGGCCGGGCAGGCGACCAGGCAGGCGCGAGTGCTGCAGCCCTCACAGATGGTGTCGTCGACGGTGATGTGGGCGCGCTCGTGGACATCGAAGCGCGTGGTGCCGATCAGGTCCTCGAACGACAGCTCCGGCCAGCGTTCGGTCATCGCCTAGCTCCTCATCTCCGGCTCCTTCATCCCCGGCTCCTCATCCCCACTCATCACCCGTAGCTCCGCAATCCGTCGAGCCCGTCGCGCGCGAGATCCTTCAGCTTCACGCCGGCGCGCTTGCGTTCCTCGTTCAGGATCCGTCGCAGGCCCGGCTTGGGCATCGGGTTGTCGACGCGGAACATGCGCTCGACGGTGTTGGTGATCATCGCCGGATACAGGTGCTGCACGCGGTCGGACAGGACGAGGGACGGGGCCCGGCGCAGCTTGCGATGGTCGCGCAGCACGAACGTGTCGCCGAGCCGGCGTTCGTAACCCGCGAGCCCGGCGGCCGACGTGTCGGCCGCACGCAGTGCTTCGGCCGCGGCCTCGCCGGCGTACATGCCGCTCGCCATCGCGAAGTTGACCCCTTCGAGCCAGATCCCCGCGGCGAGGCACATCGCGGCCGCGTCGCCCGCCACGAGCAGACCGTCCGCGGTCATCTTCGGCATCATCGCCAGACCGGCCTCGGGGATCAGGTGGGCCGAGTACTCCTTGACCTCCGCGCCTTCCACGAGCGGAGCGAGCGCAGGGTGATTCTTGAGATCGGCGATGATCTCCTCGGGTCGCCGCTGCTGCGCGGCGAGCTTGGGCAGCTTGAGCACGGCGCCGATCGACACGGTGTCGAGGTTCGTGTAGACGAAGCCGCCGCCGTTGACGCCACCGGTGCCGCCGAGGATCTCGATGTCGACGCCCTCGCGTCCACGCACCGCGAAACGCTCGTCGATCACGTCCTTGGGCAGGCCGAGCGTCTCCTTCACGCCGAGCGTGTAGTTCGCGGCCTCGACCGGGCCGTACAGCCCGGCCTCCTTGGCGAGGAAGCTGTTCACGCCGTCGCACGAGATCACGACCCGGGCGGTGATGTCGCCGTCGGGCCGGTCGGTTGACACGCCCACCACGACGCCACGTTCGTCGCGCAGCAATCCGGTGGCGGTGGTCGAGCACACGAGGTGCGCACCGTCGGCCTCGGCCTTCGACGCCAACCAGTGGTCCCAGTCGGGGCGGTACGCGGTGGCACCGTTGTACGGGGGGCGGCCCCACGACGCGGTGCGGAAGTCGACCGTGAGCGCCTGGTCCGCGGTGAGGATCATGGTGGAGCGACGCGTGATCCACCGTTGCACCGGAGCCTCGTTCCACCATTCGGGGTGGAGCTGGTCGAGGATCCGCGGGTACACCACGCCGCCGTACATGTTCTTCGCACCGGGGAACGCCCCGCGCTCGACGAGCACGACCGAATGACCCGCGCGGGCGAGCACCGTGGCGGCGCACGACCCGGCGGGCCCGGCTCCCACCACCACGACATCGACGTCGACGCTCATGACGTGCTGACCGGCTCGGGATCGGCGAGGAGGTCCGTCACCAGATCCAGCAGATGGTCGAGCGTCTCGTTGGCATCGCTCACGATCGCCAGGTCCGACATCGCCATCATCGGACAGTGCGGCTCGGTGTTGACGCTGATGATGTGCGCCGGGGCACCCAGCCCGCTCGTGTGCTGCACCGCACCACTCACACCGAACGACACGTACAGGGTCGGGGCGACGACGACTCCGGTGGTACCGATCTGGTGCTCGTGGCTGACCCAGCCGCGGTCGGTGATCACGCGGGTGGCCCCCATCACACCGCCGATGGCCCGGGCGAACTGTGTGAGCTGCGTGAATCGCTCCGCCGAGTCGAGTCCGGCACCGCCACCGACGATGTGCCGCGCCTCGGCCAGATCCATCGTGCGCACGTCGGGTGGGAGCACGTCGACCACGATGGCGTCGGGCGTCGACGCTTCCCGCTCGTCGATCACCGTGAAGTCGACTGGGCAGTCGGCAACCGCCGGCTCGCCCTCGAACGGTTCGGCGCCGCGCACGCCGGGTTGCAGCGTGGCGACGAACGGCCCATCGGGGTGAATCTGGTGGAGTTCGAGGCCACCACCGCGGGCGACGTACACCACGGCAGGGGTCACCGTGGTTGCGCCCGCGAGCAGCTGGCGGCCGAGCGCGGCAGCGAGCCACGGCGCCAGATCGCGACCGTCCGGCGATGCGGGCAGCACGACCTCGTCGGCGTCGGGGAGGTCGGTGAGGAGCGGCACGAGCGCCGTGGTCCAACGCGCCACCGCGAACGGTCCGAGCTCCACGCGGCGGACATCGGTCGCCAGGCCGTCGAGCGGCACCGCAGCGACGTCGGAGCCGGCGAGCACGACGCGCCCGCCGCATTCGGCGATCGTCTCGTCGGCGCCGGCGGGCAGGACGCCCTCACGGACGGGTACGAGCGCGATCATCGAACCTCAATGTACGGCCGATGAGCTCGCGGAATCCGATTCGTCGGCGTCGTCGCTGCCGCGGTCACGAGCCCACCGGATGAGCTCGACGAGGGCGGTGATCGACAAGGCGGCACCGAAGGCGACCAGGAAGGCGACCGTGTGGTTGTCCTCGAACGCCGCGCCGAACGCGTAGCCGAGCAGGGCGGCATAGCTCGCCCAGATCACCGAAGCGATGGCGATCCAGAACATGAACCAGCGACGCGGCTGACCCGTGAGACCCGACGAGACCGTCAGCACGGTGCGACCGCCCGGGATGAAGCGGGCGGTGATGAGGAGCGGGCCACCACGCTTGCGGATCTGGTCGGCAGCTCGATCGAGCCGGCGTTCGCGATCGGGTTTTCGTTGCGCCCAGCGGCGTACCCGTGGCCCGAAGACGTGCCCGATGGTGTAGGCGATGTTGTCGCCGATGAATGCGCCCGACGCGCCGGCGAGGATCACGAGGCCGATTTGCTGGTTGCCGGCGCCGGCCGCGACACCGCCGGCGATGACCGCGGTCTCACTCGGCACCACGGGAATCACCGAGTCGAGCAGGGCGATGACGAACACGATGATCAGGAACCACCAGTTCGACGAGATGTCGTCGATCCAGTCGGTCAAGTCGGTGATGATGTTCGCGACCATGTTCGTCTCGACGCTACCGCCGGAGGTCGAACCAGACCGTCGAGCAGGCGCCGACCGATCCCGGGCCACGCGCTTCGGTGGTCGAGGTGCTCACGATCGTCGCCGTCGACACGTCGATTCCGGCCGTCGGCAGCAGCGCGATCGCCTCGTCGGTCAGGTTGAGGACGACGACGAGTGACCCGCGTCGGAGGCAAACGAGTCCCGGGCCGAGGTCGACCAGCTCGGCGTCGAGGCCGTTCGGTACCGCATGGTCGCGGCGAGCGGCACTGAGGCGCCGGTAGTAGGCGAGCATCGATCCGTCGTCGGTGGCCTGGGCGGCAGCCGAGTAGGCGCCCCATCCATCCGGCTGCGGGAGCCACGGCTCGCCGACCCGACCGCCGGGCGCCCGGGTGGAGTCACGGTTCGAGAAGCCGAACGATGTCGCCGCATCGGCCGTCCAGGGGAGCGGGATCCGGCAGCCGTCGCGCCCGAGACCCTCGCCATTGGTCAGGTGGAACACGGGGTCTTCGCGGCGCTCGTCGGGGATGTCGAACACCTCGGGGAGTCCGAGCTCCTCGCCCTGATAGAGGTAGAGGCTTCCGGGCACCGCGAACGCCAGCGCGGTGAGCGCTCGGGCACGCCGTGCGCCGAGGTCGAGGTCGACGTCGCTGCCCGTGGTGCTCAGGTTGTTGCCGGTCCAGCTCGTGGGATCCTCCGCCTCCGGCCGGCCGAGCCGCGTGACGATGCGCTGCGTGTCGTGGTTGTTCAACGTCCAGGCGGGCGCCACGCCGGTCTCGTGGACGATGCCGATGATGTCACCGAGGGCGCGTTCGACCGATTCCTTGTGCCACGGCGTCAGCATCAGGTCGAACGCGAACATCTGGTGGAACTCGTCCTGGCGCGTGAAGGCACGCGTCAGCTCCGGGCGTCGCGTCGCGTAGGCCTCGGCCACCATCATCAGGTCGCGTCCGGGATGGGCGGCGCCGTACTCGTCGATCACGGTCCGCCACCGCCTCCACACCTCGTGGCCCTCATCGCGGAACACCGTGTAGGGGTTCACCCAGGTGATGTCGAGCGTGCCGATCTCCGGGCCGACCGGTGGCTGATCGGGCAGTTCGGGGTGCTTGCCGACCGGGGTGATGGCGTCGACGCGGAAGCCCTCGACGCCACGGTCGAACCAGAAGCGCAGGACATCGGCGAACATCGTCTGGACGTCGGCGTTCGTCTGGTCGAAGTCCGGCTGGTGCGGCGTGAACGTGCCGAGGTACCACTGGCCGTCGTCGGCCCGCTCGTTCGCCCTGGTCCAGGCCGACCCGCCGAACGCGGCCTGCCAGTTGTTCGGCGGCTCCGAGCCGTCGGCGCCCTCTGCCGTCGCGGAAGTAGAAACGGGCGCGTTCGGGGCTGCCGGGAGCCGCGGCGAGCGCCTCGAGGAACCACCGGTGCTGGCTGCTGCAGTGGTTCGGCACCACGTCCATCAGCGTCTTGATGCCCCGATCAGCGGCGTCGCAGACGAGCGCATCGAACGTGTCGAGGGTGCCGTACTCGGCGTGGATGTCGAAGTAGTCCGACACGTCGTAGCCGTGATCCTTCTGCGGCGACGGGTAGCACGGGTTGAGCCAGATCGCGTCCACGCCGAGGTCGGCGATGTGGTCGAGATGGGCCCGGACGCCGTCCAGGTCTCCGACGCCGTCACCGGTGGAGTCGGCGAACGACCGGACGTACACCTGATAGACGAGCGCGTCCTGCCACCAGTGCGTCGAGGATCGGGTGCCGGTGCGTGTGGGGGTTCGGCTGATCGTCACGGCCGCCAGGGTAGGGCCGAGTTAGTATCGTCCGCTCGGGGTCTGTCCCCGGCGGACATTCTCAGGTGATGGTGACGCGGACGCGTGAGCGTTCGTCGGTGGCGGAGGCGGCGATGACGATGTCGTACTCGCCGCGATCGACGACCCACTCGGCGCCGGCGGTGTCCCAGCGGGCGAACGCCCGATCGTCGAACACCAGCGTCGCCACCGTCTGCGTGTCGGGCTCGGCGCCGGGCTCGACGAGGACCTTGGCGAACGCACGGAGTTCCTTCGCCGGTCGCTCGACCTTGGGGTCGATCGCTGCGACGTACCCCTGGACGACCACGGTGGCCCGGCGATCGCCGCTGGCAGCGATCGGAACGGTGACGGTGACGGACGGATCGGCGGCCGACACGGTGGTCCGATCGGCGGTCGGCGCGCCCCACGAGGCGGTCGCCGTAGCTCAGGCCGTGGCCGAACGCGAACCGCGGCGCGATCCCCCGGTGCTCGTAGCCGCGGTAACCGACGTCGAGACCCTCCTCGTACCGCTGCACCGGCTTGCCGTACATGCCCTCGGTGGTGCCTTCGTTCTCCCGCGCCGGGTGGTCGTCGAGCCGCATCGGGATGGTCAGCGGCAAGCGTCCGCCGGGATCGGCGATCCCGAGCAGCACGTCGACAAGCCCTTCGGCCTGTTCCTGGCCGGCGAAGAACGACGTCAGGACCGCCGGCGCACCATTCCGCTGGCGTCGCCGGTGGCCCAGTCCATCGTGACCGGCGAACCGGCGTTCACGATCACGGCGGTGCGCGGGTTGGCTGCGCAGACGCGCCGCACGAGTTCGTCCTGGCGACCCGGCAGGTCCATCGTCGTGCGGTCGAACCCCTCGGTCTCCCATTCGTCGTTCGTGCCGACCATCACCACGGCCACGTCGGCGGCCGCCGCGGCGGCGACCGCCCGCTCCATCAGGTCGGCCGGCTCGGGCGAGCGGATGCCGACGCGGATCGCGGCGAACCCGTTCTCGGAGACCGTCCGCCAGAGGATGTGCAGCGGTACCGGCACGCCGGCCGTGCACTCGATCGACTCGACGACCTCGATGCTCCCGTAGCCGAAGAACTCCTGGCTGCGGGGGAGTTCGGCGTCGGGATCGTCGACGATCACGGTCGCGCCCTCACCGTCGCCGGCGACGACCTTGACCGGCCCGGTGGAGACCACACCGACCTGGTGGGTGCCGTCGGTGTCGGGGATGAAGTCCCCGGTCATGCGGACGGCGAACGCCCTGGGGTCGATACCGGCGGGGATCGACCCGAAGAATCGAACGAGCGAGGTCGGCGAGACGTCCTCGACGACGACGTAGCCGTCCCAGGTCCGACCGTTGATGTACTCGAGCCGCAGACCGGGCTCGCCGTCGGGTTGACGCAGCTGGCCGGCGCGTACGACCGGGGTGAGCCGGTCGGTGCGCACACCGGGTTCGAACGTGACGGTGGCGTTCGTCGGCGAACCGGGGCCGAGGCGGTCGGTGAGCGCGGCGAGCAGCGTCCGGTGCTCGAACGGGGTGAGGCTCGCCGAGCCGCCCCCCATGCACTGGTTCGTGACCGCGTTGGGCCCGATGACGGCGATGCTCGTGATCGACGTCGGATCGAACGGCAGCACCGGACGACCGGACACCGCCTCGTTGCGCAGCAGGACGGTGCCGCCGATGGCGGCGCGGCGGGTGAGGGCCCGTTCGGCCGGGTCGTCGACCGACTGCTCGTCGGCGGTGGCGACGAACTCGTCGGCGCGCACCCGGTTGATCATCGACAACACGTCGAGCACCAGTCGGTCGACCTGCTCCTCGTCGACCTCACCGGCCTTCACGGCCTCGACGAGCTTCGTGCCGTAGACGCGCACGGGCGCGGGCATCTCGATGTTGAGTCCGGCGTTGGCCGCCTCGATCGTGTGGTGCACGCCGAACCAGTCGGACACGACGAAGCCGTCGAAGCCCCACTCGTCGCGGAGGATGTCGGTGAGCAGGCGGCGGTTCTCGGCGCAGTGCTCGGCACCGAGGCGGTTGTAGGCGCTCATGATCCCCCAGGCGCCACCCTCCTTCACCGCCCGCTCGAACGGACGGAGATAGATCTCGCGCAGCGGCCGATCATCCACCTGCACGTCGACCGACATGCGGTCCATCTCCGTGTCGTTGCACACGAAGTGCTTGACGGTGACGGCGACGTCCTTCGACTGCACGCCGCGCACGTAGGCCGCGGCGAGGATGCCGGACAGTTCGGGATCCTCGCTGTAGCACTCGAACGTGCGGCCGCCGACGGGGGTGCGGTGGATGTTCACGGTGGGCCCGAGCAGGATGTGGGCGCCCTTGCGGCGGGCCTCGGTGCCGAGCAGCTCGCCGATCTCGCGGAGGAGTTCCGGGTCCCACGACGCGCCGAGCGTGATCCCCGACGGCACGACCACTCCGGGGGTGCTCGACCCGCCGTGGCCCTCGCCGCGGACGCCGTTCGGCCCGTCGGACATCTTCACCTCGGGGATCCCGGCATGCGGGAACGCCTTGGTGCGCCACGTGGTCTTGCCCGCCAGGAGGCGGCACTTGTCTTCGAGCGAGAGGGCGGTCAGTGCGGCATCGACGTCGATCACCCCCCGATCCTGCCTCAATTTGCGTTTGCGTCAGGATTTCTGCGGGACGCCCCGCAGAAATCCTGACGCAAACGAGGATTTGGGCGTGTCAGATGGCGCTGCCGGCGCGTTCGCCTTCGATCACGGCGCTGTGGGCGCGGCGCGGCGCGACGCAGTCACCGACCCGCTCGACGCTCACGCCGGCCGCCTTGAGGTCGTGGTACAGCCACTCCACGGGGTTGGGGTTGACCGACAGGACGATCCAGTCGGGGTCGCGGGTGACCTCCGTGCCGGTGATGTGGTGGAGCAGCTTCAGGGTGCGGCCCTCGATGCCCATCGGCACGAGATCGGTCGACTGCACGATGCCCTTCTCGCCGGCGCGGATCCACCAGTTCTCCATGTCGAGCGTGATGCCGAGGTCCTGCCCGACGACCATGCCGGGCGTCGACGATCTCGACGCGGCACCCGCGGTCGGCCAGCACCTCGGCGACCGACGTTGCCTGGTGGAAGCCCAACTCGTCGAAGATCACCACGTCGCCGGACGGATCGACCGTGCCGGTGAGCACGTCGCGGACGTCGGCGACGTTCGCCGCATCGTCGGGTACCCACCACGGCCGAGCGGGTTCGGCGCCGGTGGCGACGATCACGTGATCGGGTCGCCGCTCCTCCACGAGCCCGGGCCACACACCGACGCCGAACTCGAACTCGACCCCGAGTCGCCGGCACTCGGCGAGTTGGTTGCGGATCATGTCGCCGAACTCGGCTCGGTTGGGCACCGACGCGGCGATCGTCACCTGGCCGCCCGCTTCGGGCTGCTGCTCGAACACGGTCACGCGATGCCCGTTGCGCCGCGCCGCGATCGCAGCCTGCAGGCCGGCCGGCCCGGCACCGACGACCATCACCGATCGTGGTTTCGCGGTGATCCGCGACAACCCGACACCCTCGGACTCGCGGCCGGTGCGCGGGTTCTCGATGCAGCCGAGCCAACGGTTGAGGCCCATCCGGCCGACGCATTCCTGGTTGCACGACAGGCACAGGCGGGCCTCCTCGGAGGCGCCGGCACGGGCCTTGGCTGCGAAGTCGGCATCGGCGATCTGCCCCCGCACCACCCCGACGAGATCGCAGTGGCCCTCGGCGAGCGCCCGTTCGGCCTGCAGCGGATCCTTGAAGCGGCCGACCCCGATCACCGGCAGGTCGACCGCCTTGCGGATGGCGGAGGGGATGAACATCGCGTACCCCGGCGGGATGTGCATCGACGCCTCGATCATGAACAGGCTCGCCGTGGCGACGCCGATCGAGGTGTTGATGTAGTCGACGTGGCCGGTGGCGTCGACGATCTCGGCCACGCGCACCGCATCGTCGATCGTGGTGCCGTGCTCGATCAGTTCGTCGCCGCAGAGCCGCACGCCGAGCGCCAGCCGGTTCCCGATCACCTTGCGCACGGCGGCGACGATGTCGACGAGGATGCGCGCCCGGTTCTCGAGCGAGCCGCCGTACTCGTCGGTGCGGCGGTTGGTGGCGGGGGAGAGGAACCCGCGGACGATCGAGCTGTGCGAGCACTGCAGCTCGATGCCGTCGAAGCCGCCCTCGGCGCAGTGCTCGGCGACCAACGCGTAGCCGGCCACGATCTCGTCGATCTCGGCGCGCGTCACGGCCTTCGGCACCTCGCGGAACAGCGGGTCGGCGACCGGTGACGGCCCCCACACCGGCAGGCGCGAGTACATCGACGACGCCTGGCCGCCGTTGTGGTTGATCTGGGCGAAGATCGGCGTGCGATGGCGGTGCACCGCGTCGGTGATGGCGCGGTAGCCGGGGATCACGTCGCGGTGGAATCCGTGGATGAGCTTCTCGTACGGCCAGTCGGTCGGATGGGTCGAGTGCTCCTCGGTGATGATCAGCCCGGTGCCGCCCGCCGCCCGGGCCGCGTAGTACGCGGCGTGTTGCTCGGTCGGCTTGCCGTCGCGCGCGTAGTTGGTGAGGTGCGCCGAGAACACGATCCGGTTCCGCGTCACGACGGGGCCGAGCTGCAACGGGGTCCAGAGGTAGCGGAAGGCCATACCGTGTTCGACGGTAGCGCCCGTTCTAGATTTGTCTGATGTCCGTGATCGCTCCCGGCAACGTCGCAGTGATCACCGGAGGTGCCTCGGGCATCGGCCTGGCCCTCGCCGAGCGGTTCATCGCGGAGGGGATGCGGGTCGTGCTCGCCGACATCGATGCGCCGAAGCTGCGCGACGTCGAAGCCCGGCTCACCGAGGCGGGTGCCGACGTCGCGACGACGATCTGCGACACCACGTCCGAGGCCGCGGTCGACGAACTCGCCGAGTTCACGATCGAACGATTCGGCGCCGCGCACGTGCTGTGCAACAACGCCGGGATCCTCGGCGTCGGCGACGCGTGGCGGGACTCGATGGAGCTGTGGGAGCGGGTGATCGGCGATCAACCTGTACGGGGTGATCCACGGCATCCGCTGCGTTCCTGCCGATCATGGAGCAGCAGGGCGCCGGCCACATCGTCAACACGGCGTCGATGGCGGGGCTCACCGCGCTGCCCGGTGCCGCGCCGTACAACGTGACCAAGACGGGGTCGTCGCGTTCAGCGAGGGATTGTTCATCGAGCTTCGCGGCCACCGGGTCGCCGGTCAGGGTCAGCGCGCTGTGCCCCGGCTTCGTCAAGACCGAGCCTGATGGTGAAGGAACCGGCCGAGTGGAGCCGCCAGAGGTCGACACATCGCTCAGCTCGATGATCGGCGGGATGTTGCGCGCTGGCGTCGAGACCGGCATGCCGGCGGGCGAGATCGCCGATCAGGTGCTCGACGCGATCGTGGCCGAGCGGTTCTGGATCCTGACGCACGCGGACATGCGCCATGCGCCGGTCGAGCGCATGGAACGCGCCGAGGCCCAGGCCAACCCGCCGATGTTCGGCGCGGCCTGAGGCGGGCGAGTGGGAACCTCGACCTCCTCGTTCGGTGTGGGTCGCCGCGAGTCGCACGACTCGACCGACTTCTACGCCCGCTTCGAGGCGCCCGAGATCAGCGACGACGACACGCTCGGCACGCCGGGCGAGGTCGACGTGATCCACGTCGGCGATGCCCGCGACATGCACCAGGTGCCCGACGCGTCGGTGGCACTCGTGGTCACGTCGCCGCCGTACTTCGCCGGCAAGGAGTACGAGACGGCGCTCGGTGAGGGCCACGTGCCGGCCGACTACATCGAGTACCTCACGATGTTGCGCGACGTCTTCGCCGAGTCCGTCCGCACGCTCGAACCCGGCGGTCGGATCGCGGTCAACGTCGCCAACCTCGGCCGCCGCCCGTACCGCAACCTCGCCGCCGACGTCACGTCGATCCTGCAGGACGACCTCCGCTTGCTGCTGCGCGGCGAGGTGGTGTGGCAGAAGCAGCGCGGCGCGAGCGGGTCGTGCGCCTGGGGTTCGTTCCGCTCGCCGGCCAACCCGGTGCTGCGCGACACCACCGAGCGGGTGATCATCGCCAGCAAGGGTCGCTTCGACCGCGTCGCCGGAACGCCCGACCGTCCACGCGGCGACGCCACGGTGCCCGGCGACGAGTTCATGGAGGCGACGCTCGACGTGTGGGAGATCGCCGCCGAGAGCGCCACGCGCGTCGGCCATCCGGCGCCGTTCCCGGTCGCGCTCGTCGAACGCTGCCTGCACCTGTTCACGTTCGCCGGTGACGTCGTGCTCGACCCCTTCATGGGCTCGGGCACCACGGCGGTCGCGGCGGCGAACACCGGTCGCCACTACGTCGGCTACGACACCGACGAGACCTACGTCCGCCAGGCGCGCGAACGCGTCGCCTCGCTCCCGCCGGTCGCCCCGCTCGACGGACGGACGTTGAAGGAGATGGCGCGCCGCCTGCTCGACGAAGCCGGCTACACCGACCTCGACGAGGTGGTCAAGGTGTCGCCGGGCGTCACGCTGAGCTTCGCCGCCACCGGCCCCGACCAGCGGCGGCGGCTGTTCGAGGTCGGCGGCGTGCACACGCCGGCCCGTCCCGGCCTGGCGCGGATCGAGGCGGTGTGGAAGACGATCGCCAAGGCGTCGATCGCCCATCAGCTCGATCCGTCGACCGACATCATCGTGCTCACGTCCGGCGCGGTCCGCGGCGGCCCGCTCGCCGTCGCGTCCGCCGAGGGCGGGCCGATCACAGCGATCATCGACGCGGCCGCGGCGGACGCCGTCGAGGCACTGCGTTCGATCAACCGCCCGGCCTGACAGGATCGTCCCGTCATGGAGGGCCTGGGATGAGCGCACAGGTGGGACGAGAACGCCCCGGCGACCGCCGGGCACTCCAGTCGGTGTCGGTCCAGTTCTTCGCCAACGGCGTCGTCTACGCGTCGTTCATCCCGGAGTTGCCCGAGATCCGCGACCGGGTGGGCATCTCGATCGGCGGGCTCGGCCTCGTCCTCACGCTCGCCAGCATCTCGGGGCTGATCGGGAGTCTGCTGACGGGACGGGTGATCGCGCGGTTCGGCACGCGCAACGTGGTGATCGTCGGCACGATGCTGTCGGTCGGCTCGCTGCCGATCGTCGGGTTCGCGACGACGCCCGGCATGCTCATGGTCGGCCTGGTCGGCCTGCTGTTCTTCGACGTCTTCATCGACGTGGCGATGAACGTGCAGGGCTCCGAGCTGTCGGCTCGGCGACGCATTCCGGTGATGAACCGGCTGCACGGGCTGTGGAGCCTCGGCACGGTGTCGGGTGGCATCGTGACCGTCCTGGTGAACCGCGCCGACGTGAGCGTGCAGGTGCACCTCGCCGTGGTGGCGGTGGCACTGCTGGCGGTGTCGATGTTCGTCGTGCCGGGCTTGCTGCGCATCGACGAGCCGCATCATCCCGAGACCGTCGAGCCAGAGATCGTCGGACAGGGGGAGCCGGTCGCCGAACGGTCGGCGCCATGCCGGTCGGGGAGGGTCTGCACGGCAGCGAGGTGATGGCGACCGCGGAGGTCGAGCGGGCGATCCGCCGCCGCCGGTTCGGGCCCGCGGCGATCGTCCTCGGGCTCGGCGGGGCGACCGCCATGATGCTCGAGGTCGGCAACGGCGACTGGGCGGCGTTCCGGCTCAGCGTCGACTTCGGTTCGAGCGCCGGCGTGGCGAGCGCGGCGTTCCTCCTGATGACGATCGGCATGACGGTCGGTCGACTCGGCGGCGACTGGGTGCAGGTGCGGGTCGGATCGATGCAGTTGCGGCGTCTCGGGGTGTCGATCGCCGGGATCGGCTCGATCCTGGCGACGCTCATGCCGGTCGAGGCCGTGTCGCTGTTCGGCTTCCTCGTCGCCGGCCTCGGCACATCGGTGTTGTTCCCCCAGCTCTACGACCAGGCCGCCCGATTGCCGGGACCGCCGGGATCTGGCTTCGCGGCGATGCTCATCGGTCAGCGATCGACCGGCATCATCATCCCGCATCGTGATCGGCTCGCCTCGCCAACACTGCCCGGTTCGGCGTGGGTCAGGCGATGGCGGTGGTGCTCATCCCGGCCGCGATCGTCGGCCTCGCGATCACCTATGTACGCCTGCCGCCGACACCGTCGAACACATCGTCCAGCACCGGCTGGCCGCGGATTGACACATTGTTGGAAAAAGTTTCCCGCAGCCCTGTTCATCGGCTCGGAGGGCCTCTACAGTCCTCGTATGCGAGTCCACCTCGATGCCGAGAAGTGCCAGGGCCACAACCGTTGCTACGCACTGGCACCGGAGATCTTCGACGTCGACGACTACGGCCAGGCCGTGCTTCTGATCGAGGACGACGTGCCGAGCGACCTCGAGGACAAAGCTCGTCTCGCTGCTTCGAACTGCCCGGAATACGCGATCACGATCACGGACTGAAGGACATGACCGACACCCTCCACCCCTCTGGCCACACCCCCAACAACGACGCGCCCACCACCTACGTCGCCGCCCGGTGACCGACCGGAAGGCCACGAGTTCTGGGAGCGCTCGCCGTACGACCCGGCCGACTACGGCCCGGTCACCGACTTCGCCACCGACTTCGACCACGGCAGCGCCGAGTACAACGCCAAGGCGCCCGAGGTGTGGAAGGAACTGCGCGAGTCGGGTTGTCCGGTCGCCCACTCCGATCGGTACGGCGGCATGTGGGTGCCGCTCACGCACGACACGGTCCACGACGTGGCGTACGACACCGACAACTTCACCAGCCGCGCCGTGGTCGTCAGCACGACCCGCCCGGGCGACCTCGCCCTGCCGGCACCGATCGGTGGCGCGCCGCCGATCACCAGCGACCCGCCGTTCCACGGCGTCGCCCGCCGCATCCTGCTGCCGCCGTTCGCGCCGAAGCAGATCGAGCCGTGGGAGGACGAGATCCGAGTGTTGTGCCGGCAGCTGCTCGACGAGATGGGCGAGATCGTCCCCGGCGAGACGGTCATCGACGCCGCCGTCCAGTACGCCCAGAACATCCCGGTCAACGTGATCGGTCGGATGCTCGGCTTCCCCGCTGAGGACGAGGACCTGTTCCGCGAGTTCGTGCACACCACGCTCGAGCGGATCAATGACGAACCGGAGGCCCGAGCGAGGGCGTTCGAGCGCCTCGACAAGTACATCCTGGGCCAGGTGCAGGACCACATCGACAACCCGCGCGACGACCTCACGGGCTATCTGCTCGAGGTCGAGATCGACGGCAACAAGCTCGCCCCGGAGCACGTGAGCGGTTCGATCCTCCTGCTGCTCGTCGCCGGCATCGACACCACCTGGTCGGCGATCGGTTCGTCGATCTGGCACCTGGCGCAGCACGAGGAGGACCGTCAGCGTCTCGCCGACGATCCGGAGGTGATGACCTTCGCGCTCGAGGAGTTCCTCCGCGCCTACGCCCCGGTCACGATGGCCCGCATGGTCGCCAAGGACGTCGACTTCCACGGCTGCCCGATGAAGAAGGACGACTACGTGTTGCTGCCCTTCCCGGCCGCCAACCGTGACCCGCACATGTTCGAGGATCCCGACACGTTCGTCATCGACCGGGAGCAGAACCGGCATGCGGCGTTCGGCCTCGGCATCCACCGGTGCCTCGGCTCGAACCTCGCTCGCCTCGAGCTGAAGGTCGCGATCGAGGAGTTCGTCACCCGTTTCCCGAGCTTCGAGCTCGCCGGCGACGTCCGGTGGAGCATCGGCCAGGTCCGCGGCCCCCGCGTGATGCCGATCCGCATCCTCGAAACCGCCTGACCGACCAACCCCCAGTCCGAAATTCTTCCGAGAGGGTGCGCTGAGCGCTCGTTCTGCTCAGAATTTCGGCTGGGATCGGCCCAGACTCGGGTCAGACGAGGAGCATGCCGAGGGCGGCGGCGGCACAGGTCGAGGTCGTCATCAACGCCGCGTAGCCGATCGCCCGTCGCCGGGTCTGGTGCCTGAGTTCGAGCGCGAAGCCGGAGAACGTGGTCAGCGAACCGCAGAACGCGACGCCCAACACCGTGACAGCCTGACGCGACAGATCGCCGTCGATCACCAAGCCCAGCACGAAGCTGCCGGCGATGTTCACGATCAGCAGCGCCCGCCAGTTCGGTGCCAGCTGGTGGACCGCCTGACGGCCGAGCGCCCCACAGCTGGCGGCGACGACGAAGAGCAACGGCGTCACGACGGTGGCCGTTCGCGATACGCGATCCACGTCGCCGCAAATCCGCCGACGAGGGTGATCACGATGTATCCCAGGGCGACACCCGCTCGGTCGGCGTCGATCAGTTGGTCGACCTCGACGGCGAACGACGAGAACGTCGTGAACCCGCCGAGGATGCCGGTGACGACGAACGCCCACGCGACCGTGCCAACCCGCAAGCGCCGGGCGGCGATCCCGATGGCGACGCAACCGATCAGGTTCACGGCGAGTGTCGCCCACGGCCATCCACCGCGATTGTGGGTCCATGCGATGCCTGCCGCCCACCGCAGCCCGGCCCCGATCGCGCCACCGACGGCGACCGCCAGCCAGGGCCCCGCCGATGCGACCGATTCGCGGGTGCGGTCGGCGAGTGCTCGGTCCACTCCCCGTTCGTACCAAACCGGGAGGTCGGGCACGGCGATGCGGTGCGTTCACACCGTTCTCTCACGCCGGGCCCGGCCTCGGCTGGGCCAGAATGGATCCGATGCCCGCTGAGTCGAACGTCGAGGTGCTGGTCGCAGAGGATGATCGCGCGGTACGGGAGTCGCTCGCCCGCGCCCTCGTGCTCGAGGGCTATCGGGTGACGGCCGTGTCGAACGGCGCCGAGGCGCTCGATGCCGTGCGGGTCGCCCAACCGGACATCATCCTGCTCGACGTCTCGATGCCGCTCGTCGACGGTCTGACCGTCAGCCGAGTGCTGCGATCGGAACAGAACCACGTGCCCGTCCTCATGCTCACGGCCCGGACGGAGACCAGCGATCGCGTGGCGGGCCTCGACGCCGGCGCCGACGATTACCTGCCCAAGCCCTACGATCTCGAGGAGTTGCTCGCCCGCGTGCGGGCGCTCCTGCGCCGCTCGACCTACGACGACGACACGACGGTCCCGGCGGAGATGGCGGTCGGTGACCTGCGACTCGATGCCGCGGCCCGCCGCGCGTTCCGCGGCAGTCGGGAGATCGAGCTGTCGAAGACCGAGTTCGATCTCCTGGAACTCCTGGTGCGAAACAAGGGGATCGTCCTCGATCACTCGACGATCTACGACCGGATCTGGCACTACGACTTCGGGCCTGACTCGAAGAACCTCGCGGTCTACATCGGCTATCTCCGTCGCAAGACCGAAGCTCGACGGTGAACCGCGGATCGTGCACACGGTGCGCGGCGTCGGCTACACCGCCCGGATCGATGGGCCGCCGCCCGGCTGAGCGATGCCAGTGACAGGTGACGGGACAATCGTGATCAACCAGCGAACGACCGAGGTCGGAGCGCCATGAACCTGCGCTGGAAGATCGCGTTGGCGTCGGCCTTCGTCGCGCTCGTCGCCACGACGGCCGTCGGCGTGATCAGCTACCGGTCGACCAGCGCGCGGCTGGTGGACGAGCTCGATCGCTCGATCGCCTCCGCCGCGGGTCAGCTCTTCCGCCGGCCGACGTGGGGCCATGACGTGCCTCCGAGCGACCCGCTGAGCGTCTACACGGCCCGCGTCCTCGACGGCGGCGGGGAGACCGTCGCGACGTCGATGGGTGACGTGCCGGTCACCGATTCGGCGCGGGAGCTCATCGGCCAACCCCAGAGCGAAGAGTGGGCGACGACGTCGATCGACGGCAAGGACTACCGGGTCTACACGATCGGCATCCGCGGCGGCGCGATGCAGATCGCCCGCGGGCTCGACGAGGTCGATGCGGTGCTCGACGACGTCCGCAAGCGCACGCTCATCCTGGTGTTCCTGGTGTCCGTTGCCGCAGCGGCGCATGGGCTGGCTGATCGCCGGCACGGTGACCGCACCCGTGCGGCGGCTGACGAAGGCGGCTGAGGACGTCGGGACGTCCGGCCGACTCGACATCGAGGTGCCGGGCACAGGCAGCGACGAGGTGGGCCGGCTCGGAGCAGCGTTCCGACGGATGCTCGACGCACTCGCGCTTGTCGCGTGCCGAGCAACAACGGCTCGTGCAGGACGCCGGCCACGAGCTGCGCACGCCCCTCACGAGCCTGAAAACGAACCTGTCGGTGCTGCGGCGCCACCCCGACATGCAGCCCGACATGCAGCGTCAGATCCTCGATGATCTCGACTCCGAAGTCGTGGAACTGACCGACCTCGTGAACGAGCTCGTGACGGTGGCCAGTGGCGATCTGACCGATCAACCCATCGAGGCGCTGGAACTCGGCGAGCTGGCGAGCGACGTGGCGACGCGCGTGAGCCGGCGCCGCTCGCGGGCGAGGTGACCGTGTCGGCCGCCTCGTACGTCCATGCGTCGATCGTCAACGGCCCGCGGGCCGGGCTCGACCGGGCGATCTCGAACCTCATCGACAACGCCTGCAAGTTCGACCAGACCGGCGGTCCGATCGAGGTCGTCGTCGACGGCGGCTCGCTCACGGTGCTCGACCGTGGCCCTGGAATCCCGGAGACCGATCTCACGAAGGTGTTCGATCGTTTCCATCGCGCCGACTCCGCACGGACGATGCCCGGCTCCGGGCTCGGGTTGGCGATCGTGCGCGATGTGGTCGAACGCATGGGCGGCACGGTGCGGGCCGAGAACCGCGTCCGACGGCGGCCTCTCGATCGGCTTCGACGTGCCGACCGTGAGCCCGTCGCCGCCCGAACCACCGGCGGTGAGCCCGATCGACCACGAGGCACTGTTCATGCCACCCCCTGCGGAAACCGCCACGCCGTCCGCTGCGCCGATATCGCCACCGTCCGGCGCATTGCCGCCGACCGGGGTCTGAAATCGTCGGCCCGGCCGTGAATCGTCGGGCGGTCGTCGTCGGTGCCGGGCCGAACGGACTGGTGGCGGCGATCACGCTGGCGCGCGCCGGTTGGCGCGTCACGGTGTACGAAGCGGCTGCCCGCCCCGGCGGCGGCACGCGCTCGGAGGAGCTCACTCTTCCCGGAGCGATCCACGACGTCTGCTCGGCGATCCATCCGCTCGCCGTCGGATCTCCGGCGTTCCGGGAGATCGCCGCCGGCGGAGCACTCAGCCGACACGGCCTGGAGTGGATCCATTCCGAGGTGCCGCTGGCCCATCCGCTCGACGGGGGCCGCGCCGCGGTGCTGCACCGCTCGATCGACGACACCGCGACGGCCCTCGGCCGCGATGCGTCGGCGTATCGGCGGTTGTTCGGGCCGCTGGTCGACGCCGGCTTCGGGCTCACCGACGGGCTCCTGTCGCCCTTGACCGTTCCGCCGAGGCATCCACTCACGATGGCTCGCTTCGGCGCGGTCGGGATCCTTCCGGCGCACACGCTCGCCAAGCGCGGTTTCGCCACCGACGAGGCCCGAGCGCTGTTCGCCGGCCTCGCGGGCCACTCGTTCCTCTCCCTCGGTTCACCGATCACCGCGGGCTACGGGTTGATGCTCGGCGTCCTCGGACACGTCGTCGGCTGGCCGTTGCCGCGCGGTGGCTCGCAGCAGATCGCCGACGCGCTCGTCGCCGTGCTCGCCGACCTCGGCGGGGCGGTCGAATGCGGGCACCGGATCGACTCGCTCGCCGAGTTGCCGCCGAACGACGCGGTACTGCTCGACGTCACGCCGCGACAGGTGCTCGCCTTGGCTGGCGACGCGTTGCCGAGCCGATACGCCAGGACGCTCACCAAGTACCGCTACGGGCCCGGCGTGTTCAAGGTCGACTGGGCGCTCGACGGGCCGATCCCGTGGACGAACGTCGACTGCGGACGGGCCGCGACGGTCCACCTCGGCGGAACGCTCGGTGAGATCGCAGCGGCGGAACTCGACGTGCAGCGTGGTCGGCACGCCGAGCGCCCGTATGTGCTCCTCGCGCAGCCGAGCCTGTTCGATCCGAGCCGGGCGCCGGCCGGAACGCACACGGTCTGGGCCTACTGCCACGTGCCGCACGGCTCGACCGTCGACATGACCGATCGCATCGAAGCGCAGGTCGAGCGGTTCGCCCCCGGCTTCCGCGACAGGGTCATCGGGCGGCACACGATGAACACCGCCGCTTTCGAGGCGCACGACGCCAACCTGGTCGGCGGCGACATCAACGGCGGTGTCGGCGACGTCCGTCAGTTCGTGGCCCGGCCAAGACTCGGCCTGCACCCGTGGCGGACCCCGCTCGACGGTGTCTTCCTCTGTTCGAGTTCCACGCCACCCGGCGGAGGCGTCCACGGCATGTGCGGTTGGCACGCGGCCCACGAGGTCCTCCGCAGCACAAGGTAATTCCTACCCCTGCTCTCACCCGCCTCTTGCCTGGGCCGTGTTGTGTGATCGACGGCGGAGCAGACGCCCGTCGACCCCCAACCCGATGTTCCCGAAAGGCACCACCACGATGGACAACGACAACGAGATGCAGGTTGCGAACGACCCGGAGACCCCCGCCAAGTCGTACCGGGCGAAGGGCCTGACCATCGGCCTCGCCGCGGGACTGCTCGGCGGCGCTGCTGCCGGCTTCGCCTTCGGCGTCCCCGGCTTCTCGAGCGCGGCATCGCCGAGCGCTGTGGTGCAGCAGACCCCAGATACGACGCCAGAAGAGACGACGGCAGATGATGAGACGGCAGCCCCTGACGCCGGAGCGCGACTGCGCGAGGCGCTGCAACCACTCGTCGATGACGGCACGATCACGGCCGAACAGGCCGATGCGGTCGTCGCGCAGTTGAAGGAGAGCCTGCCGGAGGCCGGCGGACGCTTCGGCCACGGCGGCATGGGCCACCGCGGCGGCGGAATGTTCGGCCACATCTTCGGCGAGGCGTCGGACGTGGTGACCGGTGTGCTCGGCATCGACGCCGACACGCTCCGCACCGAACTGCAGGACGGCAAGTCGCTCGCCGACATCGCCACCGAGCACGACGTCGATCCGCAGGCGGTGATCGACGCGCTCGTCGCCGAGGCGACGACGCAGATCGACCAGGCCGTCACCGACGGCAGGGTCGAGGCCGACCAGGCCGACGAGTTGAAAGCCGATCTGGAGGACCACATCACCGATCTCGTCAACGGTGAATTCCCCGGCCGTGCCGACTTCCCCGGCCATCACGATCGTTCCGACGACGATGCGGACGACGATGCCGACGACGACAGCACCGACGCCCCCGCCACCACCGACGCGCCGGCCACCACGGACGCCCCCGCCACCACCGGCGACTGATCCCTCCCCAGTCGCCCCACCGATGACTGATCCGTCCCAGTTGTCGGCTTCGGGTGGAACGTGCCCGTCGGGTATCTCGCCCACCGTCCAGGAGCGAAATACCCGACGGCACGAAATACCCGACGAATTCGGGCCGTAACGTCGTGGCGTGATCTGCGTCGACGTCGCCGGGGTCGGCATGAGCCAACCCGACAAGGTGCTCTTCGCCGACGTCGACCTGACGATCTCCACCGGCGATCGAGTGGCCATCGTGGGCGTGAACGGCTCCGGCAAGACCACGCTCCTACGGATCCTCACCGGGAGCCTGCGGCCCGACCGCGGTGACGTGCGGTTCGGCCGTGGCGTGCGGATCGCCTCGCTCGAACAGGACCCGACACTGCCGTCGGGCGCCGTCCGAGATGTCCTGGGCGACGGTTGGGAGGTCGCCGCGACGGCGACGTCGCTCGGTGTCCTGCCCCTGTTCGATCGTCCGACCGACCAACTGTCGGGCGGGCAGGCGAAGCGGGTCGCGCTGGCCAAGGTGCTGGCCGATGACGAACACGGCGACGACGACATGGTCGTGCTCGACGAGCCGACCAACCACCTCGACCTCGAGGCGATCGAATGGCTCGAGTCGCGTCTGATCGCGATGAAGTCGGCGCTCGTACTCGTGACGCACGACCGCCACGCGCTCGATCGCCTCACGACGGCGGTCGGTCCGAGCCGGGTCGTCGAGCTCGACGGCGGCCGGTGCTTCGTCCATCACGCGGTCGCCGGGTCGAGCGCCTATGCCACCTATCTCGACGCGCGGGCCGAACGGATCGACCGCGAGGCGAAGGAGGAGTCGACCCGCAAGATCCTCGCCCGTCGCGAGCTCGCGTGGCTCCGCCGCGGTGCTCCGGCCCGATCGACGAAGCCGAAAGCCCGCTTGCGCAGCGCCCACGAGATCGTCGACGGTGGTCCGGCGCCGGTCGGCGTGCGCGGGCATGATCTCGAGCTCGGCGCCGGCACGAAACGGCTCGGCAACCAGGTCGTGGAGCTCGACGGTGTGGCGCAACGGTTCGGCGATCACACCGTGTTCCAGGACGTCGACCTGACGATCGAACCCGGCGCCCGGCTCGCGATCGTCGGCCCGAACGGGTCGGGGAAGTCGACGCTGCTCGATGTCGTGGCGGGCCGCCGGCCACCGGCCGCGGGAACGGTGAAGCGGGGATCGACGGTGGTCGTCGGGTTCGCCGATCAGCACTCGTCCGACCTCGACCAGAACGCCATCGTCCGCAAACTGGTCGCCGGTCCTCACCGCGAGCCCGACTTCGAGGACCGGGCGCTGCTCGAACGATTCTGGTTCGACACCACCGCGCAGTACGCGCCGGTACGGATGCTGTCCGGCGGCGAGCGTCGTCGTCTGCAACTCGTGATGGTGTTGGCCACGCAGCCGAACCTGCTCATCCTCGACGAGCCGACGAACGATCTCGACCTCGACACGCTGCGCTCGCTCGAGGCGTTCCTCGACGACTGGCCCGGCGCGCTGGTGGTCGCCAGTCACGACCGGGCGTTCCTCGATCGCGTCGCGGATCACGTGTTGGCGATCGATCCGGGCGGCAGCGTCCGACGGGTACCCGGCGGGGTGGCCGGATGGCTGCAGGAACGAGCGTCGGCCGGTCGCGGGGCGGCCAGTGCCGGTGCACGTCGGACGACCCCCGATCGATCCTCCACGGCGACACCATCGACGGACACCCGCCCAACCCGAGCCGGCGGGCCGAGCCCGTCGACGGTCAACCGGCGGCTGCGCGAGACGGAGCGGGCGATGGCCAAGGCGCAAGAGCGCGTCGACGGGCTGACCGCTCGCCTCGTCGGGTTGACCGACCACGCCGCCCTCTCGGCCCTCGGTGCCGAGCTGGCCGACGCGCAGCGCGAACTCGACGAGCACGAAACCGCCTGGCTCGAACTCGCCGCCCTCCAAGACGGCTGACCGAGCCCGAAAACCGGGTGGGTCAGATGGCCCCGAGGCCGATCAGGGCGGCGGTCGCGACCGCGATGCCGATTCGGTACCAACCGAAGATCGCCAGCGGCCGCGTGCGGAGGAATGACACCAGCCAGCGCACGGCGATGACGGCGGTGACGAACGCGACGATCCCGCCGAGAAGCGGAGTTCGCCAGCCGTAGACGTCGAGCAACGTGCCGCCGTCCTTGGCGAGGTCGTAGAGCGTGGCCGCGGACAGGGTGCCGAGGCCGAGCAGGAAGCTGAACTCGACGGCGGCCGCCATCGAGGCGCCGATCGCCAGCGCGGCGGCGATCGTGACCAGGCTGCGGCTGACACCCGGCCAGAGGGCGAGGATCTGTGCGGCGCCGATGACCGCGGCGTTGCGAATGGTGAACGACGTGAGCCCGACATCGCGGGGCCGAGGGTCCCACCACACGAGAAACAGCCCGCCGACGAACCACGCGGCGACGATGGGCCACGGGCCGAACAGGTGGTCCTTGATCGTGTCGCCGGCGACCACCCCAACTGCCGCCGCGGGCACGAAGGCGATCAGCAGCCGGATCAACAGGCGGCGACCGTCGGTGTCGCGTCCGACGGCACCGGAGGCGAGCTGGCCGAGCCGTCGCCAGTACAACACGACGACCGCCAGGATCGCTCCGATCTGGATCGCGATCGCGTACGTGTCGGCGGCGAGCTTGCCGTCCCCCTCACCGAGGTCGAGGAGCCGTTGGACGACGAGCAGGTGCCCGGTCGACGACACGGGCAGGTACTCGGTGAACCCCTCGACGGCACCCAGGATGATCGCTTTGAGGGGCGTGAGCGGTCCCGCGGTGTCGAGCGACAGCAACACGGCTGCCACGAGCGCCACCACTACGCCGGCCGTGAGGCCGAGGCGACGGTTCCGCCGAGCAGCGTCGCGGAGACGTGCGTCGGCGGCAGCGGTCATGGATGTTCAGGCGCGGTCGTGTCGACGTGCTCGACGTGTGCGCCGTGCTCGCGGCGAGACCGGAAGAACTCGACGGCGATCGGGATCAAGGAGATGGCCACGATCACGATCGCCGCCAGCTCGAGATTGTGCTTCACGATCTCCACCTCGCCGAGGAAGTAGCCGAGTGTCGTGACGCCGATGCCCCACACGGCGCCGCCGACGATGTTGTACGTCAGGAACGTGCGGTAACGCATCCGCCCGACACCGGCGATGATGGGCACGAAGGTCCGCACGATCGGGATGAACCGGGCGAGCACGAGCGCCGACGGCCCGCGACGGTCGAAGAACGCCTGGGCGCGCACCGCGTTGAGCGGGTTGAACAGGCGGCTTCCCGGCCGGCTGAACAGGCTCGGCCCGACACGCAGCCCGAAGAGGTACCCGACCTGGTCGCCGAGCACCGCCGAGACGAACACGACGAGTGCCGTGATGGGCAGTGAGGGGAGCACGTGTCCGCCGGCCTCCGAGGCCAGGAAACCGGCCATGAACAGCAAGCTGTCGCCCGGCAGGAAGAAGCCGATCAGCAGCCCGGTCTCGGCGAACACGATGGCGGCGAGGAGCGCGAGACCGCCCGTGCTCAGCCACGATTCGATGTCGATCACCGCAGCGATCACAGCGACGTCCGCGTGCCCATCGGCGAGTTGGTCGTCGTCGATCGCTGGCAGAGCATGGACCGTCAAGGTACCGCCCATGAGCGGTTCGCCCACGGCAGGCGCCCACTCGCGGCGGGTGGGCTCCGAACCTCAGAGTTGGGTGAGCAGGTCGGCAAACACCTCTTCGGGGTCGGTGTCGACGCCGCGACGCCGGAACCAGGTGCACACGTTGACCACGTCGCGATGCAGGAAGTCGAGGCCCCGCAGGTTGGCGGCGATGTCGACGGCCTGCGGGAAGTCGATGAACCAGACCTCGCCCTGCCACCACAGCAGGTTGTAGGCCGACAGGTCGCCGTGGGCGAAGCCGGCTCGGGTGATCGACCGCAGTCCGTCGACGAGTTGATCGTACGCAACGTCGAGTTCGTCGTCGCCGAGCCGCGCCGCAGCCACCTGCGGGGCGACCCCGTCGAAGTCGCCGAGGTATTGGAGGTCGAGGGCGTCGTTGGCGAAGGCGATCGGGTACGGCACGTTGGTGCCGGCCTCCCACAGGCGCCGCATCACGTCGAACTCGTGATCGGTCCAGCGGTCCTGCAACAGGTGCTTGCCGTACGTCGACATGCGCTCGACGGCGCGACGATCGTGGGACTTGCGGAATTGTCGCCCTTCCCGGTACTGGACGTCGTGGCGGAACGCGGACGACCGTTGGAAGCCCATTACCTCCAACTGGCCCTTCGACGTGACCTGTCGCGGGATGTAGCGCTTGCGGGCGACGAGGCAGCGACGGTCGTCGGCGCCGATGCGCTCGACGAGGTCGACCTGGGCCTCCTTGCCGGATTTGACGGGACCGTGATCGATCTCGTCGAACGGTTCGTCGACGAGCCAGGACGGCGCGTCGCGAGGTGGAACGAATGACATGGAACCTCTCCAGGGCAGAACGGCGGCTGAACATCCGGCCGTCGTGCACCTGTGGAGGTGTCAGCTCCCCGAGAACGTCTGGTTTGAGAACGTCGGGAGCGCGCGGCCGGGTGAGCGATGCACGGACACGGTCATGATGTTCACCCTCCTTTCGCTCTCGATCGGCGTTGCTGCCACCGTAGTTCGCGGGCGATCGCCGGCGTTGCCCGGTTTCGGTTCGTCGCGCATCGCGCGCTGGTTCAACCCTCGTCAGTGAGGCCGTGCCGGCGACGAACGATGCGGTCGAGCGTGCCGAACACGAGCGTGTCGATCAGGATGCCGACCACCAGGATCACGATCATCATCGCGATCAGCCCGGCGGCGTCGGCGAGGTTGCGGTACTGCTGGAGCAGGAACCCGACGGACGGGCCGAGGATCACGATCAGCTCGCCGGCCATCAGGCTGCGCCAGGCGAAGGCCCAGCCCTGCTTCAGCCCTCCGACGAACGACGGCATGGCGGCCGGCAGCAAGACGTGGCGGAGGCGCTGCCAGGGGTTGGCGCCCATCATGGTGCCGACCCGCAGGAGCAGTGGCGGCGCGTGGTCGACGCCGGTGATCAGACCGTTGGCGATCGACGGTGCCGCGCCGAGCACGACGACGAACGTGATCGCCTGCTCCGACAGTTGGAACAGCAGGATGGCCAGTGGGAACCAGGCGATCGACGGCATCGTCTGCAGGCCGGTGATCATCGCCCCCACTGCCGAGCGGACGATCTTCGACGACGCGACGAGCGAGCCGAGCACCACTCCGATCACGAGGGCCGCGCCGTAGCCGATGACGGCCCGCTCGCCGGTGACGCGCAGGGCGTCGAGCACGGTGCCGTCGGCGATCAGTTCGCCCAAGCGGTCGAACACGGTGGCGGGAGCGGGGAGCACGTACTCCGGACGCCAGCCGGAGAGCACGACGAGCTGCCACAGGCCGAGCGCGATGGCGATGGCGGCCACCTTCGGCCAGACGGCGAGCCAGATCTTGCGGGCCAGGTGGCGACCGGTCGGGCGGTTGACCGGGGCGAGGGAACGATCGTCGAGCTGGGAGTCGACGGCGAGCGCCTCGTCGGGGGAGAGATCGGGCGCCATCGCCGCGATCTTGTCATCAACCTCGAGCATGGACCAGAACTTCCTCGCGCAGACGGTCGGTGACCTCGGCGGCCAACGCGCTCACGGCGGGCTGGTCGATGCGTCGCGGCCGCTCGATGTCGACGGCGATCTCCGCGGTGACGCGCCCCGGTCGTGGGGACATGATCACGATTCGGTCGGCGAGCCGGGCCGCCTCGCGTACGTTGTGGGTGACGAACAGCACGGTGAGGCGGCGGTCACGGACCAGCGCGTCGAGCTCCTCGTGGAGCACGTCGCGGGTCATCGCGTCGAGGGCCCCGAACGGCTCGTCCATCAGCAGGATGTCGGCCTCCTGGGCGAACGCCCTCGCCAGCGCGGCGCGCTGGCGCATCCCGCCCGAGAGCTGGTGCGGGCGCTTGTCGCCGAAGCCGTCGAGGTGCACGGTGCGGATCAGTTCGGCGGCGCGTTCCTTGCGCTCCGCCCTCGACACACCGGCGAGCCGCATCGGCAGCTCGACGTTCTTGGTGATCGTCAGCCAGGGGAACAGCGCCGACTCCTGGAACATCATCGCCGTGCGCCCGTCGACGCGCACCTCGCCGCCGGTCGGGTTGTCCAGACCGGCGACGAGGTTGAGGATGGTCGACTTGCCGCACCCGGATGCGCCGATCAGGCAGATGAACTCCCCGGAGGCGACGTCGAGCTGGACGTCGCGCAGGGCGGTGACGGCATCGCTGCCGGAGCCGAAGGTCTTGTTGACCGAGCGCAGGGCGACCGCCGAGCTCATTCGAGTCCAGTCACCGGCTCCTCGCCACGATCGGCGAGGACCTCGTTGAGGAGGGTGAGGTCGTAGATGCCGGGAGCGGCGAGGTCGACCGGATCGAGAAGCTCGACCGCTTCGGCGTCGTCGGCCGAACCCTGCAACGACGAGGCGATGGGATCGAGGGTGAAGCGCAGGTTCTCCCAGGCGCCGGCGATCGTCTCGTCGCCGAGGGGCTTCGTGGTGATCGCCTCGATACCGGCGTTCACGGTGGTCTGGGCCGCTGCGGCGTCGCCGTTGGCGACCTCGATGGCGTCGGCGAGGCCCACGATGAGGGCCTTGATCACGTCGGGGTGCTCATTCAAGTACTCGGTGGCGACGATCAGGTGGGTCGTCACGAAGTCGCCGTCGGGCCAGATTTCCGACTCGTTGACGAGCACGTGGCCGCCGCCTTCGAGCACGAGGCGCGTCGCCCACGGTTCGGGCACCCAGGCGCCGTCGAGGGCACCGGACTGGAACGCGGCCAGCGTGTCGGCGTTGTCCTGCGGCGTGATGTGCACGTCGCCTCCGCCGGCGGTATCGGTCGCGTAGCCCTGTTCGAGGAGCCACGCCCGGAGCGCAACATCCTGGGTGTTACCGAGCGACGGGCTGGCGAGCGTGACACCGGCGAGGTCGGCCGGGGCGTCGATGCCCTCGCGGACGACGAGCGATGCCCCACCAGAGGTGGTGCCGGCCACGATGCGGATGGCTTCGCCGTTGGACTTGGCGTAGGCGTTGATCGCCGGGTTCGGCCCGATGAAGCTGGCGTCGATGGCGTCCGAGAAGATCGCTTCGACGACCTCGGTGCCCGAGTTGAACGTCGAGGTCTCGAGCGTGGCTGTCGAGCCGAGCGCGTCGGCGAACAGGCCGGTGTCGACACCGATGATCGCCGGCGCGTGGGTGACGTTGGGGAAGTAGCCGAGGCGCAGCGTGGCGTCCGAAGCGGGCGCGTCGGAGGCCGGTGCCGCCGCGTCGCTCGCCGGCGGGGCCGCCGAGTCGTCGGGGGCGGTGGTGTCGTCCGCTGCCGTGGTGTCGGCCGGCGCGGCGCTGTCGGCCGTGGCCTCCGTGCCCGCGGGGGCGGTCGTACCGTCGGACGAGGCATCGCTGTCGCTCCCGCAGGCGGCAGTGACCACGAGGAGTCCGGCGGCGAGCAGGGCGATGGGGAGTCGTGCAGTTCGCATGAGCGGAGAACATACAATGTGGAATAGTGTTTCGCAACGTGGAAAACCTGACTGATCCCATCATTAATTCGTCAGGGGGTTCCGGGGTGCAAGACTCGGGCGTCGTGCCTGCTGATGAGACGTCCCCGGCCGGGCAGGGTCCGGCTGGCCCTCGGTCGGGCACACAGTCGATCGAGCGGGCGGTCGCGCTGCTCGAGTGCGTCGGTGCGTCCGAACGGTCGCTCGGGTCTGTCGGAGATCGCCCGCGCCGTCGGCCTCACGCCGAGCACGACGCATCGGCTGCTGCGGGCGCTCGTCGTGGCCGGGTACGTCGAGCAGGAGCCGACGACCGAGCAGTACCGCCTCGGTCTGGGGATCGCGGTGCTCGGTCAGCGGGCGCTGGAGCACGCCGGCTACCACGTCGCCAAACCGGTGCTCGACGATCTCAGCGCCCGCACCGGCGAGTCGGTCAGCCTGGGGATCCGTCGCGGCGACGAGGTGGTGGTGATCGAACAAGCCGCGAGCGCGTCGCCATTGCGGTTCGATCACCCGGCGGGTACCGAGCTCGCGATGCACGCCTCGGCGATGGGCAAAGTGCTCCTCGCCAACACGGCGCGATCGATCGAGCGGGAGGTCGCGCTGCTGGCGAGGTTCGACCGATTCACCGAGCGGACCATCACCGCTCCGGACGACGTGGTGGCCGAGCTGACGGCGATCCGGCAACGTGGGTGGGCGACCAATGTCGAGGAGCGCCACGTCGGGGTGTGCGGGATCGCCGCTCCGGTGCTGGCTCGCAGCGGTGTCGCGCACGCCGCGATCGGGCTCCAGGGGCCGAGCGTCCGGCTGACGAGCGATCGCCTACGCGAACTCGCCCCGCTGGTGACCGCTGCCGCCGACGAGGTCGCGGCAATCGTCATCCGGGTCTGAGCGTCCGTGTGACCTCCGGACCTCGTGACCTCCGGACCTGTGACAGCCCCTCCGTAGAATGCCCTTCCGTAGATTGGAAGTGCCATGAACTCCGCCGCACCCAGCAACTGTGCCCGTGACTGACGACGAACTCTTCGGCGACGTCCCGCATCCCGCCGATCGACCGGACGCCGACCCCAACGGGCAACTCGAGGTCGACGACCCCGATCAGGGACCGTTCGGCGTCGGTGGGAAAGGGCCGTCGCCGTTCGCGACCGGCCTCAATCCCGACCAACTCGATGCCGTCGTCCACGAGCACGGCCCGCTGCTGGTGGTGGCTGGTGCGGGTTCCGGCAAGACACGGGTGCTCACGCACCGCATCGCGCACCTCGTCCACCAGGGCGTTCAGCCGTCGAAGATCCTGGCGATCACGTTCACCAACAAGGCCGCCGCGGAGATGCGCGAACGCGTCGCCAACCTCGTGGGGCCGGTGGTGCGCACCATGTGGGTGTCGACGTTCCACTCGGCGTGCGTGCGCATCCTGCGGGCCAACGGTGACGTCCTCGGCTATCCCCGGCAGTTCTCGATCTACGACCAGGCCGACACCACGCGGCTCACCGGCTACGTCATCCGCGATCTCGGCCTCGACTCGAAGCGGTTCACGCCACGCGGTGTGCACGCCGTGATCAGCAACTGGAAGAACGAACTCGTCGACCCCGACGAGGCGCGGGCCCGGGCGGCGAACATCTTCGACCGCAAGCACGCCGACATCTACGCCGAGTACCAGGCCCGCCTGGTGAAGGCCGGTGCGATGGACTTCGACGACCTGCTGATGAAGACCGTCGTGCTGTTCCGCGAGCACGGTGACGTGCTCGAGCACTACCGCCAGCGGTTCGAGCACATCCTCGTCGACGAGTACCAGGACACGAACCAGGCCCAGAACGAGATGATCCTCATGCTCGCCGGCGGCCACCAGAACGTCTGCGTGGTCGGTGACACCGATCAGTCGGTGTACCGCTTCCGCGGCGCCGACTTCCGGAACATCCTGCAGTTCGAGCAGGCCTTCCCCGACGTCACCACGGTGGTCCTCGACCAGAACTACCGGAGCACCCAGACGATCCTCGATGCCGCCAACGCGGTCATCGACAACAACACCGAGCGCAAGCCGAAGTCGCTCTGGACCGACTCCGGTGCCGGCGAGCGGATCGTCCGGTACCACGCCGAGGACGAGGGCGACGAGGCCCGCTGGGTCGGCTCGACGATGCGGCAGCTGCAGCGTGACGACGGCGTCAACTGGCGCGAGATGGCGGTGCTGTACCGCACGAACGCCCAGAGCCGCGTGATCGAAGAGGCGTTCATGCGCCTCGGCGTGCCGTACAAGGTGGTCGGCGGGACCCGCTTCTACGACCGTCGCGAGGTCAAGGATGCGATGGCCTATCTGCGCGCCGTCGTGAACCCGGTCGACGAAGTGAGCGTCAAGCGGATCCTGAACGTGCCCAAGCGCGGGATCGGCGACGCGAGCGTCACCAAGCTCGACGCGCTCGCCGCTCGCGAGGGGATCGCGTTCATGGACGCGCTGCGGCGGGCCGACGAAGCCGACGTCAGCGGACCTGGGGTTCGTGGAATCGCCTCGTTCGTCGAGTTGATCGATCGCCTCGGCGTGCTCGCCGCCGACGAGTCGAAGGGTCCGGCCGACGTACTGCAGGCGGCTCTTGACGGCTCTGGCTATCTCGCCGAGATGGAGGCCGAGGACACGGTCGAGGCGCACACCCGGATCGAGAACCTCGGGGAACTCGTCGGATCGGCCCGTGAGTTCACGGTGATGGACGAGTTCCTCGAACAGGTGGCGCTCGTCGCCGACACCGACGAGCTGCCGGACGGGGAGATCGAGGACCAGGTCGTCCTGATGACGCTGCACTCGGCCAAGGGTCTGGAGTTCCCCGTCGTGTTCCTGATCGGCGTGGAGGAGGGGATCTTCCCGCACATCCGGGCGCTCACCGAGCCGGTCGAGATGGAGGAGGAGCGGCGGCTCGCCTACGTCGGCATCACCCGCGCGATGCGCCGCCTGTACATGTCGCACGCCTGGAGCCGGCAGCTGTTCGGTTCCACCCAGTACAACCCGCCGTCACGCTTCTTCGACGAGATCCCCGAGCAACTGGTCGAGTCGACCGGCAACGTGAGCGGTCGGTCGAGCTACGGCCGGCAGAGCTATCGGGGCGGAGGCAGCGGTACGTACGGCAGCCCACCGCCCTACCGTCGGGGCGGTTCGGGTGGCGGCCGCGACATCAATGCCGACATCCGCGCCGACCAGGACGCCCACCGCGAACGCGTCGTCGAGGCGGCGATCCGCTCCGGTGCGCAGAACACGCCGACACCGTCGAACAGCCAGGAACTCGGACTGCGGGTCGGCGACGACGTCGAGCACCCGAGCTTCGGCGAAGGCGTGATCATCGACATCTCCGGCACGGGCGACAAGGCGGAGGCCGTGATCAACTTCCCCGGGGTCGGCACCAAACACCTCGCGCTCGCCTGGGCCCCCCTCAAGAAGCGCTGAGTCGGCCCCCACACCGACGCGATGGCGATGTCGTGCCAATAGCGCCCCGCATCTACATCGCTTGTGCCGTCGTTCGGTCGGCGATGGCGATGTCGGGGCCATAGCGCCCTACATCTACATCGCTCGGGACGTTCGGCACTCCTCGGGCGACGAGCGGGTCTGCCACAATGGCCGGCGTGAAGGCAGCGATTCTGGTCGAGAGTTTGACGGGCAACACATGGTCGGCCGCCGAGAGGGTCGCCGGCCTGCTCCAGCAGGAACGGTGGACGATCACCGGCCTGTCGAAGGTGAAGCGGCCCGACTACCAATCGATCCACGACGCCGATCTGGTGCTCGTCGGGACGTGGGTGCACGGTGCGTTCATCTTCGGTCAGGCGCCCTGGGCCGCCTCGAGCATCGCCAACCTGCCGGCGATGCGGGGCAAGCGCGCCGCCGCGTTCTGCACGTTCGCGCTCGATCCCGGCAAGGCGCTCGACAAGCTCGATCGGGCACTCGGCGACACCGGTGCCTACGTGATCGGTGGGTTGGCGATGAGCCGCAGCAAACTCGACGCGCACACCGAGGTCTTCGCCGAGCGCCTCGTCGACGCCATGGCAACCCAGCCCGCGACCCCTGGCTGACGAGCCCCTTTCACCACACGTTTGCGTCAGGATTTCTGAGGACCGGTCCTCAGAAATCCTGACGCAAACGAGGGTTGGAGCGGTGGGTTGCGTCGCGTCAGGTCAGGTCGGTTCGGTGACGCCGCTCAGGTCGAGGACGAGCGTGCGGCCGTTCTCGACCACGGGGTTCACGCCGGCGGGTGGTGGCGCGAGATCGGTCACGACGAGGTGGTTGCCGTCGCAGTCGATGAACTCGTTCGTGCCGACGACCTGCTCGACCGTGCACGCCGGATCGCCGTCGGCCGGGTACGCCGCGTAGACCACCCAGCCCGAGCCCGGATCGTCGCCCTCGTGATCGACGACGAACGTGCGCTCGCCGGTCGTGGTGTTCAGCCCCGGCAGCATGATCGGGCCGTCGTCGGCCACGATCCGCGCCGCCGTCTGGGTGCTCGCCACCTCGAACCTGGTCGGTGCCAGGCGCTCGCTGACCTCGGCCCCGCCCCGGGAGATGTAGGCAGCAATGCCCCACGTGAACAGAGCGATCGCCACGATCACGAGCAGTCCGCCGAGCACCGGAACAACGGCCCGGGCGAGCGGCGATCGCAAACGGATCGGTCCACGCGGAGCGGTCGGCACGGCCACAGTGTGCCTGCCGTTTGGCCCGGTTCGGCCCCGACCACGTAGGGTTCGACGCGCTCGACCGCCTCCACGCCCGATCGGCCCGTCCCCGATCGGCCCCGTATCGATCAGGGCGTTCGAGACGATCGACATGACCGCATCAGAAAGCGAGTGAGCGCACGTGGACCTCTTCGAGTACCAGGGCAAGCAGTACTTTGCCCGATATGACATCCCGGTGAGTCCGGGTGGCCCGGCGGACACCGTCGACGACGCCGTGCGCGAGGCGAACCAGGCCGGGTACCCCGTCGTCGTCAAAGCGCAGGTGCAGGTCGGTGGCCGCGGGAAGGCGGGCGGCATCAAGCTCGCCAACGACGAGGCCGAAGTGCGCGAGCACGCCGGCAACATCCTCGGCATGGACATCAAGGGCCACCTCGTGAAGCGGGTGTGGGTCGAGAACGCCTCCGACATCGACGAGGAGTACTACGCCAGCTTCACGCTCGACCGTGCTGCGAAGAAGCACCTCCTGATGCTGTCGGCCGAAGGCGGCGTGGAGATCGAGGCGGTCGCCGAGTCGAATCCCGATGCGATCATCAAGCTCCACATCGATCCGGTCGACGGCCTCGATAAAGCCACCGCACGCCAGGCATGCGTCGACGCGAAGCTGCCCGAGCGGGCGCTCGACGGCGCGGCCGACATCCTCGTGAAGCTGTATCGCTGCTTCACCGAGGGCGACTGCGACCTGGCGGAGATCAACCCGCTCATCCTCAAGCCGACCGGTGAGGTGCACGCGCTCGACGCGAAGGTCACCCTCGACGGCAACGCCGCCTTCCGTCACCCCGAGTGGGCCGCGTTCAGCGCCACGGAGGAGCTGGACGAGCGAGAGCAGCTCGCCAAGGAGAAGGACCTCCAGTACATCGGCCTCGACGGGTCGGTCGGCATCATCGCCAACGGCGCCGGACTCGCGATGTCCACGCTCGACGTCGTGAACCAGGTCGGCGGCACGGCCGCGAACTTCCTCGACATCGGTGGCGGCGCCAACGCCGACGTCATGGCCGGGGCGCTCGAGGTGATCAACTTCGACGAGAACGTGAAGTCGATCCTGATCAACATCTTCGGCGGCATCACCCGCGGCGAGGAGGTCGCCAAGGGCATCGTCGAGGCGCTGAGCCGTGTCGACCTGCGGGCGCCGATCGTGATCCGCCTCGACGGGACGAACGCCGAGGAGGGCCGCCAGATCCTGCTCGACGCCGGCATCCCGGCCGACAAGCTCCGGTCGGAACCGACCATGTTGGAGGCTGCTCGTGCAGCCGTACTGCTCGCGAACGGCAACTGAGGAACGGTCATGGCAATCTTCGTCAACGAGAACACCAAGGTCATCGTCCAGGGCCTCACGGGCGGGCAGGGCAAGTACCACGGCCTGCGGAACCGTGACTACGGCACGCAGATCGTGGGCGGCGTCACGCCCGGCAAGGCCGGCCAGGACGTGGAAGGCATCCCGATCTTCGACACCGTCGCCGACGCGGTCGCGGCCACTGGCGCCACCGCATCGTTCGTCGCCGTGCCGCCGAAGGCCGCGTCCACGGCCATCCTCGAAGCGGCTGCGGCCGGCATCGAGTTCATCGTGTGCATCACCGAGGGCATCCCGGCTCAGGACGAGGCGAGGGTCTACAACACGCTGATCCGTGACCACCCGAACACCCGGCTGCTCGGACCGAACTGCCCCGGCATCATCAGCCCCGGCAAGTGCAACATCGGCATCACGGCGGGCGAGATCGCCCAGGTGCCGTCGGCCGACGGTCCGAACGTCGGCATCGTCAGCCGCTCCGGCACGCTCACCTACCAGGCCCTCTACGAACTCAAGCAGAAGGGCATCGGCGTGTCGTCCTGCGTCGGCATCGGTGGCGACCCCGTGCCGGGCACGAACTTCATCGACTGCCTCGAGCGCTTCCAGGCCGACCCGGAGACGCACGCCATCATGATGATCGGCGAGATCGGCGGATCGGCGGAGGAGGAGGCCGCGGAGTACATCGCCGCCAACGTCACCAAACCGATGAGCGCCTACATCGCCGGCGTCACCGCTCCGGCGGGCAAGAAGATGGGCCACGCCGGCGCCATCGTCTCGGGCGGCAAGGGCACGGCCCAGGGCAAGATGGATGCGCTGGCGGCTGCCGGCGTGAAGGTCGGGCTCAATCCGACCGAAGCCGGCGAGCTGATGGCCGAGATCGTCGCCTCGCTCTGACCCGACCGCCCGGTTCGATCGGCCAGGTCGATCCGTCGAACGCGTGAACAATGTGCGGCATAGGTGCGCATGTTGTTCACGCGTTCCGAACGGGTGATGTGATCAGACCACCGGGGGTGGCGGCGGAGGAGGCGGTGGAGGGGGAGGCAACTTGTCCTCCGCCTTGCCGCCACCGAAGCTCGCCTTGAGCTTGTTCATGTCCTTGAGGTCGTTCAGGTCGCCGCCCGATGCGGTGAAGTTCATGATCGCACCGGCCAGTGAGATGCCGGTCCACAGCACGGCGCCGTACATGCCGACGCCTCGCTCGGCCTGGTCGAATCCGGGCACCGAGCAGGATGCGCAGGATCATGAGGATCGCCGCGACGCCGGTCGCGCCGAGGAAGATCAGCGGCCACGGCTGGGTCGGGGGAAGCTTGCCGAGTTGGTTGAGCAATGCGAGGACGCCGACGGCGACCACGAGGATCCAGGCGATGCCTCCGGTGAAGAAATAGTCGAACGGGCCGTCGCCGCTCGTGGAGAATCCGCCGAAGTCGATCTTCGTCCAGTCGAGGAGCATGCCAAGGAGGAGCATCGCCGCGCCGCCGCCGATCATGAGCCAGTCGTGGACCTTGAACTTGCTGAAATCCAACAGAACCTCCAGTGCGAGCGTCTTCCGGTGTCGAGCGACGACCTCCGACCGTAGTGCCCACTCGTCCGCCCCACAGGTCCATCGGCCCGGTGCATTTTGCCATCGCGACATTGTCCGCGGACGCGGCGCACTGACTACGTTCGGGGCGTGCCCACCGCGCTCCTCTCCGTGTTCGACAAATCCGGCATCGTCGAGTTCGCGCTCGGCCTGAGCGAACTCGGCTGGAAGCTGGTTTCGAGCGGCGGTACCGCGGCGGCGATCGCCGACGCCGGGATCGAGGTCACCGACGTGGTCGAGCTGACGGGCGTGCCGGCGATCCTCGGCCATCGAGTGGTCACGCTCCATCCGAAGATCCACGGCGGGATCCTCGCCGATCCCACGCTCGACGATCATCGGGCCGACATGGACGCCTACGGCATCGAGCCGATCGATCTCGTCGTCGTCAACCTGTATCCGTTCAGCTCGAATCCGGGAATCGAGCTGATCGACATCGGTGGGCCGGCGATGGTCCGCGCCGCGGCGAAGAACCACGCGCACGTCGGTGTCGTCGTCGATCCCGCCGATTATCAGCCCGTGCTCGACGAGGTCCGCGCCGAGGGCGTCATCACCGATGCCACCAAGCGGCGGCTCGCCCGTACGGCGTTCGCCCACACGGCGGCCTACGACGCGGCGATCGTCACGTGGTTCGACGACGCCGCAGCGGTCGAAGCCGACGCATCGGCGGCGCTGCCCGCCGACGATCCACCTCGCGCTCGAGTTGGCGCAGCCGCTGCGGTACGGCGAGAACCCGCACCAGCAGGGCGCCCGTTACCGGCAGGCGGGCAGCGTGAGCTGGTGGGACAGCATGACGCAGCACGGGGGCAAGGAACTCAGCTACCTCAACGTGTTCGACACCGAGGCAGCGTGGCGACTGGTCCAGCGGTTCGACGAGCCGGCGTGCGTGATCGTCAAACACGCCAACCCGTGCGGGGTCGCTGTGGCCGACGGGATCACCGAGGCCTACGTGCGGGCGAACGCGTGCGATCCGGTGAGCGCCTTCGGTGGCATCGTGGCGCTGAACCGCTCGGTGCCGGCCGACCTCGCCGCCGCGCTCGGCGAGGTGTTCACCGAGGTGATCGTCGCGCCGGCGTTCGACGACGCGGCGCTGGAGGTCCTGGCCGCGAAGAAGAACCTGCGCGTGATCTCGGCGGGCGCGCCCGGCCCGGCGCCTTACGACATGCGTCCCGTCGATGGCGGACTTCTCGTCCAGCAGCCCGACGTGGTGAGCCCGCGGACCGCCGACTGGCGGGTCGTCACCTCCAGTCAGCCGACCGACGAGCAGTGGCGCGACCTCGACTTCGCGTGGCAGGTGTGCGCGGCGGTGAGCAGCAACGCGATCGTCTACGCCAAGGACCTCCAGGCGTTCGGGATCGGTGCCGGCCAGCAGAACCGGCTCGACTCGGCTCGCATCGCGGCCGAGCGTTCCGCCGGCCGGGCCAAGGGCGGCTCGTGCGCCAGCGACGCGTTCTTCCCGTTCCGCGACGGGCTCGACGCGGCGGCCGCGGCAGGGATCACGTCGGTGATCCAGCCAGGCGGGTCGGTTCGTGACGACGAGGTGATCGGCGCCGCCGACGAGCACGGCATCGCCATGGTCTTCACCGGCGAACGCCACTTCCGCCACTGAACTACCTGTCGCGCGGGGTCAGGCACCACGCAACAGGTTGGCGACTTCGCCGCAGCCGGGGAGCGCAACCTGTTGCGAAGTGCCTGACCCCGCGGCGACAGGTGGGCGGTAGCGTCTCTGCGATGGCTCGGATCTCGGACCTTCTCGCGGCGGGCACGACCTTGTCGTTCGAGTTCTTCCCACCGAAGACCCCTGGCGGTCACCTGACGCTCGGCCGCACCGTCGCCGCGCTCGAACCGCTCCGACCTGACTTCGTGTCGATCACCTATGGCGCGGGCGGGTCCGATCGTCATCGCACCGGTGACGTGGTCGAATGGATGCGCACGGAGACCGACTGGGAGCCGATGCCGCACCTCACCTGCTACGGCCACTCCCGTGACGACGTCGACCGCTCTCCTCGACCTCTATCGCGAGATCGGCATCGAGAACATCCTCGCCCTGGCCGGCGACCCACGTGCCGACGGCCAGCCCGAGGCCAGCGACTACCGCTATGCGATCGAGCTGCTCGAAGACGTCGTGGCGGCCGGATGTTTCGCCGCCGCCGTCGCCGCCCACCCGCAGGTGCACCCGCGGTCGCCCGACCGCGAATCCGATCGGCGGCACCTCGCCGACAAGCTGCGCGTCGCCGACTTCGCGATGACGCAGTTCTTCTTCGATGTCGACGAATACAACCGGATGCGTGACGAGTTGTCGGCGCTCGGCGTCGACAAGCCGATCCTGCCCGGCATCATGCCGATCACGAACGTCAGCCAGGTCAAGCGGATGGCCGACATGAGCGGCGCACCGCTCCCGGGCTGGCTGAGCGAGCGGCTCGACGCGACCGACGATCCGGTCGAGGTCCGCAAGATCGGCATCGACGTGGCGACGACGCTGTGTGCCGACCTCCTCGCCGCCGGGGTCCCCGGCCTCCACCTCTACGCGCTCAACCGCCCGGACGCGGTGCTCGCGATCTGCGGCAACCTCGATCTGGCATCCCGCTGAGCGATACTGGACGTTGATGTCCGCTCCCTCCGTCGACCGCACCACCGCGTTCACGCGGGGTCTGACGCGCCCGGAGGTGGAGGCGAACATCAGCCGCGTCCCCTACCTGCCCGGCCTCGATGGGATCCGGGCCCTCGCCGTGGTGTCGGTGATGATCTACCACGCCAACAGCGACTGGCTGAAGGGTGGGTTCCTCGGCGTCGAGGTGTTCTTCGTCATCTCCGGCTACCTGATCACGTTGCTCCTGATCTCCGAGAAGGAGCAGACGAACCACGTCGACATGAAGCACTTCTGGATCAGGCGCGCCCGCCGCCTGCTCCCGGCGCTGTTCGTGATGCTGTTCCTGCTGACGATCTGGACCGCGCTGTTCGAGCGATCGACCCTCGGCAAGCTGCGCGGCGATGCGGTGGCTGCGCTCGCGTACGGCTCGAACTGGTACCAGGTGTACACGGGGCAGGGATACAGCGCCGCCAACGACTTCGCCCCGCTCCGTCACCTCTGGAGCCTGGCGGTGGAGGAGCAGTTCTACCTGATCTGGCCGATCGTGATGGCGGTGCTCCTCCGCGTGGGCAGCCGCCGCGTCGCCGACCTCAGCCGCTGGTTGTTCGGCATCGCGCTGGGGATCACCATCCTCCTCGCGATCTTCTTTCACCAGGGTCCGATCGGCACGCCGGACGTGACGCCCGGCGCTTACTGGCACATCTTCGGCCGCGACATCGCCAAGGCCGACTTCTTGTACCTGTCGACGTTCAGCCGTGCCGGCGGCCTGCTGCTCGGATCGGCGTTCGCCATGATCTGGCGCCCGCTGGCGCTGATGCGCGGGCCGATGCGCAAGCGCGGTCCGATGCTCGACGGCCTCGGTCTCGCCGGCCTCGCGACGTTGGGGCTGTTGATGTGGTCGATCGGATACATCGACACCGGCGGTGCCGACCCCCTGCTGTTCCGAGGCGGATTCTTCCTGACGGCGATCGCCACCCTCGCCGTGATCGCCGCGGTCACCCACCCCCGGACGCTCACCGGACGGGCGCTCAGCGTGCCCGTGCTGGTGTGGATCGGGCTGCGGTCGTACGGCCTGTACCTCTATCACTGGCCCGTGTACCAGCTGATGCGGCACATCGCCGGCAAGCACATGAAGTTCCACGAGTTCATGATCGCGATGGCGATCACGCTCGTGATCACGGAACTCTCGTACCGCTACATCGAGACGCCGATCCGCAAGGGCGCCCTCGGGAAGTCGTGGGCGAAGGTGCGCGACGCCCGCGATCCGGGCCGTCGCAACGCGGTACTGGCCGGCGCGTTCGTGGGCACGGCGCTCGCCATCTTCGGCGTCACGAGCCTCGCCACCGCCGAACTGAAACAGAACGACGTGCAGCAGTCGTTGACCGAAGGCGCGGCGTCGACCTGCAACGTGCTGACCGACCCGACGTGCGGGGCGGTGACGACCGTGGCGGCGCCAACGGCGACGGCCGCTCCTGTCGTCGATCCCACTGCCTCGACCGTCACGCCCACGACGCTCGCGCCGACGACGACACTCCCGCCCGCTCCGATCCCGAAGCTCGCGCTCGGTGATTCGGTGATGCAGGGTGCCGCACCGCAGCTCGAGGGGATCGACTTCGTGGTCGACGCGGAGGAGAGTCGGCAGTTCTCGTCGGGCGTCGACGTGGTCGAACAGTTGAAGGCGCAGGGTCGACTCGGCGACGTGGTCGCGGTCCATCTCGGGACGAACGGGCCGATCCGACAGGGGGAGCTGGACAGCCTGATGGAGGCGTTGTCGGACGTCCCCCAGGTGTTGTTGATCACGACGTCGCTCCCGGCGGAGCCGCGCTACGACTACAAGGACGCCAACAACGGCCTCATCTACGACACCGTGGCGACCCACCCGAACGCCACGCTTGTCGACTGGGGCGGGCTCGCCGCCGGCTGCGTCGGCGACTGCTTCTACGCCGACGGCATCCACATGAAATCGACGGGCGCCCAGTACTACGCCGACGTGATCGGCAGCTTCGTGAAACCCACTGGGTGACGGGACCCACCGGCTCGCCCTCCGACGGTGTCCCGACTTGATCGAGTTGTGACACGTCGTTGCGGCGCGATTCAGTGATACTGGACGGCCGATGTCGACCGCCGCCCTGCCGCGGGTCACCACTGTCGCCGAGAGCGACCGCGCCCAGATCAGTCGTGTGCCGTACCTGCCCGGCCTCGACGGTCTCCGGGCGCTCGCCGTCGTCGCGGTGATGATCTACCACGCCAACAACGCGTGGCTCCCGGGCGGCTTCCTCGGCGTGGAGATGTTCTTCGTCATCTCCGGCTACCTGATCACGTTGCTGCTGATCGCCGAGCGCGAGCGCAACTACCGGATCTCGCTCGGTCACTTCTGGCTGCGACGGGCCCGGCGGCTCCTGCCGGCGGTGTTCCTGATGATGTTGCTCGTCACGATCTGGACGGCCACGTTCGAACGCGACGCGCTCGGCCAGCTCCGCGGCGACGTGCTCGCCGGATCGTTCTACGTGTCGAACTGGTACCAGGTCTGGGTGGGTCTCGGCTACACCGCGTCCGGCGACTTCGCCCCGCTGCGGCACCTGTGGAGCCTCGCCGTGGAGGAGCAGTTCTACCTCTGGTGGCCGATCGTGATGATCCTGCTGCTCGGGCGCGCCGGAACACGACGCGTCGCGGATGTGAGCCGCTGGCTGCTGCTCGCCGCGATCGCCATCACGATCGTGATCGCCCTTGCCTACCATCACGGCCCGATCGGCACACCGGCCACCACGCCCACCGCGTACTGGTCGATCGGTGGACGCTCGATCGCCAAGCTCGACACGCTCTACATGAGCACGATCACCCGCGCCGGCGGGCTGCTCCTCGGTTCGGCGTTCGCGTTGGTCTGGCGGCCGCTACGCCGTGATGCGCGGGCCGCTGCGATCGAAGGGCCGGATCCTCGACGTCGGCGCGGTCCTGTCCGTGGCGGCACTGGCGTGGATGGTGTGGTCGATCCATCTCGTCACCGTCGATGGCGCCTCGGCGTCGCTGTTCCGTGGTGGTCTGTTCCTCGTCGGCCTGGCGATGCTCGTGCTGATCGCCGCGGTCACCCACGGCGGCACGTACTCCCGCCGCTTGCTCGGCATCCGCCCGCTCGTGTGGGTCGGGCTCCGTTCGTACGGGCTGTACCTCTACCACTGGCCGATCTTCATGATCATCCGCGGGGTGGCCGGCAACCCGATGACCGTGCGGCAGTTCGCGATGGGGATGGCCGCCACGGTCTGCCTCACCGAACTGTCGTTCCGCTGGGTGGAGACTCCGATCCGCAGGGGCGGTCTGCGCTCGTGGTTGAGCGGGCATCGAACGGCCCTGACGCCACCGTCGCGGGGCCGGCTCGTCTGGGCCACGGCCGCCATCGTCGCCGTGGCACTGTTCGCCGGCGTGAGCCTGGCGACGGCACCGCTCAAGCAGAACGAGATCGCGGTGGCGCTCGGCGAGAACGAGCGGTTCACGACCGACCTGCTCGATGTCGACGACGCGCCGGCGCCCGTCACGACCACGACCGAGGTCGTCCGGACGACCAGGCGTCCGCCGGTTCGCTCGATCGACGGTGCCCCTGCGACCACGACCGCGCCCGCCGATCCTGCCCTCGCCGGCATCGACCCGACGGCTGCGGTCGACCCGACCGCGTCGACGGTGGCGGTCGACACAACCGTCCCGGTCACCGTCCCACCGGTCACCGTCCCACCGGTCACCGTCCCACCGGTCACGACTGCACCCGTGACGCAGCTCGGCGTGGTCACCGACATGTCGACCGTGACGCCGTTGTCGATCCCGCAGGGTCTGCCCGGATTCCCGCTCATCGGGATGGGCGACTCGGTGATGCTCGGAGCGGCCGAGGAGCTCGGAGCGCTCGGCTTCATCGTCGATGCCCAGGTGAGCCGGCAGATGAAGACCTACCTGCCGGACATGCAGGCGATCAAGGACAACGGACTCCTCGGACCGGTCGTCGTGGTGCACCTCGGCACGAACGGTTCGTTCAGCGACGACACGCTCGGCGCAGATGATGGCGATCCTGGCCGACGTTCCCGTGGTGGTCGTGCTCACGAGCAAGGCCGACCGGGAGTGGGTGGCAGGCAACAACGCGAAGGTCGCGCGGCCTCCCGGCGACCCATCCGAACGTCACCGTGCTCGACTGGGAAGTGCTCGGACCGCAGTGTGCGGGCGACTGCTTCTACGACGACGGCATCCACCTCAACCAGCAGGGCCAGAACTACTACACCAGCCTCATCAGCCAGGTGCTCGGCCTCGCCTGACGCGCCACCGGACCCGACCCCCTGGCGCGCGGTTGCCCGGATCGGCTCGGGTGGCGCACGTCTTGGTGGTGACGGCGCATCGGCATACGCTCGGCGGATATGACCACACCTGTACGCGTCGCTGTCACCGGTGCTGCTGGCCAGATCGGCTACAGCATCCTCTTCCGTATCGCATCGGGCTCGATGCTCGGGCCGGACACGCCGGTCGCGCTGCAACTCCTCGAGATCACCCCGGCGCTCGGCGCGCTCGAAGGGGTGCGCATGGAGCTCGACGACTGTGCGTTCCCGCTGCTTGTCCGAGGTCGTCTGCACGGACGACGCCGACACCGCGTTCGGCGACGTCGACATCGCCATCCTCGTCGGTTCGATGCCGCGCAAGGCGGGCATGGAGCGGGCCGATCTGCTCTCGGCGAACGGCGGGATCTTCAAGCCGCAGGGTGAGGCGCTGTCGCGCTCCGCGCAAGCGCGACGTCAAGGTCCTCGTCGTCGGCAACCCCGCGAACACGAACTCGCTCATCGCCATGAGCAACGCGGCCGACCTCGATCCGGGCCGTTTCACCGCGATGACCCGCCTCGATCACAACCGGGCCAAGTCGCAGCTCGCGGCAGCGGCTCGGCGTGTCGGTCAACGACATCACCAAGATGACGATCTGGGGCAACCACTCGACCACCCAGTACCCCGACCTGTTCCACTGCGAGGTGAACGGCAAGAACGCCTACGAGCTCGTCGGCGACCACGACTGGTACGACTCGACGTACATCCCCACGGTCGCCAAGCGCGGCGCGGCGATCATCGAGGCTCGCGGTGCGTCGTCGGCAGCCTCCGCGGCATCGGCCGCGGTCGACCACGTCCGCGACTGGGTACTCGGCACGCCGAAGGGCGACTGGGTGTCGATGTCGATCCCGAGCGACGGCAGCTACGGCGTACCCGAAGGGATCATCTCGTCGTTCCCGTGCGTCTGCAAGGACGGCGAGTACGAGATCGTGCAGGGGCTCGACATCGACGACTTCAGCCGCGCCAAGATCGACGAGACGGCGGCCGAATTGGTCAGCGAGCGCGACGCCGTCGCCGAGCTCGGCCTGATCTGAGTCCCGCGCGCTGGCGTGCGGATCACGAGGCGACGAGGTTGAGTCCGATCTCGCCGGCGTCGCCGTTGCTGTTGATCGGGGTGGTGCGCAGCTGCAGCGTGTCGCTCTCGATGGTGTAGGCCACCTCTCCGCTGAGCACCGCGACGACCGCGTTCTCGAGTTCGGTCTGCTCCGGTCCGCACGCCATCCGCGTCAGCGTGAGCGGCCCGAACGTGATGGTGGTGTCGGTGATCTCGACCGGGGCCGAGCCGGTGTTGCAGCCGGCCTCGACCGCGGCGGTGCCGTCCGTGATCGTGATCGTGGCTTCGGCACCGAGCGGCACGGTGGAGATTCCCTGGTTGGCGAGCAACCCGTCGACCACCCAGCGGGTGCCTTCGAGTGGTTGCGCCGGCTCGGCGATCGCTGCATCGAGGAAGGTGATCGCCGATCCGTCGGCGGCGGTCACGGTCAGGTTGTCGCCGTCCACGGCGAGCGTCGGCGAGCCGGAGAACGTCTCGGAGAGCCACGCGTCCTGGTCCATCAGCGCGGGATCGCACGCCATCTGGGTCATCGCCATGACGGGTATCTGGAGCGTGTCACCCTCGATGGTGTAGCCGCCGACGAGCGTGTTGCAGCCGCCGTTGATGCTGACCGAAGCGTTCTGGAACGTGAGGCGGATCTCGGAGTCGGCCACGAGTTCATGGCCGGCGACCTCCGTCGACACGAACGTTCGGCCATCGAGGTCGAGGTCGGATGCGGGCACGCTGGCCTCCTGTTCTGTGGGTTGGGTGCCGGTATCGGACGTAGCGGTGTCGGACGAAGCCGTGTCGCTGCCGCACGCGCCGAGGACGGACACCGCGACGAGGGGGACGGCCAGGAGGAGCACGGATCGTTTCACCATGGTTCGACGCTCTCCTCGCGCTGGCGGTTCCCGACGCGGCCAGGGGGTCGGGTCCGGTGGCGCGCCGGGTTCGGTGTTCCCGGATCATGACACGGCGACGCGGCAGGCGATCTCCATCATCTTGTCGACGCCGTCCTTGAGGTCGTCGTCGCTGATGCGAACCGGCGGCTCGTCGCCGGCGAACACGTCGCTCACGGTCATGATCGCCAGCGCCTCGATCCGCCTCACCGCGGCCACCGTGTAGAGCATTGCCGCCTCCATCTCCACCCCGAGGTGGCCGAGCCGACGCCAGCGGCTGACCACGTCGGTGTCGGGGTGGTAGAAGACCGCCGACGAGACGACCGCGCCGATGTGCACGTCGAAGCGACCGGAATCGCGGCTCAGTGCGGCAGCTCGCTCGGCGAGGACGAACGTCGCGCTCGGGCGCGAAGCCGTCCATCTGCGCGTATTGCAATGCGGTCTGATCGTCGGCCGATGCGGCGATGGCCACGACCGTGTCGCCCATCGACATGTTCGGTTGGATGCCACCGCACGTGCCCACCCGGATCAGCCGCTCGGCGCCGAGCATGCCGAGCTCCTCGAACACGATCCCGGCACTCGGACACCCCATCCCGGTCGACTGGACGCTGATGGGGCGGCCCTCGAAGGTGCCGGTGAAACCGAGCATGCCGCGCTCGGCGTTCACTTGCCGGAACCCGGGCTCGAAGAACTGCTCGGCGATGTACTTCGCGCGGAGCGGATCGCCGGGGCAGAGCACGCTCGGCGCATAGTCGCCGGTTTCGGCACGCAGATGGATCGGCATGGCGGTGAATCTAATGAACCGAGCTGACCCGGCGTGGGTGACGACCTCGGCCGGCGATCACGCCGGTGCGGGTGCCAGGCGACCGGCCCGAATCCGATCCCACGCTGCCGACGCCGGCAACGGCGGCGAGGAGCACGATCGCGGGCTCGGCCGGCGCCCGGATCCGGTGGGCGCCGTAGAACAAAACGGTCGCCACGAGCACCGTCACGAGCGGGACGGCCAGCCACCACCGGCTGCATCTCGTGGTCTCGTCGGCGCCGAGCCGGCGCCAGCCGAAGATCGCCGCGATCGCCAGCACCCACCAGCAGACGATGCCCGCCCACACGACCCAGCCCGCCTTCTCGTCACCGCGGTCGAGGGCGACGTTCGACTCCAACCCGTACACGTCGAGGACCCGGCCGACGCGGGCGAGGACGACGACGGGGACACGGTCGAGGTGGTCGCGGACGTAGTCGACGGCCACGTCGCGCTGCTCGGCCGAGCGCACCGAGGCGTCGATCGCGTCGTCGGTGGGCACGGCGTCGACGCACCGGACGTCCCAACCGCCGAGATCGGCCCCGTAGGTCCGCGGGCAGTTGGCGCCGAGCAGCGTGGTGCCGTCGTTCGTCGACAGGAGCACGGTGCGCTCGAAGCGCCCGGCGTTGTACACGACCCAGGGCAGCACGCTCACGGCTGTGGCCGCCAGCACCAGCACCGGTTGCAGCCACCGTCTCGGCGCGCCGGGCGCCCGCCACCACGCCAACCCGGCGAACCCGACGGCCAGCAGGCCGAGCTCGCTACGGGTCAAGGTGGCCAGCCCGACGATGATGCCGAGCAGCACGGCCCGCCAGGGTCCCGGACGGCGGTCGAGGTCGAGGGCCACGAGCAGGGCGAGCGACACGAGCAGCTGGGCGAGCGTCTCGGACATCACCAACGAGTCGTTGATCCACAGGTTCGGGTACACGGCGGCGATCGCCGCCGCGGCGAGCCCGACGCGTGGGCCGGCGAGACGCAGCCCGACGAACCCGATCACGGCGATCGTGGCGATGCCGAGCAACGTCGTGGCGAGGCGCTGCCATTCGAGGTGGTCGCCGCTGCCGAGGCTCCACGGCGTCAGGTAGAGCGACGTGAGCGGACCGTGCTCGGCGCCGGGCAGGTTGGTCAGGCCCTGGAGGAACCAGTCGCCCGCGGCGTTGCGCCCAGCCTGGATGTTGAAGTGCAGGGAGTCGTTGAACAGCAGCGGGGTCCCGACCTTGGCGACCGCGAGGTACCCGATCCGCCACGCCGCGCCGACCGCGGTGATGACGGCCAGCCAGATGCGAAACCGGGATGCGGTCACGGCCGCTCCGGCAGTCCCCGCCCCCGGACGGGATACGGGGTGGTCACCGGGTTCACAGCCGGACCCTACGGCCATGATGCCGGATTCTGAGGATCGCGGGAGCAGCTGAACGGACTCGAGCTACTTCAGGAACTTGCTCGTCGTGTTGTCGGCGAGGATCTTGCCGCCGGTCTGGCAGGTGGGGCAGTAGTTCACGGTGTAGCCCGAGTACTCGACGGCTCGGATCGTGTCGCCGCACACGTCGCACGGCTCGCCGGTGCGGGCATGGACCGCGCTCGGCCGATCCTTCGACGAACTCATGTCGGTGCGGGTCCGCTCGAAGGCGAGGCCTTCCGCGATGCACTCCTGCATGCGCCTGCACGACGAGGGCCGCACCGTCGGCGCCGAGCTTGCGGGTGTTGGCGAACGGGGAGATGCGGGCGCGGTGGCAGATCTCGTTCGACAGTCGTCGCCCGATGCCCGCGACCATTCGCTGATCGCGGAGGAACCCGTGCACACGCATCGAGTTCGCGGCGAACAGCTTGGCCAGTTCGTCGGCGGTGATCGTGGCCGCTTCCGGTCCGAGCTTGTCGAGCGGGGGGTGCGTGAGCATCGTGGCGGTCGTCGTGCACCACACGCCGGCGCGCCGTTCCTTGCCCTGTTCGGTGAGGAGGAGCGCGTCGGATGCGAGCGCTGCGTCGGCATCGCTCGATCGGTTCGAACAGGAACCGGGCCTGACCGCCGCGCGGCTTCATCGACGTGCTTCGTGTCGTCGAGCAGCCGGCCGCCCTGCATGAGGTGGATGACGAAGCTCGTGTCACCGAATTCGAGGAACAGGTACTTGCCACGCCGACCCACACCGATCGAGTTCGTGGCCGTACGCGTCGTCGGGACGGGGGAGCGCCGTCTTGAGTGCCGTGAAGTTGAACGGCGACGAACTTCGCCAGGGTGCGCCCGCGGTATCGGTCGGTCAGCCGTTCGGCATGCGCTTGGATCTCGGGCATCTCGGGCATCGGCGGACCGCGGGCTCCTACTCGTAGCTCGTTCGTTCGCGCACCGACGCGAACACGGCGTCGAGAGCGCCGAACACCGGCTGCGCGTCGAGCAGCTTGTGCTGGTCGCCGAACAGCAGGATCTGGCCCGAGATGAACGCCTCCTGGGCGTTGAGTTCGCCGGTCGCGACGGCAACGGCGGTCGACCACTGCTGTTCCATCCGGACGTCCTCGTCGGTCGGCGTCTCCGGCGCCGAACGTGGCGTTCCCGTCGCCCACACGGAAGTGGTACGTGACGTCGCCCTCGGGCCCGTCACGAACGACCTGGGTGACGTTGATCCGGTGGTTGCTCGGCCAACTCGCGGAGATTTCGCTGGCGGCGACCTCCGTCGGACAGGGCGTCGATCCACGCGAGGCTCAGGTATCGGATCATGGTCCGTAGTCTGCCTGATCATGGCCCGCTTCGAAGATGCCCGTCATGCCGACGCGGCGATCGAGGAGTGGGTGTTCGCGGCGTGGACGCCGACGGCGAGATCGGCGTGCTCTCGGGCCACCGGATCGTCGGCCGCCGCGCCTGGTACTGGGCGGCGCTGGCGCGAGTCGGGCGACCGCTCCTGCACGTCACCGACTTCGACGTGCCGGTCCGGGCCGACCCGTTCATCGTCAAGGGTGAGGCGCTGTGGGCGGAGCACCACTGCGTCGCGCCGCTCGAACAATGGTCGGTCGGCAACGAGACCTACGCGGCTCGCGCTCGACGACGCCGGCGAGGCCCTCGGGCGCGCGTACGGCGACCGGACACCGATGGCGTTCGACCTCGAGTGGTACGCGACCGCCGCCGCCGACGCCGCTCGAACCGCCGGGTGACCGCGCCGGCGTCGAGGTCGGGTACGAGCAGGACGGTGTGGTGCACGGCGCGATCGACGTGCTGGGCGAACCGCCGATCGAGCTCACGGAGGTGCCGGCGCACCGATGGCATCGCTGGGTGACGAGCGGCGATGTGTCGACCGGCCTCGGGCCGCTGGTGCTCCCGGCGGCCGTCGCCCACACCGGCGTGCGGGCGCCCTTCGCGTTCCCGGACGGGAGCACCAGCGACCTCGTGCTCACCTCACACGGCTGGAACCGGCGGGCGCCCCGCCCGACACGCTGACACGGCGTAGGCATCAGACCGGTGGCACCGCTCAGACCGGCGGGGACCTGATCCATGGCCGTCGCCGAACTGGTCGCCGAGCAGCATCGTGTCGTAGGCGGCTCGGGATCGGCGCGCACCCGCTCGTCGAGCGCGACCGCGTCGTCGCCGACGAGGATGCGCCAGCGCTCGTCACGGACACCCTGCAGGATCACCGCGCTCGCCTCGGCCGCCGACATCGGCGCGTTGTCGCGGAACATGTCCTTGACGGCTTCATCAGTGTCGTGGTCTCATCGTCGAATTCGTTCGCGCCGTGGCGCATCGAGCTCTGCACGATCGAGGTGCCGATGTGGCCCGGCATCACGACCGACACCTTGACGTGCGGTGCGTTGACCCGCAGATCGGTGATGAGCGCCTCGGTGAAACCCTTCACGGCGAACTTGGCCGCGGAGTACGCGGTGTGCGGGCGGTCGGGGCCGAGGCTCGCCCAGAACCCGTTGACGCTCGACGTGTTGACGATGTGGCCCTCGTCGCTGCGACCAGCAGGTCAAGGAACGCCCGGATGCCGTAGTACACGCCGCCCCAGCACACCTCGAAGCACCGATCCCAGGAGGCTCGCGGTGTCGGTGAACAGGCTGCCACCGCCGCTCAATCCGGCGTTGTTGAAGAGCAGGTGGACGTGGTCGGTCTCGTGCTGGGTGACGACCTCGTCACGGAACGCGAGGATCGCCTCCTCGTCGACACGTCGCAGAGGTGCGTCGTGACCCGCACGTTCGGTGCCGTCTCCAGGGCCATGCGTCGCGGTCTCCTTGATTTCGTCCGCGGACAGGTCGCAGATCGCCACGTGGCATCCCGCCTCGACCAGCTGCAGCACCAACTCCGACCCATGCCGCTCGCTCCGCCCGTGACGACAGCGATTTTTCCCTCGAAGCTCTGCATGCCGCCGATCTTGGCACAGCCCCCGCGGCGGCCTCCGACCCACGTTTGCGTCAGGATTTCTGCGGACCGGTCCGCAGAAATCCGTGACGCAAACGGTGAATCGGTGCCGCCGGCGCGGGTGGCGGATGGCCGGGATTGGGGTGAGCGGGTGCGACAATCGGGCGATCGCGACATCCTCGACGAGTACGCGGCCGAGCAGCGGCGCGGCCGTCCTATCCGGACGTCGCGGTCGAGATGGGCATGGTGGTCGAGGATCGCGCCAGCGGGTTCTGCGGCGACGTGGTCCGCTGGAACGCCGAGGGCGTGACGCTGCAGCGATCGCAACGAGCATCTCCGGCACTTCGGCTGGAAGCCCGGTGGATTCCTGATCGAGGGCCGCCCGGTCACCCTGGTCCGTCCGACCGTGGCCGCGGCGACCGCGCATCGCGTCACGGCCTCGGGCTCGATCGCCGGCGAGGGTCGGGCCGCGGACGGCGCGGGCGAGCCGGATCTGGGTCGAGGGCAAGCACGACGCCGAACTCGTCGAGCACGTCTGGGGCGACGACCTCCGCGAACTCGGCATCGTGGTCGAGCCGATGCACGGCGCCGACGACCTCGCCGCGCTCGTCGCCGAGTTCGGGCCCGGTCCGCAGCGCCGGCTCGGTGTCCTGCTCGACCACCTCGTCGCCGGGTCGAAGGAGACCCGCATCGCCCAGACCGTTCGGGATCCGAACGTGCTGGTGACCGGCCATCCGTTCGTCGACGTGTGGGCGGGAATCCGGCCGAAGGTGCTCGGCCTCGACGAGTGGCCCGACGTCCCGAAGGGTGACGTGCCGTGGAAGGAAGGCGTGTGCGCCGCCCTCGGCGTGCCGTTCGACGGGTTCTGGCCGCGGCTGCGCAATCGGGTGAAGACGTTCGCCGACCTCCGTCCGGAACTCGTCGGCGCCGTCGAACGACTCATCGACTTCGTCAGCGAGTAGCCGGACGATCCCGACCCGCGGGATCCGAACTCGGCACGGATTGGGGAGCGGGCCGACCGCGGAGGGATAACTTTCACCTCATGGCACAAACGTTGAGCCGCGGCCCGGTGTCGGGCACGGCCACTGGGAAGCGGAAGAGGCGTCCCTTCCTCATCGACCTGTACTCGACTGCCGTCGGCAAGAAGTACGTGATGGCGATCACCGGCATCATCGGGATCGGCTTCGTCGTCGTCCACATGATCGGCAACCTGAAGGTGTATCTCGGGGTCATCGTCGAGGGCGACGAGCGGGCCTACGACATCGACATCTACGGCGAGTTCCTGCGCGACATGCTCGTGCCGCTCCTGCCCCGGACGTACTTCCTGTGGGGCCTGCGGCTGGTGCTGATCGGCGGCCCTCCTGCTCCACCTCCACGCGGCGTATTCGTTGACGGTCCTCAACCGCAAGGCGCGCCCGGTGAAGTACCAGACGGCGCGTGACTACCAGGTGGCCAACTTCGCCAGCCGCACGATGCGCTGGACCGGCATCATCGTCGTGCTGTTCCTCGTCTGGCACCTCGCCGACCTCACCTGGGGTTTCGCCAACCCCGACTTCGTCCGTGGCGCCGTCTACCGCAACCTCGACGCCTCGCTGTCGCGGCTGCCCGGTGGCGATCTTCTACATCCTCGCCAACATCGCCCTCGGCATCCACCTCTTCCACGGCACGTGGTCGCTGTTCCAGTCGCTCGGCTGGAACAACCCGCGGTTCAACAACTGGCGCCAGGGGCTCGCCGCCGGCGTCGCCACGATCATCGTCGTCGGCAACTGCTCGATCCCGATCGCCGTGCAGGCCGGGATCATCGACTTCGACCCCGACGCGATCACGTGTTGCGTCGAGGAGACGGAGGCCGGCTCATGACCATCACACTCGACTCGAAGATCCCCGAAGGGCCGATGGCGGAGAAGTGGGACAACTTCATCGCCCACCAGAAGCTCGTCAACCCGGCGAACAAGCGCAAGTTCAAGGTGATCGTCGTCGGTACCGGGCTCGCCGGGGCGTCGGCCGCGGCCACGATGGCCGAACTCGGCTACCAGGTCGAGGCGTTCACGTTCCACGACTCGCCGCGTCGCGCCCACTCGATCGCCGCCCAGGGTGGCATCAACGCGGCGAAGAACTACCAGGGCGACGGCGACAGCATCTACCGCCTGTTCTACGACACGGTGAAGGGCGGCGACTTCCGCGCCCGTGAGGCCAACGTCTACCGCCTCGCCCAGGTGTCGGTCGACATCATCGACCAGATGGTCGCCCAGGGCGTGCCGTTCGCCCGGGAGTACGGCGGCCTGCTCGACAACCGCAGCTTCGGCGGCGCCCAGGTGAGCCGCACGTTCTACGCCCGGGGCCAGACCGGCCAGCAGCTGCTGATCGGCGCCTACCAGCAGCTCGCCCGCCAGATCGGCCTCGGCAACGTCAAGTTGTGGAACCGCATGGAGATGGTCGACGTCGTCAACATCGACGGCCGTTGCGCCGGCATCGTCACCCGCGACCTGATGACCGGCGAGTTCACGTCGCACTCGGCCCACGCCGTCGTGCTCGCCACCGGTGGCTACGGCAACGTCTTCTACCTGTCGACGAACGCCATGAACTGCAACGTCACCGCGGCCTGGCGGGCGCACCGTCGCGGTGCGGCGTTCGCCAACCCGTGCTACACGCAGATCCACCCGACGTGCATCCCGCAGGCCGACGACTTCCAGTCGAAGCTCACGCTGATGTCGGAGTCGCTGCGCAACGACGGCCGCATCTGGGTGCCGAAGAACCCCGACGAGACCCGGGAGCGGCCGACAGGTCCCCGAGGACGACCGCGACTACTACCTCGAACGCATCTACCCGAGCTTCGGCAACCTCGCCCCGCGCGACGTGTCGTCGCGCGCCGCCAAGCGCATGGTCGACGCCGGTCAGGGCGTCGGGCCGTTGAAGAACGGCGTGTACCTCGACTTCTCCGAGGCGATCGAACCGGCTCGGCAAGGACGTCATCGAGGAGCGCTACGGCAACCTGTTCGAGATGTACGAGCGCATCACCGGCGAGAGCCCGTACGACATGCCGATGCGCATCTACCCGGCCAGCCACTACACGATGGGCGGGCTCTGGGTCGACTACGAGTTGATGACCACGATCCCCGGTCTGTACTGCGCCGGCGAGGCCAACTTCTCCGACCACGGCGCCAACCGCCTCGGTGCCTCGGCGCTGATGCAGGGGCTGTCCGACGGGTACTTCGTGCTGCCGTACACCATCTCCAACTACCTGGCCGAGCTGGCTCAACAAGCCGATCCCCGACGCCTCCCACGAGGCGTTCGTCGCGGTCGAGACGGAGGCCCGCGACCGGTTCAAGGGCTACATGGCGATCGGCGGCACCCACGGCCCCGACCACTTCCACCGTGAACTCGGCAAGATCATCTGGGACTACTGCGGGATGGATCGCACCGCCACCGGCCTCGAGAAGGCGCTGTCGGAGATCCCGGCACTGCACGAGGAGTTCAAGAAGGACCTCAAGGTCACCGGCAGCGACACGAGCGTGAACCAGACGCTCGAGAAGGCCGGCCGCGTCGACGACTTCTTCGAACTCGGGATGCTGATGTGCCGCGACGCGCTCAACCGCGAGGAGAGCTGCGGCGGGCACTTCCGCTCGGAGCACCAGACCGACGAGGGTGAGGCCTTGCGCAACGACGACGAACTTCGCCTACGTCAGTGCGTGGGAATGGACGGGCGATCCGCTCGCTCCGATCGAGAACAAGGAACCGCTGAACTACGAGGTCATCGAACTCGCCACGAGGAGCTACAAGTGACCGCCCTGACCAACCTCACGCTCAAGATCTGGCGCCAGGACGGGCCCGACGAACAGGGCCGGTTCGAGTCGCACCAGATCCCCGAGATCAGCGAGGAGGCGTCGTTCCTCGAGTTGCTCGACATCCTCAACGAGCGGCTGATCGAGGAGGGCAAGGAGGCGATCGTCTTCGACCACGACTGCCGGGAGGGCATCTGTGGCACCTGCTCACTGATGATCGACGGCCAGGCGCACGGCCCGCAGCGCGGCACCGCGACGTGTCAGGTGCACATGCGCGTGTTCTCAGAGCGGCGACGAGATCGTCGTCGAGCCGTGGCGGGCCGCGGCGTTCCCGATCATCAAGGACCTGATGGTCGACCGGGCCGCGTTCGACCGCATCGTCGAAGTCGGTGGCTACATCACCGCGCCGACCGGTGGTGCGCCCGACGCCAACCTGATCCCGATCCCCAAGCCCGTCGCCGATGCCTCGATGGACGCCGCCGAGTGCATCGGCTGTGGCGCCTGCGTGGCCGCCTGCCCGAACGGTGCCGCCAACCTGTTCACCGCGGCCAAGCTCGTCCACCTCAACCTGCTGCCGCAGGGCCAGGCGGAGCGCTTCAAGCGCACCGAGGCGATGGTCGAGACGATGGACGAGTACTTCGGTTCGTGCACGAACCACGGCGAGTGCGAAGCGGCGTGCCCGAAGGAGATCTCCATCGACACGATCGCCGTGATGAACGCCGACTACCTGAAGTCGAAGTTCAAGAACCGCAAGTCGCTCGCCCGGACCTGATCGTCGAGTAGGAGCGCGGCCGGCGATGTCAACGCTCGAACTGCGGCACCTGAGCAAGCGCTTTCCGACCGGCAACTGGGCGGTCCGCGACGTCGAACTGGAGGTCGGCGAGGGCGAGTTGTTCGTGATCGTCGGACCGTCCGGGTGTGGCAAGTCCACGCTGCTGCGCATGGTCGCGGGGCTGGAGGACGTCACGATCGGCGACGTGCTCGTCGATCACGCGAGCCTCGACCACGTCGAGCCGCACGAGCGGAACATCGCCATGGCGTTCCAGCAGTACGCGCTGTATCCGCACCTGACCGTTGCCGAGAACATCGGCTTCCCGATGCGTCTCGCCCACCTGCACCGGGCCGTGGTGGCGCGTCGGGTCCAGGAGGTCGCGGCGGCGTTGCAGCTCGACGACGTCCTCGATCGTCGGCCGAGCGACGCTCTCCGGTGGCCAGCAGCAACGCGTGGCGATGGGCAGGGCGATCGTGCGCGACCCACGGTTGCTGTTGATGGACGAGCCGATGTCGAATCTCGACGCGCAGCTGCGGCGCCAGACGCGGGTGGTGATCATGCGGCTCCAGCGACGACTCGGTCTCACGACGCTGTACGTCACCCACGACCAGGACGAGGCGATGGCGATGGGCGACCGTGTCGCGGTGATGCGGCACGGCTCGATCGTGCAGTGCGATGTGCCGATCGAGGTCTACGACCATCCGTACGACGTGTTCGTGGCGCAGTTCATGGGCACGCCGCCGATGAACCTCGTCGACGCGTCGGTGGTCGAGGCGGACGTCGGCGGGTACGCGCTGCGGGTCGGGCATCAGGAGGTGCCGCTCGGCGGTCGTGAGGTCGACCGGCGACCGCTACATCCGCGATCTCGTCGGTCGCGCCCTGGTCCTCGGCTTCCGGGCTGACGCATGCGAGCATCGACCCGACGGCCGGCTGCTCGGCAGCGTCGTGTCGAGCGAGGTGGTCGATCTCCGCAAGTTCGTCCGGATCGAACTGGACGCGCCGCGGCGTAGGGGTCACGGCACAGGGCGCCGCGGTCGACCCCGGCCGGCGGACGTCGATCGTCGTGGCGCTCGACCCGGGCGCCACGGTGAACCGCTGGAAGCCGTTCCGATCTCGATCGACCTCGACCGCATCCACCTCTTCGACCTCCCGACCGGCCGCGCCCTCGCCTGACCGGGCCCCTTCCCCCTTGCGATGAGCGAGCGGTCCACCCCTCGGTCTCTTCGGCTCATCGCAAACGGGTGGCGTGGGTCAGGCTGGGGGGAGGGTGACGGCGGTGGTGTAGCGGTTCGACGACCGGTGCGGCGGGGCGGTCATCTCGAGCTCGATCGCCAATTCTCCGAGGGTGGCGGGCACGACGAAATCGACCCTGCCGACCTTGACCACCTCGTCGGCGGGCACCGGCCCCCCGAAACGCCAGCGCTGCGATCCGCCGGCCCACGAGGCCACCGCGTCGACCACGGCGAAGTCGATGTCGGAACGCAGATCGTTGACGAGATGCACGTCGAGACCCAGCCGGCTGCCGGGATTGACCCAGTCGGGCGGCGGTTCGGCGACGACGAGGACCGGCGCACACGCGGCGCGGACGATGGCGTAGGCGACCTTCGGCACCCGTTCGTGGTCGAGCACGCTCGACGACACGATCGGGGCCGGATCGGCGAGGCTCGAGAAGCAGAATCCACCGGTGGGCCGGTACTTCAACGTGCGCAGCAGTTCGATCTGCACCTTGAGCACGTGCGCTTGGTAGAACTGCGTGGTTCGCTGCCACTCCTCGAACGTGGCGAAATCGTCAGGTGGGAACAGCCGCTCGAACGTGTCGAGGTCGTACGCGTTCTCCTCGGCGATCCGCTCCCAGTCGAGGTCGGGCCACGAGTGGACCGCGAGTTCGTCGTCGAAGAACGGGGCGGTGGTCGGCACCGAATCGCCGCCGAACTCGCTCACGAACCGCACCATGCGCGGGAGGCGCCTGGCGAACCCGGCGAGCTCGTTCGCCTCGCCGCGGCGCCATCCGAACGAGAGATGACTGTCGGTGCCGTCGAGTTGGGGCAGGTGGGGGACGACGCCGGAATGGGCGGCGGTGGCCCGCGTCGGGTCGGCGCGCTCGAACGATCGCTTCACCCACCGGTCGAGGATCGACTTGTTCCACGACGGAAGCTGCTGCGCGGACGCCGCAGCGCAGCGCGCCGCGCACGCCGCCGGACGCCTTGGCGTCGCGGCCGGGGCGGATCGAGGTGAGCGTGGGATCGTCGTGCGCCGACCACGACACGATCGACGGATGGTGCCCGAGCGAATCGACGAGCGCCCGCGCCTGATCGACCGCCTGGGCGCGGACCGAACGGGCGTACCTCCACTGCAGCGGGAAGTCCTGCAGGAGCAGGACGCCGAATTCGTCGGCGGCGTCGTAGGTGTGGCGATGGGCGACGTGCCCGTGCACGCGCAGCGTGTCGAGGCCGAGATCGATCGCCGACTCGATGTCGTCGCGGGTGGCCGCCGGGCTCGACGTCGGCGAGGTCGCTGCTCGTCGGCAGCAGGTTGGCGCCCTTGAGGAAGATCCGCTCGCCGTTGACCGAACAGACCCAGTCGTCCCACGTCACCTGGCGGAGCCCGGTGCGCCGTTGACGGCGGTCGCTCAACTCGCCGTCGACGAGCACTTCGACGGTGACCATCGTCAGCGGTTGGTCGCCGAGCGAACGCGGCCACCACAACGCCGGGTCGGTCAGGTCGAGGCTCCATTCCAGGTCGTTGTCGCCGCTGCGCCACCACGTGCGTGGTCTCGGCGTGCGGCACGACCGTCGATCAGCGTGCGGATCCCGATCGGTCGCTGCGCGTCGCTGTCGAGCCGCGCCGGCGATGCGCAGGTGGGCGCGGCGCGGGTCGGCATCCCGGCAGAGCACACGCAGGCGATCGATGCGCACCGGCCCGGTGTCGTAGAGCCGGACGGGGCGCCACAGCCCTCCCGGGTTGAACGACCGGTCGAACCACTCCGACTGCTGGAGCACGCCGGTGATGTTGCGCCGATTGCGGATGTCGCCCTGCGGGGAGCAGGTGACCTCGATGGCGAGGACGTGTTCGTCGTCGAACCGGCTGAGATCGGTGATGTCGAAGCTGTGCGGGATGAAGTAGCCCTCCGGGTCGCCGAGATACGCACCGTCGAGCCACACGTCGCCCTGGTACAACACGCCGTCGAACGTGACCCATCGGCGGCGCCCGTCGGCTGGTGCCGGAGCGTGGAAGTTCGTGCGGTACAGGACCGGGCCGTTGCTCGCCGCAAACTTCGGGTGGTGCTGCCACTGCCCCGGCACGTCGATCTCACTCCACTCCGGTCCGATCGGGTCGAGACCGATCCCGTTGCGCCGGATGTCGTCGTTGGCCTCGGCGGCGACCCACGGGCCGGGAAGTTCCATCGATGCCGAGCCTAAACCGGCCCGCCGCTGCGACGGGCAGGCGTCGGTGGGGCGCGGTAGGTTCGGGACATGGGAGAGAATCGCGAGCACCACACTGGGCGAACTGCGGGCATCAGGTTGGGTGTCGCGTCCGGTCAAGCAGGAAGTTCGTGAGCACGCGATCGAAAAGGTCGCCGCGGGCGAGCCGCTGTTCGCCGGGGTGTCCGGCTACGAGGACACGGTGATGCCGCAACTCGAGAACGCATTGCTCGCCGGGCACGACGTGATCTTCCTCGGTGAGCGGGGACAGGCGAAGACCCGCATGATCCGCTCGCTCACCGGCCTGCTCGACGAGTGGATGCCGATCGTCGCCGGCAGCGAGATCAACGACGATCCCTACCGCCCCGTGTCGAAGCACGCCCGTGACCTCGTCGCCGAGTTGGGCGACGACACGCCGATCACCTGGGTCCATCGTGACGACCGGTACGGCGAGAAGCTCGCCACACCGGACACGTCGATCGCCGACCTCATCGGCGAGGTCGACCCGATCAAGGTCGCCGAGGGGCGTTACCTGTCCGACGAGCTCACCCTGCACTACGGGCTCGTGCCGCGGACCAACCGGGGCATCTTCGCGATCAACGAGTTGCCCGACCTCGCGGAGCGGATCCAGGTCGGCATGCTCAACGTGCTCGAGGAGCGCGACGTGCAGATCCGCGGCTACAAGATCCGCCTGCCGCTCGACGTGATGCTGCTCGCCTCCGCCAACCCCGAGGACTACACGAACCGCGGCCGCATCATCACGCCGCTCAAGGACCGGTTCGGCAGCCAGATCCGCACCCACTACCCGCTCGATGTCCAGACCGAGGTCGAGATCATGCGGCAGGAGGCCGCGCCGCTCGACGTCTAGCTCCCGACGGGTGACATCAAGGTCGTCGTGCCCGACTACCTCACCGAGGTGGTCGCCACGTTCAGCCATCTGGCGCGGGCGAGCAACCAGGTGAACCAGCGCAGCGGCGTCAGCGTCCGCTTGGCGGTCAGCAACTACGAAGCGCTCGCCGCGAACGCCCTGCGCCGCGGCCTGCGTTCCGGCGAACGATCGATCGTCGCCCGCGTCGACGACCTCGACGCACTCGCCGCCAGTTCGATGGGCAAGATCGAGATCGAGTCACTCGACGAGGGACGCGACGGGGCGATCATGGAGCACCTCGTGAAGGGCGCCGTGCTCACCGTGTTCAAGGACGTGGTGCCACCCGAGCACACACGCGCGGTGGTCGATGCCTTCGAGGAGGGCGCGGTCGCGCACACCGGCGAGGGCGTCACCAGCGAAGACCTGGCCAGGCTCGTGGAGCAGGTCGCCGCGCTGCGCGCGCCGGTCGCGGCGTTGACCGGCGGCGACGAGTCACCGGCCGCGGTCGGTGCGGCGGTCGAGTTCGTCCTCGAGGGCCTGCACCTCAGCAAGCGGCTGAACAAGGATTCGAGCGGCGCCAGCGCCACCTACCGCGGCCGCACCTGACACGGCCGCGGTAGGAGTTCCGGACTGGCGAGCCTCACGTCTCACGGCGTCGCCGGGCGACGAGCACCAGAGCGGAACCAGCGGCCGCGGCCAGCAATGCCATGACGCCGATGTCGCCGGCGTCGGAGCCAGTGGTCGGCAGGGTCGACGGACCGGGCGTCGCCGGGGGGAACCCGGGGGGTTGGTGGTCGCCGGCGCACCGGGGACGGGGGCACGCCGGCGGGAAGCGTCGTTGTCACGCCAGCGGGGAGCGTGGTGGTGGGGGTACCGGGGAGGGTGGTCGGAGCCCCGGGCAGCGTCGTCGTGGCGCCGGGACCGTGGTGGGGGGTCGCCTGTCGGGACCGGCGGACGACTGGATTGGCCGAGCACGTGGCCGTGTCCGGCGGATACGTCACGTTGGCGGTGGCCGTTGCAGAGCCCAACGTGTAGACGAGGCGGAGCCCGTCACGCCAGGCGTCGTCCGTCGGGTCCGGGACCCAGAACCCGCCCGTGAACACCCAGCCGGGCCAGTCGGTCGGATTCCCTTGGGCGTCGACGGTGGCACCCGGGTAGAGGAGGCGGACGGTGGTGTTGGCCTGGTACGTGAGCGGTCGGGCTTCGATCAGGTTGCCGTTGAGGTCGAAGAATTCCACGGTGCCGGTCTGACCGTTGAGGTCGGTGCGGGTGCCGAATGTGATGTTGATGAAGGGGACGTCGGCAGTGCACGTCGAACTGACCGGTGTGATGCCGAACAGGGCGGGTCGACGGCGGCGGTCGTCGTGGTCGAGGTGGTCGACGGCGGTCGTGGTTGAGGTGGTCGACGGCGGCGCTGTGGTCGAGGTGGTCGAGGTGGTCGAGGTGGTCGAAGTGGTTGAGGTGGCGATGTCGAGGTGGTCGATGTGGTCGACGGCGGTGCCGTGGTCGATGTCGTTGAGGTGGTTGACGACGTGGTGGTCCCGCCGAAGCGGCACTCGCTGATGTCAGGCTCTGGCTGGCCCACGTCGAACGCGATCACGAGCGAGCGGCCTTGAGCATCAGCGAAGAACGAACCGATTTGGATGTTCTCGAGCGGGATCGCATTCACGCTCACCGAGATCGGATTCCGGCCGCTCTGCAGCCGCTCATCGACGCCCGGTGTGCCGACGAACTTGCAGACGAACACCTTGCGGCTCGGCGCGGACGTCGGGACACTGGTCGTGGTCGTACGCGGGGCTGGGTGGTGGTGGTCGCCGGTTGTGTCGTGGTGGAGGAGTGCGGAGCGGTCGTGGTGGTCCCGGCGCCGAGACAGTCGCTTCGGTCAGGTTCCGGCTGGCCCACGTCGAATGCGATCACGAGCGAGCGGCCCTGACGATCAGCGAAAAATGAGCCGACTCGGACGTTGCGGAGCGGGATCGCATTCACGCTCACGGAGATCGGATTCTGCCCGGTCTGCAACCGCTCATCGTCACCCGGCTTGCCAACGTATTTGCAGACGAACACCTTCGGCTCGTCGGGACGGCGGTTGTCGTCGTACCGCGTGGCTGCGTGGTAGTGGTGCTGCTGGTGCTCGAGATGCTGGTGCTTGTTGTGGTCCCACCCTGCGGATTCGTCGTCGCACCGTGGTGGTGGACCCCTGCGTGGTCGTGGCGCTTCGGTCGTTGGTCACCGCACGCGTGGTCGTCGGCGCCTCGGTCGTCGTCGGACCGCGTCGGTGGTCGTGGGCGCGACGGAGGTGGTCGTAAGCGGCGGTTTCGCGGATCCGTTGGCGGCATACCCATCGTCGTAGGCGGCCGCGGCCGGCACGCCGCACGCGGCGAGAACCAGCGAGCCAGCGATGAGAAACGGCCGACGAGGTGGTTGCATGACCACCCGTGTACCCAGCAACGGCGGATCCCATGGCCGTTCAGCGAGACTGCGGTCAGAACGTCAGGGATCTCGGTCACCGATGTGATGAGCGAGCGGCCCACCCCTCGGTCCGTTGGCTCACCGATCCATCGTTCGGAGCGATTCCGGTCAACCAGCATCTCGAACATGTATACGATAGTGCTCGATTAATCGTACATATGTTGGTAGGCTTGGGCTATGGGTTCCGTGCTGGCGCTCGACGAACACCTCGACCAGCGACTCGACGCCGAGTTCGATCAGATCGCCGGACACCTCAACGCCCAACACGCCCGGCTGGTCAGGTCACCGCCCGACTGCTCGCCCAACCCGGCACATGGCAGGTCCCCGGTATCCACACCATCGAGCAGTACCTGTGCTGGCGGACCGGGATCAGCGCCGCCCACGCCCACCAGATCGCCAGCATCGCCAGGCGTGTCGACGAGTTACCAGCCTGCGTGGACGTTGTTCCAACGCGGGGAATTGTCCCTCGATCAGATGGCCGCCATCGTCGCCAAGACGCCGGCCTGGGCCGACCATCGCGTCGCCGAACTCGCCCCGATGCTGACGGTGCGGCAACTCCGACGAACTCTCGGCAAGTACCGGTTCCCGGATGCCGTCGAGGCGGACCCGACCGACGACTTGCCGAACCGGAATCGGTCGAACCGGAACCCGGTCCGGACGCGGAACCGCAGACGTCGCCGGCCGATCCGGAGGATTCGTGTCGGTTCTGGTTCGGTGACGACGGCCGGTTCCATCTCCATCTCGACGGCGACCAACTCACGCGGGATGATCATCGACAACGCCCTGCGCGAAGCCAAAGACCACCTCGTTCCAACACGGTCACACCGACGCCACCTGGTACGACGCATTCGTCGAGATCGCCCAACGATCCCTCGGTGCGATCGACAGCGCAGATCGTCGCAACCGGTGGCGGATCAACATCCACCTGCACACCGACCGGACGCTGCACCGACGAGACCGGCTTCCACCTGCCCGACGCCATCCGCCGCTACCTCACCTGCGACGGGCTGCTGTCACCGGTGTTCTACGCCGACGGTGTGCCGGTCTCCGTCGGTCGCACCCAACACATCGTCCCCGACCGCACCCGCCGTGTCGTGATACTCCGCGACGGTGGCTGCGGTGTCCCCGGGTGTGGGTGCGACCAGCACCTCGAAGTCCACCACATCATCCACTGGGACGATGACGGCCCGACCGAAACCTGGAATCTGATCGGTCTCTGCCCGCACCACCACCGACTCCACCACCAAGGCAAACTCGGCATCACCGGCAACGCCGACATCCCCGGCGGGCTCATCTTCACCGACGCCAACGGTCGGGTGATCACCGCCAGCGGGGCCAGACCCAAGCCCCCCGGGGCCGCTCCACCACCGATCACCGGGAACTACCAGCACCCCCTCGGTCAGCGCCTCGACATGAAATGGGTCAGCTTCGGCACCCCACCCGGACACCGAGAACACGAGGCAACACGCGAACCTCGACGGCCCGCCGACATCGCCTGGCCCTGACCGCGACGTCCACCTGTCAGGTGCGCAATTGATATGCCGCGGTCACCGCCGTCGGTGCCCGGTCGGGGTCGAGCAGGCCCGCATCGCCGTCGGGCTGCGCCGATCGCCGGCTCGATGAACGCGATGTCGATCGGCAGCCCGTCGTCGAGCGCTTCGTCGAGCGCCGCCACCGCGACCTCGACCAGCGCGGCCGCGTCGGACCCGCCGCCGGTCGGCACGGCCGTGATCGTCAGCGGCGTGGAGCCCGCCCGCTCGGCCACGTCCCGGACCGCGCGGCCGATGGCTTCGGCACCGCGTTCGGCGAACTGATCGGTGCTGCATGCCGTCGGCCGTCGCGGCTCGCCCAGGTCGCCGAGCAAACCCGTCAGGTCGACGCCGAGCCGGTCGGTGAGGCCGAGGTACCGCTCGACGTACTGGAACGTGTCGAGGCTTGCCGGGCGGGCATCGAGGGAGGCGACGACCGGCGTGCCGGCGCCACCCAGGATGCCCCACGTGTCGCGCCACGGCTGCATCGGCCACGGCCGCGTCGGATGATCGCGGGCATCGAGGCGAACGGGATCCAGCCGTCGACCCGGTCGCCGAAGCGGTCGGCGGCGCGCTCGACCCAACGCGGCCACCATTTCGTGAACGTGTCGGCATCGTCCATTCCGCCTTCGTTGTCGAACCACCTGGGGATGCCGGTCTCGTGCAACGTGACCCACGCCTGCAGCCCGATCGAGTCGACGGCGGTCAACACGTGTTCGAACCACTCGGCCCAGTTTCCGTCGATCTCGCCCGGCTTCGGTTGCAGGCGGGCCCAGTCGAGTGGGATGCGCAGCGCCGTGAGGCCGAGCTCGGACAGCGTGGCGAGGTCGTCGGGCCAGCGGGTGTGGAACCCGTTGCCGTCGGTCGGGCCGAGATCGGCGGCGTCGCTGAACCCCAGGGTGGTGGCCGTGGTGAGGCTGGCGCCCCGGTCGAAGGTCATCTGGACGGCGGCGTCAGGTGGACCGTTCAGATGAACGGCGTGCGCGTCCAGAGGTCGCCCGCGTCGACGCTGGCCGCAACCGGCGTGCCGGTGAGCTCGACGACGTTCACCGGGCCGGGGAAGCCGCGCAGTTCGACGTCGCCGTAGGGCTTGGCGATCACCCCTTCGGGGAGCCGCTCGATCTGCATCGTCGGCATGAGCACTTCCACGCCACGGGCGTAGTCGCAGAGTCGGGCGGCCATGTTCACCGCCGAGCCGATGTAGTCGTCGCCCTCGAACAGCAGGGCGTGACCCGTCGCGATGCCGGCTCGAACGGTGAGTGGCGCGCACACGTCGGTGGCGCGCTGCTCGAGATCGAGCACGAACGTGAGTGCATCGGACTGCTGCACGCTGACGACCATGCAGCCGTCACCCAGCCACTTCGCGATGCGGACGCCGCGCTCGGACGCGACGTCGCGAACGATCGCACGGAACGTGCTGAGGAGCCGCCCGGCGGCGTCGTCGCCGAAGGCTGCGGTGTAGTTCGTGAACCCGGACAGGTCGACGAAGATGAACGTGCGGGGGACACGCATGGCTGCATGCTATGCGGTCGGACGAAGTGATGACGTGAACGATCCGCACTACGGTTGACCCATGACACCCTTTCATCGGCCGGCACGCCGGCCCGGGTTCACGTATTCGCGGTGGGACGGCACGCAACAGGGCTTCGAATTCGACGCCGATGCGGCCTTCGACGAACTGACGGACGAGCTGCTGTACCACGGCGACGTCAATGCCGCACTGCGCCGGATGATGCAGGAGGGCCTGCGCGACCGCAACGGGGAACAGCTGCAGGGCCTGCGTGAACTGCTCGAACAACTGCGCCAGGAGCGCCGGGACCGTCTCGATCGGCACGACCTCGGCGGCGTGTACGACGAGATCAAGGCCGAACTCGACGACATCGTCGACGAGGAACGCCATGCCATCGACAACGCGCCGACGCGACGCACAGAACTCCGGCGACGAGCGGCGGGCCCAGAACGCGCAGGCCGCGGCCGACGATCGTCACATGCGACTCGATCTGCTGCCCGACGACCTCGCCGGCAAGGTCCGCGAACTCGACGCCTACAACTTCGAGTCGGCCGAGGCCAAGCAGCGCTTCGACCAGCTGATGGACAAGCTGCGCGAGCAGCTGATGCAGCAGATGGTCGACCAGATGAGCGGCGCGATGCAGAACATGACGCCCGAAGACATGGCCCGCATGAAGGACATGATGGCGGCGCTCAACGAGATGCTCGAGAAGCACCAGCGCGGCGAGGATCCCGGCTTCGAGGAGTTCATGGAGCAGTACGGGGACTTCTTCCCCGAGAACCCGCAGAACGTCGACGAGCTGCTCGAACAGATGGCTCGGCGGATGGCCGCGATGCAGGCGATGATGAACTCGATGACGCCCGAGCAGCGGGCGCAGCTGCAGCAGCTGTCCGACCAGCTGCTCGAGGACATGGACCTGCAGTGGCAGATGCAGCAGCTCTCCGGAAACCTGCAGCAGATGTTCCCGCAGATGAACTGGCAGCAGAGTTACGACTTCGACGGGCAGGATCCGATGGGGTTCTCGCAGGCGATGCAGGCGATGCAGGACCTCGGCGACCTCGACCAGCTCGAGAACCTGCTCCGCAACGCGTCGAACCCCGGCGCGCTGGCGGAGGCCGACATGGACCGCGTGCGCGACCTGATGGGCGACGACGCCGCGAGGTCACTCGAACGGCTGGCCGAACTCACCAAGATGCTCGAGCAGGCCGGCCTGATCGAGCAGAAGGAAGGCCGGCTCGAACTGACGCCGAAGGGCCTGCGCCGCATCGGCTCGAACGCGTTGCGCGACCTGTTCTCGAAGCTGGCCAAGGACAAGGTCGGCCAGCACGAGACGAGCCAGTTGGGCCAGGGGCACGAGCGGACGTACGACACCAAGTCCTACGAATATGGTGATCCGTTCCAACTCGACCTGAACCGCACCATCCGCAACGCGTTGCGCCGTTCCGGCGGGGGAACACCGGTCATCCTGCACCCCGACGACTTCGAGATCGAGCGCACGGAGCACCACACCCGGTCGGCCACGGTGCTGATGCTCGACCTGTCGTTGTCGATGCCGATGCGCGACAACTTCCTCCCGGCGAAGAAGGTCGCGATGGCGCTGCACAGCCTGATCAGTTCGCAGTTCCCGCGCGACTACCTCGGCATCGTCGGGTTCTCCGAGACCGCCCGGGTGCTCACGGCGGCGCAGCTCCCGGAGGTGTCGTGGGATTTCGTGTACGGCACGAACATGCACCACGGGTTCATGCTCGCCCGACAGCTGCTCGCCCGTGAGTCGGGCACGAAGCAGATCATCATGATCACCGACGGCGAACCGACTGCCCACATCACCCCGGACGGATACCCGTTCTTCAACTACCCGCCGGTGCGGGAGACGATCGAGGCCACGCTCCGTGAGGTCGTGCGGTGCACGCGGGAGAAGATCCGGATCAACACGTTCGGGCTCGGCGCCGACGGATCGCTGCGTGCGTTCATCGAGCAGATGACCCAGATCAACCACGGGCGGGCGTTCTTCACGACGCCGGAGAACCTCGGCGACTACGTCCTCGTCGACTTCATGGAGGGCAAGCGCGCCCTCGCGCGCGGTCTCGTCAGGCGAGTTGACCGCGCTCACCAACGGGCTCGCACAGGGCGAGTGCGGTGCGCTCTCGCGCGCTGCGCGCGAATCTCGGTATGCACCCCTTGCGAAAGCGCATGTGCTATGGCAGAATGACGTCATTGTAATTACAGCGCTGTCGACGCCCCATCCCGATTCGAGTGAACTCGAACCGGATTGCGGCTGCCGAACGAGCGGGTGATTGCCTCACAGGGAATCCGGGCCTGGCAGGAGGTCCTTCATCATGCAGTTCATCACCACGTCGAGCATCACCGTCAGCGCAGTCCCCGTCGAGCCCGAGGCCGATTGGCACGATCACGCCAACTGCCTCGGCGTCGACCCGGACCTGTTCTTCCCCGAGCGCGGCGCATCGACCCGCGAGGCCAAGGAAGTGTGCCGCGGCTGCGAAGTGCGCCACGACTGCCTCGAGTTCGCGCTCCAGAACGGCGAGAAGTTCGGCATCTGGGGCGGATTGTCGGAGCGTGAACGCCGTCGCATCCGGCGCCAGCGGGCCCAGGTTGCCCGCAGCACCATCGGTGCCTGAGCAGTCGATTCGCGGACATTCCGCCGTCCGGGACCCGGCGCGCTACCTTAGTCGGTCGATCTCGGGATAGGTTGAAGCCATGTTTGGATCCACCGAGATGATCATCGTCCTCGTCATCGTCCTGGTGCTCTTCGGAGGCTCGCAGTTGCCGAAGCTCGCCAAGAATCTCGGCAAGGCGCAGAAGGAATTCAAAGACGGCATCGGTGAGGCCGACAAGCCCACCACGCCGATCGCGAGCGCTTCCCCACAGGTCGAGCAGCCCGTACCGCCGCCGGTTCCGCCGGCGCCCCCCACGCCGCCGGCACCCTGACCGCCGCTCGCCGTCAGGCGAGGGCGACGAGGGTTTCGATCTCGTCGCGTCGACGTTTCAGGATCCGACGTCGTTCGCGTTCGCTGCAACCGCCCCACACGCCGTGCTCGATCCGTTCGTCGAGGGCGTACTCGAGGCACCGTGACGACACCGGGCAGTCACGGCAGATCTTCCGGGCCCGGTCGACACCCACACCGTCGCTGGGGAAGAACACCGCCGGCGGATAGAGCCGGCAGTTGCCTTCGGCCATCCACGCAGTCGGTGAGTCGGGATCCGGCTCGACCAGGCACAACTCGAGCGGCCGGCCGAACTCGTTGGTGGTCATCTTGGTGGTCATCGGGTCGGTGGCCGCTTGGGGGTGTTCGTGCCATCGGCAGTCGCCGACGGATCGCTCGTCGCAGCATCGTGTCGCCGGGAGCGCAACGTTCGCTTGATCATGGAAGTCTCCTTTGATACGAGCCCTGGCCTGGATACGAAAGCGCTGGCCTGATACACGGAGCACGGGAGCGAATTCTCTTGGAGGCCCGCAGTCCGCCTTCGTCATGGTGTAGACGTTCCCAGTGCCCATTCGGTTCCCGTTCTAACCGAAGATTCGAATCGACTGGTCCCGCCAAGGGTTCGTGGTCGTCTTGATATTGACGCTGGAGTGTAACACATTCGTAATGTCGAGTCCAGCACGCCCCCAGCTGGACCACGCCCAGCGAGCCTGCCCGGGCGCGCTCGGTGTGACGGTAGAGTCCGGACCCATGACCGACCTGGCCGAGCCGCAACCACCGCGAGCGCATGCGCGAATCGTGTACCACGGCCCGGTGGCACCTCACTGGGAGGTCTACGGCGACTGGGGCGACCGGCAACTGCTCGACGAGTTCCGCGCCCGGGTGCTCGCCCGGCTCGTGTTGCTGCCCCGTGACGACCCGCAGTTCCGCCGCAACCGCGAACGTATCGTCCGTGACGCCGAGCGTGAGTTGATCACGCTCGAGTGGGATCTCGGCCGCACCGACGACGAATTCTGATCGCCTCGGCTGATCGCGGGACCACATGGCCGATGAGCGTTTCCTCAGCCGGGAGCTCAGCTGGCTCGCGTTCAACGAGCGGGTGCTCGCACTCGCGTCCGAGCCGGGAGTCCCGCTGCTGGAGCGGGCGAAGTTCTGCGCGATCACGTCGACGAACCTCGATGAGTTCTTCCAGGTGCGCGTCGCCGGACTCAAGGATCAGATCGTCGCCGGCATCGACCACACGTCGATGGACGGACGCACGCCCACGCAGCAGCTCGTCGCCATCCGCGAGTTGATCCCGCAGCTCGTCGAACGACTCGACGCCGCGTTCCTCGATCGCCTCGTGCCCGAACTGCGGGCCGAAGGGATCGACATCGTGTCGTACGAGGACACGACACTCGACGAACAGCGATCACTCGACACGTTCTACGACGAGCGGGTCTTCCCGGTGCTCACACCGCTCGCCGTCGATCCCGGCCACCCGTTCCCCTACATCTCCGATCTCGCGCTGTCGCTGGCCGTCACCGTGGCCGATCCGGAGACCGGCGATCGACGGTTCGCTCGTCTCAAGGTGCCGAACGTCTTCCCGCGCCTCGTTCGCGTGTCGCCCGGCCGCTACCTGCCGGTCGAGCAGCTCATCGCGGCCCGCCTCGACCGGTTGTTCGTCGGCATGGTGATCGAGGAGTGGGCGCCGTTCCGCGTCAGCCGCAACGCCGACCTCACGCTCGAGGAGGAGGAGGCCGACGACCTGCTCGAAGCGGTCGAGATGGAGCTGCGCCGTCGCCGGTTCAAGCGGGCGGTCCGCCTCGAGGTCGCCCACGACGTGAGCGACGACCTGCTCGGTCTGCTCGTGCGCGAGCTCGAACTCACGCCCGACGACGTCACGTTCCACCGGGCGCCGATCGACCTCAGTTTCCTGTGGGAACTGCTCGAACTCGAGCGCCCCGATCTGAAGGACGAGCCCTGGCCTCCTGTCACCGCCGGTCGCATCGCCGCCGCCGAGGCCGGCAACCGACCGGTGTTCGACGTGGTCCGCCATCGCGCCCTGCTCGTCCATCATCCCTACGAGAGCTTCTCCACGAGCGTCGAGGCGTTCATCAGTCAGGCCGCCGACGATCCACGGGTGCAGTCGATCAAGATGACGCTGTACCGCGCCGGTGGCGACAGCGCCATCATCCGGGGTCTCATCCGCGCCTCCGAACGAGGCGTGCAGGTCGCCGTGCTCGTCGAACTCAAGGCGCGGTTCGACGAGGCGGCGAACGTCCAGTGGGCGCGGCAGCTGGAGCGCGCCGGTGTGCACGTCGTGTACGGCATGGTCGGTCTGAAGACGCACTCCAAGGTCGTGCTCGTCGTGCGTGACGATGGCGACCGCCTGCGTCGGTACTGCCACATCGGCACGGGTAACTACAACTCGAAGACCGCCCGGATCTACGAAGACCTCGGGATCCTGACCTGCGACGCCGAGATCGGTGCCGACGCGGCGCAGTTGTTCAACCACCTCACGGGTTACAGCCGCACGGACCAGTACCGCACGCTCCTCGTGGCGCCCCGCGATCTCAAGCGGCAGCTCATCGATCTGATCGAGCACGAGTCGTCGTTCGGGCCCGAGGGATCGATCGCCCTGAAATGCAACGGGATCGCCGACGAGGAGGTCATCAACGCCCTGTACGCGGCGAGCCAGGCCGGGACGCGGATCGACATGCTCGTCCGTGGTGTCTGCTGTCTGAGGGCCGGCGTGCCGGGACTGTCGGAGAACATCCGCGTCCGCAGCGTGCTCGGACGGTTCCTGGAGCACAGCCGCATCTATCGATTCGCCCACGGCAACGTGCTGGCCGACCCGACCGGCCGCACCGAGTCGGACGGCAGCCAGTCCGACGGCACCCAGTCCGACGGCATCCAGCCCGCACACGCCCGAGTCCCTGGGGCGGTCGCCGATGCGATCCACCTCATCGGCTCGGCCGACCTGATGCCGCGCAACCTGATCCGCCGGGTGGAAGTGCTCGTCCCGATCATCCATCCCCGGCACACGGCGTGGCTCGATCAGGCGCTCGCCTTCGGCCTCGACGACGACGTGGTCGCGTGGGAACTCCGATGCGACGACACGTGGGAGCGCGTCGGGCCGCTCGACGAGTTCGATCCTCACCCGCAGGAACGCATGTACCGCTGGACGCTCGAACAGCAGCTCCAGGGTCGGGTCTGACGTCCTCGGGTCGTTGACCCGGACCGGGTGAAGACAGTTCACCGGACGGACGATCACTGTTCACCTCGGGTTCACCCGGACCGGGGTGCTGGTTCACCTTCGCTCCCTACCGTCGCGCTGTCGATCGGAACGGATCCGGACCGACCTTCGTGAACAGTCAGATGAACCGACCCCCAAGGAGTCACCGCGTGAACAGTTCCAAGCGCCGAATCTTCGCGGGCGCCATTGCGCTCGCCCTCGTTGCCGCCGCCTGCGGCAGCGACGACGACAGCAGCGACGACGCACCAGCGGCGAGCGACGCGCCTGCGGGCACCGATGCCGCCGCCGGCACCGATGCCCCCGCGGCGACAGACGCCCCTGCCGACACCGCTGCCTCAGACGACACGGCTCCGGATGGAACCGACGGCGGAGCGCCCGCCGACGCCGGATCGGTTTCCGGATCGATCGCCGTCTCGGGTTCGTCCACGGTCGAGCCGATCTCCGCCGCAGTTGGCGCTGCGTTCTCCGATCTGAACCCCGACCTGGCGATCACGGTGGACGGGCCAGGCACGGGTGACGGCTTCGCGCAGTTCTGTGCCGGCGAGATCGACGTCTCCGACGCGTCCCGCCCGATCAGCGCCGAGGAGATCGAGGAGTGCGAGGCATCTGGCATCGACTTCATCGAACTCAAGGTGGCGGTCGACGGACTGTCCGTGATCACCTCGGCCGAGGACGAGGCCATCACGTGCCTGAGCTTCGTCGATCTGTATGCCCTGCTCGGTCCGGATGCCACGGGCATCAGCAACTGGGCCGATGCATCGGCGAGTGCTGATGAGATCGCGGCCACCGTCACCGACCTCGGGGCCGTGAACACCCCGTACCCCGACGCCGACCTGACGGTCACCGCTCCCGGCGAGGAATCGGGCACGTTCGACAGCTTCGTCGAACTCGTCATCACGCCCGTCGGCGAGGCGCTGGGCATCGAGGACGCGAACGTGCGCCCCGACTACACCGCCAGCCCGAACGACAACGTGATCATCGAGGGCATCGCCGCCAACCCGACGTCGCTCGGCTGGGTGGGGTTCGCGTTCGTCGAGGAGAACCTCGACACGATCAAGCCGATCCAGGTCGACGGCGGTGCAGGCTGTGTCGAGCCGTCACCCGAGACCATCGCGAGCGGCGAGTACCCGATCGCCCGTGACCTGTTCATCTACGTGAGCGTTCCGGCGCTCGCGGAGAACCCCGCACTCGCACCGTTCGTCGACTTCTACCTCAGTGAAGGTGTCACGAACCTCGTCGGTGCCGACGAGGGTCAAGTGCCGTACGTGCAGCCTGAGCGACGAGGATCTCGCCGCCCAGGTCGCGGCGTGGGAGGCCCAGGAAACCGGAACCCGCGAGGGCTGACCGGATCCTCACGACTCGATGGGCGGCCGGGAAACCCCCCTCCCGGCCGCCCGTCTAGCATCATCACCATGCTGGAGAGCCCTCAATGGCCGTAAGCACTGCAACGACACCGATCGCATCCGCCCCCCTCGTCCTCCGCACCAACCCTCGTCGCCGCCGCAGCGACGCGCTAGCTCGGTGGCTCTTTCGGATCGCGGCACTGTCGACGTTTCTCATCACCCTGCTGATCATCGGCATCCTGCTCGTCGATGCGGTCGAGTACCTGACCAAGCTGGCGGACACCGAGGACGGTCTGGGATCGCTGTTCGACATCGGTTGGTTCCCCCGACGTGGCATCTTCGACATCGGAACGCTGGTCGTCGGGACGCTGATCGTGACCAGCATCGCGATGTTGATCGCGGTTCCACTCGGCATCGGTGCTGCCATCTACCTCGCGGAGTACGCGCGCCCACGTGTCCGTCGGTTCTGTAAGCCGATCATCGAAGTTCTGGCGGGAATCCCGAGCGTCGTGATCGGTTACTTCGCGATCGCGTTCATCAACCCCGAACTCGTGGTCAACCTGTTCAGCGGTGCGAACCGTGCATTTACGTTGCTCGCCGCGGGCATCGGAGTCGGAATCTTGACCATTCCGATCATCACCTCGGTCGCGGAGGATTCGCTGCGCGCCGTGCCGATGGCGCTGCGCGAGGCGGCCTTCGGGCTCGGCGCGCAACGCCACCAGACGAGCTTTCGTGTTGTCGTTCCCGCCGGCATCTCGGGCATCGTCGCGGCGTTCATCCTCGGTATGTCGCGAGCGATCGGCGAGACGATGGTGGTCGCCATCGCCGCCGGCGCCGTCGGTGGAGGCTTGTTCCGCCTGACCCCGCTCGAGCCCGGCCAGACCATGACCGCCGCGATGGCGGCCCTGGGATTCGGCAGCGACCAGGTGGCGGGCGATGACCTCGCCTTCCAGAGCCTCTATTTCATCGGGCTGCTGCTGTTCGGCATGACGTTCCTGTTGAATTCCGTGAGCGACCGTCTCGTCGCACGCGTGCGGGAGGTGTACTGAAATGGCATTGACGTCGCCGGCAACGGTGGGTGGCGGAGTGGCCCGAGACATCACCGCGGGGATCACGAGGAAGTCGTCGAACATTCGCAGCAAGGTGATCGAGACGGTGCTCGTCCTCTGCCTGGTCCTGTCGATGGTCATCCTCCTGGTGCTGATCGTCGATCTCATCTGGCGAAGTTGGTCGGTCTGGACGGAACGTCCCGGTGCCTTCCTCACGTCGGGCCTGAACTCCCAGAACGCCGCGGCGGCTGGGGTGTGGCAGGGGATCAAGGGAACCCTGATCCTGATGGCGCTCGTCGCGCTCGTGGCGTTCCCGTTGGGCATTGCGTGTGCCGTGTACCTCGAGGAGTACTCGTCGCAGTCACGGTTCGCGAAGTGGACGCGGATCAACGTGCGCAACCTTGCGGGCGTCCCCTCGATCGTGTATGGCCTGCTCGGTCTGGCGATCTTCGTCAAGGCACTGTCGTCAGTCACCAGTGGCAAGACGATCTTCGCGGCCGGTCTGACACTCGCGGCGCTCGTGTTGCCGATCGTCATCATCACCGCGTCCGAGGCACTCCGGGCGGTACCACGAAGCATTCGTGAAGGTGCGCTCGGCGTCGGCGCCACGGAGTGGGAGACCGTGCGGCATCACGTACTCCCATCCGCGGCGCCCGGCATACTGACCGGCACGGTCCTGGCGCTCGCGCGTGCGGCGGGTGAGGCCGCACCGATCCTTCTGGTTGGTGCGGCGACGGGACTGCTCGTCACCGGTAGCCAGAATTTCTTCGAGCAGCTCACGGGCTCGTTCACGGCGATGCCCGCCGTCATCTATTCCTTCGCTCGCCAACCCGGCGAGGACTTCCGAGCCATCACCGCGGCGGCCTCCGTCGTCTTGCTGGTGCTCGTCCTGGTGATGAACGGGTTTGCCGTTTGGCTCCGGAACCGATATGAACGAAAGTGGTGATCCCATGGACGTAGTCCGCCAAGAGGTCCATATTCACACTCCGGGCGAGCTCATGCCGACGGACTCGTCGATTCCCGACACGGTGCCATTGGGCGAGGCGGTGTTCGAGGTCCGCGACCTCGCTGTGTACTACGGCGCGTTCCGCGCTGTGCGCGACGTCAGCCTCACGGTGCGTAAGAACGAGATCACCGCGTTCATCGGACCCTCCGGGTGCGGTAAGTCGACCGTTCTCAGATGCTTCGACCGGATGAACGACCTGATCGACAGTGCTCGAGTCGAGGGCAAGGTCTTGTATCACGGCATCGACCTGTACGGAGCAAACGTCGATGCGGTCGAGGTGCGCCGTCGTGTCGGAATGGTCTTCCAGAAGCCGAACCCCTTCCCGAAGACCATCTACGACAACCTCGCATTCGGACCGCGCCTCAACGGCATCAAGAAGCGTGATGAACTCGACCACATCGTCGAATCGTCGCTTCGCCGCGCCGCGCTGTGGGACGAGGTCAAGGACCGTCTCAAGAGTTCGGCCCTCGGACTGTCAGGCGGCCAGCAACAGCGGTTGTGCATCGCACGATGCGTGGCCGTGAACCCCGACGTGATTCTGATGGACGAACCGTGCTCCGCGCTCGACCCTATTGCAACGGCTCGAATCGAGGATCTCATGAGGGAGATCAAAGCCGACTACACGATCGTCATCGTCACACACAACATGCAGCAGGCGGCGCGAGTCAGCGATCGCACGGCCTTCTTCACGACCGAGGTCAACACCGAGAGCGATCGCCGGACCGGCGTGCTCGTCGAGTACAACCCGACGGAGAAGATGTTCTCGGCGCCTGACGACGACCGCACCGAGGCCTACATCACGGGTCGGTTCGGCTGATGCCCGACCTGCGTGCCACCTACCACGAGCAACTCAACGAGATCCAGACCGGCATCGCCCGGATGTCGGCAGGGGTCACCGAGCTGGTGCCGCGGGTCACCGAGATCCTGCTCGAGAGCGATCTCGAGAGCGCCGAGTATGTGATCCTCGGCGACGATGCCTACGACGTGAAGGCGGTCGAACTCGAGGAGTCCTGTTTCAAGATCATCGCCCTCCAGGCGCCGGTCGCGGTCGACCTGCGCGCGGTCGTGTCGGCGATCAAGATCATCGCCGATGTCGAGCGCTCGGCCGACCTGTGCGTCAACATCTGCAAGGCCGCGCGGCGGATCTACGGGCATCAGCTCGACCCGCACCTGCGCGGCGTGATCCAGAAGATGGGCAATCAGGCCCAGGCGTTGTTCAAGGAGGCGACCGAGGCCTACCTCAACCTCGACGGCCCCCGTGCGGCCGCGCTGCGGGACATGGACTCGTACCTCGACGACCTCCACCGTCAGTTCATCCAGATCATCTTCGAGAGTCATGCCGCCGGCAACATCGACCTGCAGGTGGCGGTCCAGCTCGCCGTCGTGGCCCGGTTCTACGAGCGGATCGGCGATCACGCGGTGAACATGGGCGACCGCACGCAGTACATCGTCAGCGGTTGGGTGCCGACGCGACCCTACGCCGAGAGCGACAACGATCCGCCCACCGCGGAGCAGTTGTCGCGCCCCGAATGATGAGGCGACCGTGATCGGTCTGCTGGTCGCCCTCGTGATCGGCATCGGCATCGGAGCGTCGGTCGGATTCGGGGTCGGTCGCCGCCGATCGGTCGCCACCGAGCCCGCCCGTGCGGCCGCCGTCGCCCCGCCACCCGAGCCTGCGCCAGTACGTGTCGCACCGGTGCTGGACATCCCGCGCGGCGATCGCGATCGATCCGTTGAGGACATCGGGGGGCTGTTGCGCGATGCGCTCCAGCACCTCGACATCGGCGTCGTCGTCTGTTCACCGACGGCGAAGATCGTGTATCGCAACGATTCCGCCACGATCCTGCAAGGGACGCACATCGGCGTGCTCGTGGAGGAACACATCGAGTCGAACCTGGCAGCTGCCTGCCGCGGCGAACGCACCACCCGTCTCGTCGAGCTCCACGGCCCGCCGCGCACGTGGCTGGCGATCCAGGCCGAGCCCCTCCCCGCCGGTGGTGCGGTCGTCACCACCCAGGACGTGAGCACGCGCATGCGCACCGACGCGATGCGCACGGACTTCGTCACCAACATCTCCCATGAACTGAAGACCCCGGTCGGCGCGCTGGCGGTGCTCGCCGATGCGATCGACGGTGAGACCGATCTCGACGTCGTGCACCGTGTGCTCCAGCGGATCGTCGACGGAGGCGCACCGGGCGGTCAACACGATCGACGACCTGCTGCGGCTCTCGCAGATCGAGTCGTCGCGCACGGACGACGAGGTCATCGAACTCGCCGGTGTCGTGCAGTCGGCGATCGGCCGTGGCCGCCACGCCGACGGTGGCCGCGGGGTCCATGTGATGGCGATCGATCCGCCCGAGCCGATCCGGGTGCTCGGCGACGACCGGCAGCTCACCTCCGCGATCGGCAACCTCGTCGAGAACGCCGTCAAATACAGCAAGGACGGTGGTGTCGTGCAGGTGCGGAGCCGCTTGGCAGGGCCCTGGGTGGAGATCATGGTGGCGGACCAGGGAATCGGTATCCCCGAGCGTGATCTCGACCGGATCTTCGAGCGCTTCTACCGCGTCGACAAGGCGCGCAGCCGCGACACGGGTGGCACCGGCCTCGGCCTCGCCATCGTGCAGCACGTCGCCTCCAATCACGGCGGCGACGTGCAGGTGTCGTCGGAGGAGGGCGAGGGGTCGACGTTCGTGTTCCGTCTGCCGGTGTCGCTCGTCGTCCCGGATGCCGACCGCGACGGTGCAGACGACCCCAACGGCAATGATCCAAAACCCACCGAGGCCGAGACGGAGATGTCGGAATGAGCGAAGCGACGATCTTCGTCGTCGAGGACGAGGCGAGCTTCGTCGAGGCCTTGTCGATCGGACTGCGGCGCGAGGGCTTCGACGTCGTGGTGGCCGTCGACGGCGCGGAAGCGCTCGCCCGATTCGACGAGGTGCAGCCCGATCTGGTGCTGCTCGACGTGATGCTGCCGAAGGTGACGGGTCTGGAGGTGTGCCGGCAGCTGCGCAAGCGCACGCAGGTCCCGATCATCATGGTGACGGCCAAGAGCGCCGAGATCGACACCGTCGTCGGCCTCGAGGTGGGCGCCGACGACTACGTCACCAAGCCGTATCGCATTCGTGAGCTGGTGGCGCGTATCCGGGCCGTGCTGCGACGTACCGAGACGACGGGCGCGGTGCCCGCGTTGAGTCCGGGAACGATCGAGGTGGGCGAAGTGCGCCTCGATCCGGACGAACACCGGGCGTCGGTGAGCGGCGCGGACGTCTCGCTGCCGCTCAAGGAGTTCGAACTCCTCCATCTGCTCCTCGCCAACGCCGGCCGGGTGTTGCCCCGCGAGACGCTGATCGACCGCGTGTGGGGGTCGGACTACGTGGGCGACACGAAGACGCTCGACGTGCATGTGAAGCGCCTGCGGTCGAAGATCGAACCCGACCCCGCCAACCCCACCCGGATCGTCACCATCCGCGGCCTCGGCTACAAGTACGAACGGGTCTGACCGGCCCGTCTCGACAGGCCCGTCTCACCGATCCGATCCCCGTTTGCGTCGGGATTTCTGCGGGACGTCCCCGCAGAAATCCCGACGCAAACGTCTGGCTCGTAGTCTGGGGTGGGTGGCAGGGATCGATCGGAGGCCGCCGGCATCGAAGTTCCGTCGGCTCGCGATCACGCATGCCCTGATGATGGGAGGCGACGCGGCGATGATCGTCGCCCTCGCCGACTCGCTGTTCTTCAACATCGACCTCGACGCGGCGCGATCGCGGGTCATGCTCTTCCTCGTCTTGAGCTTCGCCCCGTTCCTGGTCATCGCGCCGTTGATCGGCCCGCTGATCGACCGGGTCGCCGGGGGCCGCCGGCTGGTGATCCAGCTCGACGCTGCGGCGCGAGTGGTGCTGATGATCCTCATGGCGAGCAACATCGACAACCTCGCGTTGTTCCCGCTCGTGTTCGTCTCCCTGGTGCTCCAGAAGACGTACATCGTGTCGAAGTCGGCGCTCGTGCCCTCCACCGTGCGGACCCATGATGAGCTCGTCGAAGCGAACTCGAAGCTCGGCCTGATCGCCGGCATCACCGGAGCCGTCGCGGTCGTGCCGGCCGGCGCCCTGCTGAAACTCGCCGGCGCGCCGGCCACGCTCTGGTACGGCGCGATCATCTTCGCCTTTGCGGTGTTCGCCGCCACCCGGCTCCCACCTGAGGTCGTCGCCGCACACGATGCCGATCAGGAGGAAGCAACCCAGCTGACGGCGTCGAGCCTGCAGCTCGGCGCCATCGCCATGACGGTGCTGCGGGCCACCGTCGGCTTCACCTTCTTCCACCTGGCGTTCTGGCTGCGCTCGCAGGACCAGGGTGCGGCGTGGTTCGCCGCCGTGGTCGGCGTGGCGGCGCTGGCATCGATGCTGGGCAATGCGATCGCACCCATGGTGCGCACACGACTGAGCGAGGAGTCGATGCTCAGCGTCTGTCTCCTCGTTTCGGCGGCCACGGGACTCCTTGTCGCGGTGCTCGGCGGACCGATCGGCGCGATCGTCCTCGCCGGGATCCTCAACCTGGCGGCCTCGCTCGGCCGGCTGAGTTTCGAGAGCATGGTGCAACGCGACGCTCCGGGCGCCAATCAGGGACGGGCGTTCGCCCGGTTCGAGTCGCGGTTCCAGTTGGCGTGGGCGATCGGTGCGTTCATCGCCGTCGCCATCCAGGTTCCGGGACGCGTGGGCTTCCTGATCGTCGGCGTGGTCGCCGGGGTGACGGTGCTCTACGCGATCGCTCGGCGCAACGGCCGCGACTTCAGTGCTCGTTCACTCGGGCGAGCCACAGGCCAGGGGCCTCGATCTCGTTCGGGGTCGGCACGGCCGAAGCCGAGGTGAACAACGGCTCGAGGCCGTTCTCACCGGCGCGGTCGACGACGCCCTGGACGAACTGCTTCCCGCGAGCCGTCTGCTCCACACCGAGCCGGATGCCGAGCAGCCGTTCGACGAAGATGTCGTCGGGCGTCGTCTCGGCGCGGCGCCGGCGCGCCGCCTCGGCGATCTGCAACGCACTGCCGCCGATGACGCGGACGGCAACCGCGTCGACGACCCAGTCGATCACGCCGATCGTGACGGCCACCGCCGAGTCGAGGAGCGGCTCCATCTCGATCTGTTCCTGCGAACGGACCGCGCCGAGCAGTACCTCGGGGTCGCCGAACGCCGCCTGCATCGCTGCCATCGGGTCGGTGCCTGCCACGTCGAACGACGTGAGCTTGTCGGTGATCGCGGACGGGTCGGGCCGGAACGCACCGACGTGTCGCTGCACGAGCGAACGCAGGTGGTCCGCGATGTGGGGGATCGAGAACAGCGTCAGCCCGGCGAGCTCGTGGGAGATCACCCACAGCCGCATCTCGTCGAGGTGGATCGACCAGTCGGACGCGAACTGATCGATGGTCGCCGGCACGAACACGAGCGACGGTGTGGCCCGCGGGATCGGGAGGTCGTACACGCCGAACGCGCTGCGGGCGAGATTGCCGACCATCGAGCCGACGCTCATGCCGAGCATGGCGGGCGCCATCATCCGGCCCAGGCCGGCCATCATCTGCGCCATCGGGTCGTCGTCGGAAGTCGCCGGCAGGTCGTCGGTCGGGCCGAGCGACGTGGCCAGGTCGGTGAACAGCGGCCGATAGGCCTCGAGGGTCTGGAGCGCCCACTGCTCGGGTGTGGCCACGGACGGTTCGATGGCGGGGACGTCGAGCTGCATCACGTCGCTGACGTGGAGGCGGGCGATGTCGGCGAGCTCGGCGTACTTGATGCGCACGCTCGGATCCACGTTCGGCGGCGTGGCGGCACCCGAGGAACCCGGGAGCATGCTGCCGCCAGAGGCCGACAGCAGCGCGAACTGGCGAGCGGCGTCCCAGTTGAGCGGACCCTGCCCGGACAAGGCCCTGGCGAGGTCGCCGAACATCGGCAGCCCGGCGAAGGGGTTGCCGGAGAAGGGGTTGATGGCATCGTTCGGATCGTCGTCATCGGCCACGACGTCGATGCTACGGCCGCAATGATTGTCTCGGCCTCACGGCGGGTCTTGTCGCGGTGGTCGGGGTCGGCCGAGAGTCGCCTCGTCGCTGGCGCTTCCCTCGGCTCTAACGTGCTGCCATGGCTCCCGAGCGACTTGTCCGTGTCGCGCTGTCGGGCGCGTCGAGCCCACTCGGCGAACGGGTGGTCAGGCGGCTCGGCGAAACCGGAGCGCACGTCGCGCTGCTCGATCTCGACGAGCTGACCGTCAATGGGCATCTCGGCGGGATCGCCGAGGTCGACGTGATCGTCGACCTGGGCAGCAGCGACTACGACTCCCGTGCCGCGCAGCGGGAGAGCACCACGTGGTTCACCGCAGCCACGCTTGCCGCGGCCGACGCGGCGCACGCCGATCACGTGGTGTTCGTGTCGTCGGCCATGGTCTACGGGGCATCGTCGAACAACGCCGTGCCGCTCACCGAGGAGGCGGTACTGCGACCCGACGTCGAGTTCGTGTTCGGTCGCCAACTCGCCTCGGCCGAGGAGCTGGTCGAGCAGTGGCGCCTGGCCCGAGCCGATCGGTCGACCACCGTGCTCCGTCCGGCCATCGCCGTCGCGAGCGACGGCAGCTCGCGGCTCGCCACGGCGTACGTGTCGGGCCTCGGCCGCCGGCTGGCGGAGGACGACCCGCCGTCGCAGTTCCTGCACCTCGACGATCTCGCCGCGGCGATCGCCACGGCGGTCGAACAGCGTCTCGACGGGGTGTTCAACGTCGCCCCGGACGGCTGGGTACAGGGCGAGCGTGTTCGCGCGCTGTCGGGCGAGCGACCCCGGCTGCCGCTGCCCGAGCGGGCGGCGGAGTTGGTCAGCCGCTTGCGGTGGCGCTTCCAGCGTGGCCCGATCCCGCCCGGGCTCCGGTCGTACACGCTCGAGCCGTGGGTCGTCGCGAACGGACGGCTGCGCAGCAGCGGGTGGTCGCCCACGGTCACGAACGAGCAGGCCTACGTCGAGAGCACGGAGTCGAAGTGGTGGACGATGATCTCGCCGAAACGGCGTCAGGAACTGACCCTCGGTGCGGGTGTGGCCGCCGCGGTGTCGGCGGTGGCGGTCGCCGCGCTGTTCGCCCGGCGGAGCTACCGTCGGAGGCGCTCCGCGCGGTGCGTGACGTTCAGTCGTCGGATCGGCCGGCGACTTCGACGAGTTCGCCGTCGTCGAGATGGGCGACGAGCGCCCCGTCGAGATCGACCACGATCGCGCCGTCGGGTACCGGCAACGTCGCCACGTCGGCCCAGGTGCAGTGATAGGTGAAGTCGTCGGTCTGCACCACCACTGGCTGGCTCGCCGTGGGAGGTTCCTCGGCGACCTCTGGCGCGTCGCTCGTGAACCGGGGCGCCGCCGCGATCTCGTTGGGGATCGCGACGAGGCTGGCGAGCAGCAGGGTCGGCACCGGCACACGTTGCGTCTGTGGTTCGGTACGGACGATCGCGGCCGGCGTGGTGACGACGAAGGCCGGCATCGTGGTGGCGCTCATGCCCGACGTCTGACCCGACGACTGCGGCGTGGTCGCGACAACCAGGACGGCGACCATCACCGCTACCAGCGTTCCGGTCGTGACGACCAACGCGAGCCCGGGACGCCGTTGATGCGAGAGCGACGCGTCGGCGGCGCTGGGCCCCATTTCGGAGGGGTGCCGCCACGTCCGTTCGTGCGGGGGAAGCGGACCGGGTTCCACGAATTGAGCATCGTAGTTCGGCCTGCGGCGTGCCGGTCCGCGGGTCACGCATGACGAGCGGCGCTGCCGCCGTCGGTCGTTCGTCGCGTGATCGTCCCTCGATCGTCGGTACCATCGCACGGGTGAGTGGCCGCATCGAGACGAAGTCCGAACACGACTGGCTCGCCCTCACCCCCGACGAACTGGCGGTGGGAGCGGCCTACGACTGGGCGATCCGGCCCGACTGTGGCGCCGTGGTGCTGTTCAGCGGAACGGTGCGCGACCACGCCGAGGGCCGCAATGGCGTCGACCACCTCACCTATGAGGCATACGAGGACAAGGTGTTGGAGCGTTTCGCCGAGATCTGTGCCGAGACCCGCCGCCGTTGGCCCGACACCGGACGGGTCGTGATCTGGCACCGCACCGGCCGGCTCGTCGTCGGCGAATCGTCGGTCGTCACGGTCGTCTCGGCACCCCACCGGGCCGAGGCGTTCGAAGCCGGCAGGTTCGCGATCGATGCGCTCAAGGAGTCGGCTCCGATCTGGAAGCACGAGGTGTGGGCCGATGGTGCCGACTGGGGCACCGGAGCGAGCGACATCGCCAGTGACATCACCGAAGTCATGCCAACGGGTCGGCGGGCCGGAGTGAACGCCGGAATCGTCATCCTGGTGGCCGTCGCCCTGGCGGCGCTGGTGCTGATCGTCGCGGCCTACCTGCGCCGCCGGACGCCCGACGATCACGTCGATTCGTTCCGCCGCCAGATCGACGCGCTGTCGCCGCAGGCGCGCCGCCCGACGATCGGCAAGATGAACCCACCCGAACCATCACCGGCGGACGATGATGGTGACGATGCCCCGTGACGCCCGCAATTCGATGACCGCTGCGCCACGGGGAGGGCACCATGGCACGTGACCTCGCCATCGACCTCGGTACCGCCAACACGCTCGTGTACATGAAGGGCCGCGGCATCGTGCTCAACGAGCCGTCGGTCATCGCGCTCAACCGGCAGACCGGCGAAGTGCTCGCAACCGGCCGCGAAGCCTGGCAGATGATCGGGCGGACGCCCGGCTACATCGTTGCGGTGCGTCCGCTGCGGGGCGGCGCGATCACCGACTTCGAGATCACCGAGCGGATGATCCGCCTCCTGCTGCAACGGGTCGGTGTCAGCCGCTTCACCCGGCCGAAGGTGGTCATCTGCGTGCCGTCGGCGATCACCGAGGTCGAGCGCCGGGCCGTCACCGACGCCGCCCGGCGGGCAGGTGCGGCCGACGCGCAACCTGATCGAACAGCCGATGGCCGCGGCGATCGGCGCCGATCTGCCGATCGACGAGCCGGTCGGCAACATGGTCATCGACATCGGCGGTGGCACGAGCGAGACCGCAGTGATCAGCCTCGGCGGCATCGTGGCGCTCGAAGCGGTGCGCGTCGGAGCGTTCGACATCGACGCGGCGATCCAGAACTACGTGCGGCGCGAGCACGGCATCGCGATCGGCGAACGAACTGCCGAGGAGATCAAGGTCGCCATCGGCTCGGCGGACCCGACCGACGACGAGAACCAGGCCGAGGTTCGCGGCCGCGATCTGATGTCCGGGTTGCCGAAGACGGTACTGCTGACGCCGGAAGAGGTGCGGTTCGCGATCGAGGACGTCATCTCGTCGATCGTGGCGTCGGTGATCCGTTGCCTGTCGAAGGCGCCGCCGGAGCTGTCGCAGGACTTCCTCGTCCGCGGCATGTACCTCGTCGGTGGCGGCGGACTGCTGCGCGGTCTGGCCGAGCGCATCGAGCGGGAGACCGAGGTACCGGTGCGCATGTCGAACGTGCCGCTCGAGGCCGTGGTGCTCGGCGCCGGTCACGTGATCGAGCACTACGAGGCGCTGAAGGGCATGTTCATGGGAGCCCGGCGCTGACGTTCGAGCCGTTGTCCGCGGACGTGGCGGCCGAGCTCCGAGAGGGGTTCGATCGCATCCGTGCTGACCTCGCGCTGCCAGGTGACTTCGCGTCGGACGTGCTGTCCGAGGCCGATCGCGCCGCCGACGCCGTGCTGGCGGATCTCTTCGCTCCCGTCGATGGCGAACGGCCCATCGATCGGCGAGACGTCGACTTCGTCACGCTCGACCCGATCACGAGCACCGACCTCGACCAGGCGTTCGCCATCGACATGGACGCCGACGACGTGGTGCTTTCCTACGCCATTGCCGATGTGGCGCGCTTCGTGGAACCGGGCGGCGCGATCGATCAGGAGGCGTGGCGGCGCGGTGTCACCGTCTATCTCCCTGACGGCCGGGCCACCTTGTACCCGGGGCGCCTTTCCGACGACGCCGCGAGCCTGCTGCCCGACGTGGAACGACCGGCGATCGTGTTCCGGGTGCGGATCGGCCCCAATGGCGCCGTCGCCCTCGACTCCGTCGAGCGTTCGGTCATCCGGAGCCGGGCCAAGCTGGCCTACGCCACGGTGACACTCGCTGACCTGCCGCAGGCATTTCCCGAACTGGCCCGTCGCATCGAGCTCGCCGAGGCGGCCCGCGAAGCCGATCGCATCGAATCGCCCGAGCAGGAGGTGATCCGCCGTGAGTCGGGGTTCATGCTGCGCTTCCGGCCACGATCGGAGATCGAACAACAGAGCGCGGCGCTGTCGTTGGCGACCAACATGGCGGTGGCCGACCGGCTCTTCGCCGCGCGGACGGGCTTGTTCCGGACGATGCAGGGTGTCGACGACGCGCAGCTGCGCCGGCTGCATCACATCGCTCGTGCCTTCGGGCTCGATTGGCCCGAAAGGTCCCCGCTCAGCGAGTACATCCGCACGCTTCCGGCCGATGACCCGCGCACCGGCGCGTTCCAACTCGCAGTGCGCCGCGCCGGTGGGAGTGCCCGCTACGAGCCGTACCGCGAAGGGGTGGTGCCGTGGCACGCGGCGGTCGCCGCCACGTACTGCCATGCGACGGCGCCACTACGGCGGCTCGGTGACCGGTATGTGATCGAGGCCGCGCGGACACTGGCGGCGGGTCGGCCGGTGCCACAACCGCTGGTCGACGCCTTCGAGCAGCTTCCCGCGACCATCGGACCGAGCGAGACGCTCGCCAAACGGGCCGATCGGGCGGCGCTCGATCTCGCCGAGGCGGTCGTGCTCCACGGCCGCGAGGGCGAGGTGTTCGAGGCCGTCGTCACCGACGAGGACCAACGCGGCGTCCAGGTCCAGATCGCCGAACCGGCGACGATTGCACGGGTCGCGGCCCATCGGGTCGACCCGGGCGACTTGATCCAGGTGCGCCTGATGCGTGCCGACACCCTCACCCGCACCGTCGAGTTCGTCCGCGTCGGCTGAATTCCGGTTGCGATGAGCGAACGGCCCACCGTTCGGTCCGTTCGCTCATCGCAAGGTTGTCAGGCGGGGACGAAGCGGGTGATCTCGCCGTTGTTCGAGATGGCGTAGAGGTCACCGTCGACACCGGCCGTGATCGCGCTCAGACCGGCCAGGTTGCCGATGGTGACGATTCGTGGCGCGGCCGATCCGTCCTGCACCGAGGCCGGGTCGAGGCCGAGGATCTCGCCGGTGCAGTAGTCACCGAACACGTACCAACCGGCGAGGCCTCCGACGGCGTCGGGGGGAGCAACGGCGCCGCCGCTCACGGAGCACCCGCCCGAGTCGTGCGAGTACACGTAGACCGGTGCCACGGCACCATCGGCGGTCTGATCGGGGTTGAACGGTGCGTCGCCCTCGAACGCGCTCCACCCGAAGTTCGCTCCCTTGCCGGCGTCGACGCCGCCGGTCGCGGGCACGTGGTCGATCTCCTCGAACTGGTTCTGCCCGACGTCGGCGATCCAGAGGTCGCCGTTCACGGGGTCGAAGGAGAACCGCCACGGATTACGCAGTCCGTACGACCAGATCGTCGGGTCGGCGCCGTCGGTGCCGACGAACGGGTTGTCGGCCGGGACGGTGAACGGCTCGCCGCCCGTGCCGGCCGGATCGATGCGCAGGATCTTGCCGAGGCGGGTGGCGCGGTTCTGCGCGTTGCGTGCCGGGTCGCCCGCCGCGCCACCATCGCCCAGACCGATGTACATGAGGCCGTCGGGGCCGAAGGCGAGCTGGCCGCCATTGTGGTTCGGGTAGGGCTGGTCGACGGTGAGCACCTCGCGGTACGAGGCCGGATCGAACACCGCCGACGTCGGGTCGACGGCGTACTCGGCCACGACCGTGTCGCCATTCGTGTCGGTGAAGTCGACGTAGGCCAGATCGAGGGACGGGTGGAACGCCAGGCCGAGCAGGCCTTGCTCGTTGCCCGCCGACGTGATGCGATCGGCGACGTCGAGGACCACGGTCGCGTCGTCGACGGCGGTCACCGTGCCGTTCTGGCCGATCACGAACAGCCGACCGTCCGCGGGTCGAACGACGACGTCGACGGGGCGAGTGAACGTACCGACCGCCTCGAGTCCGACCGATGGCTCGACGAGTGGCGCGGTGGTGGCCTCCGTCGTCGACGGTGCCTCGGCGGTGGTCGGCGCCGCGCTGTCGGCGGTGGTGTCGACCGGGTCGCTCGTCGTGGCATCGCTCGCGTCCGTCAGGGTCGGATCGGTCGCGGGTGCGCCGGTCGCGGGCGCCTCGGTGGGCGCGACGGTCTCCAAGGTCTCGGCGGGTTCGACGGTGTCGCTCCCGCTGCTCGAACAGCCGGCCACCGCCAACGCGGCCGCGATCGACAGGGCGGTGATGCCGGGCATCGACGGTCGCCGCGCGTCATTGCTGGCCCACCCGTGCCAGGCCCTCCTGCACGACGCTCACCGCCAGTCGGCCGTCAGCGGTGTAGATCGCCCCGCCGGCGAGTCCACGCGACGAAGCGGTCGACAACGCCAGTTGGTCGTACAGGAGCCATTCGTCGGCCCGGAACGGCCGATGGAACCACATCGCGTGGTCGAGACTCGCCATCTGCATGCCCGGGCTCTCCCACGACAGCCCGAAAGGAAGCACGGTGGTGTCGAGCAATGTCATGTCGCTGGCGTAGGTGACGATGCAGGCGTGGAGGACGGGATCGTCGGGGAGGCGTCCGTCGGCGCGGAGCCAGACGTGCTGTGACGTGGACGGTTTCCCCTTCTTGCTGATGGGGTCGCCGTCGACGTAGCGCAGATCGATCGGGCGCGGCCGGTTGTACAGCTCGCCGAGTTGCTCGGCGTACGGCGCCATGCGCGTCTGGAAGTCGGCGAGCTCGTCGGGGCGGCCCATTCCCCCGGGCATGGTCTGCTGGTGGTCCGGTCCCGGCTCGTCGTCGTGGAAACTGGCCTGGAGGTTGAAGATCGCACGGCCGTGCTGGATCGCCACGACACGACGGGTCGAGAAACTGCGGCCGTCGCGAATTCGATCGACCTCGTACAGGATCGGCAGGGTCGGGTCGCCCGGGCGCAGGAAATAGGCGTGGAGCGAGTGCACCAGGCGGGAGTGCTCGTCGATCGTGCGGGCCGCCGCCACGAGTGCCTGCCCGGCCACCTGGCCACCGAACACACGTTGCCGGTTCTCGTCGGGTGAGATGCCGCGGAAGAGATTGACCTCGATCGGCTCGAGATCGAGCAGGGCCACAAGGTCGTCGAGCGCCCGCTGTGACGGGACCGGTGACGGCGCCGGTGTGCGTGACGGATCGGGGGGAGAATCGTCGTTCATGGCCCCGCCATAGTGCCACGCCTGGCCGATCAACTCCCCGACACGTCGATTCCGTACAGTGACCGCCATGACGTTGCTCGACCTCACACCGGACCAGCTGCTGCACACGACCCGTGCCGTGCGCAAGCGCCTCGATTTCACGAGACCGGTCGACGACGACGTGATCCGCGAGTGCGTGGAGGCGGCGATGCAGGCGCCGTCGGGCTCGAACAACATGACGATGCGGTTCGTGGTCGTCAAGGACGAGGCCAAGCGCGCCGCGATCGGCGACATCTACCGGCAGTGCTTCGACATCTACAAGACGCTGCCCGGCGTGTACGCCGGGTCGATCACCAAGGACACCGACGTGGAGCAGGCCCAACAGGAGCGCGTGGTCGACTCGGCGCTCTACCTGGCCGATCACATGGGTGAGGCGCCGGCGCTCGTCATCGCCTGCACCGCCGGCCGGCTCGACTCGGTCCCGTCGATGATGGCGGTGTCGTCGATGGGCAACGTCCTGCCGGGCATGTGGAACTTCATGCTGGCCGCCCGCGCCCGCGGACTCGGCACGGCGTGGACCACGGTCGGGCTGATGATGGAACAGGCGATCGCCGACGTCGTCGGCATCCCGTTCGCCGAGGTCCAGCAGGCCTGTCTGACGCCGCTGGCGTACACGATCGGCACCGATTTCAAGCCGGCGATGCGCCCCGAACCCGACACGATCATCCACTGGGACAGCTGGTGAACCTGCGCGACCGGTCGTCGCAGGAACCGGCGTGCTGACCCCGGAACGGCGCGCGCTGGCGCTGCGAACCAAGGGCTTCATGCCGCCCGACGAGGGCGACGCACTGTGGGACGCCGCCGTCGCTGCGGCGCAAGCGGTCCCGGGCCAGCCGATGCTCGAGGTCGGCTCGTACTGCGGTCGCTCGACGATCTGGTTGGGCGACGCGGCCGAGCAGACCGGCACGGTCGTGTTCGCGGTCGACCACCATCGGGGCTCGGAGGAGAATCAAGCGGGGTGGGATCATCACGACCGCGAGGTCGTCGACCCGCGCATCGACAAGATGGACACGCTGCCGTTCTTCCGCGCCGCGATCCACGACGCAGGACTCGAAGCGTCGGTACTGGCGATCGTGGGTCGCTCGCCGATCGTCGCTGCGAGCTGGACCACGCCGTTGTCGTTCCTGTTCATCGACGGAGGACACGGCGAGGAACCGGCACGACTCGATTTCGAGGGGTGGGCGCCCCATGTCGCCATGGGTGGCACGCTGGCGATCCACGACGTGTTCCCCGACCCGGCCGACGGCGGCCGGCCGCCGTACGAGCAGATCTTCATCCCGGCGCTGGAATCCGGGCGATTCAGGCTGCACTCGGCGACCGGTTCGCTGCGCGTGCTGGAGCGAGTCGACTGATCATCGTCCAGCGGCCAGGCGGTACGAGCGCCGCGCCGGTCAGCGGGTCGCAGCGAGTTCGAACTCGTTCCGGAGGTCTTCGCGGGCCGCGACGATCATGCTGCGCACCTTCGACCGCAGGGTGTCGAGATCGGCGACGGTCATGCCCTCGGTCTCGACCGGCTCGAGCACGCGGACCTCGGCCTTGGCGTACCCGAGCCGCCAGTCGTTCTTGCGCAGCGCGTCGCGGGTGCCCCACACCGCGAGCGGCAGGATCGGCACCTGGGCGTCGATCGCCAGCTTGAACGCTCCGGCGTGGAAGTCGCGCAGCTCGCCGGTCTTCGAACGCGTGCCCTCCGGAAAGATCATCACCGATACCTTCGAGTCGAGCCGTTCCCGCGAGGCGATGAGGGCCGACGATCGTGAACCGGCGTCGTTGCGGGTGAGCGGAATGTCGCGGGCGAGGCGCATCATCCATCCCACGAGGGGGATGCGCAGGATCTCGATCTTCGACATCCACTTCATCTCGGTCGGGAGATGGGAGATCAGCAGGATGTCGACGAAGCTCTCGTGGTTGGACACGACGACGTACGGGCGGCGCATGTCGTCGGGCAGGTCGCCCGACGTTCGGAACGTCCACAGCGGGGTCAGCTTCTGGTGCACGACGGTGAGCTTGCGGAACAGGTAGCCGGCGGCATATGCGCCGTGATCGAATGGCATCGTGACCAGGCGGGTGACCGCCACCATCGGTGTCCACACGAGGACGATGACGCCGAGAGCGAACCAGCTCCAGACCGAGAAAACAGTACGGGCAACAGTGGAGCGCATGGGTCAGCGAGCCTACTCCGCCGCGTCGCGCGCCCGGTTCGGCGCCCGGTTGCCCGCCCGGTTGATGGCCCGGTTGATGGCCGGTGTGTCTTGTGTCAGACCACCGCGGTGCCGGGCGGCGGAGGAACCGCGAGCGGATCGTCGTCGGTCACGACGACGGTGTCGGTCTCGACCACCTCCGCGGGAAGGAGCCGCTTGATGATCGCCAGCATCGCGATCCCGAGAATGATGAAGAGCAGACCGAGGCCGATCACCAGGAATGCAACGCCGAACGCGACGACCGACGTGAACAGCGATGCCCGGAGGAACGACGAGTCCATGACCGTCTCGCGGACCGGGTCCTCCCGGTCGAGCTCGGCGTAGGTCTTTCCGCCGGCGAGTTCCTCGGTGTGCTTCTTGATGACCTCGGCTTCGGCATACGCCGTCAACGGGCCGGTCACGTCCTCGCCGGCGAAGTTCTCGGCGTCGTCCGACACCACGATATTCTCGTCGGCCAGTTCATTTCCGACCTGGTAGTACGTGAAGCCACCGGCGACGATCATGATGCAGCCAGCGACGATCATGATGATCGCGGCGATCTTGGGGAACTTGTTCATGGGAACTCCTCTGCTCGGCGGTTTCCTCAACCGTAGTCAGACGATGTGCCACGGGTACGCGATGCGCGAAGTTCAGTCGTGCTGTGGAGCGAACAGATCCGACGCCTGGGTCGTTTGCGTGATGCCATCGACCGCGAGGAGCACCGCCGCGGCGGTGTACGACGAGTGCTCGTCCGGCGGGAACAGCTCACCCGCAGGATGGACCACGCCCGTCCAGTAGGCGCCGTCCGGGCGGCGGTGGTGACGCGTCCAACGCAACAGATCGGTCGCCGTCGACAGGTCGCCGATCGTGGCGAAGGCAAGCGCACACTCGGCGGTCTCCGAGGCCGTGACCCACTGCTCGTCGCTGACGCAGCGGATGCCCAGGCCCTCCATGGCGAACGTGTCCCAGCCCTCGGCGAGGCGCGCTTTTGCCTCCTCGCCCACGAGCGCACCGGTGAGTACCGGGTAGTACCAGTCCATCGCCCACCGCGTCTTCGGCTCGAATGCCTCGGGGTCGGTGCGGATCACCTCGGTCATGCAGTCGGCGGCGGCGACCCAGGCCGGGCGGGGCGAGCCGAGCGCCGTGCCGAGCGCGGCGCCACATCGCAGCGAGTGCTGAATGCTCGCCGTGCCGGTCAGCAGGGCGTAGTCCCACGGCTGGGAGTCGATCTCGACCGCCCACAGTGGAACTCCGTCGCTGCGGCGCATCGACAGCACGAATTCGAGTGCCCGCTCGACGTTGGGCCACACGTTCTCCGCGAAGCCGCGGTCCCAGGTGCTGCGGTAGTGGTGGTAGACGCCGGCGGCGATGTACGCGCACACATTCGTGTCGATCTTGTTGTCCTCGATCGATCCGTCGTTGGCGTAGTAGGCGTACCAGCCGCCCGTCGGGAGCTGGGTGTCGACGAGCCACTCGTAGGCCCGCTCGGCCTCGGCATGATGCCCGGCCACATCGAGCGCCATCGCCGACTCGACATGGTTCCACGGGTCGCAGTGTCCGCCCTCGAACCACGGGATCATCCCGGACGGCAACTGGAGCGACACGAGGTGCGTCGCCGTGCGATGGACCTCGTCGGCCGACACGACGCCGTCGAGTTCGGGCAGCACGCTCACGCGTCGACCGGATGCTTGACGCCGTAGAAGACGATGCTCTTGCCGATCGCCGGCGCGAGGACGCGGTCGGCGATCCGGGTGGACGTGGGCTGCTTCATGATGTCCCACTCCAGGAATTCGCGGTACTTGACCACCAGCGGGTGGTCGTCGTTGCGTGGGCCGACGGCGCACTTCAGCCACCAGTACGGCGAGTGCAGCGCGTGGGCGCGGTGATGGCCACGCAGGTCGAGGCCGGCGGCGCGCAGCTTGGCCGCCAGTTCGGTGGCGGAATAGATGCGGACGTGTCCGCCTTCGGCGATGGGGGCGTGGTACTCGTCGGACAGCATCCAGTTGATCTTCTCCGGGAACCATGCTGGCACGGTTCCGGCGAACGTGCCTCCCGGTTTGAGCACGCGCACCATCTCGGCGATCGCGGCCACGTCGTTCTGGATGTGCTCGAGCACCTCCGAAGTGATCACCACGTCGAACGAGTCGTCGGCGAACGGCAGACGGGTGGCGTCGCCGCGTAGGACGCCCTTGAAGCGCTCGATCGGGATCTCGCCGGCGTCGACCATGCCCCCGAGCGTCGCCCGCGTCTGGACCACCTCGTCCTCGGCGTAGTCGAGGGCGACGACGTTGGCACCGCGGCGCGGCACATTCGAAGACGTGCCGGCCGAAGCCGGCCCCGACGTCGAGGACCGAATCGCCCGGGCGCAGCCCGAGCTCGTCGAAGCGGATCGTCAGCACGTCAGATCCGTCCGTTCCGGCGGAGCTTGGCGACGTTGGCCGGCATGGCGAGCACTTCGCGGTACTGGTCGACGGTCATCTCGGCACACTTCTTCCAGGTCCAACGATCGAGCACGCGCTGGCGACCGGCGGCGCCGATCCGGGCGCGGGCGTCGGGATCGTCGAGGCCCCGACGGATGGCCGCGGCGAGCGAATCGACGTCGCCGGCCTTGCAGCCGAAGACGGTGTCGCCGTCGATCCCGGTGACCTCGGGGAGGGCGCCGCCGTCGGTCGCCACGAGCGGGGTGCCGGAGCACATCGCCTCGATGGCCGGCAGGCTGAAGCCCTCGTAGAGGCTCGGCACGACGGCCAGCTCGGATTCGGCGTAGAGCTCGACGATGCGCTCGTCGCTGACGCCCGACACGAACTCGATGTACGGCAGCAGGCCGAGCGACTCGATCAGGTCCATCGAGTGGCCCGGGCGCGGCTTGCCGATGATCGTGAGCGTGACGTCACGCTCGGTGCGCAGCTTGGCCATCGCCTCGAGCAGGTATGACAGTCCCTTGAGCGCGACGTCGGCGGACGCGGTGGTGAGCAGCCGGCCGGGCTTGCGCTCGACATTCTCGAGCGGCTTGAACAGGTCGGGGTCGACGCCGACGGGGACGAGACGCATGCGGTCGATCTCGACGCCCATGTCGGTGTGGATGTCGTCGATCGAGTTCTGCGACACGACGACGATGCGCGGCATCTTCGAGGCGACCTTGCCCTGCATCTTGACGAACGAGTACCAGCGACCGACCGACCAACGCTTGTACCAGTTCTTGGCGTGGCTCATCTCGAGCTCGCGGTCCTTGGTGATCGGGTGATGGAGGGTGACGATCGTCGGGATCTGCTCCTCGATCTTCAGGATCCCGTAGCCGAGGCACTGGTTGTCGTGGACGAGGTCGAACTCCCGGCGGCGCGGGCGCAGCTCGCGGGCGGCGCGCGAGCTGAACGCCAGCGGCTCGGGGAACGTGCCGGTGATGAACTGGCCGTACTCGAGCAGGTCGGCGCGGGTCTTGACCTCCCAGAATCCGGGGAGGCGGCCGGGGAAGTAGTCGTTGAACGTGTCGAGGCTCGGCAGCTTGGTGAGTTTCACCCGCTCGTCGAGGATCGGGTAGGGCTGCCCACCGAAAACTTCGACGGTGTGGCCCAGGTCGCACAGCGCCTTCGTGAGGTGTCGCGTGTAGACGCCCTGGCCGCCGACGTGGGGTTTGCCGCGGTAGGTCAGGTACGCGATCTTGAGGGGGGAATCAGGATCGAGACCGGCCGATGACATTCGGTTGAGGCTATCGGCGTCCGGTTACCGCCCGGTAGTGACGCGCGCCACGCCCCTACCGCATTGCGGGTTGGCCGGCGCGGTCGGCGTGCGTCAACGCCAGGCGATGGTCATCGTTCGGGCGAGCGGATGACCGGGCGTGACCAGCACGGGGGCCACGTTGAGGGCGTCGGGCGGGCCGGACTGCGGTTCGACGCACGTCGCGTGGGCCGGCTGGTCGTACACGACCCAGTGGTCGCAGTCCGAGGTGACCGCGGTGGCGGCCGAGGGCGCCCGTCCGGGCGTCCCTATCCGGGTAGTGCAGGGTGACGGGTTTGTGGTTGACGAAGCAGTCGTCCCAGGGGCCCGGCGACCGGTGGAACGAGCGTCGCCCGGGGCAGGCCGATGTCGCCCCGCTCGTACATCCCGTCCGGCTCGAAGGTCAGCCGGTCGGGCTTGCGGAACCACGGATGCCACCCGATCGAGGCGGGGAACGGATCACCGTCGGCTTCGACGCGGAGTTCGCAGGTCAGCCGGTCGTGGTCGACGCTGATCGTCTGCCGAGCGGTGCCGCCGAACGGCCAGAGAACCGCGGCGTCGAGCGGGCACCGCAGGGTGATCGCGTCGGCGCCAACCGCTTCCACGGTCCATTGCGCGTCGAACACCGTGCCGTGAATGGCGTGCCGGGTCCCGTCCTCGTCGGTGTGGTTCAACGCCAGCTGGTGCGTGGTGCCGGCGAACGTGAACCGTCCGTCGCGGAGTCGCCCGGCCCACGGGGCCATCGGGTACGAACCCCACCCGATCGCGCCGGCGGCCCGGTCGTCGCAGAGCAACGGCTGAGGTCCCACGGCGATCTGGCCGATCCGCCCTCCCGCTCCGGGCTCGATCGTGACCACGACGTCGCCCGAGCGCAGCTCGATGGCGCCGGCCTGCCCCGATTCGGTCGACCCCGCTTCGGTCGGAGGTCGGTCGGGCCCAGATCCTCGAGGACGGCTCATCGGATGCGAGGCTAGGCACATGCGTGCCCTGGTGCAGCGAGTCGTGCGTGCGTCGGTGACCAGCCGGCCGTCGCCCGGTGAAGACCGCGTCCTGGTCGGCGCGATCGATCACGGCCTGTGTGTGTTGGTGGGCGCGACCCACACGGACGACGTGAGGGTCGCCGATCGCATGGCCGACAAGATCGCCGGGTTGCGGATCTTCGACGACGACGAGGGGGTGATGAACCGTTCGGTGGTCGACGTCGGTGGGGCGATCCTCGTGGTGAGTCAGTTCACGTTGTACGGGAACACCGCCAAGGGTCGCCGGCCGAGTTGGATCGAGGCCGCGCCGCCGGACGTGGCCGAGCCGCTGGTCGATACGGTCGTCGCCGGCCTGGAACAGCGCGGGTTGACGGTCGCGACCGGCCGCTTCCGTACCGACATGCAGGTCGAGCTCGTCAACGACGGCCCGGTGACGGTGATGCTCGAGCTCTGAGTATGTCCGCCGGGGTCAGACCCCGAGCGGACATACTCGTCGATCAGGGTGAGAGCTCGGACAGAGTCGGACACGACATCGGGGGCGCCGAGGCGGACCTCGGTAGGTTGCGGCGCATGATTCGCCAGCCCCGTTCACGCGCCCGTACCGCCTCGTCGGCCCTCGTCATCGGGGCGATCCTGTTCGCGGCCTGTGGGTCGGACGACGCGTCGAGCGACACGAGCGACCCGGCGGCCACGGTGCTTGCGACCGAAGACACGACGACCGGTGACACGACGACCGATGACACGACGACCGGCGGCACCGCGCTCGAGGAGACCCCCGTCGACCGGCCGACGGTCGACTCGTTGCCGACGGTGCCGGTCACCGAACTCGGCGTCACCGTGATCGAACCCGGCAGCGGACCCGAAGCCGTCGAGGGCGACACGGTCGTCGTCGACTACACGGGCGTGCGATCCGCCGACGGCACCGAGTTCGACAACAGCTACGACCGCGGCCAGCCATTGACGGTCGCCCCGCTCGGCAGCTCGGGCACGATCGAGGGCTGGGACCAGGGCCTGATCGGCGTCCAGGCCGGATCGACGGTGCAACTCGACATTCCGAGCGAACTCGCCTACGGCGACCAGCCCCAGGGCGAAATCATCCAGGCCGGCGACGACCTCACGTTCCTCATCGAAGTGCGCGCCGTGATCCCCGGCACCTCCGCCGACGAGGCCCCCGATGTCACGGTCGAACCCACATCCGGCACCACCGAGGTCGAGACGACCGACCTCGTCGTCGGCACCGGGGCCGAGGCCGTCGATGGTACGAGCGTCGCCGTGCAGTACCTGGCGTTCAACGGCGCCGACGGCAGTCAGATCGACAGCGGCTGGGAAAACGGCGCGCCGCTCGTGCTCACACTCGGCAGCGGCCAGTACGTCGACGGTTTCGAGGAGGGCATCACCGGCATGAAGGTCGGCGGTCGCCGCCAAGTCGTGATCCCGGCTGAAATGGCCTTCGGTACGGAGGGCAACGAGAGCCTGGGAATGCCCGCCGGCGCCGACCTGGTCATGGTGTTCGATCTGCTGACGGTGTTCTGACCGACCCGCGCCCCAGGCGGCCGCGGAGACGATCGAGGCGCCCGCCGAACCAGCACGACACCAGCAACACAGCGATCAGGGCCACGATGATCGGCCCATCGCCGATGTCGGTGTACCAGGTGTGCCCCGTGCGCAGCTCGATGTCGGCGTACACCACTCGCTGCTCGCTGATCGACGTGCGCTCGAGCACGGTGCCGTCGGCGTCGACGACCGCCGTGAATCCGGTCGGAGCAGCTTGGACGACCCAGCGGCCGTTCTCGACGGCCCGCAACCGGCTCGACGCCACCTGCTGGGTCTGCACGATCGTGCCCGTGTAGCTCGACCCGTTCGTGGGGTTGAGGATCGCCTCGGCGCCCGCCTTGACGCCCTCGCGGGCCCGCCCGCCGAAGAAGACCTCCCACGAGATCACCACGGCCAGCTTCGTCCCGTCGGGGAGTTCGACGACGGCGGGACCCGTGCCGGCGACCGCGTCGCGGCCGATCTGGTCGACGGGCGCACCCAACGCTTCGAGCAGGCCGCGCAGCGGGACGTACTCACCGAACGGCACCCGACGCACCTTCTCGTACTGGTCGACGATCTCGCCGTTCGGGGCGACCACGACCTGGGCGTTGATGAAATGCTCGCCGTCGGCGGTGTCCTCGGTGACGCCGACGGCGATCGGCGCGCCGATGCGGGCGGCCTCGGCGGCGATGTCCTGGTGGTACAGCGAGTCCTCGAACGAGGTGATGTCGATCGTGTTCTCCGGCCACAGCACGAGGTCGAGCCCGGCGTCGTCGGGGATGGTGGCGGTGGCGTCGAGATGCCGCTGCGTCACGAGCGACGAGGGGACCTCGAGCGCGCTCGTTCCCTGCTCGCCGCCGCCCTGCACGGCGGCCATGTTCATCGTCTCCCCCGTAGGGCTACCGGTCGGCGCGACGAAGGACAGGAAGAACACGCACAGCACGGCGAGGAACCCGAACAGACCGAGCGGTGAGCCCGAGGCGCCGGGCCGGAAGCGGCGGGCGAACGCGGGGACCACCGGGGCCGGGCCGGCGAGTGCGAAACCGAGCTGAAAGATCAGCCACGTGATGAGAATGACACCGCCGAGACGGGCGACGCCGAGGAACGGGCCGCCGACCTGGGAGATGCCGAGCGAGGCCAGGGGCACGCCGCCGAACGGGAACGAGAAGCGCAGCGCCTCGGCGAGGGTGTGGGCGGCCGGTCGGCCGATCACCCGCCACGGCCCGTCGGGCGCGATGACGGCCGCGACGGCGTGGTACAGCGCGTAGCATCGAACCCGCGACGAGATAGCCGGGCAGGGTCAGCTGGATCATCCAACCCATTCCGAGGTACATCCAGCCGGCGCCGAAGAGGTAGCCGAGCAGGAACCGTTCGCGGCGCGTCGGGGTGGCGCCGAGGGCGATCTCGAAGAGCATCACGCCGACGACGGCGAGCGGCCAGAAACCCCATGGCGGCATGGCCAACGCGACGAGCGCTCCGGCGCCGAGCGCGAGCGCCGGACGCGCCACACGGCTGATCAGGCGTGGTGTGGCCACGTCGTCGCGTGTGTCGGATTCGATGGTCGTCTGGGACATGGCCGCCACACGGTAACGGCGCGGTCGATCATGCAGCCGTCACACGACGCGTCAGGCGGCGGGTTGCTCGGCCGGCTGGAGGAGCGGCTGGACGAGCGGCTGGACAAGGGCCAACTTCACGACGATGCGTTGCCGTGTGGAGCCGGGCGGATGGCAGGCGAACAGCGTGGCGGTGGGCGTGTCCGAGGGGTCGATGATCCACATCGCGTCGGGGGCGACGATCTCGGTCCCGACGACCGAGTAGTCGAACACGCCGTCGGGAGTGGTGAACGTGACGATCTCGCCGGGCGCGAGCCGGTCGAGGCGGCGGAACTCGGCGTTGTGGCTGGTGCGGTGACCGGCGACCACTGCGTTGCCGACCTGGCCGGGCGAGGCCGAACCGGGCCAGTGCCCCGGCCCGTGGTTGAGCGTGGTGAGCCGGATCCCCTCGTACATCGGCGAGTCGAGGCCGATGCTCGGGATCGACATCCACCCCACCTGGACGAGTGGTTCCGCACCATTGGTGTCCGTCGGCGGGGCGATCGGGCTGGTGGCCTGCAGCGGCGGGGGAATGGTGGTCGTCGTCGTCGCCGCCGTCGTCGTGGTCGTGGTGGTGGACGTGGTCGTGGTGGTCGTGGTCGTCGACGCGACCGTCGTGGACGTCGATGGCGCGATCGTCGCGGTCGTCGCCGGTATCGCGGTCGTCACGGAAGCCGCGGCGGCCGGGGGTTCGCCGTCGCCGCCCCGCGTGGCGACCGCAGCGATCGCGATGCCGATGGCAAGGAGCGCGACGGCGACGGCGCCGAGACCGGCGCGTCGAATCCCGCCGGGGCGCGGCGGTGTGGGTGCGCGATCCACGTCGCTCATTCTGGCAGACCCGTCAGTCGACGGTCGTGCGGCGGGCGACCGTCCGCCCGTCCCTGATGCATGCCGGGATCCCGATTCCGCGGTAGCTCGATCCGGCCACGTGCAGGCCGGGCGGCAACGAGCGTTCGACGGCCTCGACCCAGTCGCGATGGTGGGGGCGGTACTGGGCGAACGCTCCGGGCCAGCGGGTGATCCGGTGCTCGAGTGGGGTGAACCGGACACCGAGATGGATCGCCAGGTCGTCCAGGATCGCGTCGACGAGCTGCTCGTCGCTGCGGTCGAGCGGTGATGTCCCGTCGCGACCCACCGACACGCGCAGGACCTGCCCGCCGTCGGGTGGCTGCCAGTGCCCCCACTTCTGCGATCCGAACGACGCCGCCGTGACCGAGCGTTGCACCGGCTTCGGCACGAGGTAGCCGCTCAGGCCGTGCAGTCGCTCGGGCCACTCGCCGGCCGGCACGTGGAGAGTGACCATGACCACGTCGGCGGTTTCGGCGCGACCGAGCAGATCACGCGTCGCGGGCGAGCAGTCGGCGAGGAGTTCGGCAGCGCCCCGGGCGGGCGCGGCGACGACGACGGCATCGAACGGGTCGCCACCGACGTCCCACCCGCCGTCTCGCGGCTCGATCCGGTCGACCCGTGTCGATGTGCGGATGTCGCCGCCCGCGCGCATGATCGCATCGGCCGTGGCGGCCACCAGCTGGGCCAACCCACCGCGCGGAGCGGCGAAGATCGGGCCGGTGGCCGCGGTGCCCGTCCCACCGCCGCCGCGACGGGCGCGCGGCCAGCAGCAGGCTTCGCTCGCGTGAGGCGAGTTCGTACAGCTGTGGCACCTCGCGGAGGCTGAAACGGTCGGTGTCGGTGGCGTAGATGCTGCCGACGAGCGCATCGACGAGGCGTTCCTGCACTTCGTCGCCGAACCGGGCGCGGATGAGCTGCCCGATCGAGTCGTCGTCGATCGACGTCCGGGGGAGGAACGGTTCGAGCGCGGCGCGGGCCTTGCCCCGCCAGGACAGCAACCGGGTCCTGGCGAGCGGAGCGAGCTGCCCGGGTACGCCGAGCAGCAGGCCGTCCGGGATGCGGTGCAGCGAGTCGTACCAGACCGCGGCGTGCACCGGTTCGGGCGACACCAGTTCGTCAGCGAGGCCGACCTCCGCGGCCAGCTGCGTCGCGTCCGGCACACGGGCGAGGAAGGCGTCGGCACCACTGTCGATCATGTCGAGGCCGGCGAATCCCGTCCCGCCGATCCGGCCGCCGGGGCGTTCGGACGTCTCGAACACCGTGACGTGGAGCGGTGTCGCGCTGGCGAACTCCCACGCTGCGGCGAGGCCCGTGATCCCGGCGCCGATCACGGCGACCCGGCCGTCCTTCATCGCCTGGCCTTCATCGGCCGGCGACCTCGATCACCCGGTCGGCCAGCGCGGCCATCACGTCGGGATCGGCGTTGACGCTGGCGGTGCGGTCGAAGGCGAGCCCGGCCTGCGCGGCACGGTGCGCGGCCTCGATGTCGAGGTCGTACAACACCTCGAGGTGATCGGCCACGAACCCGCAGGCGCACACGATCACGCCGCCGTACTCGCCCGATGCGCCGAGTTCGTCGATCACCTGCAGGATGTCGGGCCCGATCCACGGTTCGGGGGTGCGTCCGGCCGACTGCCAGGCGATCGACCAGTCGTCCAGGCCGAGGCGATCGGCTACGGCCTCCGCCGTGGCCCGGAGCTCGTCGGGGTACCGATCGCCAGCGTCGATGATCCGCTGCGGGAGCGAATGGGCCGTGAACAGCACCTTCACGGCGCGTCCGGTGGCGGCGCGCATCTTCGAGATCCGCGGGCCGAGGTCGTGGGCGAGGAAGGCGACGAGGGCGGGCTCGACCGCCCAACTCTCGATGCCGCGCAGCTCGATCCCCGATCCGGCCGCAGGGTCGGCCGAGTCGATGCCTGCTCGGCAGCGAGCGAGGTAGTCGCCGATCGAGGAGGACGAGTAGTGCGGGGCGAGCACCAGACCGACCACCAGTTCGGCCCTGGCCTCGGCCGCGGCGCGGGCCGCGGCTTCGACTCGCGGATCGGTGTGTTTCATCGCCAGCACGACGTCGAACGTGGCCGGTGCGCGCTCGTCGAGCGCGGCCTGGATCGCGTCGCCTTGCGCGGCGGTGAGTGCGGCGAGCGGCGAGACCCCACCGATCGCGGCGTAGCGGGCGGTGAGCTCGGCCAGGGCCTCCGGTGTCGGTGGGCGACCGCGGCGGATGTCGGTGTAGTACGCCTCGATCTCGCCGGGGTGGCGCGGCGTGCCGTACGCCATCACGACCACGCTGACCGGGCGCACCGCCATCGCGTTCAGGTCGACCGGCTCGTGGACCTGGTCGACGACCGCCTGCAGCACACCGGGGTCGGTGTCGGGGTGGACGCCGTGACCGAGGTTGAAGATGTGGCCCGCGGCGCCGGCGTTGTCGGCGAGCACCTGGCGCGTTCCGGCGAGTGCGGCGTCGACCCCCGCCAGGACGAGGGCCGGGTCGAGGTTGCCCTGGACGACGAGGTCGTCGCCGAGGCGGCGGCGGGCGTCGGTGATGGTCGTGCGCCAGTCGAGCCCGAGCACGGTCGGACCGGCCGCGTGCATCGACTCGAGGAGATGGTCGCAACCGATGCCGAAGTGGATCGCGGGAGCGTCCGGGTGGCGGGCGCGGAGTTCGTCGAACACCCGTCGGGAATGTGGCAGCACGTACCGGTCGTAGTCGCGGCGGCCGAGCGAACCGGCCCACGAGTCGAACAGCTGGAAGGCGCCGGCGCCGTTGCTGAGCTGGGCGTCGATGAACGTGATGGCCGATTCGCTGAGCCGGTCCATCAGGTCGTGCCACAGGCCCTCGTCGCCGTGGATCAGCGCCTTGGTGTGGCGGTAGTCGCGGCTCGGCCGGCCCTCGATCAGGTAGCTGGCGACGGTGAACGGCGCTCCGGCGAAGGCGAGGAGCGGCACGTCGGCTGGCAGTTCCGCGGTGAGCAGGCGGACCGTGTCGACGACGTAGTCGACGTCGTCGACGGTGAGCGGGCGGAGGCGGTCGAGATCGGCGCGGGTGCGCAGCGGCTGCTCGGCGACGGGACCGGTGCCGGGCGCGACGTCGATCCCGAACCCCACGGCGTGCGCGGGGACGACGATGTCGCTGAACAGCACGGCCGCGTCGACGCCGTACCGCCGGACCGGCTGCAGCGTGATCTCCGCCGCAACGTCGGGGCGCTTGATGGCGTCGAGGATCGAGCCCTCACCGCGCACGGCCCGGTACTCGGGCAGCGATCGTCCGGCCTGGCGCATGAACCACACGGGCGGGCGACTCGGCCGCAGCCCCCGCGCCGCGTCGAGGAAGGGAACCGTCCCGGTCTGGCCAGCGGGAGCGGACCCGGTCTGGGTACGGTGGTCGGTGCACACGCATCGCGCCAGCGACGTTACTGGCGATGAGCGAACGGTCCGCCTGTCGGCCCGTTCGCTCATGGCAACGTGACGCTGGTCCGTTCCGATGAGCGAGCGGTCCACCCCCTTCGTTTTCTTTGGGGTCCGGTGCCTCATCGCTCAGGTGGGTGACTCGGGCATTGGTGCGACCGGGGCCTGCGGATTCACCGATAGCATCGACGCGTCCTGATATGACCCAGCAGCACCCGGATCTCCCCGAAGAGCAGGCGTACATCGATCACGCTTACGACTGTCTGAACAGCAGTCGTGAAGCGGCCTGGCGCATGCGCGACATGACCGAGGCCGATCTCGGCGGCACGTTCCAGGCGCGGTTCGAGCGCAATGCGTTCGACGAGGCGCTGGTCAAGCGGCTGACCGACCTCGACCTCGGCAACTCGTCGCTCGTGTTCGGCCGCATCGACCGGTACGCCGAGTCGCCGAATGCGCTCGAGAGCTTCCACATCGGGCGTCTGGCCGTGGCCGACGAGGCACGTGAACCGATCGTCGTCGACTGGCGCGCACCGGTCGCCGAGCCCTTCTACCGCGCGACGGGTCGCGACGCGATGGGCTTGGCCCGTCGGCGCCACTTCGCGGTCGAGGGACAGCACCTGCTCGGGATCGAGGACGAACTGTTCGGCGAGGGCCATCTCGGCGTCGGCCACGACGAGGGCCTCGACGGATCCCCGTCGAACGACGGCCTCCCCGAGATCCGCGGCTACTCCACGCTGTTGGCGTCACTCGAACGCGGTCGCACCGGCACGCTCGGCGACATCGTCGCCACCATCCAGGGCGAACAGGACGAGATCATCCGATCCCCGCAGGCCGGCGTGCTCGTGGTGCAGGGTGGGCCCGGCACCGGCAAGACCGTGGTGGCCCTGCATCGCGCCGCGTACCTCCTGTACACGCACCGGTTCCCGCTCGAGGACCAGGGCGTGCTCGTCATCGGGCCGAACCGTGTGTTCCTCCGCTACATCGAGCGGGTGCTGCCGTCGCTCGGCGAGGCCGGCATCGAGCAGGTCGTGCTCGCCGATCTCGTGCCCGACGTCCAGTTCCTCCGACCGGGCGAAGACGGTGACGACTGGCCCGAAGCGGCTCGGCTGAAGGGCGATGCCCGGATGTCCGACGTGATCGACCAGGCGATCAGCGATCGTCAGCGACCGCTGCGCGAGGCCCTGGTCATGCCCTTCCGCACCGGGTACGTCCGGCTCAGCGTCGAGGATTCGGCACGGATCGTGCGGACGGCGCGGCGGCGGTTCCGCCGGCACAACAGCGGCCGTCGTTACGTCGAGTCCGAGTTCTGGTCGGCGCTGGCGTCGAGTTGGCGGGATGACGAAGTCGGCGCGACGGCCGTGCGCGACACGTTGCGCGGCACCGACGAGGTGCGGGCCGCGCTCGACCGCATGTGGCCGGTGCTCACACCGGCGCAGCTGTTGCACGACCTGTTCGGCTCGAAGGCCCTGCTCAAGTCCGCCGGCCGTGGCGTGCTCGACGACCACCAGGCGCTGCTGCTCTTCCGCGAGCGTTCCGAACGGGTCGCCGACGTGCGGTGGACGCCGTCCGACGTCGCGCTGCTCGACGACGCCCGCGACGTGCTCGGCCCGAAGCTCGGCAAGAACGGCAAGGTCGACGAGTACGACGAGATCCGCACCTACGGCCACATCGTGATCGACGAGGTGCAGGACCTCACGCCGATGCAGCTGAAGATGGCGACGCGTCGCTCGCTCAGCGGGTCGATGACCATCGTCGGCGACATCGCCCAGGCGACGGGTCCGCTCGCGCCCGACGGTTGGGACGACGTCCTCGCCTACCTGCCCGATCGCAAGCCGCCGCGGGTGATCGGATTGTCGGTCGGCTACCGCATCCCGCAGCAGATCATGCAGCTCGCCGACCGGGTGATGGAGTACGCCACGCCGTCGCTCCGGCCGCCGCGGGCGGTCAGGGTCGGCGACGCTGCTCCCGCCATCGTCGCCGCGCCGTCGCCCGGCCAGCTGGCGGCCACGGTGGCCGACGAGGTGCGGTCGATGATCGACGCGCTCCCCAACGGCAGTCTCGGTGTGGTCGCCCCCGACCAGTTGATCCCCGAGCTCTCTGGTGCACTCACCGACGCCGGCATCACGCACGGCACCGCCACGCGGACCGGCCTCGATGCCGGGGTCACGCTCGTGCCGGTCAGCGTGGTGAAGGGCCTCGAGCTCGACGGCGTGGTCGTGGTGGAACCCACGCAGATCGTGACCGATCTCGTGCAGGGCATGCGCTCGCTGTACGTCGCGCTCACCCGCTCCACCCAACGGCTCACCGTCGTCCACTCGGCCCCGCTCCCCGAACCGCTCCGCTGACCCCGCCCGCAGCTCCCGGAGAATGTCCGCCGGGGTCTGTCCCCGGCGGACATTCATCGCAGGGTTCGTCAGCCGTCGCCGGTGTAGTTGTCGATCAGGCGGGTGAGGTTGCTGAAGGCCTTGTCGGCATCGGCGGGGCGGTTCCGTTCGACCGCCGACGTCGCCATGTCCACCGTGGTCTGGAAGCTCTCGAGCAGGTCGGGGCCGCGCCGCTTCGACCTCGGGTTGCGCGGCGGCCCAGATCGCGGTGATCCGCGCCACGGTGGCCTTGTCCTCGTCGCCGTCCTCGGAGATCTGCGAGCTGAGCCGGCTCATCTCGACGCCCAACTCGGGCAGGAGTTCGAGCGCGGTGCCCGAGAACACGATCGACGTGGTCGGCACGAGCCGCGGGTCGAGCGTGGCGGTGGTGGCTCCGTCTGCGGATCGCTCGTCGTCGGTCGTGGTACCGCTGCAGGCGGTCGCGAGGACGATGATGCCGATCAGCCAGACGGCGCGGGTCACGTCGTGACCAGAATCCGTTCGCTGGCGAACGAGCCGACCCCGACGTGGTGGCCGTCGATCTCGACGGTGAGCGTGCCATCGGGGGACGCGGCGGTGACGGTTCCGATGTTGCCGGGTTGGATCGCCGACTCCTCGAGGAATTCGAGCAGGCCGGGCGTGAACTCGAGCTCCTCGGTGATGCGCCGCACGGTGAACGGCACGCCGACGAGCACTTCGGAGAGCGGCTCGGAGTTGGGCGCCTGGTAGTTCGACCCCGGGATGGGGTTGCCGTGCGGGCAGGTGGTTGGGTCGCCGAGCAGCTTGTTGATGGCCTTCTCGACCGAGTCGCTGATCACGTGTTCCCAGCGGCCCGCCTCGTGGTGGGCGTCGGCCCACGAGAGCTGCAGGATGTCGGTGAGGAAGCGCTCGGCGAGGCGATGCCGGCGCACGATGCGCTCACCGAGTTGCTGCCCCGTCGGGGTCAGCTGGATGCCGTCTTCGGACACGATCAGGCCCTCGGCCTCGAGGCGCTTCATCATCTCGCTGACCGCCGGGCGACTGATCTGCAGCCGTTCGGCGATACGGGCCTGGATGATCTCCACGTCGTCCTCACCCAGTTCGAAGATGCATTCGCAGTACTCCTCGAACGCCGGGTGGTGTTCTCCCTGAGTCGGCATGGGAACGAGTCTACTCCTCGACGCCGTGTGGCTCCGGCCGAACCCGTGCGCCGCTCCACGCATCGATCCGCCACACTGGGGCGATGGTCGCCTCGCTGATCGCCCGAGGTGTGACGGTGTCGCAAGGTCCGTTGCTCGTGCTCGCCGACGTCGATCTGACGGTGGCGCCGGGTCAACGGATCGGCCTCGTCGGGCCGAACGGGGTGGGGAAGACCACGTTGCTCGCCGCGCTCGCCGGGCGGCGTGCGCTCGACGCCGGAACCGTCGAGGCGGCACCGCCCGACTCTGTCGTCGGGTTGCTCCCGCAGGAGCCGGAACGATCCGAGCACGAGACGGTGCGCGCGTTCCTCGCCCGACGCGCCGGCATCACCGACGTCGAGGCCCGTCTGGAGTCGGCCACCGCCGCGCTCGCCGCGGCCGTGGCGGGCAGCGACGACACCTACAGCACGGCCTTCGACCAGTGGATGACGCTCGGGGCGGCCGACTTCGACGCCCGCGTCGGCGACGTGTGGGCCGATCTCGGACTTGCGCCGGAACTGCTCGATCGGCCGACGAGCGTGCTGTCGGGCGGTGAGGCCGCTCGGGCCTCGCTCGCCTCGCTGCTGCTGTCGAGATTCGACGTGTTCCTCCTCGACGAGCCGACCAACGACCTCGACCTCGACGGCCTCGCCCGGCTCGAGGAGTGGGTGCTCGGTCTACGCGCCGGCCTGGTGGTGGTCAGCCACGATCGGACGTTCCTCGAGCGTGTCGTCACCGACGTGGTCGAGATCGACTTCCACACCCATCGGGCGCGCCGATTCGGGGGTGGCTGGTCCGCCTTCCTCGCCGAACGTGCACTCGAACGGCAACACGCACAGGAGCGGTACGACGAGTTCGACGCGAAGCGCCGCAATTTGCTCGGGCGGGCCCAGCGGGAGCGGGAATGGGCCAGCCAGGGTCAGGCGAAGCTCCGGACGTCGAGCGAGAACGACAAGAACATCCGCGCCTTTCGCCTGAATCAGACCGAGCAGTTGGCGGGGAAGGCCGCGCGAACGGAGCGGGCGATCGACCGGCTCGACGAGGTCGACGAGCCGCGTACGCCGTGGGAGCTGCGCCTCGACATCCCCCTCGCGGGACGCAGCGGCGACCTCGTTTCGTTCGCGGCACGGGCCATCGTCGACCGCGGCGAGTTCCGACTCGGTCCGGTCGACGTGCAGCTCACGCTCGGCGAGCGGGTGGCCCTCGTCGGTGCGAACGGTGCGGGGAAGTCGACCTTGATCGACCTGCTGCTTGGCCGGATCCGCCCCGATCAGGGCGAGGCCGGGCTCGGTTCCAATGTGCTCGTCGGCGAGATGGAGCAGGCCCGGAACCGTTTCGTCGGCGAGTCGACGATGCTCGAAGTGTTCATGGCCGAAACGGGCCTGATCGTGCCCGACGCCCGAACGCTGCTGGCCAAGTTCGGACTGGGTGCCGACCACGTCACGCGCACGGCGGAAACGTTGTCGCCCGGAGAACGGACGCGGGCGTCGCTCGCCCTCCTGATGGCCAACGGGGCGAACCTGCTGGTGCTCGACGAGCCGACGAACCATCTCGACCTTCCGGCCATCGAGCAACTCGAACAGGCACTCGACACGTTCGCGGGCACCGTGGTCCTCGTCACGCACGACCGTTCGCTGTTGGAGCGCACCCGCATCACCCGCTCGATCGAGCTCGAGGCCGGGCGGATCGTGTCCGACGTGACGGCCTGACCGTCTTGCTCCCGCTCACGGACGGCGCGGCGGGAGGGAACGGAATCGAGCCGCGGAGCGACCAGCAGCTGATGATGTCATCCGCGCGACCGGCTCGCTCCCGCCGCGGGCGATCGATCGGCGTGGCGCTGGGCGTCGCCGGCGCGGTCGTCGTATTCGCCGCGTGCGGGTCGGACGACATGTCCACCGGATCGCGCGCGGTCGAGGTGGAGGAGGCATGGGTGCGTGAGCCGGCGGCTGGGCAGACGACCGTCGCGGCATATGCCACCGTCGTCAACGGAACCGATCACGAGGTGACGCTCGTCGGTGCGACGAGCCCGCTGACCGAGGACGTGTCGGTCCACGAGACCACGATCGCCGCCGATGGGACGATGTCGATGGACGAGCAGGACAACGGTGTGAGCATCGAGGCGGGCACGTCGTTCGTCCTCGAGCCGGGCGGCGCCCACGTGATGCTCGCCGGCGTCGACGAAGGCGACGTGCAGGCACCGGTCGAAGTGACATTCGTGTTCGACGACGGCAGCGCTGCCGGGCTGGACGTGACCGTCGAGGCGGAGGTTCGTCCGCTCGACGGCTCCACGGACCAGCCCGGGTACGGCGCGGGAGGCTGACCCGGGAGGCTGCCCGCGAGCCTGCGCCCGAGAGCCGGTCGCGGATTCGCTGTCACACCCCCTCGGTACAGTTGGGACATCGCCCATCACCCGGTTCTCGAGGCGTTCTCGCCGGCCGTTCGGGAGTGGTTCGCGGCGTCGTTCCCCGAGCCGACTCCGCCGCAGATCCAGGGGTGGCCACGCATCGTCGCCGGTGAGCACACGCTGATCTGTGCGCCGACCGGTTCGGGCAAGACCCTCACGGCGTTCCTCACGTCGATCGACCGGCTCACCACCACGCCGCGGCCCGAAGGCCGTGAGCGGCGCACGCGCGTGCTCTACATCTCCCCGTTGCGGGCGCTGGCCTTCGACATCGAGAAGAACCTCCGGGCGCCGCTCAAGGGAATCGAGTTGGCGGCCGAACGGCTGGGTGTGCCGTTCGTCGCCCCCGATGTCGCGATGCGCACCGGCGACACGGCGGCGAACGACCGCCAGAAGTTGATCCGTCGCCCGCCCGATCTGCTGATCACCACGCCCGAGTCGCTGTACCTGATGCTCACGTCGTCGGCGCGCGAGACGCTCGCCGGCGTCGAGACCGTGATCGTCGACGAGATCCACGCGATGGCCGCCACCAAGCGCGGCGCCCACCTGGCCCTCACACTGGAACGTCTCGAACTGGTCACCGATCGCCCGCCGCAGCGGATCGGACTGTCGGCCACGCAGCGCCCGCTCGAGGAGGTCGCCGAGTTCCTCGGCGGTTACGCGGAGCCGGGGGTGAAGCGGCCGGTGGCGATCGTCGACGCCGGCATCCGCAAAGCGTTGGAGATCGAAGTCGTCATCCCGGTCGAGGACATGTCGCAACTCGGTCAGGTCACGGTCGAGCTCACACCGGGTCCGGCGGCGTCTGCGCTCACCGAACGGCGCAGTTCGATCTGGCCGAGCATCTACCCCGAGATCCTCACGCGCATCCTGGCCAACCGGTCCACCATCATCTTCTGCAACGGCCGCCGCGCCACCGAACGTCTCGCCGCGAAGTTGAACGAGCTCTACGACGAACAGCGCGGCGAGGCCGACGAGCAGGGGTCTGGCATCTCCCTCGTCATGGCCCATCACGGCTCGCTCGCCCGCGAGCAGCGAGTGGTCATCGAGGACCAGTTGAAACGTGGCGAGTTGCGCGCCATCGTGGCCACCTCGTCGCTCGAACTCGGCATCGACATGGGCGCGGTCGACCTCGTCGTCCAGGTCGAGTCACCGGGAGCGGTCAGCCGCGGGCTGCAGCGCATCGGCCGGGCCGGTCACTCCGTCGGCGCACCGTCGCGGGGTTCGATCTTTCCCAAGCACCGGGGCGATCTGCTCGAGGCGGCCATCGTCACCAGACGGATGGTCGACGGGCTCATCGAGTCGACCCATTTCCTGCGCAACCCGCTCGACGTGCTCGCGCAGCAGATCGTGGCCCACGTGGCGGCGGTCGAAGAGTGCTCCGTCGACGAGGTCGCCCGGCTCGTGCGGGGGTGTGCGAACTTCGCCCAGATCTCCGACGAGCTGCTCACCAACGTGCTCGACCTGCTGTCGGGGCGCTATCCGAGCGAGGAGTTCTCCGAACTCCGCCCGCGCCTCGTGTGGGACCGGGTCAACGATCGGCTGCGCGCCCGCGACGGGTCGAAGCGGCTTGCGGTCACCTCCGGGGGCACGATCCCCGATCGCGGACTGTTCGGCGTGTTCCTCCCCGACGGCACGCGCGTGGGCGAACTCGACGAGGAGATGGTCTACGAATCGCGCCCGGGCGAGACCTTCGTCTTGGGTGCGTCAACGTGGCGGATCGAGGACATCACGTTCGAGCGTGTCACCGTCAGTCCGGCGCCTGGTCAGCCGGGCAAGATGCCGTTCTGGCACGGCGACCGTCCGGGACGCCCGCTGGAGTTGGGGCGGGCCCTCGGCGGATTCGTGCGCGAGATCCGTGAGCTCGATCCGGCCGCCGCGTACGAGCGGCTTTCCACGCACTACTCGCTCGACGCGTTCGCCGCGAACAACCTGGTGCAGTACATCGCCGAACAGGTCGAGGCGACGGGCGCGGTGCCCGACGACCGCACGATCGTGGTCGAGCGTTTCCGCGACGAGATCGGCGACTGGCGCGTGTGCATCCTCAGCCCGTTCGGCACGCCCGTCCACGCCCCGTGGGCGATGGCGATCGAACGTCGGCTGGCCGACCAGTTCGACCTGCCGGTCGAGTCGATGTGGGGTGACGATGGCATCGTCATCCGGCTGCCCGAGTCGGCCGACGAGCTGCCGCTCGACGCGCTCCTCATCGATCCCGACGACATCGACGAACTCGTGGTGTCGACGCTGCCACAGACCGCATTGTTCGCGTCGCGCTTTCGCGAGTGCGCTGGTCGGGCACTGCTGCTGCCTCGCCGCCGGCCCGACCGGCGCACGCCGCTGTGGCAGCAGCGTCAGCGGGCGGCCGATCTGTTGGCGGTGGCGTCGAAGTACCCGACGTTCCCGATCCTGCTCGAGGCATCGCGCGAGTGCCTGCAGGACGTGTTCGACGTCCCCGCCCTCCGTGAGGTGCTCGGGCAGTTGCGCTCGCGGGCGATCCGCGTGGTCAACGTCGACACCGGTTCGGCCAGCCCGATGGCGTCGAGCCTGTTGTTCAACTGGATCGCGGCGTACATGTACGAAGGCGATGCACCGCTGGCCGAACGGCGCGCCGCGGCGCTCGCGCTCGACCGAGATCTGTTGCGCGATCTGCTCGGCGCCGAGGAGTTGCGCGAGTTGCTCGACGGCGACGTGCTCGCCGACGTCGAGTTGGAGCTGCAGTGTCTCGCCGACGGCCGTCGGGCCCGGTCGGCCGACGAACTGCACGACGTGCTGCGCAAGGTCGGCGACCTCACCGCGGCCGAGGTCGATCTGCGGTGCGAGGGGTCGGCAGCGGCGTGGATCGGTCAGCTGCTCGTCGAGAAGCGGGCCATCGAGGTGGCCGTTGGCGGGGAGACGCGGTACGTGGCGGGGGAGGACGCCGCCCGTTACCGCGACGCACTCGGATGCTCGCTGCCCCTCGGGTTGCCGATGGCGTTCACCGATCCGGTCGCCCGGCCGCTCGAGGAGTTGGTGGGCCGGTATGCCCGCACCCACGGCCCGTTCCTCGTGTCCGATGTGTCCCGCCGATTCGGATCGACCAACGAACGGGTGGCGGGCGCCATCGCCGCCCTCGAAGCCGACGATCGCGTCGTCCTCGGCGAGTTCCGCCCCGACGGCGTCGCTCGCGAGTACTGCGATGTCGACGTGCTCCGCCAGCTGCGTCGCCGCTCGTTGGCGACCCTGCGTCGCGAGGTCGAGGCGGTCGACCAGGCGGCGTTCGCCCGCTTCCTTCCGGCATGGCAGAACATTCCGGCCGACCGGCGCGGCCTCGAAGCGCTGGTCGAAGCGCTCGGGATGCTCTCGGGCGCCGCGCTGGTCGCATCATCGATCGAGACCGACGTCCTTCCCGCTCGCGTGGGCGCCTACCGGCCACCGTTGCTCGACGAGCTGTGCACCTCAGGCGAGGTGGTGTGGGTCGGCGCGGGCGCCCTGGGTGCCCGCGACGGGCGCATCCGGCTCTGCTTCGCCGACCAACTGGCCGTGCTCGCGCCCGTCGTGGGAGCAGCGCGATCCGCCGGTAGGCCCACTGCACGATGCGTTGCGGGCACTGCTGGCGGCGCAGGGTGCGAGCTTCTGGGGGCAGCTGCGCGCCGCCGGGCCCCTCGGTGGGGTGACGGCGAGCGACGAGGAGCTGCTCGTCGCCCTGTGGGACCTCGTGTGGGCCGGCGAGGTGACCAACGATTCGCTCGCCCCGATCCGTGCCGTGCTCGCCGGAGCGTCCCCGAAGGCCGCCGCCGCGCGCGGTGGCGGGGCGCGGGCTCCGCGGCCGGCCACGGCCGGGCCGGCTCAACCGGATCGGCCCACCGGCCGGGCAGGGCCGATGGAGTCTGGTGGCACCGTTGTTGCTGCCGGCCCCGACCCCGACGGAGTCGGCGCACGCGCAGGCGCTCCAGCTGATCGAGCGCTACGGCGTCGTCACCCGCGAGGCGGTGCTGGCGGAAGGCGTCGTGGGTGGGTTCGCCAACGTGTACGGGGTGCTCAAGGTGCTCGAAGAGCGCGGGCAGGTCCGCCGCGGCTACTTCGTCGACGGGCTCGGCGCCGCCCAGTTCGCCCTCCCCGGCGCCGTCGATCGCCTGCGGGCGGTGCGGGAAACGCCCGATCCGACGATCCGGCCGGACGACGTGCCCGCGCCGATCGTGCTCGCCGCTACCGACCCGGCGCAGCCGTACGGTGCCGCGCTGTCGTGGCCCGACTCGCCGGGCCGACCGTCGCGGTCGGCGAACGCGCTCGTGGTGCTCCGCGCCGGCATGGCACTGGCCTGGTTCGATCGCAAGGGTCGTCATCTCGTCACGTTCCCGGCCACCTCGACCGACGGTGCGTGGGCCGACGCGCTGGTGTCGATGGTGAAAGACGGCCGTGCCGCTTCCGTCGAGGTCCGCAAGGTCGACGGCGCCTCGCTCGCCGATGCGCCCGCCGACGTGCTCGATCGCCTCCGAGCCGTGGGTTCAGCGACGGCTACCGCGGCCTGGTCTTCCGCGGCTGACCCGTCTCGTTTCCCCGGCGCGCGCCCGGACCCGACCCCCTGGCGCGCGCTTCGGCGTCTTCCGGTCGATGTCGCGATGCGGGTCGTTCCAGGGGCGAACGAGATCACACCGCTCCCAGAGATCGATGACCTCGGTCCGGTCGCGCTCCTCGAACGCTCGAACCTCGAGATCGTCCAGTTGCTCGAAGTCGTCGCCCGCTGCCGTCAGCGAGGGCCGACCGATCGATCGCTCACCCAGTTGCCGTGGAATCCGTACGGCACGCGTTGGGGGAGGTGGATGCGGGCGACTTCCGGGCCGGTGATGTCCTCGGCGTCGAGGATGCACAGTTCGCTGGCGTCGGTGGTCGCGTCGTACACCACCGACAGGATCCAGCCGGCGTCCTCGGCCGTGCCGTCGGCCTTCGGGACGAACACCGGCTCGGCGCCACCGCGGCCGCGCCCGTACTCGTGGGCCTGCGGTGGTGCCGGTGTCGACGTCGACCTTGAGGGTGGCGCCGTGGAGGTTGACGCCGTCGTAGCGCACTTCCGACGTGTAACCGTAGCGGTGGCGGTGGAGCCCGACCCGCGGGTCGTGGCGCGGGAATTCCTGGGGCCGGTCGTCGATCCGGGTCTCGGTGACGCGGCGGGCGACCGGGTCGATCACCCAGCGGTCGAATGTCGGCAGCGAGTCGCCGAACGGGCCGAGCCGGTCGGACACCATCATCGTGTCGTAGCGGCAGAGGTCGACCACCACGGTGCCGTCGTCGGCGTCGAAGGCGTTGAGCGGGTGGAACACGAAGCACGGGTCGACGTCGCACCAGACGATCTGGTCGGCGGTGCCGTCGCGCGGGAGGAGGCCGACGCGGGCGGGCCGGTCGTGCTGCCACGCGAACGGGAACGAACTCCCGGCCATCACGGCGTCGAAGTTCACCGTGACCGGCAGGTCGTACACGACGGCGTACGTCGGGGTGAGCGACATGTCGTGCATCATCGGCATGTCGGGCACGGGGATGTCGAGGGTCTTCGTGACCCGCCCGTCCGACCGACGACGACGTAGTGCACGTGGTCGACGAGGTCGGGCCAGTGGTACGCCATCGCATGGAGTTCGCCGGTCGCCGGGTCGTACTTCGGGTGGGCGGTGAACGGGCCGGTGAGGGTGTCGTGGAAGCGATTGACGCCGAGCGATTCGAGCTCGTAGCTCATCTCCACGGGTGGTGATCCCGCCTCGACCATCGCCCAGGTGGTGCCGGCGAAGCCACCGACGTTCGTGTTCGGGCCGCGATCATCGGGGAGGACGTACCGGTTGCGGTACCACTCGGCCTTGCCGCCGCGGAGGCGGACGCCGTGCACCATGCCGGCGCCGACGAACCAGTGCTGCGGCGGTCCGTCGAGCGTGGCGAACGGGTTCGGTCCGTTGCGCAGCCAACGACCCTCGAGCTCGATCGGGATCTCACCGGTGACCGGGAGGTCGTACGCGGTGACCTCGTGTTCGACCGGTGCCATGTTGCCGGCGAGGTAGATGTTGGGGTTGGGGCGGGCGATCTCGATGTCAGCGTCGCTCGCGGTTCGTGCAGCCGTATCGGTCATTTGCATCACTCAACACGATAAGTGAACATCTGTCAACATAGATCCTCGTTTGTGTCGGGATTTCGGAGGACAGGTCCTCGGAAATCCCGACGCAAACGAGGATTTGACGAACACGCCGATTGGACGCGCCGGGTCCGGACGGTCAGTCGCGGGGTTGGATGGCGCGGAGGCCGGCCCAGGCGAGGGCGGACACTTCGGCGGCGATCTCGTCGGGGTCGAACTCGTCGCCGAGCTCGACGAGACGGCGGCTCGCACCCTCGGCGAGCCCCACCAGCGCGTGCGCCAGCGTCTTGCGATGCTCGACCGAGATGTCGACGGCGATCAGCGGGGCGACGGCGGTCGCGGCCTCGGCGGTGATGCGGCGCACCGCGTCGTTGAACTCCTCGTCGTGGCGCGACCCCGAGCCGAACAGGAAGCGGAACGAGTCGTGATCCTGGGCGACCCACCGGAAGTAGGCGCGGAACCCGAGTTCCGTCTGGCTCTTGCCGTCGGTCGCCTCGGCCGCCGCCTTGCGCGATGTTGCCGAGGAGCCGGGCGCCGACCTCGTCGATCAACGCCTGATAGAGGTCGCGCTTGGAGTCGAAGTGCTGGTACAGGACCGGTTTGGTGACACCGACCGCATCGGCGATGTCGTTCATCGAAGCGCCATGGAAGCCGGCGTTGGCGAACACCTGGAGCGCGACGTCGAGGATCTGTTCCCGGCGGGCTGTGGCGGAGAGTCGTTGCGACATGTGTTACCGCATGGTAACCGTTGGCCGGTCGGTCGGGTCAGCGGCCGGGCAAGCGGCCCGGCAGCCCAGCAAGCGGCCGGGCTAGCGGCCGTGCTCGACGTCGTCGCGCTCGGCCGCTTTCACGGCGTACCCGAGGATGATCGAGGGGGCGAGCAGCGCGCATCCGATGATGAACGACACGAGGATCAGCGTGGCCATCGTGGCGTTGAAGTCGAAGACGAACGCCATGAAGAACAACGCCATGGCGAGGGCGACGAACAGATAGCCCACTCGGTTGGCGATCAGCGTCCACTTGGCGATCGTCGCTCGGCGGGCCCGGACCGGGTCGGTGGGCCGGCCTGGTGACGGGTCGAGACTCGGGCGCGGTGACGGATCGGAGAGCGACATACAGTCGGGCCATGCTACGAGTGAGCGGCCGAACCCCGTCCGGCAACGCGGTCGGTCGGGCATGACCGTCCGTGTCGAGACCACCGACATGTCGGGCGCGGTGATGCTCGTGACGCTCGATCGGCCGTCGCGCCGCAATGCCGTCGATCACGAGACGCTCGGCGAGCTGGCGGCCGTGCAGGCCGAGCTGATGGCCGACTCGGCACGGCTCGTCCGCGTGCTGGTGCTGACCGGCGCACCGCCGGCGTTCAGCGCCGGCGCCGACCTGACCGGTGTGGAGGAGGGCCAGTTCGCGGCCGACCTCGGCAGTGTCCTGCGCGGCTTCGGCCTGCTGCTCGATCCCGGTCATCGCGGCGATCGACGGTCCGGCGCTCGGGGCCGGAGCGCAACTCGCGGTCGCCGCGGATCTGCGGATCGCGACACCCGACAGCGTCGTCGGCGTACCGGCCGCCAAGCTCGGCCTCGTCGTCGACCACTGGACCGTCCGGCGCCTCGCCGACGAGTTCACCGCACCGGTCGCCCGGGCCATGCTCGTCGGCGCCGAGACGTACAGCGCGGCGCGGCTGCACGAGCTCGGTGGCGTGCACCGCCTCGGCGGTCTCGACGACGCTGTCGCCTGGGCCGAACAGCTGTCGACGCTCGCTCCGCTCACGATGGAAGGCCACAAGCTGGCGTTGGAGCATCGCACGGCCGAACCACCGCCGGTCGACGCGGTCGAGTCGGCACGGAAGGCGGCCTGGGCGAGCAACGACGCGGTCGAAGGACGCACGGCGTTCCTCGAGAAGCGCCCCGCCCACTTCACCGGCCGGTGACCAACTCGCCCGGGCCGGGAGGGCGACGTTCCGGTCGTGTGATACGGAAGGTTCGTCCGATCAGAGGCCCGGTGGGAGCAGCCGGTTGACGTTCTGGAAGAAGAAGTACAGCGCGATCGTGAACGGCACGATCCCGACCAGCAGGCCGACCGAGTCCCTCCTCGCCTTGCGGCTGAGGAGGTAGGCGCCGACGCTGATCAGGATCAGAACCACGCCCCACAGGGCCACCTGGCTGTTGGCGCCCGGGTCGCTGAACCACCCCTCGGCGAAGGCATCGGCGATGCCGTCGTTCACGGCGGTCGGTGCGGTCGGCGCATCGACGTCGTCGCCCGGCCGGTCGTCGCCGGGTCGGTGGTCGCCGGTTCGGTGCTCTCCGGTTCGGTGCTCCGTCGCTGGTCGTGGCTCGGCGGCGGTGGTGGTGGTGCCGGCGTTTCGACCGGTGTCGAAACGGTCGGGTCGTCGAGGCGGAGCGGCGCGGCTCTCGGTCGGCCGGTTCGAGCGGACGTCCGTAGTTGAGGACGCTCTCGCCGACCGGGTCCGACTGCGTCGGATCGAGTTCGCTCGTGATCACGATGCGATCCCGTGCGGTGTATCGCGGGTGGCACGACGTGAGGGTCAGCGTGGCGACCGTCGGGTCGGTCGTGGCGACCACCTGGTAGTCGTTCGGGCCCACGATCTGTTGACCCGTGGCGATGTAGACGAACCGCCCCGCCGGAGTGGTGACGATGATCTCGTCGCCGGGCGTGACCTGGTCGATGTCGTAGAACGGTTGACCGTACGTGGTGCGGTGCCCGGCGATGGCGGCGTTGCCGAGCTGGCCGGGCAGCGGGGTCTCGGGGTAATGGCCGGGACCCTTCTTGAGATCGGACTTCTCGACACCGGCAACCACGTAGTCGTCGACGCCGATCGATGGGATCTCGAGCCGGGCGATCACGTCGCCCTCCTCGAATCGCCGGCAGGTTCTGCGCTCGAGCGGCACGGGCGCGGCGGACGTGGTCGGCGCGGTCAGACGAGGGCGTAGCAAGCGTGACGGCGGGAGCGGTGTCGACGGGCCGTTGTCGCCGGACGGTCGTCGCCGGAACGGTGGAGACGCGTGGAGCCGGGGGCACCGTGCTCGCCAGCAACTCGTTGAAGTCGTCCTCCAGCGCGTTCTGCGCCCGGGCGGTCTCGATGCCCGTGCCCCACAGCTGGTAGCCGACGAACGCGAACATCAACAACCCGGTGGCGATGAGCACCTTGCCGATCCCACCGACCCAGTACCGCCAGTCCTTCGGCTGCGGCGGGCGGTCCCACTTGCTGGTCTTCGTCGGCACGGTGCGGGGCCGTCGGTCGTCGTGTCCGGAGCCGCCATCCGCGGCGACGCTACTGGCGAACGCCGTCGAGTCGAGCGCGTCGGACGAACCAGGCGGCAGTCAGAACGGCAGATCAGGCCGGCACGTCAGAACGGCAAATCGGACGGCGAATCAAGACGGCGTGGGAGTTCGGCCGTAGCGTTGCGTCCCGAACGCCATGCCCACCGACGCCCTCCCGACGCAACCTGTTGTCGCCCTCCGCGAGGTGGTGGCGGTCCTGGGTGACTTCCCCGCGCTCGCGGGAGCGAATCTCGACGTGTCGCGGGGCGAGATCGTGCTGCTGCGGGGCCCGAACGGCGCCGGCAAGACCACGCTGCTCCGGCTGTGCGCCGGGCTGGTGCCGATCACCCGGGGGACCGCGCACGTGGTCGGGCACGACCTGGCCACCGAGCGCGACGCCGTTCGTCGCCGGGTCGGGCTGCTCGGACACCAGAACGGGCTCTATCGCGACCTCTCGGTCGCCGAGAACATCGGCTTCTGGGGATCGACGGTCGGTGCCACCGAGGCCGAGATCGCCGCGGCGATGGCGCGGCTCGGCGTCGACGGACGGATCCGCGACGTGGCGGTCGGCAAGCTGTCGGCCGGGCAGCGCCGCCGCACCGCACTCGCCTGCCTGGTGGCGCGGCGGGCCGAACTCTGGTTGCTCGACGAGCCGCACGCCGGCCTCGACGCGGCGGCCCGTGACGAGCTCGACCACACGCTGCGCCAGGCGGCATCGTCCGGCGCCACGATCATCGTGGCCAGCCACGAGCTCGAACGGGCGGGATCGCTCGCCACACGGTGGGTCGACGTGGTCGCCGGCCAGGCCCGCGAGGCGGCACCGTGAGCGGCCCTGCCACCGACCGGCGCGCACCGGCATCGACCACCACCGGCGGCATTCCCCGCTTCTGGCGCATGTGCTGGCTGATCGCCTCCAAGGACCTCCGGGTCGAGCGGCGCAGCCGCGTGGTGACGAATCAGGTGCTGCCGTTCGCCGGCATCACGATGGTGATCTTCGCCTTCGCCCTCGACAAGGAGACCGTGCTCGAACAGGTCGCCCCCGGGTTGATCTGGCTGGCCACGATGTTCAGCCTGCTCGTCCTCGTCCAGCGGGCGTTCGGCATCGAGGCCGACGACGGGGCGCTCGACGCCCTGCGCGTCGCCGGAGTGGACGCCAGGGCGATCTTCGTCGGCAAGGCGCTCGCGCTGTCGGCCCAGCTCCTGCTCCTCGAGGTGGTGCTGCTCGTCCTGGCGATCGTCCTCTACCGCCAAACCGTGCCAGTCGGGGGCGTTGTGCTGCTCGTCACGACCTTGCTCACCGCGACGTGTGGACTGGCCGCGGTCGGTACCCTGTACGGAGGCCTTGCCGCTGGGATCAAGGGCCGCGAGACGTTGCTCCCGCTGCTCACGTTGCCAGCGGTGGCGCCCGTTCTGATCGGAGCAACCCGAGCCGTCGAAGCGGCGCTCGGCACGGTCGGTGCGGTGGTGTCGGACGGCTGGCCCTGGGTGGGCCTGCTGGTCGTCTTCGCCGTGGCCTTCGGTGTCGGCGGTGCCTTGGCATTCGGGCCGCTCGTCGACGAATAGCCGCACCAATGACAGGATCTCGATGACCACGACCAATCCCGACCCGACGGACGCGTTGGCCGGTGGCATCTCCGCTTCGGCGTCCGGTCGTGCTGTCCACCGGCACCCGCGGCACCCGCATCCTCGGGATCGCCACGATCGTGTCGATGGCATGGCTCGTGGCGTTCGGTCTCGGCTTCTCGCCCGCCGACCGCGACCAGCGCGAGGCGGTCCGGCTCCTCTACATGCACGTCCCCACCATCTGGGTGGCGTACATGGCCTTCGTCGTCACCGCGCTCGCCTCGGCGATGGTGCTCTACCGCGGGCGGGGCGGTCGTCCGAAGCCGCTCGGCTGGGACCGTCTCGCGGGCGCGAGCGCCGAGGTCGGCACCGCGTTCGTCGCCGTCACCCTCGTCGTCGGCGCGCTGTGGGGCCGCCTCACGTGGGGTGTGTTCTGGCAATGGGACGCCCGGCTCACCACGACAGCACTGCTGTTCGTCACCTACATCGGCTACCTCGCCGTGCGCCGCCTCGGCGGGACGCACCAGCAGCGCGCCACGCGCAGCGCCGTGATCGGTCTGATCGCGGTGCTCGAGATCCCACTCGTGCACTGGAGCGTCAAGCTGTGGCGCAGCCTCCACCAGGAGGCCACGGTGCTCAGGGTCAACGCCGATCCGACGATCGACGGCCTGATGGCGTTCAGCCTCTTCGTCGGCGTCATCGCGTTCACGTTGTTCTACATCTGGCTGATGCTGCACCGCACCCGGGTGATGGCGATGGAGGATGCCCTCGACGACCGAGGGCTCGACGACGCATTGGCGGCCCGCCGCCTGGAAGGGACCGTCTGATGGAAGACGCCGGGTTCATCATCGGGAGTTACATCGCCGTGTTCGCCGTCGTCGGGTTGCTCACCGGCTGGGTGCTGCGCAGTGGGCGCCGTCTCGCCAAGCGCACGCCCGACGCAGACAAGTACTGGACCTGACCGGCCCGATGACCGACCTCGACCTCTCCCCGCGGGCGACCCCCGAGGAACCGGCGCGTCGCCGATCCGGACGGCGGTGGGTGCCGATCGTCGTGCTCGCGCTCGTCTTCGTGGCCGGTGGCGTGATCGTCACCCAGTTCCTCACGTCCGCCGTCGACTACTACTGCAACGTCGACGAGATCGGCACCCGCGACGGCTGCAACGCCGACCGGCGGATCCGCCTGCAGGGCACGGTCGACGAGGGATCGGTCACCAAGGTCGGCAACGCCACGGCGTTCACGATCTCGTTCAACGGTGTGACGATGCCGGTGGTCTACGACGGCGAACCGGGAGGGATCTTCAAGGAGTGCATCCCGGTGGTGGTCCACGGTGTGATCGCCGACGGCGCGCTGCAGGGCGATCAGGTCGAGGTGAAGCACTCGGAGGAGTACGTCGCCGTGAACGACGAGCGCGTCGCCGATGCCGAAGCCGCAGCCTGTGAAGGCGGTACCGCCTCGCCATGATCGCGGCGAGTGTGAATGCCGCCCTCGGGCGGGCGGGGCTGCTGCTCATGCTGGCCGCCTGTGTCATGGGTGCGCTCACGGTGCTGGTCGGCGTCCGCCGTGGCGACCCGCGACTCCTCCGCCAAGGTGCCCGCTACGCCTGGATGGCGCTCGGCGGCATCGTGCTCGCGGTGGTGATGATGCAGCGGGCGCTGATCACCCGCGACTTCTCGATGGCCTACATCCAGCAGGTCGGCTCGGCTGACACACCGGCGTTGTACAACTTCGCCGCGATGTGGTCGGCCCTCGAGGGTTCGATCCTGCTCTGGGCGCTGATCCTCGGCGGGTACACGGCGGCCGTCGCGTGGCGGTTCCGCCAGCGCACCAACGATGTCCTCGTCGGCTGGGCGCTCGTGGTGATGTTCACGATCGCCGCCTTCTTCGCCGCGCTCAGCTTCGGGCCCGCCGATCCGTTCAGTGCGGGTGCCGCCGGTGTCACCTCGGGGCCCGGGCCGAACCCGCTGCTGCAGAACCACATCCTGGTGCTGTTCCACCCGCCGATCCTGTACCTCGGCTACGTCGGTTTCGCCGTGCCGTTCGCCTTCGCCATCGCCGCGCTCGTCACGGGCAGGCTCGGCGAGGGCTGGCTGATGGAGACCCGGCGCTGGGCGTTGTTCTCGTGGGCGTTCCTCACGATCGGCATCCTGCTCGGCGGCTGGTGGAGCTACGAGGTGCTCGGGTGGTCGGGCGTGTGGGCGTGGGACCCGGTGGAGAACGCGTCGCTGCTGCCCTGGCTCACCGGCACGGCGTACATCCACTCGGTGCTCGTGCAGGAACGTCGCGGCATGTTGCGCGTCTGGAACCTCAGCCTGCTCGTCGCCACGTTCTCGCTCACCATCCTCGGCACGTTCCTGACGCGGTCGGGCGTGATCAACTCGGTGCACGCATTCGGCGACGGGCCGGTGGGTTCGTGGTTGCTGGCGTTCTTCGCCGTGGTCGTCGTCGTGTCGCTCGGCCTGATCGCCTGGCGCGGCGACCGGTTGCGGTCGCCCGGTGCGATCGACTCGCCGATCTCGCCGCGAAGGGGCGTTCCTCGCCAACAACGTGCTGTTCACGGTGTTCGCCTTCATCGTGCTGCTCGGCACGATCTTCCCGCTGCTCGTCGAGGCGTTCCAGAATCGCCGGACCGTCGTCGGTGCGCCGTACTTCGACCGGTTGTCGATGCCGCTCGGGCTCGTGCTGCTGTTCCTCATGGGCGTCGCGCCGGTGCTGCCGTGGCGCAAGGCGTCGGGAGAACTGCTCCGTCAGCGGTTGTTCTGGCCGGCCTGGATGGGGGCGGGCGCGATCGTGCTCGCCGTGGTGGTCGGCGCCGACGGGTGGGCACCGCTGGTGGCGTTCGGGTTCGGCGGGTTCGCCGCCGGATCGGCCCTGCGCCAGCTGGCGCTCGCCACCCGCCGCCAGGGTCTGGGCGGCTTCGTCGGCCGGGCCAACGGTGGCATGGTCGTGCACATCGGCGTGATCATCATCGCCGTCGCGCTCGCGGCCTCGAACAGCTTCACGCACTCCGCCACGCTGGAGCTCGAAACCGGCCGCACCGTCGCATGGGGCGGCCACACGTTCGAACTCACGTCCGTCGACGTGCGCACGAACGACAACGAGAGCAAGCGCGTGCTCGGCCGCCAACGTCGTGCTCGACGGTGGCGACACGTATCGTCCCGCCACCACGACCTACCTCAACATGGGTGTCGATGTCGGCACGCCGTCGGTGCGCACCGGACTCACGGAGGACATCTATCTGACCCTCGATCCGGGCGCCGTCGCCGGCGACAGCACCGCCACGATCCGGGTGTTCGTCAAGCCGATGATCCTGTGGCTCTGGATCGGCGGCTTGATCATGGCGATCGGCACGCTGCTCGCGGCGTTCCCCGGCAGCCGCCGTCGCCGGGCGATCGATCCGGTGTCGGCTCCGGTGGCCGAGCCCGAGCGGGTGGCGGCACCCGAGCCCCAACCCCACCCGCCCCAACCCCACCCGACGTCGACGGTGAAACGGTGCCGGTGTGACTGCGTTCGACAGCGCCGACCCGACATGGAGACGGACGGTCGGCGATTCCGGGCCCGGTCCTCGTCGTCGCCGGCGCGTCGCGCCGTGGATCGTGCTCGCGGTGTTCGTCGTGCTCGCCGGGTTGTTCGTCGTGCTGGCCGGCGCCAAGGCCGAACACGGTGAGTCGTCGGGATCGGCGCTGCTCGGCCTGCCCGCGCCCGAGGCCATCGGCACGCTCGACGACGGCTCGTCGTTCGACCTGTCGCGCCGCAAGGGGAGTTGGGTCGTGCTCAACTTCTTCGACCCCGACTGCATCCCGTGCCAGCAGGAGCACAGCGAACTCGCGCAGTTCGTCGACAACCAGGCGGCGCTCGGCAACGACGGCGCGGAGTTGTACTCGGTGATCACGCAGGGCACTCGCGAGAAGGTCGACGCCTTCTTCGCCGAGCGTGGCGGCGACTGGCCGCAGATCTACTCGAAGGCCGACGAGTTCCCGGTCGCCTTCGGTGTCTCGGCGGTGCCGGAGACGTGGATCATCGATCCGAGCGGTGTCGTGCAGCTCCGGCTCATCTCGAAGGTGACCGCCGAGCAGCTCGACACGATCCTGCAGCAGTACCGCGAGCAGTACACCGGATGAGCGTGCGCGAGTGGAACAAGGCGGTGAAGCACTGGCCGGGATGGTTGGCGCTCGTGTTCGTGGTGGCCGGGTTCCTCGCCGTCGGTGCGTTCCGATCGACCGGACCCGGAGACGCCGGCGGACCGCGTCGACGCCATCGCTTCGCGGGTCGCCTGTCCGATCTGTGACGGCGAGAGCGTCTTCGTGTCGCAGAACAACGCGTCGCGGCGCCATCCGCAGCCAGATCGCCGACCTCGTGGCCGAGAACGACCTCGACGACGACGACATCATCGCCCTCATCGAGACCCGGTACGGCGCCGAGGTGCTGTTGGTGCCGCGATCGTCGGGCTTCGACGCGTTGATCTGGGTGTTGCCGGCGGTCGGGTTCGTGTGCGGCGTCGCCGGGCTCGCTGTGGTGTTCCGCCGCTGGAAGCGTGAGGCGGCCGCCACGGCCGAACCGACCGACGCCGACCGTGAACTCGTCGCCGAGGCGATGGCCGCTTCCGGGGACCAGGCGGAGTAACGCGTGAGCCGGGTCGATCTCGATCAGCTCGCCGAACGCGAGGAGGAACGCCGGTTCCTGCTGCGCTCACTCGCCGACCTCGAGCGCGAGCACGACGCCGGCGACATCGACGACGCCGACTACGCCACGTTGCGCGACGGCTACACCGTGCGTGCGGCGGCGGTGCTCCGCGAGATCGACACCGGGACGGTCGCAGCTGCCGGCGAAGGCGCCCCGGCGTTGGGGGTGGACGGTCGCCATCGCTGCCGTCGTGGTCGCCGTCGCGGTCGGCATCGGCTTCGTGCTGGCCGGCGCGTGGGGCGAGCGGCAGAACGGCCAGCAGATCACGGGGTTGACGCCCGGCGACGACGCCCGGGTGCTGATGACCAATGCCCGCCAGGCGATGACCCAGGGCGACTACACCCTCGCCAACTCGTTGTTCGGCCAGGTGGTGCAGATGGAACGTGACCAGGGTCGCGACAATGCCGAGGCGATCGCCTACTTCGGTTGGACGCTCGCCCTCGGTCTCCGTCGGCGACCCCGACACCGAGGCGGTCGCGGCCCGGCTCGATGCCGCCCAACTGGCGCTCGGGCAGGCGATCGACATGGAGCCCGACTACGCCGACCCGTACTGCTTCCAGGCGATCGTCGAGTTCCAGTTCCGGGAGGACGCGTCCGCCGCCCTTCCGTTCGCCGAGCAGTGCCAGGCCAACGATCCGCCGAGCGAGGTCGCCGACCTGATCGGCGCCTTCGTCGACGACATCCGCGCCGCCACCGATCCCGCCGTCCCCACCACCACCGCCGCCTGACTCGTCAAACCAGCGTTTGCGTCGCGATTTCTGCGGACCGGTCCGCAGAAATCCTGACGCAAACGAGGATTTGGCCCGTCGGATCGGTCGGTCGGGACGGTCGGGTCGCGGTGGTCAGGTGGGTGGGGGCCAGACGGTGGCGGAGACGACGCGGTCGTCCTTGCGCCGGAGGATCCACACGCTGGCCTTGCGCCAATCGGGTTCGGTCTTGAGCTGCATCCCGCGGCGGACGAGGGCCTGGACGGTGGCGGGGATCACGTCGCCGTGGCTGCACAACACCGCTCCGTCGTCCACCTCGGCGATGAGGTCGAGCACGCCTTCGAACGCGCGCATCCTCGAGCAGGCGATCGTCGGGCTCCACGGTCCGAGCCGACCGCGATGGCGAGCGGTTCGAGCGTCTGGATGCAGCGCACGTACGGACTCGACACCAGTTCGACCGACGCCCTTCTTGCCAATCGCTTGCCGAGTGCGTGGGCCTGCTTCCAGCCCGACTTGCTGAACGGGCGTTCGAGGTCGTCGCCGGTCCACATCGCGCCGTTCGCCCGCCTTGGCATGCCGAACGAGGTAGATGACCGAATGTGCCATGACCTCAGCGCTCGCTCGTGAGCCGGACGTGACGCCCGGTGAGCTGGCGCACGAGGACGATCCACACGACGGCCGCGGCGACGTTCACGGCGGCCGTGATCACGCCGAACCCGTCGAATTCGTCGAGGCTGTCGGCCAGCGACTCGAGGCTTCCGGAGGCCAGGCCGCCGTCGAGGAACGATCCGACGGAGAACAGCAGCAGCAAGATCGGGGCGATCCCGTACAGCACGAGCCACGCCCAGATGAAGGGGTTGTCGGCAGACTTCCGCCAACCCTCGGTGTCGTTGACGTCGGTCGGATCGGACGCCTTCCACAACTCGCGCAGCACGAGGAACGGGATGATGTACAGCACGAACGGCGGCAGCATCCAGCCGAAGATCGCGAACAGAGGGCTCCACAACGTGTCCCGCTGGAAGGCGCGCACGTTGGTGGCGATCCGGTACATCCAGATCACGGTGATGACGAACACGGCGAGCGTGGCGACTCCCGCGATCAGTTGGGCGGCGTTGACCGGTCCGATGGCGTTGCGGAACTCGTCGTCGCTCAGCTCGCCGTCGAGATAGTTGCGGGCGTCCTCGGCCACGCCGGCGGTGAGGATCGTCGTGAGCACGGTCGCGATCGCGGCGATGGTCGTGAGCGTGATGATGGCGATCGACAAGCCGTGGACACGGCGCAGGGAGGCGAGCGGTGTCGGCGACATTCCCGTAGGCGACATATCCCGCGCGGTGGGGCGGGTGCTCGGCGGTGCCGGGACGGACGGCGGTGGGGTGAGCGGCGGTGGCGATCGTGGGGGCGGAGGAGCGGCGCTCGGCGGTGGAGGAACGTCGGACACTGCGGCGAGGCTAGCCCCGTCGTGTCAGCAGGAAGCGGCGACCCGACGGTCACGAGGCACAGCGTCCGGGCCGTCCTGCCGGGCAGACTGGGCGGCATGGGCTTCTTCGAACGCAACCGCGCCAACCTCGTGAAGCAGGGCATCGACCCCGCCCGCCTCCCGCCCGGGCAGTACACGACCGACCGGTTCCCGGTCCTGCACGTCGGCGACATCCCCGACTACGAACCGGGCCAGTGGGACCTGGCGATCACCGGGCTCGTCGACGAGCCGTTCACGATCACCCTCGACGAACTCCGAACGATGCCCGCGATCACACCGACGTTCGACATCCACTGCGTCACCAAGTGGAGCAAGTTCGACACGACGTGGACGGGCGTGCGCGTGCGCGACCTGTTCGCCCGCGCCGGCGTCCGTCCGGAGGCGACCCACGTGATGGAGCACGCCGAGTTCGGCTACACGACGAACATCCCGCTGGTGGACATCACGACCGACGACGCGATCATCGCCGTATCGCGTACGAGGGCGGACCGATCCCGCAGGAGCACGGTGGGCCGGTGCGGGTGGTCGTGCCGCATCTCTACTTCTGGAAGTCGGCGAAGTGGGTGCGTTCGCTCGAGCTGATCGCCGGTGACGCTCCCGGCTTCTGGGAGCAGAACGGCTACCACATGTACGGCGACCCGTTCCGCGAGCAGCGATTCACGAACGACTGAATACGTTGCCGACATGGACATCTCGATGACCGACGCCGAAGCAGCAGCGTTCCTCGCGACGTGCACGTCGGCATCCTCGCCATCGCACACGAGGGACACGGACCGCTGGCCTGCCGATCTGGTACCAGTACGAGGACGGCGACGTGATCGTCAGCATGGACGGCGACTCGTTGAAGGCGAGACTGCTGCGCCGCGGACGGGCGACGCTGACCGTGCAGACCGAGACGGCGCCGTACCGGTACGTGAGCGTCGAGGGTCCGGTCACGGTCGCCCCCGAAGACCGTGACTTCTCGATGGCCAGTCGCTACCTCGGCCCGGAGATGGCCGGTGGTATGCCGACAACAATCCGAGCACCGATACGTCCGTCATCGCGCCTCACCCCGGAGCGTTGGCGCTCCGCCGACTTCTCCAAATCGTTCGGCTGAGGTCGTTCGGCGGAGCTCGCCCGGCTACGCGCCCACTATTTGGCGTCGGACCAGCGGGCGATCACGCTGATGTCGGCGACGAACCGGACCCGCCCGCTTCGGCCGACCCGGCGAGCCACCGATGGCGGCCTCCTGCAACCAGTCGTCGAGCCCGCGCCACGGCGTCGCCCGACCGGTCGGCGCGTGCACGACCAGCTCGTCGTGGAGGCACAGGACGATGCGGGCGCGATCGTCGACGGCCGGGAGGCGGGCCCGCACGACCGCCGCCCAGGTCTTGAAGAACTCGGCCGCCGCACCCTGCACCATCGCATTGCGGCCGTACCGCCCGCGCGCCGCGGCCCGGGATCGGCCGTCGGCATCCGACGTGTCGAGGCTGTTCCCGCCCATCCGGACGAGCCGGCCGCCGCGGGTGCGCAGGTCGTTGCCGCCCTCGGCGGCGCGTGCGGCGTCGGCCAGGTAGGCCATGGCGACCGGGTAGTTCGTCTCGAGACCGCGCAACGCCTCGGCGCCGCGCCCGGTGGTCTGCCCGTACATCGCGCCGAGCACGGCGACCTTGGCGATGTCGCGGTCGACTCCCAGCCGGGCCGCCACCGGCGCATACATGTCGCTGTCCTGCGTGGCCGACGGCGAGCGCGGCGTCACCCGACACGGCGGCGAGGATCCTCGGCTCGATCTGACCGAGGTCGGCGCGGACGAACACATGACCCGGCTCGGCCACGATCGCCGGGCGCAGGTCGGCGGGCATGTTGTGCAGGCCGGCGGTCGCCGTCATCCGTCCGGCGGCGCCGTCGGATCCCGACCAGCGGCCCCGCAGCGCGGCCGTCGGCGCCGACGTTGGCGTCGAGCCAGGCGTACCCGAACGTGGTGGAGATCCGCTCGGCCTTGCGCCACGTGAGCAGGTCGTCGACGAAGGGGTGGTCGCCGCGCAGTTCCTCGAGCCGCCACGCCCGGGTGTCGGACACCTCGATGCCGACCCGTCGGAGCAGTGCCTTCACGTTGGCCGGATTGCGGAGGTCGAGCCGCTGCTCGACCGGGATGTGGCGGAGCACGCGCTCGTCACGCTCGGCGGCGAGGGTCTGCGCCTCGGCCGCGTCGGCCGGCCGCGGACCGATGAACCCGGCGATCAGCGCTTCGGCGACGGCGAGATCGATCGGCAGGCCGTCGTGTTCGAGTTCGGCGCACAGCGATTCGGCGGCCGACTCGGAGTGGACCGTGCCAATGATCGTCGAGGTCACTGTCGTCGGGTCGCCGACGGCGCGCACCGCCTCCTGCTGGCGCAGGAAGCACTCGGCGGCCAGCCGGGCATGGCGAGCGATGCGACTGGTGTCACCTGCCATCCGCCCGCCAACCACTCGGGTGACAGGTGGCCCGACAGAGTGGATCGGGTCGTCCTCGTCGACGACCTCCACCGCGGCGCTGAACAGGTCCGGCGCCGCGGCGGTCGCCTCGGGAGCCGACGCGCCGTCGAGGCCGTGGCAGTTCGCCCAGATCGCCGCGGGTGAGTTGCGCCAGCCGCCCACGAGCATGCGATGGACCGCGCCGAGATCCCACGAGCGCGCCGGACGGACGTCGAGGGCGACGAGCTGGCGCGGCGTGTCCTCCGGCCACCACACCCAGCGTGGCGCGTCGTCGCGTTCGATGCGTTCGATCGTCCCGGCGACCGCGGGCCAGTCGATCCATATCGGCGAGAGATCGGTCGGCGAGTCGGGATCGTCGACGGGAACGATCGCCGCGCCGACGCCCTCGGCCATCGCGAGCGCGAGCTGACGGGTCATCCCCAGCCGAGTTCGTCGAGCCGATCGTCGTCGATCCCGGCGGCGTGCGCCACCTCGTGGATCACGGTGATGAACACCTCCTCGGCCAACTCGTCGAGGTCCTCACACGCGTCGCACAGTGCCAGCCGGTAGATCGAGATGATGTCGGGCCCTTCGATGCCGCTGCGGTCGGTGTGGGGCACGCCCTGGTACAGCCCGAGGAGCTCCGGTTCCTCATGGTTGCGTTCGCGCACCTGCACCACGACGTTGTCGAGCACGTGATCGAGTTCTGGCGGCAAGGCGTCGAGGGCCTCGCTGACCATCCGGTCGAATCGGTAACGCGGCACCGGGTCCATCGGCGTCAATGGGCCGCTGGTCAGAGCACCTTGAGGGCGTCGCTGTAGACCTTCTTCGGCCGCATGTCGACGGCGATCTGCCGGGCGATCTCGTGGAACGTCCGTCCCGCCTCGGAGTCGGGATCGACGGCGGTGATCGGCTTGCCGTCGTCGCCACCCTGGCGCAGTTCGGGCAGCAGCGGGAGGCGTCCGAGCATCGGAACACCGAGGTCGTCGGCGAGTGCCTGGCCGCCACCGGAACCGAAGATCTCGTACCGCTTGCCGTCGTCGCCGGTGAACCACGACATGTTCTCGATCACGCCGCGCACGGGCAGGTTGACCTTGGCCGCCATCGCCGCCGACAGCGCGGCGACCTTCTGGGCGGCCGGCTGCGGTGTGGTGACGACGAACACCTCGCCGCGGGGGAGGTACTGCGACAGCGACAGCGCGATGTCGCCGGTGCCGGGCGGCATGTCGATCGAGGAGGAAGTCGGGTTCGTCCCAGAACACGTCGGTGAGGAACTGCTCGAGTGCCTTGTGCAGCATCGGGCCACGCCAGATGACGGCCTGGCCTTCCGGGATGAAGTAGCCGATCGAGATGCAGCGGACGCCCCACGCCTCCGGCGGAATGATCATCTCGTCGATCACCGTGGGGTCGCGGTCGGCGCCGAGCATGCGGGGGATCGAGTAGCCGTAGATGTCGGCATCGACCACGCCGACCGAGTACCCCTGCTGGGCGAGCGCCACCGCGACGTTGGCCGTCACGCTCGACTTGCCGACACCGCCCTTGCCCGACGAGATGAGCAGCGGGCGGGTCTTCGAGCCGTTCTGGGCGAACGGGATGATGCGCCCCTCGGCGTGGCCGTGGGCCGGTGCCTGGCCGGCGGTCGCGGCGGCGTCGCCATGGAGACTCTTGCGCAGTTCCTCGCGCTCGTCGTCGGTCATCACGGTGAACTCGAGGTCGATCGAAGTCGACACCATCGAGTGCGGTCGCCGCGTCGGACACACGCTGGCGGATCTCGTTCTTCAGCGGACAGCCGGGAACGGTGAGCGCGATGAGCACACCGACCACGCCGTCGGGCCGGATGTCGACGCCGCGGAGCATGCCGAGATCGACGATCGAACGGTGCAGTTCAGGGTCCTGGACCGGCCGCAGTGCGTCGACGACCTGCGCTTCCGTGACGGGGATGGCCATTCGTCCATTGTGGCGACGGCGTTTCGCAATTGCACCGAATTTCCACTACGCGCATAGGGACAATTCGGCTCGGATACAATTCGTCCATGGCGTCGAGCCCGTCGTTCACCGCAACCGTGTCGGCGATCACCGATGCGTTCGGTGACCCCACGCGCCGCTCGATCTATCTGTTCGCCCGCGATCATTCCGGTTCGCCGCTGGCGTTCGAGGGTGTCACCGCCTCGATGGTCGCCGCCGAGGTGGGGGTGCACGCCAACGTGGCCCGCCACCATCTCGACAAGCTCGCCGCGGGTGGATATCTCGAGGTGATCAGCGGCCGGGTCGCGGGCGCCGGTGCCGGTCGTCCCTCGAAGCGTTACGTGGTCGTCGCCGATGCGGCGCGGATGGGCGATGGCGACTTCCCCGTGCGCAGCGACGATCTGTTGCTGTCGTTGCTCGGACGCGCGCTCGACCGGCTGCCCCACCACGAGGCCGAACAGATCGCGGAGGAGGTCGGCCAGGAGTACGGCCGGGCCATGGCCAACGGATTGACCGGTGACGCGCTCACTGCCGGGCGTCGGTCGCTGCGATCGGCGATGCAGGCGGTGGCCGACGCGCTGACGGCCCACGGGTTCGCGGCGCACGCCGAGAGCCGGAACGACCAACTGCGGATCATCAACAACCACTGCCCGTTCGGTGAGGTCGCCACCGAGCACCCGGTGATCTGTGCGGTCGACCGGGGCATGGTCAAGGGGATGCTCGGCGCGCTCGTCGACGTCGACGGTACCGATGAACTCGGTGACGTCACCACCGAGTCGAGCTTCGCCCGCGGCGACACGTTCTGCTCCACCGCCGTCTGACTGCAACGGCTGCGCGGTGGCACGGCTGGCTGCAACAGCTACTTGCGGTGCTGGGCGTACTCGATCACCCGGATGACGACGTCCTCGCTCGCCTTGGCGGTCGAGCCGCTGTCGAACGGCGGCTGCGGGTCGTACTCGATCATCAGCTGGCACGCCTCGGCCGCGGTCCGGTCGACCAGTATCTCCACGAGCCGTAGCGCCATGTCGATCCCGCTCGACACGCCGGCCGCCGTGATGATCCGCCGGTCGAGATGCTCCACGACGCGGTCGCTCGTGGGGATGGCGCCGTGTTCGGCGAGCGTGTCGAGCGTGCTCCAGTGGGTCGTCGCGGTCAGGCCGTCGAGCAGGCCCGGCCGCGGCGAGCACGAGCGAACCGGTGCACACCGAGGTGGTGAACGTGGTGGTCTCGTGCGCCTTCCGGACCCAGTCGAGTACTCGCTCGTCGTGCATCAGCGGCCCGCGTGCCGACGCCGCCGGGAAAGACGATGACGTCGGGCCGGGGGTGGTCCTCGAACGTGCCGTCGATCTCGATGCCGAGCATCGAGTTGTCGGAGCGGACCACGCCGCGTTCGTGGCCGATGAACGTGATGTCGAAGTCGGGGATCCGCTGGAGCACCTCGTAGGGCCCGATGGCGTCGAGGGCGGTGAAGTTGGGGAACAGGGGGATGACGATTTCGGTCATGGCAGTCTGCTTTCGTGGTTGGTGGCGGAAACGGCGGCGGTAGTCGTCGGGCGACACGCCGATGTGGCGGACGAGGGTGCGGCGCATCGTCTCGGCGGTGCCGAACCCGCAGCGGCGGGCGATCGAATCGACGGTGTCGGTCGACGACTCGAGGGCTTGGCGGGCGCTGTCGACCCGGATGCGAGCGACGAACCGGGCGGGCGGCACGCCGACCTCCCGGCTGAACGATCGGACGAAATGCCGCTCGCTCATCCCGACGTGCCGGGCGAGTTCGCCCACACGGTGGTCGGCTCCCGGGTCGTCGATCACGATCTCCTGCGCGCGTCGGATCGGCCCGGGCGGTGCCTGACGGATCCACGTCGGCGCGGCGAACTGCGACTGCCCGCCGGGGCGTCGCAGGAACATCACGAGATGCTGGGCGATCGTCTGGGCGATCCGGGTGGAGTGGTCGTGCTCGACGAGCGCCAGCGTCAGGTCGATCCCGGCGGTGACGCCCGCCGACGACCACACCTCGCGTGCGTCGGCGCGGTCGGCGGTCGGGAGGCTGCGAATGAAGATCGGATCGGCGTCGACATCGACGCGGGCCAGCGCTCGGCGAGGGTCGCCGCCCGGGTCCAGTGCGTGGTCACTCGATGTCCGTCGAGCGCGCCCGTCGCGGCGGCGATCAGTGCACCGGAGCAGACGGTGACCAGACGCGTCGAGCGGTCGATGAGCGCGGCGATCGCAGCCACGGCGGCCGCATCGTCGATCACGGCGCGGATGCCGAATCCGCCGGGAATGATCAGCGTGTCGACGGGACCCGGATGGGTCGCGCGACCACACGTCGAGCGCCGGGAGTCGAGCGCGACGGCGCTCTGCGTCGACACCGTCCCGCCTCCAACGACACGATCGAGACGTCGTAGCGCTGCTCGGCCGGGAGCATCTGCGACGCTCCGGCCAGCACCTCGGCCGGTCCGGTGACATCGAGCGACTGGATGCCGTCGTACACGAAGATCGCCACTCGGTGCGGACCGGCACCACGATGCTCGGTCTCGTCGGCGCTCGTCATCACGGGTTCAGCCTCGTCGCCGAACGGGGTTGGCGTCAATGTCACGAGCCCAACGATTCACGCCATCGAGCCACCGGCTGGCCCCGCCCGCTGGGCCAGCCCGCTCGCCGACGCAGCCTGGCCGAACCCTGGCCGGGCCCGGCCGATAGCGTGCGCCCGGTGGACGTACGCATCGGAGTGACCCAGGCCCCCCGCGAGCTCAACATCGAGCTCCCCGACGACGCCGATCGTGGGAAGTTGAAGGCCAAGGTCGAAGCGGCGCTGCCGGTACGAGCGACGTCCTGTGGCTCGTCGACAAGCGCGGCAAGGATGTCGGCATCCCGTCGGCGAAGATCGCCTACATCGAGCTCGGCTCCTCCGACGGCGACCGGCGCATCGGCTTCGGGGGCTGAAACTGGCTGCGCCGCCGTCGCTCCTCGACCTCCAGTTCGTCTGGGTCACCGGCAAGGGTGGCGTGGGGAAGACGACGTCGCCGCGGCGCTCGCCGACATCGCCGCCCGTCACGGCCGTCGCACCCTCGTGTGCGAGATGGACGCCAAGGGCGCGTTGAGCCAGGCCTTCGACGTCGGCACGTTCGAGTTCGAGCCCACCACGGTGGCGCCGAACCTGTCAGCGATGACGATGAACACCGAGGACGCGCTGCGCGAGTACCTGCGGCTGTTCGTGAAGATCCCGCTTCTCGGCCGCATCGGCCCGCTCGCCAAGACGTTCGACTTCGTCGCCGACGCGGCGCCCGGCGTCAAGGAGATCCTCGCCGTCGGCAAGCTGTGCTACGAGGTGCGCGAGCGGAACTACGACATCGTGATCGTCGACGCCGAGGCGTCCGGCCACGTCGTCAGCCAGGTCGGCGCCCCGCGGGTGATCCGCGATCTCGTCCAGGTCGGGCTCGTGCGTGACCAGACGCAGTGGATGCTCGACATCCTCGACGACCCGTCGCGCACGGGCGTCGCCGTGGTCACGACGCCGGAGGAGATGCCCGTCACCGAGACGATCGACCTGCTCGCCCGGTTGACCGACGAGACCGGCGTCCACCCGGCGGCGGTCATCGCCAACCGAGTGTTGCCGGCGCTGTTCAACCGGCGTGAACAGGCCATCGTCGACCGGCTCGACGAGGCCCTCCCCGTGCTCCTCGACGCGATCGGACCATCGGCGCCGATCGTGCTGGAGGCCGCGCGGTTGACCGAGGCCAAGCGCAGCACAGGTGCCGAGCACCTCGACCGGTTGCGTGAGGCGCTCGACTCCGGCATCGAAGGCCCGATCGGTGCCGACCTGTCCGGCCTGCCGATCATCACCGTGCCGGAACTCTTCGCCCGCTCGTCCGGTCCCCGCGTGGTCACCCTCGTCGCCGACACGCTCGACGACGAACTCGATCCCGAAGACATGCACCCGACGGAAGGCGGGCGACGATGAGCGAGCTCGACCCCCTGCTGGCGAGCCGGGAGATGGTCCTCGTGGCGGGTTCGGGCGGCGTCGGCAAGACGACGATCGCGGCGGCACTCGGGGTGGCCGCGGCCCAGCGGCAGCGCGGGCAAGGTCCTCGTGCTCACCGTCGATCCGGCGCGGCGCTTGGCGACGGCGCTCGGCCTCGAGTCGTTCGGCAACACGCCGGTCCGCGTGCCTGCGGACCCGTCGATGCCACTGCGCGGCGAGCTGTGGGCGGCGATGCTCGACACGAAGGCCGGTTGGGACGAACTCATCCGTCGTCACGCGCCCGACGCGGCCACTCGCGACGCGGTGCTGGCCAATCCGCTGTACGAGAACATCACGAGCCGCTTCGTGCACAGCCACGAGTACCTCGCCATGGAGCAACTCCACGACCTGCACGCGACCGGGAGGTTCGACCTCGTCATCGTCGACACACCGCCGTCGCGCAACGCGTTGTCGATCCTCGACGCGCCGAGCCGGATGGCCGACTTCTTCGGGAGTCGCCTGCTGCGCTGGCTGACCGTTCCCTACCGGTCGCGGCTGTTCACCGCCGCCTCGAAGCCGTTCTACCAAGTGGCCGACCGGGTGCTCGGCTCGCGGTTCCTGCAGGACATCGCCGATTTCTTCGTGCTCTTCCAGGCCATGGAACCGGGATTCGTCCGGCGCGCCCGGGAGGTGGAGGATCTCCTCGTCGATCCGCGCACCGCGTTCATCGTGGTCACCACACTCGAGACCGCGCCGAGCCACGAGGCACGGTTCCTCGCCCGCGAGTTGGCTCGCCGGCACATGTCGCTCGGTGCCATCGTCGCCAATCGCGTGCTCCCGCCTGGCCTGGCGGCGAGGGAAGCGTCGCGGAGTGCGCAGGCACTCGTCGATCGGGCGAACGGGCCATTGGCGCGCGACGTGGCCCGAGCGTTGCCGGGCGTGTCGGCGAAAGCGGTCGCGCCGGTGCTCGCCCAAGTCGGTGCCCAGTTCGACGACCTGGCGATGGTGGCGGCCGCCGAGTCGGAACGCCGCACCGAGCTCGCCGCGCTGGCACCGATGCTGCTGTCGGTGCCGTGGCTCGAAGGAGACATCCACGATCTCGCCGGGCTGGCCGCGCTGGCCGATCATCTCCGCGACCGCATCGACGCCGGTTGAGCAAATCGCCGTTTGACCAAAATCGCCGTTTGACCAAATCGCCGTTTGTGTCGGGATTTCGGGGCACCGTTCCTCAAATTTCTTGACACAAACGTGAGGTTGGCCGGTGCTCGGGTCGCGGCGGGAGCGCATGGCGGGCGCGACGACAGCCGATGGTGCAGAATCAACGTGATGACCTCCATCGCCGAACTGTCACGCGAGCACTCGGCGTTGAGTCGCGACGACATCGATCATCTGAACCGCCTCGTCGCCGAGTGGGGCTTCCTGGCCGACCTCTGTTTCGCCGATCTGTTGCTCTACATCGAGGCCGAGGACCAACGGTGGCTGGTCGTCGATCAGGTCCGTCCGGCCACGAACCAGACGATGTACGCGACCGACTATGTCGGATCATGGGCCGACACGATCGAGTCCGGAATCCTGTCCCAGGCGGCAGCGAACGGTGTGAAGGTCGAAGGCGAGATCCACGTCGACGGTGACGACCCCACGATCGGCGCGGATGCTGGCGATCCCCGTTCGCCGCGACGGTCGCACGATCGCGGTGCTGAGCAAGGAGTGGCACATGCGCGCCGGCCGCACTCCGGGCGATCTCGAACGCCATTACTCGATCACGTTCGAGAAGTTCGCCCGCATGATCGAGGCGGGACTGTTCCCGTTCCCCGGACGCGTCGCCGACTCGAGTGCCGCACCGCGCGTCGGCGACGGCGTGCTCACCGTCGACGACTCGGGCACGGTCACCTATGTGTCCCCGAACGCGAACTCCGCGCTGCACCGCGTCGGGATCCAGGCGAACCCGGTCGGCATGCGCCTCGCCGAACTCGGTTTCCACGACGGGCCGGTGCGCCAGGCCTTCGAACGCCGCGAGCCCGTCGTCGAGGAGTTCGAGCAGGGCGGCGACGTCACGTTGCTGTGCCGCTGTGTGCCGATCCTCATGGTTCCGGTCGGCGATGAGCCGCCGCAGATCGACGGTGGGCTGTTGCTCGTGCGCGACGTCACCGAACTCCGCAAGCGCGACCGGTTGCTGCTCAGCAAGGACGCGACGATCCGTGAGATCCACCATCGGGTGAAGAACAACCTGCAGACGATTTCGTCGCTGCTGCGCCTGCAGTCGCGCCGGCTGACCAACCTCGAGGCGAAGGCCGCGGTGCAGGACTCGGTGCGGCGGATCCGCACCATCGCCCTCGTTCACGAGTCGCTGTCACGCGAACCGGGCGAGGACATCGCCTTCATCGAGATCGTGAGGCCGCTGCTACGGCTCGCCGAGGAAGGGTTGCAGTCACCGGACCGGCCGGTGCGGTTCAAGGTGGCCGGCGACGGCGGGCGGATTCCGGCGCACACGGCTACCCCGTTGTCGGTCGTGCTCACCGAACTCCTGCAGAACGCGGTCGATCACGGGTTCCCCGAGGGTGGGCCGGGGGGCGAGGTGGTGGTGCTGCTGAGCAACCGGGATCGACGCCTCGACATCCGCGTGATCGACAACGGACGCGGCGTCGATCCGTCGTTCGATCTCGACCAGGCGACCGGACTCGGGCTGTCGATCGTGCGGACGCTCGTGACCACGGAGCTGAACGGAACGATCTCGATCCGCTCAGCGACGCCCGACGACCTCGATGCAGCCGGCCTCGGCGAAGGCCCGAGCACGCATCACGGCACCGTGATCCGCCTCAGCGTGCCGACGGACGACTGAACCGGGATCGACGGCGAATAACGATCCGGTCGACCGAGCGGGTTCAGCCGACGCGGGCGGCGCGGGAGGCGGCGACGCGGCGGCGACGGATCACCCGGCGCTCCTCCTCGGTCAGGCCACCCCAGATCCCGGAGTCCTGGTTCGTGTCGAGCGCGAAGTCGAGGCAGGCCTGGGCCACACCACACTCGCCGCAGACCTGCTTCGCCCGATCGATCTGCACCAGCGCCAGCCCGGTCGTGCCGACCGGGAAGAACAGCTCGGGGTCGGTGTCGCGACAGATGGCGTCGTCGCGCCACTCGTAGTCAGCGGAGCCGAGCATGAGGCCGGACGCAAGGATCGACACGTTTGGTGCTCCTCGATGAGAGAGTTGGCGGCGGGAATCCGCCCCCTGGGGGAAGTGCGGGCGGCCAAGTGGAGCGGTCATCTGCTCCCTCGGCCATGCAAAATTACCTGCTCGTGCGGTCGTTCACAAGGGCCGATTTCTGTGACCTGCGCGGCGCGGTGACTCGGCGCGCACTTGCCACACTGTGACGATGCTCGTGCTCGCCCATCGAGGAGCGTCACGCGACGCCCCGGAGAACACACCCGACGCGTTCCGACTCGCCGATCGGCAGGGAGCCGACGGGGTCGAACTCGACGTCCGGCTGCATCCCTCGGGCCGGCTGCTCGTGCGGCACGACCCGCTCCCCGCGGTGGACGTCACCGACGCGCCACAGCCTACCGACGCTCGATGACGCGCTCGACGCCTGTGGCGACCGGATGCTCGTCAACGTCGAGATCAAGAACCTCGCGTCCGATGGGGGATTCGACCCGACCATGTCGATCGCGGCGCGGACGGTCGAGGTGCTGCGGCATCGTGGCGAGCGATGGTCCGATCGGTGGTTGATCTCGTCGTTCTCGTGGGCCACGATCCAGGCGTGCCGCCGCATGGCGCCGGAGATCCCGACGGCGTGGCTGCGCATCAACGTCGACACGCCGGCGATCGAGCGGGTGGTCGCTGCCGGGCACACCGCGGTCCATCCGTGGGAGCGGATGCTCGACGCGTCGACGGTCGAGCGCTGTCATGCCGCCGGGCTGCGGGTGAACGCGTGGACGTGCAACGACCCCGATCGCCTCGTCGAGTTGGCTGCGTTCGGCGTCGACGCCGTCTGCACCGATGTGCCCGCGATCGCTCTCGACGCGCTCAGTCGTCCGCCGGTGAAGCGGGGAGAGTCGGGGAAGCGGGGAGAGTCGAGGTGGAGCGGGGAGAGTCGGGAACACGAGCTGCACCGCATCGGGCACGTGGGTGAACTCGAGTCGCCGGGTGCGGCCCAGGGCGTCGCCGTCGACCTGGTACGGGAACGGCTCGTCGTGCTCCACGACGAGCCGCCGGACTCCCTCGCGGATGTCGAGGTGCGCTGCGGGCTTCACCCCTCCGCCGCGCAGGGCGCCGGCGAGGGAACTCAGGATCGCCAGTGGCGCTCATGGTGCGTGAACGTGATGGCGACGAGCGGGTTGTCGAGCGTCGCCGCGGGCGACAGGTCGAGCGGCCGGTTCCCCAGGTACGTGTACGGGTTGGTGTTGAGCACGATCGAGAAGTAGCCGTCGCCGACGTCCGGCCCGCCGTCGCCGGACACGCTGGAAGTGCGGCTGATGGCGGTCGTAGCCCGTCAACCAGGTCGTCACTCCGGCGGTGATGAACAGGGGATGGCCGAGCCACCGCTTGAGCGAGGCGCGGCGCTCCACCCGTTCGACGACCGCCGCGTCGAACCCGATGCCGGTGTGGAAACAGAAGAACCGGCCGTTGACCTTGCCGAGGCCGATCGGACGGAAGTCGGCGGCGTCGATGCCGCCGGCCAGCAGCTCGACCGCTTCGACCGGGTCGTTCGGCATGCCGATCGTGCGGGCGAACACGTTGGTCGACCCGCCGGGCAGCACACCGAGCGCCGTCTCGCTCCCGGCGATGCCGGTGGCGACTTCGTTGAGCGTGCCGTCGCCACCGAAACCGACGACCACGTCGAGGCCGCGACGGGCCGCGTCGTAGGCGAAGCGGGTGGCGTGGCCGCGCCGGTTGGTCTCGACGAGTTCGACGTCGTGGCCGCGGCTCAGCCGTCGATGGACGACGACGGTGTTGCGCGCGGTCACCGACGAGGCGAACGAGTTGACCACGAGCAGGACTCTCAAGGCTTCGGACGGTACCCCGCCTGCGGCGTCGTGACCGGCCACGCGTCACACCGATCGGCGTTCGCGGGGATTGGGAGCCGTCTGGGGCGCCCGGTAACTTTGACGCCTTATGAACGTGATCGTCTGTGTCAAGCAGATTCCCGATCCGGCGCTCCCCGGCGAGCTGGATCCCTCCACCAACACCCTGAAGCGCGACGGGAAGCTGATTCTCGACGAGTCCGACAGCTACGGCGTCGAGATGGCGTTGCAGCTGGTCACCGCGGCCGGTGGCGGCGAGGTGAGCCTCGTCTCGATGGCGCCGAACAGCGAGACGTCGGGCCTGCGGACCGCGCTGGCGATGGGAGCGGCCAAGGCCGTGCTCGTCTCCGACCCGTCGCTGGCGGGCGCCGATGCGCTCACCACCGCCAAGGTGCTCGCTGGAGCCGTCGGCAAGGCCGGCGACTACGACCTGATCATCGCCGGCACCGAGTCGTCCGACGGCTACACGGGCACCGTGCCCGAGCAGCTCGCCGAGGTGCTCGGCCTCCCCTCGATCACGTTCGCCAAGACCGTGGAGATCGCCGACGGCACCCTGAAGGTCAATCGTCAGACCGAGGCCGGCTACGACGAGGTCACGTGCTCGCTCCCCGCCGTGGTCTCGGTGACCGCCGGTGTGGTCGAGCCCCGCTACCCGAGCTTCAAGGGCATCATGGCCGCCAAGTCGAAGCCGGTCGACACCGTCACGACCGCCGACCTCGGCGTCGAAGCCGTGTCGTGGGCCCAGCAGATCGTGTCGGTCGAGGACGCCCCGACTCGTGAGGCCGGCGAAGTCATCGAAGACGACGGAGAGTCGTTCAACAAGATCGTCGAGTTCCTCGACAAGCTGAAAGTGATCTGAGGTCAGTCATGGGAATCGACAACATCTGGGTGTTCGCACAGGCAGACGAAGGCGCGCCGACATCGGCCACGCTCGAACTGCTCACCAAGGCCCGCTGCCTCGGCGGCAACGTCTCGGCGTTCATCGCCGGCGACGCCGCGGTGGCGCCGGCGCTCGCCGATCACGGCGCAGCCAAGGTCTACGCCACAGGCGATCTCGCCGGCGCGCTGCCGGGCGTGGCGGTCGCGTCCGCGATGCAGGCCGTGATCAACGGGGGCGACGCTCCCGATCTGATCATGTTCCCGCAGAGCTACGAGGGCCGTGACGTCATGAGCCGCCTGTCGGTCAAGCTCGACCGCACGGTGCTCACCAACTCGACGGCGATCACGGTCGACGGCGATTCGGTCACGGTCCAGACGCCGATCTTCGGTGGCAGCAAGCTCGTCAACTCGACGTTCACCGGCGAGAAGCCGTTCCTCGCGGCATTCCGCCCGAAGAGCTTCGTCGCCGAAGGTGGCGCCGGTGCTGCCGGTGAAGTCGTGTCGGCTCCGGTCGGCGACCTCGGTGCGACCGGTGGCGCGACCGTCACCGCCGTGCACGTCGAGGAGCACTCGGGTCCGAAGCTCGACGAGGCGGCCGTCGTCGTCTCCGGTGGCCGTGGGCTCGGCGAGGCCGCCAAGTTCGAGCTGATCGAACAGCTCGCCAAGGCGCTGAAGGGTGCGCCCGGTGCATCGCGGGCGATCGTCGACGCCGGCTGGGTGCCGTACAGCTACCAGGTCGGCCAGACCGGCAAGGTCGTCAAGCCGACGGTCTACATCGCGGCGGGCATCTCCGGCGCGACCCAGCACATGGTGGGCATGAAGGGCTCGAAGAACATCATCGCCATCAACAAGGACAAGGAAGCCCCGATCTTCGGCATCGCCGACCTCGGCATCGTGGGCGACGTGCACAAGGTGCTCCCGCAGCTCCTCGCCGCACTCCAAGCCCGCGGCTGACCGACGTTCGGGTCGACGGGCGAGTCCCGTCCGACCCGGAACTGCCCCGATCGTGCGCCGGACGCACGATTCGGGGCAATTTTCGTTGTTGGACGGGTCGATCCGATCGGGAACGGTCAGGTCGGCGTCGCGGGCGGTGATCGCCCAGGCGGTGCCGTTCGTTTCGTCGGCGATCGCCAGCTGGAGCGACCAGCCGATCGCCGGCTCGAACGCGTCCCAGCGGTACCACGTCAACTCGGCCGCCAGCCGTCCGAGGTCGTCCGGCGGCACCGGCCACTCGTCGGTCAGGTCGCCGAGCGTCGCCAGCAACCACCACGCGCCGAACCGACCCGACGCCGCGCCTCGCCGGCGACCGTGGGCGCCGCCACTCGCGCCGGCCCAGGCGATCCAGGCCAGCGCCGTCGGCCGGGTCGAGCGCGCCACTCGGGCGCGACGGACTCCGATCGCGCCGATCGCGGCTGCCACGTCGCCCTCGACGCAGGCGACGTCGAGATGACCGTTCGAGCTCGCCAACCACGGTTCGACGAGCTGGCGGACGGCGAGGTCGACGTCATCGTCGAGTCGTTCCGCGCGGGGTGGGTGTGATCTCGGTCCAGTCGTCGGACAGGTCGGGCATCGGGAACTCCGCCCCGGCGTCGGTGTAGACCGCGAGCGAGTACTCCGGCTCCCACGGCTGGATCTCGAGAGGGAGTTCGAGCACCGCCGGGAGGTCGGCGGTCGTCGGCGATGATCTCGCCGCGCAGCACCCGCTCCTGGGCGACGAACGCGGCGCGTGGCCCACGGTCGAGCACCGGCGCGAGGTCGGCCCACGTGTGGTCCTGGGCGGCCACCTCGGTCAGCGGGCCGATGGTGAATCGGCCCGACAGCCCATCGGACTCGTCGAGCACGGCGGCGACGATCGGCGGCGGGGCGAGCAGCGCCAGCCGATACTCGGCCAGCGTGGCGGCCGGCCACAGCTGTCGCCCGGTGTCGACGGCATGGCGGGCCCGGTCCCGCACCCGCAGGAGTCCGTCCCAGTCGCGTGTCGAGCACCGCTCGTCGATCATCCGCACCAGCCCGTCGAGGTCGGCGCGGTGGATCAGCTCGTCGAGCGGCTCGTCCGCGCTCACCCCAATGACCTTCGACCGGCGGCCCTAGACCAGCGGCCCTATACCAGCGGCCAGGGGTAGCGCCGGCCGGTCGGATCGGTCGGGAACGCCCGCTCCTTCACGCACCACGCGGCGCGACCGCGGATCGCCTCGACCTCGACGTCGTTCAGCAGCGCGGCGATCCCGAGCGGCACCCGCTCGCACAGCCGCGCCACCGGCTCGAGCAGAGCGTCGGGGATCGGCTCGCCACCGAACTCCCAGATCACCGTGCGGAGCTTGTACTCCGGCGAGAAGCACAACCCCTGGTCGATGCCCCAGACCGACGCCGGCGTCGTGTCGGTCGCCTCGACGAGCAGGCAATGACCGCTCTTGCGGTCGGTGTTGTTGGCGAGGATGTCGAGCAGCGCCATCGCCCGGAGCCGGTCGTGCAGCTCGGGGTACGCCTCGTAGATCGTGAAGTAGTGCTGACGGTGGTCGGCCGTGACGAACCACTGCACCGACCCCTCTCCGAGCGGGCCGTCGCGCAGCACCGTCGGTGGGATCACGCCGATGCCGAGCGCCTCGCTGAGCAGGTACGCGGCAACCTCGCGGCGGTGGAGGCCGGGTTCGAAGTCCCACAGCGGGCGCTCGCCGCGCAGCGGCTTGTAGATCGCCGGGTGCGACAGTCCCTCGTGTTCGACGTGCACGAGGAACGTCGCATTGCTGCTGTACGGCATCCGCCCCTCGACCGCGATCTCGCCGAGGCGCAGGTGCCGCACCGGGTCGTCGACCGCGTCGACTCTCAACAGGACGGAGTCGCGCTCGTCGTCATCGTCGTCGCACACTTCGTCCGGTTCGTCGTCCGTCCACGAGGTCACGGCTCAGTTCATCCTCGGACAGAGGTGTCCGTCGGGATCGATCGGGTTGCCGCACCAGCGGCACGTCGGCCGCCCCGCCTCGATCACGTCGTCGGCGCGCTCGCAGAACGCCACGGCCTGACCGCGGTTCACGTACAGCCGGACATGGCCCCGGTCGGTGTCGTCGATGATCTCGCCCTCCTCGTCGACCTCGCCGACCTCCTCGAGCTGGATCAGCAGACGATCGGTGGCCCGGTCGTATCCGAGCCCGATCGGGCCGAGGACGAAGGACGCCTCGAGCGGCTCGATGAGTTCGAGGGCGCTCGGCATCGGCCTGTCGTCCGCCGGAGGCAGATCGCTCAGCACGCGGCGGAGGTACTGGACGATCGCGGCCGCCTGCTGCTTCTCGCACTTGAGGGTGACACGCTCGCCGTTGGCTCGGGCCTGGAGGTAGAAGGTCCGCTCACCCGGCCGGCCTTCGGTGCCGATGGTGAAGGCATCGACGTCGTCGAACTCGTAGAACACGGCCATCGTCGTCAGCTCGGTTGGAGGTCGGTGAGCGGTCGGCCGGTCGAGTTCACGGCGAGCACGACCGGCCCACCCGGACCCCACGCGATGGCCGTGACCGATGCGGGACTGATGACGATGCGTTGGAAGAGGTCGATGTGCGTGCCGAGGGCGTGGGCGACGGCGGCCTTGATCGTGTCGGCGTGCGAGACGCAGACGATGGTGCCGCCGGGATGCGCGACCCGGAGGCGGTCGAGCGTCGACACCATCCTGGTCTGCATCTCGGTGAAGCTCTCGCCGCCGGGGAACCGGAACGTCGACGGCGCTCGCTGCACCGTGCCCCACTCGGGCAGCTTCATCAGCTTCTTCAGTTCGCGATCCGGTCCATTCGCCGAAATCGCACTCGAACAGTCCGCGGTCGATCTTCGTGCGCAACCCGCGCGTCTTGGCGATCGGGGCGGCGGTCTCCTTGGCGCGTTCGAGCGGCGAGCTGTAGATCGCATCGACCCGCTTGAGCGCACCGATCCGCTCCGCGGCGATGTCGGCTTGGGCCCGCCCCTCGTCGGCGAGGTGGAGCCCGGCTGCTCGGCCGGGCAGGACCTTGCCCGTGGTCGGTGTCTGGCCGTGCCGCACCAGGAGCACGGTGGTGGGCGCGGGATGCGCCGGCCGCGTACCGGAACGCCGGCGGGAGGTTGCTTTCGTCGTGGCCATGGGGTGGGCTCCAACCTACTGTCGGGTTTCATGAGTGCACTCGCACGTGTCGCAGCCGACGTCGTCGGGTGCCGCGCCTGCCCCCGCCTCGTCGAGTGGCGTGAGCAGGTCGCTACGGAGAAGCGGGCGTCGTTCCGCGACGAGGTGTACTGGGGCCGGCCGATCCCCGGATTCGGTGATCCGGACGCTCGAATCGTGGTGCTCGGACTGGCGCCGGCCGCCCACGGCGCGAACCGCACCGGGCGGGTGTTCACCGGTGACCGCAGCGGCGACTGGCTGTTCCGGGCGATGCACCGGGCCGGGCTGGCGAACCAGCCGGAGTCGACATCGCTCGACGACGGCCTGGCACTCACCGATGCGTGGGTGACGGCGGCGGTGAAGTGCGCACCGCCCGACAACAAGCCGTTGCCGTCCGAGCGCGACACGTGCGCGCCGTTCCTCGAGCGTGAGTTCGCAGCACTGCCGAACGCGAGGGTGGTCGTGTGCCTCGGGTCGTTCGGCTACCAGGCGGCGGCCCGGCACTTCGGCGTGCGACCCCGTCCCAAGTTCGGCCACGGCGTGGAGGTCGACGTGAGAATGTCCGCCGGGGACAGACCCCGGCGGACATTCTCCGGTCCGATCACGTTGCTGTGTTCGTTCCACCCGAGCCAGCAGAACACGTTCACCGGACGCCTCACCGAGCCGATGCTCGACTCGATCTTCGCCCGGGCCGTCGAACTCGCCGCGTGACCGGCCGGTCGCGCCCGACCCGGTCGAGCAGAGGGCGGCGGTCGGCACGGGGCATCGGCGAATCCTGCCACTATCGTGTCGGCGCTGTGAACCCCACTTCTGGTCGTCCGATGCTCCACGCCGCTGCTCTCGTTGATGGTGGCCGTCTTCGGGGTGTCGGCCTGTAATTCGGAGCCCAGTGCGCAAGCGCGTCGCCGAGGATCTGATCAACACCCTGGCCAAGACGGATGAAGAGCGCGAGTGCATGCTCAACAAGGTCAAGGTGTACAGCCAGGACGAACTCGAGAAGATCGGCAAGGACGCGGACAGCGGCGACGTGGCCGCCAAGGCCGCCGCGAACGAGGAACTCGACAAGCTCCAAGCCGAACTCGAGTCCTGCCAGAAGTAGTCCAACGCCCGTCGATTCATCCCGCCTGATCAAACGTTTGTGTCGGGATTGCTGCGGACAGGTCCGCAGAAATCCCGACGCAAACGTCGGTGGGAGACCCTCAGTCGGCGGTCGGGCGGTCGGGTGCGGGGGCGGCGGCTTTGACCTTCGGGGGCGGGACGCCGATCGCGGGGGCCCGGTCGGCGAACTCGGGCCAGCGGCGACGGCTGACGATCGACAGCAGGCGGAGCAGCCGCATCGCCGTCTCGTCGGTCTGTGCCGGTCGGGCGATGATCGAGCCGTCGGCGATCATCCGGCTGATGACCTCCTCGCCGAGTTCGGTGCGCACGATCGTCAACGTCCAGTCGTTGTCCTCGCCGATGCCTCCGGTGGCGACGTCGGAGTGTTCGGCGGCGAAGTCGGGGCAGCTCTTGCAGCCCTGACGCGTCCAGCCGTGGCACTCCTTCAGATCGATCTCGTGGTACGAGCCGTCCTTCATCCAGATCTGGAAGACGCCCTTGATGTTCATCTTCGCCATGTCCTGCTTCTTGAGGCCGTACTTGGCCTCGAACAGCTCGGTGAAGATGGCGTCGTCGAACGTCTTCGAACACAGCAGGCCGATGTTGAACAGGAACGGTTTGGAGACCTTGCCGGCCTTGCGGTCCCACATCATGGGCGGCGACGACGTCTGGCAGCCCATGCCGACGAGGGCGAGCCGCTCGTACCCCTTCTCCTTCGCCTCGGGTAGGGCGAGCGGGTTGGCGCAGTACGTGTAGCGGCTGCCCGCGGTGGCGAGGATCTCCTCCTTGGTCGACACGACGGCCGGCTTCGCTTTCCACGCGTCGTCGTCCTCGACCCCGCTGACCAGCGCGGCGTCGATGTAGTCGTTCTCGCGCAGCCAGATCAACATCGCCGAGACGAGCCCGCCGTCCTGGCCCATCTTGTGCACCATGTCGTCGCTCGCACGGGTGAGGTAGAGCTGGCGCCACACGCCCGCCATCTCCTCGGGCTCGCGGACGCGGCCGAACAGGTGCAGGTCGGCCGCCGGCTCCCACGCCCGAAAGCGCGGGCACGCCCGGGTGCAGGTGGTGCATCCCTTCTCGCCGTGGATGCAGTTGTCGAGGCCGAGCTCCTCTTCCAGATGGAACGGGATGTACTTGCCCTCCTCGTGCTCGTAGCCGATGACGTCGTGGGGGCACGTGACGACACAGCCGGCGCAGCCGGTGCACAAGCCGGTCGTGATGACCTCGGCGTAGAGCTCCTTCCACTGCGCCGTCCAGCGCCCGGCCTGAGCGGGTGGGACGAGGGGGGCGTCCGCTTCGACTGTCGTCATGCGAGGGACTGTACGCGATCGGGCGCGGCGCGGCCCGGTGCAAGGGTCGTGTGCAGGCGATTCGGAGCTGGCGATTCGGTGCAGGCGTTCAGCCGATGCACGGGCGGCGCCTTGGGCGGTCGCCCGCCCGTTGGCTTCGCCGGGTACTCGAGGGGGATGGCACCTGGGCTTCGGGGCGGGGCGACCGCTGGAGACACACGGTACGGGGATCGTGTTGCCGCCAGTTGGGCGTGGCGTGAACGGAAGGTGAACCCCGGTTCGGCGGGCTGTGACGTGCGCCATACCCCTTTCTGCCCGCGGGTCAGTCCCAAAACTTGACCCGCGGGTCAAGTTTGGAGGCACAATGGGAGGCATGGATCTGAGCTACACGCCCGAAGCCGAAGAATTCCGCACCGAGATCAAGTCCTGGCTGGTGGAGAACCTGCCCGATGGCTGGTTCGACGAGGGCTTCGAGATGTCGGACGAGGAGCGCAAGGAGTTCAACACCGAGTGGCCGAAACGGCTGTTCGAGGGCGGCTGGATCTGCGCCACCTGGCCGGCCGAGTACGGCGGCAAGGGACTGACGACGATGCAGGGTGTCGTGCTCGCCGAGGAGTTCGCGAATGCCAAAGCGCCGATGCGCGGCGACTTCTTCGGCGACACGCTCGTCGGGCCCACGCTGCTCCAGTGGGGGAGCGAGGAGCAGAAGAAGGAGTTCCTCCCGGGCATCCTGAGCGGTACGACCCGCTGGTGTCAGGGATTCTCCGAGCCGAACTCGGGCTCCGACCTGGCGAGTCTGAAGACCACCGCGGTGCTCGACGGCGACGAGTGGGTCATCAACGGCCAGAAGGTGTGGACCACGCAGGGCCACCACGCCGACTACTGCTTCCTGCTCACCCGCACCGATCCGAACGCGCCCAAGCACGCCGGGATCTCCTACATCCTCGTGCCGATGCGCCAGGACGGCATCGAGGTCCGCGGCATCACCCAACCCGACGGCACCGCCGAGTTCTGCGAGGTGTTCTTCGACAACGCCCGCGCCCCGAAGGACAACGTCGTCGGCGGCGTCAACAACGGCTGGAAGGTCACCAACACCACGCTCGCCTTCGAGCGCGGCCAGTCGGCGACCACCGGATACCGGCGCTTCGCCGAGGAGTACCGGATCATGGTCGAGGCGGCCACGGCCAACGGCGCGATCGACGATCCGTTGATCCGCCAGCGGCTGATGGAGTACTACACGAAGATCCAGATCCTGCGGATCAACGGCCTCCGCAACCTGTCGGCGACGCTCAGCGGTTCGAAGGACATGGGCAGTCGTGATCCTCGGCGCGACGAACAAGATGTTCTGGTCGGAGATGCACCAGGCGGCGATGGAGCTGGCGCTCGACATCATCGGTGCCGACTCGATGCTGGTCGACGCCGGTCCGGAGGCGGGCGCATGGCCGGCCACGGCGGCCCGCGACAAGCGGCGCGACGGTTATCCCGTCAGCCCGATGATCTCGGCGTTCTTCTTCTCCCGCTCCGAGACGATCTGGGGCGGCACCAGCCAGATCCAACGCAACATCGTCGGCGAGCGGGTCCTCGGCCTCCCCAAAGAACCCCGCCCCGCCACCGAACCCGCCTGACCCCGAAACCGCCCGCCAGACGCGTTCTCGTGAACTTCTTGCGCACACCGGCGCGCAAGAAGTTCACGAGAACGGCTTCGACGCTGCCTTCTACGCCGCGGCTTGCTCGCGGCGTCGCATCGTCCACAGGTCGACCAAGTCGTCGATCGCGGCGTGAAAGTCTTCAACGAGTTCGAGGTCGGTGACACGGTCGACCTGCCAGCCGATCCGCCGAGCATTTCGGTCGCGGGCCTTGTCACGTTGCGAGTCGAATCGGCCGCCATGCCATGTGACGTGGTCGACTTCGACGGCCCATCGCGCTTCGGGATCACACGCGTCAGGATGGATGAGCGATGCCGTTGCGAAGCCGGATCGCGAACTGCTGGACGAGCGGTGCAATCGATCGTTTCCGCAATGCGTTGACGACCCGCAACTCGAGGCCCGACCCGGCTGGACGTTGCCAGTCGGAACGTTGCGCCATCACCCGGTTGACCCGCGCCGATCCGGTGCGCCCCCGAGCACTGAGCTCGCGGGTGACGGTCCACAGCGTCGGCAGGACGGCATGATGGTCGAGCACCCATTCGGTGAGTCGCTCGAAGCGTTCGTCATCGAGGTCGCGGACCGCAGTCGAACCACACCCGCGGAGGGCTCGCGACACGAATGCCGTCGTCGCGCTCGACGATGTGCGCGAACGGCAGCACGTTCGTCCGCCGGAGTTGGACGCCGCGACTCAGCGGTGTCCGATCATGAGCGACGAGGACGGTCGGGACGGCCGCTCGAAAGACGTGGTGAAAGCCCCACAGGTTGGCGCCGGAGGGACCGCTGATCACGGCCTGGGGGTCAGAACGGCAAGCCGCAGCACAGCGCGGACTCGAACGTGTCCGGCGACGTCGCCATTCGGTAGACGCCGCTGTGCACGCGCACGCAGTGTTCCCGACCTGACGAGCCGGCGGATCGAGTTGCCGCCGATTCCGTCCGCGATCAGTTGTCGGGCGTCGACGATCCCGTGCGTTCGGGCCGCGATCGCGGCGAGGTCTGGTGAGAGTTGAGGCATTGGCGCTCCCGGATGTAGCAGAGACATCGGGACAGGATCATGTCCGATTCAGGCCGAGCCCTCGAGACCGATCATACGGACGTCTGGCCGCCTTGCACGGCCCGACGCGTTCTCGTGAACTTCTTGCGCACACGGGTACGCAAGAAGTTCACGAGAACACTCGACGCCGGGACGAGTGAGATGGGGATCGGTCTGGTGAATTCACATCGTGGCAACACGGCTGCGTCTTTCGGTCGCGAGGGCAGGCGGTACCGTCGGGGGCCGTGGACGAACTGCTGGACGACGACGGTGCGCCTCGTCCGGTCGCCCGTGGTCTGATGGAGCTGCTCGATCAGCTCGGCGTCGACGAATTGCGCGAGCGGCAGCGCATGTCCGACGTCGAGATCCTCACGATGGGGATCTCGTTCACGATCTACTCCGACGGCGAGAACATCGACCGGGCCTGGCCGTTCGACGTCATTCCACGGCTGATCTCCGGCGAGGAATGGGAACGGGTCTCCCAGGGGCTGATGCAACGCCTGCGGGCGCTCAACATGTTCATCGACGACATGTACAACGACCAGCGGATCATCGCCGCCGGGATCTTCCCCGGCGAGCTGCTCGAGGATGCGACGAACTTCCGCCAGGAGTGCCGCGGCGTCCATCCGAAGTTCGGGGTGTGGGCGCACATCTCGGGTTCCGATCTCGTCCGGGCGGGCGACGGCCAGTTCTACGTGCTCGAGGACAACCTGCGCGTCCCGTCGGGCGTCAGCTACGTGCTCGAGAACCGGGTCGTCGCCAAGCGTGCGTTTCCCGAGTTGTTCGAGCGGCACCTCATCCGGCCCGTCGACGGCTACACCGACGAACTCAACAAGCTCCTCATGTCGCTCGCCCCGGCCGGTCGACGTGACCCGAACCTCGTCGTGCTCACGCCCGGCATCTTCAACTCGGCGTACTTCGAGCATTCGTTCCTCGCCCAGCAGATGGGCGCCGAGTTGGTGGAAGGCGCCGACCTGGTCGTCGGTGACGACGAATGCGTGTACATGAAGACCGTGCAGGGGCTCGAGCGCGTCGACGTGATCTACCGTCGCATCGACGACCTGTTCCTCGATCCCGAGGCGTTCAATCCCGACTCGATGCTCGGCGTGCCCGGTCTCATGCGGGCGTGGAAGGCCGGCAACGTCGGCATCGCCAACGCTCCCGGTGCGGGCGTGGCCGACGACAAGTGCGTGTATGCGTGGGTGCCCGACATGGTCCGCTACTACCTCGGCGAGGAACCGCTGATCCCAACGTGCCGACGTTCCGATGCATGTACGACGACGAGCGCGCCCACGTGCTCGATCATCTCGACCAGTTGGTGCTCAAACCGGCGAACGAGAGCGGCGGATACGGGATCGTCATCGGCGATCGCGCCACTCCGAAGGTGCTCGAGGCGGTGGCCGAGTCGATCCGCAGCGACCCGCGCAACTGGGTGGCGCAGCCGATTCTCGACCTGTCGACGGCCCCCACGCTCGTCGCCGAAGGCATCGCCCCGCGGCACCTCGACCTGCGTCCGTTCATCCTCACCGGCGAGCACAGCTACGTGACCGCCGGCGGGCTCACCCGTGTCGCGCTCAACGAGGGTTCGCTCATCGTCAACTCGTCGCAGGGTGGCGGCAGCAAGGACACCTGGATCGTCGACCTCGACGACGAGTTCTCCGCCCGGTTCACGACGCCGCAGACGTTCCAACCCCTGCTCGGTGGTCGACGGCCAGAACGAGACCCGAGTCAGTCACAGGGCCAGACGCAGAGCCAGAGCGGCCAGACGCAAAGCCCGAGCCAGTCGCCAGAGCCAGAGCCAGACCGGCCAGCCGGACGAGGTGGCGGATCCCGGGACGACCGCCTGATGGCGGTGCTGTCGCGCGTCGCCGAGCGCCTGTACTGGGGCGCCCGCTACCTCGAGCGGGCCGAGGATGTCTCCCGCGTGCTGCGCTCGTTCGGTGACGTGCTCGCCGACTATCCCGGCTCGGCGATGCAGTGGAGCTCGCTGGTCGCAGTGGCCGGAGCCGGTGGGAAGGACGCGGTGGACGTCGTGCCGTCGGAGGAGTCGGCCGTCGTGCAGTACCTCCTCGCCGATCGCGAGCACGCCAACAGCATCGCCGTCTCGATCGAACGCTCCCGGCGAGAACCTCCGCACGTGTCGCGAGGTGATGCCACGCGAGGCCTGGGTCGCCGTCAACGATCTGTCGTTGTTCGTCCGTGGAGCGGCGGCCACCTCGATCGATCGACGCCGTCGGGAACGTCTGCTGACCCGGGTGATCGACGACAGCCGCCGGCTCGACGGCGTCCTGCAGTCGGCGATGACCCGCGACGAGGCGTTCGAGATGTGGCGGCTCGGCCGGTACATCGAGCGAGCCGACATGACCACCCGGGTGCTCGGGGTCCGCGCCGCATCGCTGCTCGCCTTGCCGGCCGGAGCGACACGAGGAGTTCGCCGAGGTGCAGTGGATGGGGGTGCTGCGGTCGCTCTCGGCACTGCAGATGTACCAGCGCGCCACCCGCGGGCCGATCATCGGCGCAGCGGTCGTCCGGTTCCTCCTGTTCGATCACCGGTTCCCGCGTTCGGTCGCCGGCTGCCTCGCCGAGATCCGACGCGTCGACTCTGCGGATGCCGTCGCACACCACGGTGCTCGGCACGGTCGAGTCGGTCGACCGGGCGCTGCGCCGGAGCCGGCCGGCCGCCGACGACGGTGTCGCGCTCGATGCCGCGATGGATGGTGTCCAACTGGCGCTCGGCCGGCTGAACGACGTGATGCACGAGCAGTACGTCGTCCACTGATGGGCCGGTGCCTCCGATGAACGTGAACGCCCGATGAGCATGGCGGGGGGCCAGATGCTCGTCACCGCCCAACGTCTGGTCGACCAGTTCGCCGCGACGCACCGATCTCGTCGCCCGCCAGCACGAGGCAGATCGGCTCCTCGCGGCGGAGGGAGCGGGCCACATCGTCCATGACCTCCCCGTGCGCGCCGATGGCCGGGTCGTGTCGCTCGAATCGCGGCCATGGCGGCTCGACCCGATCCCCGTCGTCATCGATGCCGCCGAATTCCACCTCCTGAGCGATCAGGCTCGTGGCACGCATGCGCATGCTCGAAGCGATCCTCGACGACATCTACGGCAGCCGCACCCTGCTGACCGATCGGGTGCTCGAACCGGCCGACGTGTGGGCGTCGAACCGATACCGGCTGGCGGCGATCGGTCAGCCCGCCGCACCGCGTTGGCTCACCACCTACGCGGTCGACGTGATGAGGGACACGGCGGGCAACTGGCACGTCCTGCAAGGACCTGACGGACGCACCGCCCGGGGCCGGGTACACGTTCCTCGGTCGCAACGTGGTCGCCCGCGTGCACCGTGACGTCGTGTCGGCGCTGCCGCGCGGCGCCGGTCTGCGTTCGATCGATCCGTTCGCCGACCTCAGTCCGCGACGCCCTGGCCGACCTCGCCATGACCGACAGCCCCCGCATCGTCGCCATGACCGGTGGCGTCGAGCATGCACACTTCGTCGGCCACGCCTACCTCGCCAGCCGTCTCGGTCTGAACCTGGCCGAGGGCGCCGACCTCGTGGTGCGCAAGCGCCGGCTGTGGCTCCGCTCGCTCGCCGGTCTCGAACCGGTCGACGTGGTCCACCGCCGGCTCGAGGGCTACCGCGTCGATCCGATGGAGGTGAACGCGCACGGGGTGATGGGGGTGCCGGGCCTCCTCGACGCCGTCCGGGCCGGCGGTGTGCGCCTCGCCAACAACCACGGAACCGGCGTGATCGAGGACCCCGTGCTCGCCGAGCACTGGGACGATGCAGGCGACTGGATCTCCGACCGTCACCGGCGCGGCGGGTCGCTGTCCCCGCTCCCGCGATTGAGCGCCGACGGCCCGGGAGACGACCGAGTTCGAGATGCAACCATGTCTCGTGGGCGGCGAGATCGTCCACGCGCCGGGTCGTCGTCCGCCTGCAGCTCGTGGCGACCGACCGGCGGATCGAGGTGATGCAGGGCGCGAGCGCGCGCGTCCTCGCCCCCGGCGACGATCCCGAGTCTGTCGACGGCGGCCACGGCCAAGGACGTCTGGGTGGTCGGCGGCACGGTGGCACCGCCGTCACTGAGCCGCCGGCGCCCGCTGCCGCAGGTCGACCTCATCGCGTCGGTCCCGACCCGTGCCGCCGAAGCCCTGTTCTGGGCCGGGCGGGCGCTCGAGCGAGCTGAGCTGTTGACGCGTGCACTCGAGGCGGTGTTGGAACGCACGACGAGCGTGATCGATCCGGAGACCGCCGAGCCGTGGGTGGCGCCGTCATCGGCGATGCTGCTGGAGATCGCCGGGTTGCGTCCTCGCGATCAGCCGCTCGACTTCGTACCGAATGCCAACGATGCGGTCGAACGGACGCTGACCGCGTTGACCCGCCACCTCGGGTCCGTGTTGGCCGAGGTGTCGTCGGTGCGCGAGTTCTTCTCCACCAGCGCGGGTCGGGCCCTCGCCCGGCTGGCGTCGGCCCGATCGACCCTGCAGGGGTTGCAGGCGAGCGGCGGCTCGATCCGCGCCGCGCAGATCGACCGCGGCCTGCTCGACAGCATCTCGAACGACCTCTCGGCGGTGATCGGCCTGTGGAACGAGAGTGTCGTCCGTGGGCCGGCTTGGCATTTCGGCGAGATCGGCCGGCGGCTCGAGCGGGTGTTCGGTGTGATCGACTGCGTGCGCGGCGCCCTCGCCCTGTCGACCATCGACCCGGCGAGCCTGCACCAGGAGTACGACGCGCAACGCCTCATCGAGATCGTGTTGGCGACCAACGAGAGCCTCGTCGCCTACCGCCGGCGGTATCGCAGCGATGTGGAGTTCGGGCTGGCGATGGACCTCGTCGATCTCCGACGGCCTCAATCCACGGGCGGCCATGGCGGCGCTCGAGATCGTGCGGGCCGAGGCCGAGGCGCTCGAGTGGGCAGCCGGCGTCCAGCTCGCCACACGGCTGGTCGACCTGGTGGCGGCCGAGACGCACGAAACCGTGGCCTCGACGATGGCCATGCTCGGCGAACTCTGGGATGGCTCCGACCAACTGGCGCGCGGCATCGTCAGCGAATTCCTGGCGTCGCCGGTCGACCCGCGGGTGATGGGGCGGTCGGAATGAACCCGTCGCAGGCGAACATGGACGTGAACGCGCCCGCCGGCACGAGGTACGTGGTCACCCATCGCACGCAGTACGCATACGGGGCCACGATGGCCGACGGGTACAGCGTCGCCTACCTCCTCACGCGCGCCACGCCGTCGCAGCGGGTGCTCTCGTCGGTGATCTCGACCGAACCCCGCGTCGACGAGTACGACGAATGGCCCGACGTGTTCGGCAATCGCATGGTGCAGCTCGGCGTGCACCAGCCACACACCGACTTCGTGGTCGAGGCCGTCTCCGAGGTCGTCACCTACCGCCAGGAGCGCCCGCGGGCGAATCAACCGTGGGAGCGCGTCGCCGCACAGATCGCGGCCTTGCGCGGCCCGCTCGTCCTCGAGACATCGGCGTTCGCCGCGGCATCGCGCTACGTCACCGTCGCTGAACATCGGGACGCTCTCGTGCGGATGGCGGGCGAGTCGTTCTGGCCCGGTCGTCCGATCCTCGATGCCGTCGAGGGGCTCTGCACATCGATCTTCCAGTCGTTCTGGTTCGATCCGAGCTTCACCGACGTGAGCACCCCGCTCGGCATCGTGCTCGAGGCCCGCCGCGGCGTGTGCCAGGACTTCGCCCACCTGGCGATCGGCTGCCTGCGGTCACTCGGTCTCGCCGCCCGGTACGTGAGCGGGTACCTCGAGACCGACCCCCCGCCCGGCGAACCCCGGACGATCGGCGCCGATGCGTCGCATGCCTGGTGCTCGGTGTGGATCCCCGACCACGGTTGGCTCGACTTCGACCCGACGAACGGCGTCGTCGCTCCCGAACGGCACATCACCGTCGCCTGGGGGCGCGACTACGCCGACGTGGCGCCGTTGCGCGGGGTGACCATCGGTCCGGCGTCACCGCAGACACTGACGGTTTCGGTCGACGTGCGCCGGACTCTGAGCCCGCCTGGACCCGATTGTCGGCACGGAAGTGATGTGACTTCGGTCAGTCGGGGAATCCCGTCGTGGTCCCAGCCGTTCCTCCCGCCAGTATGGACTCGATGTCGGCGCCCACGGATCTGCAGTATGGACGAGCGCGCCTCGTCACGCGTCCGTTCGTGCTCGTCACCGCCGTCGCCCTGATCTTCTTCGTCTACGTCGGCATGATGGTGCCGATCGTCCCGCTGTTCATCGAGGGTCCGCTCGACGCCGGCGAATTCGGGATCGGTCTGACCGTGGCGGTGTTCGCCCTCACGGCGATCCTGGCCCGGCCGGTGGTCGGTCGGATCGCCGACCGGTACGGACGTCGCGTCCTGATGGTCGGTGGCGCCCTGATCGCCGCCGCCGGTGGGGCGCTGTCCGCCTACGCCGTGTCACTCCCGCAACTCCTCGCGCTGCGCGGTCTGATGGGCATCGGCGAAGCCGCTGTCTTCGTCGGCGCGGCCACGCTGATCGCCGACCTCTCGCCGCGTGACCGTCGAGCCGAAGGTGCGAGTTACTTCTCGGTCGCGGTGTTCGGCGGGCTCGGCGTCGGACCGATCCTCGGCGAGCGGTTGCTCGGCGGCGACCACTTCGCGCGGGCGTTCACCTACGCCTCGCTGTTCGCCGTCGGCGGTGCCATCGTCGCTCTCTTCGCCCCGTCGAGGGTGGTGTCGCCCGACGCCGAACTCGATGCAAACGGACATGTCGTTGACGATCTCGAGACGGCCGGCGGGAAACGCCCACTGATCCACCCGGTCGCGCTGCTGCCCGGGCTCGTGCTCGCCTGCAGCGTCGCCGGGTTCGCCGCCTTCAGCGCCGTTCATCCCCGAGTACTCCCGTGACGTCGGCCTGTCCGAGTCCGGCGGTCTGTTCGCGTTGTACGCCGTGGTGTCGCTCCTGGTGCGCGTGGTCGGCGCCCGGTGGCCCGAGCAGCTCGGTCCGCGTCGGGCCGTCACCATCGGGATGGGCAACATCCTGGTGTCGCTGTCGATCCTGGCGTTCGTGCCGACCACCGGCGCGCTCTGGGTTGCCGCGGCGATCATGGGGGTCGGCGTGGCGTTCAACTATCCGTCGCTGATGGCACTCACGATCAACCGGGCGAGTGATCGCGACCGGGCGATGGCGGTCAGTTCGTTCACGATGTTCTTCGAGGTCGGCAGTGCGGTCGGTGGTCTCGTGATCGGTTCGTTCGCCCAGATGGTCGGCAAGCAGACCGGCTTTCTGGGCGGGGTGGCGTTCTGTGCGATCGGCATCTGGCTGCTGCGGACCAAGGTCGTTCCCGCCGGAACGCCCGACGCCGGCCCGATCCGCGTACCGGTCGAACAAATCCAGTACATCCCCGTCGCCGGCGACTGATCGTCGTGGACGGGACCGTGTCATTGCGGCTCCCGACGAGCGTGCCGTTCGCCGGTCCGGACGTGCTCGAGTTCATCGGCGGCCGGGCCATCGCCGGGGTCGAGACGTGGGACGGCGTGACGTACCGACGGTCACTGATGCTCACCGGCGGTCAGGGCACCGTCACACTGCGAGCCGGGGACGACCACGTGGCTGCAGAGTTCCGACTCGCTGACCGGACCGACCTGGACGGAGCTGTGCAACGGGTCCGCCGGTTACTCGATCTCGACGCCGACCCCGAAGCGGTCGATGCCGTGCTGTCCGCCGAACCCGTGATGGAGCGCCTCGTCGCGGTTCGGCCGGGTCGGCGCGCACCGGGCAGCATCGACCCGTTCGAGACGAGCATCCGCGCGGTCATCGGCCAGCAGATCTCCGTGGCGGGCGCGCGGACGGTCGCCGCGTCGCTCGTCCGCGCGGTGGGCGAACCGCTCGACCTCGATGATCCCGAGCTGACGCACGTGTTCCCGACGCCGGCCGCCGTGGTCGGGGCGCCCGATGCCGCCTTCCCGATGCCGACCAGCCGTCGCGACACGCTGCGCCGGCTGGCCCGTGCGGTGACCGACGGCGAGATCGTGCTCGACGCCGGTTCGGACCCCGAAGCGACCCGTGCCGCGCTCCTCGCGGTGAAGGGGATCGGTCCGTGGACCGCCGACTACGTCGCCATGCGGGCCCTGGCTCATCCGGACATCTTCCTCGCCTCTGACCTGGGAGTTCGCCACGGTCTCGATCAGCTCGCGGCCGCGACCGGTGAGCGGCCCGATCCGAGTATCTGGGCACCGTGGCGGTCGTACGCTGTTCACCACATCTGGGCCCATCTCGGTGCCCGGAAGGACAGCCCATGACGAGCAGAATGGTGTTGCCGACGCCGATCGGGCCGCTCACCCTGGTGGCGTCGTCGCGCGGCCTGCGCGCGGTGCTGTGGTCACTCGACGACGCGTCTCGCGTACCCGGTGTAGCGCTCGACGAGACGCCGTCGCGATCCGACGAGGCCCCTCCTCGATCCGAAGGGGCGATCCTGGAGCAGGCGGCCGAGGAACTCGAGGAGTACCTCGAGGGCACTCGACGCTCGTTCGAGGTGCCACTCGATCCCGTCGGAACGGCCTTCCAGCAACGGGCGTGGGCCGCGCTCCGGACGATCCCGTACGGTGAGACGGTCACCTACGGCGAGCAAGCCGAGCGGCTCGGCGATCGTCGCAAGGCGCGGGCGGTCGGGGCGGCGAACGGGCGCAACCCGATCTCGATCATCGTGCCGTGTCACCGGGTGGTCGGCGCGAGCGGTGCGCTGACCGGCTTCGCCGGCGGCCTGGACGTGAAGGCCTGGCTGCTCGACCACGAACGCTTCGGCAACGCCTGACCGCGTCGGCGTGATCAGGCGCGGTGGCGGCTGGCGGCCGACTGGGCGCGGCGGGCGCGGTCGGCCTCTTTCTTCGCCTGCTTGGCGGCGGCACGCTTCGCTCGGATCTCGGCCTGCTCGGCGTCGGAGCGCTTGCGGTGGTCGACGACCGGCGCGATCTCGGTCGGCTCGGCCTTGGGGAGCGCCACCACGTCGTCGGTCTTCAGGAGGTCGCGGATGATCGCCGAAGCGGGGGCCTCGCCGGCGACGGTCGCGGCGAGCATGATTCGGGTGGGTGCGACACCGTGGCGCTCGACGAGGCCCGGCAACACCGCCTGGAGCTGATCGGTCGACGGGTTGTCGGAGTGATCTCCGAGTTCGGTGATGCAGTCGGCCAGACAGGCGTCGGTGAGCACGGCGGCGATCGCCTCCATGCCCCCGTCGATGCGGCCCGTCTTCACCGCGGCCCGGATCCCGGCAGCGTCGAGCGATTCGACGAACGAGTCGAGGCCCTCGCGGTGGTCGTCGTCGAGCGCCTCGATGGCAGCGACGAGCTCGTCGTCGGTGGCTGCCTTGAACGAGCGATCGAGCAGACCGAGCGCCTGCATCCGGTTCTTCATCTGATTCACGGGCCGCGACGCTACCTGCTGCAACAGGCAACCGGCCCCGCGGCCTGGTCCCCGGTCCGTCGGCGCCTGGCGTCGGGGATCTCCGGACCGACGGAGGGGTCGACCTGGTCCGGCAGGATCCGTGACAAGGTCGTGGAACGTACCGGCTACTCTTCCAAGCTGGTTCCACGACAAGTTGGCTGGTGAGGGCATGACAACAATCGCCGACGTTGCGGCACGGGCAGGTGTTGGCATCGGCACCGTTTCTCGCGTGTTGAACGGGAGCAATCAGGTCCGTCCGACCACACGGGAAAAGGTGCAGGCGGCGATTCGCGAATTGAACTACCGCCCCACTCGTTCGACTGCTGGGAGCAGGTCGAAAGCGCCAGGGACTCGTCGGTGTGCTGGTGCCGTTCTTCGACGAGCCGTCGTCGTATCAGCGCCTGCGTGGCATCGTGCAATCGCTGCAACCGCACGACCTCGAGATCGTGTTGTACAACGTCGACGCGCCCGATCACGCCCATCGCCGCCTGCTGGAAGTTCCACGGCATCGGCTCGAGGGTCTGATCATCCTCTCGCTCCCGCTGCGGTCCGACGAGGGCAACCGCCTCGCCGTGGCGCAGTTCCCGACGGTGCTGATCGACACCTCGCACGCCGCGTTGCCGAGCGTCGTGATCGACGACCGCAACGGCGGACGGATCGCGACCGAGCACCTGCTGATCGCTCGGCCACGAACGCATCGCGTTCATCGGTGAGCCGGAGCGCAACCCCTTCGGCTTCGTGTCGAGCCGGCATCGCCAAGACGGGTACACCGACGCCCTGGCTGACGCCGGTATCGCCTACGACCGCCGCTACGTCAAACACGGCCCGCACGTGCGCACCGCGGCTCGTCAGCTCGCCAATGAACTGTTCGCGATGGCCGACCCGCCGACGGCGGTCGTCGCCGCATCCGACGTCCAGGCGCTCGGCGTGCTGGAGGCGGCGCGGCTCGCCGGCAAGTCGGTGCCGCACGACGTGTCCGTCATCGGCTACGACGACATCGACCTCGCCGCCCACAGCGGTCTGACCACGGTGCGGCAGCCGCTGAAGGTGTCGGGCGAGCGTGGCGCCGAGATCCTGACCCGCGCGCTCGCCACCGGGACCCGGCCGATTCCGTTCGTCGAAGAGCTCGCGCTCGAGCTCGTCGTGCGCGGCACGACCGGAGCCTCCGGCGCGGACATCGACCAGTCATCGGACCCGCCGGGGCGGGTCCCCGGTCGTGATCTGCGCATTCCATCCACCCACGAGGGCGAACTCGATCGACGGAACACTCGCGTGGTGGGAGACGGCGGTCGTCTATCAGTTGTACGTGCGGTCGTTCGCGGACTCGAACGACGACGGCATCGGCGACCTCGCCGGCATCCGCGACCGCCTGCCCTATCTCGCCGATCTCGGCATCGATGCGATCTGGCTCAACCCGTGCTACCCGTCGCCGCAGACCGACCACGGGTACGACGTCGCCGACTACTTCGCCATCGAGCCCGACTACGGCGATCTCGCGGAGTTCGACGCCCTCGTTCGCGACGCGCGCGCCCTCGGCATCCGGATCATGATGGACGTCGTCCCCAACCACTGCAGCTCGGAGCACGCGTGGTTCCGGGATGCGTTGGCGGCCCCGCCCGGATCGTCCGAACGCGAGCGGTTCTACTTCCGCGATGGTCGGGCCCGCGCGGCGACGAGCCTCCGAACAACTGGCAGGCCATCTTCGGTGGCTCGGCGTGGACCCGCGTCGACGAGCCCGACGGCTCGCCCGGTCAGTGGTACCTCGCCGTGTTCACGCCTGCCCAGCCCGATCTGAACTGGAATCACCCTGACGTCGTCGACTACTTCGACCGCGTGCTCCGGTTCTGGTTCGACCGCGGCGTCGACGGGTTCCGCGTCGACTCCGTCACCGTGGTCGGCAAGACGCCCGGGCTCCCCGACAACGAGTTGCAGCAGGGGGCGGCGCGTCCCGAATTGGGAGCGTCGAACGCGCACTTCACACTGGCGGCCCGAAGGCCACGCGGCGTGGCGTCACTGGCGCCAACTGGTCGACGCCTACGAGGCCGATCATCCGGGGCGTCAGCTGGTGCTCGTCGCCGAGGCGTACACGCCGCGCCGTCCCGACATCTTGCGGCAGTACGCCAACGACGAGGAGTTCCACCAGGCGTTCGCGTTCGACTCTGATGCTGGCGCCCTGGAACGCCGAGGAGTATCGGGGTGCGGTCCGCTCGACCGTGGAGGCGTTGATGCCGGCCGGGCTGCTGCCGGCGTGGACGCTCAACAACCACGACGTCCAGCGTGCCGTCACCCGATTCGGGCGGGCCGACGCGGCGACGCACGGCGCTGACATCGAGGACGTGCTCGACCACTCGCACGGCACGGTCGACATCGACGTCGGCACACGACGGGCTCGCGCCGCAGCGCTGTTCGCAGCTCGGGTTGCCCGGCTGCGTGTACCTGTACGCCGGCGAGGAGCTCGGTCTGCCGGAGGTGCTCGACCTGCCCGACGAGGCCCGTCAGGACCCGATCTTCGCCCGCACGGGCGGCGTCGAGATCGGTCGCGACGGGTGCCGCGTGCCGCTGCCGTGGACCGACGACGCCGGCACGTCGTTCGGCTTCTCGCCGCACGGGACAGACGGATCCGTGGCTCCCGCAACCGAAGGAGTGGGCGCGCTGGAACGTGGCGAGCGAGCAAGCCGATCCGAGCTCGATGCTCGCGCTCTATCGACGCACGCTCGCCATTCGCCGGGCGACGCCGGACCTCACGTCCGCCGGCTTCGAGCTGCTGCTCCCCGACGACCCCGACCTCGTGGTGTACCGCCGCGGCGACGTCGTCGTCGTCCTCAACATGTCCGACCACGAGCGCCACCTGCCGGCCGACCTCGTCGCCGGGCTGCGCGTGCTCGTGTCGTCCGTCGCCGATGATGCCAGCGCCGTTCGACGCGGCTCGGATCGGCCATCCCCGACGAGCCTGACAACCACTCGGTTCCGCCCGACGCGGCGGTGTGGCTCGGACGGTGATTCAGGCGAGCCGAAGGCCCGTCTCGAGATCGAACAGGTGGAGCTGCGACGGTGTCGACCAGCGAGGGTCGCACGATCGCCGATCTGCGCTGTCGCGTGCGGCTCGACGCGGGCGACGACGACCCGATCCGACGTCGCCGCGGTGTTCTCGGCGGCCGACGTGTCGACGCCGATGGCGTCGGTGGCCACGTGGAGGATGACCTCGGAACCGAGGCCTTCGCGGACTTCGACGACGCCGCTGATGGTGTCGGCCGAGCCGTCGGCCGCGATGCTGCAGGTGCTCGGGGCGGATCCCGACCGCGAGCCGCCTCCCTTCGTAGCCGGCGAGCGACGGGCGCGCTCGCCAGCACCGACGCCGGCACGGTGAGGGTGTTGCTGCCGAACCTTCAGCGTGGTGCCGCCGCCGTTGCTCGACACCGTCGGCCTCGAGCAGGTTCATCTGTGGCGAGCCGATGAACGCCCCGACGAACAGGTTGTCGGGTTGGTCGTAGAGGACCTGCGGCGTGCCGACCTGCTGCAGGACGCCGCGTGACAGCACCGCGACCCGATCGCCCATCGTCATCGCCTCGATCTGGTCGTGGGTCACGTAGACGGTGGTGACGTTGAGCGAGTGCTGGAGCTTGGAGACCTCGGCTCGCATCTGGACGCGCAGCTTGGCGTCGAGGTTCGACAGCGGCTCGTCCATCAGGAACGCCTGCGGCTGGCGCACGATCGCACGGCCCATCGCCACGCGCTGACGCTGCCCACCCGACAGGTGGGCCGGCTCGTCGATCGAGGTTCTCGGTGAGCTCGAGGATCCTCGCCGCCTTCTCGACGCGCTCGTTGATCTCGGCCTTGGGCATCTTCCGCAACTTGAGGGCGAACGCGATGTTGTCGCGCACGGTGAGGTGCGGATACAGCGCGTACGACTGGAACACCATGGCGATGTCACGATCCTTGGGTTCGAGGTTGTTCACGACCTTGCCGCCGATCCGCAACTCGCCCGACGTGATCGACTCGAGCCCGGCGATCATCCGCAGCGCGGTCGACTTGCCGCAGCCCGACGGTCCGACGAGCACCAGGAACTCGCCGTCCGCCACGTCGAGCGACAACTTGTGGACGGCGTGAAAGCCGTTCTCGTACACCTTGTCGACCTCGCTGAGCACGATGTTCCCCACGTCAGAATCCCCCTTGTTTGTTTTGCGCCTCAACCCACGAACGACGTGCAGTCTTGCCGATTTTGGCGAACGTGGCGATGAGGTCTTCCCCTGCGCAGCGCCAACTGATATGTTGTCCCCGGAATCTTCCATCGAGATTCCATACTATTTCCAACGGCAAGGCAAGCACCAAGCAGTCGGCACCTGGGGCGCCGACTCCACGGGTGCGGGCCTCCGCCAGGAATCGGCTTTTAGAGGGGGAGTAACAGAATGAGACACAGCAGGCGCGTCGCGGCCATCGCGATGGCAACGTCGCTTGGTCTTCATCGCCGCGTGCGGCAGCGACGACGACGACGGAGGGGACCGCCGACACGTCGGCGCCCACCGAATCCGCGGCGACGGGCGACACCGCCGCACCGCGGCAACCGGGGCGAGCGACGCTGCTCCGGGCGAGGGTCTGGTCGACGGGGAGATCCCCTGCGATCAGCAGCACGCCGGCAAGACGGTGTCGATCCTCTCGCCGGTCCGCAACAGCGAGAACGATCCCGACGCGATCCAGATCTTCACCGACTTCTGGCAGCCGCTCGTCGAGTGCACGGGTGTCAAGATCGACTTCCAGGGCACCGACCAGTTCGAGGTCCAGGCCCCGGTGTTGATCCAGGGCGGCAGCCCGCCCGACGTGATCGACTTCCCGCAGCCGGGCCTGCTGCGCACGCTGGCTGCCGAGTCTGATCACGCTTCCCGACAACGTCGCCGCGCACACCGCCGACTTCATCCCCGGCTGGGAGGACCTCGTACACCGTCGACGGCGAGGTCAAGGCCCTGCCGTGGCGTGCCAACGTCAAGTCGACGGTGTGGTACAGCCCGGCGGCCTTCGAGGAGGGCGGCTACGAGGTCCCCGAGACGCTCGAGGAGCTGCAGGCGCTGTCCGACCAGATCGTCGCCGACGGGGGCACCCCGTGGTGCGCCGGCATCGAGTCGGGCGTGGCCACCGGGTGGCCGATCACCGACTGGTTCGAGGACTTCATGCTGCGCATCAACGGTCCCGAGGTGTACGACCAGTGGGTCGCCCACGAGATCCCGTTCAACGACCCGCAGGTGCTCGGCCGTTGCCGATGCCGTCGGCTCGTACCTCAAGAACCCCGACTACATCGGCGGCGAGAACGCCGTGAAGGCGATCGCCACGACGAAGTTCCAGGACGGCGGCGTGCCGATCGCCACCGGCGACTGCTACATGCACCGCCAGGCGAGCTTCTACTCGGCGCTGTTCCCCGACACCGTGACGGTCGGCCCGCCCGACAGCGGCAGCGACATCACGTGGTTCTACCTGCCGGTCGCCGAAGCGGGCGATCCGAAGGCGATGCTCGGCGCCGGCGACCTCCTCGCCGCTGGTACCGACAAGCCCGAGACGTGGGACGTCATCCTGTACGCGATCTCGGCCGAGTACGCCGTGGCGATGGCCAACGGGCACGCGGAGTTGTCGCCACGCAACGACGTCGACCCGTCGTTGATCACCGATCCGCTGCTGGCGTCGTTCGCCGAACTGCTGGCGAGCTCGGAGGTCTTCCGCTTCGACGGTGCCGACATGATGCCCGGCGCGGTCGGGTCCGGCACGTTCTGGACGGAGGCGACGGCGTGGATCGTCGGTGGCAGCACCGAGGACATGCTCGACAACATCGAGGCCAGCTGGCCCGCCAGTTGATCCGTCACGAAGTGAGGCCGAGAGGGGTCGGGGCTCAGGCTCCGACCCCTCTGACGTCGTTGCGGTAGGTTTCGGTCACACCATCGGTGGCCTTGGGGAAGCCTTTGGGGAAAGGGAGGGGATTCATGGGAGACGTGTTCGGCGCGTTCTTCACCGTGATCGTCGGCATGGCGATCCTCGCCGCGTTTCTGGGGGGTCTGTACTTCCTCACCCGGTACCTGCCGGGTGGGTGGCGCGAGCGTGGGCAGGTGCTCGTGTTCGTGGGGCCCGCCGTGTTCCTCGTGTTCGTCGGGCTTGTTCGTCCCGGCGATGCGCTCGCTGTGGGTGAGCTTCCGCGACGACCGCGGGAACCGGTGGGTCGGGTTCGACAACTACAACGAGATCTTCTCGGGCAAGGGCACCCGGTTGGTCCTGTTCAACTCGTTCACGTGGGTGGTCGGTGGCACCTTGTTCGTCGTCATCGTCGGGCTCGCCATCGCGCGCTTCGCCGACGGGATGCGAGGGGAGCGGGTGGCGAAGTCGATGATCTTCATCCCCGCGGCGATCTCGCTGGCCGGCGCCGGCATCATCTGGAAGTTCATCTATGCCGGTCCGCCGTTCGAGGTCGGACTGCTCAACCAGGTGACCAAGGCGATCCCTGGCCTGCCGGCCGAGCCTCGGGGGTGATGGCGACAAGATCTGGCTCGTCGATCGCAACGTCGGCGCCCTCGACGCCGCCGGCCTCGGCGCCGGGTCTGAACACGTTCTTGCTCGTCGTGATCTTCATCTGGGCCTCGACCGGTTTGGCCACCGTCTTCTTCTCGGCCGCCATCAAGGGCGTTCCCGAGGCGTTGATCGACGCCGCTCGGGTCGACGGTGCGACCCAACGCCAGGTGTTCTACAAGGTGACGCTGCCGTACATCAGCGCCACGGTGGTGGCGGTCGCCACGATCACGGCGATCGGCGCCCTGAAGGTCTTCGACATCGTCGCCGCGACGACCGGCGGCAACTTCGGCACGAGCACGATCGCCAACGAGTTCTACCGGGTCTACTTCGTCCAGGGTCGCCTCGGCTTCGGATCGGCGTACGCAGTGCTGTTGTGCCTGCTGCTGATCCCGGTCGTGGTCATGAACCGACGGGCCCAACAGCGGGCCGAGGAGCTGGCATGAGCACCGTCGACCCCGACGTCGTCACCGAACCGATCGCTGCGCCGCCACCCCTGGCGACCGGGGCGCTGCCCGACCAGACGACGGTCGATGCCGCGATGGGCGGAGGCGAGTCGATGGGGCGCTCGGTGAGCGCCTCGCTCTCGAGCCGGGGTGGGCGCTACATCGTGCTACGCCCTGGTGTTCCTCTGGACGATCCCGACGTTCGGCCTGCTCGTCTCCTCGGTGCGTCCCGAGGAGGAGGTGAAGACGTCGGGATGGTGGGAAGCCTTCATCCGGCCCAAGTTCACGCTCGAGCAACTACGACGCCGTGCTCTCGTCGTCGCCGGGCAGCGCCAACCTCAGCAGCTTCTTCTTCAACTCGATGAAGATCACCATGCCGGCGGTGATCCTGTCGGTGGGCATCGGTGCGATGGCCGGGTACGCGTTCGCCTGGATGAAGTGGAAGGGCCGCGAGTGGGTGTTCGTCGGCGGTGGTGGCCCTGCTCGTCGTGCCGCTGCAGATGGCGTTGGTCCCGTTGCTGCGCCTGATCACCGGCGGTGCCCACATCGGGAGCGTCACGATCTTTCCGTACCTGCACCTCAACAACAGCGTCGCCGCGGTGTGGGTGGCCCACGTCTGCTTCGGCCTGCCGTTCTGCATCTTCATCCTGAAGAGCTTCATGTCGTCGCTGCCGAGGGACATCATCGAGGCCGCCCGCGTCGACGGCGCGGGTCACCTCACCGTGTTCTTCCGGCTGGTGATGCCGTTGTCGGTACCGGCGCTCGCGTCGCTGGCGATCTTCCAGTTCATGTTCATCTGGAACGACCTGCTGATCGGTCTGGTCTACGGCGGCACCAAGAACAAGCCGATCATCGCCAAGCTCGTCGAGGTCGGCGGCACGTTCGGCCAGTCGTGGCACCTGCTCACCGCCGCGGCATTCGTGTCGATGGCCGTACCGCTGATCGTGTTCTTCGCGCTGCAGCGGTACTTCGTGCGCGGGCTGCTGGCCGGCGCGGTCAAGGGATAACCGCCCACCCGGAGCGCTGTGCTCGATGTCACCCCCTGGGTACTTGACCGGTACAGAACGCGTGAGTACTGTACCGGTATAGCAACCTGAAGGAGGATGCCATGGAGCCGTACATGGTTCTCGCTGACAAGCATGTGAACGGACATCGCAGGGGGCTGGCGTTCAGCGCACTCCCCGATGCACCCGTCCTTGCGCCGACCACCCCGGGCGTGTTGCGGCGTCAGGTGACACGCATCGCGCGGTGGACCCGTGTCCGCCCGGAGGTGCGCGGTGGCGCCGGGCGAGCGGTGCTCGGTGCGGGGCGCGCCGGCGCCGGCTCGTCGGGTTTCGGCTGTGGGTCCCGCGGGGTGCGGATCTGCGACCAGACTGGGGTGATGGGCAAGGTCACGCTGCAGACGATCGCTGATCGCGTCGGCGTGAGCCGCATGACCGTGTCCAACGCGTTCTCGCGACCCGATCAGCTGTCCGCCGAGCTGCGCGACAAGATCATGGCGGCGGCGGACGAGTTGGGGTACGTCGGCCCCGATCCTGCCGCTCGCGCACTCGCCACGGGCTCGGCGGGCACCGTCGGCGTACTGCTCACCGATTCGTTGAGCTACGCCTTCGAAGACGAGTTCGCCGCTCAGTTCCTCGCCGGCATCGCCGAGGAGCTCGCGCCGACCGGCTTGGCATTGACGTTGCTGACCTCATCGGGGCCGGCCGGCAGCGTGCAGGCGCGTGACGTGCCGATGGACGGCGCGCTGATCTACTCGTGCGACGAGTCGTCCTCGGCGTTGTCGTGGCTCAAGCGTCGGCGTCTGCCGCTGGTCCTCGTCGATCAAGAGCCCTCCACGGAGTACAGCAGCGTGAACATCGACGACCGCCGGGGAGCGCAACTCGCCGCGCAACACGTCGTCGACCTCGGGCATCGGAACATCGCCGTCGTCACGTCGAACGTCGTCGGCCCGGAAGGTCTCATCGACGACCCCACCACGTTGGAGGGTGGCCACACGATCCGGCAACGCTTGGCGGGTTGGTTCGACGTGCTCTCGGCGGCCGGCATCGAGCCCACCGTCGTCCAGGTACGCCACTACGGGGCGAACGCCGGCGACGCCGCCGCCGAGGTGCTGTTGGGTCTGCGGGATCGGCCGACGGCAGTGCTGTGCTTCTCCGACGCCACGGCGTACGGCGTGGTGCGTGGCGCGTCGCGACTCGGCGTGTCGGTTCCCGAGGATCTCTCGGTCGTCGGTTTCGACGACGTGCCCCTCGCCAGCCGCATGACGCCGCCACTCACGACCATCCGCCAGGATGGCGCCGCCAAGGGTCGCGCCGCGGCGGCAGCGCTCATCGCCGCGATCGCCCGCGATCGGACGAAGAGCGACCAGCCGCTCGAGCAACAAGTCCTGCCCGTCGAACTCGTCGTTCGGGCCAGTTCCAGGGCCCGCTGAAAGCACACCACAGGCTCCCACCGCAGCCGGCGCGGTCCAGCGCGGTGACGTCGACACGATCGCCCCGGGATACCGTCGAACGCATGGACGGCGACCACTCGACCCGTACGGCCCTGGCCCGCCGCGGCGATCTCGATGATCGATCTCACCGATCTCGACGATCGGCACGCTCCGGACGGTATCGATGCCCTGTGCGAGCGGGCCATCGAGCACGGCACCGCTGCGGTCTGTGTGTGGCCGGAGTTCGTCGAGCGTTGTGTCCGGGCCCGAAACGGTTCGGGTCTACGCGTGGCGACGGTCGTCAACTTCCCCGGCGGCGAGGACCCGATCGCCGACGTCGTCGCGCTCGTCGAGCGGTCCCTGGCGGCCGGTGCCGACGAGATCGACGTCGTGATTCCCTGGCGATCCGTGCTGCAGGGCGACACGAGCCAGGCAATCGACCTGCTCGCGGCCACGCGGCGGGCCACGGGCGACGCCACGATGAAGGTGATCCTGGAATCCGGGGCCGTCGCCGATGCGGACACGGTGCGCGAACTCGCCGATCTGGCCATCGACGGCGGCGCGGACTTCCTCAAGACGTCGACCGGCAAGACCGCCCGCGGCGCCACGCTCGAGGCGGCGGCGACGATGCTCGGGGTGATCGCCGACGCCGGGCGTGTGGCCGGGCGGGTCGTGGGGCTCAAGCCGTCGGGTGGTATCCGCACCTTCGACGACGCCGAGCAGTACCTCGCGCTGGCCGACGGTGCGATGGGCCCCGGCTGGGCCACACCGGCGACGTTCCGGTTCGGTGCCTCGGGACTGCTCGACGCCCTGCTCGGCGAAATCGGGCTCGGCGAAATGTCGAGACGGGGCTCGGCGAAATCGGCCCGACGTGAATGTGGTGACCGACCGCTAACCTGACCGGTCCCTGCCCTCGTAGCTCAGGGGATAGAGCATTGGTTTCCGGAACCATGTGCGGGAGTTCGAATCTCTCCGGGGGCACAACCAGATCGAGACACCGTCTCCACGAGCGCGAGATTCGCGCCAGCCGATGAACCTTCGCACCCCGTACTACCTCATCGACGAGCGGCGTCTCGTGGACAATCTCGAGATCGTCGACCACGTCCGGGAGACGTCCGGGGCGAAGGCGGTCCTCGCCTTGAAGTGCTTCTCGACGTGGGGTGTGTTCGAGCTGATGGCCGAACACCTCGACGGCACCACCAGCAGCTCGCTCTACGAGGCGCGGCTGGGCCGGGAGCGGTTCGGCAAGGAGGTCCACGCCTACAGCGTCGCCTGGGACACGGACGAACTCGCCGAGGTGGCGGGGTTCGCCGACAAGGTGATCTTCAACTCGGTCGGGCAGATGCGGGCGCACGGCCCGGCCGTCGGCGATGTGCCGCTCGGCCTGCGCGTCAACCCGGGCGTGAGCTACTCGCATTTCGACCTCGCCGACCCGGCCCGCACACACTCGCGGCTCGGCGTCACCGACGATGCCGAGTTGCGCGCCGTCGCCGGCGACCTGACCGGGCTGATGTTCCACTTCAACTGCGAGAACGAAGACATCGATGCGCTGCGCGCCGCCGTCGAGGTCATCGCCGACCGCTACGCCGACGTCCTGCAGCAGATGGAGTGGATCAGCCTCGGTGGTGGCATCTCGTTCACGACGCCCGGCTATCCCGTCGACGAGTTCTCGGCGTTGCTGCGCGGTCTCGGCGACCGCTTCGGCGTCCAGATCTACCTCGAACCGGGCGAAGCGGCGATCACCGGGACCGCCCAACTCGTGACGACCGTGCTCGACGTCGTGCGCAACGAGGTCGACATCGCGGTCGTCGACGCTTCCATCGAGGCGCACATGCTCGATCATCTGATCTACGGCACGCATCCGCGGGTCGATGCGCCGATGGCCGGACCGCACCCGGTCACGATCGCCGGCCGCACGTGTCTCGCCGGTGACGTGTTCGGGGACTTCGCGCTGGACGCGCCGCTGCGCGTCGGCGACGAGGTCCGCTTCGCCGACGCCGCCGGGTACACGATGGTCAAGACCACGTGGTTCAACGGTCTGCGCATGCCGTCGATCGTCGTGCGTCGCCTCGATGGCGACGTCGAGGTCGTGCGTGAGTTCGGGTACGACGATTTCGAGCGCAGCTTGTCCTGAGCAGGACACGAGAAGGGGAGAACACCATGACGAGGAAGAACGTGCTGATCATCGGCGCCGGAGGCGTGGGCCATGTCGCCGCGCACAAGGCCGCGATGCAGAACGACGTGCTCGGTGACATCTGCATCGCCTCGCGCACCCTGTCGAAGTGCGAGGCGATCATCGACAGCGTCCAGCGCAAGGGCCACCTGAAGGACGCGTCCCACAGGCTCCATGCCCGCCAGCTCGACGCGCTCGACGTCGCCGCCACCGTGGCGCTGATCCGGGAGACCGGGTCGGAGATCGTGGTCAACCTGGGCTCCGCCTTCGTCAACATGTCCGTGCTCGACGCGTGTCTGGAAACCGGTGCCGCCTACATCGACACGGCGATCCACGAGGACCCCGACATCGTCTGCGAGGATCCGCCGTGGTACGCCAACTACGAGTGGAAGAAGGCGGCGGCGTGCGCCGACAAGGGAGTCACGGCGATCCTCGGAGCGGGTTTCGATCCCGGCGTGGTCAATGCCTACGCCGCGCTCGCCGCCAAGTCGTACTTCGACACGATCGACACGATCGACATCCTCGACGTCAACGCCGGCTCACACGGGCGCTACTTCGCCACCAACTTCGACCCCGAGATCAACTTCCGCGAGTTCGTGAAGGTGTGGACGTGGATCGACCGTGAATGGCAGGAGTTCCCGACCCACGCGGTGAAGCGGACGTTCGAGTTCCCCGTCGTCGGCGAGCAGCCCATCTACCTCAACGGTCACGACGAGTTGCACTCGCTGTCCAAACACATCGACGCCAACAGCATCCGCTTCTGGATGGGCTTCGGCGACCACTACATCAACGTGTTCACCGTGTTGCGCACGCTCGGACTGCTGTCACACGAACCGGTTGCGCTCGCCGGCGGTGGCGAAGTCGTCCCGCTCCAGGTGGTCAAAGCCGTGCTCCCCGACCCCCAGAGTCTTGCCGCCGGCTACACGGGAAAGACGTGCATCGGTGACGTCGTCAAGGGCACGAAGGACGGCAAGCCTCGCGAGATGTTCTTCTACCAGGTGAGCGATCACGCCGACGCGTACGCCGAAGTGGAGTCGCAGGGCATCAGCTACACCGCCGGCGTTCCGCCGATCGCAGCCGCCGTGCTGGTTGCCCAAGGCACTTGGGACGTCGGAAGAATGGTCAACGTCGAAGAACTCGACCCCGAACCGTTCATCGGGCTGCTCGACCGGAGCGGGCTCCCGACGGAGTACCTCGAAATCGAGCCCGACTCCGACCGATCCTTCCAGGGCGAGGTCGGCAAGATCAGCGACGAGATCGCTCGATCGACCGCGACGGTCACCGTGTCGGCCGCCGATCCGCTGATCGCGGTACGCGCTCAGTAGTCCCCTCAGCAGACCGCGGGACGTACGGGTACGGGTTGACTGCCGAGCCGCCGCCAGGATGCACTTCGAAGTGGAGGTGATTGGCGGTGGTGTTGCCGGTCGAGCCGACGTAGCCGATCACTTCGCCCTGCGACACCGATCGGCTCGATCCCTCGTAGGAGCTGAGGTGGGCGTAGTAGTAGCGGGTGCCGCTCGATCCCTGGAGCCAGATCGCGTTCCCACCGAGACGGTTCTGTTTGAACTGCACCGAACCGGACTCGACCGCGACGAGCGGGGTGCCGAACGGCGACATCATGTCGACGCCTTCGTGGCTGCGGCCGCCTGATCGGCCGGCACCCCACGTATCAGCAAAGGCGCGTGCGCCCGCCACGGGGCAGATCATGCCGCTGCCCGCGTTCGACGGTGCGGGCGACGAAACCGAGCCTCCTCCGCCTGACAGTGCAGCGCTGCTCACGGCGGCAGGTCGTGCTGCTCGTGCCGCGGCTGCTGCCTTCGCCTCGGCGGCGGCCCTTGCTGCGGCTTCGGCGCGCAGCGCTGCCTCGCGAATTTCTCGCTGCCGGTCGAGCTCGTGTTGCACCTCGGCGTCGATGACGCGTTGCTTCTCGACCCGCGAGCTCGACGACTTCGGCTTCGGCGTTCGCTTTCAATTGTTCGAACCGTTCGCGTGCGGTCGCGGCCCGTGCCTGTTGGTCCTCGAGGTCGTCGCGTGCGTCGTTGACCTCGTCCATGACGACATCGAAGTCGTCGAGCGCAACCGACGCATTGCCCCGTGCGACCGTCGCCAACACATCGGCGGTGATCCCGTCGTTCGTGCTGTCGAGGTCGATGAGCAGCGGGAAATTCGATGATCCGGCACTCGTGAACTCGCGTAGGGCCTGTCCCTCGAGCTCGGCACGCATGGCGGATGCTTGTGACTCGACGGCCGCGAGCTTGGCTTCGGTTGCCGCGATGTCGATGTCGAGCTGGTCGATCTCGGACTCGGCGTCGAACATGGCCTGCGAAGCCTCGTTGGCGCGATCTCGTGCCGCCTGGATCTCGCGAGCGGCCTGTTCGGCCTGTGCACCCGAGTGGTCGGCATTCGCGGCGCGCGGAATCGCGACGACTGCGCCGAGCACCACCACCGTCATCGCAGCGGCGCAACAACGACGGGCGCGCACGCCCGGAATGAACTGCGACAACACGTCGTACAACGGTAGCGGAATATGACGGTTCTATGACGTGCCGGGTGTGGCGCCGGAGACTACGACTCGGGGCGCAACCGGACCCGGCGGAGCAGCTGAGCATTCAGCGCAACGACGATGGTCGACACGCTCATCAGGATCGCACCGACAGCGGGTGCCAATGTGATCCCTGCCCACGCGAACGCTCCGGCGGCGAGCGGGATCGCCACGATGTTGTAACCCGCAGCCCACGCCAAGTTCTGGCGCATCTTGCGGTATGAGGCCTTGGAGAGCCGGATCACCCCGGTCACCGAACGCGGTCGTTTCCGGCCAGGACGACCCCGGCGGACTCGATGGCCACGTCGGTGCCCGCTCCGATCGCCAGACCCACATCGGCGAGAGCGAGCGCCGGTGCGTCGTTCACTCCATCGCCCACCATGGCGACCCGATAACCACGCGACTGCAGTTCGGCAACCTTGCGCTGCTTGTCCTCGGGGAGCACCTCGGCGAACACCTCGTCGATGCCGAGCTGTCGGGCGACGGCGTCGGCCACCTGCTGTGCGTCACCGGTGATCAACACGACGCGTTCGATTCCGCTGTCATGCAGATCGACCACCGCCTGGCGAGCTTCGGGCCGGACGTTGTCTTCCAGGGCCACCGCGCCGACGATCGCATCGTCATGGATCAGGTACAGGACGGCAGCGCCGCGGGCAGTCCACTCGGCGATCAACGATTCGAAGGCGTCGGGCGTGGCGAGATGCCGTTCTCGAAGCAGCACCGGTCCGCCAACGGCGTAGCGCTCGTTGTCGATCGTCGCTTCGACCCCGCGTCCGGTGATGGCCCTGAAGTCGGTCGCGTCGGCGACATCACCATGCTCGAGGGCGGCCGCCACGATCGCCCGGGCAACTGGGTGTTGGCTGTCGAGTTCGACCCCGCCGGCCAGACGCAAGACCTCGGGAGCGGTGATTCCAGCGCCGACCGCACCGGTGACCACGTGGCGGCCCTCGGTGAGGGTGCCCGTCTTGTCGAAGAGCACAGCCGTGATCGTTCTCATGCGCTCGAGTGCCAGACGATCCTTGACCAGAATCCCGTTGCTCGCGGCCACCGCGGTCGACAACGAGATCACGAGCGGGATGGCAAGTCCGAGGGCGTGGGGACACGCGATGACCAGAACGGTGACGGTGCTCGTGATGGCCTGGTCGGGGTCACCGGCGAGCGACCATGCGATGAACGTGACTGCGGCTGCCCCGGTCGCGATGTAGAACAACCATTTCGCGAACCGGTCGGCGAGCACTTGGGCGCGACTGTTGGACGTTTGCGCCGCGGCGACGAGGCGTTGGATCCCGGCGAGCGCGGTGTCGTCGCCGACGGCAGTGACGCGGACACGGATCGAGGAGTCCGTCGACACCGTTCCCGCCACGACCCGGTCGCCGACCGTCTTGGCGACGGCTCTGGATTCCCCGGTGATCATCGATTCGTCGATCTCGGCTTCACCGTCTTCGATGGCGCCGTCGGCCGGCACCCGCCCACCGGGTCGCACCAGGACCAGGTCGCCGGCACGCAGCTCGGCAACGGGCACGACGGTCGTTCCGTCGAGGATGACTTCGGCGGAATCGGGCAGGAGCGCGGCCAGCGCGGACAGGGCGCCTCGCGCTTGGCCGATCGCTTTCATCTCCTGCCAGTGGCCCAGCAGCATGATGGTGACGAGCGCCGCGAGTTCCCACCAGAACTCCAGGTCGAACCAACCGAGACTCGACGCCATCGATGCGGTCCACGCAACGCTGATCGCCATGGCGATCAGCAACATCATGCCGGGCGCCCGGTCGCGCACTTCGTTGACCGCACCCGCGAGGAATGGCCAACCGCCCCAGAGGTAGACGAATGTTCCGAGGACCGGACCGACCCACGCCACCCCGTCGAGGTCGTAGCCGAACCAGTCCATGATCATCTCGCTCGTGACCACCACCGGCACCGACACCAGCAACGTGATCCAGAACCGGCGCCGAAACACCTCCGGGTCGTGCCCCGCGTGCTTGTCGTGCCCTCCGGACATGTGGCCGCCGTGCGCAACGTCGTGGTCGCCGCCCGAGCTGACGTGATGTCGCCCGACTCGGCTCCTGCGTCGCCAACGCGGAGTGGTGGACGTGTTCGCTCATCTCGGCCTCCGTTCGGGGTTGCCGCCGGTGCTGGCTGGTCGGAAACGGCGCAGCCGCAAACTGTTCGACACGACGAACACGCTCGACAAGGCCATCGCCAGCCCGGCGAGCATCGGGTTGAGCAGGCCGGCAGCAGCGAGCGGCAGCGCGGCGACGTTGTAGGCGAATGCCCAGAACAGGTTCGTCTTGATCGTGCGCAGCGTCGCTCGCGACAAGCGGATCGCGTCGGCCGCGGTGCGCAGGTCACCGCGCACGAGCGTGATGTCGCTCGCCTCGATGGCAGCGTCGGTGCCGGTGCCCATCGCCATACCGAGATCCGCCTGGGCCAGGGCAGCGGCGTCGTTGACACCATCGCCGACCATGGCCACGACGCGACCCTGGGCTTGCAACCGGCGAACGACATCGACCTTCTCCCGGGGCAGCACCTCGGCAATCACCTCGTCGATGCCGACCTCTGCGGCCACGGCGCGTGCGGCGCGCTCGTTGTCGCCGGTGAGCAACACCGGATGCAAACCGAGCGCGACGAGTTCGGTAATCGCCTCGTGCGACGTCGCCTTGACCGTGTCGGACACCGTGATCACGGCGCGTGCCTTGCCGTCCCAGCCGACGAAGATCGGGGTCTGGCCAACGGACAGTGCATCGTCGCGAACCGTTGCGAGCACGTCGTCGAGCGGCATCGATTGGTCGGTGAGAAACCGCTCCCTGCCGACCGCGACGGCATGTCCGTCGACAGTGCCCGTCACGCCGAGTCCTTCGGTGCTCGCAAACGAATCGACCGCACCAAGCGTGACGCCGCGCCCGACGGCGCCGGCGGCGATCGCCTTGGCAATCGGGTGCTCGGACGCGTGTTCGAGCGAACCGGCGAGGAACAGCGCCCGGGCGGGCGTTGTGTCGTCGCTGGTCGTCACGTCGACCAGGGCCATCTTGCCGGTGGTCACCGTGCCGGTCTTGTCCAACACGATGGTGTCGACCTTGCGGGTCGATTCGAGGATCTCGGGACCCTTGATGAGCACACCGAGCTGTGCGCCACGACCTGTGCCGACCATCAACGCGGTCGGCGTCGCCAAGCCGAGTGCACACGGACAGGCGATGATCAACACCGCAACCGCCGCGGTGAACGCGACGGTTCCCGAGTTCGTGGCCGCTGCCGTGATCCAGAATCCGAGTGTCGCCGAGGCGAGCACGATCACGATCGGCACGAACACCGCCGACACGCGGTCGGCCAATCGTTGGACGTCGGCTTTGCCGGTCTGGGCGTCTTCGACCATCCGGCCGATCTGCGCGAGCGCCGTGTCGGCGCCGACGCGAGTGGCGCGTACCGTCAGTCGTCCACCGACGTTCACCGTGGCGCCGGTGACCGTGTCGCCTGGGCCGACCTCGACGGGAACCGGTTCCCCGGTGAGCAATGACGCATCGATTGCCGAGCTGCCCTCTTCCACGATTCCGTCGGTGGCGATCTTCTCGCCCGGGCGGATCACGAAGATGTCGTCGACGACGAGCTGATCGATCGGGATCCTGATCTCGGTGCCATCGCGAAGGACTGCAACGTCTTTGGCGCCGAGTTCCAGCAAGGCCTGGAGTGCGGCGCCGGATTGTCGCTTGGCGCGGGCCTCGAAGTATCGGCCGGCGAGAATGAACACCGTCACCCCTGCGGCGACTTCGAGATAGATCTGCGACGACCCGGTGCCCTGTTCGGGGCGGATCGAGAAGCCGTGACGCATCGACAGATCGCCGGCATCACCGATGAACAGCGCATACAGGCTCCAACCGAACGCAGCGAGCGTGCCGACGGAGATCAGCGTGTCCATCGTGGCTGCCCCGTGACGCAGATTGAGCCATGCCGCCTTATGGAACGGCCACGCCCCCCACACGACGACGGGAGCGGCCAGAGTGAGCGACAGCCATTGCCACCCGTCGAACTGCAACGCGGGGATCATCGCCATCGCAACCACCGGAACGGTGAGCACGGCCGAGATCAGCAGGCGTTCCTGCAGTGCCTTCGTCGGGTCGTCTTCGCCCGAACTCTCCACCCCACTTCCGGACGTTCCGCTCGCCTTCGCATGCGCCAGTCGAGCGGTGTAGCCGGTCGCCTCGACCTGCTCGATCAGATCGTCGGTCTGCACCGTGTCGTCGAAGGTGACAGCCGCTCGTTCGGTGGCGTAGTTGACGGTCGCCGTGACGCCGTCCATCCGGTTCAGCTTCTTTTCGATGCGGGCAGCGCAGGACGCGCAGGTCATGCCACCGATGTCGAGCTGGACCACGGTCGGCGGAGTCGCGGCACCGGTCGCCGACGCGCTCATGGTTCGTCCTCGTGCGTCGACATCTCGTGTTGTGCGGGCACATCGTCGCCGACGTCGATCGGGCCGACCACCGCGCCGACCGCAGCGCCGATCCCGAACGCCGCGATGACGATCGCGGCAAACGCAGCGAGCTTGTGCCCGACCGTCACCGTGCGACCTCGTAGCCGGCCTCGTCGACGGCAGCTGCGAACGCTTCAGGGTCGATCGGCCCGTCGGAGCCCACCGTGACCGACCCGGTCTCGAGGTCGACCTCGACATCGGAGACCCCGGCGAGCTTCGACACCTCGTCCGTTACCGCGGCGACACAATGTCCGCAGGTCATTCCGGTGACGGTGAAGGTGGTGGTCGTCATGATCGCTCCTTGGAAGTGGATACCCCCCTGGGGTACTACCACGATAGTTGATCGGAGGGTTGATCGCAACCCTCACAGGTGTACCCCTCCGGGGTATCATCGAACCATGACTGCAACGGCCGAGCCCAGCGTGCACGGATACAGCCCCGACAAGGACGCCTACATCAAGCGACTTCGCCGCATCGAGGGCCAGGTGCGCGGTCTGCAACGGATGGTCGACGAGGACACGTACTGCATCGACGTGCTGACACAGGTGAGCGCCGTGACCAAAGCATTGCAAAGCGTCGCCGTCGGGCTCCTGGAGCAACACATCCATCACTGCGTCGCGAACGCGGCGACCAATGACCCTGAGCATCTCGACGACCGCATCGCCGAAGCGACGAAAGCGATCGAGCGGTTGTTGCGGTCATAGCGCGGACGCCCCGGCCAGGCAGCCCGAGCGGTTCTGGGCGCGTGTCCGACCGTCGCTCAGGACGACGTTTCAGGTGGCGTCGCGGCCGGATTGACGACCAGCGTTCCGGTCTGACCGGCGGCGGCGTGCCCGGGCACGTCGCACCACATCCGGTACTGACCGGCTTCGACGTCAGGGACCTTCAATGTCTGCGACTCCCCTGGAGCCAGACGCTTCGTTCCCTTTCCATGGACGACAAAGTCGTGCACCAGCTCGGGATCGGTGTTCGTGACCCGCAGCACGAGATCTCCGGCGGGCGCCTCCAATACCGCAGGTTCGAGCACGAACCGCCCGAGGTTCACGTCGAGGACGGTTGCGTCCTCGGCAGCTGCGCTGGAGTCATTCCCACAGGAGCTCAGAACGGTTGCGCCCATGGTGGCGACGCCCGCGAGCAGGAGCACACGCCTGACTGTGACGAGAGGTCGACGAGACGAAGACATACCTTGATTGTTAGCGGTGATTCGCTCGGGTGTCCGGGGCCGAAGGTCCCAACATCCATTCAGTCACGGGTGTGGGTCAGCCGCGGGTCTGGGATCGAACGAACGCACGCAGAGATTCGCGCCAAGCGGGCGTCGCGGTGCGGATCCCGATCGGCGCCGTGTCCGGACGCTCCACCCATCGACCGAGCGCCTCGACTCGGAGTCCGATCGACTTGTCGAGGAGTTCGTCGGGCACGTCGAAGCCAGACGTTGATCGGTACTCCGAAACGAACCAGTCACGGAAGCCTTCGTAGGTCCCGCATGTTCGAGGCCATCGCCGCGTCGAACAGCATCATGTACAGCGTGTTGCCGACCTCGAACTCGACCGGTCCGTAGCCGCAGTCATCGAAGTCGAACACCCTCACTGCGCGACCCGAGAACATCACGTTGGCGGCCGAATAGTCGCCGTGCAGCAGTTGCTGTCGGCCGAATCCGATGGAATCGGCGGAGCCGGCCAGTGCGGCAACGATGGGCACGTCGAAGGGACCGACTTCGTCGAGTACGCGGTGCAGCCGGGCCAACGACGACGCCAAGCGCCGCACGTCGTGTTCGACACGAATGTCTGGTGGTGTCCCCGACACCAGCGGGTAGACCACGACCAGCCAATCATCGAGCCGTTGATACGGGATTTCCCCGGTACTGATCGGTCCGACCACGAAGTCGTCGATGGCTGCGGCTGCCGCGGCGACTTCCAGTCGCTGCTGAAATGCGTGATCGACCAGGCGACCATCGGTCAGCTTCACCACCACGGCATCACCCTCGTACTCCGCGGCGAACACCTTCGACTGATAGCCGCCATGAAGTTCGCGCCCGCAGGTCACACCGATCGACGACCACATCTCCGCGGACGGCACCGTCAACGGCTGCGGATCGTCGAATGCCGTCATCGGTCCAGCATGGCCGCGACCTGGTAGGTCCTGCGTCGCCGAAGCACCACAAGTGGTCGCCGATGTGGGATCATCCCTGCTCCGTGGCGCAGTTTGTTCGGTTCACTCGGCAAGATTGCCGACATGCCGCAGTGGGTGTGATCCCGGCTGTTGTTCTCATCGCTTCAGGTCATCTCACGGTCGGCGTGGCGTTCGCGATCGGGCTGCTTCCGACTTCATTGATGGGCATCGCGCCGACCCGCCGGCTCCGTGTCGTGTATGGCCTCGTCGGCTGCTTGTTCGGACTCGGAATCTTCCTCGGTGCGTTGGTCTTCAATTCCTTCGATCTGGTCGCGACGGCGCTCGTCTTCTTCGTCATCTGCTTCGGTGCGACGGTTCTGGCATCGTCGAGACCGGCGGGCGGAGTGTTGCTGGGCATCCTGATCCCCGCCCTCGGGGTGGGGACTGGCTACGTCATCGCTGACGCCGCGGGCTTGATGGTGGCCTTCATCGCCGGCTCGCTCTGGTCGTGTCTGGTGATGTTGCCGGTGCGGGAGTTCGAACCGGAGGGGAACGTCGCGGAGCGTCTTGCGGCAGCGCAACCGAGCCATGCCAAGACATACGGCGTGCTACTCGGGCTCACAGCGGCGACTGCCATCCTCGTCGGCCACGCGTTCGACATTCCGAAGCCGGGATGGATCGCCACCGCCGCGTTGTTGGTCATCAGGCCGGTTCAGCAGATGACCGGCTGGCGAGGCGTCGGCCGCGCCTTGTCGACCATCGCGGGGACTTTGCTCGTGATCGTGGTGCTCGACATGGACCTCGGTTACGGCGCGACCGCGTTCGTCTGCGCAGTCATCACGATCCTGACCATCGGGGCCAGAACCAGCCGGCTGTACGTGACGCCCTTCGGGACGGCGTTCCTGATCCTGACCATCGAGCTGTACGAAGTCGACAACTCCGACAACCTGCAGTCGATCGGCCACTCGCGCATCACCAACAACGTCCTCGGCGCGCTGATCGCTCTCTTCTTCGGACTGCTCGTTTCGAGCGTGCTCGAACGCAGGTTCTTCGCACCTCGAGCTCGACGGGCCTGACGATCCGGTTCAGTCGGTGAAGTCCTCGTCGAGTGCCACGACGTCGGGCAGACCGACGATGTCCGTGAACGCGCCGAACGTCATCAGTTCGTCGGCGAACGGCGCTGGGGTGCCCGACTCCTTGAGCTGGCGGAGAAACCGTTGCATGGCAGCGGTCGCGGCGAGCAGCGTGCCGATCGGCATGATGATCATCGAGAAGCCGAGCGCGGCGATCTCGTCGTAGGTCAGTGGTGGCGTCTTGCCGCCTTCGGCCCAGTTGAAGAGCAGCGGCAACCCGGCGAATTCGGTTGCCACGCGCTCGATCTCGTCCTCGCCGAGCAGCGCCTCGACGAACAAGACGTCGGCACCGGCGTCGGCGAATGCGCTCGCCCGCCGCAGCGCCTCGTCGAGGCCATGGGTCGCCCGCGAGTCCGTGCGGGCGATCACCAGGAACTCGTCGCTGGAGCGGGCGGCGACGGCAGCGCGGATCTTGGCCGTCATCGACGCCGTGTCGATGACCTGCTTGTTCTCCATGTGACCGCACCGCTTCGGCATGACCTGGTCTTCGATGTGGAGCGCCGCGACGCCCGCTCGCTCGTACTCGCGCACCGTGCGGATCACGTTGATCGGGTTGCCGTACCCCGTGTCGGCGTCGGCGACCAGCGGCACCGTGATCGTCGCCGTGATCCGACGTGCGTTGTCGACCATCTCGGCCAGCCCGAGCAGGCCGACGTCGGGCCGTCCGAGCAGTGACGCCGTGGTGCCGAATCCCGTCATGTAGACGGCGTCGAAACCCGCCTGCTCGACGAGGCGGGCACTGAGCGCGTCGTAGCAGCCCGGGGCGACGAGCGGCTGGCGGTCGGTGATCGCCCGATCGAGCAGCGCCGACAGCGACGTTGTGGGCGCGGCGTGGCCAAGGAAGTCGGACATCGAGGGTCGACAGTACCGCTCCCGCTGTGGCCGGAGAATTCCGGTACTCAGAGTTAACAAACTGGACCCTGGCCCGAAATTGCGGCTTCGTACGGTGTCGGCACCAACGACGAACCAGGGAAGCGGTGCAGATGGAATTCGGTGTCTTCATTCCGATCGGCAACAACGGGTGGATGATCTCCAAGACATCACCCCAATACATGCCGTCGTTCGAGTTGAACAAAGAGGTGGTCCAGAAGGCGGAGGGGTACGGATTCGGATTCGTCCTCTCGATGGTGAAGCTCCGCGGTTTCGGGGGAGAGACGGAGTTCTGGGATCACAACCTGGAGTCGTTCACGTTGATGGCCGGACTCGCCGCGGTCACCGAGAAGATCCAGCTGTACGCGTCGGTGGCGACCGTCACGATGAACCCGGCGATGACGGCGCGGATGGCGATGACGATCGACGACATCTCCGAGGGTCGGTTCGGCATCAACCTCGTCTCGGGCTGGAACAAGTCCGAGTACGAGCAGATGGGCGTGTGGCCCGGTGACTCGTACTTCGAACATCGCTACGACTACACGACCGAGTACGTGCAGATCATGAAGGAGTTGTGGTCGAAGGGCCAGAGCGACTTCAAGGGCGAGTACTTCGAGATGGAGGACTGCCGTTGTCTTCCCATACCGAAGGGTGAGATCAAGCTGGTGTCAGCGGGACAGTCCCAGCGAGGCATGCAGTTCACCGCTGAGCAGTGCGATCACAACTTCATCATCGGCGACGCCGACCCGGCGGTCGTTGCGGCCGCGAACAGCCAATTGAAGACCGAGGCCGACAAGACGGGCCGCGACGTCGGGTCGTATGTCCTGTTCATCGTCGTGATGGCCGACACCGACGAGGAGGCCGACGCGAAGGTCGAGTTGTACCGACAGGGCGCCGACCTCGACGCGCTCGCCTTCATGACCGGCCAGGCGGGTCTCGACACGTCGGGCGCCACGGCGGCACGGATCACCGAGCTGCAGGGTGCGGTGTTCTTCAACATCGGCATCATCGCCGGCTCCCCCGAGACCGTCGCCGCCAAGATCGACGAGATGGCCGCGGTCGAAGGAACCAGCGGCATGATGCTCGTCTTCGACGACTTCGTCGAGGGTGTCACGACCTTCGGTGAGAAGGTGATGCCGATCCTCAAGTGCCGTCAGGCGACCTGATGGCCAATGGTGCCGTCGTCGACCACGGTGAGAGTGGTTCGACGGGCACGTCGGATGCCGGATCCGAAGTCGTCAGCGACGCCCCGATCGACCGACCGTCCAGACGGGGTGGCGGTGGTCTCCTGGAGAAGTACGCGCTCCTCATCGCGTGGGCGGTCGTCATCGTCGTGTTCTGGATCTGGGTGCCCGAAACGTTCGGCACCCTGGCGAACTTCCAGAACATCTTCGGCTCGCAATCGGCGTTGCTCGTCCTCACCCTGGGACTCGTCGTCAGCTTGTCGGCGGGCGAGTTCGACCTCTCGGTCGGCGCGGCGTTCTCGGTCGGTGCTTCGGTGCTGACCTGGCTCGAGGTCGATCACGGATGGCCGGTGCTGCGTCGCGATCGTCGTGGTGCTGCTGATCGGCGTGTGCATCGGCGCCGCCAACGCCTTGCTGTCCGTCCGGCTCGGAATCCCCTCGATCATCGTCACGCTGGGTACGAGCACGCTGATCGGTGGGCTCCTCCTCGGCATCGCCGGCCCGAAGATCCGCAGCGGGCTCGACTCCGGCTACGTCGACCTCGTGCGCGGCAAGATCCTCGGACTTCCGGGCAGCTTCTGGTTCGCGCTCGCGCTGACGACCGTCCTCTGGTACGTCCTGCAGCACACGCCGCTCGGACGCAAGCTGCTGTTCGTCGGCAAGGGCCGGGAAGTGGCGCGGCTGGCGGGTGTCAAGGTCGACGGGATCCGCTTCGGATCGATGATCTGTTCGGCGGTGTTCGCCGTGACGGCCGGCATGATCCTGGCCGGTACGTCGGCATCGGCGCAGGTCGGGGTCGGCGACGGGTATCTGCTGCCCGCATTTGCCGCCGCGTTCCTCGGTGCGACGGCGATCATCCCCGGCCAGTTCAACGCCTGGGGGTCGTGGATCGCGGTGTACTTCCTGCTGACCGGCATCACCGGACTGTCGATGGCCGGATACGCCGGCTGGCCCGAGCGCGTCTTCTACGGCGGCGCACTGCTCGTCGCGGTCGTCCTGCAACAGGTCGCCGCTCGAGCCCGTCGTCGACCGTCGCGTGTCGCCCAATGACCAGTCGCGGTGACCGCTCGCGACGTCCGCCGGTCCTTTCACCCCACTCCACCAACGTCGGCGAGACCGACCCGATGCCACCCAAACCACAACTCACGAGGAGCCCCATGACCCGACGTCGTACTTCACTGATCGCCCTTGGCATCGTCGCTTCCCTCGCCCTCGCGGCGTGCGGAAGCGATGATGACAGCGGCGATTCCGCTCCGGCGGACTCCGCCGCGCCAGAGGCGAGCACCGCGCCCGACGCGAGCACTGCGCCGGACGCGAGCACGGCGCCTCCGGCATCCGACGGTGCGGAACCCGCAGGTGATGGCGTCGCCGAAGCGACCGCCCTCGTCGCCACCGCAATGGAACCGATGACGTTCGAGGCGCCGGCGGGCGTCGGGCCCATCGATCTCGATGCGCTCGCCGGGAAGAAGGTGGCGATCATCAACCTGGTCCAGGCCGTGCCGATCCTCGCGCAGTGGGAAGCCGAGATGCTCACGGCGTTCGAGGGCAGCGGAGTCGAGGTCACGTCGTTCGACGGCAACTTCGATCCCAACGAGTGGGGTCGGGGCATCGAGCAGGCGGTCGCCGACCAGGCCGACCTCATCTTCCTGCTCGGCGTACCTCCGACCGCGGTCGCACCCCAGATCGCCGATGCCGCCGCGGCAGGGATCCCCGTGCTCGCGTCGCTCCAAGGGACGCCCGGCAAGACGACCGGCGAGGTCGAGGGCCTCGTCGCCGACGTCGGATTCGACTACCGGGTCCCCGGGGAGATGATGGCCCAGTGGTTCGTCTCCGACTCGGGCGGCACCGGCAACGCACTGATCATGTCCTCCGACGACAACCTGTCGTCGCCTGACGTGTGGGGCGCCATGGAGGCCGAGATCGACCGCCTGTGCCCGGACTGCACGCACACCCGCGAGGACTCGACCGTGCCCGAGTGGAGCGACGGCACACTGCAGTCGAGGACCAAGGCATTGGTGCAGGCCGACCCGTCGATCACGCACATCATCGCCGTGTACGACGGGATGACCCTGGCGATCGAGCCGGCGCTGGTCGAGCTCGGGGTCGACGAGGACATCACGGTCGTCGGGTTCAACGGCACCCCCGCCGTGATGGCCAACGTGCAGGCGGGAACGGCCGTCAAGATGGACGTCGGCAACCCGAACATGTGGTACTCGGCCGGCGCCGCCGATGCCGTCTACTCGGCCCTCCTCGGCGAGGAAGTGATCGAGGATCCGGGTGTTCCCTTCCGCATCTTCACCACGGACAACATCGCCGATCTCGACACGTCGGTCGAAGACCCGCTCGACTGGTACGGCATCGATCCGCTGGCCGAGTACCGGGCCCTGTGGGGAATCGATGGCTGAACCGTTGCGGTCGGGGCTCGCCGATGCGGGCCCCGACCGCGCCGCCGGCGCCTCGGAGGAGGCCGGTCGTGTCGTGGCGCTGCGTATCACCGGATTGTCGAAGACGTTCGGTGCATCGCGGGCGCTCGACGATGTGAGCCTCGAGCTGCTGCGGGGCGAGGTCCATGGATTCGTGGGTCGCAACGGGTCCGGCAAGTCGACGCTGATCAAGATCCTGTCGGGGTACCACGAGCCGGACCCTGGCGCGTGTCTCGAAATCGGCGGGGTCGAGGTGCCACTGCCAGTGCAACCCGGCACGGCGAGCCGCGCTCGGGCTGGCATTCGTCCATCAGGATCTCGGGCTGCTGCCCGAGATGTCCGTCCTCGAGAACGTCCGCATCGGGCGGTTCGCGACCGGACGTTTCGGACGAATCCGGTGGGGCGCCGAACGCCGGCTCGTCGCCGACGCGTTGGCTCGGTTCGGCGTGGCAGTGTCGCCGGACCTCCTCGTGTCCGAGCTCAGCGGTGTCGATCGGGCGCTCGTCGCGATCGTGCGGGGCTTCCTCGACCTGCAAGGCCACGAGCACGGGATCATCGTGCTCGACGAGCCGACGGCGTACTTGCCACGCGACAGCGTCGACCAATTGTTCTCGACGGTACGCGCCGTCGCCGATGCCGACATGACGGTGATGTTCGTCAGCCACCGACTTCCGGAGGTGATGGACATCACCGACCGGACGACGGTGATCCGCGACGGACGCACGGTCGCGACCGTCGACACCGACTCGATCACGGAAGCGGCGCTCATCGAGATGATCCTCGGCGGGCGGCTCGAGGACTTCTATCCCGAGCCGCACCGTCCAACCACCGAGTTGGCGCTCTCTGCGGTCGGTCTCACCGGGGCGATCGCCGCTGACGTCACCTTCGACGTCCACCGGGGCGAGATCGTCGGATTGACCGGTATCGCCGGAGCGGGATATGACGAGGTGCCCTACCTGCTCTTCGGTGCGTCGACTGCGTCAGCGGGTGAGGTGCGTATCGGCGACGAGCGCCTCGCGGCGACGAGCCTCGATCCCGAGGCCGCGATCCGCGCCGGGATGGCCCTGCTGCCGGCCGATCGTCCGAATGCCAGCGGGGTCGGCGAGTTCACCATCAGCCAGAACGTGTCGCTGCCGGTGCTGTCGTCGCTGTTCCGTCGCGGCCGTCTCGACGGACGCGCCGAGCGGTCGTTGGTGTTGGATCTCCTGCGGCAGTACACGGTGCGACCCGCCGAGCCGGAGCGACCGCTCGGTGAGCTGTCGGGTGGGAATCAACAGAAGGCGTTGTTGGCGAAGTGGATGCAGCGTCGCCCGCCGGTGCTCCTCCTCCACGAGCCGACCCAGGGCGTCGACGTGGGCGCCAAGGCCGACGTGTTCGAGCGCCTCAAGGAGGCCGCGGACGCCGGGACTGCAGTCGTGTACAGCTCGGCGGAATACGAGGATCTCGCCCAGATGTGCGATCGAGTCCTCGTGTTCCAGGCCGGCCGGATCGTCGCCGAGCTCGCCGGCGCGGACCTGACCGAAGATCGTCTGGTCGAGCAGTGCTATCGGGAAGTCCAGCCCGCACGCGGGCCGGCATGACTCGCGCGTTGCATCAGGCCGTTGCATCCGTCCCGTTGCGCCAGTCCCAGCCCCTCGTCGACCGAACACCTCTTTGAAAGCACGGCACCGCGCCCATGACGAAGATCAGCATCATCTACTACAGCGCCACTGGCAATCTGCACAAGATGGCGGCGGCCATGGCCGAGGGCGCGGCAGGGACGGGCGCGGACGTCCGGGTGCGGCGTGTCGGTGAGCTCGCCCCACCCGAGGCGATCGCCCAGAACCCCCGATGGGTCGACCACCTCGCGTGGGCCGAGGAACATGTCGAGCTGGCGACCCTCGACGACCTGGACTGGGCCGATGGCATCGCGCTCGGGTCGCCGACACGGTTCGGATTGCCGGCCGCCCAGCTCAAGAACTTCCTCGATCAGACCGGTGGGCTCTGGTACCAGGATCGCCTCGTCAACAAGGTCGTCACCGCATTCACATCGGCGTCGACCGGACACGGCGGCCTCGAGTCGACAGTGTTGGCGATGCTCAACACCGCGTACCACTGGGGTTCGGTCGTGCTTCCACTCGGGTACACGGATCCCAGCGTGAAGGAGACCGGCAATCCGTACGGCACGTCGTTCGTGTCCCGCAAGGGCTCGGCGCCCGACGAACCCACCCTTGCCACCGCAAGACATCAGGGCCGCCGGCTCGTCGCCGTCGCCGGCGCCGTCGCCGCGCTGGGCAACGGCGAACCGGGCAACGGCGAACCAGGCAAGGAGCAGGATTAGGGTCGACGTCGTGACGACGCGGGAACGGCGCGGGCCCGGCAGGCCGCGTTCCACACGAGTCGACGAGTCGCTCGACGCGGCAGTCGTGGAGATCCTCGCCGAAGTGGGCTACGGCGGTCTGCGCGTCGACGACGTCGCCGAGCACGCCGGGGTGTCCAAGACGACGATCTATCGACGCTCCCCGACCAAGGCGGCGCTCGTCGTCGGCGTGCTCGAGCGCCTGAAGGCCGACCAGATTCCGATGCCCACCACCGGAAGCACCGCGGATGACGTGCGGGCGCTGATACGCAGCCTCTATCAGTCGGTTGACGCGACATCGTACGGCCGCGCGCTGGCCGGGTTGTTGGCCGAGAAGCGCAACGATCCCGACCTCGCCGTTGCGATCGAGGCGCTGTGGCAGGCCCGCCAACAGCTCGTGCGATCCGTGATCCACCGCGGTGTCGAATCGGGCGATCTCCGGGGGGACATCGACGAGGCGCACATGGTCGAGATCCTCGCCGCGCCCGCCTACTACCGCCTGCTCATCACCGGCCAGCCACTCGATCGAGCGAGTGCGGACCGTCATGCCGATGCGGTGTGGGCGGCCCTGTCCAGAGGTTCGTGAAGCCGTACCGACCACGCGCCGAACAACATGACGCCAGCGGCGGCGAAGCTGATCGCGGCGAAGACGAGCCACGCCGGGCCGTAGCCGACACTGTCGACGAGCACCCCCATGACGAGCGGGCCGAGCGCACCGCCGGCGTACGTGCCGGTCTGTGTCACGCCCGTCGCCGCCGCCGGGGCGCTGGGGTACATCGTGACCACGGCGAGGTTGAACACGCCTGGCCAACTCCAACCTGATCCGAACGCCACCAAGGTCCCGATGATCGCCCCGACCGGCTGTCCGACGGCGAGCAAGATCACGCCGAGGCCTCCGCCGGCCAACATGCCGGCGACCCAGTGCAGGTGCCCGCCGCCGCGGCGATCCGCCGCCCACCCGGACAGCAATCGCAGGCTGAGGCCGAGCGCGCTGCCCACCGCGAGCAGCACGCCGGCCCCGTCGGCGCTGATCCCGGCGTGAACGGCCGTCGAGGTGGTGAATGCTCCGAGCGAGTTGGCCATCGCCGAGCCGAGTCCGGCGCCGACGGACAACACGACCAGGGCGCGGAACCCGGAGTGGGAGAACGACGATCGCCGATGCGTCGCAGGCGGGCGCACGAACGGCGACCGCGGCACGCACGCCATCGCGAACGCGCCGACACCCGCCCCGCCGACGAACGCCCAGCGCCAGCCGACCGTGAGTGCGACGAGCGGCACGGCGAGACCTCCGAGCAACGTCGCGGTCGGGATCGCCGACTGCTTGACGCCGAGCGCGAACCCTCGGCGTCGCGGGTCGATGTGCCGCACGATCAGCGAGTTGGCGGCCGGCTGGGCGCACGCGTTCGCCAGCCCGCCGATGCCGATCGCCGGGAGGATCCACAGAAACGACTGCGCGATCGCCATGCCGAGCGACGAGACCATCGCGAACATCGCGGCGATTCGCAGGAGCGGTGTCGGCCCGAACCGTTCCGTGAGGCGACCCCACCACGCCGAGGTGAGCGCGGAGACGGCGAAGAAACCGAACACGATCTGCCCCTTGGCCGCCGCCGACAGGTCGAGGTCGGCGGCGATCTGCACGGACATCGCGCCGAACAGGAACACCGGCAGCACGCCGGCGGTCGTCGCGCCGATCACCGCCGTGAGGACACGCGACTGACCGGGTTCGGCGATCAGGCCAGGTTCGGCGATCAGGTCGGCAGCCCGTCGAACAGTTCCCATCGCTTGTCACGCTGGAGCGGGAAGTAGGCCCGCTGTCGAGAAACCGCATCGATGTCGATCTCGGTCAGGATGAACTCTGGTTGGCAGTGGGCCGGTGCCCGTTCGATCACCTCACCGCTCGGATCGATCACGCATGACGCTCCGAAGAAGCTGTGCGTGAGACCGGCGTGCGTCTCCTTGCCCCCTCGGTTCGCGGCGAGGACCCACGTTTGCGTCTCGAATGCTCGGATCGCCAGCTCGTCGACGAATCGCTGCTCCCGCCACCCGAGCGACGACACCACGGGCACGATCACCTCGGCGCCCATGCGGACCAGGCTCTGCCACAGTTCGGGGAACGAGCGGTCGTAGCAGATCACGATCCCGAGCCGCACACCGGCGACGTCGAACACGCACGGCCCGGGTCCGGGAGCGAAGTAGAACTTCTCGTCGACGTCGATGTCGGAGGTGACCACCGAGGGAACGAACGTCTTGCGGTAGGCCGGCACCGTCGAGCCGTCCGGGCGCGTTCCCTGGACGAGATCGCCTGCTCGGTCGATCACGACCGCTGAGTTGTAGAGCACGCCGGCGGCTGTCCGCTCGTACATCCCCGCGATTATCGCCGTGTCGTTTCTCCGCGCGGCCTCGGCGAACGCGTCCGTCGTCGGTCCGGGGATCGTCTCGGCCCACGAGTACCACTGCGGATCTCGCGTCGCGGCCATGTACGGCGTCGTGCAGAGCTCGGGCAGGACGACGAGATCGACCCCGCCTGCGGCGGCCACGTCGATCAGGCCGACGAGACGCTCGACGTTGCGTTCCTTGTCCTGTCCACATTCGCCGCTCTGGATGATCGCGACGCGCAAGGTGGTCATGAAGCGTCCTCCGGACGTGTGGATCAGCTCGCCGCGAGGTGAGCGATGGTGTCGGCAAGGGAGACGACGTCGCCGATCTTGGCGTCGATGTCGAAGAGGTTCGCCTCGTGCGGTGCCGGGTGTCGATCACCGACCGCTTCGCGGACGACGAGGGGAATGAAGCCGTGCTGCATGACGTCGGTCGCCGTGGCGCGGATGCATCCACTCGTCGAGACACCGCCGATGATGACGCTGTCGATGCCCTGCGCGTGGAGCATCGGGGCGAGCGGCGTGGCGTACAGCGCGCTCGGGTACTGCTTCATGATCACCGTCTCGTTGTCGAGTGGTGACAGTTCGGGGACGAGTTGGGCGAACGGTGAGCCGGGAGCGAACGCGGTGAGGCTCGGAACCTTGCGGGCGAAGACGCCGGCGTTGGAGCCGTCGGCGCTGATGGCGACGCCGGTGTAGACGATGGGAATGGCGGCGGTACGCGACGCGGCGACGAGCTCGACGATCGCGGCGACGACGTCGACGCAGTGTTCGCCCATGTAGAGGCTGCTCGCGGGGTCGGTGTAGGCGGTCACCATGTCGACGATGACGAGCGCCGGCCGCTCGCCGAAGCCGAGTCGTCCGGTGAATGGACCTGTTGCGTCGACCACGTGCACAGCCTCGCACGAGTTTGTGAACCATTCGTTTCGATATCGGGAATCCCTGGAAACCGTGGGCGCCCCCGACGACCTCTTGCAACCCCCTCAGGTCGTGACCGGTCGCTCGACCGACGACACGACTGGCCACAGGTCTGGTGACCGGCGTCCAACCGGGTCCGGTGATGACGACGTGGCCCGCCGATCGGGTGTCGACCGCCGAGGTACCGACCAGGATCTCGATGTCGCCGGCCTCGACGCCGTAGCGATTGTCGAGGCCGGTGTAGCCGAGGGCTTCGACGGCGATGTGGAACGTGAGGCGGGCCGAGGCGCCCGGGCTCGAGCGTCGTGCGGGCGAAGCCCTGGAGCTCACGTACCGGGCGGGTCAACGTCGCGACGTGATCACGCGAGTAGAGCTGCACGGTCTCGTCGGCGGGTCTCGCCCCGACGTTGGTGAGGGTGACCGCTACGTCGACCGTGTCGCCCGGAGCGACCGTGGCATCCGTCGAGCGGTTCGACGTCGATCGAGAACTCGGAGTACGACAGCCCGTGGCCGAACGGGTACAGCGGCTCGTTCGACAGATCGACGTACGCGCCCTTCCAGTGCGATCGACCGCCCGACACCTTGTGCCCGTGGTAGATCGGGATCTGGCCGGAGCTGCGCGGATAGGTGATCGGCAGCTTTCCGCCGGGGCTGCGCACCCCGGTGAGCGCGTCGGCGATCGCCGCCCCGCCCTGCTCGCCCGGCAGCCACGCCATCACGACCGCGGACGCGGCGTCGTGGACCGCCGGCGAGCCGATCGGGCGTCCGGCGACGAGCACGAGCACCACGGGCGTGCCGGTCGCCGCGACGGCGGCGACGAGTTCCTCCTGCACCCCCGGCAGGTCGAGTGACGCGACATCACGGCTCTCGCCGGTCGTGCAGTCGTCGGTCAGACCCGCACGCTCGCCCATCACCATCACCGCGACGTCACTGCGCGTGGCCGCGGCCACCGCCGCGTCGAACCCGCTCCGATCGTCACCGACGACCGAACAGCCTTCGACGTGGTGGATCGTCGCGGTCGGCAGCCGCGCCGTGATCTCGTCGAGCACCGTGGTGACGTGGGCGAGGTCGGTGCGCGCATCGACGTCGAGGCCGTGTTCGAGCGGCATGGAGAACACGTTGCGGCCACTCTTCAGCACTTCGTTCAACGACTCGACGTGCGCGAGGTAGCTGTAGTCGCCGAGCAGGTTGCGCGCTCGACGCGGCATTGGGTCCGATCACCGCGATGGACGCGGGCGCGGCGAGCGGCAGAACGCCGTCGTTCTTGAGCAGGACCAGGCTGTCGGCGGCGATCGTCCGCGCCAGTTCGATCTGCTCGTCGGAGCGGCGGTGGACGCCGGTCCGGTCCAGGTCGACGAACGGCTGCTCGAACAGACCCAGCCGGAACTTCGTCGCGAGCACGCGTGCGACCGCAAGGTCGACATCGGCGAGTCTCGAGCTGTCCGGCGGCGAGCGCGTCGCGCAGGGGCTCGTCGTAGCAGTCGGTGCCCGGGAGTTCGACGTCGATCCCGGCGTGCAGGCCGACCGCGGCTGCCGTGGGCAGGTCGGCGGTGACGCGGTGGTAGTCGTGGAGCTGGCGGACCGTGAAGTAGTCGGACACGACGGTGCCGTCGAAGCCCCACTCGCCGCGCAGCAGATCGGTCAGCAGCCATCGGTTGGCACCACAGGGCAGACCATCGATCTCGTGGTAGCCGTTCATCACCGAGGCGAGTCCGCTGTCGCGGACCGCGGACTCGAACGGGCGGAGGTACACGTCGCGCAGCTCGCGTTCGGGGAGGTGGGCCGGCGCCCAGTTGAGCCCGCCCTCGGACGCGCCGTACCCGACGAAGTGCTTGGCGGTGGCCACCACGCCGTCGCGGAGGTCGGCGGTCTGCAAGCCCTCGATGAAGGCGTTGCCCATCGCCGTCACGAGCTGCGGATCCTCGCCGTACGACTCCTCGCATCGCCCCCAGCGCGGGTCACGACACACGTCGAGCACCGGCGACAAACCCTGATGGGCCCCCATCGAGCGCATCTGGAGCCGGATGGCGTCGGCGATGGCACGGTTGTGCTCGGGACGGAACGTGCCGGCGACGCCGAGCGCCTGCGGGAAGATCGTGGCCTCCCGTGCCATGAACCCCGAGCAGATCTCCTCGTGCACGATGGCGGGGATGCCGAGGCGGGTGTGGTCGACGAGGTGCTGCTGGATCTCGTTGGCGAGCGCCGCCGCGGCGGCGGCGCCCAGGCTGCTCGCCCCGCTGATCCGCGTGATGTGGCCGATCCCGTGGCGCAGGACCGGCTCGGCGCGCTCGGCGTCGAGGCCGTCCGCCCCCGCGATCTGGAAGACCCAGGCGCTGCCGAGCTGGGCAAGCTTCTCGTCGAGAGTCATGAGTGCGAGCAGGTCGGCGACGCGGTCGTCGACCGACGCCGAGGCGTCGAGATACGTCGGGGTCGGGTCGGTGGCGGTCATCGAATCCTCTGGGGGTTGAAGGGGCCAGGTTGGAGGAGGGTGGGGAGTCGGTCATGGCGGTGCGCCGATCATTCCTTGACGGCACCGGCGGTCAGCCCGCCGATGATCTGGCGTTCGGCGATCGCGTAGAAGATGAGCGCCGGGATCATCGCCAGCGTCGTGTACGCGAGCACCAGCGCGAAGTCGGTGGAGTACTGGGTCGAGATGTTGTTGACGCCGATCGGCAACGTCGCCTTGTCGGGGTCGGTCAGCACGAGCAGCGGCAGGAAGAACGCGTTCCAGCTCCCGACGATGGTGATCACGGCGATCGTGCTGAGCGCCGGCCGCGACAGCGGGAGCATCACCGACCAGTAGAAGCGCAGCGGGCTGCACCCATCGATCGACGCCGCGTCCTGGAGTTCCTGCGGGATCGCCCGGAAGAACGGGCGCATGATGATGATCGCGATCGGCAGGCCGAAGGCCGCCTGGGGGAGCGCGACGCCGAGCGGGTTGCTGAGCAGCCCGACCTGGCGCAGCACGATGAACAGCGGCAGGATCGCCACCGCGACGGGGAACAGCAGGCCGAGCGTGAACAGGCCGTAGAACAGTTCGCGGCCGCGGAACGAGTATCGGGCGATGATGAACGCGGCCATCGACGCCGCCGGGAGCACGAGCGCGACCGTGAGCAGGGCGATGAGCGTGCTGTTCCACACCTGCCGCCAGAAGCTGCCCGATTGCAGGATCGAGGTGTAGTTGGCGCCGCTCCACGGGTTCGGCAGCCCCACCGGTTGCTCGACGAGCTGCTGGTTGGTGCGGAAACCACCGAGGACGGAGAACGTGAGCGGCACGACGATGAGGCAACACCACGACGAACGCGATCAGGTAGAGCCCGCCGCGCCCGAGCCGCTTGCGGAGCGAGGGCCGCGGGCCGGCGAGCCGATCGGGCGTGGCCAGATCGGGCGCCACGAGATCGGGCACCCCCTCGGCGAGGCTCGGGCACGGGCATCTCGGGTGCGGATGGCTCAACCAACGAGACCAGTCCCTTGCAGGTCGCGTCGCAGTGCCACCCGCTGGTAGAAGAGCGCGACCACGAGCGACAGTCCGAAGATCACGATCGACACGGCGCTGGCGTAGCCGAAGAGTCCCTTGCGGAACTGCTCGTAGAGGAACGTCGCCATCGTCGAGGAAGCACCGATCGGCCCGCCCTTCGTCGTCACCCACACGAGGTCGAACAGCTGCAGCGCGCCGATGATCGAGAGGAACACCGACACGCGGATCGTCGGTCCGAGCAGCGGCAGGGTGATGTGCCGGAACGTCTGCCACGACGAGGCGCCGTCGATGGCGGCCGCCTCGTTGAGTTCGTGGGGGAGCTGTTGCAGCCCGGCCAGCATGATCACCATGTGGAAGCCGAAGTACTTCCACGAGATGATGAAGAACAGGCTGTAGAGCACGATGTCGGGGTCGGCGAGCCATTCGTGGGTGAGCCCGCTGGCGCCGACGGCGTCGAGGCTCCGGTCGAGCAGGCCGTCGGGGCGCAGGATCTGGCGCCAGACGACACCGGTCACGACCTCGGAGAGCACGTACGGGGCGAAGAACAGCGTGCGCAGCATGGCGCGGCCATGGATCCGTGAGTTGAGCAGCATCGCCAGTCCGAGGGCGATCGGTACCTGGATGAGCAGCGACAGCACCACGATGATCACGTTGTGCTTGACCGCGTCGCGGAACGGTTTGTCGGAGAACGCGCGGCGGAAGTTGTCGAGCCCGACGAAGTCGTCGAGCGGTTCGAGGCCGTTCCAGTCGTAGAGGCTGTAGCGCAGGCTCTGGACGATCGGGTAGAGGACGAAGACGCCGTACAGCGCGAGCGCCGGCAGCAGGAACAGCGCGATCGTCCCGATGGGCGCGCGGCCCAGTGGGCGGGTTCGGCGGCTGGGCGCCGAAGGAGACGTCGATGTCGGTGCTCTCATGAGTGGTGGTCCTCCCCGCGGGCGGGAGGCACGAAGCCTCCCACCCGCCGCTCGGGGGAGTTGTGTCCGGCCGTCAGCCGCCGGCCGTGGCGGTGATCGCCGCCGCCGCTTCTTCCGGCGTGGTCTCGCCGGCGAACAGCAGGGCGGTCTGATCGTTGATCTGCCCACCGACCTCGGCCGTGAAGAACTGGTCGAGGAAGAGCTGGATGAACGTCGCCGCGTTCAACCCTTCCAGAACAGCCTGCATGTTCGGATCGGAAACCGCGTCGACGGCTGCCGGGTTGACGGGCAGGCCGCTGTTGGCCGCCCACGTCTCCTGGTTCGCTTCGTCGGTGATGAAGGCGAGGAAGTCGACCGCTTCGGGCGGGGCATCCTTGCCGACTGCGAAGCCGTCGGCGCCGCCGAACGCATCGGTTGCCGCGCCCGCGCCGCCGTCGACGGTCGGGAACGGCGCCCAGCCGATGCGCCAGGGCAGATCGGCGACCGACTCGACGCCGGCCTGGTTGGCGAACGCACCAGGCGCCCACTGGCCCATCAGGTCCATGGCGGCACCCTGGCTCGCCATGGTGCCGGACTCGCCGTCGGGCGCGTCCCATCCGGCGCCGAGGAACCCGGCCTGGAACGGGTCGAGCGCGATCAGCTCACCGACTCGCTCACCGGCCTCGATGACGGCGGGAACCTCGAAGTTGTTGTCCTCGGCGATCTGGTTCATCGCGTCGGCACCGCCCAAGCGGACCATCAGGTACGAGTACCAGAAGTGGGCCGGCCACTTGTCGCCGGCGCCGACCGCGAGCGGCGTGATCCCCGCGTCCTTCAAGGTCTGCACATCTTCGAGCAGCTCGTCCCAGGTTGCGGGCGGGCCGTCGATCCCGGCCTGTTCGAACAGGTCGAGGTTGTACCAGAGGCCGACCATGCCGGCGTTGAACGGCACGCCGTACTGCTTGCCGTCGACCTGGTAGAGGCTGGTGGCGCCTTCGGTCAGGTCACCGATGAAGCCGGAGGATGCATCGGTGATGTCCTGCACGAGGCCGGCGTCGACCTGTTCGCGCAGACCGCCGCCGCCCCACGACTGGAACAGGTCGGGAACGTCACCGGCCTGCAGGTTGGTCTGCAGGGCGGCCTTGAACGCTTCGTTCTCCATCACGGTGATGTTGATCTTCACGTTCGGGTGCTCGGCCATGTACGCGTCGGCCATGTTCTGCCAGTCGGCCATGCCCGGATCGTTGTTCTGGATGTGCCACCAGTCGATCTCGACGGCGTCGCCGTCGTCGGCGGCCTCGGTGCCGGCAGTGGTGCCGCTCGGTGCGTCGGTCGCCGTGGCCGCGTCGTCCGACGAGGAGTCGTCGTCGCTCCCGCAGGCGGCGGCCAACAGGCCGAGCGCGGCGACGAGCACGAGTGCCCGGCGTCGCAGTGATGGACGGGTTGATGTCATCTCATTCCCCCTCAGGATGGTGATGGTCAGTGATGGTGATGGCGGTGCTGGTTGGTGGTGCTGGTTGGTGGTGCTTGTTGGTGTGGTGCTGGTGCTGTCGGGGTTTGCTTGTGGATCGAGGTCTTGTAAACGATTTCAATAGACGGGCGCGTCGTCGGTCAGCGGTGGTCATTCGCCTGGCCATTCGGTGGTGCGCTCGACCGTCGCACGACGAGTTCGGTGGGCAACTTCACGTGGACCGGGGCCGCCTCGTCGTGCGGTCGGGTCGTTCGATCAGCTCGATCAGCAGCCGGACCGCCTCGTAACCGAGACCCTGTATCGACTGGTCGACGGTGGTCAGCGGCGGGTCGGTGAGCGCGGACTCCGGGATGTTGTCGAAGCCGACGATCGACAGGGCTGATGGGACGTCGATGCCGAGGCCGTCGGCGGTACGGATGACCTGGATCGCCGACAGGTCGTTGGCCGCGAAGATCGCCGTCGGCCGGTCGGTGAGCGTGAGGAGAGCGTGGGCGGGAGCGGCCGCGGTCTCCTCGGTGAACCCACCGGCCTGCACGAGGTCGGGATCGAAGGCGATGCCGGCCGCTTCGAGCGCGCTGCGGTAGCCGGCCTCGCGTCGCCGGGCCGACTCGAGATCGGCGCGGCCTCCGAGGAAACCCGATTCGACGGTGGCCGAGCTCGATGAGATGTTCCGTCGCGGCGACGGCACCCTCGAAGTTCTGGGCATCGACGGTGGGGAGGAACGAGCCGCCGAGGTGCGGGTCGACGGCGACCACCGGATGCGATGCGTTGACCTCGACCACCGTGGGGGCGACGAGGATGATGCCGTCGGCGAGCGTCCCGCCGAGGCGCGACAGATAGCGCCGCTCCCAGCCCTCGCGGCCGCTCAAACCGGAGTAGATCACCAGCTCGTAGTCGGAGTCGCGCAGCGCTTTCGCCGCGCCCTTCAGGAGTTCGGCACTGAACGGCTCGATGTCGGACACCAGGATCCCGATGACGTTCGTGCGCTGGCTGCGCAGGCTGCGGGCAATGAGGCTGGATTCGTAGCCGAGCTCGTCGATCACCTCGCGGACGCGGTGGATCGTGGGTGCGGCGACGCCGTAGCGATCGTTCATCACACGTGACACGGTCGCGATGGAGACGCCGGCGTGTGACGCGACGTCCGCGATCGTGACGCGTGCGCCACGCTCCACGCCATCTCGCGACGCCGTTGCGCTCACTCCGCTGCCTCCCCTCCGGCCGGTTCTCGGAAACGATATCGAGAACGTTTACAACTGTGCCAGATGTCATAGTCGAGGGCAAGCAGAATTTCGGCCACGGCGAGAGGCACCGCACGCCCCGGGACCGCCGCAGCCCCGACCTTGTCTCGAACTTCGCTCAGGGATGATCGGGCGACACGAAGATGCAGAACGGGTGGCCGGCAGGGTCGGCCAGCACGTAGAGCGGCTCCTCGGCGTCGCCCGAGCGGTCCTCGAGTTCGGTCGCCCCGAGTGCGAGCGCCCGATCGTGTTGGCGGGCGAGCTCGTCGATGTCCGCCACCGTCATGTCGAGATGCAGCTGCTGTGGCACGACGGGTTCGGGCCAGGTGGCTGCGGGGAGCTCGTCGACGCGTTGGATCGCCAGGCGGGCGGTGCCGTTCGGATCACGGATCACGAGCCAGTCGTCGCCGTTCGGATCCGTTTGCGACCGTCGCCCGGCCGGTACTCGTAGCCGAGCAGCAGGCGGTAGAACTCGGCGAGGGCGCGCGCGTCCGTCGCATCCAACACCACGGCCCGGAGGCTCGGAAACGTGTCCGGCACGGCCCCGATCTTCGCGCCCGCACCACCCCGCGCGCCACCGGACCCGACCCCCCGGCGCGCGCCCGTGTTGGCATTCCGCAATGGTCGGTCGGATCCGGGACGATTTCGGGAAGAATGGCGTCCCCATGTCCGACCCCATCGCCACCCTGTCACGGCTGCTCGAGCCGGTGTTCGCCGAGATCAACGGCGGTGCACCGGCCGACCCGATCGTGCGACCGTCGGATCGCGCCGACGTGCAGATCAACGGTGCGCTCCCACTGGCGAAGGCGCTGGGTTCGAACCCGCGTGAGATCGCCGAGCGGGTGATCGCCTCCGGTGCCCTCGCTGCGGCGGCGGCCGAGGCCGAGATCGCCGGGCCCGGGTTCATCAACGTCAACTTCTCGCGCGACTTCATCACGACGGCCCTCGGCGAGGTGGCGACCGACGAGCGCCTCGGCGTTCCGCTGGCGATCACGCCGAAGACGGTCGTCGTCGACTACTCGGCGCCGAACGTGGCCAAGGAGATGCACGTCGGCCATCTCCGCTCGACCGTGATCGGCGACGCGCTCGTGCGGATGCACGACTTCCTCGGCCACCGCGTGATCCGCGAGAACCACGTCGGCGACTGGGGCCGGCCGTTCGGCATGCTGATCGAGCATCTGCTCGACCTCGGTGAGGACGTCGCCGCCGACGGGCTGTCGCAGGGCGACCTCGACGGCTTCTACAAGCAGGCCAACGCCAAGTTCGCCGAGTCGGCCGAGTTCCAGGAGCGGGCCCGCGAGCGGGTCGTGCTCCTGCAGCGGGGCGACGAGGAGACGACGCGGCTGTGGCACCGCCTCGTCGACATGTCGACCGACTACTTCAACACGGTGTACGGCAAGCTCGGCGTGCTGCTGACCGACGACGACATCGCCGGCGAGAGCATGTACCAGCCGCTGATGGACCGCACGGTCGAACGGCTCGCCGAGACCGAGCTCCTGCAGCACAGCGACGGTGCGCTCGTGGTGTTCCCGCCCGGGTTCACGAACCGCGAGGGCGACCCGCTCCCGTTGATCATCCAGGCCAAGACCGGTGGATTCAACTACGCCACGAGCGATCTCACCTGCGTGCTCGACCGCGTCGAACGGCTCGGCGCCGACCTGATGCTCTACGTCGTCGGCGCACCGCAGCAGCAGCACCTGCAGATGGTGTTCGAGGTGTGCCGCATGGCCGGGTGGCTCGTGCCGCCGGCCGAGGCGGTGCACGTCGCGTTCGGCAACGTGCTCGGCGACGACCGCAAGATGCTGCGCAGCCGGTCGGGCGACTCGGTGAAACTCGTCGAGCTGCTCGACGAAGCGGTCGAGCGCGCCGCCGCGGCGATCGCCGAGAAGAACCCCGACCTGTCGGCGGAGGCGCGGGCCGAACTGGCGCGCACGATCGGCATCGGCGCCGTGAAGTACGCCGACCTGTCGACCGATCGCATCAAGGACTACGTGTTCGACTGGGACCGCATGCTGGCGTTCGACGGCAACACGGCGCCCTACCTCCAGTACGCGCACGCCCGGATCTGCTCGATCTTCCGCCGGGCCGAGGTCGATCGGGCGAGCGTCCGCACGGCGCCGTTCTTCCTCGACACCCCGCAGGAGCGGGCGCTCGCGCTGCGGCTGCTGGCGTATCCGACGGCGCTCGCCACCACGCTCGAGTCGTTCAGCCCCCACAAGCTCGCCACGTACATGTACGACGTGGCGTCGGACTTCACGTCGTTCTACGAGCACTGCCCGGTCCTCAAGGCCGACGAGCCGATCCGTTCGAGCCGGCTCGCGCTCGCCGACCTGACCGCCCGCGTCCTGTCCCACGCGCTCGGCCTGCTCGGCATCGACGTCCCGGACCAGATGTGAGCGAGCGATGAGCCAAACCCCCGTATTCGGTGAAGTCGCTCATCGCTCGGCCGCCGCGGCGTGCTGCGATGGTTCCTCGCGGGATGGTCGGGGCGTTGAGCGCGATCCCGCGGCGGTTGCTGTCCGACACGGCGACGTCGGCGACGACGGGTGGCTCACCGTCGGCGGCTGCTCGATCGCCGACCTCGCCGCCGAGTACGGCACGCCGCTGTTCGTGTACGACGAGGCGCACCTCCGCAACCGCTGCCGGGAGGCGGTCGCCGCGTTCGGCCACCAGCGCGTGATCTACGCGACCAAGGCCTTCCTCTGCCGGGCGATGGCCAGACTGGCCTACGACGAGGGGTTGCTGCTCGACGTGGCCTCGGGCGGGGAGCTCCACGTCGCACTCGCCGCCGGCGTGCCGGGCTCGGCCTGCACGCTGCACGGCAACAACAAGTCGGTCGCCGAGCTGCGGATGGCGATCGAGGCCGGCGTGCGCCACATCGTCGTCGACTCCTTCGACGAGCTCGACCGCCTCGACGCGCTCGCCGGCGACGGCGTCGGGCCCGCGCCGAAGATCCTCCTGCGCATCACGCCGGGCGTGCACGCCCACACCCACGAGTTCATCGCCACCGGCCAGGACGATTCGAAGTTCGGGTTCAACCTCGGCAACGGCGACGCCTTGCGGGCGGTCGACCGGGCACGGCGGTCGGCGTCGGTCGAGCTGGTCGGCGTGCATTGCCACATCGGATCGAACGTGTTCGAGGCGTCGTCGTTCGCCAAGGCGGCCGAGGTGATGGCCGACTTCGCCGTGCCGCTCGACCTGCCCGAGCTGGTACTCGGTGGCGGTCTCGGCGTGGCGTACGTCGAGAGCGAGGAGGCGCCGACGATCACCCAGTGGGGCAACGTGCTGCTCGACGCGTCCGCCGCGCTCGGCGTGCGCTCGAACGTCAGCGTCGAGCCAGGCCGGGCGATCGTGGCCGCCGCGGCGATGACCGTGTACACGCGTCGGCACGATCAAGGAGATCCCGGGCCTGCGCACGTACGTCGCGGTCGACGGCGGGATGAGCGACAACCCACGTCCCGTGCTGTACGGGTCGGGGTACGAATCGTTCCTGCCGCGGGCGGTCGACGCCGAACGCTCACGGACGGCGCGGCTCGTCGGCAAGCACTGCGAGTCGGGTGACGTGCTCTCGTTCGAGGCGCGCCTGCCCGCCGACATCGCCGTCGGCGACCTGCTGGCGATGCCGGTCACCGGTGCGTACGGCCACTCGATGGGGTCGAACTACAACAAGATCACGCGGCCCCCGGTCGTGTTCGTCGCCGACGGTGAGGCGCGGCTCGTCGTGCGTCGCGAGACGTTCGACGACCTGCTCGCCACCGATCTCGGCTGACGGAGTCGGCGGGCGTCAGCCGAGCGTGTCGAGCGCGTCGAGGTGCCGCAACACGGCCACGCCGCGAGCCGAGAGCTCGTAGCCCGGGCTGTGGCTGATCGTCAGGCCCATCTCCTTCAATTTGCGGACGTCGTCCTTGAACGGTGCCGTGTCGCGGCCGAGCGATGCGGCGAGGTCGGGGGCGCGCACGTGGGGACGGTCGGCGATCAGCCGCAGGGTCGTGCGGGTCCACGGTCCGTGCGTACTGCGGGCATCGAGCCGATCGAGGCGGGCCGTGATCGCGGCCAGATCGTCGGGTCGAGAGCTGGTCGTCTTCGCGGAGGGTGACACGCGGATCGATGCCGCCCGGCCGTACACGAACGCGGTAGTCGGTGCCGGCGTCTTTCTCGGTGAGCATCGCGATCACGTCGTCGACCGATGCGAAGCCGGCTCGCCGCGCGTCGTCGGCGGTGATGTCGTCGACGTCGACGGGCGTCACCTCGACGATGTCGAGCATCCCGATCGCGGTGCGCAGCGTGCCGCCCGAGCGCACGGTCGGTCGGACCTGCCGGCGGAAGAGCGTGTCGATCTCGCCGGCGGCGATGCGTTCGAGCACGGCGTTCCTGATCAGCACCCCGCGCAGCGTAGGCCGTGACCGCGACGTCATAGGCTCGCCCGATGTCGAGTGCGATCGGGCGGTTCGGGGCGTCGCTGCGCAGGGCGCTGTCCGGCAGGATGATGTCCCGCACCGGGCCGTCCAAGCCCCGGATTCGGCCTCGCCGACGGCGCGTCGGGAGCCCGGTCGGGTGACGATCGAGTACTCGCCCGACATGGACGGCGACGCCGATCCCGGCGAGGTCGTGTGGACGTGGGTGCCGTACGAGGACGACCCGTCGCAGGGCAAGGACCGGCCGGTCGTGATCATCGGCCGGGCCGGTGGCGCCCTCGCCGGCGTGCCGCTCACGTCGAAGAACCACCACCGCGGCGACGAGGTCGCCGTCGGCACCGGCGGCTGGGACAGGAGTGGGCGGCCGAGCTTCGCCAAGGTCGACCAACTCCTCACCATCGACGCGAAGGCGGTTCGCCGCGAGGGATCGGCGCTCTCCCGATCCCACTTCGACGACGTGGTCGGCCGGCGTGGCGCGCTACCACGACGTCCGCGGCCGCTGACCGAGTCGCCGCATCCACCCCGCACCGTCCAATCTTCGTTTGCGTCAGGATTTTCGTGGGCAGGTGCGCGGAAATCCTGACGCAAACGAGGAATGACGCTTGTCGGCGAGATGACACACTGCCGACGATGGGGTCGCTGCTGATCGTGACCGGACCGCCGGGGGCGGGCAAATCGACGGTGGCGTCGCTGCTCGCCGCATCCGTGTCGCCGAGCGTGCTCGTCGAGGGCGACCGATTCTTCGGTTTCCTCGCGGCCGGCGCCATCCCACCGTGGCTTCCCGAGTCGCACGATCAGAACCACGTCGTCACCGAAGCCATGGCGCTGGCGACGGGGCGTTTCGTCCGCGGCGGCTACTTCACGGTGTTCGACGGTGTCATGGGGCCGTGGTTCCTGCCGACGTTCGTGGACATGCTCGGCCTCGAAGCGTCCGAGCGCACCCACTCGATCGACTACGTGATCCTGATGCCGAACGTCGAACAGTGCATCGAGCACGTGCGCGACCGGGTGGACCACGCGTTCACCGACGAGTCGGCCACCCGCAAGATGCACCTGGAGTTCGCGTCCGCACCGATCGACCAGCGCCACGTGCTCGTGCCCGGTCCGATGTCCGCCGACGACGTCGTGGCCGAGATCGACGTGCGGCGCCGCGCCGGCTCGCTCCGCCTCGATCGTCTCGAGGCGATGTAGTTGTAGGGCGCTATCGCCCCGACATCGCCATCGCCTCGGCCGGGCTGCACGAGGCGATGTAGTTGTGGGGCGCTATCGCCCCGACATCGCCATCGCCTCGCCGGATCGCCAGCGGCGGCGAGGGGAGGCGGGTAGGTTCGGCGGATGCTCGAGGTGCGCAACGTCTCGAAGCGGTTCGGCGCCACGGTCGCTCTCGACGACGTGTCCCTGACGGTGGGAGAGGGCGAGGTCGTCGGCTTCCTCGGGCCGAACGGGTCCGGCAAGACCACCACGATGCGCTCGGTCATGGGACTGATCTCCGTCGACGCCGGCGACGTCCGGTGGAAGGGCGAACCGATCACGGCCGAGATCAGGCACCGGTTCGGCTACATGCCCGCCGAACGCGGCATGTACCCGAAAATGCGGGTGCGCGAGCAACTCATCTACTTCGCCCGCCTCGCCGGCCGGACCGCCGCCGACGCGGCCGCGGCCGCCGACCACTGGCTCGCACGGCTCGGGCTCACCGACCGGGCCGGCGACGAGGTGCAGGCCCTGTCGAGCGGCAACCAGCAGCGCGTGCAACTCGCCATCGCGCTGGCGCACGACCCCGAGCTGCTCATCCTCGACGAACCGTTCTCCGGCCTCGACCCGATCGCCGTCGAGACGATGAAGCAGCTGCTCCTCGAACAGGTCGCCCGCGGCGTCGCGGTCCTGTTCAGCAGCCACCAGCTCGACCTCGTCTCCGACATCTGCCGCGACGTGGTGATCGTCGACCGGGGGCGCATCGTGCTGGAAGGTGACGTGCACGAGCTGCGTGGCCGGTCGCCGTTCCGCGACGTGGTGGTCCGCTACGAATCGAGCGACGAGCCCGAGCTCCTGCGGGTGCCGGCGTCGACGACGATCGACGAGGTCCTCGCGCAACTGGCGGACACCCGAAGCGTCGACGGGCGCGGATCATCGACCTGAGCTTCGGTCCGCCGGCGCTCTCCGAGGTGTTCCTCCGTGCCGTCGGCCGGACGCAGGCCGAGATCGAACAGGACGTCGACCCTGACGTCGAACGTCGTCTGGCGGGAGGAGCGCCGTGAGCTCGTCGCCGATCCTCCTCTCCGCGGCGCGCGAGATCCGCACTCGCGTGCGGCGGCCGTCGTTCTTCATCTTCACCGGTCTCCTCGTCGCGGCGATCCTCGCCTCGGGGATTCTCTTCCAGGTCCTCAACGACGACTCGCCGCCGAGCTACGACGTCGGCACCGTCGGCGCGATCCCCGAACTGTTCGCGCCGGCGATCGAGGTGGCGTCGGGGCAGGCCGACATCACCGTGGAACTGCAGTCGTTCGACGATCCGGCCGTGGCCCGCCAGGCGCTCACCGACGGCGACATCGACGCGGTCGTCGACGGCGACGCCGAAACGGTCACGTGGGAGGGCGACGCGAGCGAGACGCTCAGCCCCGTGCTCGACCAGTCGTGGCGCACCGCACAGGCGGCCGATGCGGCGACGGTGGCCGGCCTGGACGACGCCGAGGTGTCGGCCATCCTCGACCCGCCGCCGTTGCAGTCGGAGGTGATCGACCCCGACGACGAGCCCGGCATCGGCAATCTCGTCGGATTCGTCAGCGCGGTGCTGCTGTTCATCTCGATCACGACGTTCGGCAACTACGTCCTCACCGGCGTGGTCGAGGAGAAGAGCACCGGGGTGGTCGAGGTCCTCCTGTCGCACGTCCGCGCCCACCAGCTCCTCGGCGGCAAGGTGCTCGGCGTCGGCGCGGTCGCGTTGACGCAGTTCGCCGCCGCGGTGCTCGCCGGGCTCGTGTCGCTGCGCATCTCGGGCGTCGACATGCCGCCCGAGCTGTGGGTCGGTCTGCCGGCGACGATCGGCTGGTTCATCGGCGGCTTCCTCCTCTACAGCACGCTGTATGCGCTCGCCGGATCCTTCGTCTCGAGGGTGGAGGATGCCCAGAGCGCGGCGGCGCCCATCTCGACGGCGTTCACCCTCGGCTACCTACTGGTGTTCACGTTCGGCGCGGATCCCGAGGGGACGCCGGCACGGGTGCTGTCGATCCTGCCGCCGTTCGCCCCCTTGCTGATGCCGCTGCGGATGGTGACCGGTGCGGCGTCGATCGTCGAGATCGTGGTCGCCGCCGTGCTGTTGGTGCTCGCCGTGTGGGCGATGGTGCGGCTCGCCGGGTCGGTGTACTCGCGCACGCTGCTGCACCGCGGCAGCCGCCTCACCTGGCGCCAGGCCCTCCGCCGCACCGCCACCTGACGACGCAGACCTGGCCCCCTTCGGGATCTGACCCCGAAGGGGGCCCAAAACCTGGGTCACGGTCGAACTCGTACGGGGAGCGGTCGACGGCGTCCCCTAGCCTGCGTGCCGTGACGAACGGCGAGATCAGAACGAACGACGTGATCAGGATCGGGCTGCTCGGCTGTGGCAACGTCGGGGGCTCGTTCGTCGAACTCGTCCGCGGCTCAACAGCACGCCGTCGAGATGCGAACCGGCATCCGGCTGGAGATCACCCGGGTGGCGGTGCGCAACCTCTCGGCCCAGCGCGAAGTCGACGTCGACGAGACGATCCTCACCCGCGATGCCCATGGCGTGGTCAACGACCCGGACGTCGACATCGTCGTCGAGGCGATCGGGGGCATCGAGCCGGCCCGCAGCCTGATCCTCGAGGCGCTCGCGGCGGGCAAGCCGGTGATCACCGCCAACAAGGAACTGCTCGCCAACGTCGGTGCCGAGCTGTACGCGGCGGCCGACGCCGCGGGCCGGGACCTGTTGTTCGAAGCGGCGGTCGCTGGTGGCATCCCGATCGTGCGGGCCCTGCGCGAGAGTCTCCACGGCGAGCCCGTGCGGCGCGTGCTCGGCATCATCAACGGCACGACGAACTTCATCCTCACCCGGATGACCGACGCGGTCGTGGCCGGTGCGGAGGCGGACTACTCCACGGCGCTGAGCGAGGCCCAACAGCTCGGCTACGCCGAACGCGACCCGACGGCCGACGTCGAAGGCTTCGACGCCGGTGCGAAAGCGGCGATCATCGCCACCGTTGCGTTCGGCGCGAAGGTCGTCGCCGGCGACGTGTACCACGAGGGGATCAGCAAGATCACCGCATCGGAGATCGCCATCGCCCACCGGCTCGGCTACGTCGTGAAGTTGCTCGGGATCGTCGAGCGGACCGCCGACAGCGACGAGATCAGCGTACGCGTCCATCCGACGATGGTGCCGCACCAGCATCCCCTCGCCACCGTCCGCGACAGTTTCAACGCGGTGTTCGTCGAGGGCGACTTCGTCGACTCGCTCATGTTCTACGGCCGAGGCGCCGGCGGCGCGCCGACCGCCAGCGCGGTGTTCGGCGACGTCGTCGACGCGGCGCTCAACCTGCGCGCCGGCACCCACGGCTCGCTCGGCACGCTCACCACCGCCACGGTGCGTCCGATCGACGAGACCCGCGCCGAATACCTCCTCGGCCTCGACGTCGCCGACCGACCCGGCGTGCTCCACGCGGTCACCGGTGTGTTCGCCGCGCACGACGTGTCGATCCGCGTCGCCGAGCAGGAGGGCAACGGGCCCGATGCACGGCTCGTGTTCATCACCCACGAGGCCCGCGAGGCCGATGTCCAGGCCACCGTTCGTGCGCTGCGCGAACTCGACGTCGTGCGCAGCGTCGGCGGCCTGCTGCGTGTGATCGGCGACTGAACGATGCGCTACGTCTCGACTCGTGGCTCAGCGCCGGAGCTCGGGTTCAGCGACGTCCTGCTCGCCGGCCTCGCCACCGATGGCGGCCTGTACGTACCCGAGGTCTGGCCCGCGCTCACCCCCGCCGGCGACTCGCTCGACGGCCGCCCCCGGACCTACGTCGATCGTGCGGTCGAGGTGATGCTGCCGTTCGTCGAACCCGACCTCGGAGTCGACGACCTGCGCGCCCTGTGCACGCAGGCGTATTCGACGTTCCGCCACCCTGCGATCACGCCGCTCGTGCAGCTCGACCACCAGCTGTGGGTGCAGGAGCTGTTCCACGGCCCGACACTGGCGTTCAAGGACGTCGCACTGCAACTCGTCGGCGTGATGTTCGACCGGGTGCTCGGCGAGCGTGGCGAGCGCGTCACGATCGTCGGCGCGACGAGCGGCGACACCGGATCGGCGGCGATCAACGCGGTCGCCGGCTGTGCGCACGTCGACATCGTGATCCTCTATCCGCGCGGCCGCACGAGCGACGTGCAGCGCCGGCAGATGACCACGGTCGCCCAGCCGAACGCGCACGCCGTGGCCGTCGACGGCACGTTCGACGACTGTCAGGATCTCGTGAAGGCGATGTTCAACGACAAAGCGTTCCGGGAACGCAACCGCCTGTCCGCGGTGAACTCGATCAACTGGGCACGCGTGATGGCGCAGATCGTGTACTACGTCGTCGCCGCCGAGACGTTGGCCACCCCGACGAACGGCCCGGTGACGTTCGCCGTGCCGACCGGCAACTTCGGCAACGTACTGGCGGGCTGGATCGCCCGGGAGATGGGCGCGCCGATCAGCGACTTCGTGATCGCGTCGAACACGAACGACATCCTCACCCGCTTCGTGACGTCGGGCGACATGACGACGCGCTGACGTCGTGCCGACGCTGAGCCCGTCGATGGACATCCAGGTGTCGTCGAACTTCGAACGGCTGCTGTTCGAGATGAACGGCCGCGACGGCGGAATGACCGCCGAGCAGCTCGGCCGGTTCCGGGCGACCGGGCGGCTCGACATCGAGGGCGATCAGCGGGCGCGATACATCGACGGCACGTTCCGGGCAGCGGCGTTCGACGACGCCGCGACCACCGCCGAGATCCGCAACACGCAGGCCGCGTCGGCGATGGTGCTCGACCCGCACACCGCCACCGGCGTCGCCGCCGCACGGCGGTTCGCGGCCGCGGGCGGCACGACGGGACCGATGGTGGCGCTCGCCACGGCGCACCCGGCGAAGTTCCCGGACGCGGTCGAAGCGGCGACGGGTACCCGCCCGAAACTGCCCGATCACCTCGCCGACCTGTTCGATCTGCCCGAGGTCACCCACGACGTGGCCAACGACCTCGACGCCGTGGAGCGGCTCATCGAACAGCTGGTCGGTCGCTGACGTTGCATCGAACGGTCGGCAGTCGATAACGTGCACGGTGCTCGGTCATCCGAGCCGCACCCCGAGTTCTCGGTCGTGTGCGAATTCTGTTCAGGGGATCGATCTTCGGGCGACATCGGTCGGCCACCCTCTCCTGAAACTCCATCACTCGCCTCGCCACTCCACACGGCCGCGAGAAGAGAGGAACACCCGTGGCCGCTCCGGCACTCGAACAATCGATTCTCGAATCGAAGGACAAGGACACCCTCCTGGAACTGGCGAAGGCGCTCGGTGTCAAAGCCAGCGCTCGCCTGAAAAAGGGCGAGATCATCGACAAGATCCTCGACACGACGGGGTCCGGCACGCCCGCCGCTCCGTCGAGCACCCCGGCGCCGAGCGCACCTGCCTCGGATAGTCCGGCCTCGAACGCACCGGCCTCGGACAATCCGGCCTCGAACACGGCCGGCAACGGCGCCGGCGCATCCGCTGGATCGTGGGGAGCCCGGCGTGAGCGCGCTGCGCGCGAACCCGACACCGGCACCGACGGGCCTTCGACCAACGGCGCGCCGTCCACGCCCGCAAAGTCGGTCACCGCCATCCGCCTCGGCGCCGGTCGAGACCGCACCGTCGACTGGCCCCTCACTGGCCCCTCGACTGGCCCGTCGACTGGCCCCTCGACTGATTCGTCATCGCCGAACGCATCCATTCCCACCGCCGCGGTACGCGTCGGTGCCGACGGTGAGCCGCTCGCCGACTGGGAGATCGCGCTGCTGGATGCGGGTGACGATTCGGCCGTCGCGGGTACATCGAACACCGTCGCTGCCCCGACCGACACCAAGACGACGTCGAGGAGTCCGGTCGTGCCGACGACACGGGCAGCGGCCGGAACCGCAACGGCGGGGCCGGTGGCGAGGGCGGCCAGAACAACAACCGCAACCGCAACGAGAACAAGGGCGGCGACAAGGGTGGCGACAACCGCACCGGCACCAGCGGTGGCGGTCAGAACCGGAACGCCAACAGCGACGGTGGCCAGGCGGCCAACGAGCAGGGCGAGGGCAACCGCCGCCGGCGGCGCCGGCGCAAGGGCCGCGGGGGTCAGGATGGCCCGCAGGGCGAGGACGCCGAGCTGCTCGAGGCCACCGACCTCGTGTCCGAGGCGGTCGACGCCATCGATGTCGGTGGCTACCTCGACATCCGTGACGAGGGGTACGGCTTCCTGCGCGTCAAGGGGTATCTGCCGAGCAAGGAGGACGCGTACATCCCGCTGCGCCTCGCACGTCAGCACGGCCTGCGCAAGGGCGACCACGTCACGGGCAAGGTCCGCCCGGCGGGCCGCAACGAGAAGAACCCGGGCCTGCTCGAGGTGTACACGATCAACGGCGGCGATCCGGAACTGGCCAAGCGTCGTCCGAACTTCGAAGACCTCACGGCACTGTTCCCCGACCAGCGCCTGACGCTCGAGGACCCGAGCGACCCGACGAACATGACCGCCCGCATCATCGATCTCGTGTCGCCGATCGGCAAGGGCCAGCGCGGCATCATCGTGTCGCCGCCGAAGGCCGGCAAGACCACGATCATGAAGACGATCGCCAAGTCGATCGAGCTGAACAACCCCGAGGTCATCCTGATGGTGCTGCTCATCGACGAGCGGCCCGAAGAGGTCACCGACATGCGGCGTTCGGTCAAGGGCGAGGTCATCTCGTCCACGTTCGACCGACCCAGCGACGAACACACCCATGTCGCCGAGATGGCGATCGCCAAGGCGCGCCGCCTCGTCGAGGACGGCAAGGACGTCGTGATCATGCTCGACGGCATCACCCGTCTGAGCCGGGCGTACAACCTCGCCGCACCGGCGAGCGGCAAGATCCTCTCCGGCGGTATCGACGCCGGTGCGCTCTACCCGCCGAAGCGGTTCTTCGGTGCGGCCCGCAACGTCGAGGAGGGCGGCTCGCTCACGATCCTCGCCACCGCGCTGGTCGACACGAACAGCCGCATGGACGAGGCGATCTTCGAGGAGTTCAAGGGCACCGGCAACATGGAGCTGCGCCTCGACCGCAAGGTCGCCGAGCGCCGCATCTACCCGGCGATCGACGTCGACGCGTCGTCGACGCGTCACGAGGAGCTGCTGTTCGACCGCAAGCAGCTCCAGCAGGTGTGGAAGCTCCGCCGTGTCCTGTCGGGCCTGGCGGCCGACGGCAGTGCGGCGGCCGGCCTCGAACTGCTGATGGACCGTCTCAAGACGTTCCGCACCAATGACGAGTTCCTGGCCGAGATCGCCAAGCAACCCTCGATGTGACCGCGGGCCAGCCCGGTTCGCCAGTTGGGCCCAACCTCAACTCGATGAACGGGCGATAGCGTGGTACGCCGATCTCGGATGACGATCGGGGGCACAGGGCAGCCCGTTCAGCCATCCTCGAAAGGATCATCATGAAGACCGACACCCATCCCGAATACACCGACACGACCGTGCGCTGTTCCTGCGGGAACACGTTCGTCACGAAGTCGACGGTCAGCGGCGACCTCACGGTGGAACTCTGCAACGAGTGCCACCCGTTCTTCACCGGCAAGCAGAAGCTCGTCGACTCCGGTGGCCGCGTCGAGCGGTTCAACCGGCGCTACGGGTCGCGCAAGAACGCGCCTGCCACGCCCGTCGAGGACTGATCCCGCCGATTCTCGCGGTGCGATGTCGATGTACCGGCCCCCGTGCCGGTCATCTACATCGCAACGCTCGGTAGGGTCGGACCGTGTCCGAGACCGTGCAGAACCGGCGGAGCCAGCTGCTCGCGATCAAACTGCGGGCGCTCGTCGCCGAGCACCTCGGCCGACGCGGTCGACGACGTGCCCGAACCCGTCGCCGGCGGGTCCGCGGTGGTGGTCGACGGCGCGGCATGGTTCCTCGTCGACGGCGACGCCCGGCAGCGCGCTCGGCGGTGCGATCGCCTGGGCGATCCGCCACGACGCCACCTCGCTCGACCTCATCGCGGAGTCCGCGACCGGCTTGCTCGCACGACGGGCCGAACGCTTCGCGTTCCCGGTCGCGGTCTGGTATCCGGTCGATCGATCGCTGCTCCCCGCGGTCGCCGAACCGCTTCCCGTCGAACCCGCCGCGTTGCCAGCGCACCTCGATGTCCGTGACGTGATCGAAGCGTCCGGGGCGACGCTCGTGGTGGAGCACGGCGTGGTCACCGGCGAGGTCCGTGGGCTGGAGGTCTGTCGCGTGGTCGATCAACCGACGACCGGCTACTTCGACGAGGACTGGGTTGCCGAGGGCGGCGAGCCGATCGAGCGCGTTGGGGAACGCGCTCGCCGCGCAGCAGGGCGGCGGCAACGGCGTGATGGTCGAGGTCGGCGTCGGTGGCCCCGATCGTGAAGCGTTCCGGATCATCCACGGCGACCTCCCGACGGTCGACGCGCTCGCCGAGGTGGTCGCGACCGTCGCCGGTCACCGCGCGGCCGGAGCGGCGCCTCATCCACTCAACCGATTGGTGCCCGAGCGCCTGCTGCGATCGCGACTCGCGACCGCGCCGGAGCTGGTGGGTCTCCGTCGACTCGAACCGGTCGCCCCGCCCCTGCCGCGACAGGGCCTGAACGAAGTGGCACCCTGCGTGGCGTCAGGGGTCGACGACGCCGGCGAGTCGTGTCGCGTGGTGTGTTCCGTCGGTGTCGACGTCGACCTGATCCCGTTCGTGGCGGACGTGCAGGCGACCACGGACGATCCGGTCATCGTGGTGCTCCCGTCCCGCGACCTGGTGCCCATCACCCGCGACCTGGCGGCGTTGCTGCGCAACCCGGTCACGCTCGTGTCCGTCGACTGACCGACGGTCGCCCACGTTCTGGACCGCGTCCTCGGCACGCGTCCTCGACTCGGCGATCAGTAGCCTCGATCCGGCCATGCACGAGCGTCTCCGCCAGATCGTCGACGAGTACGAGCTCGTCGAGGCGCAGTTGTCGGACGCTGAAGTGCTCGCCGATCCGGACCGACTCCGCACATTGTCGAAGCGCTACACCGAACTCGGACCGGTGGTCGAGACGGTCCGCCGACGCGACGCTCGGGCTGCCGACGCCGACGCGGCCCGCTCGATGCTGCCCGACGCGACCGGCGACGAGCGCGATCTCCTCGTCGCCGAGATCGACGACGTCAACGCCGAACTGGCCGAACTCGATGACGAGCTCCGGGAGCTGATGCTGCCGACCGACCCGCACGACGGCAAGAACGTGATCGTCGAGATCCGTGGCGCCGAGGGTGGCGAGGAGGCGAACCTGTTCGCCCGCGACCTCGCCGAGATGTACCTCGCCTACGCCGCCGGTCAGCGCTGGAAGGTGACCGTGTTGTCGTCGTCGGTCAGCGACATGGGCGGCTACAACGACATCACGTTCGAGGTCGCCGGGGCGACGGCGTGGCGCAACCTCAAGTACGAAGGCGGGCCGCACCGGGTGCAGCGGGTGCCGGCCACGGAGAGTCAGGGCCGGATCCACACGTCGTCGGCGACGGTGACCGTGCTGCCCGAGGTCGACGAGGTCGACGTGCAGATCGACGAGCGCGACCTCGACATCGACGTCTTCCGTGCGAGCGGCCCGGGCGGCCAGGGTGTCAACACGACCGACTCCGCCGTGCGGATCACGCACCGCCCGAGCGGGCTGGTGGTGTCGATGCAGGACGAGCGGTCGCAGCTGCAGAACCGGATGCGGGCGATGCTCGTGCTGCGGGCGCGGTTGTTCGAGTTGGCGGAGCGGGAGCGCAACGCCGAACTCTCGGCCGAGCGTCGGGCGCAGACCGGCGGCGGCGGCCGCAGCGAGAAGATCCGCACGTACAACTACAAGGAGAACCGGGTCACCGATCACCGCATCGGCTTCACGGTGTACCGCCTCGCGGCCATCCTCGCCGGTGATCTCCAAGTGGTGATCGACACGCTCGCGGCCGAGGAACGGGCCCGCCTGCTCGCCGAGGGCGCTGAGGGCGCACGCGGCTGACGCGCGATGGTCACATGGCGTGAGCTCCTGGCCGAGACCACGGCCAGGGTGGGGCTGCGGACCGAGGCGATCTGGCTGTGCGAGGTCGCGGCCTCGGCGGCGGACGGCGCCGAGTTCCTGACGATGCTCGAGGAGCCGGTGACCGAGCGGATGATCGCCCACCTCGACGCGATGACGGCTCGGCTCGCTGCCGGTGAACCGCTCCAGTACGTGCTCGGCCAGTGGTCGTTCCGGCACATCGAGGTGGCCATCGACCGGAGAGTCCTGATCCCGCGCCCCGAGACCGAACTCGTCGCCGGTGTGGCGATCGACAAGGCCCGCACGTTCACCCCGCGCACGGTGGTCGACCTCGGTACGGGGTCTGGTGTGATCGGGCTGTCGCTCGCCGCCGAACTCCCGATCGACGGCACCACCGTGTGGATCACCGATGCGAGCGCCGACGCGCTCGACGTCGCCAGGGCGAACCTCGCCGGCCTCGGCCGCATGGGACGCAACGTGCGGGTCGGTGAGGGGCGGTGGTTCGACGCCGTGCCGGCCGACCTGCGCTTCGACGTGATCGTGTCGAACCCGCCCTACGTCGAGACGGGATCCCCTGACCTGGGCACGTCCGTCCTGGATTGGGAACCGGCCGCGGCACTGTTCGCCGGCCCGGACGGGCTCGACGACATCCGTGCGATCGTGCGCGATTCCTACGAGCGCCTCGTGCCGGATGGGTGGCTGGTCGTCGAGATCGGCGCCGCGCAGGGTGCCGCGGTACGCGACCTGCTCCTCGAGCGAGGGTTCGAGGCGGTCGAGATCCGCCAGGACCTCGCGGAGCGCGATCGCATCGCCATCGCCCAGCGCCCCGCCACGGCCTGAACGCGCCACCCCTCGGGAGCGCGGCCTGGCGCAGGCCGGACCCGACCCCCTGGCACCGTTCGTAGGCTTGGCTGATGGACCTCGAGTTCAGCGGCGAGATCATCCACTGGCGGGGCCCAGCACCGTTCCACTTCGTCGTGACGCCCGAGGAACCGAGCGCGGCGATCGAAGCCGTGTCGTCGCTCGTCACCTACGGCTGGGGAGCGATCCCGGCGGTGGTCCGCATCGGCGACACCGAGTTCCGGACATCGCTCTTCCCGAGGGGCGAGTCGTACCTCGTGCCGGTCAAGGTCGCGGTGCGCAGAGCCGAGCGCCTCGAGCTGGGTGACACCGTGCACCTCCGGCTGCACCTCGACGCCTGATAGCTAAGTACTGCCGGCCCGGCGGCAGGCCCGGACCTTCAGGACGTGGCGAACCGGTGCAACCAGACCGGATGCTGGAGGCCTTTGACCAGGACCGGTCCAACCGGACGGAGCGACGATCCCGCGTGGCCGACCCGCACGCGGCCAGCAGCTCCTGCGACACGAGGAGTTCCCCCGGGCCGGCAAGGGCCGAGATCCGCGCCGCGACGTTCACGGTTTGGCCGACCAGATCGTCACCGCGGGCGATGGATTCGCCGTGGTGCATACCCATGCGCACGGCGAGGGGGAACGTCCCCGACTCGTGGATGCCGGCGAATGCCTCGAGGAGGCACGTCGCGATCGACAGTCCCCCGACCGCCGAGCCGATCCAGATCATCAGGCCATCGCCGATCTCCTTGACCAACCGGGCGTCCTGGCCGTCGAGATGCCCGTCGACGAGCGAACGTTGTTCGTCGAGGACGCGCAACGCCTCGATGTCACCGACGGCCTCGTTGTACTCCGTGAATCCCGACCAAGTCGGTGAACAACACCGAACCGACGACGACGGGATGGTCGGTGCCAATATGTCGAGGACGGTCATTTCGAGGACGAGGGAGGTCATTTCGAGGAAACATCGACTCGACCAGACACGGTGCGCGCCGTGATGCTCGCCTCGGCGCCACCGGGCCACGCGGTCAACAGGCTGCGGTCGTCGTTCGTCGTGACGGCGACTCCGTGGGGAACCGTGACGTGGATCCGTCCCGACACGGTCTCGGCGGCGACATCGTCGGGGGCCATCAGCCCGACCTCGACGCGACCACTCACACAGTGCGCCCTGACCGGCCCATTGGCAGCCTGGACGACGATCCGGCCACTGTTCGTCGTGACGTCTGCGCTCCCACACACCCCGATCTCCACTCGTCCGCTCGACGTCCGGACGCAGCATTCGTCCGACGTGCAGCCCACATCCACACGTGCGCTGCTCGTCCGGATGTCGACCGAGGTCGCATCCTCGACCGAGACGCGACCCGACTTGGTCACGACCGCGATCTGGCCGACCGGCCCCTCCACCTCGACACGCGCCGACGTCGTTCCGATCACCAGGTCGGTGCGCACGGGCACCCGCACGACGATCCGGCGGCCCGTCGAATCGATCGTCGTACATGACCCGTCGCGCTGCACGATCGCGTCACCCTCCACCAGCACGTCCTCACGGGCCTCGGCGACGACGCGCAGGCGATCGCTCTTCGACGAGATGCGCACGGTGATCTGCCTTGCCTTGTCCTGCACGGGAGTCACGGATCGGACGGTATGTCACTGTCGCGATCGGCAACAGTGCGATCCCGCGAGGACGACCTCCCGGTCGTCGCACCACGCGTTCAGCCGAAGCGCACCGCCACTTCGGCGAGCAGGGTGTTCTCCTCGAGCGACACGCCATCGTCGACACCGGCCACGTCACGTGCGGCCGAGAACAGCGCGTTGCGGAGCACGCGGCTGCTATCCGAACGTCGATCTGATCGAGGAACGCGTCGACCCGCTCGGTCTCGATGGCGCGCCGGGCATGCTCGATCGCCGGCCGGAGATAGTCCTCGAAGGCGAACTCCTGGTCACGCCATTCCGTGCTGATCTCGCGGACGGTGGCCACCTCGGAGTCGTTGATGTCCGAGTCGGAGAGCATCACGAGCGCGAGCAGTTCGAGCGCGGCCTGGTGCTCCTCGTCGGCGGTGGCGTGGACGGCGACGCCGCGATAGAGGTCGGCCAGGCGGTCATCCATCGGATTCTCCATTCGTAGTACGTGCGAGGCCGAGCGATCGGCGCAGGAAGTCGAGCTGGTGGAGGAGCAGGTTCTCGGCGACCTGCTCCTGCGGGGTCATGTGGCTCACGCCGACGAGCGGCAGAACCTCGTGCGGCCGGCCGGCGGCGAGCAGCGCCGACGACAGCCGCAGCGTGTGGGCGGCGACGACGTTGTCATCGGCGAGCCCGTGGATCAACAGCAGCGGTCGCGTGAGATCGGCGGCGAGCGGGATCAGTGAGCTCGCCTCGTAGCCGGCATCGTCGTCGTCGGGGTGTCCCAGATACCGCTCGGTGTAGTGCGTGTCGTAGAGGCGCCAGTCGGTCACCGGCGCCCCGGCGATCGCCGCGTGGAACACGTCGGGCCGGCGCAGCACGGCGAGCGCCGCGAGGTAACCGCCGAAGCTCCATCCGCGGATGGCGACCCGGTCGAGGTCGAGCACGTCGAAGCGCTGCGCCGCGGCGTGCAGCGCGTCGATCTGGTCGTCGAGCGGCGGGGTGGCGAGGTCGCGGGACACGGTGCGCTCCCACGCGGCGCCCCGGCCCGGGCGTACCGCGGCCGTCGGCCACGACGACGGCGAACCCCTGGTCGGCGAACCATTGCGACGAGGCGAACGCGTTCGACGATCGTTGGACGCGCAGTGCGTGGGGGCCGCCGTAGGGGTCGAGGAGCACCGGGAGCTTCGAACCGTCGTGATCGTGGGGGAGCAGTACCGCAGTGGCCAGTGTGCGCACTCCGGCTTTGAAGATCTCGACGTTCGGTTTGACGAGCGGGGTCTCGGCCAAGCGAGGCGAACCGGTGGCCGTCGAGCGTGACGACCCGGCTGCCGGCGACGTCGAGGGTGGCGCTGCGGATCACCGTCGTCGGCCCGCCGACGACCGCCCCGTGGACGCCGGCCTCGGTGGTCAGCGCCGTCAGTTCGCCCGATGATCCTGGTCGCTGGCGCGCCAGCGCCACACGTGGAGTTCGGTGGCGTCGCCGCGCGGGTTGGCAGGAACGTGATGCCGGCATCGGACACGTCGACGACCGAACGCACCTCGAGATCGATCGGGGTGACCGACTCGCCGTCGATCACCAGGCGTCGGGACGTCCGCTCGACGACGGTGGTCACGAGGCGGCCGTCAGGCAGGAAGGCCGGGACACCGGGCAGGAGGTCGATCCATCGTGTCGTCGTACTCGTTGGCGAGGACGGCCGTTTCGCCGGTAGTCCGGTGTCGACGCGCAGCAGCATCGTGCTGCGCTGGTCGCGGGACTGGACGAGCATCACGAGGCCGGCGTCGGTCCAGTCGACCGTAGCGACGTACGGGAAGAGATCCGCTGGTTCCAGTCGACGTCGACGCGTGAGCCGTCGAGCCCGAGCACGTGCAGCGTGACCGTGGCGTTGTCGGTCCCTGCCGCCGGATAGCGGATCGTTCGTGCGGGCTCGCTCGGCGTGGAAGGGTCGGCGATCACCCATTCGGCGACGGGCGCGTCGTCGACGCGGCACGCCGCGATCGCGGTGCCGTCGGGGCTCCACCAGTAGCCGCGGAACCGGCCCATCTCCTCGGCCGCGATGAACTCGGCGCGCCCCCACGACACCGTTTCGCTGTCGTCGGGCTCGCTGCGTGCCGGGTTCGCCGCCGGCGAGCGGCCGCGAACGGCCGTCGAGTTCACCGATGCGCAGTTGCCGGCCGCACACGTAGGCGATCCGCCGCGCCGTCGGGTCGGGGCGGGGGTCGAACACGGGGCCCTGCACGTCGAGCCGGCGGACCCGACCGGAGATCAGACCGCCGGCGAACAACGTGCCACCGACGGCGAACGCGACGACGGTGGTGTTGGCGTCGGTGGCGTACGACGTGATGCCTCCCGCGCCCTCGCGCAGCCGTTCGCGCTGCGCTCGCTCGGCGTCGGTCATCGTGTCGCCGCCACCGCTGTCGTCGTGCGCATCACCGAACAACGTGTTGGCGTCGGCGACGATCCGCTCCTGGCCGGTGCGCGACGTCGAGCACCCACAGCGAGGTGACGGGGTCACTGCCACCCGCGCTGCGCAGGAACACGACCCGCTGCCCGTCGGCGCTCACCTCGAGGTTGCGGGGCTCGCCGAGCGTGAACCGTTGGGTGCGCGCGTACTGGCGAGGAAACGTGTCCCCACCACCCTCTGCGATGAGCGAACGGTCCACCTTCGGTCCGTTCGCTCATCGCTGGCGGGATCGATGCGGTCGGTCATGGTTCGACGATGATCTTGGCGTGCAGCCTCGGGGTTGCCGAGGTCGATGAACGCCTGCGGGACCTCGTCGATTCGACACGAAACCGGTGAGCAGGGGCGCGAGGTCGACCTTCTCCTGGGCGATCGCGTCGAGCGACGCACCGAACTCGAGCGGGTCGTATCCGAGCACGAACTGGAGGTTCAGCTCCTTGCCGATGCCGAGCATCGGGTGGATCATGTCCTGCTGCATGCAGGCGCCGACGATCAGGACGCGGGCGTTGCTGCGGCGCCATCCGCATCGCCTGTTCGATCATGCCCGGTACGCCGACGGCCTCGAAGATCACGAGCGGCTTGTTGCCATCGACCCGTCGCCACGCCGCGATCGGTGCCTCGACCGCAGGATCGACGACCTCGTCGCAACCGAGATGCTCGGCCAGCGCGCGGCGCGCCGGGGAGAAATCCGACGCCGATGATCGGGCCGATACCGAGCATCTTCATCGCCGCGATACACGCCAGCCCGACGGGCCCGAGCCCGATCACGACGGCCGCCTCGCCGAGGGCGATCTTCGACTTCGCCACCGCGTGGACGCCGACGGCGAGCGGTTCGGTGAGGGCCGCCATCCGATGGGGGAGCCCGTCGGGCACCTTGATCGCCAGCATCTCGTTGAGCACCATCAGCTCCGGCGTAGCCGCCCGGATAGGTGTTCGAGAACCCGATGGCGTGGAACCCGCTGGCGTCGAACGTGACCGGCATCGACACGACCACGTCGCCGACCGCCAGATTGTTGACGCTCGGACCGAGCTCGACCACTTCACAGCAGAACTCGTGGCCCATCACGAGGTTGCCGGACGGGCTCGAACATGTTGGCCGCGAGCGGGTCGGCGGGATCGGACGGTTCATCGCCGGCCATCTCCTCGCTCAGGCGGCGCGCCTCCTCACCGTGCGTGACGAGATGGAGGTCGCTGCCGCAGATCCCACAGGCCAGCACCTTCGTCAGGACCTGGCCCTCGCTCGGTGTCGGCTCGTCGATGTCGTCGACCCGCAGTTCCCAGTTCGTCATCACAGCAGCGCGGATGGCGCTGACAGTAGGCGCCGACGCGGTGGGGTCGGGTCAGCGGGAGAAGTGGGTGACGGCGTCGACGACGAGGTCGAAAGCAGCGTCGGCGTCGACCTCGACGAGCACCGAGCAGTTCGGCGCCGGGCGTTCCACGAGGCGCCGCTCGTCGATCACGGTCATGCCGCGGGTGTGCGTGCCGGCGGTCTCGATCGCGACATGGCGCTCGACCCGCGTGAACAGGTCGGGGTGGGTCACGGCCAGCACGGCGAGTGGGTCGTGCACCGGGGCACCGTCGATCGCGCCCGGGTCGGTGCGACTCAGGTACGTGCCGGAGAAGAAGTCGAACAGGTCGGCGAGCACGTCGGCGAGTTGACCGCCGATCGCCCGCACCCGTTCGATGCGCTCGGGCGTCGCCTGGAACTGGTGCGTCACGTCGAGACCGGCCATCACCAGCGGGATGCCCGACCTGAACACGATCTCGGCCGCCTCGGGGTCGGCCCAGATGTTGAACTCGGCCACGGCGGTGCGGTTGCCGAACGCTTCCACCGCCCATCATCGAGATCCCGGCGACGCGTCCGGCGAGATCGGGCGCCGCCTGCAACGCCCGGGCGATGTTGGTCTGGGGCCCGACCGGTACGAGCCAGATCCCCTCGGTCGCCCGGCAGGTGTCGACGATGAAGGTGACGGCATCGGTCCCGTCGAGGGGCGTCGTGGGCGTGGGGAGGTCGGCGCCGTCGAGCCCCGACTCGCCGTGGACGAATGGTGCGAAGTGGGTCGGTTCGACCAGCGGCCGATCGCTGCCCGAGTGGACCGGCACCTCGATCCCGAGGAGGTCCCGCATCACGAGCGCGTTCCGGGTGGTTCGTTCGAGCGGAGCATTCCCGGCGACCGTGGTGATGCCGACGAGGTCGGCGAATCGGGCGGCCGCGATGATCGCCACGGCGTCGTCGTGGCCCGGATCGCAGTCGAGGATGATCGATGGCCCGGTGCTGGACATGCCTGCATTCGACATGACGGTGAGCATGCCATCCCGACGTGCACACTGTCGGTGGTGCCCTCGTTGCCCTTCTCGCGATTGGTGGTGTGTGCCGTCGCGTCGATCCTGGTGCTGCCGGCGTGCTCGGGCGGCGGTTCCGACGACACCGCCGATGACGCCGCCGGTTCGATCCCGGTCACTGACTCTCCTGACGTGACGTCCGCCGCAGTGCCGACCGCGCCGATCACGCGACGCCGATCGGACGTCTCGGCAGACACGACGACCGGCCCGTCGGTCGTGGCGGACACCGGCGTGCCAGGCCTCGACAGCGATGATGCGTTCTGCCGCTCCTGGAGCGAGTTCGCCGGATCGTTCCAGGCGCTCGCGTTGTCGGCCGTCACTCGCGGTCGACCCGTCGCAGTGGGCACGCGTGGAGGTGGCGGCGGCGTCGACGATCGTCGCCGCGGTGGCGGGCCTCCACGAGCACCTTCCGGACGAGCTCGAGCCCGAGCGGGAGGCGCTGGCCGTCGGTCTCGTCGGGCCGCTCGCGCGTCGTGCGGGTGAGGCGATCGTCGCCCTCACCGCCGCCGGTCTCACCGAAGCCGAGATCGCCGCCGTCGGCAAGGTGTGGCTGGCCACGCTCACCGCCACCGGGCTCGACGAGCCGATCGGCGACATCGTGCTCGATCCCGACGTCGCCGACCGCTTCGACGGGGCAGTCGCCGCGTTCGCCGCGACGCGCACCGTCGATCGTCGAGGACCCGGCGCTCATCACCGACGCCTCGACACCGCTGACGTTCGACTACCTCGCCGATCACTGCCCCGACCAGGGCACCCTCGCCGGCAACGACATCGTCGACCAACCCTGATCCCGGGCCTCAGACACCCGTTTGCGTCGGGATTTCTGAGGACCGGTCCTCAGAAATCCCGACGCAAACGATGATTTGGGTCGGTCAGCTCAGGTGGAACGTGCCGTCGGGGGCGAGGGTGACGGCGGCGCCGACGCTGTTCGCCGTCGCACATCGCGGCGGCGGTGTCGGCGTCGGTCGACGACCCCCAGGCCCGCCGACCGTCGGCGAGCAGGCACGACGCGATGGGCTGTTCGGGTTCGCCGTCGCGCGAGAACATCACCGTGTACGCCTCGATCGTCGCCGGGCCCGCGGCGTCGGCGGGCAACGCCAGCTCGCGGCGCGGGAGCCGGTCGATCTCGTCCTGCGGCTTCTCGTGGCGGAACGGGGTGGCGCGGCGGGTCGGTCGAGTACACGCCGAACGCATGCTTCGTGGCGTAGCCGCCGTTGGCCCAGACCAGGCCGTGTTCGTCGGGCTGCTCGCGCAGGTCGGTCGACGACGCTGGCGATCGCGTGCATCACGTAGTTGTTCCACGGTCCGCCAGCGAACGGCAGCCCGCCGGTGCGCGACCACTGGCGCGATCGAGGTCGATGCCGAGCGACGCCGCGCCGAGCTGCACCGCTGCCGGGAAGCACGAGTAGAGGTCGATGACTGCGATGTCGTCGATGCCGACGCCCGCGAGCTCGAGGGCCGCCGTGCCACCGAGCTCGATCGCCGGAGTACGGGCGAACGTGTCGCGGTGGGAGACGAACGTGTGCTCGTGGCAGTCGGTCCCGAGTGCGGGAACACCCAGCGATCCTCGGGCACGCCGAGCCGGCGAGCGGCTTCGACCGAGCACATGATGATCGCCGCGCCCATGTCGACGTCGTTGTTCGAGTTCATGTACTTCGGATACGGGAAGCCGATCATCCGGTTGCTCGCCGTGACCGTGGTGATCTCCTCCGGCGACTTGGCATCGCGGATCCACGCGTACTCGTTGTCTGCCGCGACGTGGCTCAGGTCGGACCAGAGCTTGCCGAGGTGGCGATCGTGCTCCTCGACCGAACGGCCGGATGCGGCGCGCAACGCCGTTTCGAACATCGGGTACACCTGCACGGGCATGTAGATGCCGCGCTCGGTCTCCTCCGGCAGGTTCATCTCCAGTTCCTTGCCGATGATGACCGGTTCGTCATCGGACTCGGCCCTTGTGCCAGTCGAGCTTCACGTCCGCCTTGCGGGCGCGCATGAAGGTCCGCCACGACTCGCCTCCCGAAAGGATCGCCACGTCGAGGCGGCCGGCCTGGATGTCGAGCGACGTCGCGTTCACGAGGGACTGCGGGCTGTTGCCGCCCATCGACGTGTAGCCGAGTTCGGTCGGCTCGATCCCGAGCCTGGCAGCGAGGCGAGCCGAAGCGTTGCGGTACCGCCACGACAGCAGGCTGACCACGCGGATCGGAGTCGGCCGCCGGCGGTCCCGTCGAGCCCGGCATCGCCGGCCGCAGCGAGCACCGCCTGCTCCATCAGAGCCACCGGTTCGAGCGCGTCGTCGAGGCCGTCGGCACGGTGGAGGAACTGGCCGACGCCGACGATGACGGGTGTGCGGGGATCGAGGGTCACGGTCCGCACCCTACGAATCGCCGGCCCGCCGATCCCAACGGTGCGAAGCCCCTGACGTTTCGTCAACGGCACCGGGGCCGTCGGACACCGCGGTCCTACACTCGGTACGAATGACCGACACGAGCACCGGACAGCGCATCGCGATCGGGTCCGACCACGCCGGCTACGAACTCAAGCAGCATCTCGTCACGATGCTGCTCGGACGAGGGCCATGTGGTCGACGACCACGGCACCCACTCGACCGAGTCGGTCGACTACCCGCCGATCTGCGCCGGCGTCGGCCGCTCGGTCCGCGACGGCGACGCCGACGTCGGCATCGTGCTCGGCGGGAGCGGTCAGGGCGAGCAACTCGTCGGCCAACAAGGTGCGCGGCGTGCGCGCCGCACTGTGCAACTGCCTCTACACCGCCCGCATGGCCCGCGCCCACAACGACGCCAACGTGCTGGCGATCGGTGCCCGCGTCGTCGGTGTCGGCCTCGCCGAGGAGATCGTCGACCTGTTCCTGTCCACCGACTTCGAAGGGGGCCGCCACGCCCGCCGCGTCGACCAGATCACCGAACTCGAAGCCGAGTTCTGACCCGCCCGCCCGAGACGCCGAACACGTAGTTGAAGTAAAGGACCGCCGCCATGCCCTTTCCATCCGAGACCGATCCCGACATCGAGGTCCAGACGCTCATCGAGCGGGAGATCGAACGCCAGACCACCGGCATCCAGCTGATCGCCAGCGAGAACTTCACGTCGCCGGCCGTGATGCGCGCCGTCGGCTCGGTGCTGACCAACAAGTACTCCGAGGGCTACCCCGGCAAGCGCTACTACGGCGGCAACGGCGTGGTCGACTCGATCGAACAGCTGGCGATCGACCGGGCGAAGGAACTGTTCGGCGCCGAGCACGCCAACGTCCAGCCCCACTCGGGCGCCAACGCCAACATGTGCGTCTACCAGGCGTTGTTGAAGCCCGGCGACACCGTGCTCGGGCTCAGCCTCGACCACGGCGGCCACCTCACCCACGGCTCGCCGGTGAACGCCAGCGGCCTGCTCTACAACTTCGTGTCCTACGGCGTCGGCGCCGAGGACCGGATCGAGATCGACAACGTCCGCGACCTCGCCCTCGAGCATCGGCCGAAGATGATCGTCGTCGGCACCACCAGCTACCCGCGCCGCCTCGAGCCCGAACCGTTCCGGGCGATCGCCGACGAGGTCGGGGCGCTTGTTGATGTTCGACATCGCCCACCTCGCCGGCCTCGTCGCCGGTGGCGCCCACCCGAACCCGGTGCCGTACGCCGACATCGTCACGCTCACGACCCACAAGTCGCTGCGCGGCCCACGCGGCGGCTGCATCCTGTCGACCGCCGAACACGCCAAGGCGATCGACAAGGCCGTGTTCCCCGGCTGGCAGGGTGGCCCGCTCGAGCACGTCATCGCCGGCAAGGCGATCGCGTTCCGCGAGGCCATGGACCCCTCGTTCGCGGTCTACGCCACGGCAGATCGTCGCCAACGCCTCGGCGCTCGCCGAAGCGCTCGTGCACGAGGGATTCCGCCTCGTCTCCGGCGGCACCGACAACCACCTGATGGTCGTCGACCTCACGCCGTTCGACGCCGATCTCACCGGCAAGCAGGCCCAGACCACGCTCGACGAGGCCGCGATCACGCTCAACAAGAACACGATCCCGAACGATCCGCGCAGCCCGTTCGTCACGAGCGGCCTGCGCATCGGCACCCCGTCGGTCACCACGCAGGGCATGACCGAGGCCGAGATGCCCGTGATCGCCGGATTGATCGCCCGCGCCCTGCGCGGCCGTGACGACGCCGCCGAACTCGAAGTCGTCCGCAAGGACGTCAACGCGCTCTGCGCCCGCTTCCCCGTCTACCCGAACGGACCCTACGCCGTAGGCTGATCGACCGTGCCCGAGCTCAGCTCCTATCTCCTGATCGGAGCGGTGGCGGCACTCGTGACGTTCGTGATGACGCCGATCGTCGGGTGGTTGGCGCGCCGCCGCGGGTGGGTGTACCTCCCCAACGACCGGACGGTCCATCAGACTCCGCTGCCCGACGTCGGCGGCCTGGCGATGTTCGTCGGGTTCGTCGCGGCGCTGTTCGCCGCTTGGCTGCGTCGGCGCCTTCGACGTCGTTTTCGAGAACAACTCCGAGCCGCTCGGTGTGCTGATCGCGGCCGCGGCGATCTTCACCGTCGGCTTCATCGACGACATCAAGGAGATCTCGGCGCCCGCCAAGGTCATCGGCACGGTCGCCGCCGGGGTCGCGCTGGTGTGGTTCGGCGTCGTGATGTTCTCGTTCCGGCTGCCGTTCTACGACGGGCCGATCATCCTGTCGGACGACCTCAAGCCGTTGATCACCGTGCTGTGGCTGCTCGGGATCAGCCAGGCGATCAACCTCATCGACGGCCTCGACGGGCTCGCCGCGGGCATCGTCGCGATCGGTGCCTTCGCCTTCTTCCTCTACAGCCAGAAGCTCACCGACCTCGGGCTGCTCGACTCGGGGAACGTCGGCCCATTGCTGGCGATGATCGCGACCGGCGTGTGCGTCGGCTTCCTGCCGCACAACTTCAACCCGGCCCGGATCATGATGGGCGACGGCGGCGCGCTCCTGCTCGGCCTGCTGCTCGCCGTGTCGACGAGCGTGGTCGGCGGCCGCGCCGACTCGTTCTCCGACGAGTTCATCGGCCAGACGTACTTCTTCCTCGCGCCGCTGGCGATCCCGCTGCTGATCCTCGGTGTGCCGATCCTCGACACGCTGTTCGCCATCATCCGGCGGGCGACCGGGCGCCGGGCGCTCGCCACCGCGGACAAGGGCCACCTCCACCACCGCCTGATGAACCTCGGGCACGGCCACCGACGCAGCGTCGTGATCCTCTGGACCTGGACTGCCCTGCTGTCGGGGTTCGTGCTGTATCCGACCCTCACCGGATCGAACCCCACGTACCTGCCGTTCGCGATGGCCGCCCTGGCGATCGTGCTCTACACGATCCTGCACCCGAGCGTGCGCGCCCGACGCCGCGAGGAGTTGCCGGGTGAGCCAGTCGATGGCACAGCCGACGGCGCCGACGAGGTCGAGCACGAAGAGGTCTGACGCGCCGGCGAGCAAGCGCCAATCAAGGCAGTCGGTTGCGGATGTTGTCTCGGAGCGAGCGTGCCCACTAGGTTGTGCATGCGTTCACAAGCACGACGTGCGACCTTCCGCAACGAAGCGGGAGACCGACACACGGGCGTGGACCATGGATCGATGAAGCTTCTCCCGACGCCCCGTCTGACGACGACCAAGAAGGTCAACACGAGCGAACCGCTCGGCCTCGGCTTCGACGCGGCCGTCGTGCTGATGCTCTTCTTCGGACTCGGCGCCCTGATCGACTGGCTCGTCGGGACCACGCCGATCTTCATGATCGTCATGACGCTGCTCGGGGCGGTCGGCGTGTTCACCCGCTTCTACTACCGCTACGACGCCAACATGGCCGAGCACGAAGCCCGTCGCCAGCGCGCCGCGGCGGCCCAGGGAGCGGCCCGCCGCTCGTCGATCGACGACGACCGCGACGACCGAAAGGACGCCGTCTGATGTCGGACCCGAACGCCAAGCCCAACGCCAGCCACACCGTGCCCGCGCCCGATCTGTTCTCGATGCGTCTCGACGGTCCGGCCCCCGAGGTCGAGGTGTCGCGCGACATGATCAAGCGGGGGCTGCTCGTCGGCCCGCTGCTCGTCGGGATCTGTGCGGTCATCTGGGGGACCGCCGGCGCGCTGGTCGAGCGCCTACGGCCTCGCCATCGTGCTCGTCAACTTCGCGCTGGCCGCGGCGATCATCGCCGGCGCCGCCCGCATCTCGCTCGGACTGATGATGGCGGCGACGATGTTCGGCTACCTGATCCGCCTCGGATTGATCTTCCTCGCCGTGTGGATGGTGCGTGACGCCTCGTGGATTTCGTTTCCGGCACTCGGATCGACCATCATCGTGACGCACCTTGGTCTCCTGTTCTGGGAGATGAAATATGTCGCGCTGTCGCTCTCCCAACCCGGACTCAAGACGACCGCGCCGTGAAACCGCCATGACCTGCACCTTCGCCCCTCCGCCCATTCACGACTGAAACGGACATCACGTGTTCGCACTCGAGTTCCCGCCGATCAACGAAATACTCCGCTGGGAAGACATCTTTCCCAGCTTCAACAAGATCGCGCTCATCGCCGTCTCCGCCGCGCTGATCGGCATCGTGCTGTTCCTGCTCGCCGCCCGCCGCGACCCGATGGTCGCGCCGACTGGCGCGCGCAACCTCGCCGAGCAGTCGATCGAGTTCATCGAAGAGGGCATCGTGATGCAGACCCTCGGCAAGTCGGGTCTGCGCTGGACACCCTTCCTCCTCAGCCTGTTCATCTTCATCTTCCTCTGCAACATCCCCGGCGTCATCCCGATCATCGCCATGCCGGCGACCGCGCGAATCGCCATCCCACTGTCGCTGGCGTTGCTCGTCTGGGTGATCTACATCGGCACCGGCATCAAGCACCAGGGCCTCGGGTACTTCGGCCACCTGCTGTGGCCGCCCGGGGGTCCCAACGGGCTTGAAGCCGCTCGTCGGTGCCATCGAGTTCATCTCGACGATCATCGTGACGCCGTTCTCGCTCACCGTCCGTCTCATGGCCAACATGCTCGCCGGCCACATCCTGCTCGTGACGTTCGCCCTGCTCACCGAGGCGCTGCTCTTCGCCGAGACCAAGCAGGCCTTCCTCGTGCCGATGAGCATCCTGCCGTTCGGCATGCTGATCTTCCTCACCGGCTTCGAAGTGCTGGTCGCCTTCCTGCAGGCCTACATCTTCACGATCCTCGCCGCCGTGTACATCAACAACTCGACGACGGGTCACGCCGACGAGCACTGAGCTCGCCGACCGAGACCAAATCCCATCGCACCAGCGACCGATCTCCCATCTACCGAAAGCACACAGGAGAAATCAAACCCATGGAAGCACTCAGCGCACTGATCGCCCAGGCCGACGCCGCCGTCGATCCCGCCGACGCCAAGAACACCGCCGCCGCGACCGGAGCAGGCTTCGCCTATGGCCTCGCCGCCATCGGCCCTGGCATCGGCATCGGCTACCTCGTCGGCAAGTCCGTCGAGGCGATGGCCCGCCAGCCCGAAGCGGCCGGCATGGTCCGCACCACGATGTTCCTCGGTATCGCCTTCACCGAGGCCCTCGCCCTCATCGGCTTCGTGGTCTTCATCCTCCTCAAGTTCGCCTGACCGCGAGCACCCTGAATCCGAGATTCGATCGTAAGGAGCTGACGTGCTGACAGCCGTCGTCACATCCTCCGGATCCACCGTGCAGGTGACCCTCATCGAGGGGACCCTGCAGGCGGGCCTGGAGGGTCATCTGGAACAAGAGACCGAGGAAGAGCACGCCGTTCCGGAGAGCGACCTCAACCCGATCTTCCCCGAAGTCAAAGAAGTCGTGTGGGGCTTCGGCGCCTTCGTCGTGCTCGCGCTGGCGATGCGCTTCTTCCTGTTCCGCAAGGTGCGCGACGGGATGGACGCTCGGTACAACTCGATCCAGGGTGATCTCGAAGCGGCCGAGGCGATGACCGCGTCGGCGCGCGCCGATGTGGCCGACTACGACGCCCAGGTCGCTGCCGCCCGTTCCGAGGCGCAGAAGCGGGTCGAAGCGGCCCGGGCGACGATCGAGGCCGAGCGCTCCGCCCGGCTCGCCGAGGTGAACGCCCGCATCGCCGAGAAGCGGGCGGCCGCCGCAGCCGAGGTCGAGGCCGCCAAGGCAGCGGCTCGCACGCAGGTCGAGGCCGCCGTCGGCGACGTCGCCGCACTGGCGGGTCAGCTCGCCACCGGCAAGACCCCGTCGGCCGACTCCGTCAGCGCCGCGGTCCGCGACGCCATGAACTCGCCGCCAATGAACCAGCAGGGAGTGCCGGCATGAGCGTGCTGTCCGCATCGGTCGCCGTCTACGGCCTGCTCCCCGCATCGGCGGAGGACGTGCCGTTCGACGACAAGGGATACATCACCGAGAACCCGATCCTCGCGCCGACCAAGGAGCTGGTCATCGCGTCGGCTCGCATCGCTGATCGTGTTCGCCCTGCTGTGGAAGTACGCGTGGCCGTCGATCAAGAAGAGCTTCAACGATCGCACCGCCGGGATCCAGAAGGAACTCGACGATTCGTCGGCGGCCAAGGTCGACCGCCGAAGCCGAGGCGTCAGACATCCGCCGGGCCCAGGGCGACATCGATGCCGAGCGCGCCCGCCTGCACGCCGAGGCCGACGCCCAGGCCGAGGCGCTGATCGCCGACGGCCGGATCCGCATCGAGGCCGAGATGGCCGAGCTCGAGGCTCGCGCCGATGCCGACATCGCCAGCCGCCGCCGGGCGCTCGAGCGACGAACTGCGCTCCGAGATCGCCCGCCACTCCGGCGTCGCGATCGAGCGCATCGTCCACGAGACGCTCGACGACGCCACCCACCAGGCGCTCATCGAAGGATTCATCCAACGGGTCGGCGCAAGCACAGGAGCCAGCTCATGAGCGACGCACGCATCGAAGGCTACGCACGGGCACTGTTCGAGATCGCCCGCGCCGAAGGCACGCTCGACGAGGTCGAGGACGAGCTGTTCCGCTTCGCCCGCTCGTACGAGTCGAGCGACGCGTTGCGCACGACCCTCACCGACGAGAACCTGCCGGCCGAGAAGCGCCAAGCGATCGTCGAGGACCTGCTCGGCGGCAAGGCCACGCCCACCACCGTGCAGCTCGTGTCGATGGTGGTCGGATCCGGCCGCGGCCGCGACATCCCGGCGATCGTCGACAGCCTCGTGCAGCGCGCCGCGAGCGCCAAGAACCTCGACGTCGCCGAGGTCCGCACCGCCGTGCCGCTCACCTCCGACCAGCTCGACCGGTTGAAGGCGGCGCTCGGAAAATGCCACGGGCAAGACACTCAATCTCAAGGCCACCGTCGACCCCACCGTGGTCGGCGGGATCGTGGCCACCGTCGGCGACACCGTCATCGACGACACCGTTCGCACTCGCATCGACCAGCTGAAGAGCCGGCTGTAAAGGATCCAACCATGGCTGAGCTGACCATTTCTGCCGCCGACATCGCATCGGCACTGAAGAAGAACCTCGACGGCTTCGAGCCGTCGTTCGAAGCCCGCACCGTCGGCCGCATCGCCGAAGTGGGCGACGGCATCGCCACCGTGCACGGCCTCCCCGACTGCGGCGTGAACGAACTCCTCGAGTTCGAGGACGGCTCGGTGGGTCTGGCGCTGAACCTCGACGAGGGATCGATCGGCGCCGTCGTGCTCGGCAACGTCGACAACATCGAAGAGGGCCAGACCGTCAAGGCGACCGGACGCATCCTGTCGATGCCGGTCGGTGACGGCGTGCTCGGACGCGTCGTCAACGCGCTCGGCGAGCCGATCGACGGCAAGGGCGAACTCACCGGCACGCAGCTGCGCCGCATGGAGATCCAGGCGCCGGGCATCATGGGTCGCCAGCCCGTGGGTGAGCCGCTGCAGACCGGCATCAAGTCGATCGACGCGATGACACCGATCGGCCGTGGCCGAGCGCGAGCTGATCATCGGCGACCGCAAGACCGGCAAGACCACCATCGCCGTCGACACGATCCTGAACCAGAAGGGTCTCGGCGTGAAGTGCATCTACGTCGCGATCGGCCAGAAGAGTTCGACCGTGGCCCAGACCGTCGCCACGCTCCAGCTAGAACGGCGCCATGGACTACACCGTCGTCGTGGTCGCCCCGGCGTCCGACCCGGCCCCGTTCAAGTACCTCGCCCCGTACGCCGGGTGCGCCATCGGCCAGCACTGGATGGACAACGGCGAGCACGCACTCGTCGTGTACGACGACCTCTCCAAGCAGGCCGAGGCCTACCGCCAGCTGTCGCTGCTGCTGCGCCGCCCGCCGGGCCGCGAGGCGTACCCGGGTGACGTGTTCTACCTGCACAGCCGCCTGCTCGAGCGGGCCGCCAAGCTGTCCGACGAGAACGGTGGCGGTTCACTCACCGCCCTGCCGATCATCGAGACGAAGGCCGGCGACGTGTCGGCGTTCATCCCGACCAACGTGATCTCGATCACCGACGGTCAGGTGTACCTGCAGGACAACCTGTTCAAGTCCGGTGTCCGCCCGGCCGTCGACGTGGGCATCTCGGTGTCCCGCGTGGGCAGCGCCGCACAGATCAAGTCGATGAAGGCCGTCGCCGGCACGCTGAAGGGCGACCTCGCCCAGTTCCGCGAGCTGGAGGCGTTCGCCACGTTCGGTTCCGAACTCGACGCCGTGTCGAAGTCGCAGCTCGAGCGCGGCTACCGGCTGGTCGAGCTGCTCAAGCAGCCGCTCAACAGCCCGATGCCGCGTCGAGGAGCAGGTCGTGTCGATCTTCGCCGGCACGAAGGGCTACCTCGACGACCTGCCGGTCGCCGACGTCAGCCGCTTCGAGTCCGAACTCATGGAGTTCATGCGGACCACGCACAGCGGGCTGCTCGCCGAACTCAAGACGAGCGGCGTGCCCGACGCGCTCGGCGACGCGATCGCCAACTTCAAGGAGACGTTCACCGTCTCGGACACCGGCCACAGCGTCGATCCGACCGCCACCGACGCCGCCGCACTCGGCGACGCCCACTCCAACAAGACCCTCGCGACGGAGTGATCTAAATGGCAGGTGGTCAGGAGCGCATCCTCCGCGAACGCATTCGCAGCATCCAGGCGACGAAGAAGATCACGCGCGCGATGGAGCTCATCGCGGCGTCCCGCATCGTCAAGGCCCAGGCGCGTGTGACCGCGGCCATTCCGTACTCCGACCAGATCACGGAGGTCGTGAAGGACCTCGCCGCCAGCGGTGCGTCGGGCGATTCGCCGTTGCTCGCCGGCCGCAGCGAGATCAAGCAAGACGTGCTACGTCGCCATCACGGCCGACCGCGGCCTGTGCGGCGGCTACAACTCCGGCGTCCAGCGTTCCACCGAGGGTGAGGTCAAGGCCGACGTGCTCGCCGGCCGCGACTACGTCATCATCCCAGTCGGCCGGAAGGCCGAGGGCTACTTCCGCTTCCGCGGGTACCGCCTCGGGCAGGCGTTCACCGGCTTCTCCGACCAGCCGACCTACGCCGCCGCGCGTGCCATCGGCGAACACGTCGTCGAGCTGTACACGTCGGGCGAGGTCGACTCGGTCGAACTCGTCTACACCCGCTTCGTGTCGGCCGGCACGCAGGAAGTCGTGCTGCGTCCGCTCGTGCCGCTGCGTCGCGAGACGATCACCGGCGGCGACGGCAGGCCCACCGCCCCGGACGGCGCAGAGGGCGCCGCCAGCCAGTACGAGTTCGAACCCGACCCGACCACCATCCTCGACTCGCTCGTGCCGCGCTACATCGAGGCGCGCATCTACGCCGCACTGCTCAACGCCGCGGCCTCCGAGCATGCCTTCCGCCAGCGGGCGATGAAGGCGGCCACCGACAACGCGGAAGAGCTGATCAAGTCGCTCAGCCGCATCATGAACCGGGCCCGTCAGGACTCGATCACGACCGAGATCATGGAGATCGTCAGCGGCGCCGAGGCCCTCGACTCCGACTCGACCGACCTGCCGTACATCGAACTCGGCGATCTCTACGCATCAGCGACACCAGGAGCATGACTGACATGACCACCATCGAATCAACAGGGACCGGCGCTCCGACGACCGAGGCCGGCAGCAAGGACGGCCGCGTCGTCGGCATTGCCGGCCCGGTGATCGACGTCGAGTTCCCCCGTGGCGCGCTGCCCGAACTCAACAACGCCGTCGAGTTCGACATCCAGCTCGAAGGCGAGACCATCAAGGTGCTCGCCGAGGTGGCCCAGCAGCTCGGCGAAGGCCGGGTGCGTGCGGTCTGCATGAAGCCGACCGACGGCCTCGTCCGCGGCACGGCGGTGCGCAACCTCGGCCACGGCATCCAGGTGCCGGTCGGCGACAAGGTGCTCGGCCACATCTGGAACGTGTGGGGCGAGCCCCTCGACGAGGCGCCGGAAGGCTTCGACCGAGATGGAGCGCTGGGCGATCCACCGCGATGCCCCCGACTTCGACGCCCTCGAGCCGTCGGCTCGCGTGTTCCCCACCGGCATCAAGGTCATCGACCTCCTCACCCCCTACGTGGCGGGTGGCAAGATCGGCCTGTTCGGTGGCGCCGGCGTGGGCAAGACCGTGCTCATCACCGAGATGATCAACCGCGTCGCCTCCCAGCACGGTGGTGTGTCGGTGTTCGCCGGTGTGGGCGAGCGCACCCGTGAAGGCACCGACCTCCGCCTGGAGATGATGGAGTCGGGCGTGTTCGAGAAGGCCGCCCTCGTGTTCGGCCAGATGGACGAGCCGCCGGGCGTCCGGCTGCGCGTCGCGCTGTCGGCGCTGACGATGGCGGAGTACTTCCGTGACGTGCAGGGCCAGGACGTGCTGTTGTTCGTCGACAACATCTTCCGCTTCGTCCAGGCGGGTTCCGAGGTGTCGACGCTGCTCGGCCGCATGCCGTCGGCGGTGGGCTACCAGCCCACCCTCGCCGACGAGATGGGCCAGCTGCAGGAGCGCATCACGTCCACGCGCGGTCGTTCGATCACGTCGCTGCAGGCCGTGTACGTGCCCGCCGACGACTACACCGACCCGGCACCGTTCACGACGTTCACGCACCTCGATGCCACCACCGAGCTCTCTCGCCAGGTTGCCTCGCTCGGCATCTACCCCGCCGTCGACCCGCTCGCTTCGACCTCGACGATCCTCAGCCCCGAGGTCGTCGGGACAGCACCACTACAACGTCGCCCGCCGCGTGCAGGAGAACCTCCAGCGCTACAAGGAGCTGCAGGACATCATCGCCATCCTCGGTCTCGACGAGCTGTCCGACGAGGACCGCCTCACCGTCAACCGGGCGCGCAAGATCCAGAAGTTCCTCTCGCAGCCGTTCTTCGTCGCCAAGGTGTTCACCGGCATCGAGGGAGAGTTCGTGCCGGTCGACGAGACCGTCGAGAGCTTCGACTCGATCCTCAAGGGCGACCTCGACGAGGTCCCCGAGCAGGCGTTCTTGAACGTCGGCGGCGTCGAGCAGGTCCTCGCGAAGGCCAAGAAGCTCCAGGAGGGCTGAGGTCGTCGTGGCTGAGCCGATCATCGTCGAAGTGGTGTCGCCCGAGAAGGTGCTCTACTCGGGCGAGGCCGACATGGTGATCACCAGGACCGAGGGCGGCGGCGAGATCGCCTTCCAGGCCGGGCACGCGCCGTTCCTCGCCACCTTGGTGGAGAACCACACGCGCGTCTTCCAGATCGACGGCAAGGTGCAGGACATCGCGGTGCACCGTGGCTTCGTCGAGGTGAGCGGCACGCCCACCAAGGTGTCGATCCTGTCGGACACGGCCGAACTGGCCGAGGACATCGACGTCGAGCGCGCCAAGGCGGCGCTCGAGCATCATCTCCATGTGCTCCGCGACGAGAAGATGGAGAACGAGATCGCTCAGGCGGTCTGCGGCCGCGACCGGGCGATCGCCCGCCTCAAGGCGACCGGCACCACCTTCACCGCCTGACGTAACGATTGGCTCGGCCACCCAGAACCACGTTTGCGTCGGGATTTCTGAGGACCGGGCCACGATATTTCTGACGCAAACGTCGGCTGCTTCGTCGCGAGGGCCGACGTCGGTAGCGTCGGAGGATGGCTCGCTATCCGTTCACGTCCGCACTCGTCACCGGAGCCTCGTCCGGGATCGGGGCGGAGATGGCACGGCTCCTCGGTGAGGCCCGCATCCCGACCGTGCTCGTGGCACGACGCGGGGACCGCCTCCGGGAGATCGCCGACCTCTACGACGGACTGCGAGGTGCTCGAGGCCGATCTCGGGACCGTCGAGGGCCGTGCCGCGTGCGCCGAGCGGATCATGTCCGCGGAGCAGCCGGTCGACCTCGTGGTGAACAACGCCGGGTTCGGCACCAGTGGCGTGTTCCACGAACTCGACGTGGGGCGCCTCGAGGACGAGATCGAACTGAACGTGTCGGCGCTCACCACGCTCAGCCACGCCGCGTTGTCGGTGATGGTGCCACGCCGGCGCGGGTTCCTCCTCAACGTGTCGAGTGTGGCGAGCTTCCAGGCCGGTCCCGGCCTGGCGGTGTACTCGGCGACGAAGGCGTACGTGACGAGCCTCACCGAGGCGCTGCACGAGGAGGTCCACAGCAGCGGCGTGCATGTCACGGCGCTTTGTCCCGGGCTCACCAAGACCGAGTTCCAGCAGCGCAGCAACACGCAGAGCTACTCGTCCACCTTCCCCGACTTCGTGTGGACGTCGGCCGAGTCGGTCGCCGCGACCGGGCTCGCCGACGTGGCGAAGAACCGGACGCTCGCGGTCCCCGGCGTCTTCTACAAGGGGATGGTCGGCGCCACGTCGATCACGCCGCGCTTCATCACCCGCCGCTTCTCCGGCATGGTCGGCCGCACCTGAGATTGGTTCTCGTGAACTTGTTGCGTCCGCGGGTGCGCAAGAAGTTCACGAGAACGGCTTGGCCGGGCGGATCAGTACTCGATGGCGGCGAACTCGCGGAGTTTGCTGACGCGATGGGTCGCATCGATCATGCGCACGGTGCCGCTGCGTGAGCGCATGACGAGGCTCTGCGTGCGGGCGTCGTCGCGACCGAAACGGACACCGCGCAGCAGTGCGCCGTCGGTCAGGCCGGTGGCGGCGAAGAAGCAGTTGTCGCTGTCGATCAGGTCGTCCTGGGTCAGCACCCGATCGAGGTCGTACCCGGCGGCGAGTACCGCTTCACGCTCGGCATCGCTCTGCGGGAGAAAGGCGGGCCTGGATCTCGCCACCCATCGCCTTCATCGCTGCCGCGGAGATGACCCCCTCGGGCGTTCCACCGATGCCGAACAGGACGTCGGCACCGGCGTCGGGCCAGCACGTGGCGACCGAGCCGTAGACGTCACCATCGGTGATGAGGCGGATCCGACAGCCGCTCGCACGAACCTCCGCGATCAGGTCGGCGTGCCGCGGGCGGTCGAGGATGATCACCGTGAGGTCGCGGACTTCCTCGCGCTTCGACTTCGCGATCCAGCGCAGGTTCTGCGTCGGACCGGCGGTGATGTCGATCGAGCCGACGGACTCGGGGCCGACGGCGATCTTGTCCATGTAGAACGACGGGCCGGGATCGAACATCGAGCCACGGTCGGCGACGGCGATGACCGACAGCGCGTTCGTCTTGCCCTGGGCGGTCAAGGTGGTGCCGTCGATCGGGTCGACCGCGACGTCGACAGCCGGATCGCTCCCGTCTCCGACGTGCTCGCCGTTGAACAGCATCGGCGCATCGTCCTTCTCGCCCTCGCCGATCACGACGATGCCGTCCATCGACACCGTCGAGAGCGAGAGCCGCATCGCCCCGACGGCGGCACCGTCGGCGGCGTTCTTGTCGCCCCGACCGACCCACCTCGCCGCAGCGAGGCAGGCCGATTCGGTGGCACGTACGAGTTCCATCGCGAGGTTGCGGTCGGGCTGCTGGCGTGACGTCGCGGTCATGATCGCCAACGTACCCCGTGCAGTCGCTATGGCCTTCGTTGTCGCGAGCGGAAGCGGCGGGGCTGCTTCAACTCGCGGAACTGACGTGAATACTCGGCCTGGCGACGCAAGCGTGCGTGACGCTCACGGATGATCGCCAGTTCGTACTCGGGGTGAATTGCTTGGAACATGGTGTTCCCTTTCTGTTTGTTGGTGTTGGTGTTGGTGTGGCAGGAATGGTGATGGGCCCGTCATGGTGGATCGGGACGCGCTGGAGCGCTCTCGTCGATGCACATGGCGACGCGGAGTCACCGCACGGGCCACGCGGGTGATCCGGCTGGATCAGAACGTGGACCGGTGGGCGGCTCGATCGCCGGACCAGTGGGCGGCTCGATCGCCGCGCGCTCTGCTCAGGCGCCGGTCAGGGCGCCGCCGCAGGGGGCCGCGACGGTGGTCGCAGTCGAGCGAGCAACGGGCGACATCGTGGGGCGAGTCGTCGTGTTCGGCTTGTTCGGATCAATCATCGGGCACCTCCTTCGCGGTGAGAGTGCAGTGTGCACGTCGCGGCCCACCGCGATCAAGCGAGTTTCGACCGCGGTCGCCTCGTGGTCTCGCCTCGTAGTCTCGTGTCGTGTCGACCGAGCCCGTTCCGGTCCGATCGGGGCCCTCGCGCCCGCTCCGGTCGACCCAGTTCCGATCGACCCAGTTCCCGTCGAACTGGTGCTGGCGGGCCGTGAGCTCACCGAGCCGCGGCTCTCCCCGGACGGCCGGACGGTCGCCTTCGTGCAGCGCTGGGGGACCCGGTCGGCGGTGACGATCGTCGACGTCGGCGGCGGCCCGGAGCGGATGCTCACCACGTCGCCCGATCCGCGCCCGGGGCGCTGGATGGGCGGTGGCTGCTTCGACTGGCTGGCCGACGGATCGGGCGTGGTGTACGTGGGCGTCGACGGCGAACTCTGGCTGCAGCCGCGAGTCGGGCCGCCACGTCGGCTCACCACGTTCGAGCGGTCCTGTGCCGCACCGGCCGATCGCGCCGAACGGGTCGTTCGTCGTCGTCGTGATCGACGAGGCGGAGGTCTGGCTGGTGCCGATCGGCGCGGACGATCGCAGCCTCCCGCCGTCTCGACGACGGTCGGGACGCGTTCTGCTTCGACCCGGCGGTCGCGCCGTCCGGCCTCGAGGTGTGCTGGCAGGCGTGGAGCCCACCCGACATGCCGTGGGACGGGGCCGCACGCGTGCCGGCTCCACCTCGCCGATGACTCGACCGCGTCCGTGCAACGGTGGCGCCCGGACGGCGGTGCGGTCCAGCAGCCGCGCCACACAGTCAGCGGTGCACACACCTGCGTGCACGACGGCTCGGGCTGGCTGAACGTGTACGTCGGGAGATCGAGCGGTGCTGCCGGAGCGGATCGAGCAGGCGGGGCCTACGTGGGGCATGGGTCTGCGCACGTACGCCGTGGCGCCGGACGAGCGAGCGCGTCGCGGTCTGCCGGAACGAACTCGGCTTCGGCCGGCTCACGATCGTCGACCTCGAACGTGCTGGCTCGACGAGGCTCGACCGATGGCGGCTCGATCGATGTCGGTCGCGGCGTCCACGGCCAGGTCTCGTGGGTCGACGACTCGATCGTGGCGCTGCGCTCGGGCGCCCGGACCCCGACGCAGATCGTGCGCTACGACGTGGACGACGTTCGAACGCACGGTCCTCGCGGTCGGCCCCGCCGCCGGATGGGACGAGCATCGACCTTCCCGAGCCCGAGCTCGTCGCGGTCGGACACGATGGCACCGTCGTGCACGCCCGCCGGTACGCATACGGTGCGGGCCGCCTGCTCGTGTGGGTGCACGGCGGCCCGACGGATCAGTGGCAGGTCGACTTCCGCCCTCGCCTCGCCTACTGGTGGAGCCGCGGCTGGGACGTGCTCGTGGTCGACCCGCGGGGCTCCACCGGCCACGGACGCGCCTATCAGCGGGCGTTGAACGGTGCGTGGGGACGGCTCGATGTCGACGACACGGCGGCCCTCGTGGCGGCCGCGCACGCCCGGCGGCTGGGCCAGTCCGGCGACCACCGTGGTGATGGGCGGGTCGTCGGGCGGGCTGCCGGTCCTCGGACTGCTCGCCGACCACGGTGATTCCGTCGCCGGCGGCGTCACGTCGTACCCGGTCAGCGATCTCCTGGCGCTGACCCAGGTCACCCACCGGTTCGAGGCGCACTACACCGACACCCTCGTCGGACCGGTCGATCGCTGGCCGGATCGATACACCGAGCTCTCGCCGATCAACCGGGCCGATCGCATCACGCGGCCGCTGCTCGTGTTCCACGGGACCGACGACCCGGTCGTGCCGATCGCCCAGAGCGACGAGCTGGTCGAGCGCATCCGGTCGGCGGGCGGCGCGGTCGACTACGTGGTCTACGAGGGGGAAGGTCACGGCTTCCGCGACCCGGTCAACCAGCGGGACGAGTACGACCGCACCGAACGCTTCCTCGACGCCCTCGTCCCACCCCTGCGATGAGCGAGGGGTCCACCCCCCGGTGCCGTTCGCTCATCGCAATGGAGTCCGGACCGGGGGTAGCGTGCCCACGTGGCATTCGTGAACAAGCAGGGCGGGGACGAGCAGCGCAGCGAGCGCGCCGACTCGGGCGAACCGATCGACTTCGACCCGAACAATCCCGACGAGGTCAAGGTCCACTACGACCTCGAGGCGTGGAACTTCGACCAGCGCGCCGAGTTGTCCGAGGCCCTCGCCGCCGCCGAACTCCCGCACTCGTGGGACGGCGACGAGCTGGTCATCCCCGAAGCGATCGAGGAGACGGTCGACGCCCTGTTCGAGCGGTTCGACGAAGAACTCGGCCCGTTCCCGATCGTGCTGGCCGACGACGAACCGTTCACGACGTTCAATCTCGACGAGTGGTCGGTCGCCGACCGGAACACGCTGAGCGACTCGTTGATCGAGGCCGAGATCCCGCACCGCTGGAAGGACACCACCGTGCTCGTGGCCGCCGACGCCGAGCACACCGTCGACGACCTGCTCGACGCGATCGAAGCGGGGGAACTGCTCGCCACGGACGACGGCATCGAGCCCCCCGACGGCGCGCTCGGCACGATGTTCGTCACCGCCGACAAGCTGGCGAAGGATCCCGTCGATCCCGAGGCGCGCAAGCGACTGCTCGAGCTCGCCGAGCAGATCGACGCCGCCCACCCGCCGTACGGACTCGCTCCGCGCGTCTGGAAGTCGGCCGTTGCCGGTGTCCAGGCGATCAACGCGCAGCTCGTCGCCGACAGCGAGTCGGCCAGGGGCGTCGACGAGTCGGAGATGATCGGGCTCGCCCAAGCACTCCGCTCCGTCGTCCGGCCGTACGTCTGAGCGGTCGACCGAGCGACCGGCCGACCGATGCTGCTCGCTGAGCTCGAGGTCTGGCACACCCGGCCCGCGGTGCCGACGCGCCGCGTCGCCCTCGGGCACATGGTGCTGCCGGTCGACCCGGCGCCGGGCTTCGGTGGGCTGCTGCTCGGCTCGATCGTCGCCGCGCACCTGCCCGGCATCAACGACGAGCTCGTGCCCGACATCCACCGTCTGATCGGCCAGGTCGAGCGCGGCGAACGCATCGTCCAACCCCGGCTGCGTCACCGCTTCCAGGTCGATCGCCACGGTCTGGCCGTCAGCCGCCATCGCCTGGTGGGGGAGGACGAGGACATCGCCTTCGAACGCCACACGATCGGCACCGACCTGGCCCAGGTGCTCGGGGCCATCTACGCCGCCGAGCGGCTCGCTCCGGAGTACCGCCGGCAGATCGGCCCGCTCCTGCAGAAGGCCGCCCACTGGCGCGGTCCGATCGGATCCGGCGCTGATCGCCCACCTCGCCGGCTCGCAGACCCTCACGCTCGAGGCGCTCGCCGATCCCCGCGGTGTGGGCGATGGGCATCCTCGGTTTCGAGCTCGGGGGCAAGGCGCCGTCCAAGCGTGAGGTCACCGCCCAGTTCCGGATCCGCATGCGTGACGTCCATCCCGATCACGGCGGCGCGAGCATCGACGCGGCCAAGGCGATGAGCGACCTCGCCGAGGCCCGACGCGTGCTGTCGACGAAGCCGGATTGATCGAGACGGATCGACGAACGATGGCCCGCACGACGCTGCTGCTCTATCCCGGTGCCGGGTCGAGCCGCGATCATTCCAGCCTCCTGCGTGTGGAAGCCGGCGCTCACGTCGGTCGACGTCCAGCGCCACGACTTCCCCTACCGCCGCGAGGGGCGCAAGGCCCCCGACCGGGCCCCGAAATTGATGGCCTCGATCCGCGACGATCTCGCCGCGATCGCCCGGCGCCGGGGTCCCGTCGTGATGGGCGGACGCTCGATGGGCGGCCGGATGACCACGATGGTCGCCGCCGACGTCGACGGCGGCGGGCCCGTCGCCCGCCTCGCCGGGCTGATCCTGATCTGCTATCCGCTGCACCCGCCGGGCAAGCCCGACAACCTCCGGGTGGAGCACCTGCCGGCGATCGACGTGCCGTGCCTGTTCATCTCGGGCACGAAGGACCCGTTCGGTGCGCCCGACGAACTCGAACGGTGGACCGCCACCATCCCCGCCCCGGTGACCCACCTGTGGATCGAGCGCAAGGGCCACGATCTCAAGGGGGCCGACGCTGCGATCGCCGACGCCGCCGAGGCGTTCATCGGCCAGATCACCGGCGCTTGATCACCGGTCCAATCAGCGGGGCTGAACTCGACGTCCTCGGGGTTCAACGCCTCGAGTTCCTGGTGGGCGGTCTCCGGATAGGCCTTCACCACGAGCACGGTGACGATGAACTGGCTGGTGCCGAGCAGCGCCAGGACGGCACCGAACGACCAGTCGGCGTCGAGGAGGGCGCCCATCGAGATGAGGCCGATGACGCCGCCGATCAACGACGCCGCGGTCACGAGGCCGGCGGCCCGGCTGCGATTGCCGGTCGGGAACAGTTCCACCCGGTACACGGCGAGCGCCGGGTAGGCGGCGCTGGCGATCACGCCGCCCACGAGCGACAGGATCCACAACGAGACGCCGCTCACCATGAACGCCCCGACGATGGCGATCGTCGACACGGGGAGGGCGAACGCGATCAGGCGGCGTCGCCCGCTCGTGTCGGCGATGCGACCGCCGACGATCAGTCCGATGCCGGCGGGCGTGCCGACGGCGATCGAGAACAGGCCGATCATCCCGCCGCTGAACCCCTGCACGTCGGTGAGGTAGCGGTTCTGGAAGAAGCTCGCCGGAGCGATGAAGATGTTGCCGATGAACGCCACCGCGGCGAGCAGGCCGAGGCGACGGCGGTTGATCCGCGGCCGATGCGTGGCCCGCGTGATGTGGGCGGCCGTGAACCGGCGCGTCTCGGGGAGGCGGCGGGCGAGGTCGAGCGCCACCAGGCACCACACGAGCGACACGACGTACACGAGCCGCCAACCGCTCGGCCCGATGTCGGCCAGCGCGCAGCGCGATCACCGCGACTCCCGCGCCGAAGCCGGCCGCCATGGCCAGGATGCTGACCGCGTAGGCCCGGCTGTTGCGCGGCATCTCCTCGGCGGCGACGACGCCGACCAGGAAGGCGAGGGCGATGCCCATCGGGCGCGCCAAGGTCTGGGTGGGACGAGGACGCCGAACGTCGGGGCGAGCGCGCCGAGCACGCGAGAACAGCGGACCGAGCCAGGCGACCCACACGATCACCCGGCGGCGCCCGATCCGGTCGGCGATCACGGCGGCCGGAAGCGGCGATGACGATGCCGACGCGGACGAACGCGCCGGCGATGCCGACACCGGTGTTGTCGACGCCGAAATCGTCGGCCGCGAAGTTGACCGTCTGCGTGAACAGCGTGTTGACGAACGCCGCGCTCATCGACGCGGCCGCGAGCAGGCCGAGCACCAGGAACTGCGTCGGGTCGAGCCGGTCGGGGGGCGCCCACCAACCCTGTGCCGAGATCCGCCGCGCCAGCACCCCCCGGACGGGCCAGCGGAACAACCAGCCGAACCAGGGGATCGTCACGCCGTACTCCGTCGATTCGACCAGTTCGTCGCCGTCCGGGACGACCGTGCGACGGTACGCGGTGAACGGCCCCTGCGCCTGCGTGAACCGAGCGTCGCCACGGGGCCTGATCAGGTGGCGGGGGGTCCGAGTGCGCGCCGGGTTCGGACTGTTCGAGCAGGAGGTCGTCGCGCGGGCGTTCGAGCAACGACCGGTGGGCCGGGTCGTCGGGCCAGCGCCGGATGACGATGCGCCCGCCTGGCTCCACGATCGGAGCATACTGGTGGGCCATGAACCCGCCCGATCAGGTCTCTGCCGCCACGGGCGACGCTCCAGGGCGACACGATCGTCGTCCGCGGCAACGGCCCGCTCGACGGCGTCGTCACCGTCCCGGGGGCGAAGAACTCCGTCCTCAAGCTGATGGCCACGACGCTGTTGGCCGACGGCACGTACGAACTGTCCAACGTCCCCGACATCGTCGACGTCGCCATCATGGGCGACCTGCTCGCCGCGATCGGCGTCGACGATGACCCGCCCCGCCCCGGGCCGGCTCGAACTCACCAACACCGGCAACATCGTGCCGGTCGCGCCGTACGAGCTCGTCGAGCGGATCCGGGCGTCGATCAACGTGCTCGGACCGCTGCTCACCCGTTGCGGGCACGTCCGGCTGTCGCTGCCCGGCGGCGACGACTTCGGTTCCCGCCCGATCGACATGCACGTGGCGGGCCTCGAAGCGATGGGCGCCACGTTCAAGTTCAGCCACGGCTACGTCGAGGCGTTCGCCGACCGGCTCCACGGCGCCGACATCATCTTCGACTTCCCGAGCGTCGGGGCGACCGAGAACCTGCTGACGGCGGCCGTGCTCGCCGATGGGGTCACCACGGATCGACAACGCCGCCCGTGAGCCCGAGATCGCCGACCTCTGCGAGTTCCTCGTCGCGATGGGGGCCAAGATCTCGGGGATCGGCACGTCGACGCTCGTCATCGAGGGCGTCGAGCAGGGCTCGCTGCGGCCGGCCCGGCACCACACGGTGCCCGATCGGATCCAGGCCGCCACGTACGTCGCCGCCGTGGCGGTGGCCGGCGGCTAGATGACGATCGAGGGCGCCCGCCCCGACCACATGGCGATGCTGCTCGAACGGTTCGCCGACATGGGCCTCGACATCACGTCCGTCGACGGTCGACATGCGGGTGTCGGCCGCCGGACCGGCTGCGGTCGATCGACGTCGCGACGCTGCCGTACCCGGGCATCGCCACCGACTACAAGCCGCTCGATCATCACGATGCTGTCGGTGGCCGACGGGGTCGGGATCGTCACCGAGAATCTCTACCCGGGTCGTTTCCGTTACGTCGAGGAACTGCAGCGGCTGGGTGCCGACGTCCGCACGAGCGGCCACCACGCGGTGGTGCGGGGTGTCCCGCGTCTGTCGGGTGCGCCGGTGCGGGCGCACGACATCCGTGCCGGTGCGGCGATGGTCGTCGCCGGCCTCGCCGCCGAGGGCGAAACGGTGATCACCGGCGTCCACCACATCGATCGCGGCTACGACGACCTCGTGGGTCGACTGCAGCGCGTCGGCGCGACGATCGAGCGCGTTCAGTCCTGACGCCGGCTGATCCGGTGCCGATTGATCGCGGCTGGCTGTTGGCGGCCGGTTGAGGCGGCCGATGATTGGCGGACCGTCGGTTCGCAGCGGGCGCGATCGACCCGCCGTTTGGCCAGGGTCAACAGGCCGGCGATGAGCACGATCGGCCCGGCGACCAGGAGCATCTCGTCCCAGCCGCCCTGGTGGGCGACGATCGCGGCCGCGGTGATCACGGCATCGATCGTACGGCGATCGCTGATTGAATGACCGTGCCATGCGCGAACAGGTCGAAGCCACCATCGAAGTCATCCGCCCGGCCCTGCAGGCCGACGGCGGCGACATCGTCTTGCTCGATGTCGACGAAGTGACCGGCATCGTGTCCGTCGAGCTCGTCGGAGCGTGCGGGACGTGTCCGGCGTCCACCTCGACGCTCAAGGCGGGCATCGAACGGATCATGCGCGACCGCGTCGACGGCGTCACCGAAGTGGTGAACATCGCCGAGGCCGCTGCATGAGTCGACGCCGTCCGGTCGCCGGCCGAGCTGTTCGAGGCGGCGCTCGGTGGTGATCGTTCGGCGCTCGCCCGCCTCCTGTCGCTGATCGAACGCGGCGACGAGGACGCCCGCACGATCGGCCGGCTGGCCTACCGCCGCAGCACCGACGGGTACACGGTCGGGATCACCGGCGCGCCGGGCTCCGGGAAGAGCACGCTGACGAGCGCGCTGATCGGGCACCTCCGGTCGACGGACATCGAGATCGCCGTGCTGGCGATCGACCCGTCGTCGCCGTTCACCGGTGGGGCGATCCTCGGCGACCGGGTGCGGATGCAGGACCACGCCACCGATCCCGGTGTGTTCATCCGCTCGATGGCGACGCGCGGTCACCTCGGCGGGCTCTCGCTCGCCACGCCCGAGGCGGTGCGCCTGCTCGACGCGATCGGTCGCCACTGGGTCCTCGTCGAGACCGTCGGCGTCGGCCAGGTCGAGGTCGAGGTGGCCGGCAAGGCCGACACCACGGTCGTGGTCGTCAATCCGGGCTGGGGCGACAGCGTGCAGGCCAACAAGGCCGGCCTGATGGAGATCGCCGACGTGTTCGTCATCAACAAGGCCGACCGCAAGGGGGTCGACGAGACGGCGCGGGATCTGATGCAGATGCTCGATCTCTCGGCGCTCGACCACGACGCCTGGCGTCCACCGATCGTGCCCACCGTGGCGATCGACGGCACGGGCGTGACCGAACTCTGGGACGCCGTGCTCGCCCATCGCGCCTACGCGGAGTCGTCCGGGCAACTCGCCAGCCGCCGCAGCTTCCGCCTGCGCGAGGAGCTGCGGGAGATCGTCGCGCAGCGCCTCGGGCGACGCGCCCGCGAGATCTGTTCCGGCGACCGGTGGGACCAACTCACCGACGAGGTGGTGGCGCGATCGACCGATCCCTGGACCGCCGCCGACGAGATGCTCGCCGCCGTCGACGCCTGACGCGCTCGGCCTCCCGTCTCACCGTCCCGAAAATGTCGGGAACTGCCCGCCCGGCGGGCAATTCCCGACATTTTCGGGGTGAGTCGGGTCGGGCGGCAAGAATCGGGCGGATGACCGACACCTCGCTGCTCACCCTCGATCGCCGTGACGACGGCGTGGCCGTGATCACCCTCGCCAACGGCAAGGTCAACGCGCTGTCGTCGGCGCTGCTCGCCGAGCTGCGGGCGACCGCCGAGGCGCTGGCCGCCGATCCGCCCGGTGCGCTCGTCGTCACGGGCGGCGAGCGGATCTTCGCGGCGGGCGCCGACATCTCCGAGTTCGGCGGGCCCGACGAGGCGGCGACGATCACCGCCGGGTTCCACGACGCATTGGATGCGATCGCCGCGTTGCCCCGGTTCGTCATCGCCGCCGTGAGCGGCTACGCGCTCGGTGGTGGGTGCGAGCTGGCGCTGGCCTGCGACTACCGCATCGTCTCGGACAAGGCCGTGTTCGGCCAGCCCGAGATCCTGCTCGGCATCATCCCCGGTGGCGGCGGCACGCAGCGTCTGCGCGCGCGGTCGGCGCCAGCCGGGCGAAGGAGCTGTGCCTCACCGGGCGTCAGGTGCGCGCCGAGGAGGCGTTGCGGATCGGGCTGGCCGACGAGGTGGTGCCGCACGACGAGCTGCACGAGCGGGCGCTCGCGCTGGCGGCCGAGGTCGCCGGCGGCGCGCTCGTCGCGCAGGCGTTGACGAAGCAGGCGATCGACGACGGCTTGTCGGTCGCGCTCGCCGACGGGCTGGCGATCGAGCGGGCCAACTTCGAGGAGGTCTTCCACTCCGCCGATTCACGCATCGGCGTCGCCAGCTTCCTCGAACACGGCCCGGGCAAGGCCGACTTCACCGGCCGCTGACCGGCCGATCGCCGCGTTCGACGAGCGACGCGAGCTTGTCGAGCGACATGTTCCAGCCGAGTTCGTTGTCCTCCGCCGACACGCCGGGCGGCAGGTCCTCGTGGAGGCCGACGAGTTCGGTGCCGCCGTCGGTCGCCTGCAGCGTGTAGGTGATCGTCATCTCGCCCTGGGTCGACGGGTCGTCGGTCTCGAACGCCACGACCTGCACCACCCGCCGCCGGGGACGAGTTCGACGAATCGACCCTCGAACGTGTCGGTCTGCGCGTCGGACTTGCCGGCCGTGGTCGGTTCGTCGTAGGTCAGCGAGATGCGGAACGTCCCGCCGACCTACGCCTCGAACCGCTCGACGGAGCTGGTCATCCCGTCGGGCACCATCCACGTCTGCACCGCCACCGGATCGACGAGCGCCCGGTACACGGCGTCGGGGGTCGCCCGGATCGTGCGTGTGAGCCGGGTCGTGGCCATCAGTGCAGCGTCACCCCCATCAATGCAAGGGGACGAGGGTGTCGCCCAGCTGCTCGGTCGCCAACGGTCGCCGGAGCGACCACGCGGCACGGGCCATCCACAATCCGGAGCCGACCATCGTCAGCATGACGACCGCGCACATCGAGTACGCCGCCGTGCGGCCGAAGGCCTCGTACAGCGTGCCGGTGAGCATGGCCATCGCGCCGGCCGACACCGCCTGTGCCGCCCCGAGCACGCCCTGTGCGCCCGCCTGCCGTTCGATCGGCACGGTGAGCCCGACCGCCACCCCGGTGCTCGACACGGTGATGCCGTCGCACACCGCATGGATCATCGCCACGGCGAAGATCGCCCCGCCCGTCGGCAACACGCCGTACAGGAACATGAACGTCGCGCCGGCGGCGAGCCCGAGCGTGGCGAGCCGGAACGGCCCGATGGTCTGCGACAGGCGGCCGCCGAGCGGGCCGAGCACGATCAGCGGCAGGGCGAACAGCGTGATGCCCAGGTTGGCGATCCACTCACTCGTGCCGAGGTCCTTGTGGACGAGCGCCCACAGTGCGTCGAACGTGCCGATCATCACGAAGACGGCGGCCCCCATCACCACGGCACCGGCGAACGGCCGGATGCGCAGGAGATCGACGGCGAGCCGGCGGCTGGTCGGGTCGATCGTCTCCGGCACGCGGACCCGGGCGACGATCGGCAACAGCAGGGCCGTGGCCAACGCCACGACGAGGAATGGAGCGGCGATGCCGAACGGACCGACGAGCACGGCCGAGATCGCCGGGCCGAGGGCGAAGCCGAACACGTCAGCGGCGAGCAGCCGACCGAGGTTCGACCCGAGGTTGTCGGGATCGGCGAGGATCACGATGCGGCGGACGGCCGGTACCGCGGCGCCGATGCCGACACCGCTGATGAAGCGGCCGAGCAGGATCGGCAGCAGCGTGGTGCTGAGGGCCATCAGCACGAGGCCGATCACGTTGACGGTCACCCCGAGCAACACGATCCGGCGGGCGTGACCGCGGTCGGCGAGTGGCGCGATCAGGAGTTGCGACATGAATCCGGCGAGGAACCCGATCCCGATCACGATGCCGATCGAGGACTCGCTGATGCCGTACTCGTCGCGGAAGTCGTCGACGATCGTGAACAGCACGCCGTACCCGGCGGCGAGCATGGCCATCAGCCCGCCGAACGCCACGAACACCAGACGCGTGGACGGTGGCGGAGGTGGAACCTCGAGCGTCCGATCGCCCCGACGTGCGTTCAGTCGCATGCCCCGCAATCTACCGAGGACCTTGCGGGATCAAGGAGTGAGTTCGGGTCAGCCCGACGCGACGAGTCCGGTGTCGTACACGCTCGACAGGCCGGCGTGCGTCGGCATCGCCCGGACGGTGACACCCCACGGGCCCGCACCTTGCGGCTCGATCGATCCCGACCAGGTGCTCCCGTCGCGTTGCAGCATCTCGACGGTGAGTTGGGTCTCGTCGAACGACCCGTCGGGGAGCAGGGGACCGTGGACGCACTGCACGATCAGCTCGGCCGGGTCGAGGTCGCCGGGGTCGAGTTCGGCCACGATGTCGCGAGCCTCGCCGGATGTCGGCGTCGCCAGCGCGTCGACGTCGGTCACGAGCCACACGTGCACGGTGGGCCACGCCGCGGCGACCCGCGCCTTCCACTCGGCGAGTTCACCGCGCCGGTCCCGCCATCGGCGGTGCGGGCGCGGGCGGACGCCGCCGCCGGCTCGTAGAGCGCTGTCACGTAGTCGCGCACCATCCGGCTGGCGGTGACGTTCCACCCGAGCGTGGCCCAGTTGTTCGCCACATGTTCCAACCAACGATGGGGGATGCCGTCGTCGCCGCGCTCGTAGTACATCGGCACGATCCGGTTCTCGATCACGTCGAACGTCGCGTTCGCCTCGCGGTGATCGCGTCGCTTGTCGTCGAGGTCATGGTCGAACGACGGGATGTCGAAACCGTTCGTCCCGTCGGTCATCTCGTCCCACCACCCGTCGAGGATCGAGCAGTTGAGCACGCCGTTCAACGCCGCCTTCATCCCGCTCGTCCCGCAGGCCTCCATCGGTCGGCGGGGCGTGTTCAACCACACGTCGCAGCCGTGGTACATCGTCCGGGCGATCCCGATGTCGTAGTCGGGGATGAACACGAACCGGTGCCGCACGTCGTTCTCGCTCGCCAGGTGGTGGATCTCCTGGATGAGCGCCTTGCCGGGCTGGTCGGCGGGATGGGCCTTGCCGGCGAACACGAACTGCACCGGCCGGTCGGCGTCGAGCAGCAGCGCCTTCAACCGGTCGAGCTGGCTCAACAGGAGCGTCGAGCGCTTGTACGTGGCGAAGCGGCGGGCGAAGCCGATCGTCAACACGTCCGGGTCGAGCAGGTCGTGGCCGAGCAGGTCGCGGACCATCTCGACGAGTTCCCGCCGGCCTGCGTTGCGGATGTCCCAGATCACGCGAGCGATCGACCTGGTGGATACGCGCCCAGTCGTCGGCGGCTGCGAGGTGACCAGTGCTCGCCGAGTGTCTCGGTGAGCATCTCGTCGACGCGATCGCTGACCCAACTGCGCGCGTGGACGCCGTTGGTGACGTGCCCGATCGGCGCGTTGACGGCGGGAAGATCCGGCCACATGCCGCCGAACATCACCCGTGACACGTCGCCGTGGAGCCGGGCGACACCGTTCGAGCGGGCGGCCAAACGCAGCCCCATCACCGCCATGTTGAACTTGCCGTCCGGTTCGTCGGCCCGTGTGCCCGAGCTCGAACAGTTCGTCGAACGTCACCCCGCAGGCGTCCGCGAACTTCGTGAAGTACGGCTCGAACAGCTCCCGCGGGAAGCGATCGATGCCGGCCGGAACGGGGGTGTGGGTGGTGAACACCCCGCCCGCCCGCACCGCTTCGATCGCCTCGGCGAACGACAGCCCCTGCTCGGTCCACTCCCGTACCCGTTCGAGGCCGAGGAACCCGGCGTGGCCCTCGTTGGTGTGGAACACCTGGGGATGCAGGTCGAGCGCCCGCAGGGCCCGGACGCCGCCGATGCCGAGCACGATCTCCTGGCGGAGCCGGTGCTGCTCGTCACCGCCGTAGAGCCGGTCGGTGACGGCGATCGCCTCGGGTGGGTTCCCCGGAACGTTCGTGTCGAGCAGGTACAGACGGATCCGCCCCACGTCGACGCGCCACACCCGGACCTGCACGTCGACGTCGGCGAGATCGACGACGATCTGCACCCCCGTCGGCTGCAGCGCCGAGCGCCGGCGGGATCGATGCGGGCGTTCGTCTCCTCCTGCCAGCCGTCGGCGTTGAGGTGCTGATGGAAGTAGCCCTCGGCGTACAGCAACCCGACGCCGACGAGGGGGACGCCGAGGTCGGAGGACGCCTTCAGGTGATCGCCGGCGAGCACGCCGAGCCCGCCCGAGTACTGCGGGAGCGCCTCGGTGATGCCGAACTCGGGGGAGAAGTAGGCGACGAGGTCGAGCGGTGAACGTCCTTCTCCGGTCTCGGCATCACCGTGACGTCGGCGCTGTCGACACCAGTTCGATGCCGCGAACCAGTGATCCGAGCCGTCGACGAGCTCGCGGACCGAGCATCGGCGGCGGCGACCGCGGCGACGAACTCGTCGTCGGCGGCGAGCTGTTCCCAGCAGGCCGGGGAGGTGCGGCGCACGAGGTCGACGGGATGCTGCCCGGTCGTCCGCCACGATCGCTCGTCGATCGCGCCGTCGAGTCGATCGAACAGGTCGATCGGGCGGCGGTCCCACGCCCAGTGGAGGTTGGCCGCGAGCCCGACGAGCGGCTCGAGCGATGGCGGGAGACGTCTGACGATGGTGAACTCATGCTGGGGGCGCATCGGCCGCGAGGGTACCGATTCTCAGCCGACCGCGCTGGAGAGCAGGCCGTCGTACACCTCGGCGGTCGCCGCGGCGATCGCATCCCACGCGTAGGTCTGCTCGACCAGGGCCCGCCCGTTCGCCGTCAACCGGGCAGCCAACTCGTCGTCGGTGAGGATCGAGGTGATGCAGCGCGGCGAGCTCCTCGGGATTGCCCGGCTCGAACATCAGCCCGGCATCGGTGTCGGCGAGCAACTCGGCGAGGCCGCCCGTGCGGGCCGCGACGAGCGGTGCTCCGGCGGCGAGCGCCTCGAGGGCGACGATGCCGAACGGCTCGTACAACGACGGGATCACCACCACGCCGGCCCGGTGGGCGATGGCGCGGAGTTGGGCGTCGGGGACGTAGCCCGGCAGGTCGACGATGTCGCTCACGCCCTCGACGTCGACCTGCGACTGGAGCTCGGGCAGGTAGCTCCCGCGTCCGGCGATCACGCCGCGGATGTGCGGCAGACGACCGCGGGCGATGTTGATCGACCGTGCCAGGACCTGGAAGCCTTTCTCGAACTGCACGTTGCCCCAGGACACGACGAGCTGTTCGCGCTCGGTCGAGGCGGCGTGGGGCGGAGCCCACAGTGCCGGGTCGACGCCGTTGGGGATGTGGGCGACGTGCTCGACGCCGAGTTCGAATCCCGTGATCAGCTGTTCGACCATGAAGTGGGTCGGCGCGATCAATCGATCGGCCTGGAACGCGAGCCACCACTCGATCGAGTTGATGTCGGTGGGATCGCCGAGCGGGAGCTGACCGCCGTGCCGCATCCGTTCGGTGCCGTGCATCGTGGACACGAACGGCACCCGGTGGATCGTGGCGAGCGAGTCGGCGGCCCAGCCGGTGCGCCAATCATGTCCGTGCACGATGTCGGGGATCCATCCGGCGAGGGCCGGGTCGCGGTCGGCGAGCGTCACGCCGAGCTTGACGAAGGCATGGTTGGCCGATGCCGTCCGCGCCACCGTCTCGACGGGAGGGAGCCACGGAAGGTCGACGGCGGTCCGCAGGACCCGGAACGGGCCGTCCGGAGCCTGCGTCATGTCGCTGATCCGCTCGGCGATCGTCAGCACGACCACCTCGTGGCCGGCCCGGGCGAGACTCGTGGCGAGGCCCTCGACGTGGGCCGCCGTCCCTCCCGTCGCCCGTGGCGGGAAGTCCCACGACAGCATCAGCACTCGCACGGCGTGGCACCCTACTGGCAGGCCGGACTGGCAAGTCGACCGGCACGTTCGGATCGGCGGGTGCGGAGCTTCATGTTCCGCGGCCCGCCACGCATGGCCGCAGGCACGCTCTACTGTGGACGCGATGTCCAATGTCGCTCGGCCGATCGGTGAGCTCGATCTCCATCTGTTCGGCGAGGGCACCCACCGACGGCTCTGGGAGCTGCTCGGCCCGCAAGGCCTCGTGATCGACGGGAACGGCGACGCCCACGGCGTGCGATTTTCGGTGTGGGCGCCGAACGCCTCGCGTGTGTCGGTGGTCGGCGACTGGAACAACTGGACCCCCGACGTGCTGACGATGCTCGACTCGTACGGCCCGACCGGAATCTGGTCGGGTCTCGCGCCGGCGGCGCCGGACGGGTCACCGGTACAAGTTCGAGATCGTCACGGCCGAGGGTCGGACGTTGCGCAAGGCCGACCCGATGGCCCGGCAGGCCGAGCTGCCCCCGAGCGACGCGAGCGTTGTGCCCAGCGGGGCGCGCCACGCCTGGCACGACGACGAATGGATGACCGGGCGGGGCGCCACGCTGCGCGGCGACGCACCGATGCGCACGTACGAGGTGCACCTCGGGTCGTGGCGCCGCGGTGTCGCCGACTGGGACACACTCGCTACCCAACTGGGTGACCACGTCGCGTCACTGGGGTTCACCCACGTCGAGCTGTTGCCGGTGGCCGAGCATCCGTTCGGTGGCTCGTGGGGCTATCAGGTGTCGGGGTACTACGCGCCGACCGCTCGCTTCGGCGATCCGGGCGGGCTGGCGCGCTTCGTCGATGCGCTGCACCAGCGCGGCATCGGCGTGATCGTCGACTGGGTGCCGGCGCACTTCCCGCGTGACGAGTGGAGCCTCGGCCGGTTCGACGGCACTCCGCTGTACGAGCACCCCGATCCCCGGCGCGGCGAACATCCCGAGTGGGGCACGTACGTGTTCGACTTCGGGCGCAACGAGGTGCGCAACTTCCTGGTCGCCAACGCGCTCTACCTGCTCGACGAATTCCACATCGACGGGCTGCGTGTCGACGCGGTGGCGTCGATGCTGTACCTCGACTACTCCCGTGACGCCGGCGGCTGGGTGCCCAACGAGTTCGGTGGGCGGGAGAACCTCGACGCCATCCGCTTCCTGCGCGAGACGAACGCCGTGGTCGGCGAGGAATTCCCCGACGTGTTGATGATCGCCGAGGAATCGACGGCGTGGCCGGGCGTGACGGCGCCGACATCGGCGGGCGGGTTGGGCTTCAGTCACAAGTGGAATCTCGGCTGGATGCACGACTCGCTCGGCTACATGGCCTTCGACCCGATCTACCGTCGTCACCACCACAACGAGATGACGTTCGCGCTGCTGTACGCCTACGACGAGCGCTTCGTCCTGCCGCTCAGCCATGACGAGGTCGTGCACGGCAAGGGGAGCCTGCTGGCGAAGATCGGCGGCGACGACTGGCAGCGGTTCGCGGGGCTCCGTGCGCTGCTCGGCGTGGCAATGGGCGCTGCCGGGCTCACCGCTCGTGTTCATGGGAGCCGAGTTGGCCCCGTGGCAGGAGTGGAACGACGCCTCCGAACTGCCGTGGCACCTGCTCGAGCACGCCGCGCACAAGGGTGTCCACGACGTGGTGCAGACGATCAATGCCGTGGCCGACGAATGGCCCGCGCTGTGGCGGCGCGACAACGAGCCGGGTGGGTTCCAGTGGCTCGACGCCGACGACGCCGATCACAGCATGTACGCCTTCGCCCGCTGGGACACGGCGGGCGCGGCGGCCGTGATCTGCATCGCCAACTTCACGCCCCTGGCGCGGCCCGGCTACCGGGTGGGCCTGCCGTGGGGCGGCGCCTGGCGGGTCGTACTCGACACCGACAACGCGGCGTACTGGGGGAGCGGGCTGCGCGGCCTCGAGGACGACGTCGTCATCGCCGCCGATCCTGCCGTTTCCTGGCAGTCGCTCGAGACGTCCGGCCAACTCGACATCGGTCCGATGTCGATGGTCTGGCTCGCCAGCACCGCCCCACCCCCGCCATCCCCGTAGGAATCCCCGTTTGCGTCAGGATTTCTGGCGGCATAACCGCAGAAATCCTGACGCAAACGAGGGCTGGAGCGGTTCAGGGGGCTTCGACGAGGGCTTGGAGGCGCTTCAGGTTGCGTCGCCAGAGTGGCGTGAGCAACAGGCGTCCGGACACGGCGGCACCGAGCCGCCCACCGAGGTACCACGGGTAGTCGAGCGATTCGGCCCACGTGAACGTCGTCCGCGTCCCGCCGGCGAGCGGTTCGAGCGTGAACGTGCCGGAGCCCTTCACGATGCCGGAGTGCCGCACGCCCATCGCCACGCCCGGTTCCCAGCGTGTGATCTCCATGCGGTCGGTCAGCTTGAGCGGCCCGATCTTCGTGTCGCACAGGAACGTCGTGCCGACGCCACGCTCCTGCTCGCTCTCGAAATGGATCGCGACGGCGTCGGCCATCCAGTCGACGTGTCGCTCGACGGCTTCGATCGTGGCCCACACGGTGTCGGGCGGCGCGGTGATGTCGATCGACACCGTCACGTCACTCATCGAGGTCCTGGCCGACGGTTCAGACGGCAGCACCGACGGAACGCAGCACCTCGCACGCCTCCTCGGGCGGGACGACGTTGATCATCACGCCCGTGCCACGCTCGAAGCCGGCCTGGGTGACGAGCACCGGCCACACGTGGACGTGCCACTGGTATTCACCGTGTGCTGGTGCGGTGCGGTGTGGACGCCGAGGTTGAACGAGATGTCGCCGAGCGCACCCTTCAGGTGGGCGATCGTGTCACGGATCGCCCGGCCCATCGCGGCGAGCGAGTCGTCGGACGCGTGTTGCAGGTGTGACTGGCGCTCGGTCGGCACGATCATCATCTCGTACGGCACGCCGCTCCAGAACGGGCAGAGCACCACGACATCGTCATTGGCGATGACGATGCGCTGGCCGGCGGCGAGTTCGGCCTCGACGTGGTCTCCAGCAGTGAGCCCCCGGCGAAGCGAGCGAAGGCGCGCTCCTCGTCGAGGATCTCGCCCGGCACGAACGGCAGCCCGAGGATCTGGCCGTGGGGGTGGGCGATCGATGCGCCGGCCTCACTGCCGTGATTGACGATCACCTGCGTGTAGCGGACGTACGGCAGCGCGGCGTGCTCCACGAGGCGCCGCCGCAGCAGGAACATGAACTCGGCCGCATGGGCGTCGTCGAGACTGTGGAGTCCGCCATGGTGATCGGGTGTGTACACGAACACCTCGTGGATGCCGCTGGCCTCGGCCTTGACGAACACCGGGCCGAGGTTGTGCACGGCGAAGAGGGCGTCGCCGTCGAAGGCCGGGTAGCGGTTCGGCACCGACGCGCATCGACCAGGTGCCGTCGGCCTCGGTCGTCTCGATCGCGGGTGGTGTCTCTTCCTCGTTGCCCGGGCAGAAGGGGCACGGTCGGTCGCCGTCGCGCTCGATCGTGTGGTCGCGCGGGACGAAGTCGCTGGGGCGTCGCTGACGGTCCGGCACGATCGTCACCCACCGCCCGTTGAGTGGATTCAAGCGCATTTGGCTCATCGCTGGTCAGGATACGGCGGTCGCGCTACCCGTGGGTGACATCGCGCTGTGCCGTCGGTCAAGACGGTCCTGGTTCCACCGGTGCAGTCCCCATCCGAGCATCGCACCGACGCCGAAGGCGAGCAAACCTCCGACGCCGTCGAGCCAGAAATGGTTGGCCGTGACGATGATGCAGAAGAGCGTGGCGATCGGATACAGGATCACGAGCGCCTTCATCCACTTCCGCTTGAGGAGCGGCCAGACGGCGACGGCGCACCACGTCGACCACCCGATGTGCATGCTCGGCATCGCCGCGTACTGGTTCGAGATCGACGCCATCGCCTCGGAGTCGAACGACCACGGGCCGCCGTAGTCGGCGAGTGTGTCGACGAAGTCCCAGCCACCGTCGGGCCGTTCGGACGTGTAGATGCACGCGCCGCCGTAGCTCGTCGGATCGTTGGCCGGGCACGGCTCGTCGAGCAGACGAGGCGGCATCAGCGGGAAGAAGGCGAACCCGAGGATGGCCAGCGCGGTCATCGCCGCGAGGGTGTTCCGCCACTGCGGGAACACGTCGCGGCGCTTGAGGAACAGCAGGACGAACACACCGAGCGTGACGATGAAGTGCATCGTCCCGTACCACGTGTTCCAGAACTGGATGAACCACTTGTACGGGAGGAACCAGGCCTGGATGGTCTCCTCGTGGAACAGGTTGAGCGCGGTCTCGGCCCGGATCACCCGCACCGCGTTCGTGAACGCCTGATTGGGGATGCCGTCACCGGCGATCTTGTTCGAGCCGAACAGGTTGCGGGTCCACGAGTACACCGCGTAGAAGACCGCGACGATCATCGCTTCCTTCCACCAGTAGAGGCGGTGTTCCCGCTCCGGTGCCGTGATCTGCTCCACGACCTGCATCGTCTCCCACTGTATTGCCGCGTTGACGGGTTCATGACCGCTCTCGCGGTGACGCTCGCAACGTCAGGTCAGTTGCCGCACTTGCCCATGAACCGCTCGACGTCGACGAGCACGCGGATGATCTTGCCGGCGGCGACCAGACCGCCCGGATCCGCCGCCGACACGGTGAACACCAGGCGCCGGCCGTCGATCCGTTCGAGCACGGCCTCGGCCGTGACGTCGACACCGATCGCCGTCGGCTGCAGGTGGTCGAACTGGATGCGCATGCCGACGGTGGTCGACCCGGCGTCGAGCGAGTTGGCCACGGCCGACACGGCCGCTTCCTCGCACAGTGCGATCAACCGGGGGCTGCCGAGCACGTCGACATCGCCCGAGCCGAGGGCCCGCGCCGTGTCGGCCTCGGTGACGGTCATCTTGGCGTCACCGCGCAGGCCAGTTTCGAGACTCACGGGTCACCAGGGTAACGCCCGTCCTCGTAGGATCATTCGCGTGATCGACAGCGATGTCCTGGAACGAGTACTCGCCGGTGCTGTACGCACGGGCGCCGATTTCGCGGAGGTGTACGCCGAAGACAAACGTTCGACCTCGGCCGGTCTCGACGACGGCCGCGTCGAGCAGGTGTCGAGCGGACGCGACCGCGGGGCGGGGATCCGTGTCGTCGCGGGGGAGACGACGGGGTTCGCGTACACGTCCGACCTGTCCGAGGCGGGGCTGGAACGGGCGGCGTCGGCCGCGGCCGCCGCGGCGAGTCAGGGCGGTGGGGGCGTGCGTACCGTCGCGCTCACGAAGTCGGCCCCGCACCGACCCAACACGATCGAGCGCGACCCGGACTCGGTGGCCAAGGCGGCCAAGGTCGAGCTGCTGCAGCGCATGGACGAGGCGGCGCGGGCGTACGCCCCGGAGATCGTGCAGGTGTCGGCCGGCTACGGCGACAGCCACAAGCGCGTGCTGATCGCCAACACCGAGGGCGTGCTACGCCGACGACGAGGTGGTGCGCACGCTGCTGCGCATCAGCGCCGTCGCCGACGGCGACACCGGCATGCAGACCGGATACCAGTCGATGGGTCACACCATCGGCTTCGAGATCTTCGACACCGTCGACGTCGAGGAACTCGCCCGTGAGGCGGCTCGCCAGGCGATCACGAAGCTCAAGGCGCGGCCCGCTCCATCGGGTGCGATGCCGGTGGTCATCAAGCACGGCACCGGAGGGGTGCTGTTCCACGAGGCGTGCGGTCACGGCCTCGAGGCCGACCACATCCAGAAGGGTGCCAGCGTCTACGCCGGCAAGGTCGGCCAGCTGGTCGCCAACCCGCTCGTCACGCTCGTCGACGACGGCACGATGCCGGGCGAGTGGGGCACGCTCGGCTTCGACGACGAGGGCCACATCACCCAGCGCAACGTGCTGATCGAGGACGGCATCCTCACCGACTACATGTGGGACTACCTGCGGGCCCGCAAGGACGGTCGCCCGCAGTCGGGCAACGGCCGCCGCCAGAGCTACCAGCACCTGCCGATGGTGCGGATGACCAACACGTTCGTGCTCGACGGCCCGGACGATCCCGACGACATCATCTCGTCCACCCCGAACGGCGTGTACGTGGCCAAGCTCGGCGGCGGCAGCGTGAACACGGCGACCGGCGACTTCGTGTTCGGCATGACCGAGGCGTACCTGATCGAGAACGGTGAGATCACCGAGCCGCTGCGCGACGGCAACCTGATCGGCAACGGCCCGAAGGTGCTGCAGGACATCGACATGCTCGGCAACGACTTCGCCATGGGCAGCCCGGGCACGTGCGGCAAGGATGGCCAGGGTGTCCCCGTCGGTGACGGTCAGCCGACGCTGCGGGTCAAGTCGCTGACGATCGGCGGCACGAGCTCATGAGCGAGCGCAGCGAGCGATCGGCTGACGCTGCGTTCGAATCCGAGCTGCAGGTGGTCGCCGACCGGGTCGTCGAGCAGGCGGGCGCCGGCGAGCAGATCGAGGCGTTCGTCGCCCGCGGTGGCGAGACCGAGGTCCGCGTGTACGAGGGCGACGTCGAGCACTTCGTGTCGGCGCAGAGCGAGGGCATCGGCATCCGCGTGATCGTCGGTGGTCGCACCGGGTTCGCCTACGCGGGCACGCTCGACGCCGACGCGATCGCCGACGTGCTCGCCCAGGCCCGTGACAACGTCCAGTTCGGCACCGTCGACGAGTACGCCGCACTGGCCGAACCCGACGGCGTCGCCGGTCACCGAGCAGCCGCTCTGGAACGACGAGCTCGCGGCGTACCCGACCGACGACAAGATCGATCTCGCCAAGGAGCTCGAGAAGCTCACGTCGGGCATCGACCACCGCATCCGCGTCGACGACTCGAACTACGCCGACGCCTACGGCGAGTCGGCCGTGGCGACCACCACCGGCATCCGGATGTCGGGCCGCGAGAACGGGTGCTACGTGTCGGTGTCGACGCTCGCCGACGAGGGCGAGGGCGACGACGCCGAGACGCAGACGGGGTTCGGCTTCTCCGTCGGCCGGTCGCCCGACGAGTTCGATCTCGAGCGGGCGGCGAAGGAAGCGGCCGATCGGGCGACGCGGCTGCTCGGCGCGACGAAGCCGGCCGAGCAAGCGGCTGACCGTCGTGCTCGATCCGTTCGTCACCGCGCAGTTCCTCGGCGTGATCTCGTCCACGCTCAACGGCGAGGCCGTCGTCAAGGGCCGGTCGCTGTTCCGCGATCGCCTCGGCGAGCAGGTGGCCTCCCCGCTCGTCACGATGATCGACGACCCGACGAACCCGAAGGCCTACACGGCCACCGATGTCGACGGCGAGGGTCTCGCGGCGCGGCGCAACGTGCTCATCGAGGACGGCGTGCTGCGGCAGTTCGTGCACAACTCGTACTCGGCCCGCCGGGCGGGGACGGTGTCGACGGGCAACGCGATCCGGGGCGGTTTCGCCGGCACGCCCGGCGTCGGCTGTCTGGCACTGTCGCTCGTGCCGGGCACGCGCCAGCAGGAGGAGCTGATCGCCGACATCGACGACGGTCTGCTCGTCCAGCAGATGCAGGGCCTGCACTCGGGCGTCAACCCGATCAGCGGCGACTTCTCCACCGGCGCGGCGGGCCTGCTGATCACCAACGGTGACGGTCGGTGCACCGGTGCGCGAGTTCACCATCGCATCGACGTTGCAGCGCATGCTGCTCGACATCGTCGAGGTCGGTGGCGACCTCGACTGGCTGCCGATGCGGGCGGCCGGGATGAGCCTCGTGATCAGCGACGTCACGATGTCCGGAGCCTGAGGGCGCTGCACGTGCCGACCGTTCCCTCCGCGGCGGCGGTCGGTCGTCATCCGCATCTCGCCACGCCGGTCGCCGCCGGGCGCGTGCGGGTCGACCTGCACAGCCACACGATGTGGAGCGGTGACTCCACCACGATGCCGGAGGAACTGGCGACGTCGATCGTCGAGTCGGGCATCGACGTGTTGTGCATCACCGACCACAACGCGATCGCCGGCGCGGTCGAGCTCGCCGATCGGCTGCCATGCCGCGTGGTGGTGGGCGAGGAACTGCGCACGGCGGCCGGGGAGATCATCGGGTTGTTCCTCGTCGAGCGCGTGCCGAGCGGGATCGGTCACATCGAGGCGGCACGGGCGATCCGCGAGCAGGGTGGTCTCGTGTACATCCCGCATCCGTTCGACCCGATGCGTCGCAACCTGACCGAGGCCGCCCTCTACGAACTCGCCGAACTCGGGTCTGATCGACGCGATCGAGGTGCACAACTCCAAGACGTCGCTGGCGAGCCTGAACCGCCGGGCGGCCGAGTTCGCCGCCGAGTTCGATCTCGCCGCCGGCGCGGGCAGCGACGCCCACGTCCCGGACGCGATCGGCTCCGCGTACGTGGAGATCGCCGACTTCACCACAGCGGGCGAGTTCCTCGCCGCACTGCGCGCCGGCGTCGTCGTCGGCCACCACTGGGACGAACCGCGCCCGTGGTCGGCGCGCATCGTGCCGTCCGTCTGACGTTCTCGTGAACTTGTTGCGCACCCGTACGCAACAAGTTCGCGAGAACGAGCGGTCAGGGGACAATGAGGATGCTGGCCAGGCCGTCGTGGGCGGCGGCGGCGACGATCGGGGCATCGCGCTCCGGCACGGCGAGTTGGATCACGTCGTCGCTGATCGCCACGACCGTCGCCTCGTCGCACACGATCACTCCGTCGGCGGTGGCCTGGACCGTCGAACCGACGGCGACGTTGCGGGCCAGCGGGTCGACGATCCCGACGATGACGGTGCCTGGCTCGGCGAGACCAGCCGGCCCGGCGGCCGCCGCCACGTCGGCATCGACGACGATCTCCCCCGCGGTGACGCGTTGCCGAGCGACAGCGTCGCCGGGAGGTTCGGTCACGGCGCCCGGTGGGACGAGCGCGGCGGGCACGTCCGCGGCGGTCGCCCGCACCGGTTGACCGGCCGCGACGTCGCCGACCGTCACCCACACCGTGCGGGTCGTGCCCCAGGCGCGCCGTTCGGCGTCGAGACGGGCGATGTAGCCATGCGTCGCGACGGCGGCCGCGATGGCCAGCCCGACGCACACGGCCCAGTGGATCCACGGATGGGCGGCGAGGGCTCGCCGCGTCCTCACGACGATGTGCATGGTTGGTCTCCCCGGTTGATCGCGCGAACGTTGCGTCGCGGGATCGTGGGCGGGACGCCGTGCGCGACGGCTGTCGATCGGGAGATCGGCCGCAGCCGTTCGGCCGGGCGAGGTGCGATGAACGCTATCGGTGCGCGCCGGGCGGTGCGGTCAGGCGGTCCGATCAGGCGATGCGGTCAGGGCAGCGCGGGCAGCGCGGTGGTGATCAGCTCGCGCACGTTGGCCACGTTGTGCCGCATCGTCGCGAACACCGCGTCCATCGTGACGGGTTCGTGGCCGTCGACGCCGGCGTCGTAGTCGGTGACCAGAGCGACCGAGGCATACGGGATGTTCGCCTCGGCGGCGAGCACCGCTTCGGGATATCCCGTCATGTTCACGACGTGCCAGCCCATCTGGCGGAACCACAGGCTCTCGGCGCGGGTGGAGAACCGTGGTCCGTTGATCACCACCATCGTGCCGCCGTCGTGCACCGTGCAGCCGTCGAGCGAGCGGGCCGCGTCGAGCAGGATCGATCGCAAGTCGGCGGCATACGGCTCGGCGAAGGTCTGATGGTGCACGGCGCCGTCCGACCCGGGCAGGCCGTCGCCGGAACCGACGTCGTGGAACGTGTCGGCGCGGTCCTTGGTCCGATCGACGATCTGATCGACGACCACCAGGTCGCCGGGGTGCAGATCGGGCTGCAGCGATCCGACGGAGCAGGGCGCGATCGATCGAACGGACGCCGACCGAGGCCAGGGCCCACACGTTGGCGCGGTACGGCACGCGGTGGGCTGCGTAGTCGTGGTGGCGGCCGTGGCGGGCGATGAAGGCGACGCGCCGACCGGCCACCGTGCCGACGCTCACGGGTGAAGCGGGTGGCCCGTAAGGCGTGGCGATCTCGATCTCGGTGCAGTCGTCGAGAAACTCGTAGAAACCTGACCCGCCGAACACGCCGACCTCGGCCCCGAGATCGGTGGCCTGGTCGGCGAGCGGGATCAGCATCAGGTCGTCGTGGACGTCGAGGCGCTCGCCGGCTTCGTGGACGACGAGCTGTCCGTCTTGCCCGACGAACTCGGAGTGCTCGACGACGATCCGCTGTCCTTCGACCCGGCCGATGACGACCCACCGGACCCATCGGTGGTGGAGCTCTTCCCCGAATCCTTGGACGAATCCTTGGACGCCGCATCCTTGGACGGGCTCGACTCGGACTTCGACGACTTCTCGCGATTGTCGGTCTTGAAGAAGCCGGATCCCCGGAACGTGACGCCCACCGGCGTGAAGACCTTCTTGACGGGAAGGAGCTCGCCCGAGTCGGGATGGGCGACCTCGGTGAGGGTCGCGTCGGTGAACGCTTGCTGGACTTCGATCGTTTCGCCGGTATCGACGAACCTGTAGACGTACGTTGGCATTGGAGTAAAAAAGATATCGTCCCACCCATGCAGGTCCGCAGTGCCGTCATTCCCGCGGCCGGATTGGGGACCCGTTTCCTCCCCGCCACGAAGTCCGTGCCGAAGGAACTCTTCCCGATCGGCGACGAACCCGCCTTGCAAGTGGTGATCGACGAAGCGTTGGGCGCCGGCGTCGACCACATCGTGATCGTGACGAGCCGGGACAAGCCGGCGATCGAGGACTACTTCCGCCGCGACGACAAGCTCATCGGCGAGCTGGAGGACAAGGGCAAGACCGAACTCGCCGATCGGCTCCGTGCGATCGGCCGCGACTGGCGGGCGACGATCGTCTACCAGGACCAGCCGAAGGGGCTCGGCCACGCCGTCGGATGCGCCCGCGAGGCCGTGGGCGACGAGCCGTTCGCCGTCATGCTGCCCGACGAGCTGATGGGGTCGTCCGCCCTGCTCGCCCAGATGAACGGCGTGTGTGCCTCGACCGGTGGCAGCGTGGTCGCCGTCGTCAACGTCCCCCGCGAACAGGTGAGCTCGTACGGCGTGATCGATCCGGCCGGCGAGCTGTCGGCCGACGGTGTGATCCCGGTGCGTGATCTGGTGGAGAAGCCCTCGATCGAGGATGCGCCGAGCAATTTCGTGATCACCGGTCGGTACGTGTTGACCGCGGATGCCTGGCAGGAGATCGCCGACCTGCGACCCGGGCGTGGCGGCGAGCTGCAGTTGACGGACGCGCTGCGCGCTCAGGCGGCGCGATCACCGTTCCACGCCGTGGTGTCGTCCGAGGGCCGCCACGACACCGGGACGCCGCTCGGCTTCCTCACGTCGTCGATCGAACTGGCGCTGCAGCACCCCGAGTACGCGGCACCCCTCAAAGAGTTCCTCGCCTCCCTCCGACCGTGAGCAACGTTCATCCGGGGACGGGTCCGGAATGAACGTTGACCTCTGATCGGTTCAGTGGCGGCGGAAGCGGTCGGGGAGGTCGGTGACGAGGCCGAACTCGTCGACGTCGAAGTCGACGGTCACGCCCGCCTCGTCGACGTGCTGCCAACCGCGCAACGACGAGCGGGAGTAGGAGTGCTCGACGGGCACGACGCCCAGCGTCTCCACGTCGACGGTGGCGACCGTGACCGCCATCGATTCGCCGACCTCGAGCCGTGTCCGCCGGATCGGCAGCGTCGCGGTGAACGGTGTGCACGCCAGGTGGATGTCGGTGCAGCCCGCGAGATCGGGACGATGGGCGCCGTTGAGTTCGCCCCAGCGTCCGCTGCCATCGGTACCGAGCCAGAGATCGGGCTCGTCGAGGTCGCGGAACAACAGGAACTGGCGAACCTGCCACGTCGACGAGAGGCGCACCACGTAGGTGACCGCCTCGCGCCCGACCTCGCCCGTCGCCGTCCAGCCCTCGTTCTCCCACCGCAGGGTGAGCGGTCTCGTCGCCGTCGTGGTCCCACCGCTGCCAGCGGGCCGTGTACCCGTCGGCGGGGAAGGCGCGGAGTGCGGACCTCACCCGGCTCAGGTTACGGTTCGCCCAGGTACGTTTACCGATACGGTGAGCGAGGTGACGCCACTGGACGAGGCCCAGGCGCTGGTGTGGGCCACCTGCCCGAAACCAACCCCGATCGACGTCGATCGACGAGCGGCCCTCGGGCTCGTGCTGGCGGCCGACGTCGTGGCCGGCGAGGTCGTCCCGCCATTCGACAACAGCGCCGTCGACGGGTACGCCGTCCGGGCGGTCGATCTCGTCGACGCGCCGACCGAACTCGTCGTGGTCGACGAGATCGCGGCGGGTGCCGCGGCCGGTCGACCGGTCGGTGCGGGCGAGGCGATCCGCATCATGACCGGGGCACCGTTGCCTCCGGGCGCCACCGCGGTCGCGATGGTCGAGGACTCCACGATGGTCGGACCCGACCGAGTCCGCCTCGCGGGGCGGTCACCGAAGGTGTCGCCGTGCGGCGCGCCGGCGATGACGTCGGCATCGGTGACGTTCTGTTCCGCGCCGGGACGGTCGTGCGTCCCGCGGTCGCCGGTGTCCTCGCCAGCGTCAACGCGGCGACGGTGTCGGTCTATCCGCGGGTGATGGTCGCGGTGCTGTCGACGGGCGACGAGCTGGTCGACGACGGTTCGCCGCTGCAGGCGGGCCAGATCCGCGAGAGCAACCGGACGATGCTCGCGGCGATGCTCGAGGAGGCCGGCTGTGACGTGCTCGACCTCGGCATCGTCCGCGACGACGAGGAGGCCCTCGAGACGGTGCTGCGCGACGCCGCCGCTCGTTGTGACGCCATCGTCACGAGCGGTGGGGTCTCGATGGGCGACTACGACGTCGTGAAGGCCGTGCTCGGCCGGATCGCCGACATGCACTGGATGCAGGTCGCCATCAAACCGGCCAAACCGTTCGCCTTCGGCACGATCGAGCGCACGCCGATCTTCGGGCTGCCCGGCAACCCGGTGAGCTCGATGGTGAGCTTCGAGATGATCGCCCGGCCGGCGCTGCGCTCGATGATGGGCCATCCGTCGCCGCTGCGGACGCAGCTGGTCGGCGTCACCGACGTCGATCTCCGCCGCCAGGTCGACGGCAAGACCCATCTGCTGCGGGTCAACGGCGCCTTCGAGGACGACGGGCGGTACCACGTGCGGCCGGTCGGAGCGCAGGGCAGTCACCAGTTGGCGGCCACCGCCACGGCCGACGCGATCGCCGTCCTGCCCGACGGATCCGGCGTCGTCGCGGGTGCCGACGTCGACGTCGTCCTCCTTGGTTAGGTTCGGCTCGGCCCGTAGGCTGGGTTCGTGGCAACGGAAACGCGCAGCAGAGGATCTGGTCGATCCGTTCGGCCGGGTCATCAGGGATCTGCGGATCTCGATCACCGACCGCTGCAACTTCCGCTGCACCTACTGCATGCCCGAGGAGGGGATGCAGTGGTTGCCTCGCGCCGACGTGATGACGTTCGAGGAGATCGAGCGGCTGGCGCAGGTGTTCGTCGAACGCTACGGCGTCGAGAGCATCCGGCTCACCGGTGGCGAGCCGACCGTGCGGGCCCACCTGCCGGTGCTGGTCGCCAAGCTCGCCGCCCTGCGCGGCCCCCAAGGGCCTGTCGACCTGGCGATGACGACGAACGGCGCCACGATGCGGCTCGTCGCCGGCTCGCTGCGCGAGGCCGGGCTGCGGCGGGTGAACATCAGCCTCGACACGCTCGATCGGGAGAAGTTCGCCGAGATGACCCGCCGCGACGAGCTGGCCAATGTGCTCGACGGGATCGCCGCCGCGCAGGAGGCTGGGTTCGATCCGGTCAAGATCAACGCCGTCATCGAGCGTGGCGTCAACGACGACGAGATCGTCGATCTCGCCACGTTCGGCCGCGAGCAGGGCATCGAGGTGCGCTTCATCGAGTTCATGCCGCTCGACGCCGACGGACACTGGGTGAACGACCAGGTCGTCGGCCAGGACGAGATCGTCGCCGCGATCCACGACGTGTATCCGGTGGAGCAAATGCCGGCGCGCGGGGCGGCGCCGGCCGATCGCTTCCGCTACCTCGACGGCGGCGGCACGGTCGGCGTGATCCCGACGGTCACCAAGCCGTTCTGTGGCGACTGCGACCGGGTGCGGCTCACGGCCGAGGGCGACTTCCGCACGTGCCTGTTCGCCACGACCGAGGTCACGTTGCTCGACGTGCTCCGCTCGGGTGGCACGGACGACGACATCGCCGCGCTGATCGAGGCCGCCGTCGCCACCAAATGGGCGGGCCACCGGATCAACCAGGTGAACTTCGTCCGCCCCGGCAAGTCGATGAGTCAGATCGGCGGCTGAGCACTCACTCCAGGCGGGAGGACGCCTGGAACCGGGCTGCCAACGCCGAGTCGCCAACGATGTCGACGGGACGGGCGTCGCGCCGCCACAGCCAGAGCAGCAGGTCGCTCGCCCGGCCGCGGATCGCCACGTCGCCCTTCGTGTGCTCACGGGTGAAGTCGATGCCGTCGGCATCGAGCTTCGACACGAACCATTCGCCCCGCGTGTCCGTGCAGTGGAGGTGGACCGTGCCCTCGAGCGGGCCGGCGCCCTGTGCACTGGTGTTGGCGAAATACGTCAGGAACTCGTCGATGCCGTCCGAGGCGACGAGCGGATCGAGGTCGTCGGGCTGACCGACGGCGTGGGCGGCGTCCCACCGGTGCACCGCCGTCTCCTGGGCCATGCGGCGCCTGACCCATTCGACGTCGCGGTTGGCGCCCGTCCAGGTCCACACCTCCCGCTCGGGGCGACCGTCGATGAGCGCGGCGTAGATCGCGGTGTGGGCCGCGGTGACCCATTCGAGCAACTCGTGGGCATCCGGGCGCTCGGCCTCCGCCAGCGCCCGCACGCCTTCGGCGTCGGTGATCCGCTCCTCGACGATGCGGGCCCAGAAGTCCCACACCTCGCCGACGTGCCAGGCGAGATCGCTCAGGTCCCAGCCCGGGCAGGCGGCGACGGGGGTGGTCGGAGGGTAGTGCTCGACGATGTCGAGGAACCCGACTCCGTCGTTGCGGATCAGTTGCAGCGCGTCGTAGGCGAGTGGCATCGCCGCAACGTACCTGCGACTAGCGTGGCGATCCACATGAGTGACCTGTCGTTCACCCACCTCGATCCCCTCGGCCGTGCCCGCATGGTCGACGTCACACCGAAGGAACCCACCCACCGTCGTGCGGTGGCCCGCTGCAAAGTGTTCATGCTTCCCGAGACGACGGCGGCGATCGCCAACCGGGAGGTGAAGAAGGGTGACGTGCTCTCGGTGGCGAGGGTCGCCGGCATCCAGGCCGCGAAACGGACGGCCGACATGATCCCCCTGTGCCATCCGCTGCTGGTCGGCAGCGTGTCGGTGAACTTCGAGATCGGCGACGACTTCGTGGCGATCGAAGCCCAGGTCGACACGGTCGATCGCACCGGCGTCGAGATGGAGGCCCTGCACGCCTGCAGCGTCGCCGCCCTCACGGTGTACGACATGTGCAAGTCGGCCGATCGGGCGATGGTGATCGGCGATCTCGCACTGTGGGAGAAGACCGGCGGCCGCTCGGGCGTCTTCCGGCGCGATGACACGCTGTGACATCCGACTCGGTCTATATTGCCTCCATCGTCACAATCGTCGTAGAATCGTCATACTCCGAGAGCGGCGCCCGACGCTGCACTCGCTCCGTCCTCAGCACCTTCACCGTCCCGTCACCGATCCGTCACCTCTGATTCACTCATGGCTCAACTCGTCCTCCTCGTCGTCGCCGCCGCATGGGCTGCTGTACTCGTCCCACCGATGCTGCGATCCCGGGTCGAGAACCATCCGAACTCGTCGGTGACCGACTTCCGCCGTCAGCTCAACACGCTGCAGAGCTCGTCCACACCGGCGCGTGGCTCGCTGCGAGCGATGGGCCGGCCGCTCACCCAGTCACCGTTGCAGCGGCCGGCAGCTGCGGGCCGTCCCGGTCAGCATCTGCACAGGCAGGCGGCGGTTCATGTGGGAGCCGGCGCGGCGCCACAGCCGGCGCCCCGTCGAACGCCTCGTTGCGGGCGCACGGTGACCCGTCGGGCGGGCAGAACCGCCCGCACCGTCAGACTCGCATGGCGCGCGCCGCTCGATCCACGTGGCGACATCAAGCGCCGGCGCAGCAACGTCCTGTTCGTGCTCGTCGTCGTCGCGGCGTGCAGCATGTTCCTCGCCGCCACCACGGGGTCGACGGCGATGCTGTACGTGTTCGCGCTGGCGTTCCTCAGCCTCTGCGGATACGTGTACCTGCTGGCGCAACTCCGCCAGCGCGAGCGGGTCGACGGCGAATCGCCGCCGCAATACAAGGCGCAGTACCAACCGCAGTTCGTGAACCAGCCGTCGGGTCAGCAAACCCGGTGGTCCGAGCGCTACTGAGCGCCGCTAGACTTTTCTCGTCCCACGGGGCTATAGCTCAGTTGGTAGAGCGCGACAATCGCACTGTCGAGGCCAAGGGTTCGATTCCCTTTAGCTCCACGCCGAAGCCTCAGATCCCTCGGATCTGAGGCTTTTCGCGCCCGCCGATCGATCAACGGCTGCTCCATCACCGGCTGGCGTAGCGGATGGGCACGACCCATCGCACTTCGGTGCCCGGCGAGATGGCGACGACCGCGAAGTCCCCGTCGAGGCGGTGGGCGCGGGTGCGCAGGTTGCCGATGCCGCGTCCATGGGCGCGCTCTGCGGCGTAGCCAACCCCGTCGTCGGTCACCACGAGCGTCAACCGCTGGTCGCGCACCTCGACACCGACCTCGGCACGCGTCGCGTGCGCGTGCTTGGCGATGTTCGTCAGTGCCTCCCGCAACACAGCCAGTAGATCCTCGGCGAGCGACTGATCGACGGCCGCGTCGATCGGGCCGTCGAAGCGGATCACGGGATCGAAGCCCAGCGCGGGCGCCGACTGCGCCGCGAGGTCGAGCAGTTGCTGACGCACCGACGGCCCACTGCGATGCGCCACCTGGAGCTCGAAGATCGCCGCACGGATGTCGCGGACGGTGGTGTCGAGGTCGTCGACGGCGGTGACGAGCGCGACGACACATCGGGTCGTCGACCAGCCGCTGCGTCGCCTGCAAGCTCAGGCCCACGGCGAACAGGCGCTGGATCACGGTGTCGTGGAGGTCCCGGGCGATCCGCTCGCGGTCCTCGAGCGTCGCCAGTTCGGCGACGCGTGCGTGCAGGCGTGCGTTCTCGATGGCGAGGCTGGCCACCGACGCCAGGTTGACGACGAACCTCTCGTCGTCGGCGGTGAACTCGCCGCCGCCGACCTTGTCGCACAGGTAGATGTTGCCGAACACATGACCGCGGACCGCGATCGGCGCGCCGAGGAACGACGTCATCGGCGGGTGATTCGGCGGGAACCCGTAGCTCGCCTGGTGCTGGGTGAGGTCGGGGAGGCGCAGCGGCTTCGGTTCGGCGATCAGCAGCCCGAGGATCCCGTGGCCCTGCGGCAGCTGCCCGATCGCCGCGTGCAACTCGTCGTCGATACCGATCGTGACGAACTCGACCAACCGATCGCCCGCCTCGTCGAGCACACCGAGCGCCCCGTACGTGGCATTGACCGATTCGGTCGCGGTCTGGATGATCGTGTGCAGGACGGTGCGCAGGTCGAGGTCGGACCCGATCGTGAGGACCGCATCGAGCAGCCGTTCGAGTTGCCGGTCCGCCTTCTGGTCGATTTTCTGATCGACTTGCCGGTCATCGCTGCGCTCCACCCGGTCAGCGTACGCGGCGGGTCCCCGGCGCCTCGTGAAAGGCACCGGGGACCCGTGTGGGGGCTCGGGGGCGACGATCAGGTCGTCGCCGGTGTCCTCCGCAGGTGGACGAACCCGAGGACCACGAGCACCGCCATCATGCCGGCGGCGATGAACGCTCCGATCGCCGCGTATCCGGCGATCATGCCCACCGTCGACCAGGCGAAGGCCGACAGCAGCAGGCCGCGCAGGGTCTCGCCCTTGAACATCGTGTTCCGTTGCGCCGTCACTTCATCGGCCTGGGCCTGCAGCTCGTCGACGGCAGCCTGCGGCTCGCCGTTCTCGACCGCTTCCGTCACGGCCGCCTTGGCGGTCCGCTCGACGGCGCCGAGGTCGGCGTACGTCTGGCCGTCGGCCGTCGCTTCGAGATGACCGTTGATGAAGCTGGCGTACGCCTCGGCGTGCTCGCCGGTGGTGACCTGCTGGCCGGCGTACTTGACGAGGTCCTCTCGTCCTTCCTCGGTCAGCGACGCGGTGTCGGGGAAGGCGATGTGCTGCGAGGCCAGCTCGTCATGGACGTAGTCGTCGGAGAAGTTGGCGCCCCAGCTGAGCAAGCTCCCGGCGACGACGAATGCACCGGTGGCGACGACGCCGATGCCGATGAGGATCTTGTCGATCGTCCGCCGGCGCACGGCGACGGTGGGCTGGGTGATGGCGTCGAAGTGGGCGCCGACTTGGCTGTCGGTCTGGTCGACCGGCCGGTCGATCGAGGTGGTGGACATTGGTGCTACCTCCTGCGGTAGGTGACATCCGGGTGGATGTCTTCGGTTTCGAACCTACGGTGTTGCCTGGCCGGCGGGCAGGGGCGTCGGTCCCAAGTTGCCCGGGACCTTCGGCCCTGCCAAAAGCCCGGTGATGTGGGAAAATCGTGCGGATGTCAACGCTGCGGGTGTTCCTGGTCGACGATCACGAAGTGGTGCGACGCGGGGTCCGTGACATGCTCGAGGCCGAGGGCGACATCGAGGTGGTCGGCGAGGCCGGCTCCGTCGAGGAGGCATTGCGTCGCGTCGCCGCGACGACGCCGCAGGTGGCGGTGCTCGACGTCCGGCTCCCCGATGGCAGTGGGGTCGAGCTGTGCCGTGAGCTCCGGTCGTCATATCCGGAGATCGCCTGCCTGATGCTCACCTCGTTCGACGACGACGAAGCACTGTTCGAGGCGATCGTCGCCGGGGCCAGTGGCTACGTGCTGAAACAGGTGAAGGGCAGCGACATCATCGACGCGGTGCGCCAGGTCGGCGCCGGACGTTCATTGCTCGATCCGTCGCTCAGCGCGTGGGTGATGGATCGCCTGCGCGCCGGATCGACGCAGGACCCGCGCCTCGCCGGGCTCACCGCGCAGGAGCATCGGGTGCTCGAACTCCTCGCCGACGGCAAGACGAACCGCCAGATCGCGGCCGAGATGTATCTCGCCGAAAAGACGGTGAAGAACTACGTGAGCAACCTGCTCGCCAAGATGGGGATGCATCGGCGCACCGAGGCCGCGGTGTACGCCGCCCGCCACCCAGACACCCAAGCCGTACGGCGACACGCCCACCCGGTAGTCAGCGCCGCATCGGACCGCGATTCAGGGTGCGGGGATTCAGGGTGTGCGCGAGCGGCCGCTGAACAGCTGCGGCGTGAGCACGGCGAACGGGCCGGCGGATCGGCCCCACTCGCTGAGCCGGCGGCACGACTCGACTTCGCTGGGGATCGTCGACCCGCCGGAGCTGGCCGATCGCCTCGACGCTCCATTCGGCCGCGATCCCGCGGTCCGAACGGTCGGTACTGTCGGTCTGGAAGCACACGACCTGGCCGGCGTCGGCCGCGCGGTCGAGGACGCCCGGCGCGAGCCGCACGGCGATGTCCGCCCCGAGGCAGGCGAAGGCCACGGGCAGGATCATCGGCAGGGCACGGTCGGTCACGGCGACCCGGCCGAGCCCGCCGGACGCGATCAACGAACGGCAGGCCGCTTCGTCGAGCGTGTGGACTTCGTGGTCGAGTGACACGTGTCCAACATCGTTCCGAATATTCAGTTCGACAAGGGCCGAACGACCCTGCTGCGCTGAGAACGCAGGAAGCGGAGCTCGGTCGGGTTGGTGGTCAGCTCGATGGCGCGGTCGTACGCCGGACGGCGTCGTCGAGGTCCCGGCGCGTGCCAGCAGGTCGGCGCGCGCCGCGTGGAACGGCTGGTACTCGTCGAGCGACGTCGGCGTCGATCGTCGTCGAGCGCGGTAGACCGGCGTCGGCGCCATCGCAGCTCGCCGACCGCGATCGCCCGGTTGATCGCCACCACCGCGTTCGGGACGATGCACGAGGAGCAGGTCGTAGAGGGCCACGATCTGGTGCCAGTCCGTCGCCTCGGCGGTCGGCGCGTCGGCGTGGACCGCGGCGATCGCGGCCTGGATCTGGAACGGGCCAGGCCGGTTGCGACGGAGGCAGGCGCGCACGAGCGCGTGGCCCTCGGCGATCGAGGTCGCGGTCCCAGCGGGCCGGTCCTGATCCGTGAGGCGAACGAGCGAACCGTCGATCGCCGTGCGGGCCGGTCGGCGGGCGTCGGTCAGCAGCATGAGCGCGAGCAGACCGACCGCCTCGGGCTCGTCGGGCATCAGGTCGACGAGCACGCGGCCGAGCCGGATCGCCTCCTGCGACAGATCGGTGCGCACGAGCGCATCACCCGACGTCGCGGTGTGGCCCTCGGTGAAGACGAGCCCGATGGCGGCGAGCACCGCGTGCAGCCGATCGGGGAGCTCGGCCGCGGGAGGGATGCGGTACGGCGGCGTGGTTGTCGTGCAGCTTGCGCTTGGCCCGCACGATCCGCTGGGCGATCGTCGGCTCGCGGACGAGGAACGCCCGGGCGATCTCGGGCGTCTCGAGGCCGCCGAGCAATCGCAGCGTGAGGGCGACCTGCGCATCGGGCGACGAGTGCGGGGTGACAGCAGAGGAACATCAGCCGGAGCTGGTCGTCGGCCACGACGTCGACGAAGTCGTCGAGCTCGTGTGATCGTCGTGCCGGATGTCTGCCAGTCGGTCCGGATCGGGCTCATGCAGGCCGGCGTGGTCGGGGTGATACAGCCGGTGGGCGGCGACGTAGCGGTCGGTGCGGGTCGACTCCCGGCGCAGCCGGTCGATCGCCCGGTTGCGGGCGGTGGTCGTCATCCACCCGCCCGGGTTGGGCGGCATGCCGGTGACGGGCCACCGCTCGGCGGCGATCGACGAACGCCTCGGCCACCGCATCCTCGGCGAGGTCGATGTCGCCGAAGATGCGGATGAGCGTGGCGGTGCAGCGGCCGACCTCGCGCCGGTAGATGGCGGCGAGCTCCTCGCCTCGTCATGGCCGGTCGGTCACTCACCCTGGAAGGGGCGGACCTCGACGGGGCGCTCACAGGCGGCCGACGGCCTTGGCGGCCACGTCGAGTGCGGCGTCGAGATCGGTGGTGTCGATCACCCAGAAGCCGCCCATCTGGACCTTCGTCTCGGCGTACGGGCCGTCGGTCATCGACACCTGCCGGCGGCGGAACGGACCACCGTCGCCGATGTGGTCGGCAGCAGGCCGCCGCCGAACACCCAGGCTCCGGACTCCTGGATCTCGTTGTTGAACGCGTCGACCTGGGCGAACATCCGCTGGGTGTCGGCGTCGTTCACGTCGTTGTCCTCGTACACGTCGTCGTGCCACACGGAAAGCAGGTACTGGGTCATGGTCGGTCTCCTCACTGGATTGTTCGGGCTGGATGGTTCGTGCCGGCGGTTGCCGACACCACTACCACGAACGAGCTCGGCCGATTCGACAACCGCTCCCGGAGAATTCCGCGATTTCTCGAGCCGGAGAGTGTCAACCGGCGAGGTGCGCGCCAGCGTGTCGGCGTCACGGGTGCGCAAGGCGGCGTTGACGCGTTGGCGTTCGAGGATCTGTTCGAGCGTCTTGGCGGCCTGCGCGATCGGATGCGTGGCGAAGAACGACTGCGTGTCGTCCACGGCCCCGGGCGTGTTGAGCAGCCGGACACCGGACACCATGCGCACGATCGTGTTCGACGGGAACCGCTCGTTGGCCTCGTCCCAGTGGTCGCGGACGAAGGCCCACGCCGCCGCGCCGTGGTGACGGTTGCCGATCGCCTGGGCGAGCACGAACGGTGCGTTCTGCGTCTTCACGTCGTCGCTCATCGCGAACTCGCACGTGCGCATCAGCAGCGCTTCGTCGTCGAACTCGGTCAGCGTGTACAGGTGGCGGAGTTGCTCCTGCGGGGTCGCCCCGCTGCGGAAGCGCTCGAGCATCTGGTCGTAGGTGTCGACGTCGCCGGTCGAAGCGATCACCGACGTCGCGGCCGCGGCCAATTCGGGGTCGACCGTGGTCGCATCACGGCTGGAGGCGTCGTACCACCGCGGCAGCGCGCCTGGGTGCCGACGTCGTTGCCGAGCACGCCGGCCGCGCCGACGAGCAGGCCGCGCAGCTTGCTCGTGAGATCGCTCTCTTCGTCGGTCGGCTCGCCCACGCGCTCCAATGCGGGGACGACCAGCGACCGCACCCGTGCCTGGAACGCTTCGGTCGCGTCCTCGCCGACGATGCGCCCGAGGCCGCGGAGCGCGATCGCCACCGCCTGCCAGACCGCATGATCGGGCTCGTCGCGGAATCCGTCGAGGAACTCGAGCAACTCCACCGCCGACAGCCGCCCGGCGAGCGTCGACGACCAGGCGTCGTCGACGAGGTTGTAGCGCTCGAGGGTCGTCATCGAAGCGAGCACCTCGGCATCGATCCGGCTGCGCAGGTCCTCGGCGTAGTCGACGCGGTAGAAGCCGTGGCCGCCGGCGTTGACGATCACCGGCGCCATCGGGATCGGCGAGCGTGACCGGCGCGGCCAGCGTCGCCCGTCGAGGAGCACCGACGTGGTCACACCGCCGTTGCGGATGTGGACCGGGATCGCCCACACGGGCCGGTCGAGCGAGTCGTCGCCGTCCTCTTGGGTTCGGCGAAGCGGAACCGCTGTTGGGAGAGCGACAACGCCGTCGAGCCGTCGTCGGTGTCGGTCAACGAGGCGCTGACGATCGGGTACCCGGGCTGCCAGATCCACGAGTCCATGATCCGCCGCACCGGCTCGCCGGACGTCGCCTCGATCGCGTCCCACAGATCGTTGGTCTCCGTGTTGGCGTACGAATGGGTGCGGAGGTAGTGGCTCACGCCGGCCGCGGAAGCGGTCGACGCCGAGGTACTGCTCGAGCATGCGCAGCAGGGCGCCACCCTTCTGGTACGTCAGCACGTCGAACATGCCTTCGCAGTCGGCCGGTGACCGCACCTCGAACTCGACGGGCCGGGTGCTGGCGAGGGAATCGGTCTCGAAGGCGATCGTGCGTTCGAGGCCGAAGCTCGTCCAGCGGTCCCAGTCGGGCCGGTAGGCGTCGCAGGCGGCGATCTCCATGAACGTGGCGAACGCCTCGTTCAACCAGATCCCGTTCCACCAGCGCATCGTCACCAGGTCGCCGAACCACATGTGCGCCAGCTCGTGCGACACGACGTCGGCGACGGACTCGCGCTCGTTCTGGGTGCTGGTGGCCGGGTCGAGCAGCAGCAGGTTCTCGCGGAACGTGATGCAGCCGAGGTTCTCCATCGCGCCGGCCGAGAAGTCGGGCAACGCCACGAGATCGACCTTCTCGCTCGGGTACTTGATGCCGTAGTACTCCTCGAACCAGCGCAGGCTGAACGCACCGACGTCGAGGCCGAACTCGGTGAGGTGGCCCTTGCCGGGCACGTGCACGATGCGCAGCGGGATGCCGTTGACGTCGATGGTGTCGCTGGTCTCGAGCCGGCCGACCACGAACGCCACGAGATACGAACTCATCACCATCGTGTCGGCGAAGCGGATGACGGTTCGACCGTCGATGTCGTGCCGTTCGATCTCGGGGCCGTTGGAGATCGCGGTGAGTCCGTCGTCGACGTCCAGCGTCACGCCGAACACGGCCTTGAACTCGGGCTCGTCCCAGCACGGGAACGCGCGCCGGCAGTCGGTCGACTGCATCTGGGTGGTGGCGATCACCTGCTGCACGCCGTCCTCGTCGACGTAGGTGCTGCGGTAGAAACCGCGCAGCTTGTCGTTGAGGATGCCGGCGAACTCGATGACGAGCGTGCTCGTGCCCGCCGTGATCGGTGCCGAGGGCGTGACGATCAGACGGTCGGTCTCCTCGTGCAGCGACCAGGCCGCGTCGGCGCCGTCGACGGTGCACGCTGGCGATGGTCAGTTCGGCGGCGTTGAGCACCAGCCGGTGGCGTTTCGTGCTCGACGTCGAGCTGGATCGTGACCGTGCCGTCGAAGCGTCGCGTCCGGCCAACGACGGAGCGAGCCGGAGGTCGTAGCGGGTGGGCCGGGCGACCGTGGGCAGCCGGAACGGATCGAGCGAATCGAGGTCGGGGAGCGAGGCCGTGTCAGACATGGCGAGAGGTACCGGCGGTAGCGTGTCGGCCCGTGTCCGAGATGACGCCGTTGATCTGCCCGATCGCCCGCGATCATGAACGGCGGGCGCCGCCCGGTTCGACGTGGCCGGCATCGGCAACGCCCTGGTCGACGTGATCGCATCGTCGACCGAGGCGTTCCTGGTCGAGCACGGGCTCGTGAAGGGCTCGATGACGCTGGTCGAGATCGATCGGGCGGCGGAGCTGTACGGCGCGCTCGGGACCGCCGTGGAGATGAGCGGCGGTTCGGCCGCCAACACGGTGTGCGGGTGGCCAGTTTCGGCGGGCGCGCGGCGTACATCGGCAAGGTCAACAACGACGACCTCGGCCAGGTGTTCGGCCACGACATGCGGGCGTGGCGTCAAGTTCCGGGCGGCGGCATCGCACGGAACGCCGACCGGGCGATGCGTCATCGTCGTCACGCCCGACGCCGAACGGACGATGAACACCTGCCTCGGCGTGTCGAGCCTGCTCGAGGTCGACGATCTCGACGAGACCGTGATCGCCGATGCAGCGTGCTGTACATGGAGGGTTACCTGTACGACCGGCCGGACGCCAAGGAGGCGTTCCGCCGCGCCGCCGAGGTGGCCCACGCGCACGGGCGGATGGTGTCGCTGACGTTGTCCGACTCGTTCTGCGTCGACCGCCACCGCGACGACTTCCGCTCGCTCGTCCGCGACAGGGTCGACCTGCTGTTCGGGAACCACGACGAACTGTCGCGCTGTACGAGACCGCCACGTTCGACGAGGCGATCGCCGCGGTCCGCGGCCGAATGTGCCTTGGCGGCGATCACGACCGGCGCCGACGGATGCGTCGTGATCACCGAGGACGAAGTGTCGAGGTGCCGGCCGTACCGGTGGACGCCGTGATCGACACGACGGGCGCCGGCGACCTGTTCGCCGCCGGATTCCTCCACGGCCTGACCACGGCCGCGACCTCGACGAGTGCGGCGTGCTCGGCTCGATCGCGGCGGCCGAGGTGATCGGCCACGTCGGTCCCCGTCCGCTGGTGGAGTTGCGTACGCTCGTCGATGGCTGACGACACTGAACCGAACGGCGCTCGTCGAACCGCACACCTCTGGCTGGCGACAGCACGATCCCGGATCCGGCGACATGGCGCCGTCGAGCCTCGGCCGACGATGATTCGCGACGAGCTGCGAGCGCCGGTCGACGGCGCGAGCTGCGGCGACCGGTTCGCCGGCCGGCTGCAGTTCGGCACCGCCGGGCTGCGTGCCGCCGTCGGCGCAGGGCCGATGCGGATGAACCGGCTCGTCGTCCGCCAGGCCGCCGCCGGGCTCGGCCAGTAGCTGCTCGACGGCGAACAGACCGGGGCGATCCCCGACGCCGCGCGACGAGGCGTCGTCATCGCGCTACGACGCCCGTCGCAAGAGCGACATCTTCGCGCTCGACACCGCCCGTGTGCTGGCCGCGCTCGGCATCCGCTCGATGATCCATCCCGGCGTCGCAGCCGACGCCGGTGCTGGCCTGGTCGATCACCGGGCTCGAGCCGCCGCCGGCGTGGTGGTCACGGCGTCGCACAACCCGCCGGCCGACAACGGCTACAAGGTGTTCCTCGGCGACCGGCTCGCAGATCGTCGACCCGGTCGATCGCCAGATCTCCGAGTGCATCGACCGGTTCGACCCGCTGGCGATCGTGCTCGCCGGCGAGGACGATCCGCTGATCACCTAGCTCGACACGACGTCGGTCGACGCGTACATCGACGGCGATCCCCGCCGTCCGGCTGCGGCCCGAGGTCGCCGGCGGTGCCGTGGCATACACCGCGATGCACGGCGTCGGGGGCGCGACGCTCGAGCAGGCGTTCGCCGCCGCGGGATTCGACCCGCCCGTCGTGGTGGCCGCGCAGCACGTTCCGGACGGGACGTTCCCGACGGTGTCGTTCCCGAATCCGGAGGAGCCGGGCGCGATGGACCTGCTGCTCGACGTGGCCCGCGAGTGCGGCGCCGTACGTCGCGCTGGCCAACGATCCCGACGCCGACCGGCTGGGTGCGGCGATCCCGCAGCCCGACGGCTCGTGGCGCCGGCTGACCGGCGACGAGATCGGATGGCTGTTCGCCGATCACATCCTCGCCAACACCACGGCGACGACCGGCTCGTGATCACCACCATCGTGTCGTCGTCGCTGCTCGGCCGGATGGCCGAGGCCGCCGGCGTGCACGTCGAGGAGACGTTCACCGGGTTCAAGTGGATCGGCAGGATCGTCACCGATCATCCCGACCTGCGGTTCGTGTTCGGCTACGAGCAGGCGCTCGGCTACCTGGTGACGCACCGGCCGCTCGACAAGGACGGCATCAGCGCCGCCGTGATGATGGCCGAGATCGCCGGCCTCGCGCTCGCCGAGGGCGTGACGTTGCAGGACCGGCTCGACGCGATCGCCGAGCGGTTCGGTCGGTACGTCACGGCCGAGCTGTCGGTGCGGCTCGATCCGGCGCTCGGCGCCGAAGGGTCGCTGCGATCGGGCCGACCCGCCGGCCGAGGTCGGCGGGCGGGCGGTCACGGCGGTGTCGACGTATCCGCGAGGCGGGCCTGGTCCGGCTGGTGGTCGACGGCGGCCTCCGGCTCCAGATCCGCCCGAGCGGCACCGAGCCGAAGGTCAAGCTCTACGGCGAGGCCGTCGACATCGACCGCTCGCTGCTCGACGAGCTCCTCGCCGCCCTCGCCGCCACCGCCCCGCCCCCATCCTGACTCGCGTTCGCGCATCGGGCCCGGCACCGACGCACGCCTGCAGACGAATCGGCGGTTCAGAGGGTGTCGGCGAGTTCGGTGATCAGGTCGAGTTGGGCGCCGACCTCGGGGCCGGCCATCGGCCGGTTGGCCCGCACCGTCGCCAGCGCGTTGTCGATGTCGACGCCGAGCAGCATGCAGCAACGCCACCGCTGTGGTGCCGGCGCGGCCGATGCCCGCGGCACAGTGCACGACGACGTGCTCGCCGTGCTGCAGCCGGTACGACGAGGTCGTCGAGGAACGGTCGGTAGGCGTCGAGATCGGGTGCGCTCAGGTCGTCGATCGGGAACCAGATCGACGCCGCAGTCGTGCTCGCCGATCGCCGCGCGGACCGAGCGCTCGTCGAGCCACGTCGACGTACGCGGGTAGCGCTCGGCCAGCTCCTCGCGTCGCGTGAGACAGGCGATCGGTGGTCGCCCCGGTGCGTTCGACGCACCGCGTCGACGTCGGCGGCGATGTGGTGCTTGCCGCACAGCCAGAGTTCGCCGGCCACCTCGTCGGGGAGCGGGATCCGATCGATCCCACCGTCGCGCGAACGCATCGAGCGTCAGGCCGTCGGGTCGGCGCGGCCGGGGTGCCGAACTGGCGGTCGCCGGCGTCGCCGAGGCCGGGGACGATGAAGGCCTGCTCGTTGAGGTGGTCGTCGATCGCCGCGGTGTAGAGGTCGATCGACAGCCCGGCATCCTCGCAGCGCCTGGATGCCCTCCGGCGCGGCGAGCGCGCACACGACGGTGATCGGCTCGGGTGCGCCGCGCTCGCGCAGCAGCTCGATCGTGGCGATCAGCGACCCGCCGGTGGCGAGCATCGGATCGACCACGATCACCGGCCGGCCGGCGAGCGACTCGGGCAGCTTGTTGACGTACGGCTCCGGCTGGTGGGTGTCTTCGTTGCGGGCCATGCCGATGAAGCCGATGTCGGCGTTCGGCAGCAGCTCCTGGGCGGCGCCGACGAAGCCGAGCCGGCGCGCAGGATCGGCACGACGACCGGCTGGGTCGCGATGCGCCGGCCGGGGCGGTCGTCAGCGGGGTCTCGACCGTGCCGTCGACGGTCGGCAGCGACCGCGTGGCCTCGGCGAGCAGCAGCGTGCCGATCCGCTCGAGGTTCTGGCGGAACAGTGCGTTCGGTGTGTCGCGGTCGCGGATCGCGGCGAGCGCGTCGGCGACGACCGGGTGGTCGACGAGGGTCGTGTTGATCGCCATGGTCAGGCCTCTCCGAGTGATTCGTCGGCGCGGAGGATCGCGTAGCGCGGCTTGATCACGCCGTTGATCAAGCCGCAGCCGCTCGGGGAACGGGGCGAACGCTGACTTCATCGCGTTGACCGTCAGCCACTCGAAGTCGTCGAGGCCCCAGCCGAACGCGTCGGCGAGCTGCACCATCTCCTTGGTCATCGACGTGTCGCTCATCAGCCGGTTGTCGGTGTTGAGGGTGACCCGGAAGCGCAGCCGGCGCAGCATGCCGATCGGGTGGTCGGCGATCGTCGGCACCACGCCGGTGTTGACGTTGGAGGTCGGGCACAGCTCGAGCGGGATGCGGCGGTCGCGGACGTACGTGGCGAGCCGGCCGAGCTTCTCGGTGCCGAAGCCGGCCGGCCGGGTCGATGTCGTCGACGATGCGCACGCCGTGGCCGAGCCGCTCGGCGCCGCAGAACTGCAGCGCCTCCCAGATCGACGGCAGGCCGAACGCCTCGCCGGCGTGGATCGTGGTGTGGAAGTTCTCGCGCTGGATGTACTGGAACGCGTCGAGGTGGCGGGTCGGCGGGTAGCCCGGCCTCGGCGCCGGCGATGTCGAACCCGACGACGCCGGCGTCGCGGAAGCGCACCGCGAGCTCGGCGATCTCGTAGCTGCGGGCCGCCGTGCGCATCGCCGACACGATGCGCGTAGATCGTCAGGTCGGTGCCGGCCGAACCACGCCGGTAGCCGTCGAGCACCGCCTCCATCACCTCGTCGAGGGTCAGCCCCTTCTCGGTGCTGAGCTCGGGGGCGAAGCGGACCTCGGCGTAGACGACGCCGTCGGCGGCGAGGTCCTGGGCGCACTCGGAGGCGACCCGCTCGATCGCGTCGCGGTCCTGCATCACGCCGACCGTGTGGGCGAACGTCTCGAGGTAGAGCACCAGGTCGTTGCGCTTGGCGCCGCGGTTGAACCACGTCGCGAGATCGTCGACGTCGGTGGTCGGGAGGTCGTCGTAGCCGTACTCGCCGGCCAGCTCGATGACCGTCTCGGGCCGGAGCCCACCGTCGAGGTGATCGTGGAGCAGGGCCTTGGGTGCCCGCGTGGAGCAGGTCGGTCAGCGGCATCAGGCCACGCTACCGAGGCGGCGCAACGGCATGTCCGAGGGGCGCTGCAGCCAGTTCCATTCGGGGTAGTCGGCCGTGCCGGAGATGCAGTGCAGCGAGTACGCGTGGCGGCTCGTCGGCGACGTGTTGACGGCGCTCCAGTGGGGGAGGCGTCCGTGCAGCACCACCATCGTGCCCGCCGGAACCTCGAGCGGCACGAGCGTGTCGCCGGCCGGTGGCGGTGCGGGCAGCGGCGTGTCGTCGAGCGGCTCGAACACGGTGCCGTCGTTGGTGGCGTTGCGCTTGAACACCTGGCGCAGCGGCCCGCGGTGGCCGCCGGGGGCCGCCCACAGGCAGCCGTTCTCGAGCGTCGCGTCCTCGATGGCGAACCAGAACCCGGTGACCGTCATCGGGTCGGTGTAGAGGAACGTGGCGTCCTGGTGGCAGCCCACCTCGCCGCCGATCAGCGGCTGCTTGAAGATGTACATCGACTGCAGCGCGAGCGGGTCGACGAGGCCGAGGTCGGCGGCCACCTCGGCGAGGCGGGGCTGGTAGGCGAACCGTTCGAACTCGTCGTCGAGGTCGTGCTGGGCGTGGCCGATCTTGTTGATGCTCAGCTCCTTCGGCTGCGTCAGCTCGCCGTCGGGCCCGAACGCGTCCTCCTCGAAGAAGCACCACGTGGTCGCGCCGCTGTCGAGGAACTCCTGGTTCGACGTCCGCTCCTGCTCGTTCGTGGTGAACACGGTGCGGGTCTCGCTCGGCTCCCACGCGTCGACGATGTCGATCGCCCGCTGGCGCAGGCGGCGGCGGTCGTCGGCCCCGACGAAGCCCGGAACGACGACGAACCCGTCGCGATGGTAGGAGGCCACCTGATCCTGATCGAGCACGATCGGATCGTACCCGGCGGGCTGGCCGCCGTCGTCGGTCGATAGCCTCCTGACGTGGACCTCACCGTGCTCGGCTCGACCGTTCGTCACCCGATCGAACACGTCGAGACGTTCCCCGCGCCCGCCCACGTCACCAGCGTCCGCTTCACCAACGACGAGCTCACGTCGATGTGCCCGGTCACCCAACAGCCCGACCTGTCGACCGTGGTGATCGAGTACGTGCCGGCCGAATGGTGCGTCGAGTCGAAGAGCCTGAAGCTCTACCTGTGGGGCTTCCGCGACCGCGCGGTGTTCGCCGAGGCGCTCGCCGCCGAGATCGCCGGCGAGATCATGGCGACCGCACAGCCGAGCCGCGTGACCGTCACCTTGACGCAGCGTCCGCGCGGCGGCATCGAAGTGCAAGCCGTCGCCGAACTGACCCGCTGACCGATCGATTCCAGCGGCTCGTGCCGGTGCTCCGATCGCGTGTCAGTCGGGCGAGGGCGGCGAAGCCGGGGGCGATCACGTCGTCGACGAGGCGACGGCGGTCGTCGTAGGGGGAGAACGAGGCCATCGCCGCGTTCGTCACCAGCCGCTCGGTCTCGGCCGCGGTGAGGTGCTGTTCGGTCGACAGCGCGAGCAGCTCCGACGACGGCATCACGTTGCTCATCAGGCGGTTGTCGGTGTTGAACCCGACGCTCAGCCCCGCGCGCAGGAACGGTCCGATCGGGTGTTCGGCGACGCTCGCCACGGCACCGATCTGCACGTTGCACGTCGGCGCCATCTCGAGATGGATCTGATGGTCGAGGACGTACTGGGCGAGCGGGCCGAGCATCAGCGTGCCGTCGTCGGCGATCGTGGTGTCGGCGGCGAGGCGCACGCCGTGCCCGACACGGTGGGCGCCCTGGGCGATCGCGTCGGAGATCAGCGGCAGGTCCGGCGGCTCGCTGGCATGGATCGTCATGTTCAGGTGGACCTCGCGGGCGAAGGCGCAGGCTCGGCGTGCAGCGACGGCGGGAACCCGTCTCCCGCCGCCATCGAACGCGACGACCTTGTCGTCCGTGTGCGCAACCGGTCGACGAGCTGGGCGGTCGAGCGGTGTCGTTCGCATCGGAGAAGATCGCGTTGACGGTGATCGTGGCCGGCGGTGGCGGCGTCGGCCTCGCCGCGTCGGAAACACTCGTGACGGCGTCGACGACCGCGTCGAGCGAGAGGCCGGCGGCGACGTGCAACTCGGGGGCGAACCGGACCTCGGCGTAGACCACGCCGTCGGCGGCCAGGTCGACCGCCGCCTCGTAGGCGACCCGCTCGATCGACTCCGCCTGCTGCATCACGGCGAGCGTGTGCTCGAACGTCGCCAGGTACTGCAGGAGGTCGGCGGTCTCGGCGCCGCGGTGAACCAGCGCTGCAGCGTGTCGACGTCGGTGGACGGCAGCCCAGCCGATCTCGTCGGCGAGTTCGATCACGGTCTGCGGCCGCAGCCCGCCGTCGAGATGGTCGTGCAGCAGGACCTTCGGCGCCCGCTTCGCCTGCTCGGCGTCAGGACCCCTACTGCATTCCCTTGAACCACGGAATGCCTTCCTCCGCGGGCGGTCGCAGTCGTTGGGCGCCGACCGAGACGGCGATCAGCGTCACCACGTAGGGCGTGACGAACACGAGCTGGTTGTTCGGCTCGGAGGCGGCGAAGAACGCCCAGAACGTGATCGCGGTGAACACGCTCATGAAGCCCATCGCCTGCCAGCGGCGTTCGAAGATCATCCAGATCGACAACACCAGCAGGCTGATCCCTGCCGCCAGGATCAGGGCGTTGACGAGGTCGGCGGGGTTGGTCCGCAGCGTGATGCCCTGCGCGTACCCGAACAGCCGGCACCGAGGGCGGTTCCCAGCGGCATCCAGTTGCCGAAGATCATCGTGGCCAGACCGAGGAACCCGCGACCGGCGACCTGGTTCTCCTGATACCGGTTGGCGAACAGCACGAGCACCGCTCCGCCCATCCCGGCGAGCGCGCCGGACAGCGCCATGCCGATGTATCGCATCTTGTGGACCGACACGCCGAGCGAGTCGGCGGCAGCCGGTCGCTCGCCGGCGGACCGGAGCCGGAGCCCCAGCGGGGTGTGCCACAGCAGGTAGGCGATGGCGAAGAAGACCGCGATCGTCAGCACCACGTCCCACGACACGGCGGTGGTGAGCCCCTTGGCGATGGCCGCCGACGTCGGCGATCAGGAACCAACTTCGATCCTCGAGCCAGCCGAGTGTGTCGGGCGTCGTCCAACCGAACAGATCGCCACCGGACAGGAACGGCACGGTGAAGGCGCCGATGGCGCCCTTGTTGCCCGGTGACGTCGTGATCGAACCGCCCTGCACGTCGGCGAACAACTCACCGGCCATGAACCGGGCGCTCCCGGGAGCGATGATGTTGATCGCCACGCCGGCGACGATGTGGTTCACGCCGAACGTGGTCGTGGCGACGCTCATCACCAAGCCGCCGATCATCCCGCCGACGATGCCGCCGAGCAGTGCCATCCACGGGCCGTACTGCCATCCCCACCAGCCGGCGAAGATCGTTCCGAGCACCATCATGCCGTCGAGGCCGATGTTGATGGTTCCGCTGCGTTCGGCGACGAGGCCGGAGAGCCCGGCGAGGCCGATCGGTGCGGCGACGCGGAGCGCCACGCCGAACGTGCCACTCGAGGTGAGGTCGTCGTTGTCGGCGAGGATGCGGGTCGAGCGACAGGATGGCCAACGCACCGAGCGGCCAGCGCGACCGGCAACCAACGGGTGGTGCGCCACGACCGTTTGGCGTCGGGTTCGCCCACGGCGGCGGTGGTGGAGTCGATGGTGGTGGTCATGCCGGCGCTCCCGCCATCGAAACGGGGCCGGCGGTGGTGGCTCGTCGGGATGTATTCGTGCGGTGGCCGCGGCGGCGGCCCGGGCGACGGCGGCGTCGTTGCGACGCCGGATCACCTCGTAGGCGATCACGGCGACGAGCAGGAACGACCCTTGGAGGATGCGTCCGATCTCCTGGGGGATGCCGATCGGTCCCAGTCGTTGTGTCGCCCGTTCGATCGTCGCCCACACGATGGCGGCGGCGGCGATGCCGATCGGGCTGTTGCGTCCGAGGAGTGCGAGACCGAGCCCGGTGAACCCGATGGTGACCGGGAACGCGTCGCCGTACTTCTGGAAGTTCGGATCGGCGAGCAGGAACGGCAGGCCGATCATTCCGGCCACCGCTCCCGACATGAACAGCGTGATCAGCACCATCTTCTTGGGGTTGACGCCGGCCGACCGGGCGGCGTCGGGGTTGAGACCGGACACCTTCAGGTCGTAGCCGAAGCGGCTGCGGTTGAGCAGGACGTGGTAGGCGACACCGAGCAGGATGGCGAACGGCAGGAACCCGTACAGCACGACGCCGGCGGCGAAGTTGAACCCGACGAGCTCGATCAGCTTGTTCAGCGGCGGAATCTGCGCCGACGACGGCATCGGCTTGGTCTGTGCGACCAGCCCCGCTGACTCGTCGTCGGCGAGGAACTCCGAGAGCAGGAACGCCACGAGGCCGATCGCGATGTAGTTCAGCATGATCGTCGAGATCACGACGTTGACGTTGCGGGTCACGTTGAGGATGGCGGCGATGAGCGCCCACGTTCCGCCGACGGTGATGGCGACGAGGAACACGAACGCGACGTGGATCGGGGCCGGCAACGACACCTGCGCGCCGGCCCAACCGGAGATCAGCGCGGCGAGGATGTACTGCCCGTTCGAGCCGATGTTGAACAGGTTCATCTTGAACCCGATCGCCACGGCGACGCCGGCGATGTAGTACGGCACCGCCCGGTTGATGATCAGCACGACCGATTCCGTCGAGTCGATCGTCTGCCACATCTCCTTGAAGGCGTCGATCGGGTCGTTGCCGGAGATCAAGAGCGCGATCGAGGAGATGATGATCGCCGCACCGGCGGCGGCCAGCGGGGCGAGCGAGGCCCGCCAGATCCGTTCGAACATCAGGAGGCCTCCGTTCGTGACGCCGGTCATGTAGGAACCGAGATCAGCGGGTGTGACCGTTGCCGGGTCGAGGTCGGCGACCACCCGCCCGCGGAGCATGACGAGCAGTCGGTCGGACAATCCGATCAGTTCCTCGAGGTCGGCCGAGACGAGCAGCGTCGCCATGCCGTTGTTCGCGGGCGCTGCGGATGACGTCCCAGATCAGCGCCTGGGCGCCGACGTCGACGCCGCGGGTCGGGTGCGACGCGATCAGCACCGACGGCTCCATCGTCATCTCCCGGCCGACGACGAGCTTCTGCTGGTTGCCGCCCGACATGGTGAACGTCGGCGACTTCGACGCCGGGGGTGCGGACGTCGAACGTGTCGATGATCTGCTGCGGTCGCGGCTTGCGCGCGCCGGCGGTGTCGATCCAGGGGCCGCGCCGAACGGGCGTCGTTGCTGGTGGCCGAGGGCGGCGTTCTCCCAGAGCGTGAACGGCAGGACGAGCCCCTCCTTCTGCCGGTCCTCGGCGATGTAGCCGATCCCGCGTGCGCGTCGCTGCTGGGTCGACAAGTCGGTGATGTCCCCGCCGCCGACCGAGATGCTCCCGGTGGACGGGCGAGTCCGAGGATCGCGTGGACCAGTTCGCTCTGGCCGTTGCCCTCGACGCCGGCGATGCCGACGACCTCGCCTTGGTGCACGGTGAAGACGACATGATCGACGAGGAGCGTCGCACCGCTCGGGGTCCATCACCGTGACGTCGTCGAGTACGAGTTCGGCGATGTCGGTGACCTTGCCGCCGCGGGTCTCCGGGGAGGGCAGCTCGGAGCCCACCATCATCTCGGCGAGATCGCGGGGGGTCACCGTGCTGGGGTCGTCGATCTCGCCGACCGTCTTGCCCTGGCGGATCACGGTGATCGCATCGGCGTGCTTGAGCACCTCGTCGAGCTTGTGCGAGATGAAGATCACCGTGGCGCCCTGGGTGGTGAGCTCGCGCAGCGAATGGAAGAGCTCGTCGACCTCCTGGGGCACGAGCACCGCCGTCGGTTCGTCGAGGATCAGGATCTTCGCGCCCCGGTAGAGGACCTTCAGGATCTCGACGCGCTGCTTGTCGCCGACGCCGAGATCGGACACGAGCGCCTCGGGGTCGACGCTCAGGCCGTATGCGGCACCGAGTTCGCGGAGCCGGGCCTCGGGCCGGCCGGCTTCAGGCTGGACTGGTGCCGGGTTCGTCGCCGAGCACGATGTTCTCCCAGACCGTGAGGTTGTCGGCGAGCATGAAGTGCTGGAACACCATGCCGATGCCGGCGGCGATCGCGTCACGGGGGGAGCGAGAAGCTCGACCGCTCGCCGTTGACGGTGATCGTGCCCTCGTCGGGCCGATGCGCGCCGTAGAGCGTCTTCATCAACGTCGACTTGCCGGCACCGTTCTCGCCGACGATCGCGTGGACGGTGCCGGCGCGCACCGTCAGGTTGACCCCGTCGTTGGCGACGACACCGGGGAAGCGCTTGACGATGTCGTTCAGCTCGATCGCCGGCGCTGTCGCAACTGCCGGTCGAGCCCGGCTGCGCGGAGTTCATCGATGGGATGTCTAGTCGATTCCGGCCGAGACGCGGCGAGCTGCCCGCCCGGCGGACCGGACGGGCAGCTTCAACGGTCGATCGGACCGATGCGCAATCGACGGATCGGCGTGACGGGATCAGGGAGCCGTCGGCACCTCGATCTCACCGCTGACGATCTGCTCCTTGAACGCGTCGAGCTGGTCGGTGATGTCGTCGATGAAGCCGCCGGTCGTGGAGTAGCCGACGCCGTCGACCGCGAGGTCGAACGCCTGCACGCCGGCCGTCGAACTCGCCGTTGCAGAACGCCTCGATGGTGTCGTACACGGCCACGTCGACCTTCTTCAGCATCGAGGTGAGGATGTACGGCTGCAGCTCGGCGCGTCACCAGGTTGTACTGGTCGGAGTCGACGCCGATGCCCCACACCTCGCCGGGCTCGCCGGCTTCGGCTGCCGCCTCGAATGCGCCGAGGCCCGATCCGCCGGCGGCGGAGTAGATGACGTCAGCGCCGGCTTCGTACTGGGCGGCGGCGATTCCTTGCCCTTGGCCGGGTCGTTGAAACCGGTGAAGTCCGGCGGCTGGGTGATGTAGTTGCACAGGACCTCGATGTCAGGGTTCACGGCCGCGGCGCCAGCGGCGTAGCCGGCCTCGAACTTCTGGATGAGTTCGTTCTCGACGCCACCGATGAATCCGATGGTGCCGGTCTGGCTCTTCAGTGCCGCGGCGGCACCGACGAGGAACGAACCCTGCTCCTCGGCGAAGACGAGCGACGCGACGTTGGGCGCGTCGACGACGGAGTCGACGATGGCGAAGTTGGTGTCGGGGTCGGCGGCGGCCGCCGCGGTGATCGAGTCGCCGAACAGGAAGCCGACGCCGACTGACGAGGTCGTTGCCTTCGTCGACGAGACCCTGGACGCGCTCGGCGCGGTCGCCGTCGCCGGTCGGGGTCGACTCTCGGATGCGGTGACGCCGAGGTCGGTCGACGGCCTGGTCGAGGGCGGCGCCGGCGGCGTCGTTGAACGACTTGTCGCCGCGACCGGTGATGTCGTACACGATGCCGATGGTGGCATCGCACTCACCGGCGGGGGCGTCGCTGCCGTCGGCGGGCGGCGGCGCTGTCGGCGGCGCCGCGCTGTCGGCTCGGTGCTCGGTGCCGGCCGGGGCCTCGGTCCGCCGGGGCCTCGGTACCGGTCGGGTGCCTCGGACCTGCCGTCGGTCGGTCGGTGCGTCGGTGCGTCGTCGTCGCTGCCGCAGGCTGCGGCGGCGAGGCCGAGTGCGGCGATCGACGCCGAGCGCAAGCAGTCTTCTTGCTCTTGATCATGGTCTCCCCTTCAGAGATGTTCTGACGTTGAATCGTCAGATGTTCACGGTGGTCCGCAAAGCTACCAAGCGGTAGACGGCGAACGGGTATCACCGCCGCCCGGCAAGCCGCGCTGGTTCATCTGCTCGAAATCTGCGCGATGCCGGTCTGGTGCGGCCGCTGGTCCGTATCGTTGAGGTGCGTCATGTCCGTCCGACGTCGAGGTCACGCCCTCGCGCCCGCCGTCGCGCCAGCCGCCGACGTATCATGGCGCGGCGCGCTGGTGGCGCTCGGCATCGTCGTGCTGATCGTGTTCGGCGCTGGTCCGCGCGGTCGGCAGCCTGACGTCCGGCGACGACCGGTCGCCGATGCCGAAGGACCGGGGACGCACCGACGCCGGCGCGATCCGACCGTGACCGGTTCCGCGACACGCCGCGACCGCGACGGCCGCACCCGTCGACACGGTGGCACCGCGACCGTCCGGCCGACACCGAGCCCGAGCGACACCGGCCCGCCGACGGCCGACCAACCCGGCCGCGGTGTACATCGTCGGCGACAGCGACGCCGGCACGTTCGGCCCGTACCTCGAGAAGCTGCTCGACGGCACGCAGATCGTCGACACCGAACTCGACTACAAGGTGTCGTCCGGCCTGGCCCGGCCCGACTTCTTCGACTGGCCGGCCGAGATCGACGCGAAGGCTGCCCGAGGTCGACCCCGACATCGTGGTCGCCACGTTCGGTGGCAACGACGCGCAGGGCTCGCCGTCGCGGGCGGCGACGTTCATCGTGTCCGATCCCGGTGTCCGACGAGGCGGAGTGGACCGCCGAGTACCGGCGCGTGTCGGCGAGGCGATGGACTCATGCTCGCCGACGGCGCACCGTCATCTGGGTCGGCATCCCGAACGACGACAACCCCGACGTCACCGCCCGCATGGCGATCCAGGACCAGGCGGTCGGGCGGAGGCGGCCGAGCGCCCCGGCGTCGATCTTCATCGACACGTGGAAGCGGTTCTCCGGCCGCGACGGCAACTGGGCCGAGTTCGTCATCGATCCCCGCGACGGCGTCGGGCAAGGACGTCCGCGCCGACGACGGCTTCCACCTCAACACCAACGGCGCCGAGATCCTCGCCCTCGACATCGCCCAGGCCATCCGCGACGACCTCCGCGCCCACGGCGCCGCCATCTGACGCGTCGATCCGGCGTCGCCCACCTGACGTTTGCACAGTTTGCGGCGCCCTCGCGCGCAACTGTTCACGCGTCGGATCGGGACCGGCGCGGACCGTTACTGCTGTTGGCCGCGGGCTTGGATCGCGCTTGCGGCGGGCGGCGACCTGGTCGGGGCTGAACATTGGTGCGGCGCCAGGCCCGGCTGTCGCGAGCCTCGATCTCCCAGCGGTCGTCGTCGGTCGGTGATCTCGGCGTAGGTCGCGCGGATCTGGCGGACGCCCGGCTGGTCGTTGCCGATGATGTCGAGCCGCGAGCCGGCGGGTGAAGGGGATCAGCTCGGCGTGCGGCACGACGTGGTTGACGAGGCCGAACGCCAGCGCCTCGTCGGCGAGCATGAAGTTGCCGGTGAAGCTCATCTCGCGGGCCCGGCGCACGCCGATCGCCTGGGGCAGCAGCACGGTGAGACCCCAGCCGGGCATCACGCCGACCCGGGAGTGGGTGTCGCCGAACTTGGCGTGCTCGCTGGCGACGAGGAAGTCGCAGTTGAGCGCGAGCTCGAACCCGCCGGTGATGGCGACGCCGTTGACCGCGCCGATGAGCGGCTTGGTGAGCTTCGGGAACGGACCGCGGACGCCGTCGCTGTTGCGGCTGCCGTCGGCGCCGCTGCCGCCGCCGAGGTTGCCGGCCGTCGAACCGAGCTCCTTCAGGTCGAGCCCGGCGCAGAACGCCGGGTCGGTGCCGGTGAGGATGATGACGTCGACGTCGGCGTCGGCCTCGGCCTGCGCGCATCCGCTCGGGCAGCAGGCGCAGCACCTCGCTCGACAGCGCGTTGCGGGCCTCCGGTCGGTTGAGCGTGATCGTCGCGATCCGCTCGGACACGTCGAGCAGCACGCGGTCATCGGCCATCCCCGATCTGCTCGCGCACCGCACCGGGCAACCGACACTCGGCAGCGCACCGTCACGTGGGCGTCAGACCGCACGCGACGAGGTCAGCTCGAACGTGGGCTCAGTCGAGGTCTTCGGCGGGGAGGAAGGCGAGCTGGAGGTCGCCGAGCTTGACGAGCGTCGACGCGATCCAGCCACCGAGCGCGCCGAAGTGCTCGTCGAGCAACGTGCTGGTACCGTCGGCGACGGTCTCCTCGGCGAGCTCGTACAGGCCCTCGTAGGTGATCTCGACCGCGTACTCGGTCTCGGCGTCGACCGGATCGATCGCCGGGTCGGGATGCGCGATCTCCGCGGTCAGCCCGGCCCGCTCCAGCCGGTCGTCGCCGACGAGCGGGCTGTGCTCCGGCACGCCGCGTAGAACAGCGCCGGGTCGATCGGCTCGGCGAGGCGCTGGATCCGGAACACGATCTCCATCTCGATCGCCGGCCGCTGCTCGAGCATCCTCCTCGACGTACCACTGGCGGTACGCGGCCTGGCTCCACGACGGCCAGTCGAAGGTGATGTGCGCGACGACCCGCGGCGGCTCACCCTCGCCGGGCAGGCCGTAGCTGGTCTCCCACGTCAGGTCGCCGAGCAGCACGTCGGACTGGAAGTGCTCCTCGAAGGCCTGCCGTTCGAGGAACGCCGCCTCGAACGCGTCGCGCAGGGCACTGATGGCATCGGTGAAGACGTGGTCGAGCATGTGCGAGGAAGGCTAACCCGGCTCGCGGCGGTCGCAGCAGCTCGTGCCACGACTGCGCCCATGCGATCAGACCCGCTACCGCTCGTGTTGACCGACATCGGCGACGGCGTCGGCCACGCTCACGCTCAACAACCCCGACGAGCGCAACACGCTCACCGCGCCGATGGTCGCCGAGATCATCGCCGCGATGGACGCGATCGAGGCCGACGAGGCGGTCGGCGCGGTCGTCGTGACCGGCACGCCGCCGGCGTTCTGTGCCGGCGCCAACCTCGGCAACCTCGCCGAGGCGACCGGCGACAGCCTGGGCACGATCTACGAGGGATTCCTGCGCATCGCCCGCAGCCCGCTGCCGACGCTCGCCGCCGTCAACGGCGCCGCGGTCGGCGCCGGCATGAACCTCGCGCTCGGCTGCGACGTGCGCATCGTCGCCGACCGGGCCAAGCTCGACACGCGGTTCCTGCAGATCGGCATCCATCCCGGCGGCGGTCACACGTGGATGCTGCGCCGCATCGCCGGGCCGCAGGCGGCGATGGCGGCCGTCGTGTTCGGCCAGGTGCTCGACGGCGCGGAGGCCGAACGCGATCGGCCTCGCCTACCGGTCGGTGCCGACGCGAATCGCTGCTCGAGGTCGCCCACGAGTTCGCCGCGCAGGCGGCGTCGGCGCCACGCGAACTCGCGATCGTCACCAAGCAGACGATCCAGCGACATGGCCGACATCGACAACCATCCCGATGCCGTCGCACCGCGAACTCGAGCCGCAGCTGTGGAGCACGCAGCAACCGTGGTTCGCCGAGCGGCTGGCGGCGATCAAGCGCGCATCGTCGAGCAGCGATCGATCGACGTCGACACGGTGAGCACGGATCGGCGCCGCCGGTCGGACGATCGCGCACGAATCGTTACACAAGTGCCTGCTGACGAGCGTCCGCGGCTACGGTCGAACTACCGTGAAGCACGCGAAGCCACCGAAACCACCGTACGCATGTTCGGCCACAAGCAGGAGGTAGCCCATGAGCCAGCGTCACCGCACCCCAGAGGTGCCGTTGCCGCCGAAGCAGGAAGTGCGTGCCCACGCCCACAGCGAGCGGCACCGCATCCATGTCGAGCTGCAAAGTGTCGCCAAGGAGGTCAGTTCGGGTCTCGACCCGGAGGACGTCCACGAGCCCGGAGCGGCGTGGAAGCCCATCCACCATCACGATTCGGAGGTCGCCAAGAGCAAGATTGCCAAGCGCAGTCGCACCAAGCGCCACTGGAAGACGAAGATGTGGAAGCGGCGGACCCAGCTGCGCCGTGATCGAGCGGAGCAGATGCCGCACGGCGAGTGACGCATCCGGCCTGGCCGGCTACTGACACCGCGGCTGACGCGCAGCTCCGGCCGGCGCTCGACCTGCAGGTGGCGCTCGTCGGCTCAGACGCAGTCTAGCGGACGGCTCGACCCAGGTCGCGAGGAGTTCGTCGCGGCGGTCGTGCCACTCCTCGACGGTGATGCCGAAGCGGACGTGGTCCTCCCACATGCCGTTGATCTCGAGATAGCGCTGGGCGATGCCCTTCGTCGCGGATGGCGAGCTTCTCCATGATCCGCCGGCTGCGATCGTTGCGCGGCACGATGCAGATCTCGAGTCGATGCAGCGCAGCTGTTCGAACGCGAACTGCAGGAGCACCACGACGGCTTCGGCGACATAGGCGTTGCCGGCCTGGCGCTTGGTCGATCCAGTACCCGATCGTGCCGGACTGCATGGCGCCGCGGATGACGTTGTTGAGGTTGACCTCGCCGGCGACATGCTGGTCGACGAACAGCCCGAACTGGTACGCGGAGCCCGCTCGCCGGTCGCGGTCACGCTGCAGGCAACGGGCGGTGAAGGCGCCGCGGTCGGTGACCGGGTCGGCCTGGAGCGCCGGTCGACTCGGCTCCCACACGGTGAGCCAGTCGGCGTTGCGGTGGCGCACCTCGCTCCATGCGCGGAAGTCGCTGGCGGCGAGCGGTCGGAGCATGACGCGGCGTCCGTAGAGGCGCAGCGGCGTGGTCGCCGGCGGGATGGGTGTCGCAACGCCAGTTCAGTTCACTCTCTCGGTCCGGCGGGCGCGATGTCGGTCGACGAAGCGTGCCTCGCCGAGGTCGAGCCGACGCATGATGCCGAGCACCACGCAACAGGTTCCGACGATCGACGCGACGTGGGCGTCGTCGAGCCCGGGGTTGAACCGCGGTCCTCGGGCGGTCTCGCTGACCAGCGTGCGGAACACCTCGTCGGCGTCGGTGCGCCGCAGTCGCGTAGTCGTCCGGCACGGTGTCGGCGCCGATCTCGACGCGGGCCAGCGCATCGCGTGATGCGCCGACGGCGATGACCGACGGCGCGGCGACGACTGATCGGCGACTCGATCAGCAGGTCGTCGAGGTGGTCGTGCGACGGTGCCGAGCGCGTTGGTGAGTTCGACCGCCGACGGCGGGTCGCGTCGCTCGAACGGACGGCGATGAGCGAGCGCGGGCCGATCGGCATGGTCGTACGTGCCGCCGCCGGTCATCGTCGACTCGCGACGCTGGCGTCGTCGATGTGCAGGGTCAGGCGTGCCGGGCAGCAGGCTCACGATCGTGCCTCGCTCGGTCGGAACGACGCCTGCTCGTCGAGGCGAGCTGGTCGAGGGCCCAGCGCCCGACCGGATCGTCGCCGCCCGCGAGGTGGCAGGCGACGTGGGCGTGCAGGCACTTGACGCCGACGCGGGTGCCGCCGACGCCGCCCGATGGGCGTGGACCGCGTGATCGTCGGGGATGTCGGCATCGCGCTCTGCGGCGTAGCGTCGTGCGTCGCGGCGATCTCGTCGGCGATCGATCGCGCTTCGGCGCGCGGACGCCGCCGGCGGCCTCGAGCCGGCTGACGTCGCGCACGAGCTCCGGCCGACGAGATAGAAGCGCGTCGGCATCGGTGTGCCGTCGTCGAGGAACGGAGCGTTGCGGAGCACGACGGGATCGCCGAGGGCGTCACGGACCACGACGTCGAATGCGCCCTGCGGCGTGCGACCGAGCAGCTCGTGTCGACGCGCGTCGCGGTCGTCCATCAGCCTCGGCGGCGACGCGCAGGAGCAACACGCACGATGATGACGCCGACGACCGCCGGGACCACTCGCTTCAACACCGATCCGCCGCCGAGCTCCATCAGGTCGATGGGTTCGGTCGCCGGACCGTCGATCTTGCGCACCTGGCGTCGGGGCGCTCGGCCGGCTCGGCTCGCCGTCCCGCAGCCGTGGCTCGGCGGTCGTCGGCGGCGTCGTCGCTGCCGGTCGCGGTGAGCGGTCGGCGTCGGCCGTCGCCGCGTCGGCTCGGCGGTGTCCGGCGACGCGGCAGCGGCGATGCCCTGCTCGTCGAGCATCGTGTTGAGGTTGTCGGCGAACTGGGCCATCAGCTTCGAGCTGACGTCGGCCATGATGCCGCGGCCGAACTGGGCGACCTTGCCGGTGATGTGCAGATCGGTGGTGACGACCACCCTGGTGCTCGTCGGGGACAGGCTCTCGGCCTGGGCGGTGATCTCGGCCGACGCGTTGCCGCGTCCGCCGGTGTCGCGTCCCTCGCCCTTGATGACCGCGCGATAGTTCGCGTCGTCGCGCTCGATGAAGCTGGCCTCGCCCTTGAACTGGCTGCTGATCGCCCCGAGCTTCACCTTGACGACGCCGCGGTAGATGTCGCCCTCGATCTCCTGGAGTTCGGCGCCGGGAAGGCACGGAGCGATGCGCTCGACGTCGGTGATCAGCGGCCAGGCCTCCTCGATCGGGCGATTGACCGTGAACTCGTTGACTAGTTGCTCTGCCATCGGCTGAGATCCTCTGTGGTGTCGATGTCGGCGGGGGAACCAGTGCACGGTACTTCACGGACGAGTTCGGGACGAATGCGCATCAGTGCGCGGGCGCCTTCGTCGCCGGTCGTCGGGCAGCAGGTGCCACACCGCGGTCGAGGCGGACCGGGTTGCCGCGCCGGCCGTCGTAGGTCGCGACGGCGATCGGGCCCGGGCCGTCGGCGACGGCGCGCCAGGCCTCGGGCTGACGAACGGCTGGTCGGCGAGACCGACGACGACCGCGGTCGGCGCCGAGCGCCGGCCGCGGCTCGAGCCCGGCCGCAGCGAGGTCATCTGGCCGTCGGCCCACCGCGGTGTTGACGACGACCGGCACGCCGCGACGCTGCGAGCCGATCGCTCGGGGTCGGCGACCGCGCCGGTGACGACGATGACCGGGCCGATGCGCGGCGTCGAGCGGCGTGGTCGAGCGGCGCGCTCGAAGACCGATCGGCAGGTTCCGTCGCCGTCGCGCCGAGGCACGGCGGCGAGCTTGTGGGCCGTCCGGGCCGTCGAAGCGGGCTCCGGCGCCAGCCGCGAGCAGGACTGCCACAACGGTCTCGAGGGTTCGGGCGATCGGCACGGCAGTCAGTCTGGCCGCGTCCACGGGTCCAGGTGCCGGCGCGACACGGCGCGAGCGGTTTGCCGGCGCGACGAGGCGACGACGGATGTCGAGATGGTGACGAAAGGCTGACCGTTCGCGCTTGAGTATTGCATCTCGTGACGATAAGTTACCGAACTGTCATGACGGCGGGGTTCGTCGTGCCATCGGTGTCGACCGAACGGAACCAGACAGACATTCGTACTCGACCACACCTTCACCATGATGCACCATCACTCGCACATCTTACAAACGACGCACGGTCCCTCGTGCGCTCGGTCGCGTCGGCTGGCGGCGGTCCTCTCCGTCGATCGCGGACACTGGCCGCCGACCGGCCGCGTCCGGCGGACGCCGCCGGCGGCGCTGCCACGAACGCGTCTGGCGTCCGCACGTCGTCGCCTCGGCCAACGAGGCCATCGCCGCGCTCGACCAGTTCGCGATGACCGGCGATCCCGTCCAGTTCCTCGAGTACCGAGGTCGACCGTACGCCAGACCGCCGCGCTCGCAGCGGTCCAGCTCGGCTACGACGGCTCGACATGGTGCAGGCCTGGAGCTCGACACCGCTCGATCACCAGCGAGCCGTGCTCGCGGCGATGAGCCAGGTCGGCGTGCCGTACCGCACCAACACCAGCCAGGAGGGCGTCGGCTTCGACTGCTCCGGTCTGACGACCTACGCCTGGGGCCGCGCCGGCGTCGGGCTCCCCCGCCAGAGCGGAGCGCAGATCAACGAGGCGGCGCCCGTCGACCGTGCGACCGCCAAGGCCGGCGACCTCGTGTACTACCCCGGTCACGTGATGATGTATCTCGGCGTGGGCGACGCGATCATCCACTCCGTGCAGACCGGTCGCACCGTCGAGATCGACACGATCTCCGGTCGCCGCGACCGGCTCGGTGCGCTTCGGCGACCCCGCCGCCTGACGCCCGCTGCCCGACCGACGGCTCCGATCGACCGTCGCAGGCCGAGCATTCAGGAGTGGATCGCGCCGTCGCCGTCGCGCAGCGACGGCACGCCCGTCCGGTGCGCCGGGCGATGATCTCCGCGCAGATCGACACCGCGGTCTCCTCGGGCGTGCGGGCGCCGATGTCGAGCCCGATCGGCGAATGAGCCGGTCGAGCTCGTCCGGCGTCGGTGACGCCCGCCTCGGCGAGGCGCTGCCATCCGCTTGCTCGTGCGTGCGTGCGGCTGCCCATCACGCCGATGTAGCCGACCCGCGTGGCCAGCGCGCCGAGCATCGCGGGAACGTCGAACTTGGGGTCGTGGGTCAGGATGCACACCGCGTCGCGGGGTCCGAGCGTGTCGCCGCGTTCGTCGAACACCGGTGTCGGCCACGTGACGAGCACCTCGTCGGCCATCGGGAAGCGGCGGCGGGTGGCGAACACCTCGCGCGCGTCGCACACCGTGACCCGGTAGCCGAGCACCTTGGCGACCTGGGCGAGCGCGGCGGTGAAGTCGACGGCCCCGAAGATCCACATCTGCGGGGGCGGCGCATGCGACTCGATGAACACGCGCACGGTCGGCTGATCGACGAGGTCCTCCGGCGTGGTCTGCCCCTCCGGGCCGTAGTGCCGGATGCCCGACGCCGCCGCTTCGAGCTCGGCGAGGGCGTCGCGGCGTCACGACCCGATCGAGTTCGGGGTGGCCGAGCGTGCCGCTCGGGCTCGCCGCCGGGCCGACGAGAAACTTGGCGCCGACGTTCGGGCCGTCGATCACGGTGGCCAGCGCCACCGGCTGCTCCGGCGCGCAGCGCGTCGGCGAAGCGTTCGAACAAGCCGGTCACCAGTCGAGCGCTTCGATGAACAGGTGGATCGTGCCGCCGCACGTGAGCCCCACGGCGAACGCCTCGTCGTCGGAGTAGCCGAACGTGACGACGCCCGGCTCGCGTTCGCCGGCCAGGATGGCCAGCGCCTCGCCGACGACGGCGCCCTCGACGCATCCGCCGCTCACGCTGCCGGCGACCTCGCCGGACTCGGTGACCGCCATGGCGGCGCCCGGGCAGCCGCGGGCCGGAGCCCTCGACGTCGACCACGCGGGCGATCGCCACACGATGGCCGTCCTGCTGCCAGCGGGCGATGTCGTCGAGCAGTTCACGCATGTGCTTGCCTCCTGTCGTTCACGGCTCGGCGATCACCCGAGCGAGTTGTCCAACGCGTCGAGCGAATGGCCCTCGACGAAACGGTCAACGTAGGGGAGGGCGGCGGCCATTCCCCGCGCCAGCGGCGCATAGCCGGGCGTGACCTTCAGCGGGTTGACCCAGATCAGCCGGTGGGTGACCCGTTGCAGGCGCTGCATCTGCTCGGCGAGCAGGTCGGGGTCGCCGCGGTCCCAGCCGTCGGACATGATCACCACGATCGAGTTGCGGGCCATGCCGCGCACGCCCCACTCGTCGTTGAACGTCCGCAGACCGGCACCGAGCCGCGTGCCCCCGCTCCAGTCGCTCGACCCGCGGTGCCGGCAGCCTGCAGCGCGACGTCGGGATCGCGGCTGGTGAGTTCCCGGGTGACGCGGGTCGAGGCGAGTGCCGAGGGCGAACGCCTCGACTTTCTGGCGCCCGGCGACGGCCGCGTGGACGAACCGGAGCAGCGCCCGCGCGTACGGCTCCATCGAGCCGCTCACGTCGAGGACGAGGACCAGCCGACGCAGCCGGGTCGATGGTGCCGGTAGTGCCGGCGCGCCGGTTCGCCGCCGGCGCGCAGCGACGCCCGCACGGTCTGGCGGATGTCGGGATGACGCGTCGCCCGGCGGCTCGCTTCCAGCCGCAACGACGCGCGTGGGGAGCCGACGAGCCGCAACTCGGACATCAGCGTCTGCGCCTGGGCCAGTTCGTCGTCGTCATAGGCGGCGAAGTCCTTGTGCCGCAGCACCTCGGAGGCGGAGAAGCGCAGCTCGATCGTCTCGTCGTCGCTCGCCCGGCTCGACGAGTCGTCGTCGTCGGTCGTCGTCGTCGTCGTCGGTGTCGACGGCGAGCGTGAGATGGATCGGTTCCGGTTCGGCCGCATCGGATCCACCCGAGCGGCCCTCGAAGAACACCTCGAAGGCGCGGTCGTACGGTTCGATGTCCTCGGGGCGACGGATCAGCGTCGCCCGTCCCGCCCAGTACACGCCGTCACGTTCTTCGAGGCCGACCGCGCCGAGTGCATCGGCGTAGGTGTGGGTGGAGCTCGCCGGTACCCGCAGGCCGAGCCCGCGCAGGACCTGGCTGAACGCGACGGCGATGTCGGCCGGGTCGCTCCGCACCGTCGCCGCCGGGATCACGCTGACCCGTGGGCGAGGCCCTTCTCGAACGCCTGCTTGATCCCCTGCTTGACCAGGTCGGCGATGCCGTGCTGCTCGATCCGCTTGCCGTCCTCGCGGTACTTGATGACCGCACCCAGCGTGTTGGCGACGACGGTCTCGTCGAGCTCGGTCGCGCCGAGCCGGCCGAGCGCCATCGCCCAGTCGATCGTCTCGGCGACGCCGGGCGGCTTGTAGAGGTTGAGTTCGCGCATCGCCTCGACCGCGCCGGCAACTTGCCGGGCGAGGATGTCGGTCACGGCGGGGACACGGAGCTTCACGATGGCGACCTCGCGTTCGAAGTCGGGATGCTCGACCCAGTGGTAGAGGCAGCGGCGCTTCAACGCGTCGTGCACGTCGCGGGTGCGGTTCGACGTGAGCACGACGAGCGGCGGCCGGCCGGCCTCGAACACGCCGATCTCGGGCACGGTGATCTGGTAGTCGGACAACACCTCGAGCAGGTAGGCCTCGAACTCGTCGTCGGCGCGGTCGATCTCGTCGATCAGCAGGATCGGTGGTGGTCCGCTGACCGGTTCGATCGCCCGCAGCAGTGCCCGCTTGATCAGGAATCGCTCGCCGTACAACTCGGCTTCGAGGTCGTCGGCCGTGCGATTGGAACCCTCGCCGGTGACCTCGGCGGCGCGGAGGTGGAGCAGCTGGCGCGGCATAGTCCCAGTCGTAGACCGCCTGGGCGACGTCGATGCCTTCGTAGCACTGGAGCCGGATCAGCTCGCCGCCGGTCATGCCGGCGAGCGCCTTGGCGAGTTCGGTCTTGCCGACGCCGGCCTCGCCCTCGAGCAGCAGCGGCCGGCGCAGCGACATCGACAGGAACACCGCGGTCGCGATCCCCTCGTCGGGGAGGTATCCCTCCGCGGCGAGCGATTCAGCGACGTCGGCAGGGCTCATGCGCCGACGATACCCCTCCTTTCCTCCGTCAGGAGCGGGCGTAGTCGTAGAAGCCGCGGCCGGACTTGCGGCCCATCAGGCCCGCCTCGACCATGCGCGACAGCAGGGGCGGCGGCGCGTACAGCGGCTCCTTGAACTCCTCGTAGAGGCTCTGGGCCACGGCGAGCGTCGTGTCGAGGCCGATCAGGTCGGTCAGGTGGAGCGGACCCATCGGATGGTTGCACCCTTCGACCATGCCGGTGTCGATGTCCTCGGCCGTGGCGAAGCCCGACTCCATCATGCGGATCGCCGACAGCAGGTACGGGATGAGCAGCGCGTTCACCACGAAGCCGGCCCGGTCCTGCGAGCGGATCACCTTCTTGCTCAGCACGTCGGTGGCGAAGGCCTCGGCCCGGGCGGTCGTCTCGGGCGACGTGAGCAGGCTCGTGACCACCTCGACGAGCCGCAGCACCGGCACCGGATTGAAGAAGTGGATGCCGATGACCTGTTCGGGACGCTTCGTGGCCATGCCGAGCTTCATCACCGGGATCGACGACGTGTTCGACGCCAGGACGGCCTGCTCGTCGACGACCACCTTGTCGAGCGCGGCGAACACCTCGGTCTTGAGGCGCTCGTCCTCGATCACCGCTTCGACGACGAGCTGGCGATCGGCGAGGTCATCGAAGTCGGTGGTGAAGGTGAGACGTCCGACCGCGGCGTCACGTTCCGAATCCGACAACTTGCCCGACGACACGCCACGGTCGAGCGAGGTGAGCACGCGGCTGCGCCCGCGTTCGGCGGCCGCGGCATCGATCTCGCGGACGACCACGTCGAGCCCGGCGCGGGTGCAGACCTCGGCGATACCGGCGCCCATCAGACCGCAGCCGACGACACCGATCCGCGTGGGGGTGGTGTGGCTGGGGGTGGACACGGCACTCGGCGAGTCGGACATGACCGACATCATGTCCGATGCGCAGCCCGGGTGTCACACGCGTGTCACACGCGCAGGCCGGCTCCCATGAGGTCGACGAAGTTGTCGTGGTAGAACGCGTGGCGCACCGCGGTCGAGGTGTCGGCGAGCGATGCTTCGAACCGCTCGATCGGTCGCCGCCCACCTTCTACGTGCGGGTAGTCGGACGAGAACAGGCAGACCTCCGGGCCGGCCTGCTCGATGATCCAGCCGACATCTTCGGTCGGGTACGGCGTGGCCCTGATCTGACGGCGGACGTAGTCGCTCGGTCGCATCGACAGCTGTTGCAGTCGCTCCTCGTGGCGGACGAACGCGTCGAAGGCCGACTCCATCTGGCGCATCCACGACGGAAGCCAGATCGCACCTTGTTCGATGACGCCGATCTTGAGGTTCGGGAAGCGTTCGAGCACGCCGTCGAAGATCATCGTGGCGAGCGTCTGCGCGGGTGGCACGGGGATGCCCATGTAGTCGACCGAGCGGAAGTTCTCCTCGCCGCCGTGGAAGTCGGGCGGGATCGGCAGGCCGTTGACGAAGTAGTTCGGGTCGATCAGTTCGCCGGTGCCGCCGACGTGGAACACGATCGGGACGCCCGCCTCGGAGGCTGCGGCCCACACGCCGTCGAGGCCGCGATGGCTCGGCGAATGCCCGGGCGGGCAGCTGGACGCGATCAGCAGCGCAGCCGCGCCCATCTCGATCGCCTCCGCCGCCAACGCCGGCGCGCGGTCGAGGTCGGCGAGCGGCACGTAGAGCGTCGACAACAGCCGGTCGTCGACGGCACAGAACTCGACCATGCCGCGGTTGTGGGCGCGGGCGGCGCCGATCGCCAGGTCGAGGTCGCCGGAGTGCTCCCAGTCGCGCAACCGACCGTTGTGGAACGTGTTGAACACGAGCTGGCTGGCGAAGCCGAGAAGGTCGAGGGCGCGGGGCCGGTCGTCGGCCACGAACGCGCCCGTAGCGGCGAAGTTCTTGCGGAGCATGATCTCGTCGGCCTCGGTGGCCCGCTGCTCGTCGGAGGAGAGCCGCGCCACGAGACGCTCGAAGGCCCGATCGAGGTCGTCGGTGCGCTGCAGGTCGTCGGTCTGACGGAGTTCGTTGCCGCCGGGGTACCGCAGCGGTTCGATGCGGTCGCGGACCTGTGGATCGGCGTGATCACGCAGCCAGTTCGGCGTCTCCATGATGTGGGCGTCGGCGTCGTGCACGACCAAGCCCGTCGAGTTGTAGGCCATGCAGCAAAGTGTGTCAGGTCGAGAATCGGGTCCAAGCACCGATGCACGACCGGAGTGCGGCGGCCATGATGAGCGGGTGACGGAGATCCGCATCCATGCGCCCGATGCGGAGCAGGTGTGGGTGGTCGTCGACGGCGTCGACCGGCCGCTCACGCCGGTCGGGGCGGAGTGGCGGGGTTCGTTGCCCGACGGCACCCGCTACGGGATCCGGGCGGCGGGTGACCCGGAACGGCGCTTCGACAGCAGCCGTGTGCTGATCGATCCGCATGCGACGGCGGTGTGGTTCGGTGCCGAGCACGATCGCGACCTGGCGCGACCCCGGCACCGACCGCCGGAGGCGGCTCTTGCGTTGGCGGTGTCGACGCCGTGGCCGGCGCGGCAACCCCCGCGCTCCACGACCCGCCCGCTCGTCGTGTACGAGGCACACGTACGGGGGCTCACGATGGGTCGTGAGCGACCCGACCGGGGCACGTTCGTGGCCGCCATCGACGAACTCGATCGGCTTGCGGCGCTGGGCGTCAGCGTGCTCGAACTGCTCCCGGTGCACGCCTTCGATCCCGACGAGGTCAATTACTGGGGCTACATGCCGGTGGTGTTCGGGGCGATCCACGGCCCGTACGGGTCGTCCGAGGTCGCCGCCGCGGGCGAACTGGCCGCGCTCGTGGCCGCGGCGCACGATCGGGACATCGAGGTGTGGCTGGACGTCGTGTTCAACCACACGACGGAAGAGGACGAGCACGGGCCGCTGTACAGCCTGCGCGGCCTCGCCGACGGCGACTACTACGTGCTGCACGAGGATCGGTCGTACGTCAACGATGCCGGCACGGGCAACATCATCGATGCGAGGTCGCCGGCGGCGCAGGCGTTGATCATGGAGGCACTCGATCGCCTGGCCGATCTCGGCGTCGACGGGTTTCGTTTCGATCTGGCCGGCGTCCTCGCCCGCGATCCGGCCTTCGTTCGGCACATCGGCGACTGGGCGATCGGCCGCGGCGTGCGCGTCGTTGCCGAACCGTGGGACCTCGCGCGCTACCAGTTGGGACGCTCCTTCCCGGATCCGCGCTGGATGCAGTGGAACGATCGCTTCCGAGACGACATGCGCGGCTTCCTGCGTGGCGAGCCGGGCCTCGTCTCGGCAGTGATGCGCCGGCTGGAGGGGAGTCCGGACCTCTTCGACGAGCCGATGCGCAGCGTGAACTTCCTCACCGCGCACGACGGGTTCACGATGTACGACCTCGTCGCCTACGAGCGCAAGCACAACGAGGCGAACGGGTGGCACAACACCGACGGCACCGATCATCACCGGTCGTGGAACGGCGGATGGGAGGGTGACCACGGCGTGCCGGAGCGGGTGCTCGACATCCGGCGACGGCAGCTGCGCAACGCCATGTGCCTGCTCCTGCTCTCCCATGGGGTGCCGATGCTCGTGGCCGGCGACGAGTTCGCCCGCACCCAGCACGGCAACAACAACCCGTACAACCAGGACAACGCGACGTCGTGGATCGACTGGTGTCGGCGCGACGACTTCCTCGCGCACGAGGCCTTCGTCGGTCGTCTCGTCGCGTTCCGGGCCGCCCATCCGATCGTTTCCTGCGAGCCGACGTGGTGGGGCGACCGGGTCGAGTGGTTCGGGGTGTCCGGTCCACCCGACACGACGGGCACATCCCGCTCGCTGGCGTGGCACCTGCCGGGTCTGTACGTGATGGCCAACATGTGGTGGGAGCCGCTCGATTTCGAGGTCCTGGCGCCCGGTCGCTGGTGCCGTTCGATCGACACGGCCGAGCCGACCGGCTTCGTCGACCAGCCCGCGCCGTCCGAGCCGGCGATCGCCGGTCCGACCGTGCGGGTGCAGGGCCGCAGCATCGTCGTGCTCGTGCCGGCCGAGTGACCTGTCGCGTGGGTCTGACCCCGCGCGACAAGTGTCTACGGTAGGGAGATGGATCTCGGGATTGCTGGGAAGCGGGCGGCGGTGGCGGCCGCATCATCGGGCCTCGGGCTCGCGTCGGCGGTCGCGTTGGCGGCCGAGGGTGCGCAGGTGGCGATCTGTGGGCGTGACGAGGCGAGGCTGGCGGCCGCCGCGGGCACCGTCGGCCACGGATGCATCCCGATCGTCGCCGACGTCGGCACGGCCGATGGCGCGACCGACTTCATCACGGCGGCGAACGACGCGCTCGGCGGTATCGACATCCTCGTGCCGAACGGGGGCGGTCCACCGTCCGGCAACTTCGAGACCACGCCGATCGATCGCTATCCCGTCGTGCTCGACGCGAACCTGCTGGCCATCGTGGCGATGTGCAAGGCCGCCGTGCCTTCGATGCGCGAGCAGGGCTGGGGCCGGGTCGTGGCGATCACATCGCTCTCGGTCCGTCAGCCGATGGCCAACCTCATCCTGTCGAACACCGCCCGCGCCGGCGTCACGGCGTTCCTCAAGACGCTCGCCCTCGAGGTGGCCACCGACGGTGTCACCGTGAACACGGTGCAGCCCGGCCTCCATCGAACGCCCCGCGTGGAGCAGCTGTACGGCGGCGCTGCCCCCGACGGCATGCGGCTCGGTGACGCCGCCGACTTCGGCGCCGTGGTGGCGTTCCTGTGCAGCGAACAGGCGCGTTTCACGACCGGCGTGCAGCTACACGTCGACGGAGGGACGTACGCCGGCCTGCTCTGAGACGGCCTGTTCCGAGCCCACTGATTCTGAGACGGCCGGTTCCGTGGCTGCCTGCTCCGAGCCGGCGCGGCGCCGATCCCAGCGCCGCTCGATGCGGTTCCAGAGCAGGAACGACAAACCGACGACGGCGAATCCGACGAGGCCGTCGACGAAGTAGTGCTCGCCGAAGTACATCAGCGTCGTGACCATCATCGCCGGGTAGAGCAGCATCAGCGCTCGGAGCCACCAGTTCTTCACCCACTTGAAGCAGAACACCACGACGAACAACGCGAACGCGCAATGCAACGACGGCATCGCGGCCACCTGGTTCGCCCAGTCACGGCCGGTGTCCCACGCCTTCACGAACGCACCGAGACCGATGTGGCGCCAGCCGTTGCCGGTCGGACGCCTGAGCGGCTCGAGAGCATCGAGTTGCAGGCCCACACCGTTCTTGCCGCCCGCCGCCATCCACGGTGGTGCGGTCGGCAGGAGGACGAACATGGTGCAGGCGACGAACAGCACGGTGGCGAACCGGCGCATGTAGCGGCTCCACTCGTGCCGGTTGACGACGTAGAGCGTGGCGATCACGACCGGTGGAACGATGAAGTGCGAGTAGTAGACGATCGACCCGACGACGTCATACCAGCGGACGCTGGTGGCGCCTTCGTAGAAGCGGTACTGCAACCACACGGTCGGGTCGTGGCCGAAGAACAGGAACCGGTCCATGTCGCGCACCGACTCGACCTGGATCGGCATGCCGACGCGGTCGGCGATGCCGCGGCTCTCGTCGTACGCGATCCACATCAGCACGAACAACCCCGCGTCGTGGGCGAGGCGCAACCAGTCCTGCCACGGCCGGCCGATCGTGGCGACGACCAGGAACAGCACCACCGACAGCAGCACGGAGATGCGATCGATGATGATGCCGCGCTCGACGAACCACCAGACGTAGGCGCCGCCGTAGACGGCGATCAGGACGAAACGGATCCGCCGCCAGGTGGCCTCGTCCATCCCCCACAGCATCCGCCCGCGGCCGACGACGTCGCGCTGCTCGTTCTCGTGAACTTCTTGCGTACCCGCGGGTGCGAGAAGTTCACGAGAACGAGTGCCAGCGTCAGGAAGCGTGTCGGTCGGTGCGTCGGCGTCGATGGGCGGAGACGACATCGGGCGCGACGTTACCCGGCGTTCACGTGTCGTCTACTTCAGAAGCCGCGTGTTCCCGCGGCATTCACCAACTCAGGCGCTTGCGGCCTGGAGGGCGCGCCTCGTGAGGACCCGGGCAAGGTGCTCACGGTATTCGACGCTGGCGTTGAGGTCGGCCTGCGGTGACGCCTCCGCGGTGGCCAGCTCGGCGGCCTCCTCGATCGACGAACCGCTGGACAGCGCCGACGCCACGCTCGTGGCGAGCACGGGCGTGGCGCCCATGTTGACAAGTGCCACGCCGGCATCGCCGTTGCCGCGCCAGGCGGCCACGCCGACGATCGCCCAGTCCTGGGCGCGACGGTTGAACTTCTGGAAGCTCCATCCAGCGCCGTTGCGCTTCGGGACGCGGATCTCGGTGAGGATCTCGTCCGGGGCGAGGGCCGACTCGAAGAACGTCTTGTAGAAGTCGGTGGCGGCGATCTCGCGGGTCCCGTTCGGGCCCTGGGCCACGTAGGTGGCGCCGAGCGCGAGCGTCGTCGCCGGAAGATCGGACGCGGGATCGGCGTGGGCGATCGAGCCACCGATCGTGCCGCGGTGACGGACCTGCGGGTCGCCGACCTGGCCGGCTGCATGCGCGAGCAGCGGCACATGCTCCTTGAGCAGCGCGGACGTCTCGACATCCATGTGGCGGGTGAGGGCGCCCACGGCGATGTGGTCGCCGCCGTCGCGGATGTACGAGAGGTCGGTGAGACGACCGATGTCGATCAGCACGGACGGTTGGGCGAGGCGAAGCTTCATCATCGGCAGCAGGCTGTGGCCGCCGGCGATGAACTTGGCGTCGTCGCCGTGCTGGCCGACGAGGCTGATCGCCTCCTCCGCCGACTCGGCACGGACGTAGTCGAATGCTGCAGGGATCACAGGGTGCCTCCAGGAGTAACGGCGGTGGACGAGTTGCGCATCGGCGTCACGCCGACGCGGCGGCGAGGACCGACTTCACGATGTTGTGGTAGCCGGTGCAACGGCACAGGTTCCCCTCGAGACCGAGGCGCACGTCCTCCTCGGTCGGATGCGGGTTCTCGAGGAGCAGGCTGCTCGCCGCCATGACCATTCCCGGCGTGCAGTAGCCGCATTGCAGCCCGTGGTTCTCCATGAACGCCTGCTGCATCGGGTGCAGGGTTCCGTCGGCCGCCGCCATGCCTTCGATGGTGCGGACCTCCTGACCGTCGGCCTGTACGGCGAGCACGGTGCAACTCTTGACGGCCTCGCCGTTCAGGTGGATCGAGCAGGCACCGCACGACGACGTGTCGCAGCCGATGTTGGTGCCCGTCAGGCCGGCGTGTTCACGGATGTAGTGCACGAGCAGCGTGCGCGGCTCGACGTCGTGCGACTGCGTTGTTCCGTTGATCGTGATCGTGACTTCCACAGCATCCCCTCGTGTGGCTCGTAACCGGACTGGCGTGCGGGACTCATCATGCCTCATCCGACGGCGCGCTCTGGCACGCAAGGCGATCCGGTCGCCCAGGTTCACGACACGATCGTGGAGAAGTCCTTCACGGCGAGCACGATGAGGAATCCGATGATCAGGGTGCCGAACACCGTGTAGTGCCAGCGCTTCGAGTGGTCGGCGCGCCAGAAACGGCGGACGCTGAACGTGATCGACACGATGGCCAGCATCCCGATGATCAATCCGATGACCGGGCCGACGCCCTTGGCGACGCCGATGAGCGGGAGCACGAACGGGAAGAAGATGTACATCAGCACGCACCGGCCGGCGCTGATGAGAATCGACTTCTGGAACGCGGAGCGGGCTTCGTCGGCGGTGGCGGTCCGGCCCTCGGGGAGGCGCAACAGCTTGCGCATGAACCGGTCGGCGGCGTCGGTCGACGGCGCGAGGCGTTGCTCGTTCGGCCGCGTGGGAGGGACGATTTCGGTGCTCATGACCGACCAGGACGGTACGTGGCAGCGACGGCCGGCACAACTTCTGCGGGCAGATCGACCAGGGCGACCGCGCCGGCCCCGGTCAACTCGTCCGCGGACCCGAATCCCCAGGTGACGCCGATGCAGTCGATGCTGTTCAGCAGCGCACCTTCGACGTCGTGATCCCGGTCACCGATCATCACGACGTGCGGTCCGGCCGAGATGCCGAGTTCGGCGAGGGCGTAGGTGATCACGTCGCCCTTGGTGCGTCGCACCGAACCGATGTCGACCGTGGCACCGGCCTGGATCGCGAACGCATCGGTGAATCCGAACTTTTCGATGATTCGGATGGCGGTGTGCTGGGGCTTGGCGGTGGCGAGTGCAAGGACGTAGCCGTCATCGGCGAGCGCGCCGAACATCTCGGTGATCCCCGGATACACCTCGTTCTCGAACAGCCCGACGTCCTCGTAGCGCACTCGGTAGGCCTCGACGACGCGAGGGACGTCATCGGGCGGGATGCCGATCGTGGGCAGGCCGATCTCGAACGGTGGACCGATGACCGATCGCACCTGGTCGTCCGTCGGTGGCGGGTACCCGCATTCGCGGAACGCGTGCTGGAGCGACCGGCCGATGCCGACCGATGAATCGCTGATGGTGCCGTCGAGGTCGAGCAGGACGTGCGTGCGTCGATCGCGGTCAGGAGAGCAAGTCATGGTGGGGGTCGGGTCACGGTACCGCATCGGCCCGAACGCGACATCGCCACCTGCGTTCGTCCGCCCGAACGCAGGTGGCGCATGCCGTTTCCGGGTCGGCGACGTGTCCGCTCCGTCGCCACCCGAGCCCGCCCGCCCGATGGTGACCACTCAACTCGATCGACTCCGCCTTGAGGGGCCGAGCCTTTCGAACCTCGTGGTGTGTTCCCGGCGTGTTTCACGCCTGCTTGGTGTTCGTCATACAGGAGCCCCGACGCCCCCCTCGTGATACATCGATCTCCGAAAAGATCGGTGTTGTCTGTACACGTCGCCCGACGTGCCCGGGATTCCCGTGGGTCATCATCGTGTCGCGGGCGTGGGCGCGACAACGTGGTTCGGACGATCGGGACTGAATCGGGACTGGTCCGCGGGCTGAGTCCGCGGCTGGGTTCGCGGGCTCGGGGCTGGAGCTCAGCGACCGCGGAGGATCTGGCGGATGAGCGGCTCGTAGTGCTCGAGCGGGTTGCTGACGTAGTCGGCGTCGAAGGCCGTCTGGTCGTACTTCGCGCAGAACTCTTCGGTGTGGTCGAAGTAGGGCGAATCGCGGAACTGCTCGCGGGCGTTCTGGTCGAGACCGATGTAGTGCCAGAAGTAGTAGCCCTGGAACGCCCCGTGGTTCTTGACCATGAAGTGGTTCGCTTCGGAGACGAACGGCTTGAGGATGCTGGCGGCGATGTCGGGGTGGTTGAACGGGCTGAGGGTGTCGCCGATGTCGTGGATGAGCGCGGACAGGACGTACTCGTCGTCGCGCCCGTCGCGCTCGGCGCGGGTGGCGGTCTGCAGGCTGTGCTCGAGGCGGTTCACGGGGAAGCCGCCGTGGTCGATCTCGAGGTCGCGCATGAGCTGGATGACCCGGTCGGCGACGTACGACTGCGTGATGTTGAGCTGTGGCGTGATGATCGCCCAGTCCTCGGCCGTCGACTCCTCGAACGATTTGAACTTCGCCCGCGGATGCTCGGTCTCTGCGTTCACTTCACGTTCGGCAATGTCGGTCATGGGACTCCCTCCAACCTGTCGCGCGGGGTCAGGCACCGCGCAACAGGTCGAATGCTACCCCTGGTGACCTGTTGCGTCGTGCCTGACCCCGCGCAACAGGTTCACCGTACGGCTTGGATGGCGCGCCAGACCTTCTCGGCGGTGGCGGGCATGTCGATGTGGCGGACGCCGAGATGGCTGACCGCGTCGACCACCGCCGATTGCACCGCTGGTGTGGAACCGATCGTTCCCGACTCGCCGATGCCTTTGGCGCCGAGCGGGTTGAGGAACGTCGGCGTCTCCATGTGGATGATCTCGAAGCTCGGCAGCTCGGCGGCCGAGATCATGCCGTAGTCGGCGAGGTTGGACGTGACCGGGTTGCCGTCGTCGTCGTAGCGCACCTCTTCGAGCAGCGCTTGCGCCGCCCCCTGGGCGATGCCGCCGTGGATCTGGCCTTCGAGCAGCATCGGGTTGAGGACGCGTCCGGCGTCGTCGCATGCGATCTGGCGGAGGTGCTTGACCTGTCCGGTGAGGGTGTCGACCTCGACGACCGACACGTGAGCACCGAACGGGAAGGAGGCGCCGCTGCCGCTGTAGACGGTGTCGATGGTCAGCGGATCGTCGGCCTTCGACGTCGCGGCGAGTTCGGCCCAGGTCTTCGACAGGGTCGGGGTGCCGGCGACGTGGAACGCGCCCGCATCCTTGTCGAGCACGATGTCCGCCTCGTCTGCTTCGAGCAGTTCGGCGGCCAGTTTCTGGGCCTTCTCGACGAGTTCGAGAGCGGCCTTGTTCACCGCCGATCCACCGTGCTGGAGCGAGCGCGAACCCATCGTGCCGCCGCCTTCCGGCACGAGGTCGGTGTCGCCCCACACCAGGGTGATGCGGTCCATCGGGATGCCGGTCCGCTCCGTCGTGATCATCGACCAGGCCGTGTCGTGACCCTGGCCGTGCGGAGAGGTACCGGTGTACACGGTGGCCGAGCCGTCGTCGTGCACTTCGATCTTGGCGTTGTCGCCCGCCGGTGGGACACCGCCGGTGATCTCGACGTAGACGCTCACGCCGATGCCGAGTTGCTTGTCGTCACCCGACTCCCGACGCTTGGCCTGCTCGGCGCGGAGCTCGGTGTAACCGGCCGCCTCCAGCGCCTTGTCGAGCGCGGTTTCGTAGTCGCCGACGTCGTAGGTCTGGCCGATCGTGGTGGTGTACGACTCGAGGAACCTCGGGATCAGGTTGATCCGCCGGACCTCGGCGGCGTCCATACCGATCTCGGCGGCGAAGAGGTCCATGCCTCGTTCGATCGCCGCGGTGGCCTCGGGGCGCCCGGCGCCACGGTAGGCGACGATCGGCGTGGTGTTCGTGACGACCGACGTGGTGCGCACCTCGATGTTCGGGATGGCGTACACCCCGGACGACATCGGCCGGGTCATGAACGGGGCCAGGATCGCGCCCATGTCGCAGAACCCGCCGGCGTCCTGGATCGTGTGGAGTTGGTAGTGGGTGACCTTGCCGTCGCGGCTGCCGCCGAGCGTGACGTACTGCAGCTGGGCGCGGCCGTGGCCGAGCGCCATCATCGATTCGCTGCGGGTTTCGCGCCACCTGACGGGCCGGCCGATCCGCTTGGCGATCGGACCGAGCAGGAGCTCTTCGGGGTACGAGCCGATCTTGGCGCCGAATCCGCCACCCACGTCGGGTGTCAGGACGCGCACGTCGGCGTCGTCGACCCCGTTGGCGGCGACGTAGGTGGCCTTGATTCCCTGGGCGTGCTGGGTCGACACCCACTGGTGCAGGCGACCGTCGATCCACGCGGCCGCCGCGCCACGAACCTCGAGCGGGCACGGCGCGACGCGCTGGTTGAGGAAGCGGCCGGTGACGGTCACCTCGCAGTCGGCGAAGTACTCGTCCTTCGGTGTGTTCTCGGGCATGCCCAGCACGGTCGTGTCGAACACGACGTTCGAGCCGGCGGCTCTCGTAGATCAACGTCGCTGAGGTGGCGGCGGTTTCGATGTCGACCACCGCCGGGAGGAAGTCGATGTCGACGAACACCGCTTCAGCGGCGTCGACGCCCTGTGCCGAGGTCTCGGCGACGACTGCGACGACGGGCTCGCCGACATAGCGCACCTTGTCGCTCGCCAACAGGGTGCGGGCGACCATCGGGTTGAACGATGAGGGGATCGGCTGCAGGTCGAGGTCGGCGGCGGTGAACACGGCGATGACGCCGGGCATCGTGCGGGCCTCGTCGGCGTCGATCGACAGGATCGTGCCGTGCGCCGCGGACGAACGCACGTACACCACGTGGGCAGCACCCGTCAGCCGTTCGTCGACCATGTCGTCGACGTACACGCCGCCGGTGGTCAGGAACTTCGGGTCCTCTTTACGGAGGACGCGTTCACCCAGAATGCTGCCGGCCACGAATGCCCCTTTGACGACGATGTGTCGACGATCGCTGTGTGTTGGAACCGGTGCGCGGGTGCCCACCGGTGGGCCGAAGCCCCGGGGCAACCTAGTCCGCGGCGGGTGCGACCGGCTCGGTCGACGCTGGTTCCCCGGCCACTGGTTCGGTGGTGGCCGGTTCGGTGGTGGCCGGTTCGGTGGTGGCCGGTTCGGTGGTCGCGGTCGTGGTTTCGGTCGCGGTCGGTGCCGGGCCCGCCTGGCGGGCCGCGAGGATGCCCGTGACGACGCTGTAGGGCCAGCCGTCGGGCAGATCGGTCGGCAGCGGGGGCAGCGGCAGGATGGTCGAGCGTCGCTCACCCTGTTCGACGAACCCGATCTCCTCGCGTGCCGCCTCGCGAATCCCGTCATCGGTCTGCAACCGGTCGACCTCGGCGGTCAGCTGACCGTTCACCTTCTCGAGTTCGTCGAGTTCGGCCTGCCGTTGGGTCAGGTCGACGTCCTGGTCACGCCACGTTCCGATCGGCAGGATGAAGATCGCCGCACCGAGTACCGCGACGATGGCCAGCACGCCCAGACCGGCGAACAGTGCAACCTTCGGTCGTCGGGAGATCCGCTTGTCGACGGGGATCGGCCGGGTGAAGTCGCCGAGACGCGAGCGGCCCTCGTCGGCCGCGGCCTGCTTGGGTGGCCGCTTGATCGACGTGGTCTGTGAACGGCTCACGGGCGCCATTGTCGCAGGTGGCCCCGCCGTTCCCACGTCATGTCGTGCGGCCGACTCAGCGTCGACGTCGTCAGTGCGGAGCGAGGCGCGAGTCGTGCGCGAGCGCGCGGCCGCGGTATGCGGCGTTCTCGCCGAGGTCGGCCTCGATGCGCAGGAGTTGGTTGTACTTCGCGACACGGTCGCTCCGGCACGGCGCGCCGGTCTTGATCTGGCCGCAGTTCGTGGCCACGGCGAGGTCGGCGATCGTGGCGTCCTCGGTCTCGCCCGAGCGGTGGCTCATCACCGACGTGTACCCGTGGCGGGTCGCCAGCTCGACCGTGTTCAGCGTCTCGGTGAGCGAGCCGATCTGGTTCACCTTGATGAGGATCGAGTTGGCGATCGACTTGTCGATGCCCGTCTGGAGGCGTTCGCTGTTGGTGACGAACAGATCGTCGCCGACGAGCTGCACCTTCGACCCCACGGCCGCCGTGAGCGTCGCCCAGCCGTCCCAGTCGTTCTCGTCCATCGCATCCTCGATCGACACGATCGGATAGTTGTCGACGAGGCGTTCCCAGTACGCGGTCATCTCGCTGGGCGACAGCACCTTGCCTTCGCCGACGAGGTGGTACGCGCCGTCGTGGAACAGTTCGCTGGTCGCCGGGTCCATGGCGATCGCGATGTCGTCGCCGAGCGCGAACCCGGCCTTCTCGATCGCCTCGACGAGGACCCGGATCGCTTCCTCGTTCGAGTCGAGGTTCGGCGCGAAGCCGCCCTCGTCGCCGACCGCCGTCGCGAGGCCCCGATCGTGGAGGATCCCCTTGAGGACGTGGTAGGTCTCGGTGCCCCACCGCAACGCCTCGGAGAAGCTCGGTGCGCCGACCGGCATGATCATGAACTCCTGCATGTCGATGGAGTTGTCGGCGTGCACCCCACCGTTGATCACGTTCATCATCGGCACGGGCAGCACGTGGGCATTGGGCCCGCCGACGTAGCGGTAGAGGGGCATGTCGAGTTCGATCGCGGCCGCCTTGGCGATGGCGAGGCTGGTCCCGAGGATCGCGTTCGCCCCGAACTTCGCCTTGTTGTCGGTGCCGTCGAGATCGAGCATGAGCTGGTCGATGCCGCGCTGGTCGAGCGCGTCGAGGCCTTCCAGCGCTTCGGCGATGTCGTCGTTGACGAAACCGACGGCCTTGCGGACACCCTTGCCGCCGTAGCGCTCGTCGCCGTCACGGAGTTCGACCGCTTCGTACTCCCCGGTCGACGCGCCGGAGGGGACCGCGGCGCGTCCGAGCGATCCGGAGTCGAGCATCACCTCGACCTCGACGGTGGGGTTGCCGCGCGAGTCGAGGATCTCGCGGCCGAGGATGCTGACGATGTCGCTCATGGCCGCTCAACGTAGCGGTCGCGGCAGCGGCGTCGCTCCCGAGACCCGGCCTCAGGACGGTGATCCCGGCGGCGGCCACGAAGCCGCCTGGCCGGGCTGATCGCGGGCTGGCTGATCAGGGGCCGGCGCATCGGCGACGATGACCGGCAACTCGGCGGTCGGTTCACCGAAGTACAACATCTCGTCCGGGGCGCTGGCCAACACGTCGATGATGTAGGAGTCGAGCGCCTCCTCGAGCGACACCTCGGCTTGGCGGCCTTCCGACAGGAACCATCGGTGCTCGAGGAGCTGATGGTAGATCTCCGCCGCTTCGAGCTTGGAGCGCAACGACGCCGGCACGCTGGTCGTCAAGCGGTTCGAATCGCTGGTCGAGCCAGCGCACCGCCACCACGGTGTCGGGGAGGGCACGCATCGGCATGCCGGTGCGGACGCTCTCGGCCGCTCGCCGGTGATGCAGCTCGGTACCGAAGGCCCGGATGTCGGCGAGCAGGCGCCGCGCCTGGTTCTCGGTGGTCTCGAGGCCCGTCAGGCTCTTCAGCCGATCGGAGTGGAACCCGTGCTCGACGACGCGCGGGATGTACCGGAGGCGGTCGCCACCGGGGGAGCCGACGATCTCCATCTCCTCGACGTCGAAGCCGAGTTCGTGCAGCCGCTCGAGCCGCTGCTCGATCCGGAACGTCTCGTGGCTGGCGAACTCGGCCGGCGCGGTGAGTTCGGTCCACAGTGACGCGTAGCGGTGTTCGATCTGGGCCGACACCTCCCACGGGTCGATGTCGGCCGCGAGCCGGCCGCCCATCTGCAGGTCGAGCAGCCCGCCGGCCACGTTCTCGGTGGCGATGTCGAGATCGAGCCGGCGCTGCCCGTCGCTCAGCGACGGATAACGGGCACCGGTCTCCATGTCGATGACGAACGCCGACAGCGCGCCGGCGTCGCGGCGGAACAGCGTGTTCGACAGTGAGCAGTCGCCCCAGTAGAAGCCGGCGAGGTGGAGCCGCACGAGCAGACCGACCAGCGCGTCGAGCACGCGGTCGCCGAGGTAGGGGATCGTGAGACCGCGCCCGGCGAGCAGCGTGCGATACGGCAGGGAATAGTCGATGTGGCGGGTGACGAGCATCCCGTCGACGCCATCGGGCTTGCCGGTGAGTGCGGCGACCACCTCCGCCGTCGGCAGACCATCATCGGCGAGCTCGCGCAGCAGCCGGTACTCACGTTCGACGAGGACGTCCGGGAGTTCCTTCACCACGTACGTCACGTCGTCGAGTTCGATGAGACGCACCACGTGGCGGTGGAGACCGAGCACACCGTGTATCCGATCGCCGGTCCAGTCCTCGAGCCGGTCCATGAACGGGAGGCCGGCGATGTCAGGGTGCGCCGACGGATTCGTGAGTTGCAGACGCATCGGACCCAGTCTTGCCTGCTTCGCCGCTGACGGATCCGACGCTGCCTCCCGTTGGGTGATTTTGGTCAGCTGATGTTCGTCAGGTGTTCTTGGCTTCGTCCCACAGGGCGTCGAGGGCGGCGAGGTCGGTCGTGCGCAGGTCGATCGACCGGTCGACGGCCAACTGCTCGACCGTCTCGAACCGGGCGCGGAACTTGTCGGTCGCGGCGCGCAGCGCGAGTTCCGGATCGATGTCGAGATGGCGGGCGACGTTGACCACGGCGAAGAGCAGATCGCCCAGTTCGTCGCGCTGTTCGTCGGCTCGCGCGCCGTCGATCGCTTCGTGGAGCTCCCCCGCCTCCTCGGCGATCTTCTCGAAGGCACCCGCCACGTCGGGCCAGTCGAAGCCGACCTTCGATGCCTTCCTCCCGACCTGCGCGGCGTAGCCGAGTGACGGCATCGACCGCGGGATCCCCTCGAAGATCGACGTGCGTTGCTTCTCGTCGCGTTTGATGTCGTCCCAGTTGGCGAGCACCTGGTCGACCGCGCCGGCCCCCGCGCCGACATCCACGATCTCACCGTCACGCCCGAACACGTGCGGGTGTCGTCGAACGAGCTTGTCGTGCACGCCGGCAGCGACGTCGGCGATCGTGAACCGACCCTCCTGCTCGGCGATCGTGGCGTGGAACTCGATCTGGTACAGGAGGTCGCCGAGCTCCTCGATCAGGTCGTCGTCGGTCGCCGGGTCGTCGGGATCGAGCGCTTGGAGCGCGTCGACCACCTCGTAGGTCTCCTCGAGGAGGTACGGGATCAGCGACTCGTGCGTCTGTTCGATGTCCCACGGGCACTGCTCGCGCAGCGTGCGGGCGAGCTGGTGGAAACGCACGTACTCGGCGCCGACCGGCGTGGCGAGTTCGGGGATCCAGAGCGACGTGAGGTGGTCGGCGTCGACCGTGCGGTCGAGTTCGGCCCAGGTGGTCTCGACCACCCGTTCGTCGGGCGTGCCGAGCGCCTGCAGGATGACGACGGGTTCGTCGCCGGAGGCACCGTCGACGGCGAGCTTGATGTCAGACAGCACCCAATTGGCGTGCGTGTGGGCGACGAGCAGGGGGCCGCGTTCGCCGGCCGCAGCGGTGGCGAAGTCGTGCCCGTCGACGAGCCGGACGCCGGCCTCGATCGGATCGATGCCGAGCCGGGCGTAGGCGACGTCGAGGAACGACATGGCGGGCAGGATCTCGAGTACGACTCCGATCGCGCCGTCGGCGCATCGTTCCCGCAGGTAGCGCACGGTCCGCTCGAGCACGAGCGGCGAGCCGGGTACCGCGTACAGGATCTCGCCGTGATCGTGCGCTTCGGCGATGAGCCGGTCGGTGATCTCCACGTAGACGTCGTCGAACGTGTCGGCCGAGTCGTAGAGATCATCGAACGTCGTCGGCCGGGGCACGAGCGACGCGGACGGGTGGCGCGACGTGCGCAGGAACCGTTCGGGGATCCGCTCGATCGCCGCCAGCGTCTCGACCGTGACGTGCTCGGCACCACCGGGCCCGAGTCCGACCACCACGATGCGGCTGGTCATCGCCGTGTCAACCTGCCCGGTCAGCCGGTGACGTCGGTGACGGCGGTGGCATCGGCCGGTGCGAGGCCGAGCGGGAGTACCGATCCTGCGATCGGATCGAACGTGCCGAACCGCGGGTCGACGTAGATGTCGGCGCCTCGGCGGACTCCGTCACGAGCGTCTGGAAGTCGGGCACCGACTGGGACGCGTTGGAGGTGGCCTGCACCCGGACCAGGGCATCTCGGCGGTCGACTCGGACAGATCGGCGAAGCCCGGGAGTTGTGACTCGAGCTGCGTGCGGGCGTCGCTCTCCTGGGCGTCGGTGAGCGGGGTGCCGGCGTCATCGAGGCCGGCGTTGATCACCTCGACCTGGATCCACAGTCCGATCGTCTGGCGCACGACTTCGCCGTCGTTGGGGTCCCGCCCCTGGGGCACAGAGATGACGTCGATCAGCTCGGCCAACCCGTCAGGGCTCAGTTCGGTGTCGTCGACCCGGGCTGCAGCGTCGGCGTCGGAGAACGTGGAGCACCCGCTCGCCGCGGCCGACAGCGCGAACAGACCGGTGACCGAGAGCAGGATCGTCAGGAGGCGGCGATGCACGGCGCTGAGGCTAGCGGTCACGCCTCGACCGGGATGAGGTCGTCGAGGAAGCGCACGAGGAATGCGCACGGCTCGGCGCCGCGGGGGAGCGGCACGATGAGCTGGGCGAGGTCCTCTTTGTAGATCGCCGCCTTGGCGAGCCGGCGGAGCCGCATCGTCTCGCTGAGCTTGAGCGTGATCGGCGACAGCTTCGCCGTGTTCGACGTGTTCGAGCCGGATGCGATCTGGATGTCGGTGATGCCGAGCCGATGACATTCGGCGCGCAGGTACCCGACCTGCAGCAGGGCGGCCGCCGGGTCGGGGAGCGGGCCGTATCGGTCCTCCCATTCGGTGCGGATGTCGTCGACCTCGGCGGCGCTCGTGACCGCGGCCAGGCGACGGTACGCCTCGAGCCGCAACTCCTCCTTGGCGACGTAGTCGGTCGGCAGGAACGAGTCGGTCGGCACGTCGAGCTTGATCTCGGCGGCCTTCGGCGGCTGCGGCTCGCCCTTCATCTCGCTGACGGCCTCGGTGACCATCTGGCAGTAGAGGTCGTAGCCGACCGCGGCGATGTGGCCCGACTGCGACTCGCCGAGCAGGTTGCCGGCGCCGCGGATCTCGAGGTCGCGCATGGCGATCTTGAAGCCCGAGCCGAGGTCGGTCGACTCGCCGATGGTCTTCAGCCGCTCGTACGCCTCCTCGGTCAGCACCTTGTCGCGCGGATGGAAGAGGTAGGCGTAGGCCCGCGATCCCGACCGGCCGACGCGGCCGCGCAGCTGGTGCATCTGGCCGAGACCGAGCAGGTCGGAGCGTTCGACCACGAGCGTGTTCACGGTGGGCATGTCGATGCCCGACTCGATGATCGTGGTGCACACGAGCACGTCGTACTCGCCGTCCCAGAAGTCCTGGACGATCGACTCGAGGCTGCCCTCGTCCATCTGGCCGTGGGCGATGCAGATGCGTGCCTCGGGGACGAGTTCGCGCAGGCGGCGGGCGGCGGTCTCGATCGACTGCACCCGGTTGTGCACCCAGAACACCTGACCCTCGCGGAGCAGTTCGCGGCGGATCGCCTCGATCGCGCACGCGCTCGTCGTACTCGCCGACGTAGGTGAGGATCGGCTGGCGGTCGGCCGGCGGCGTCTGCAGGAGCGACAGGTCGCGGATGCCGACGAGCGACATCTCGAGCGTGCGCGGGATCGGCGTGGCGGAGAGCGTGAGGACGTCGACGTTCGTCTTCATCTTCTTCATCGTCTCTTTGTGCTGGACCCCGAAGCGTTGTTCCTCGTCGACGACCAGCAGGCCGAGGTCCTTGAACTTCACGTCGTTGCCGAGCAGGCGATGGGTGCCGATGACGCAGTCGACCTCGCCGGTCTTGACGCCCTCGATCACCTTCTTCGCCTGCGCGGTGGTGAGGAAGCGCGACAGCACCTCGACGCGGATCGGGAAGCCGGCGAACCGGTCGGCGAACGTGTTGCCGTGCTGCGTGGCGAGCAGCGTGGTGGGAGCGAGGACGGCGACCTGCTTGCCGTCCTGGATCGCCTTGAACGCGGCGCGGATGGCGACCTCGGTCTTGCCGAACCCGACGTCGCCGCACACGAGGCGATCCATCGGGTGCGCCAGTTCCATGTCGCGCTTGATGTCGTCGATCGCGGTGCGCTGGTCGGGCGTCTCCACGAACGGGAACGCCTCTTCCATCTCGGCCTGCCACGGCGTGTCCTGGGCGAACGAGTGGCCCTCGGCGTTGACCCGCTTCTGGTAGAGCACGACGAGTTCCTGGGCGATCTCGCGCACGGCCGAGCGGACGCGGCTCTTCGTCTTGGCGAAGTCTGATCCGCCGAGACGGTGGAGCGACGGGGCCTCGCCACCGACGTACTGGCGCAGCGTGTCGATCTGGTCGCTCGGCACGTAGAGCTTGTCGCCGCCCTTGTACGAGATGAGCAGGTAGTCGCGTTCGACGCCGCCGATGTCGCGCTTGACCATTCCCTCGTACTTGCCGACGCCGTGCTGGTGGTGGACGACGTAGTTGCCGGCCTTCAGGTCTTCGAACGTGCTGGCGCTGTCGCTGCGCTTGCGCGGCCGGGCGGTGCGGTGCGCCCGTCGCCGGCCGGTGAGGTCGCTCTCGGCGACGATCGACACCTTGGCGTTCGGCAGCGTGCACCCGCGATGGAGCGGCGCCACGACGATCGATCCGCCGGCCTTGAGCGCCACGTCGTTCGACGCGGGGACGATCGGGAAGTCGAGGCCGTTGCCGAGCAACAGCTCGCGGAGGCGGCCGACCGACCCTGCCCCGTCGGCCGCGACGACGACGCGGAACCCCCGACCGATCAGCTCGGTCAGGCGGTCGGTGAGTCCCGTGCCGTCGCCCGCGACCGGCCCCCAGCCGGACGCCTCGACGAGCGGCGTCTCGGGCGATTCCGGCGTGGAATCGATCGACCAGAACGCGCCGGACTCCTTGAGCAAGGTGTCGGGATCGGCGTGCAGACGAGGGAACTTTCGATCCGGATCGCGGGCCCAGGTCGACGCGAGGGTGCGGGCGAGGTCGTCCTCCTCGGCGATCAGATCGAGCGCCCGGTCACGCATGCGACGCGGTTCGACGAGCAGCAGCTTCGCCGTGTCGGGCAGGACGTCGGTGAGCAGACGGTTGTCCTGCACGAGCCAGGGCATCCAGCTCTCCATGCCGTCGAAGTGGGCGCCCTCCGACAGTCGTTCCCACTGCTCCCGGCCCCACGGTTCGGTCTCGACGAGCTTGGCTGCCGTCGCTCGGACGTCCTCGGTCGGCATCAGCTCGCGGGCGGGGAAGATGCACACCTCGGCGATGTCGCCGATCGAGCGCTGGTCGTTCACCCCGAACGTGGTCAGCCGGTCGACCTCGTCGCCCCACAGGTCGATGCGGATCGGTGCGTCGGCGGTCGACGGGATACACGTCGATGATCGCGCCACGCCGGGCGAACTCGCCGCGGTGCTCGACGAGTTCCTCACGGCGGTACCCGAACTCGACGAGCGTCCGCGACAGCTCGTCCGGGTCGATCTCGGCGCCTGGGCGCACGATGACGGGTTCGATCGTCGTCGCGCCGGGACCGAGCTTCTGCAGCAGCGCCCGCACGCCGGTGACGATGATCGCCGGGACGCGTGCGGGGTCGCGCAATCGCCACAGGATCTCGAGGCGGTGGCCCATCGTCTCGACGCTCGGGCTGACGCGCTCGAACGGCAGCGTCTCCCACCCGGGGAAGTGGACGACGTCGTCGGCCGGCAGGAACTGGCGCAGGTCGTCGGCGAGCTGGCCGGCCATCGTGCCGGTCGGGCACGTCACGATCACGGGGCGGCTCGACGACAGGTACGAGAGCGCGGCGATCGAGATCGGTCGAGCGACCTCGACCACGGCCAGGCGGGCGCTGGGATCGCCGAGGGCGCGGGTCAGCCCGGGCTCGTCACGGAGCAGTTGGGGCAGCGAGCCGAGTGGGCCGGTCGTCGCGACAGTCATTGCCGGCCATTGAAGCGTTGCATCGCCGCGTCGACTCCCTCGGCGATGATCAACTCCACCGCGTCGGCCGCGTCCACCACGCGGATGTCGAGCAGTTCCCGCTCGGCCTTCGGCACCTTCGAGAGCACATGGCCGACGCCGGCTTCCTTCGACGACGGCTTGCCGACACCGATCCGCACACGGAGGAAATCCTCGGTCTTCAGATGCTGTTTGATCGAGCGCAACCCGTTGTGGCCGGCGAGCCCGCCCCCGGCCTTGACCTTGAGGTCTCCCGGCGGGAGATCGAGTTCGTCCTGCACGACGATGATCTGCTCGGGCGACTCGATGCGGTAGCGGCGGACGAGCGCGCTGACGGCCTGGCCCGAATCGTTCATGAACGTGATCGGGAAGGCGAGCACCACTCGGTCGTCGCCGAAGCGGGTCTCGGCGACGAGCGCGTTGTCGCGGCCGCCCTTGAGCGCGGTTCCCTTGCGTTCGGCGAGCAGGCTGACGGCAGCTTCGCCGACGTTGTGCCGGCTCCCCGCGTACTTCTGTCCGGGGTTGCCGAGGCCGACGACGAGCCAGTCGAAGGGGTTGCCCTTGCCGAGCGCGACCGAACAGGCTCATGGTCGAACCTCCACCGTCAGCCGCGGCACGTGGCCGTGCGTTCGGACGACGATCAGTCGTCGGACGAGGCGGCATCGGAGGTCGCGGCGTCGCCGCCCTCCTCGCCGCCTTCGGCAGCTTCGCCCTCGCCGGCTTCGCCCTCGGCGCCTTCGGCGGCCTCTTCCTCCTCGACGCCGCGCATGATGAGCACGGTGACGACCGGGGTGTCGGGCTCGCCGATCGCTTCGACGCCGGCCGGCAGGGTGAGATCTTCGATGCGGATGACCGTGTCGAGCGTGAAGTCGGTGACGTCGATGACGATCGAGTCGGGGATCTGACGAGGCGTCGTGCGGACCTGGAGTTCCTGGATCGCGAGGTCGACGAGACCGTTGTTGGCGAGCACGTCGTTGGCTTCGCCCTCGAGGATGAACGGCACGCCGACCATGATCTCCTCGTTGAGGTTCACCTGGATGAAGTCGATGTGCTGCACGTTGCGCTTGACCGGGTGACGCTGGATGTCCTTGATCAGCGACGGGTACACCTTGCCGTCGACCGTGAGGTCGATGATCGTGTTCATCCCCGCCGAACCCGACAGCGCGACGCGGAGGTCACGGCGGTTGACCGACAGGCTGATCGGGTCCATGCCGTGGCCGTAGACGACCCCGGGGATCTGATCCTCGGCGCGCAGACGACGGGAGTCGGAACTCCCGGTGCGACGGCCAGTTTCGGCGATGAGAACGGTCTCAGACATGGTGATCGACTTCCATCAACTCTCGTGCCAGCGCCAGCCGGGAATCCACTCGATCCCGCACCGCGCCAGGTCAATACAGCAGCGAGCAACGCTACCGCCCTCCCTCCCCGATTCCGCCCGCCCCGCCTGCTCGCGCGCCATCTCCACCCGAAATTCTTCGGTCTCGGTGCGCTCAGCGCTCGATCTGCTCAGAATTTCCGACGGATCGGAGGCGAGCGCGGTGAGATCGAACGCAGTTCGCGGGCGTTGGTGCGCCGGATCTTCCAGGAACGACTCGTCGTATCGCACGACCATCCACCCGAGTTCGCCGCATGCCCGATCGCGGGCCTGGTCCCGACGCTGCCCGAGGTCGCCGCCGTGCCACCACGACGACCCGGTTCCACCGCCAGTCGGACGAGCGGCCACGCGATGTCGAGATGGATCGTCTCGCCGCTGCGCAACCGGAGCGGATACTGCCGGACGGGCGCGGGCACGTCCGCCAGCTCGTCGATGGCGCGCCGAGAGAGCCTGCTCCAAGCCGCTCTGCGCCGGTTCGGACTGCGCCTGGGCTGCGCTCGAGCCATCGCTCCATCGTCGACACGCCGTTCTTGCCTCGGCAGCGGTGGCGTTCGAGGTACTCGGCGGCCTCCGCCGGTGTGATGAGGCGGCGGTGCCACGCATCCTCCGCGGCTCGTTCGAATCGGAACTGGTTGAAGGCATCGGCCAGCCCGAACAGCATGCGCATCGGCGTTGCGACGCGCAGCGGCGAATCGGGGAGCGTCGTCACGTCGCGAGTCGGCGTCGAACCAGGACGAATGGTTCGAGCCGGATCCACGGACGGATGCGCTGACTGCGGTGCGATTCGGGAATCGTGAGGTGGATGCGGCCTCGTTGGCATCTTGCGCAGGCCGTACAACCGGCCGGCGGTCGGTGCAGCTGAGGAAGCCCGATCGCCCTCGCGTGGAGTTGCGCCGCCATGCAGCGCGACGCGAAGGTGTCCGGCGCGGAGGCGATCCGGAGCACTCGGGTCGTGACCGGCACGAACAGCCCGCGGCCGCGGGCCCGGTCCGACCGACGCAGCGTCGACATGCCCAGTTCGCTCGATCAGCTGCCGCGCTCGACCACGCCGAACTGGCGCGGCTGCGAGCTCGCGAGAGCTTCCCGTCCAGCATGCCCGAACGTGGACGGTCACAGCCGACCGGCACCGCCGGAAAATCGAATCAGACGCCGACGAACGATTCCAGGCAAGTTCGGCTGGTCCGGTCGGCTAGCCGTCTGAGCGCTCGATCCGCGCATTCAGAATTTCGGGAAGGCGGAGGGCGAGGTCGGGACTGGGGTCAGGCGAGGTTTTCGCCGTCGAAGATGTCGCTCACGCTGGTGTCGTCGAAGACGGCGCCGAGGGCTTCGGCGATCAGCGGGGCGACGGACAGCACCTCGATCTTGTCGAGTTGCTTCTCGCTCGGCAGGGGGAGCGTGTTGGTGAGGACGATCCGCTGGAGCGGGCTGTTCTTCAACCGGTCGATCGCCGGGCCGGACAGCACGCCGTGCGTGGCCATCGCCCACACCTCGCGAGCGCCGCGCTCCATCAGCAGCTCGGCCGCCGCGCAGATCGTGCCGGCGGTGTCGATCATGTCGTCGGTGATCACGCACAGGCGGCCGGCGACGTCGCCCATCACCTCGGTCGCCTCGGCGACGTTGGCGGAGCCCTTCGGGCGGCGCTTGTAGATGAACGCCAGGTCGGCGCCGCAGTCGCCGAGGTGCTGCGCCATGCGTTCGGCGACCTTGATGCGTCCGGCGTCGGGCGACACGATCACCGGCGCCTTGGCGTGCGTGCGCAGGTACGCCTCGAGCACCGGCATCGCCGTGAGATGGTCGACCGGGCCCTCGAAGAACCCCTGGATCTGGCCGGAGTGCAGGTCGATCGAGATCATCCGCTTGGCGCCGGCGACCTTGAACATGTCGGCGACGAGGCGGGCGGTGATCGGCTCGCGCCCTTCGGCCTTGCGGTCCTGTCGGGCGTACCCGTAGAACGGGCAGACGGCGGTGATGCGCTTCGCCGACGCCCGGTAGGCGGCGTCGATCATGATCAGGTGCTCCATGATCGAGTCGTTCACCGAGCGCTCGTCGACGCCGTAGTGACTCTGGATGACGAACACGTCGGAGCCGCGGATCGATTCACCGAAACGGCAGCGGACCTCGCCGTTGGCGAACTCGACGAGATTGTCGTGGCCGAGCTCGATGTTGAGGTGCGTCGCGACTTCCTGGGCGAGCTCGGGATGTGTTCGACCCGAGTACAGCGCCAGTCGTTTGGTGGTGACCTTTTCCATGAGTCTGGTTTCTCCCTGATCGACGCGCCTCGGATCACCCGATGGGTGCAGTGTAGAACGCTCCGGTCCTCGCGGCCTCGGGGACCGACGAACCCGCAGGGAGGTGGGCATACGGCCCGACGACCGCGCCCTGCCCGACCTCGGCATCGGTGCCGACGGTATGGGCCACGGTGGCCCCGTCGCCGACGCTGCAGTCGACGAGCCGGGTGTCGGGGCCGATCTCGCACTCGTCGCCGACGACCGTCGAGCCCTGCAGCATCGTGCCCGGGTACAGCGTGACGTCGCGGCCGATCCTCACGGTGACGTCGATGAACGTCTGGCGCGGATCGAGCATCGTGACGCCGCTCAGCAGCCACTGCCGGTTGGTGCGCGACCGCAGTTCACGCTCGGCGAGCGCGAGCTGCCACCGATCGTTGACCCCCTGGGTCTCGTCGGCCGGCGCCTGCACGCAGCCGATGCGATGGCCCATCTCGGCGAGCACCGACACGACGTCGGTGAGGTAGTACTCGCCCTGCGCGTTGTCGTTGGTGAGCTTGCGCAGGGCGGGGCCGAGCAGGTCGCGTCGGAAGGCGTAGATGCTCGTGCAGATCTCGTGCACGTCGAGTTCCTCGGGCGACGCGTCGCGGTGCTCGACGATCCGTTGGGCCTGACCGTTGTTCTTGCGGATGACGCGGCCGTATCCAGCGGGGTCGTCGACGATGCTCGTGAGCAGCGTCGCCGCGTTGCGGTTGGCGACATGGGCCTCGACGAGTTCGGCCAGCGTCTCGGGCCGCAGGAGCGGCGTGTCGCCGGGGAGGACGACGATGATCGAGTCGTCGTCGTCGTAGTCGTCGCCGGAGAAGGCGCTCATCCCGATCGCCGCGGCGTCGCCCGTGCCGTTCTGTTCGACCTGCTCGACGAAGGCCACGTTGGCCCACGCCGGCGCGAGCTGCTGCACCTTCTTGGTGACCTGTTCGGCACCGTGGCCGACGACGAGGGCGGTCCGTTCCGGCCGCAGGAGTTCGAGGGCGTGGATGACGTGGAGGACCATCGCCCGCCCGCAGATCATGTGGAGTGGCTTCGGGCGGGCGGATCGCATGCGCGTTCCCTCACCTGCTGCCAGGACGATCGCAGAGACTGTCATCGCTCCGGGGAGAGGAATCGAACCCCTGTTCTCGGCACCAAAAACCGCTGTCTTACCGTTAGACGACCCCGGACGGTCGCGCGCCGTCACCGTATCCGCGGGTGGCGAGTGTTGCGACGACCGATAGCGTGGCGACCCTTATGGGTTCGTTGATCAAGAAGCGTCGCAAGCGCATGCGTAAGAAGAAGCACAAGAAGATGCTGCGCCGTACGCGTCACCAGCGTCGCAAGTAGTTCCCTTCGATCGCACGTTCTGTGCCACCGGTCCCGGTCATGTACCGGGACCGGTGGCGCGTCCGGCGTCGACCGTGTGCGTCACCAGAACGGTTGCACCGAGCGTGCCGAGGTCGGCGAGCTCGCGCTCGAACGATCCCTCGACGAACCACGTGGCGCCGCTGCCGGCGAGGGTCGGAGCGCGGTCGATGCGTTCGTGAATCAGCCGACGCCAACGCGCCAGGTCGGGTTCGACGGCGATCGCCGCGGCCTCCAGATCGTTCCGTCGCGTCGCCGTCCGACCGCTGGCCGAGATCGTCCCACGCGCGATAGACCGCGGGGGTGCTGACGTGGAGCGGCGGGATCACGAGCGTCACCGTGCGGGCGAGGTGGGGGAGCGGCTCGACGAGTTCGCCGATCCCGGACACGTGGGCGCGCCCGCCGACCAGGCAGAACGGGATGTCGGCACCGAGACGACCGGCACGTTCGAGTTCCGACCGGCTGGTGCCGAAGCCTCCCCACCGCAGTGCGGTCGCGGCGTCCGTCGATCCGCCGCCGAGGCCACCACCGTGCGGGATGCGCTTGTCGATCGTCGTGACGGCGCGCGATCCGGCGAGGTCGAGCGCCCGCGCCACGAGATTCGTGCCGTCGGTCGGGACCCCGGCGGCGAACGGACCGATCGCCGTCAGCGCCGGCTCGGTCTGGGCATCGCACGGCTCGAACGCCAGGAGGTCGTGCAGTTCGAGGCTGACCATCTCGGCATCGATGAGGTGGTAGCCGTCGTCACGCACGCCGGTGACGTGCAGCGACATCGTCAGCTTGGCGTGGGCCCGCCACGTGCTCATGGGGTGCCGGCGGGGGCTGCTGCAACGGCGTCGGCGAGTCGGCACCACGCGAACATGTCGAGCTCCTCGGGGCGCGCGGTGGGCGCGACGCCGGCCGCCGCGAACTGCTCGGGGGTGACGATGCCGTCGAGCGAGCGGCGCAGCATCTTGCGGCGCTGGCCGAATCCGGCGCGCACCAGTGGGAACAGGGTGGCGGGGGCGGTGGCGGGTGGAGTGCGCCGCTCGATCTCGATCAGCGATGACTCGACGTTCGGTCGAGGCACGAACACCGACGCCGGGACGCTGCCGACGATGCGCCCCGTGGCCCAGTACGCGACCTTCACGCTCACCGCGCCGTACGCCGGCGTGCGCGGGTTCGCCACGAATCGTTCCGCCGCCTCCCGTTGCACCATCACGATCATCCGGTGGATCTGCGGCACGCCGTCGAGCAGGTCGCAGACGAGCGGCGTCGCCACGTTGTACGGCAGGTTGGCGACGAGCACCCACCCCGCATCGCCTGCCTGATCGCCAGCCGTGTTGACGGTCGGGTCGAGCAGGGCGTTCCAGTCGGTGTCCATCGCGTCGGCCTCGACCACGGTGACGTTGGCCCGGTCGGCGACGACTTCACGCAGGAGCGGGACGATGCCACGGTCGACCTCGACGGCGGTGATGTCGGCACCCGTGTCGGCCAAGGCGAGCGTGAGCGACCCGAGTCCGGCGCCGATCTCCACCACCCGGTCGCCGGGCCCGACTCGGGCGAGGTCGGCGATGCGGCGCACGGTGTTGGGGTCGGCGACGAAGTTCTGCCCGAGGTCGCGGCGGGGAGCCAGGTGGTTGGATTCGAGGAGCTCGCGGATCGCCGGCCGGGAGTGCGTCACGAGGTGATGTCGACCGGGATCGGCGCGTCGGTGAGGTCGGCGATCTGGGCGAACAGGTTGGTGTGCAGTACGAGGCCCTCGCTGCCGTCGGTGTACACGCGGTTGGCGATGCAGTCCACGGAGTGGCCGTTGTCGAGGTTCGTCACCGTGATACGCGTGCCCGTGTCGACGCCGGCGACGAAGCAGGTGTCGGCGGGGCTGATCGTGCTCCGGTAGTTGGCCTTGGTGGTGATCGTCGCGACCATCGGCGCCGCCGGGACGCCCACCGGCAGTGCTTGGGTCGCGCCGTTGGCGCTGGGACCCTCGAGGAAGACCGGTGGAGGATCGGTGACGGCCGGAGTCGTTGCCGGCGTCGGCGTGGTCGACACGACCGGAACGGTCGTGGCCGGGATCGCGCCGGTGGCGTCGATCGGGGCGATCACCGCGTCGGCGTTGGCGCTGTCGCATCGGCGACCTCGATGCCGACCGTGGCAACGTTCGGCGCACCGGCATCGGACTGCTTGTTCGCCCACCAGAGCGCGGGGAGCGCGAGCAGAGTCATTGCGCTCGCCAGCAGGAAGCGGCGTCGGTCGGTGTCGTTGTGTGCCACGCTGTTTGCTCGATTTAGCCGGCAGTCGGACAAGGGGTCCGGGGCCGCGCAGATCAGGGTTGACCAGCGTATCTCGTGTTCGGCGAGGCCGCGATGGCCGGACGCGAGCGGCGATCAGAGACCGAACAGCACCGCGGCATTCGTGGACGTGGCGTCAGCGATCACGTCGGCGTCGAGACCCCGGAGATCGGCGATGAATCCGGCCGACGTGGGGCACCCAGGCCGGACGGTTCGGTTTGCCGCGGTGCGGCATCGGTGCGAGATATGGGCTGTCGGTCTCGATCAGCATCCGGTCGAGCGGGCAGGCCAGGGCCGCCGCCTGGACCTCCGGCGCTCCCTTGAACGTGACGATGCCGGAGAACGACAGCGTGGCGCCGAGATCGAGGCAGCGCCTGGCCTCGTCCGGGCCGCCCGTGAAGCAGTGGAAGATCGTGCGCTCGGGGGTGCCTTCGGCGCGGAGGATGTCGAAGGTGTCGTCCCAGGCGTCGCGGGTGTGGATGATCAATGGCAGGCGCCGCTGGTGGGCGAGCCGGATCTGCGCGGCGAACGCGGTGTGCTGGGCGTCGCGGGGCGAGTGGTCGTAGTAGTAGTCGAGCCCGGCCTCACCGACGGCGACCACGCCCGGGGTGTCGAGGAGATCGATGATCGAGTCGACACCGTTCGACGCCTCGTGCGGGTGCAGCCCGACCGTGGCGTGGACGTCGTCGAACCGCGCCGCCACCTCGATCGCCGCGAGCGACGTCGCCCGGTCGCACCCGACCGTCACCATCGTGTGCACGCCGGCGTCGCGCGCCGCTTCCACCGCGCCGTCCGCGCCGTCGGGGATCCGTTCGTCGTGGATGTGGCAGTGGCTGTCGAACCATTCCAATTGAGTCGGCCTCACGGTGCGCCCCGTCGGGACGATCGAGGTCGGCCTCCTGTCGGCTGGTCGCTGGCGCTCCTGGCGCCGACTCCCGCCCTCATCAGACCGTCAGGCGGGGGAACAGGGCGTCGCCCTTGGTGACGGCGACGCCGCCGGGGTAGCCGCCCCATGCCGCGGCCGCGGGTAGGCGTTGGTCGACGACCTGTCCGGTCATGCCGATGCGTTCCCACACCGCCTGGGCCGCGTCGGGCATCGCCGGCTGCGTGAGGATCGCCACGATGCGCAGCGCTTCGAGCGCGTCGCCCATCACCGCGTCGACCGCCGGGCCGGGCTCGGCCTTCCACGGTTCGTTCGCCTCGAGGTGGGAATTGGTCGCCCGGATCAGCTGCCACGTGGCGTCGAGGGCGCGGCTCGGCTGGACGATGTCCCATCCCGCGACGGTGTCGGCGTAGGCGGTCGCAGCGACGGCCGCGAGCGGGCTCGACGGATCGGGCCGCGGGCCCACGCCACCGCACTTCTTGCCGACCACGGTGGCCACGCGGGCGAGCAGGTTGCCGAGATTGTTGGCGAGGTCGGAGTTGTACCGGGTGACCAGGCCCTCGTAGGTGAAGTCGCCGTCGTTGCCGTAGGCGGTGTCGGCGAGCACGTAGTAGCGGAAGCCGTCGAGGCCGACCTCGTCGATCAGGTCGAGCGGGTTCACCACGTTGCCCGACGTCTTGCTCATCTTCTCGCCGCCGCTCAGGAGCCAGCCGCCGATCGCCCAGCCCTTCGGCGGGTCGATGCCCGCCGACATCAGCATCGCCGGCCAGTACACGCAGTGCTGGCGGACGATGTCCTTGCCGATCAGGTGGTAATCGGCGGGCCACCAGTCCTCGTAACCGCCGTTGCCCTCTGAGCCCGTGCCGTCGCCGTAGCCGACCGCGGCGAGGTAGTTGGTGAGCGCGTCGAACCACACGTAGGTGACGTGCGCCGAGTCCCACGGCAGCGGGATGCCCCACTGGATCGAGGTGCGGCTGATCGAGAAGTCGCGCAGCCCGCCCCGGATGAGGCCGAGCGCCTCGTTGCCCCGGTGCTCGGGCTTCATCGCCGTCGGGTGCTTCGCGTACCAGTCGAGCAGGCGGTCCTCGAAGCGCGACAGGCGGAAGAAGTAGTTCTCCTCCTCGAAGTACTCGACGGGTCGCTGGTGGATCGGGCAGAGGTTGCCCGGCTGGATCAACTCGTCCTCGGCGTAGTACAGCTCGCACGGCACGCAGTAGAGACCCTGGAACACGTCGAGTTCGATGTCGCCGGCGTCGTAGCAACGCTGCAGGATCTCGGCCACGGCGGCCTTGTGGCGGGGCTCGGTGGTGCGGATGAAGTCGTCGTTGGCGATGTTCAGCCGCTTCCACGCCTCGACGAACTTCGGCGCGATCGAGTCGGTGAAGTCCTGCGGCGACAGGCCCGCGGCTTCGGCGGCCTGCTGGATCTTGAGCCCGTGCTCGTCGGTGCCGGTGAGGAACTTCACGTCGTCGCCGAGCAGGCGGTGCCAGCGGGTGAGCGCGTCGCCGATGATCGTGGTGTAGGCGTGGCCGAGGTGCGGTTCCGCGTTGACGTAGTAGATGGGCGTCGTCACGTAGAAGCGGTTCACGGTCGTCGGGCCAGTCACCGTGTCAGTCACCGGCCCAACGCTAGAGGTTCGGCGATCGGGACCGTTGGTGGATACGGTGCGCACCCATGACTGGAACGTTTGCGGTCGCAACCTCGGTCCGGCGGCGAACGGCGCTCGACGCCGGCGAGCAGTCCGGCGAGCAGTCCGGCGAGCCGGTCGTGTTCGACGCTGAGATCAAGCCCGGCTGGGACATCAACGGCAACGCCAACGGCGGCTACCTGCTGGCGATCGCCGGCCGCGCGATGGCCGAGGCGGCCGGTCGCCCACCGCTCACCGTGACGGCGCACTACCTCCGGCCGGGCCCGGCCGGCCCGTGCGAGGTCGAGGTCACCACGGTCCGGTCCGGACGCCGCCTGGCGACGATGACGGGCAGCCTGCGGATGGGCGGCACCGAGATCATCCGCCTGCTCGGCACGTTCGGCGACCAGACACCGGGCGGCCCGGCGTACACGCGTGAGGCGCCGGTCGATCTGCCGTCGTACGAGGACAGCGCCGTGCCGCCGCCCCCGACGGAAGGGCCGAAGCCGGCGATGTTCGAGCGGCTGCGGATCCGCCTGCGTCCGGAGGATGTCGGGTTCCGCACCGGCCAGCCAAGCGGGGAGGCCCGGATGGATGGGTGGTTCGCGTTGGCCGACGAGGAACCGATCGACGCGATCGCGCTCCTGCTCGCGGCCGACGCGTTCCCGCCGGCGGTGTTCAACACCGAGCTGCCGGTGGCGTGGGTCCCGACCGTGGAGCTGACCGTGCACGTGCGCGGTGTCCCGGCCCCCGGCCCGCTGCGCTGTTCGTTCGTGTCGCGCTTCATCCACGACGGCCTGCTCGACGAGGAGGGTGCGATCTGGGATTCGTCCGGCGTCCTCGTCGCCCAGTCCCGCCAGCTGGCCCTCGCGCCGCGCCCCGTCTAGTCGGAGCGGGGCAACCCAAACACCAAGTCAGCGGCGGCGGGACGATCGGCCGTTGCGCGAGCCGGCGACGGCGGTCCCGGCGGCGAAACTGGCGCCCGCGATGCCGACCGTGGCCACCGACGCGACCGTGCGGCGGATGACCGACTTCGTGCGCTGGCTGAAGATCACGATCGGCCAGCCGTGGCGGCGGGCGTGCCGTTCGAGCCGCCCGTCGGGGTTGACGGCGACGGGATGGCCGACCGCCTCGAGCATCGGCAGGTCGCTCGCCGAGTCGCTGTACGCGTAGCACTCCGACAGCACGTAACCGTGCCAGTTGGCCAGCTCGCGCATCGCCTCGACCTTGCCCTCGCCGTAGCAGAACGGACCGTCGAGCTCGCCGGTGTACATCCCGTCGACGACCACACTGCGGGTCCCGATGCCGGACGTCATCCCGAGCGAATGGGCCAGCGGCTCGACGATCTCCTGCGGCGCGGCCGACACGATGTAGGTGTCTCGCCCGGCTTGGCGGTGCCGGTCGAGCAGGCGGCGGGCCTCGGGCCGCAGGCGGGCGAGCAAGCGGGGCAGGACCTCGGTGTTGAGCGCCTGGAGGTCACTCTGGCGCATCCCGGTGACGGCCTTGAGCACCCGTTCGCGCACCTCGTCGGTGGTGTTGTCGCTGGCGCCGAGCAGCTTGAACGTCGCCGCGCCGAACGCGTCGCGGGCGAACTCGACGTTCGGGATCAGCCCCGCCTTGCGCGCCTGGAGGGCGAGCGTGAACGCCGACGACCCCGAGATCAAGGTGCGGTCGAGGTCGAAGAACGCGGCGCTCGTCCCCGAACTCGCCACCCCGACGTATTCACTCATCGGCGGGCTCGGTTCGCGCGGGGACGGGTCCGGAATGAACCGAGCGGTCGAGGGCGACGGCGAGGGCGTAGACGTCGCGCTTCGGGCGATCGAAACGCAGCGCGACCGCGGCCGACGCGTCGCGGGTCGATGCCCCGGCCGCGAACTCGACCCGGAGCGCCTCACGAATCGTCTCGTCGTCGATCGTGACGGTCTCGACCGGTGCGCCCGCCAGGACGAACACGTACTCGCCGCGGGCATCCCCGATGTCGATCGTGCCGAGTGGACCACGAACCACCGTCTCGTAGAGCTTGGTCAGTTCACGGGTCACGACGATCATTCGATCATCTCCGCACGCCTCGCGCAGGTCGTCGAGGGTGCGTTGGGCCCGGTGGGGTGCCTCGTAGATGACGATCGTGCGTGTCTCGGCGGCGATTTCGGCGAGCCGGGTGACCCGATCGCGGCCCTTGCGCGGCATGAAACCCTCGAACACGAACCGGTCGGCGGGCAGCCCACTGATGGTGAGCGCCATGATCGCCGCGCTCGGCCCGGGGATCGCGCTCGACGTTGTATCCGGCGTCGATGGCGGCCCGCACGATGCGCTCCCCGGGGTCGGAGATGCCGGGGGTGCCGGCGTCGCTGACGATCGCCACGTCGCCGCCTCGGCCGAGCACCTCGAGCACGTCACCGATCCGGGCGTGTTCGGTGTGGTCGTTGCACACGGCGAGGCGCTGCGCCTTGATGCCCGCGTGTTGCAGGAGCAGACCCGTGCGGCGGGTGTCCTCGCAGCAGATCAGGGCCGCGTGTCGCAGCGTGTCGACGGCGCGCGGCGCCAGGTCCCCCAGATTGCCGATCGGCGTGGCGACCAGCCAGACGGTGCTCATCCGTCAGGGGCGGCCGTCTCGTCGTCGCGGCGGACCTCGACGACGTCGCCGACGCGCAGGCCCCAGCGGGCGAACGCGCCGGCCTCGGCTTCCACGACCCATCGGGCGCGGCCGACGGGAATGCCCACCCGATGACGGTGCATCTGGATGGTCTTGACCACCACGCCGTCGGCATCGAGGTACGCCACGTCGATCGGGAAGCGCATGCCGATCGTGTGGATCCACCGGCACGGCTCGATCACGAGCGCACCGTCGATCCCGTCCCGTTTGAGCAGCCCGCGCCGGCGCGCCGCGCTGGACTCAGCCACCTCTGCGGAGGCCAGGACACGGGCGTCGCTGACCAACCAAGCCATGGTCGCATGTTGCCAGATCGTGCCCGCGCCGTCAGCAACGCTCCATTTCACCGGACGCTCACCGGGCGCGCCACCGGACCCGACCCCGGCGTGCGCCAGGTTGCGCCAGCCGGCGGTCGTGGTGGTCAGGGGGTGAGCGTCGTTCCGTAGAGGTCGTCGAGCGCCTGCCAGTGTCGTTCGGCGGCCGCCTCGTCGTACGGCGGGTTGTCGGGAACGGCGAACCCGTGGCCGGCGGGATAGAACTCGACCGTGTGCTCGACGCCCGCGGCGGTGAGCGCGTCGTCGAGCGCGGCGGCGTCGTCGGCGGTGAACGAGGGGTCGTTCTCGGCACCGGCGACGTAGACGCGACCGGTGATCCGGTCGACGAGGCGGTGCGGGCTGTCGGGTGCGTCCGTCACGAGGTGGCCGCCGTGGAACGACGCGGCGGCGACGATCCGGTCGGGATGGTGGGCCGCCGACACCAGCGACAGGCGACCGCCCATGCAGTAGCCGGTGGTGCCGACCTTCATCTCATCCGGCGCGCCCGCGACCTCGGGGAGCGTCGACAGATACGCGAGGAACGCTCCGGCGTCGGATGCGACGCTCTGCGTGGTGAGCGAGGTGATCATGCCGAACAATCGTTGGCGTTCGGCGGCATCGGTGAACACGGTCTCCATCGCGAAGGGCTCGTACGGACCGCTGCGGTAGTACATCTCGGGGAGGAAGGCGACGTAGCCCATCGCGGCCAGGCGTTCGGCCATGGCGATCATGGCGGCCCGCACCCCGCCGGCGTCCATGTACAGGATGACGGCCGGCCACGGCCCGTCGCCCTCGGGTGTGATGACGATCGTGGGGCATTCCCCGTCGGGCGTCGGGACGTTCACATCGGTTCGGGGCATCCGATCCTCCTCGGCTGGTGTCCTGGGGCTCGTCGAGCCGTCCAGTGGGCTCGGCTGGATCATCGCGTATCAGGAAGGCTGATCGACGATCTGGAACTGTCGTGATGACGTTCGCCTGTTCGCTGATGGCCGCGGCCTGCTTCATCGGCGGCGGGCTGTTGACGAAACCGGCCGCGGGCCTCAGCCGGATCGTTCCCACGGTGGCGATGTTCGGCCTGTTCGTGATCGGCGCGGCGCTGCTGGCGGTCGCCGTGCAGAGCGACGGCGAGATCGGCTCGGCCTACCTCGTCGTCGTCGGGATGGAGACGGTGCTCGCACTCGCGATCGGCGTCGCCATCTACGACGAGCAGCTCACCACCGTGCGCATCGGCGCCGTGGTGCTCGCGATGAGCGGGACGGCGGTCATCGCGCAGGGCAGCATCTGAAACTCGTCGGTCGCCGGCCCGTCGGGCGCGTGTCACGCCCCGACGACGCCGTCGATGCCTTCACGGAGCAGGTCCGCGTGGCCGTTGTGACGGGCGTATTCGTGGATCAGATGCAGCAGCACCGTGCGCAGCGACGCCTCGCCTCCCCATGCCTCGACATGGAAAGTGCTGTCGAGCGATTCCACGCCGAGCTCGATGCGTCGGGCTGTGTCGATCTCGGCGCGCCATGCTGCGAACGCCTCGTCACGGGTGGCGTCACCGGAGTCGTAGGCGGCCTGGAAGTCCCAGTCGGGAGTCCACACGTGGCGGATCGTCTCCCCGCCGATCACGCGCCGGAACCAGTGCCGTTCGACTTCGGCCATGTGTCGCACGAGGCCGAGGAGCGACAGGGTCGACGGCGCCATTGGCTGCAGCCGGAGCTGGTCGTCATCCAACCCGTCGCATTTCCACTCCAACGTCGCCCGGTGGTAGTCGAGCCAGCCGCGCAGCGCGGCGCGGCTCGCTGCCCGTCAGCGGCGGGTCGGGACGTTCGGTCGACATGGGATCACCATGCTGCACTGGATCAGGCGCCGTGCTCCGACTCAGCGGTCACACCGACTCGGCGGTCGCACCGAATCAGCTGGGCCGGTCACACGTTGAAGCGGAACTCCATCACGTCGCCGTCCTGGGCGATGTAGTCCTTGCCTTCGACGCGCATCTTGCCGGCGTCCTTGGCGGCGTTCCACGAGCCGAGTTCGAGGAGTTCGTCCCACTGGATCACCTCGGCGCGGATGAACCCACGCTGGAAGTCGGAGTGGATACGGCCGGCGCATTCCGGGGCCGTCGATCCGTCGTAGAACGTCCACGCCCTCGATTCCTTCTCGCCGGTGGTCAGGTAGGTGCGCAGTCCGAGCAGGTGGTACGCGCTGCGGACCATCCGGAACAGGGCGCCTTCGCCGAGCCCGAATCCTTCGAGGATCTCGGCACGTTCGTCGGGATCGGCGATGGCGGCAGCTTCGGCTTCGAGCTGCACGCACATCCCGATGATCTCGACGTTGTCGCCGGCGTTGTTGAACTCCGCCGAAACGAGCGCTTCTTTTCGGGGATCGAATCGAGGTCGTCCTCACCGACGTTCACGACCACGAGCACGCGGCGGTTGGTCAGGAGGAAATACGGGGCCAGGGCCTCGCGGACGTCGGGCTTGAGGCCGGCGCGGTAGAGGGGGAGACCCTCGGCGAGCGCCTCGAATGCGATCTGCAGGTTGGCGGCTTCCTCGGCCATCGACCGGTCGAGTTTCGCCTGCCGCTGGGTCTGGTGGAGCCGCTTCTCGACGGTCTCGAGGTCGGCGAGCGCGAGTTCGAGTTCGACGATGCGGAGGTGTTCGATCGGGTCGGTCGGGCCGGTGATGTCGTCGTTGACGAACGCCCGGAGCACGAACACGATCGCGTCGACCTCGCGGATGTTGGCGAGGAACTTGTTGCCGAGCCCTTCACCCTTGCTCGCCCCCTCGACGAGGCCACCGATGTCGACGACCTCGACGGCGGCGTGGACGACGTTCTTCGACTTCGACATCGCGGCGAGCCGATCGAGCCGGTCGTCGGGGACCTTGGCGACGCCGATGTTCGGGTCCTTCGTGGCGAACGGGTACGGGGCGGCGAGCGCACCACCACCGGTGAGTGCGTTGTACAGCGAACTCTTGCCCGCGTTGGGGAGGCCGACCAGACCGAAACGTTCCATGAGCCGCCCGAGGCTAGCGAGGCGTACCGGTGCACGGCCTCGATCACACGAGCGAGGCCACGAGCCCGGCCTGGCCGAGGTGGTACGTGACCATCACGGCGAGTGGCATCCACGGCCGGCGACTCACGAAGTTCCGCCAGCCGAGGATCGTGTCGGAGGTGACGAACAGCGCCGCCCCGACGACGGCCCACCCGTTGCCGGCCCCGGCCGCGGTGACCGCCATGGCCGAGATGACGGTCAAGGTAGGCGACGACCGGAGGTCCGAGCTTCGGGTCCTCCACCCGTGCGCCGGTGACGATGCGACGGCCGGCCGATCGCCACGAGGGGCGTCAGCGCGACCAGCGCCGCGGCGGCCGACCACCACCGCCAGTCGGCCGCGACGACGAAGCCGCCGGTGTACGCCAGGTGTCCGCAGAGGAACGCGGCGAGGCCGAACACGAACCGTCGGTCGTCGAGCAGCAGCACGTCGCCGGCGAGCGAGAACACGAGCGCGACCACGAACCAGACCCGCACCGCCGGATCGGCCGGGTCGAGCGTCACTGCCACGCCGATGAGCGCGAGCAGGGTGAGCGGTTTGCTCCACACCTCTGTCGGGTGATGGTCCGTGGTGACGCTCCACCAGTTGGCGATCGCCGCGACCAACGCGATCGCGGCGAAGACCCACGCCCCAGTCGTCATGGTGCAGTCGTCATGGTGCAGTCGACCGGCCCATGCGGGCGACGGTAGCGCCGGTTCTGCACGTCGGGGTTTGGTGCGAGGTTTGCGATGGCGCGGCCCCGGGTTACTCCGTCCACAACTACGAACCCAAACTACGAATAGGGAGAACGCCCGTGTCGAACGTCGACCAACCACGCATCGTCCGCGAGGAGGTACCGGCGCGCGCGCCCCGTGATCGAGGTGCAGCCGCTCGGAGCACGATCCGTCGTCGAGCCGCAAGTGGTCGTCGAACGCCCAGTCACCCCGGTCGTCTCCGCACCCGTCGTTGCCGCACCCGTCGTTGCCGCACCCGTCACTGCGGTCCGGACCTCGTCGTTCCGGCGGTTCGCTCCGGATGCCGTCATCGCCGCCGCTGGTGGGGCTCGTCGTGATGATCGTCGGATTGCTGGCGATCGTGCGCGGCGGGTTCGACGGCCCGATGGAGGATCCCGTCGTCGAGGTGTTGGGCTTCACCCACACGACGACGCTCGGGCTGATCGAAGTCGTCCTCGGTGGACTGCTGTTGATCTGCGGTGTGTCGGCCTGGCGCAGCGGCGCCCTGTTCTTCGGGTCGATCATGGCGATCGCCGGATTCATCGGCGCCGTGCAGACCGAGTCGTTCGTCACGAGCCTCGCGCTCGAGTCCGGGCTCGCCTGGCTCGATCATGATCGGCGGCATGGCCGTCGTTGCCTCGGCGCTGCTGATCCCGCGTTACGACAGCCGCACCACCGACGTCCGGGCGTACTGAACCGCACACTGAACGCGGCCTTCTGAGGAAGGTCAGCGTCCGATGTGCGTGAGTTCGAGCACGGCTCGCCCGGCCTCGGTGGAGCCGTCGACATCGACGCGGGCGTTGATCCGCCACTCGTTGGTGTCGTCGGGATCGTGGAGGATCTGCGTGACGGTCTGTGCCCGCCGGTCGTAGATGAAGCGCGACGGGCTGCGCGCGTCGGCGTCGAGGAGGACCTCGTCGTGTTCGTCGTAGTAGCCGGCCATCGCCTCGCGGACGAGGTCGATCGCCTCCGGCGAACCGAACGCGTCGTATCCCCGCCGTGCGGCCACGCGCTGCACCCAGTCGAAGATCTGGTTGCGCACCATCACCCGGAACGCCCGCTCGTTGTCGACGATGCTGACGTCCGCTCCGTTCGTCCGGGACCCGTCCCCGCCGCGAACGGAGGGCGTCGGCGTCGTCGGTCGGGTCGAGGAGGCGTTCCCATTCGTCGATCAGGCTCGAGTCGACCTGGCGGACGACGGCGCCCAGCCATTCGACCAGATCGCCGATCTCGTCGGTCAGCGCCTCGGACGGCACGTTCTGTCGCAGGCCCTTGTACACGTCGGACAGGTATCGCAGCAGCACACCCTCCGACCGCTTCAGCCCGTAGTGGTTGACGTATTCGGTGAAGGTCATCACGCGTTCCCACAGGTCGCGCACGATCGACTTCGGTCGCACGGTGTCGCCGCCGACCCACGGGTGCTTGGCCCGGAACTCGTTGAAGTTCCCGTACATCCAGTCCTTGTTCGGCTTCGGCGGCTCCACCTGAGAGAGGCGCTCCATCCGCTCCTCGTACTCCACACCGGCGGCCTTCATCTCCGCCATCAGCGCGCTCTTCGCCTGCTCCATCTGGGCGGCCATGATCACGCCCGGGCTCTCCTGGATCGCCTCGATGATCGAGAGCACATCGAGGGCGTGGAGGCCCTCGAGATCCTCGCCACGCTCGGGAAGACGACCGATCGCCTCGAGTGCCCACAGTGACAGTGGCTGATGGAGGGCGAACTCGTCCTGCAGATCGAAGTTCACCCGCACGCGGCGGCCGTATTCGTCGGGCGGATCGGGGAACTCGAGCAGGTCCGCCTCGACGAGCGACCGGTAGATCGCGATCGCCCGCTTGATGTGACCCCGCTGACGCTTGCGGGTCTCGTGGTTGTCGACCATCAAGCGGCGGACCGCGCCGCACCCGTCGACCGTGCCTCCTCTCGACGGTGTTCATCACCGGCCGGTCGAGCAGGCTCATCACCATCTGGTGGTTGACCTGGAAGTGCGACCGCAGCGCTTCGGGTTCGCCGCCGACGAGTTTGTCGAACGTGTCCTGGCTCCAGTGCGCGTAGCCCCGTTCCGGCGCCTTCTTCTTCATGCTCTTCTTGCCGGTTGCCGCGGTCTTCTCGTCGTTGCGCAGGTTCTCGACCACGTGGGGCGGGGCCTGCACCCACACGTCACCGGCGTCATCGAATCCCTTGCGTCCGGCGCGTCCGGCGATCTGGGCGAACTCGCGGTTCGACAGGATCCGCACCGACGAGCCGTCGTACTTGCAGAGTTGCGTGAACAGCACCGAGCGGATCGGCACGTTGATGCCGACCCCGAGCGTGTCGGTGCCGCAGATGATCTTGAGCAGCCCGTCCTGGGCGAGCTTCTCGACGAGCAGCCGGTACTTCGGGAGCAGCCCGGCGTGATGGACGCCGATCCCGGCGGTGATGAAGCGCCGCAGGTCCTTGCCGATCGGGGTGTCGAAGCGGAACCCGTGGAGCGCCTCGCGGACGGCGTCCTTCTCGGTCCTGCTGAGCGGATCGAGGGCGAGATAGTTCTGCGCCGCGTCCGTGGCGTCCTTCTGCGTGAAGTGGACGAGGTAGATCGGCGCCCTGCCGCCCGCCAACAGTTGCTCGATGCTCTGGTGGAGCGTCGACGTGCGGTACTCGAAGTGCAGCGGCACGGGCCGCTGGACCGACGTGACGAGGGTCGTGTCGCGACCGGTCCGGGCGGTGAGGTCGCTGCGGAAGAACTGGACGTTGCCGAGCGTCGCCGACATCAGCAGGAACTGGGTGTGCGGCAGTTCGAGCAGCGGCACCTGCCAGGCCCAGCCTCGTTGTGGGTCGCCGTAGTAGTGGAACTCGTCGACGATGGCGACGTCGACGGGTGTCTCGGGCCCGTCGCGCAACGCCCAGTTGGCGAGGATCTCGGCGGTGCAGCAGATGATCGGTGCGTCGGGGTTGACGGCCGCGTCGCCGGTGATCATGCCGACGCGATCGGAGCCGAAGTCGCGGCAGAGGGCGAAGAACTTCTCGCTGACGAGCGCCTTGATCGGTGCGGTGTAGACGCTGCGCTTGCCCTCGGCGAGGGCCGCGAAGTGGGCGGCGGTGGCGACGAGTGACTTCCCGGAGCCGGTCGGCGTGTTGAGGATCACGTGGTTGCCGACGAGCAGTTCGAAGATCGCCTCCTCCTGTGCCGGGTAGAGCTCGAGGCCGATCGCCGCGGCGTACGCGTTGAAGCCGTCGAGCACAGCGTCGGCGTCGTGCTCCTCCGCCCGCGCCGTCCGTGCCGGCAGGTGCCGGACCAGCGGCGGTACCGGGGGAGCGAGCGCCTGAACGGCCGGCAACGTTGGCACCGGCCCGGTCGACGACATTGCCCGAGGGTAAACCACGCCACACGGACACCACCACGGCCCACAACCGGCCATCCCGGTCCGGAGATCGACCTGCGGTGGAGCGCATCCGTCCACCTGCGCTCCACCCGGTCGACTCACCGTCCGCCCACTCACACCTTGGACGATCCGGCCCCCGTCGTCTATGACATTGATCACGTAACGGCCGGAAAGGCGCAGCAACATGGACGAGCGGCATTGAGCGGCGTCGGAGTAAGAACCACGGTGGCGGATGTCATCGCCGCGCACGGCCGGAGGCGGACCCTCTTCAACGGCGAGATCCTGTTCTTCGAGGGCGACCGGTCGCGCGAGGTGTACCTCTGCGTCAGCGGCCAGATCCGGATCTTCCTGTCGCTGTCATCCGGGCGGGAACTGGTGCTCGGGACGAAGGAGCCGGGTGAGGCGTTCGGTGAGATCGCCGCGCTCGACACGCTCCCCCGATCGGCCGGAGCGTCAGCGGCCGGCCGGACCGTGGTGGCGAGCATGCCGGGTGACCAGTTCGCGGAGGAGGTCTTCCGTGATCCCGCCCTCGCCCTCGAGGTGCTCCGTGGGCTCGCGCGTCAGCTCCGCCGCGCGACGGTCGGCCTGTCGTCGCGCACCAACGATTCTGCGGCGGTGCGCACCGGACGCACGATCCTCGAACTCGCCGGGGTGATGGCGCAGCTCGCCCCGTCCGCGTCCGTCGAGTTGCCGATCACCCAGGCCGACCTCGCGGATCGGATCGGCGCGACCCGGGAGTCGACCGCGCGGGCGATTGGCGAGTTCCGCCGCGCCGGTGTCCTCGAGACGGGCCGGGGTCGCATCGTGGTGCTCGACATCGACGGCCTCGCCGATCTGGTCCGCTCGATCTGACGCCGCCCGGCGCACCGTTGGCGGTCAGGGGCGGCGGAATTCGGTCAGCACGTCGCCGAGCGCGGTGATCGTGTCGCGGGTGATCGGGTCGACGACGATCTGGACGTGGGCGCACTCCGCCGCGGCGAGGCCGCGGAGGTGCTCGGCGAGCTCGAGCGTCGAGCCCTCGATGGGGTCGGTCGGGACGTCGGTGTCGTAGTCACCCATCTGCCGGCGGACGCCACCGGGCAACCGGAAGTACACGGCGGCCGTGGCCTCGACGTCGCCCGGGGCGCGGCCGGCGGCGGCGATGAGGCCGTCGACGCGCTCCTTCACCCGTGCGAACCCGTCCACGGAGTTGCCGTACTGGCTCCACCACATGTTCCACGCCGACACGTGCGGCAGGGTGATGTCGAGCATCCTCTCGCCGACCGAGCCGACCATCAACGGCGGCCCGCCCGGGCGTGGCGAGCGGGGGTGCAACACGCAGTTCGTCGCCTCGTAGTACGTCCCGTGGAAGTCGATCGCGCCGTCCGCGAGCAGCGAGCGGATGATCGTGAACGCCTCCTCGAACCGGCCCACACGATGGTCGTAGGGAAAGCCGAACGCCCGGTAGTCCGGGGTGTTCCAGCCGGCGCCGAGGCCGACGATCAGCCGGCCTCCCGAGATGGCGTCGACCGTGGCCGCCATCTTGGCGAGCATCGCCGGGGAGTGGAAGCTCGTGCACGCGACGAGCGGGCCGAGTTCGATCGTGGTCGTCGACGCGGCGAGCGCGGCGAGTGACGTCCAGACCTCCCACGGCCCTCGCGGTCCGACCGGCAGGTCGTAGAGCAGGTGGTCGCCGAGCCAGACCGAGTCGAAGCCGACCTCCTCGGCGAGCCGTGCCATCCCGATCAGTTCGGGGAACGGCACCTCCCACTCGACTTCCGGCAACTGCACTCCGACCTTCATCGCCGTGCACCGTAGTCACGACCGGAGTCGGGTATTTCCTACACCGACGTCCTGCGCGAAATACCCGACTACCGGGGGCTTTGGATCAGCGGGTCATGACGGGGGAGCCGTGGTGGACGACGAGCAACCAGGCGGCCGATGCGGTTCGGACGAACAGATTGGTCGCCGCCACGGTGCCGGTGCCGCCGGCGTCGACGAGGTTCTCGTCGAGCGTCACCCAGGCCATGTCACCGTGGATCGTCACGGCCTCGTTGGTGAGGATGAACTGGTTCCTCCCCGGCCCACCGAGAATCCGCCGCCACGACTCCTCGACGACGGGCCAGGTCCGCAGGATCGGCCAGCCGGGATGCGTGCACACCACCCGATCGCTGTGTTCCCAGACCGTCCGCATCGCGTCGATGTCGCGGCGCTCGTGCGCGTCGTAGAAGGCCTGGTTGGCGCCGAGCACCGCGATGATCTCGGGGGCGATCCTCGGGGCGACGGGGTCGTCGATCGGCCGGTCGCTCATGAACGAAACGTAGCCGTGTCATCGGTCGACGGGCAGGGTTGCGGCCGATCGCGTACCTTGGGATGTGCCGGCTGTCCGGGTCGGCGATCGATCGGAGGTGGCCGTGTTGCAGGTGAAGTCCGCGGGCAAGAAGGACGCCAAGGTGGTCTTCGAACTCGGCGCTGGTGAGTCCGACCACCGCGTCTCGGTGGTCGGTGACTTCAACGGCTGGGACCCGTACGCCAACCCGATGAAGCGCCGCCGCGACGGTACGCAACGGGCGAAGATCAAGGTCCGCACGGGCCTGACGTACGAGTTCAAGTACCTGTCCGACGACGGGACGTGGTTCTGCGATCCCGACGCCGAGACCCGACTGAGTGCCGAGGGCGACACCAATTCGGTCCTCCGGGTCGACTGAATCCGGGCACGACCCCGTGAGCGAGGTGCGCTGTCGGGCGATCGTGTCGGGGCGTGTCCAGGGCGTGTTCTACCGCGACTCGTGCCGGCAGATGGCTCGCCGCCTCGGCGTGCGCGGGTCGGTGCGCAACCGCCACGACGGTGCGGTCGAGGTGGTCGCCGAAGGTGATCGTGACGCGGTCGACGCGCTCCTCGCGTGGTGCCGGGAGGGTCCGCCACGAGCGAACGTGACCGGGCTGGCGATCACCGACGAACCACCGATCGGCGAATCCTCGTTCCGCGTCGTCATGACGCGTGACGCTACGGCGGGCAGTCACGTCCCCGTTCCGGTCGTGGATGCGAGGCACACGGGATGGACCGGGCCGGCGCCGGCCCGGCGGAGGATCGTGGCGACCTCGGTGAGCGTCCACCCCGAGTCGGAGACGTCGTCGATCAGGAGTCCTGGCGTGGCGGGTGGGGCGTCGACCACGGCGAACGCGCCGGAAACGTTCTGCTTCTGGTGGTGGCTGTTCTGCAACGAACCCTGGCGAGGTCGCTCGCGGATCCGTTCCACGAGGTCGAGGTAGGGCAGGCCGATCTCGCCGGCGAGTCGAGCGGCGAAGTCGGTCACGAGGTCGCCACCGGCGCCGCCGCGCGCCGACGGCACCGCGGCGACCCACTCCGGGTCGGGATCGGGTCGCCACTCGGCGAGCAGTTGGAACACGGCACCGACGAGCTCGTCGTCGAAGTGCCCGTCGGCCATGCCCTGCTCGACGAGCGGTGCCCATCCGGCGTCACCCCACCGGCACAGCGTCCGTCCGACCTCGTGCCGTTCGCCGGTCTTGATGCCCTGCTTCTTCGGTTCGATGTGGAGGGGCCGGCGGCGCAGGTACGCGTCGGCGGCGGTGACCAGCGCCGGGTCGATGTCGTTCGGCACCGGCTGACCGCTGCAGTTGTCGCACACGCCGCAGGGCTCGACGGCCGGGTCGTCGAGCTGGGCGGTGAGGAACTGCATGCGGCACCGATCGGTGGTGACGTAGTCGAACATCAGCTGCTGCTCGTTGCGGCGCGCGCCGGTGACCCCCTCGACGCGCGCGGTCGGGTACGTCCACGGTTGGGTCGTCCGCTCGAACGTCTGCCCACCGACCCGGCGCAGCGCGCCCTCGACGTCGAGCTGCTTGAGCATCAACTCCAGCTGACCGCGCCGCACGTCGACCACCTCGGTCAGCTTCTGCAGCGAGAGCGGTCCGCCGGCGCGATCGAACGCCGCGAGCACGGCGTCGACGTCGTCGGGTTTGGGGAACGCGGTGTCGATGAACCACAGCAGGATGTCGGAGTCTTCACGGCCGCACAGCAGCACGGCGGTGCTCGTGTCGAGCGCTCGTCCCGCCCGGCCGACCTGCTGGTAGTACCCGACCGGCGACCCCGGCATCTGGAAGTGGACGACGAAGCCGAGGTCGGGCTTGTCGTAGCCCATGCCGAGCGCGGTGGTGGCGACGAGCACCTTGAGCTCGTTGGCCAGCAGCCGCTCCTCGAGCCGCTCGCGTTCGTCGGGAGGGGTGGCACCGGAGTATGCGGCGGCGTCGATGTCGTTGGCGCGCAGCCAGTCGGCGACCACCTCGGTGTCGCGCACGGTGAGGCAGTAGACGATGCCGGACCCGGGCAACTCGTGGGATGTGCTGGACCAGCCAGGCCAGCCGTTCGGTCTGGCTCGGGAGCTGCAGCACACCGAGGGCCAGGCCGGCGCGCCCGAGCGGCCCGCGGAACGTGGTGAGGGTGGCGCCGAGCTGTTCGGCGACGTCGCTCACGACCCGGTCGTTGGCCGTGGCGGTGCAGCCGAGCACCGGCACGACGCCGGACCCGAACGTGGCGACGAGCCGGCCGATCCGCCGGTAGTCGGGCCGGAAGTCGTGGCCCCAGTCGGAGATGCAGTGCACCTCGTCGATCACGACCAGACCCGGGACGCTCGCCGAGCACCGGCATGACCGCCGCGGCGAACTCGGGGTTGGCCAGCCGCTCGGGTGACACCAGCACGAGGTCGACGTCGTCGGCGGCCAGCCGCTCGGCGAGCTCGGCGACCGTGGTGTCGGTGGACGAGTTGACGGTCATGCAGCGCAAACCGAGCCGGTTGGCGGCGAGGATCTGGTTGCGCATCAGTGCGAGCAGCGGCGACACGAGCAGCGTCGGGCCGAGCCCCTGTTGACGCAGGATGCTGGTGGCGACGAAGTACACGGCGCTCTTGCCCCACCCGGTGCGTTGCACGACGAGCACCCGCTCGCGCCGGAGGCACAACGCTTCGATCGCCTCGCGCTGCCCGTCGCGGAAGTCCGCCTCGGGATTGCCCGTGAGCGAGCGCAGCGCGTCGAGCACCGGGTCGGTGGCGGCGAGTTCGGTCATGGGTCGAGTATGACCGCCGGGTGTGACACCGCGTCCGAACCCCGCGCCGCGGGTCGGTCTCACGAGAACAGCTCAGGGCGGGGCGTCGGGGAGGAGGAGGTGGGTCATCGTGTCGGCGATGACCGCGGCGTACTGCTCGGCGGTCCAACCCCGCTCGAGGACGAGGGCGATGTAGCTGTGCCAGCCGAGCACGAAGGACATGAGGTCGCTCACGGTCGCCGGGTCGAGGCCGGGTCGGAGCCGTTCCCACGGCAAGGCGGCGACGGCGAGACCGATGTCCTCCCGATGCCCGGCGAGGAGCCCGGCCCGCAACTCGGCAACGGCGGGATCCGACCCGGCGACGCTGTCGATCAGCCGCAGCACCGGGCCCGCGCGGCCATGTGACACGGCGGCGTGGCGGCCGATCGCCCGGAAGCGCACCCGCAGGTCATCGGAGAAGAGATCCTTGTCCGTCAGTCGCTCGCGCACCAACGGACCATCGTCCCCGTGCAGGGCGGCATCGTCGCCGGCGACCACGACGTCGGTCAGCTTGGCGAGGATTCCCGCCTTGGAGCCGAACGACGCGTAGATCATCTGCGGCGACACGTCCGCGGCGCGGGCGATCTCGTTGATCGAGGTGGCGCCGTACCCCTCGCTCAGGAACAGGTCGTGCGCCGCGTCGATCACCCGCCGGCGGCGTTCAACGGCGTCCGCCTGGCGCCGGCTGGCGTCGTAGGTGCGACGCCCCGACCCTGTCGGCCGGGACCCCGGCGGACCCGACTGAGGGCCCGCAGGATCGTCGCCGGAATTTCCTCTTGACGACACCTTCCCTCTTTCCATATTGTGCACTCTATCCAATAGAGCACACTACAAACAATACCACGATCTCCGGATTACCGAGATCCAGAGACAAGAAAGAGCACCACATGACGATCACCGAATCCACGCTCCGCCGCCCGGCCTTCCCCGACTACGCCTCCGGGTTCGCGGCGATGCACGATGCCATGCGCCGCGATGCGCTCCGGCTCGTCGCCGCCCTCGACGCCGACGAACTGGCATCCGACGTACCGGCGCTCGCCCGCTGGTTCGATCGGTTCGAGGCGGTGATCGAGCACCATCACCACTGCGAGGACGACATCGTGTGGCCCGGTCTCGAATCGATCGTCGGCCGCCGCGACTGCGGCGCCGAGGGCACCGCGTTCCTTCTCGTCCGGCAGGATCTGCTCGACGACCATCAGGAACTCGACGTGGCCATGACTGCGGTCCGGACATCGCTGCACGAGGCGTCGACGGCGATCGATCGCCTCGATGCGGCGCGACGCTTCGCGGCCTGCCTCGACGAGCACCTCGCCCGCGAGGAGGCGGCGGTCTTCCCGATGCTCACGGCGCATGTCAGCGAGGAGGAGTTCGCCGTGCTCGAACACGCGGTGGTCGAGGTCACCCCGTTGGCGGCGATGACGTTCACCGTGCCGTGGATCATGGACGACGCGCCGGCCGACCTGTGCGCCAAGGTGCGCGACGGCATGCCGACGCCCATCCGGCTCGCCAACCGCTGGGTGCTGCAGCCCCGCTACCGCCGCCTGGTCGCAGCCGCGATGGGGGTGCGCCAATCATGAGTAACCCGGTCATGAGCGTCCCTGTCACCAGCATCGGTTCATCGATCGCCGCGACCGAGCACGACGTGCTCACGCTCGACGCCATCGTCGAGCACACCTCGCGGTTCGTCACCACCGAGTACGCATCGCTGACCTCGGCGTCGGCTCCCGTCACGTGGCCCGTCACGCCGTACCGCGGCACGACCGGTCGCACCGTCGACGTGGCCACCGGCCTCACCTATCCACTCAAGGCCGAGCGGCGCTCGACGCAACCCGAAGGTTGCGCTGTCGTTCTCGTACCCGGCCGGCTCGGGTCACGACCGCCCCGCCACCGTCGTGATCCAGGGGCTGGCCACGGTTCGCGACCGGGACCTCGTGGCCACCAGCGCCCGCTACCTCCAGTCGTCGGCCGACCGCTTTCCCGACTCGTTCGCCAGCATCCCGAACTTCATGCTGCGCCGGATGGACTGGTACTGGACCCGCATGTGGGTCGAGGTCACGCCGGTCCGGGTCCGTTGGTGGGACGACGGCGACCTCTCGGTGGCACCCCGCGTGTGGAACGCGCCGGCCGGCACGGTCGCCCCGGAGTCCGATCCGCCCCCGACCGGCCAGGGCGCCGGATCGTGGACCGCCAACGCCCCATCCGACTGGCGTCGGCGGTCGGCGGGGGCGATCGAGCGGCTCGGGCTGCCCGTGTTGACGACCGTCGACGCCGACGGCTGGCCGCTGCCGTTGCGAGTCGTCGCCGCGGAAGCGACCGCCGACGGCTTCGACGTCGTCCTGCCGACCGGTGTCGAGATCGTCGACGGTCCGGCGTTCCTGTCGTTCCACACCCACGGCGAGGTGTTCGACGGTCAGGAGAACATCGGCCTCGCCGGCCACGCCCGCACCGCCAGCCCCCACCAGTGCGGCGGGGTGGTGCACGTGACCGTCGACCGAGCGCTCGCCGACTGGGGCGTCTCCAGGAGCGCCGTCCGCTCGGCCGTCGCGATGTGGCGGTCCGGCCGTGCCCTGCGTCCACGGTTGACGAGCGAAGCCGCCCGCCGCGGCGTCAGCTTGCCGGGCTTCGACGACCTCGATTTCGTCCGCCCATCCCGTCTGAGTCTGGCCCGCTGCAGATCAGGTCCGTCGCTGACGTCAGACGTCGAGGATGGTCCGCGCGACGGTCTCGATGTCGGTCGCGGCATCGGCGCCGAGCCGGCCGTCGAGGACGTCGGCGGTCAGCGACACGCGGCCGAGGATCCGGTCGATCTCCTTCCAGTCACCGCGTTGGGTGGCGGGATGGTCGCGGATGACGGCGAGCAGATCGAGGCCCTCGTCGATCCTGCCGACGCTGAGCAGGCGGTCGGCCTCGATCTCGACGCCGAGCAGCAGGTGGCGGGCGAGCTTCGAGTCGAACGATCGGGTCAGCCCGTCGCGGATCTCCGCGGCGGCGCGGTCGTACTCGCCGAGGCGGACGAGCACTTGCGCCCGGTTGAAGATCGATCGGATCGCGCCCAACCGGTCGCCGATCACGGCGCGGAACTCCACGTCGCGCTCGTAGTGGGCGAGCGCGTCGCGGTAATGGCGGACCGAGCCCGTGGCGTCGCCCACCAGATGCGTGACCACGCCGAGGTTGCCGATGCTGAGCGCCTCGCCGCCCATGTCGCCGAGCCGGTGCGCGATCTCCACGCTGGCGATGGCGTGCCGCTCGGCCTCGTCGAGGTCGTCGCGCATCGCGGCGATCGGGCCGAGCACGCCGTGGGTCCGCCAGCGCATCCGGTCGCTGTGCAATTCGTCGGCCAGCGCCAGCGCGTTCCGGCCGTGCTGCTGCGCCTTCTCGAGGTCGCCGTAGCGGGTCTCCCACCAGGCGAGGCCGACGGCGATCCGGCAGCGCACGAGCGACCGCTCGCCGCTCACCAGTTGCTCGGCCTCCTGGAGGAGGGCGATCTCGTCGGCCTCCGAGGCACGGTCGAAGGCGACCTCGGCCAGCAGGTACAGCGCCTCGGCTCGCTGCTCGGGATGGTCGGGGCCGATGCGGTCGAGCGTGGTGCGCAGCGTCCGTTCGGCCGCGTCGGCATCGCCCCGGCGGCGCTGCACCTCGCCGAGCAGGAGGAGTGTCTCGACCGGCACGGGCATGTCGGCCAGCTCCCACTCGACCATGGCGTCGCGCAGCTTGTCGAGGGCGACCGGGACGAGGCCGCGTTCGAACGCCGCCGTGGCGGCGCGGAACAGCCATCGCGCGGCCTCGTCGTGCTGCGCGGCGCGGCGGTGGTGGTCGGCGATCGTGTCGAGGTACTCGTGGACGCGGTCGCCGGCGCGTTCGGTGAGCCACGCGGCGGCCCGGGCGTGCAACGCGGCGCGGTCGCGGAGCAGGACGGTCTCGTAGGCCACGTCGCGGAGCAGCGCGTGCTTGAACACGAACTCCTGGCTGCCGTCGAACGACGAATGCTCCCGCGGGAACACCAGCTCGCGCTGCACGGCGGTGGCGAACGCGCAGGGCGGCATCGGCCGGGCCATCATCGACGCCACGGCGTCGTCCCAGAACGTGCGGCCCATGACGGCCGCGTGCTGCAGGACGGTGCGTTCGTCGGCGCCGAGCTGATCGAGACGGGCCTGCAGAACGCCGCTGATCGTCGTCGGGACGTCGGACGGGTCGAGACGGTCGGGCACGATGCTCCAGCACCCCCCGTGGTCGTCGGCATCGGCATCGGCGTCGGCATCGATGATCACGCCGTTGTCGCGGAGCATCTTGACGATCTCCTCGACGAAGAACGGGTTGCCGTCGGAGCGGTCGACGATCAGGTCGACGATGGCTGTCCGGGACGTGGTCGACGCGCTGGAGCACCTCGTGCACGAGCGTCTCCGAGGTGGCCCGGTCGAGCGGATCGAGGATGATCCGTTCGGCGAACGGGTACTCGTCGAACCACGGTCCGTCGAGGTCGGTGCCGGGCCGGGACAGGCCCACGACGAGCAGCTGATTCGTCGCCAACTCCTCGGCGATCGTCCACACGACGCCCATCGATTCCGGATCGGCCCAGTGGAGGTCCTCGAGCAGGATCACGGTGGGCATGTCGTTGGTGACGCGGCGCAGCCACGTGACCAGTGCGGCCTGTCCGAGCGCGGCGAGGTGTTCGCTGCCGGTGGTCTCGCGGCTGGTGGTGCCGAGCCCGAGCCAGGCGGCGACCGTGTCGACGTCGGCCGGCGTGAGCGCCTCGCCGAACCCTTCGCGCAACTTGCGGTCGACCTCCGCGGCGCGTGTCGCTGTCGCGGATCTCGAAGCGCCGGGCCAGCATGTCGCGGATCAGCCCGAGCGTGGTTCCCTGACGCCCGACCCGGGCGCGGCCCTCGACGAGGCGGATCTTCTCGCTGCGCAGTTCGAGCCACACGCGCAGGTCGTAGAGCAGCCGTGACTTCCCGATGCCGGCCTCGCCGATGACCAGCGCGGCGCGCAATCCCGTGCCCGTCGGCGACGTGTTCGTACGCGCGCCTGCAGGCGGGCCAGCTCGCGGTCGCGGCCGACCGTCCTGGTCTCGACCCCTTCGACGCCGCGGGCACCGATGCGGAAGGCGCGCGGTTTCACGCTCCGCACGACGTAGGTCTGCATGGGCTCGCTCTTGCCGCGGACCGCGATCGGGCTCCCGCATCGACACCTCGAACACGCCGCGGATGTGCCGGTAGGTGTCGTGGGCGATCAGCACACCGCCGATCGGTGCCGCCTGTTCGAGCCGGCTGGCGACGTTGACGGTGTCGCCCATCACCGTCAGCTCGCCACCGGATCCGACCGCGCCGATCAGCGCCGGTCCGGTGTTGATCCCGACGCGCATCGCCAGGCGCCTCGCCGCGACGGCCGCGGTCTCGAGGACCGCCGACTGCAGCGCGAGCCCGGCGCGCACCGCACGGTCGGCGTCGAGCTCGTCGGTGCCGTCGATGCCCCACACCGCCATCACCGAGTCGCCCATGTGCTTGTCGACGTGGCCGTGGTGGTCGGCGATGATCGCGTCGAGGCGACTCCACAGGCCGTTCATCAGCTCCGTGAGGATCTCGGCGTCGAGTGTCTCGGACAGCGCGGTGAACCCGAGGAGATCGGCGAACAGGACGGTGACGACCCGCCGGCGTTGCTCGCGACGGGTCGACTCGAGTTGTTGGCGGAGGGCGGAGATCGCGGCGTCGACCACCTCGTCATCGACCAGGCCGCGCAACGATCTCCTGCGCGGCAATTGCCGATTCGAGTCGGTTCCGCTCCGCCACAAGCGAACATTATCCCGGGTGCGTGTTCAGCCCACCGGCCCTTCAGCCCGCCACTGTTCAGCTGAGACGTTGGTGCTTCATCTGCGGGGAGGCGAACACGTTGGTGATGTGGACGCCGCGCAGGAACTCGTCCAGCCGGGCGACCTCGACGTCGAGCAGCCGTCGGGCGTCGGCCGAGATGTCCTCCATGAGGATCGGCTCGACCCGTTCGTCGTCGCCCTGCACCCAGCACCCGACGATCCGTCCGTCGACCCACACGGTCGTCCCGCCGTTGCCGGCGCGGTCGAACAGGTACGGGACGTGCCGCCGGGTCGAGGTGGAACCCGCGCCCTCGCCCGCGCCAGCCCATCGTGGTCGGGTCGAGCGTCGGGAGGAGCGCCACCCACGGTTCGATCGCCGGCGGGGCTTCGAGGTCCGCGGTGTCGTCCGGCAGGACCCAGCCAGTGGCACCGTCGTCGAGTGTCACGCCGAGCGCCTCGACCGCGGCCAGCGCGCTGCGGACGGCACCCTTCGTCGAGCCGAGCCACCACACGAGGTCGTCCTCGGTCGCCGGCCCGAACGTCCACAGCAGCCGTCTCGACGAGCGCTGCATACCCGGCCTCCGGCGTGGTCGGCTCGAGGTCCTCGCCGAGCCAGCCCGCCATCGACGTCCACAGCGGGCGCGACCTTCGCCAGGGGCCGTCGTTGTGGCCCCGCACGACGTCGCCGGACGCCGTGAGCATCGTGAGGAGGCGATTCATCACGGGTACTTCGGTCGACCACTTCGTGCCCGGTGCGGCCGTGTACGTCCCGCCGAGGTCGGGGAGTGCGCTCGCGCAACTGGCGGGCCGAGAGCTCTCGCCCGGTGAGGGTGTCGACCACCCGCCGTGCGGCGTCGGCGATCCAGTCGGCGCCGGACTCGGCCTCCAGGTCGGCGGTTTCCTTGGCGAGCAGGCGGCGCTGCTCGTCGGCGACTCGCCGTCCGGCCGATCCGCTCACGGCGGGAAGGAGGTCGCGGGTGACGATCCACAACGTCCGTCGCATCGCCATCGTCCTGACGATCGAGCGGTCGTCGTACAGAGCCGCGTCGACGTCGTCGGGGGTGAGGTGGACCATCCGGGCGTGCAGCGACAGGTACGGCGTCGACACCTCGGTGGCGTGCAGCGCCGTCATCCCCGCGGTGGTGGCCTCGATGGTGTCGTAGCGGTGATCCGGGTGCAGCCCGTGCCGCCGCGCGATCCGGGCCCGGCGATGGTCGTCGGTCGCGCGCAGCATCGCTCCATTGTTCCCCCTGCCGGCTCAACCCCGAGGCGATGTAGTTGTGGGGCGCCAGTGGCCCGACATCGCCATCGCCCGTGCTGGCCCTGGGGGAGCGATGTAGATGTGGGGCGCTATTGCCCCTACATCGCCATCGCCTCGCTGGCCCAACGAGTCCACGCTCCGATCGGAGCCGTGAAGGCCACCGGCCCTACGCTGCTCGTGCATGACGGCTCGGCGATTCGTGTATCCGCAAGCGGGCGATGACCTCGCTGCGATCGCGGCGCGGGAACTGCCGGGTGTCGACGGCGCCGATCAGCAACTGCTGTCGTGGAACCTGCACCTGGCGGCCGCGGCGGACGATCGGGATCCTGCCGAGCGACATCGTGTTCACCGAGCCACCGCCGGCTCGATGACGGCGATCGATCACCCGCGCCACCGTCGTCGGTGGTCACGACGGACGTGCCGAGATCGAGGTGGAGTTCACCTACGACAACGGCGGCACGTCGACGATCTCGCTCGACGAGGAGGCCTGCACCGCCTCGCTCGACAGCGCCGGAGTCAGCTCGCTCGACGAGCTGGTGGGACAGCCGTGGAGCATCGTGCTCCCGGCACTCGGAACGTACAAGGGAGAACACACATGCTCGATCTCGTCATCCGTAACGGACTGATCGTCGATGGCTCGGGGCTGCCCGGCCGTCACGGCGACATCTCGATCCAGGGCGGCAAGGTCGTCGCCGTCGGCGGCCGCGCCGGCGACGCGCACCGGGTGCTCGACGCCACCGGCCGCGTGGTCGCCCCCGGGTTCATCGACCCGCACACCCACTACGACGCCCAGCTGTGCTTCGACCCGTACGCGTTCCCGGCCATCGAGCACGGCATCACCACCGTGGTGCCGGGCAACTGCTCGCTGTCGCTCGCGCCGCTGCGGGCCGACCAGCGAGACGCGTTCAGCAGCATGTTCCGCCTGATCGAGGAGATGCCCGAAGCGGCCTTCGACGCCGGCGTCGACTGGCGCTGGGGTGAAGGCTTCGGTGGCTGGCTCGACGCGCTGGCGGAGAACATCGCGCTGAACGTCGCTCCCCTCGTCGGTCACTCCGTGCTGCGCATGTACGTGATGGGCCCGGACGCTCAGGCAGCGGGCGGCGACCACCGACGAGATCGCCGCGATGGCCGACCTGCTGCGCGTGTGCCTCGACGCCGGCGCGGTCGGCCTGAGCACGAGCTTCGTCGACGTCGACGAGACCTACCGCCCGGTGCCCAGCCGCTGGGCCGGCACCCGAGCGAGCTCGACGCGCTGTCGGCCGTGCTCGGCGAGCGCGACGCGGTCCTGCAGATCGTCCACGAGTTCTACGACACCGAGCTGACGATCGCCCGCGTCGAGCAGCTGGCCGACCTGTCGCTGCGCCACGGCATCACCACCACGCTGTCGCCGCTGTTCCACTCCGACGCCAACAACCAGGGCGTGAACCGGATCATGGCGCGCGGTGGAGACCGCACGCGAGCCGCGGCGCCGCGGTGTGGCCGCAGGTGCAGACCCGCCCGATCGACATCAGCTTCACGCTCGACCAGCGCAGCCTGATGCTGCTGAGCATGCCGGCGTGGTGGAAGGTCGCGTCGATCCGCGACCGCGCCGAGAAGCTGGCCGCGGTGACCGACCGGCCGTCAGGCGCTGATCGACGAGATGGACTCGCTGGCCAAGCGGCCCGGCGGCGGCCTCGGGGCCGGCGGCTTCGTCGTGCGCGACGTCGTCAACGAGCGCAACAACGACCTCGTCGGCCGCACCATCGACGAGATCGCTCGCGAGCGGGGCGCGTCGAGCGGCGAGACCGTGGTCGACCTGGCGCTCGACGAGGACCTCGGCACGTGGTTCATCCGCGAGTCGATCGGCCACGACAACTCCCCCGTGGTCGGCGAGCTCCTGGCGCACCCGTACGTGCACGTCGGCGCATCCGACGGCGGCGCCCACGTCGGCTCGTTCTCGACGTTCGGCGACACCGGGTACCTGTTCTCGGAGTTCGTGCGCGGCACCAAGTCGCTCACCCTCGAGGCGGCGGTGAAGAAGATCACCCTCGACCCGGCCACGATCTGGGGGCTCAAGGGTCGCGGCCTGCTCGGCCGCGGGCAACGCCGCCGACGTGGTGGTGTTCGACGCCGACAACATCGGCCGTGGGCCCGAGATCGCCTCCGACGACTTCCCCGGCGACGGCGTCCGCTGGATCCGCCGCCAGGAGGGCGTCGACACCGTGGTGGTGAACGGCGAGGTCACCTGGAGCGCCGACGGCGGCTACGTGGCCGACGCGCGCGCCGGGCAGATCGCCACCCGCCCGTGAGCGAGCTGCCCGCCGGTTGCCGGTCGCACGTGGTGACGGTCGGCGACGGCAGGGTCCACTGTGTCGAGGCGGGCGAGGGTCCGCTCGTGCTCCTCGTCCACGGCTTTCCCGAGAGCGTGGTACTCGTGGCGCCATCAGCTTCCGGCCATCGCCGACGCCGGCTACCGGGTGGTGGCCATCGACGTGCGCGGGTACGGGCGATCGTCGAAGCCGCTCGCGGTGGAGGACTACCGCATGGTGCGCCTCGTCGCCGACAACGTCGGCCTCGTGGCCGCGCTGGGATTCGAGACCGCCGTCATCGTCGGTCACGACTGGGGCGCTCCGATCGCGTGGAACTCGGCGCTGCTGCGGCCCGACGTGTTCACCGCGGTGGCCGGCCTGTCGGTGCCGTTCTCCCCGCCCTCGGAGATGCGTCCGAGCACGATGATGCGGGCGATGGCGGGTGACGAGGAGTTCTACGTCGAGTACTTCCAGGAGCCCGGCCGGGCCGAGGCCGAGATCGAAGCCGACGTGCGCGACTGGCTGCTCGGGTTCATGTTCACCGCGTCGGGCGACGCCCCGCCACCCGACCTGACCGACGGCACGGTGGCCACCGTGCGCCGCGGCGGGTTGATGAAGGACCGCTTCCGGCGACCCGACCCGCTGCCGGCGTGGCTCACCGAAGCCGACCTCGACGTGTACGCCAGCGAGTTCGAACACGGCGGCTTGCGCGGCCCGCTGAATCGTTACCGCAACGTCGATCGCGACTGGGAGGACCTCGCCGCGTTCCGTGGCGCGCACATCGATGTGCCGGCCCTGTTCATCGGCGGCGACCGCGACGGCCCCACCATCTGGGGCGCTCCGGCCATCGCCGCGTTCGATCAGACCCTGCCGAAGCTGCACCGCTCGATCATCCTCGAAGGGTGCGGCCACTGGACCCAACAGGAACGCCCCGACGAGGTCAACGCCGCCCTCGTCGACTTTCTTCGGAGTCGGTGACCCGCCGTCGGCGACGGCGCTTCCGTCCCTGCTCTTGCGTTCGCGACGCCGTTCGGTCAATGTGACACCCGTGGCAGAGCGCTGGTTCCTCAAGATCGACGGCATCGTGGGCGACTCCACGGACGTGAACCACAAGGACGAGATCGACGTGCTGTCGTGGTCGTGGGGCGTCACCCAGACCGGTGGTACGGCCGGTGGTCCTGGCGGTGCCGGCGGCGGTGCGGGTGCGGGCAAGGCCGCGTTGCAGGACTTCCACTTCGTGTCGCACATCAGCAAGGCGTCGCCCAAATTGTTCCTCTCGTGTGCGACGGGCACGCATCACAAGACGGCTTCGCTGTCGGGTGTGCGGGTCGCCGGCAAGGGCCCGTCGAGTGAGTTCCTGAAGTACAAGCTGTCCGACGTGGTCGTCACGAGCGATCAGCACGCCGGCAACCAGGGCGAATTCCCGGTCGAGCAGTTCTCGCTGAACTACAGCAAGATCGAGATCAGCTTCACCCCGCAGACCGCGACCGGTGCCGCGGGGACGGCGATCAAGGCCGGATTCGACGTCAAGGCGAACAAGAAGGCCTGACTCCACATCAGGCCCGGTCAGTCGAACGCCGGCAGCAGGAATCCGCGTTCGATCAACCGGCGCAACACCGGCAGGGCGGCGCGGGCGAGGTCGGGGGGTCCGACGTCGGCGATGCGGGCGGCATCCGCGAGTACCGCGCCGAGCGGCCGCGTTCCGTCGCACGCCGCGGCGATGGCCGCCAGACTGCCGTCGACCTGGCCCTCCCAGCACAGCCCGGCGGTCTGGCGCAGCACCCGATCGGTCACCGACCAGCCGTCGACGCCGTCCGCGCGTCAGCGTCCGACGCCGGTCGGGCACGTTCGTCGAGGACGACGTCGGGTGCGATCAGCAGCGCGACGTCGAGGAGTTGCTCGTCCGGCGTGCCGTCGACGAAGCCGGCCAGTTCGAAGACCGCTCCGAGGTGGTCGCCGCACGGCATCGCCCAGTCCTGCGGCGCTTGCTCGGCGCGGAACCACGGCGTCCCTGCCGCTCGCTTCCGCATGCTGATGAGGCCGAAACCGACGGCTTCGACGTCGTGCTGCTCGTAGTAGTCCATCCAGGCGTCGAACTCGGGTGCCCACTGGTCAGGCGGTTCCGTCTGTCGGAGCCAACTCGCCGCGTGGGCGCCCGGTTCCAACACCTCCCGTTCGAGCACCAGGGCGTCGCACTCCGTGCCCTCGAACCAGCCGTGCAGCCGCTCGCGCCAGTCCTGCCCGCGCACGTGCGCCCACGACGCCAGCAGTTGGCAGTGTCCGCCGTCGGTGAGATGGCTCGGGGCCGATCGGACGAGCTGCCGACAGATCTCGTCGACGGTCATTTCGTTGTCGCGGAAGAGGTACCGGCGCGACGGGGAGATGACGAACGGCGGGTTGGCCACGATCAGGTCGAAGCGCTCGCCCTCGACCGGTTCGAACAGGCTGCCCTCCCGGACGGCCACGTTGGTGACGTCGTTCAGTTCCATGGTCAAGGTGGCGCAGGCCCCGGCCCGCGGGTTGAGGTCGGACGCGACGACGCGAGCGGCGTGTTCGGATGCGTACAGGGCCTGCACGCCGCAACCGGTGCCGAGGTCGAACGCGCTGGTGATCTCACGGCGGATCGTCGCGCCGGCGAGTGCCTGTGTCGACGCGCTCATCCCGAGCACGTGGTCGTCCGGCAACGCCGTGCCGTGCCGCCGGGTGAAGTCGTGGGCGATCAACCAGTTCGACGGACCACCCACGGGACGGATGGCGATCCGGCTGGACACGTCGGCGTCGTCCGCGGTGAGCACACCGCCGGCGACCCATTCCTCGACGGCCAGGGGCTGCAACGCCGCCCGCGCCGCGGCGAGTGACACCGGCATCCCGCCGACGAACAGCCGCAGCAGTGTGTCGAGTCCGTCCCCTTCACGAGTCGCTCGAACCAGCGGGGCGAGTTCGCCCTGACCGAGGTGGGCGAATGCGTGGACGCCGAGTCGTTCCGTCAGCGCGTCGAGCGTGAATCCCGCCTCGTCGAGACATTGCCGGGCGCGCCGAACGTCGTCGGGCCCGCCGAAGAACCGCATGTGGCGCGTCGGTCAGCCGGGTGAGCGCGCGTCGACGCGGCCGAGTCGGGCCAGCAAGGCGGCCTGCCGTCCCGCGTCCTTGGGTGCGTCCGCGGCGGGGGCGCACACACCCGGCCGGTAGATGTTGTCGCCGAGGGCATCTGCGGCAGCCTCGATCTCATCCATCTCCGCGTCCGTGAACTCCGTTTCGACGCCCGCCCCGGTGGCGATGTCCCACCGGTGCACGACCATGTCGAACAGGTAGAAGCGGGCGAACGTCTCGCCGATCGTCGTTCGGCCGAAGAAGCCGTCGTACTCGGTCCCGGCGACCTCGGGGTCGTCGAGCAGGCCCTGCACGGCGGCGGAGTGCTGTCGCCACGCCGCGAGCGGGTCGCTCGACACGTCGGGCGGCGCACCGAGATCGAAGCCACGTTCGACGAGGAACGATCGTTGACTGTCGAGCATGTGCGACAAGACGTCCTGGGACGTCCATCCCTCGCACGGTGAAAGGGCGGCCCAACCGCCCGGTGTGATGGTGGCGATCACGTGGTCGAGAGAGGCGTTCGTCGACGCGTATCGGGTCGCGATCGGATCGTTCGGTTCTGCGCTCATCCCGTCGAGAGTACGCCTCCCCGCGGATGGGCCGAGACAGCGGCCGAGACAGCGGCCGGGCGATCACCGGCTCCATAGGGTGAGCGCGTGCCGGTCGCCTACCTCGACGAACTCGAGCATCCGACAGCGGTCGCCGTCACCGCCGCCGTGACGTTGGCCGTGTCGTGGATCGTCGCCGTCCGACGCCCGGTTCCGGTGTGGGAGTTACGGCTGACGGAGTGGATCAACGACGCGCCGAGCGCGCTCGCGTCAGCGTCGTATCCCGTCATGCAGATGGGAACACTGGGTGGTCCGATCGTCGTGGCGATCGCCATCGTGGTCATCAAGCGGGACTGGCTGCTCGGCGCCGTCGTCGTCGCCACGGGCATCTTCACCTGGCTCGCGGCGAAGGGGGTGAAGCGGCTCGTCGATCGCGACCGCCCACTGTCGTACCTCCCCGACGTCGTGGTCCGCGACGGGGATGGCTCCGGACTGGGGTTCATCTCCGGGCACAGTGCGGTCGCCGCGTCCGCCATCGTGATGGCGATCGTCGTGATCCCGAAACGGCTGCGACCGGTTGCGGTGGCGATGATCGGGATCGTCGGTGTGGCGCGCGTGCTCGTCGGCGTCCACCTCGTGGCAGACGTCGTCGGTGGTTGGAGCTTCGGCGTCCTGACCGGCCTCGGAGGTCTCGCCGTCGCCGGGGCGCTCAGGATTCGCGCGCCTCGCTCATGACCGTCGGCGCGCCGCCGTTCAGTTCGAGCGCTGACGTGTCGCGCACCTGAGGCGTCGCTGGCTGCTCGACGATCACGAGGCGAGCATCGATGACCCGCTCGATCGGGCGAGCGTGCTCGCGCCACGCCAGGAGTTCGGTCACCCATTCGGCGTCGAGGATCGACTGCACGAGGACCTCCAGCTGCACCGTGCTCTGCGGGTCGAGCGCGAGGGCCGTCGCGAGGTCGCACTTCGCGTCGGCGTTGACCAGGTCGGTCGCACCGCGGATGCCGAGTTGCCGCAACCCACCGAAACTCGTCAGCTCCGGATTGCCGATGTGCACACGGAGAATGGCCTGGTCGACCCAGTCGACGAGGCGCTGTGGCGGGATGCGGGTCTGCAGCAACAGCTCGATCAGGTCGCCGTGGGCGAGTGCCTCGATGTTGGTGACACCTTCTTCTGCGAGTCGGGCGCGGTCGTAGATGTCGATGCCCTCGAGGTCGGTCAGCGGTTCCGTTTCGTCGACCCGCGCCGACCTCAGCGGCAGCTGTTCGGCGATGAATTGGAGCACCGTGTCGGGGATGATGCCGGCGAAGAACGCGAGGCCGAGCACGATCGCCTCGTCGCCGAGCGAGGTGATCGACACGAGCGACGAGAGCACGACGACGATGAGGATGCGGGCCGTGATCTGGTTGTAGGCCTTGGGCCGGAGGTCGCCGCGCAGGTAGCTGCGCAGGACGGCATTGACGCCGAAGAAGTACGCACCGAGGAACCCGAAGGCGACGACGCCACGTTCCGGTTCGAACAGCCTGATGAGCGACCCGCCCACGAGCACGTCGCTGGTCCCGCTGTCGTCGACGGCATCGAGGTTCAGGAACGCCAGCAGCCAGCCGAGGGCGATGACGAGCGTCGCCACCACGACCGGTGATCGACGCGAGCGGAACAGGCTGGTCAGGCTCCCGCGTCGCAGTTTGCCGATCGTCTCGCTGATCTGCTTGCCGTAGCGGGCGTCCCAGTCGTGGGCCGTGTCGATGGTCTGGTCGAGCCGGAACAAGGCGAGCAGGAACCGATCGCGCAGTGTGTCGAGGTGCTGCCGGTCGAACTGGAAGTACATCAGAGCCGGAAAGCACGTGGCGATGCCGAGGAACAACACCTGCAGGGCTCGATAGGTGACGACCTGGTTGAGTGGCGCGTCGAGGGCCGCGCCGACGTCGTCGCGCAAATTGTCGAACAGGCCGGTGCCGAACAACAGCACCGTCGCGGGGATCCCGAACCCGATGAGCAGGACGAGGAGCAGGGCGGTCTTCTCGCGGACCCACCGGGTGGCGCCGGTCCACGACGTGCCCTTGCGCACCGCGCCGCGCACGAGGAACCCGGCGATGATCACGCCGACGAACGTGAGGCCTCCCCAGAGCCAGGAGCCGGTGACCGTGCCGACGACGATCGCGATGATCAGCCCGACCCACGCCGCTCCGCCGAGCACGGTCGCGTTGATCTCGTCCTGGTCGACGGCGCCGGTGTCGAGTTCGAGGTACGGGTTGATCTTCAGGACTCCGACGTCGAACTCGTCCAGTTGCGCCTTCGTGAGCCGTACCTCGTACAGCGGCGGGAGTACGAGTTCGGTCCCGTTGCCCTGCACGCGGATCACGCGTGGTGACATGTTGCGCAGGTATCCCGCGACGTCCGGGAGCACGGGCGGCGGTGGTGGATCCGGCTGTTCGGGTTCGCCCATGGATGCTCTCTTCGACCAGCTCGGCGCGGGTGCGTCACGTGTTCGTGAAGCGAGGTCAATCATTCGGAGAAACCGTCCGGAAGTCAATGGCCCAATGTCAATGGCACGATGTCATGTCGTGATCTACATCGACGATGTACCCGACGACGTCGAGACCCGGCTGCGCGCCATCTGCTCGGCGTTGCCCGACGCGTTCGAGCAGCAGGCGTGGAAAGGGACCCGATGGATGGTCCGGAAGAAGACGTTCGCCCACGTGTTGACCGTCGTCGACGACGACGCGACCGAGCCCGGATCGTCGGACGGCCATGTGGTGTTGTCGTTCCGGGCGGCCGCCGACGAGCTCGACGTGTTGCGCAGCGCCGGCCACCCGTTCTTCTACCTCGGCTGGGGTCGCGACGCGATGGGCATGGTGCTCGACGCGGACACCGATTGGGACGAGGTGCGCGAGTTGGTGACCGAGAGCTACTGCGTGCTCGCGCCGAAGAAGCTCGTGGCGCTCATCGATCGCCCGCCCGACGTCACCGATCCGGCGTGAGTGCCGGCGCCCGAACGACCTATTGCTGATAGCCCTCGACGGTCGACTGGCTGCGCACCTCGGCCTCGTCGGGGTCGAGGCCCGACTCGCGCCGGGCACGGCGTTGGCGGAGGAGGTCCCAGCACTGGTCGAGCGACACCTTGACGGCGGCGAGCCGTCGGCGCTCCTCGTCGGTGAGCGGCCGATCGCCGTGTTCGCGTTCGAGGTGGTGTTCCTCGTCGGCGAGCTTGTTGATCTTCCGCACGACGTCGTCGTCCATCGCTGCTCCGTTCGGTTGGTCTTCGTGGCTGACTGCAGCGTCGCGGAAAACGGCACGCTGCGATGAGCGAACGGCCCACCCCCTTCACATTCCTGGGGTCCGTTCGCTCATCGCAACGGGCTGCGAGAGGGTCTCGAGCAGGTCGACGGCGGCGCGGGCGTACTCGCCGATCCACCGGTCGGAGATGCGCTTGATGGGGAGCGGGGCGATCGCCAAGTGGCGTTCGCGTCCGATTTTGCGCCCGGTGACCAGCTCGGCTCCTTCGAGCACGCGGCAGGTGCTGGAGGACCGTCGTGCGGTCGAGGTCGGCGAACGCGGAGCACAGCTCGCCGGTCGTGCACGACGACCGCTTCAACACATCGAGCATCCGCCGGCGGGTGGGTGAGGCCAGCGCCCTGAAGACAGCGTCGTCCTCGTCGCCGGCGCTGCTCGCCTCGCCGTCTCCGCGAGAGCCGCCGTCGACCCTCTTGCGTTGCTGTCGGGACATGTTGTAAAATTATCACATGTCACTCGATCAATCACTGACCACCGAACCATCGGCAACCGAATCATTGACCGAATTGCGCTTCACCGTGTCCGGCCGCGTCAGCCGGCCGTGTGTGGAGGTGTACGAGGCCGTCGCCGACCCGGCACAGTTGTCGAAGTACTTCACCACCGGCGGCGCGACCGGCCGGCTCGAGACGGGCACCGTGGCGACATGGGACTTCCACGACTTCCCGGGTGCCTTCCCGGTAACGGTCGTCGAGGCGGTTCCGAACGAACGCATCGTGATCCAGTGGGGCGGTGCGGAGACCACCGACGCTTCCGGCACGACGACCACGACGTTCGAGTTCGAACCGATCGACGACGGGGCGCGCACCCTCGTCACCATCACCGAAGCCTCGTGGAAGGCGACGCCGACCGGCGCCGAAGCCGCCTTCGACAACTGCCAGGGCTGGAGCGGCATGCTGGCCGCGCTGAAGGTCTGGCTCGAACACGGCATCAACCTCCGCGACGGTTTCTACGCCTGACGTCAGAGGCGACCACCTCGACCCTCCACCTCGGCCCACGGCCGTTCTCGTGAACTTCTTGCGCACATACGCCGCAAGAAGTTCACGAGTTCGTCGTCGGTCGGGGTCGGCCGTTGGGTCGGGTCGTCATCCGGTGATTGCGTGGACCGCCTGGCGCACTCGCCGGAGCGTCTCGAGGTCACTGCGGTCGATTCGTTCGAGCAACCGATCGACCGGCGTCGTTCCGAGTTGGTTCACCGCGATCGCCCGTTCATCGATCGCGATGTGCCACGGCCGCGCGGCCGCGGGAGGCGTGTCGAGGATCGGAGCGACGATGGCCCGTTCGGCCAGCCGGTGGAACCGCGCGTCGGAGATGACGTAGAGCAGGTGTCGTCGCTCGTCGCCCCGATCGGCGAGCCAGATCTCGCCGGCCGACGGCGTCACCGGATGTCGTCCATCCAGTCGTCGACCTCGGCCTCGATCCGTTTGCGTTCGGACCGTTGCTCGGCGGTCTCCGCGCGGTGAGCTGTTTCGGCGGCGGCCCAGAACTGCTGGGCTTCGTACGCGTCGAGGGCCGCCACGACGATGTCCTCCAACGTGTCGGACTCCGAGCCGAGCGCGCGGAGACGGTCACGCGTCGCGGTCGTCACCTTCATCGTGGTGACCGTGGGGGTGGTGGCCTTGGCCATACCGTGAGTATACGACCCTCCCGAGGGGCCGGCCGGGCAACCCAGCCGTTCGCGTGAACTTCTTGCGCACATACGCCGCAAGAAGTCCACGAGTTCGTCGTCGGTCGGCCGTTCGGTAGGGCTCAGGCGCTGAACAGGGCTGCTGTGTACGACGCCGCGGCGACGATGCAGAGGACGGTGCGCACGTGGTTGCCGGCAACCCACTCCGACAGGAACGTCGACCAGTAGTCGGCCGCCGCTGGCGTCGCGGCGTCGAACGTCGCCAGCTTGTCGTTGCGGGGCACGTTGTACCCACCGGTGATTGCGAGGGCGGCGAGGTAGGCGACGGTGCCGGTCGCGATCCAGGCGGTGCCGGGTTGGTCGCGGTTGAGAGCCGCGTGAACCCCGACGCCAGCCGACACGACCGCGGTCGCGCCGATGAGCGACATGAACGCGAACGTCGGTGCCTGGCGGTTGATCGACTGCATCGCCGAGATGCCCTGTGGGGCCGGGATGCGCCGCAGGGCGGGCATCACGAACGACGAGAAGCCGAACAACACGCCACCGACGAGGCCCGAACCGACAGCCGCCGCGCCGATGGCGATCGGACGCCAGCTCATCGCGCACCTGTCGCATCGGCCGGGGTCCAGGCGCCCTCGGCGGCGGCACGGACGGCGAAGTCGCGGAAGTCGCGGGGTGCTCGGCCGAGCGCCTGCTGCACCCCGTGGCCGAGGTGCTCGTTGCGTCCATCGAGCACGACCGCGCACAGTGTCACGATCCAGTCGGCCAGTTCGATCGGCAGACCCTCGGCGACCGCCTCGGCCACGAACTCGGCCGGCGACACCTCGACGAAGGTGATCGGTCGTCCGGCGGCGGCGGCGAGTTCTGCCGCAGCGTCGGTGAAGGTCAGCAGTCGCGGGCCGGTGACGTCGTAGGTGCGACCGTCGTGACCGGGCTCCACCAGCGCGGTCGCCGCGACGTCGGCGATGTCCTCGACGTCGACGAACGGCTCGCCGACGTCGCGGGCCGGCATGATGATCGTGCCGGAGCGCGTGGCGTCGAGCAGCATGCCTTCGCTGAAGTTCTGGGCGAACCAGCTCGCCCGCACGATCGTCCAACGGGCGCCGCTGTCGCGGACGACCTGCTCGGCGACTTCGGCCTCCGGCTCGCCGCGGCCGGCGAGCAGCACGAGGTGTTCGACACCGGCGTCGACGGCGACGCGGCAGAACCGGTCGACGATGTCGGCGGCACCGGGCATGGCGATGTCGGGGGAGTAGGCGATGTACGCCGCCGTGGCGCCATCGAGGAGGGCCGGCCACGTTTCCGGCCGGTCCCAGTCGAACGGTGGTGTGCCCGACCGCGAGGCGACGCGGATGGCGACGCCACGTGCCCTGAGGCGGTCGGCGATGCGGCGTCCGGTGGTTCCGGTCCCGCCGGTGAGGAGGATGAGGGGGGTGGTGTGGTTGGTCATGACGTCCACTCAACTCGTCTCCAACGAGACGTTCCATAGATGGATGACTCATATTCATACGAATTCGTCTACACTTGGTCCATGGATCGGATGTCGGCTCTGCTCGACGGGCCTCGGGCGAGGGGTGCGTTCGTCATCCGTTGCCTGCTGCAGCCTCCGTGGGCGATCCACGTACGCGACCGCGCGCCGCTGACGGTCGTCGCGGCCGTGCGCGGCGACGCCTGGATCACCCAGGGCGGTGTGGTCGTCCACGTCCCCGAGGGTTCGGTCGCTCTGGCGGTCGGGCCCGAGCCGTACGACGTCAGCAGCGCAGAGGGCGTGGCGCCCGACATCTTCATCAACCCGGGTCAACACTGCGAGACGGCCGACGGTGAGTCGCTCGAGATCTCCATGCGCCTCGGCGTGCGCACGTGGGGGCACGCCATCGATGCGAAGTCCGTTCTCCTCACCGGTACCTACGAACATCACAGCGCGCTGGGCGCCGATCTGCTCGCGGCGCTGCCGACGCCGTTGATCGTGGCTCGGCCCGATCCAGATCCGCTGGTCGCGCTGCTCGCCGCCGAGCTGGCCCACGACGCGCCGGGCCAGCAGACCGTGCTCGATCGTCTGCTCGACACGCTCACGGTCGACACGCTGCGGGCGTGGTACGTCGAGCAGGGCCGGTCGGCGCCGGCGTGGTGGCTCTGCCATCACGACCCGATCGTCGGTGACGCGTTGCGGTTGATCCACGACGAGCCCGAGCGCGACTGGACGATCGTCACGCTCGCCGGGGCGATCGGCACCAGTCGAGCCAACCTCGCCCGGCACTTCACCGCGCTCGTCGGCGAGCCGGTGATGACGTACCTCACGAGGTGGCGGATGACGCTCGCCGCCGATCTCCTCGCCCAGCCCGACATGACGGTCGCCGCGGTGTCGGCGCAGGTCGGCTATGCCAGCCCGTTCGGGTTCTCCACTGCGTTCAAGCGCCGCTACGGCGTGAGCCCCACCGAGCACCGCCGGGCGGTTGCGCTCGTCGATGCGGAACCGCTCGGTGCGTGACGGCTCGGCGATCCGGAGATCGGGCTGATCAACGCCAGCCGCGTCGAGTCAACCAGAGGAACGTCACCCCGACGCAGGCCAGGTTGAGCCCGATCCCGAACACGAGGAACGCGGCCCAGCCGTCGATGTTGTCGACCAGGCTGGCGAAGTTCATCCCGAAGAAACCGACGACGAACGTGATCGGCAGGAACACGGTGGCGACCGCGGCGAGCTGTCGGCTGGCCGCGCCCTGACGGTTGCTCGTCAACGACGAGTGGAGGGTGAGCACGCCGAGGCAGCGGTCGCTGATCGCGGCGAGGTCGGCGACCACGAGGTGCAGCTCGTCGCTGATGTCGGCGAGGTACAACATGCTGTCCGCGGTGACACCGGGGAGCTCACGGACGGTCGCTGCCCGTGCCGCGATGTCGCGGCCGGGCGTGAGGGTTCGTCGCAGGAGCGTGGCCCGTTGCTTGACGGAGGCGATCTCGATCAGCTGCTCGTCGGTCGGGTCGAGCGAGCACCTGCGACTCGAGGTGGTCGAGGCGATCGTCCATCTCGTCGATCACCGCTCGGGCCTGGCCGTGGAGCAGGCTGATCACTTGGTGCAGCAGGCGGATCGGGTCGCCGCCGAGGAACGGTCGGACCGAGCCGGTCCGGTGCATCGTGTCGAACGTCGTGCTCGCGTCGCGGCGCAGGGTGATCAGGAAGGCCGGCGTGTAGTAGGTGTGGACCTCGAAGGCCGTGCCGTCTTCGATACCGAATCCGACGATCATCGCCATGTCGCCGTAACGCTCGAGCTTGCCCCGTTGTCCGAATCCCTTCGAGTCCTCGACCGCCAGCGGATGCAGCCCGATCGTGCTCGCCAGGCGGTCGATGACGTCATCGGTCGGATCTTCGATGTCGAGCCAGAACGGCCGGCCGCTGGCGACGAACCGTTGGACGTCTTCAGTGGCTCGGATCGCTGATCAGCTCGTCGGTGTCTTCGATCCAGCTCCGCATCAGAGGTCCCGTCGGTCGAGCTCCAGAGGTGGGCGAGGCTCCCGCCTCGTTCGCCCGGGTCGTTGTCGCCGCACATCCTGTCACGAGCGGCCGACCGGGATGTCGAACGTCAGGGGATGTGGAACGTCAGCGGGCGAAGACCTCGACGAGACGATCGGTGAACAGCGGCAGGTCGTCGGGCTTGCGGCTCGACACGAGCGTGTTCGGGCCGTTCTCGCACACGACGACCTCCTCGTCGCGCCACGTGCCTCCGGCGTTCTCGATGTCGGTGCGCACGCTCGGCCAGCTCGTGATCATCCGGCCGTCGAGCACGCCCGCCTCGACGAGCGTCCACGGCCCGTGACAGATGACGGCGACCGGCGTACCGGCCTCGAAGAAGTCCTTCACGAACTGGACGGCGTCGGGCTCCGTGCGCAGCTGGTCGGGATTGGCGACGCCACCGGGCAGGACGAGCCCGTCGTAGTCACCGGCGTCGGCGTCACGGGCGGCGATGGAGGCTTCGAACGTGTCGGCCTTGTCGAGGTGGTTGAACGCCTGGACCTTGCCGACCTGGGGTGCGACGAGGACGGGTGTGCCGCCTGCCCGTTTGACGGCGTCCCAGGGTTCGGTGAGTTCCACCTGCTCGACGCCCTCGTTGGCGGTGAGGAACGCGATGCGGCGGTCTTGGAGTTGTGCAGTCATGACGCGGCGGTACCCGGATCACGGCGGATCGATGCGCGGTCGGCCGTCGAGCCCTCCACGATCGCGGGTGACGTCGGCCGACGTCGTCTGGTCGTCTGGCGCGCCTGCACCCACAAGGTGGCGCAACCCGCCAGGAGCAGGCCGGCCACGTTGATCGTCAGCTGCAGGGCCGCACCGCCCACCTCGCTCCAGGCCCGGTACGCCGCGGCCGCACCGATGTTGCCGACGGCAGGGATGGTCGTCACCGACACGAGCACGCCGATGAGCGCGCCGCTGCGCCCCTCGGTCAGCGCCAGCATTCCGACGACGCCGGCGAGCACGGCCACGAACGCGGCCATCCCGTCGGGGCGGGAGATGAACGAGGTCAGCACGCGCTCGGTGATGTCGTACTCGTCTGGGGCCATGTCGAGGAGGCGCAGCACCAACGTGCCGCCGAGGGCGGCCAGCGCCGCCACGCCGAGGCCGACGGCGACCGTGCGCGCCGCGGTGATGCCGTCGTCGCGTCGATGGCGGACGATGGCGACGCAGATCGCCGCCAGTGGTCCGTAGTCGGGGCCGACGACCATCGCCCCGATGACCAGGATGGGGGAGTCGAGCAGGATGCCGACCGCGGCGATCATCGCCGCGATGCTCATGAAGATCAGGTACGACGCGGTCGAGGATGGACTCGTCATGGGCGCGGGCCTCGACCTGTTCCCACACGAGTGCGTCGGCGGCCTCGCCCGGCGAGGCGGCTTCAGCCGCAGTTGCCGCGACGGAGATGACGACGTCGATCGGATCGATACGATCGCGCCGTCGCGGTCGATGCCCAGATCCTGCAACCACTCGACGATCTCGTTCGCCGCTTCTCGGGCGACGTCGCAGGAGACTTCGGTGCCGTCCGGGCGGATTGCCGTCCCGACCTCGCGCACGATGTGCACGACTCCCGGTGAGTCGGTCAGGTGGGTCAGCACCGCCTCGACCCGGTCGGGCGGCACGATCAACCGCAACTGGAGCACGCCGTCCATCCTGCCGCTCTCGCCACCTCCCGCACGTTGATGGTGGTCAGTGGGCGTCAGTGGGCGGCGGCGTGGGGCCGCCGTGGCGGCGGCGGACACGCGACACGACTGCCACGACAATCGCGCCGACGCCGAGGCCGACGACGGCGGAGACGGCCGTGTTGATGGTCCAGGCGAGCACGCCGCCGATCCCGGGGACGTCTTCGACTCGATGTTCGAGGTCGTGGACCATGTCGTACGGCCAGTGCCATCCGAGTTCGTGGGCGCCGACGAGGAGGATGTGGCCACCGACCCACAGCATCGCCGCGGTGCCGATGATCGAGAGGGCGCTCAGCAACTTCGGCATCCCGTCCACGAGGAGACGCCCGATCCGCTGTGACGAAGGTCGTTCGCGTTGGGCCAAGCGCAAGCCGATGTCGTCCATCTTCACGATGAGCGCGACGACGCCGTAGACGATCGCCGTGATCACGAGGGCCACGACGACAAGGATGATCGCGCGTTGGACGATCGATTCGTCGAGCACCTCCTTGAGCGCGATCACCATGATCTCCGCCGAGAGGATGAAGTCGGTGCGGATGGCCCCGGAGATCGTCTTGGCCTCGACGTCGGGCCCGCGCAGCACGGCCGGCACGTCGACGGTGTCGGCGTCATGGTGACTGAACCGATGGTGGATCTTCTCGGCCCCCTCGAAGCACAGGTACGTGCCGCCGACCATGAGGATGACCTCCACCAGGACCGGGGCGATGGCGCTGAGGATCAACGCTGCCGGCAGGATGAAGAGGATCTTGTTGCGGAGCGAGCCGGTGGCGATCTTGCGGATGATCGGCAGCTCACGTTCAGCGGCGAGTCCACGCACGTAAGCCGGGGTGACGGCGGTGTCGTCGACCACCACGCCGGCGGCCTTCACGCTCGCCCGCCCGGCGGCTGCGCCGACGTCGTCGATCGACGCCGCGGCAAGCTTGGCCAAGGCGGCGACGTCATCGAGTAGTGCGGCGAGACCGCTGGCCATGGTGCTCCTCGCGTCTGGACACGGACAGACGACGGAGGTTAGCGAGCGGCGACGACTTCCAGCTTGCGTTCGTCGCGGCTGGATCTCGCGCAGTCGAGCGAGAGGTAGGTTGGGCCGATGCCAGCGGACGGGGTCACGCTGCCCGACGAGTGCCGGCCGATCGCGGCGGAGTGGAAGTCGCAGCGCGCCGAGCGCCAGACCCGCCGCCACCTCGAGCAGCGCGACTTCGACGCGCTCCGCGATGCCGGCTTCCTGCTGGGCGTCGTGCCCGAGGACGATGGCGGGTTGTGGCGAGACGCGGCGGCGTCGGCACGCCCGATCTGCGACACGTTGCGGCTGCTCGGCTCCGCCGATCCGGCGGTCGCCCTGGTGTCGGCGATGCACCCGGCGGTCGTGTCGTTCTGGCTGCTCAACCCGGACGGCGCGCAACCGGCCTGGGAGGAGCAACGTCGAGCGGTGTTCGCGAGTGCGGCGGCGGGTGAACAGTGGGGCACCATCACGTCGGAGCCCGGGAGCGGGGGCGACATCAGCCGGACCCGGTCGACGGCGTCGGCGGTGGACGGCGATCCGTTCCTCGTCGGGCGCACGTACGAGCTCACCGGCGACAAGCACTTCGGCAGCGGCTCGGGCATCGCGCATCGGATGGTGACGACCGCCCGGCCCGACGGCGATGACGAACCGCGGATGTTCGTGCTCGACACGAGCGAGTGGACGCCGCCCGGCACATTGGCGATGTCGATGGCGGCGGAGTGGGACGGCGTGGGGATGGCCGCCACGCAGAGTCATGCGATGCGACTCGAGGCCGCGCCGGCGGTGCGTCTCGAGTACGACGGGCCGTTGACCGACCTCACCAGCGGCGCCGGTTCGTTCGTGGCGACCTGCTTCACCGCGGTGATCCTCGGCGTCCTCGACGAGGCGATCGCGACCGCCAAGCAGCAACTGGCGGGCAAGGCCGAGACGATGCGTGCCTACGAGCAGGTCGAGTGGACGCGGGCGGTCAACGAACACTGGCTCGCGGTGCAGGCGTACGAGGGAGCACTGCGGGGGATCGAAGCCGGGGACTCGGCGGCGGCGTTGTTCGCCGCACTCCTCGCGAAGGAGGGTGTCGCCGAGTTGGCGGAGGCGGCGCTGGGAAGGTTGGCGCGGGTGATCGGTGGCGGCGCGTTCTCCCGCCGGAGCCCGTTCGCCCACTGGTACGAGGACGTCCGTGCCCTGGGTTTCCTGCGCCCACCGTGGGGCCTCGCCTACGACAACCTGTTCGCGTTGTCGTTCGCCACCTGAGTCCGCTCGGGCCCGTCCGGTCGATCCGGCGGGTGACCGCGGGTCAGCAATCCAGGATCGCCTGGACCATGGCCTCGAGATCGTCCGAGCTGTCGCTGACCGGACGACCATCCAACGCGTCCGCCGGCAGCGGACGCGAGCTGCAGGATCCGCTCGATCTCCTGCACGTCACCGCGCTGCGCTGCGGGATGATCGCGTACGATCACGAGCAGATCGAGCCCCGCGTCGATCTCGCCGAGGCTGACGAGACGGTCGGCCTCGACGCCCACGTCCAGTCAGCAGATGGCGTGCGTAGTTCGGCCGTTGCGAGGCGATCAACCCTTTCCGGATGGCTGCGCCGGCCTCGTCGAGCCGACCGAGCCGAACGAGCACTTGGGCGCGGTTGAACGTCGAATCGATCGCGCCGAAGGGGTCAGCGATGGCGATGCGGAATTCGAGATCGCGCTCGTAGTGGTCGAGCGCGCTCCGGTAGCGCTCCACCGAACCCGTCGTGTCGCCCATGACGTGCTGCAGGACCCCGAGATTGCCGATGCTGACGGCCTCGCCGGCGACGTCGCCGACCCGGCGGGCGATCTCGACGGTCATGACCATGTGGCGTTCCGAATCGGCGAAGTCATCCCGCATCCCGGAGATGGCTCCGAGCACGCCGTGTGCTCTCCAGCGCATCCGGTCGCTGTCCAACTCGTCGGCGAGCGCCAATGCACGGAGGCCGTGGACATAGCCCTTCGCGAGGTCGCCGTGGCGGGTCTCCCACCACGCCAGGCCGACCGCGATCCGGCACAACACCAGCGACGGTTCGCCGCCGACGAGGTGCTCGGCATCCTCGAGGAACGCCAACTCATCGGCTTCGACGCCGCGATCGTACGCCACCTCACTCAGCAGGTAGAGGGCCTCGGCCCGATGGTCGACATCGTCCGGGTCGCCAGTTGCGCTGCGGTCCAGCACGGTACGCAGCGCGCGTTCGGCCGCGTCGGCGTCTCCACGTCTGCGGTTCGCCTCGCCGACCAGGACCAGCACCTTCAGCGGCGGGGGCTCGCCGGCGAGGCCCCATTCCTCGACCGACGCGTCGAAGCGTTCCAACGCCACCGGCATCAGGCCGCGATCCATCGCCGCGACCCCGGCGCGTGTCAGGCACGCGGCCGCCTTGTCGAACTCGCCGGCGCGATGGTGATGGTCGGCGATCGTCTCGAGATATTCGTCGACGCGCTCGCCGGCACGGGCGGTCAGCCAGCGCGCGACCTTTGCGTGCAGCGCGCCGCGGTTCCGGAGGAGAACGGTCTCGTACGTCACGTCGCGGAGCAGTGCGTGCTTGAACACGAACTCGTCACAGCCGGCGAATCCCGAATCGTCCAGCCGATACACGAGCTCACGTTGGACCGCTTCGGCGAACGTGTTCGGCGGCGCCGGGATGGTCGCTGATCGAGTCGACCGCGTCGTCCCAGAATGTGCGACCGATGATCGCCGCGTGTTGGAGGGCGGTGAGTGTGTCGGGGCTGAGCTGGTCGAGGCGGGCCTGGAGCACGCCGGCGATCGTCGAGGGGACGTCGGCCGGGTCGAGCTCGCCGGTCGCGATCGTCCAGCCATCGTCGCCGGCATCGACGATCACCCCGTGGTCGCGGAGCATCTTGACGATCTCCTCGACGAAGAACGGGTTGCCGTCTGACCGGTCGACGATGAGGTCGACGAGTTCGTCGGGGAGGTGATCGACGCGGTTCAGCACCTCGCGCACGAGTGCCGCCGAAGCCTCCCGATCGAGCGCGTTCAGTTCGACCCGGTCGGCTGACGGATGCTGGTCGAACCACTGCTCGTCGAAGACGATGTCTGGCCGTGACAGCCCGACGATCATCAACCGCGCCTCGGACAGCTCGTCTGCCAGCGCCCACACGAGGTCGAGCGACTCCAGGTCGGCCCAATGGAGATCCTCGAGCAGGACCACGGTCGCCGTTTCGCCAACGACCAGCCGCAACCACTTGATCATGGTCGCTCGTCCGAGGGCCGCGAGGTGCTCGGATCCTGTGGTCTCGCGTGCGGTCATGCCGAGTCCGAGCCAGCTCGACACCGTGTCGACCTCGGCCGAGGCGAAGCTGCTGCCGAACCCGTCCCTGAGTTTGCGTTCGACTTCGATCGGCGAGTCGCTGTCGCGGATCTCGAAGCGACGCGCGATCACGTCGCGAATGAGCCCGAGTGCCACGCCCTGCCGGCCGGGAAGAGCCCGACCTTCCAACAGTCGGATCGGTTCGTCGAGCAGTTCGAGCCAGCCCCGCAGGTCGTAGAGCAGTCGTGATTTGCCGATGCCGGCCTCGCCGATCACGAGCGCCGCCTGCAATCCGTTTCCGGCTGTGACTCGTTCGAAGATCGTTTGTAGGTGGGCCAGTTCGCGGCCTCGCCCGACTGTGCGCGTCTCGACTCCCTCCACGCCGCGGGTCCCGATGCGGAACGCCCGCGGCTTTGCCCGGAGCACGAGGTAGGTCTGAATCGGGTCGGTCTTGCCGCGTACAGCGAGCGGGTCGCGCGGTGACACGTCGAACACGCCGCGGACGTGGTTGTACGTATCGTGCGCGATGAGGACACCTCCGACGGGGGCGGCGTGTTCGAGCCGACTCGCGACGTTGACGGTGTCGCCCATCACGGTCAGTTCGTTGGTCGAGCCGACCGTTCCGATCAGCGCTCGGCCGGTGTTGATGCCGACCCGCACTGACAGCTCGGCACCGGTGTCGGTCGCGGCGGTCGTGTCGCGCACCGCGTCCTGCAGGTCGAGTCCGGCGCGGACCGCTCGCTCGGCGTCGTGTTCGGCGGTGCCGTCGATGCCCCACACCGCCATCACCGCATCACCCATGTGTTTGTCGACGTGGCCGCCGTGGTCGGTGACGATGGCGTCGACGCGTCGCCACAGGTCGTTCATGAGGTCGGTGAGGATCTCCGGATCGAGCCTGTCGGAGATGGCCGTGAACCCGCGGAGGTCGGCGAAGAGGACGGTGACGAGGCGGCGCCGCTGCTTCCGCTCGGTCACCCCGACCTGTTGACGGATGGCGGCGATCGCCGCTTCGATCACATCGTCGTCAATGACGCCGCGCAGCGATTCTTGGGCGGCGATGGCCGATTCGAGCCGGTGCCGTTCGCGATCCGACACCAGCGCACCTTAGTTCTCTCGCCCCAAACGGCCGGCTCGCCTCGTTGCCCGCGAGCGAACTCGAGATAGTGCGAACGGAAGTAGGGACCTTTGGCCATGTCCCGGAGCCCGGTGGTGCGATTCGATGTCGGTGGACGCCCACAACGGAGTGGGCCCGAGACAGCGAGGTACCCCATGTCGGATCAAACCTCCATCGTTGCCAAGTGCCTGCGGGTGCACGGCGAGTTGCACGCCCACGAGTTCGACGAGTTGGTCGATCACTGGGCGAAGCTCGACCATCGGCTGCAGCCGTTCGAGCAACGCGGGATCAAGCTCGACCTGCACATCCACGACCGCGACACCGCGGGCCAGTGGGTGCTGCTCGAAGCCCACATCGGCGGCTGCGCCCCGATGGTGGCCAAGCACGCGTCGCGCAGCATGGACGACTGCTTGAACCATGTGCGTGACGAACTCGTGCGGCAACTGTCCGACGCCAAGGGGCGCATGGAACACCGCCCGCATCACCACGGTCACCAGCCCGCCGTTCGGGCCTGAGGCCGATCAGGTCAGGGCGCCACGCTGTTCGATCAGCGACTCGAGCGACGACAGGTCGAACGGGCTGCCGATCATCACGATCACATGTGTCGCCCCGGCCTCGGTGTAGCGCCCGATGTCGTGGACGTCGTCCGGACCGACCGCCACGGTCCGCTCGATCGTCGACGGGTCGCGTCCCACCTTGGCGCACCAGTCGTCGAGGATCGCCGACTTGCGGGCGAAGTTCTCCGGCGGGCCGAACGTGTTCCAGGCGTCGGCGTATTCGGCGACGAGGCGCAGCGTGACCTTCTCACCGCCACCACCGATCAGGATCGGAAGGTCACCCACTGGGGCTGGCTTCAGCGCGGCGAGGCGGGACTTCATCCGCGGGAGGTCGGCGGCGAGCTGGCGGAGGCGGCTGGGGCCCGTGCCGAACTCGTAGCCGTACTCGGCGTAGTCACGCTCGAACCAGCCTGCGCCGACGCCGAGATACATCCGGCCGTCCGACACGTGGTCGAGCGTGCGCGCCATGTCGGCGAGCAGCTCGGGATTGCGGTAGCTGTTGCCGGTCACGAGCATGCCGAGCTTGGCGCGGCTCGTGTCGGCGGCCATCACCGACAACAGCGTCCATCCCTCGAAGTGGGCGGCCTCGGGGTCGCCGTACAAGGGGAAGAAGTGGTCCCACGTCCAGATCGAGTCGGCGCCGATCTCGTCGGCCGCCCGCCAGGCGCGGCGCAACTCGTCGACGGTGGTCGCCTGGGGTTGGAGTTGGACACCGACACGCAGAAGGCTCATCCCGGCGACCGTACCGGCCAGCAGCCGTCAGATGAGTTCGGCGACCATCCCCGCGGCTTTCGCCACTTCCCCGTCGTCGTCTACGACGGCGCGGCTCCCGACGTGTTCGGCGCAAGGCGCTCTTCCATCGTGCGCAGGAGGAAGCCGACGCTGCGCAACGCAGATCGGCAGGGCATCTCGGCCTCGTCGAAGCCGAGGAGGATCATCGTCTCGATGCCGAGGAAGACCGTGCCGGCGAGCGCGGCGATCTCCGCGGGCGTGAACGGACCGAGGTCGCCGAAGCGGGGCGCCACCTTGGCCGCGGTGTCGGTGAGCAGCGCGAACCAGCCGGCGAGGTTGGCCCGCACGGCCTCGGCGATCTGCTCGTCCGACCAGCCGGCCGCGGTCATCTCCTGCAGCACGCGCACGTAGCCCGACCGCAGGTCGTCCTCGAGGAAGTCGCACGCCTGCTCCCACTGCCGCCACACCGGCATCTCGGCGCCGTAGAGCCGGGCTTGTCGTTCGAGCAGTCGCGCGTTCTCGTCGGCCAGCACGGCGAGCACGAGGTTCTGGCGCGAGCCGAAGTGGTAGTGGATCTGGCTGAGCGGCACGCCGGCGGCTTCGGCGATCCGGCGGGTCGACAATCCGGCGTATCCGGATTCGAGCAGGGCGGACTTCCCGGCGGCGAGGAGCTGCGTCCTCGTGTCTGTTGCCGTCGTCGTCATGGGCGCGTTCCTGCTTCCGGTTGGTTCGATCGGTCGACCGAATCGAGCGTACGTACGCATCCGGCCCATCGGTCAAGGATTCGATGTATCAGGGGTTGACAGGACGACTCAGGATTGTCAGGATGTCGGTCGATCGACCGAATGAAAGCGGAAGGGGGTCTGACGTGGGCGAGATCGGTGGACGACATCGGCAGGGCCGTCGAGCGGCTCGAAGCAGCGGTTGTCGGCCGGCCGGGCTTCGGCGTCGGCACGAGCCACTCGGTCACCACGCTGCGCGACGGCCTGCGGTGTACGACCGTCGAGGGCGCGTGGTCCACCGAGGCCGACCTGCGGCCCGCCATCGGCGGGGGCGGGTCGGCGCCGACGCCGAACGTGCTGATGCGGGCCGCGCTCGGGAGCTGCATGGCGATGACCTACCGGTTGCGGGCCGCACGGCACGGCGTCGAGTTGACCTCGGTCCGCGTGTCGGTCGAGGCCGACTCCGAGCTGGCGGGGATGTTGTTGTGCGACGCGGCCGCGCCCCCCGGCTACACCGAGGTCCGCTACCACGTCGAGGTCGACAGCCCCGACGATCCGGCGCGGGTGCTGGCGATCCTCGACGAGGGCGACCGGCTGAGCCCGCTGCTCGACGTGTTCAGCCGCGCCAACACGATGCGCCGCACGACCGAGATCCGACCGGCCGAGACTTCGAACGGGCGAGGGCTGATCGCCGTGGAACCGAAGCTGCAACGATGGGTCCAGCGCCAAGGGTGGGACCGCGCGTCCGCCTCCTACGAGCGCTACTGGCGCCGCCAGCTGCAGCCAGCGATCGACCGGGTGCTCGACGCGGCCGACCTGCGCTCGGGCGAGGACGTCGTCGACGTCGCGTGCGGCACGGGCATGGTCACGTTGCCGGCCGCCGCCGCAGTCGGCCCGACCGGCCGTGTGCTCGCCACCGACCTGTCGCCGAAGATGGTCGATGCGCTCGGCGAGCGGGCGCGGTGCTGCGGGTTGGACAACGTCGAGGTCGCCGCCCGTGGCGCCGAGGAGCTGGACGAGCTCGAGTCGTTCGACGTGGCGCTCTGTTCGCTCGGCCTGATGTACGTGCCGTCACCGGCGGACGCCGTGGCGGCGATGCACCGAGCGCTGCGGCCCGACGGCCGGGTGGCCGTGTCGGTGTGGGGCGAGCGGCGCAACTGCGGGTGGGCCGAGCTGTTCCCCATCGTCGACGCCCGGGTGAGCTCCGACGTGTGCCCGATGTTCTACGCCCTCGGCGCGCCGGGCGCGCTGGCCCAGCTGCTCGCGCGCCGCCGGCTTCGTCGACGTCGAGGAGCACCGGCTGAGCGTCGAGCTGCGCTACGAGAGCGACGACGACGCGCTCGGCGCGGCGTTCCTCGGCGGGCCGGTCGCGCTCGCCTACTCACGCTTCGACGACGACGCCCGCGCCGGCGCCCACCGTGAATACCTCGCCTCGATCTCCGGCTTCGCCGACGGGTCCGGCTACCGCGTGCCCGGCGAGTTCGTCGTCTGCGCCGGCCGCCGGGCCGCGCCGACGACGCAGTGCTCCAACAACCAACCAGACAATCCACAGCGGAGGAAATGACATGACCATGACCGACACTCCCGTCGACAACGGGGTGAACACCGAAGCGCTGCTCGGCGCTCGCGCCGCGCTGAGCGAGGCTCCCGAGGCGGCCGACTTCACCTGGCGGGCCACGTGCTCGTGGGTGCACGGCACGCACAGCCGCACGACCATCGACGGGTTCTCCGGCCTCGGCCAGGACCACCAGCACCGCACGACGTTCACGTTCGACGCCGACCATCCCGAGTGCTTCGCCTCCGAGGACCGCGGCGCCACGCCGGCCGAGCACGTCCTGGTTGCGCTGGCGAGCTGCCTCACCGCTGGTGTCGCCGCCGTCGCCCAGCAGCGTCAGATCCAGCTGCGCTCGGTGACGGCCACGGTCGAGGGCACGATGAACGTGCTCGGGATCCTCGGCGCCGACCCCGAGATCCGCAACGGGTTCGACGGCGTGAAGGTGCGCTTCGCCATCGACGCCGATGCGTCGCCGAGCGACATCGAGGCGCTCGTCGCCCAGTCGCAGAAGCGGTCCGCCGTGTTCGACGTCATGACCAACCCGACGAACGTCGTCGTCGAAGTCGCCTGAGCCTGACGGGGGCGCTCGGTGATGCACGTCACCTCGGTGATCATCGGTGGCGGGCATGCCGGGCTGGCGATGAGTCGCCGCCTCACCGACCGTTCGATCGACCATGTGGTCATCGAACGGGGTGAGGTGGCGAACTCGTGGCGGACCGAGCGTTGGGACTCACTCCGACTCCTCACGCCGAACTGGCAGACCCGCCTGCCGGGCGCGCCGTACGACGGCTCCGACCCCGACGGCTTCATGACGATGTCCGAGGTCGTGTCGTTCATCGACTCGGTATGCCCGGGCGGTGGACGCGCCGGTGCAGACCGGCACGACGGTCATCCGATTGTCGGCCCGCGGTGACGGCGGTGACGGCTACGAGGTCGTCACCGATCGGGGCGTGTGGACCTGTGACAGCGTCGTGCTCGCCAGCGGGGCGGCCAACGTCGCCGCCGTCCCGGCGGTCGCCGCGGCCGTGCCGCCGTCGGTGCGGATGGTGACGCCGATGACGTACCGCTCGCCCGCCGACCTCGACGAGCGTGGCGTGCTCGTCGTGGGAGCGTCGGCCAGCGGCGTGCAACTGGCGGACGAGATCCGGCGCACCGGGCGGGACGTGACCATCGCCGTCGGCGAACACGTGCGACTGCCGCGGACCTATCGGGGCCGCGACGTGTGCTGGTGGATGGAGGCCGCCGGAGTCTTCGGCGAGCGCCACGACGAGATGGACGATCTCGTCCGCGCTCGTCATCTTCCCTCGCCACAGTTGGTCGGGGCTCCGGATCACCGCTCGATCGACCTGAACGCGCTGGCGGATCGCGGGGTGCGCGTCGTCGGGCGGCTGTCCGGGATCTCCGGCGGCGTCGCCCAGTTCTCCGGCGCCCTGCCCAACGTCTGCGCGCTGGCCGACCTCAAGATGAATCGCCTGCTCGATCGTTTCGACGAGTGGGCGCAGTCGGCGCGGCCGTACGGAATCGGGGCGCCGGAGCGGTTCGAACCGGTTCGAGTGCCGTCCAATCCGGTGCTCGAACTCGACCTCCGTGGGGGCGACATCGGCACGATCGTGTGGGCGACCGGCTACCGCCCCGACCATTCCTGGGTCGATCTGCCGGTGTTCGATCGGAAGCGCCGGATACGCCACGACGGCGGCGTGGTGCGGGAAGCGCCCGGCGTGTACCTGCTGGGTTCCACGCTGCTCCGCCGGCGCAGCTCCAGCTTCATCCACGGCGCGGAGGCCGACACCGCCGACCTCGCCGCGCACCTGCATTGCAACCTCGTGCCGCAGCGCGTGTTGCTGTAGCTATCGCCCGCGTGCGGCGTACGGCGCGGTGTCGAGTTCGTCGAGGACGATGTCGCCGGCGAGCACGCCACGCTTCCACTCCTGGTGTTCGTCCTCGAGTGCGTGGAACTCGGGCATGACCTCGGCGGCGAACAGCTCCAGGGATGAGCAGATGTCGGCGTGGGTGTTCTTGCCGGCCTGGTTGAGCAGGATCACCTGGTCGACGTTCGACTCCTCGAACTTGTGGAGCTTCGCCCGGATCGTGTCGGGCGAGCCGATCAGCCCGCTGTGTCGGGTGGCCTGACCCTTCGGTGTCTCACGGAAGGCGACGTACTCGTCCCACAGCCTGATCTCGCCGGGCACCCCGGGCGGGTGGCTGCCGTAGTAGGCGAGGGCGAACTGGAAGAACGACGCACCGTCGGCACGTGCTCGGGCCTCCTCGTCGGTCGGCGCGCACATGAACTGCGACACGACGGCGATGTTCGGATTGGTGGCGTGGTCGCACAGCAGTTCCTGTTCCTTGGTGAACGCGTTGTAGTACGCGTGCACCCAGGCCTGCGCCGCTTCGGCGGACACGAACTGGAATCCCAGCGCGCCCATCCCGCGGCGGCCGGCCATGCGGATCGTCTCCATCTGCGAGCACGCCACCCACAACGGCGGATGCGGCTTCTGGCGTGGCTTGGGGATGACGTTGCGCAGCGGGAAGTCGACGTGCTCGCCGTGGTACTCCCAGGCGTCGTTCCAGAACATCGGCAGGCAGCACCTGACCATGTCCTCCCACACTTCGCGCTTGTCGCGGAAGCGGACGTCGAAGGGATGGAGTTCGGTCGTGGTGGCCGACTCGCCGAGGCCGAGTTCGACCCGCCCGTGTGACAGCAGGTCCAAGGTGGCCACCCGCTCGGCCACTCGTGCGGGGTGGTTCGTCGTGAGTTGGACGATCCCGTGGCCGAGGCGGATCTGTTTGGTGCGCTGGCTGGCCGCGGCGAGGAAGACCTCGGGGGCGGAGCTGTGCGAGTACTCCTCGAGGAAGTGGTGCTCCACCTCCCACGCGTAGTCGATGCCGAGCCGGTCGGCGAGTTCGATCTGGTCGAGGCTCTGGTGGAACAGCTCGTACTCGGCGTCCACCGTCCACGGCCGCGGCAGTTGGTGCTCGTAGAAGATCCCGAACTTCATGCGCCGACGGTAGAGGACGCCTGCCGCGTCGCCGATCAGCGGAGGTCGGTCGATCGGCACCGGCGAACTCGTGAACTTCTTGCGCACATACGCCGCAATGATGTTCACGAGTTCGGCGATGGCTGGTCAGCTCGGGGCGATGGCTCGGGAGCTGAGCCATGCCGTCGCTCGTTCGGCGACCGCAGTCGTGTGGCCGGCGAGGAAGTGGTCGGCCGATTCGATCACCTCGATCTCGACGTCGGACCAATCCGCCGTGGCTTCGATGACGCGCTCGGGTGGTGCGAACTGGTCGTGGCGAGGCACGAGCGCGAGCACCGGCGAGCCGGGTGCGGCGAGCGGCTCGACGATCGGCGGAGCGATCACCACACGCGCCCCGATTCGTTCGTCGACGGTCGTGAGGGTGACCATCGCGCCGAACGAGTAGCCGACGGCGTACAGCGGCACGGCATCCGCCCAGCTCCTCGGACAGTGCGTCGAGCGCGGCGATGACATCCAGCCGTTCGCCTCGCCCGTGGTCGTGTTGCGACCGGAAGTCGAAGCGGATGACGGCGAATCCCACCGTGGGGCAGAGCGTCGAACACCGACTCGACGACCGGATTGAACCGGTTGCCGCCGTACAGCGGGTGCGGGTGGCACACGACGACGCCGCCGACCGCGTCACCCACGGGTCGGGACAGGTCGCCCGCAAGTCGGTGACCGTCTGACGTCTCGAGCACGATCGGGTTCACCTACCGATCGTCGCAGAATCGTCGCGGGCGAACTCGATCACATCAGGGACCACGCGAAGAAGGCCCCGGCGTCACGAGCCGGGGCCTCCTTCCTCCGAATCTCAGGGCTCCGACAGGAACCCGTGGTTGCCGTTGCAGGCGAACCCCGGTGACGGCTCGACGCTGCGATCGACGTGTCCCCAGTTCTGCACGTCCCCGGCCCCGAAGGCTCACCCTCGCCGCCGTCGGCCAGGCCCGAGAAGGCGCAGATCGACTGGGCATGACCCTCGGTCGCCTTCGGCCCGTTGGCCTTGCCGTTCGTGCTCCCGCCGACTTCTCCGGCGAAGACGGACCCGCCCACGCTCAGTCCCGCCATGGCGATGGTTGCCACAGCAATCAGCTTCTTCATGTGGTCCTCCCTTGGTTCCCGCCCGCCCGATTGCGTGCGGACGCGCAACTGTAATTCGCCTCACGGACCGCCGGCATCAGAACGCCCCCGACACGGATCGGCTTCGCTCATCCTCGTCGTAGCGTCGGCAGCCAACTCGCCGCGCCCGGTAGTTGTCATCGAAGGCGTCGATGTCGAAGTCCGGGCCGCCGAGATCCGACACCATCCGACCGTCGCAGTCGCAGCGGTCGACCTGCCGGCTCACCGGTCTGCTGGCAGAACTTCGGCCATGCGTTCACCTGTCGCTCGACGTCGATCCTGCGGCTGGGCGTTCGACCTCGGCGTCATGCACATCGGGCCGTTGACAACTGCGGCCCGCCGTTCGGGTCGCCAAGGCTTCGGTACGTCGTCCTGTCTGAGTGGCGTGGCGTAGCCGTCCTCGCCGTCGTAACGAGCGACCGCCACGGCGGGCTACAACATGTGCGCGACCGCACGTACGGTCCTCCGATGGGGACCGATGCGATCGTTCGGCCGTCGGTCAGTCGCCGGAGGATCGTGGCGATGGTTGCCTCGCCGCCGTACGCGGCGAGCGCGACCGGAGGTAAGCGGTTGCTATCGCTCGGCGCACGGCTGTCCCTTCTCCGGGGTGTCGATGCCCGGATGCGGACCGGACAGCGTCGACGCTCATGGTCTCGCCGTCCACGACGCCCGTGCTGCCGGCGGCTCTGGGCGGAACTGGCGGCGAGGGCGTCCTCAAGCACGTTGGAGGCAACTCGTCATGGTGCATCGCCTTCTCGCTGCTCGCTCGGGTGTTCACGGCTGATATCTCGGTGGTGTGCCCGGCGGGTGCACCGTGCGCGGACGAGACGCTGGCGCGAGTCAGGACGACACATTCGCGCCGTTCGACTGATCGCCAATCGCCCGTGGCCAGAGCTGAGCTCTGCTGGCGATCTCGTGGGTGCTGCGTGACGATCGGGCACCTCGGCCTGATCGGCGTGCCCGTGTCGAAAGCTCGAGGCGAATGTCCAGACCGCGGTCGAACCTGGCGTTCGACGATGACGAGCTCGCCCGCATGCAGCCGGTTGAGGCAACACGCGGTTCCGGGCCAGCGAGCGGGACGCCGCCGATTGATACGGCCTCGCGGTCTCGTCCGCCTGCCTCGTCGGCTGACCGGCACAGCCGGTTCCGCGGCAGACGCGGTTCAGGGCTCGCGGGCGAGCGCCCGCTCGTACGCCTCCGCGGTCGCCGCGTTGAAGCACACGAATCGAACGAGGCGGACGGACGTGGTCGTCGACCGGACGGTGTCGACCGCGATCTCCGCTGCCGGCTCCGACGGGTAGCCGTAGACGCCAGTGGAGATTGCCGGAATCGCGATGGATGAAGCGCCGACCTCGTCGGCACACGCCAGCACGGCGACATAACACGAGGCGAGGAGGTCCGGTTCACCGTGCGCGCCGCCTGCCCAGACCGGACCGACCGTGTGGATCACCCACCGTGCTGGCAGATCGAACCCGGGTGTCACCTTGGCCTGGCCGGTTTCGCATCCACCGAGCAGACGACATGCCTCCAGCAGTCGCGGCCCAGCGGCGCGGTGAATGGCGCCGTCGACCCCACCCCCGCCGAGCAGCGATGCGTTCGCGGCGTTGACGATCGCGTCGACATCCTCCACCGTGATGTCGCCGATCACCACTTCGAGGCGAGTCGAGCTGTCAGTCATTCGCCGGTCCTCCTGGCTCCTTTCACCATCTTCCCAGGGAATGGCACACCCCCGGACCACACTGGCCACATGGCGGAACGACTCCTGACACCTTCGAAGATCACGGCGTGGCTCGACTGCGCGCACTTCCTCACCCTGCAGCACCAGGTCGACGCGGGGACGTTGGTGGTCGAGCGCAGCCCGTTCGGCGAGATGGCGGCGCTGCTGCTGCAGAAGGGGATGGACCACGAGGCCGCCGTGCTCGACGGCTACCGGGCCGAGGGTCTCACCGTGTTCGAGGTGCCCGCGCAGGACAAGGAGCGCGGCGAGTCGTTCGCCGCGTGGGTCGAGCGGGTCGGCAACCCGATGGCCGACGGGCACGACGTCGTGTTCCAGATGCCGTTCGTCCACGACGGCATCCGCGGCATCGCCGACTTCCTCGTGCGCACCGTCGATCCCGACACCGGCGCGGTCACCTACGAGCCGGTCGACGCCAAGCTCGCCCGCAACGAGGCGAAGCCCGGCCACGTGCTGCAGCTGTGCTTCTACGCCGAGGCGATCACGCGCGCTCACCGGCGCGCGACCGACGCACGTGCGGATCGCGCTCGGCTCCGGCCAGGTCGAGACGATCCGGGTCGACGACGTGCTCCCGTACTGGCGCCGCCTGCGCGGCCAGCTGGCGAAGCTGATCGACGCGCCGCCGGTCGACGACACGTTCCCCGAGCCGTGCGACCACTGCCAGTTCTGCCAGTTCGAGATGGTGTGCGAAGACCAGTGGCGCGCCGCCGACTCGCTCGTCCACGTCGCCGGCGTCCGCCCGGCCGATCGGGTCACGCTGCGGGCGGGCCACGTCGGCACGATCGCCCGCCTCGCCGCGCTCGACCGGCGAGATCGCCGGCCTCGACGAGGGTCGCCGCGACCGGTTCGTCCGCCAGGCCACGCTGCAGGTCGCCGCCCGGGAGCACCCGGACGCCCCGCCGCCGTTCGAGCTGCTGACCGCGCCGACGGCCGCGCTCAACTCGGCGTCGGAGACCGAGGCGGTCGGCTTCGCGGCGATGCCCGCGCCCGACGACGGCGACGTGTTCCTCGACTTCGAGGGCCACCCGTTCTGGCGTGCCGACGTCGGCCTGTTCTTCCTGTTCGGCTGGATCGAGCGCAGCGACAGCGGCGACTGGGAGTTCAAGGCGCTGTGGGCGCACGACCAGGCCGAGGAGGCCGGCGGCCACCAAGCAGCTCGTCGACTACCTCGACGCCCGCCGCCAGCGGTTCCCGAACATGCACGTGTACCACTACAACCACACCGAGCGCTCGTCGCTGGAGCGGCTGACGATGGAGCACGGCGTGGCCGAGCTCGAGCTGGAGCGGCTGGTCGAGACGGGGATGTTCGTCGACCTGTATCCGATCATCACGGCGTCGCTGCAGGTCGGCGCCGAGAGCTACGGCCTCAAGCAGATGGAGCGGCTGGCCGAGCTACGAGCGCGGCCACGAGATCGACCGGGGTGCCGGCGCGGTCGTCGAGTACGAGCAGCTGGATGGCCGACCGCGACGCCGACCATCTCACCGCGATCGCCGCCTACAACGAGGACGACGTCCGGGCGACCCGAGCGGTGCGCGACTGGCTCGTCGAGCAGCGGCCGGCCGACGACGCCGTGGCGTCCGGCGGTGCTCGACGCGTACAAGCCCGACCCGGAACTCGACGCCCGGATCGAGGCGCTCCACGCGTTCGGCCCCGGCACCGACGAGCACCTGATGGGCGACCTGCTCGGCTACTGGCGGCGGGAGAAGCAGCGCGGTGGCGGCCGACGGCGCTGCGCCTGTCGACGGCGTCCGACGCCGACCAGATGGAGTCGATGGACGCGATCGCCCGGCTGAAGTACGTCGGACGCAAGCCGCAGCACCACGCCAAGACGGGCAAGGAACTGAAGTGGCCGGCCGCCGTGTTCACGTTCCCGCCGCAGCCGATCGACGCCGACATCAAGCCGGGCGAGACGCTGATCGTCGCGATGAACGATCAGGAGTGGGCGTTCTTCAAGGTGGCGTCGATCGACCGTCGCAAGGGCGAGCTGCGCGTCGACTGGGACAAGAAGCGCATCGACAGCGGGCGTCATCCCGACGTCGCTCGTGCACTACGTCGTGGTTCCACGAGGGGGCGAAGCTGAGTGGCGCTCCAGCAGCTCGGCGACGAGATGCTCGCCGGCGACGCGACCCGTGTCGGCCACTCGATGCTGCGTCGCGAGCTGCCGAAGTTCGTCGCCGGTGGCGGGTCCGGCCGGTGGCGAGTTCACCCGTGCGGTCGACGACATCTGTGGGTGGGTGACGCAGCTCGACGGCAGCTTCGTGCCGATCCAGGGGCCGCCGGGGACGGGCAAGACGTTCACCGGTGCGCACATCATCCGCACGTTGGTGAAGGCGGGCAAGCGGGTCGGGGTGACGGCGATGAGCCATCACGCGATCGACAACCTGATGGAGGCGGTCGTCGAGCGGTTCGTCGAGGACGGCGACGTCGGCGAGCTGCGGGCGGTGCGCAAGTCGAAGCCGGGCGATCTCGATCACGTCGACGTACGTCGACGACAACGGCGAGGCCGCCAGCGGTGACTTCAACGTGCTCGCCGGCACGCCGTGGTTCTTCGCCAGCACGGCGATGCGTGACAACCCGGTCGACGTGCTGGTGGTCGACGAGGCCGGTCAGCTCGGCCTGGCCGACACGTTGGCGGCGACGATCTCGGCGGCGAACGTGATCCTGCTCGGCGACCCGCAGCAGCTGCCGCAGGTGTCGCAGGCGAGCCATCCGAACGGTGCCGGTGCGAGCGCGCTCGAGCACATCCTGGGTGACGATCGCACGGTGAGCGCCGATCGTGGCGTGCTGCTCGACGTGACGTGGCGGATGCATCCCCGCGTGTGCAAGTTCATCTCCGACACGTCCTACGAGGGCAAGCTGACGAGCCACGAGTCGTGCGCCGGCCAGTCGACCGCGGCGGGCGTCGGCCTGCGCTGGATCCGTGCCGACCACGCCGGCCGCTCGACCGAGTCACCCGAGGAGGCCGAACTCGTCGCCAAGACGATCGGCGACCTGATGGGCCAGGACTGGACCGATCAGAAGGGCGTCACCCGCCCGCTGACCGCCGACGACTTCATCGTCGTGACCCCGTACAACGACCAGCGCCGCCTGATCGAGTCGGTGCTCGCCGCCGATCGGTCGATGGCCGGATTGAAGGCCAGCGCGGTCGAGGTCGGCACGGTCGACAAGTTCCAGGGCCGCGAGGCCGCGGTGGTGGTGTTCTCGATGGCGACGTCGTCGAAGGACTTCATGCCCCGCACGTCGGACTTCCTGTTCTCGAAGAACCGACTCAACGTGGCGATCAGCCGAGCGCGGTGCCTCGCCTACGTGATCTGCACCGACGAGCTGCTGGACACGCGGGCGCGGACGGTCGAGGAGATGGCGTTGATCTCGGCGCTGTGCTCGTTCGTCGAGCGAGCGAAGGCGGTCTGAACGTCGTTCAGGACAGGTCGAGGACCAGTCGAAGGCCCGATTCGATCTGGCCCATCGTGGCGTCGTCGAGGGTGGTGACCCGATCGTCGAGGTGGCGCTTGTCGAGGGTGAGGATCTGCGACACGTTGACCACGGAATCCTTGCGCAGTCCCGAACGATCACCCGAGACGGCAACGTTGCCCGGTGCTCGTTCGAGATCGAGATTGCTCGACATCGCTGCGACCACCACGGTGTTGATCGCGCTGGCGTTGAACGAGTCGGCCGACACGACCACGACCGGCCGCCGGTATCCAGGAGATGATCCGGCGGGTTCTGCAAGCGACGCCCATCGGACGTCACCTCGCAGGATCACCGACTTCGCGCTCACCAGTCCTCGCGTGTCGCATGCACCTGGCTGGCGACGAGAGCGGGGTCGACGCTGCTGTCGACGTCGGAGTAGACCGCGTCGAGTCGGGCGGTGACGTCGGCGCCGCTGTCACGGGCGATCAATTCGGCGAGCGCAGTCGCGTACAACTCGGATCGCGACACTTGGCGACGGCGCGCGATTCGATCTGCCGCAGCAAAGATCGGATCCGGAATCGACACGGCAGTTTTCACGACTGTCGAGTATAACCCGGTCATACTCGATGACTTGTCCGTCATGTTCTGAACGTGGGCACGAACCTCGCCAACGCGGAGCCTCAGCTCTCGCTTTCGTGGTGTATCGTTGGTGTATGGCACGTACGAACATCGACATCGACGAGGACGCCTGTCGTGACGTCATGGAGCGGTACCACCTCTCGACCAAGCGCGAAGCGGTGAACCTCGCTCTTCGGCGACTCGCTGGCGAACCGCTCGCTCTTGCGGATGCGCGTGCCATGCGAGGCGCGGGCTGGGACGGCGACCTCGACGAAATGCGAGCAAGTCGAGCCCGATGATCGTCGTCGACACGTCGGCGTGGATCGAGTTCCTCCGAGATACGGGTTCGCCTGCGTGTACCGCAGTCGACGAACTACTCGGGGAGGACATCGCGATCTGCGACGCGATCTCGATGGAGGTGCTCGCCGGAGCCCGTGATGAACATCACCTGGCTCAGCTCCGAGGGCTTCTCGGTCGGGCGATCATGCTTCCGACGACTCCCGCCGACTACGAACATGCGGCGGCCCTGTACCGGGTGTGCCGACGGCAGGGTGAGACCGTCCGCAAACTCGTCGACTGCCTCATCGCGGCGGTCACCATCGAGGCCGACGCCGAGCTGCTCCACGCAGACGCGGACTTCGCTGTGCTGGCGAGGCACACGCCGCTGCGCACTCACCCTGATTCGAACGCGTAGCCGCCCGATCGGAGCACGTGCCCGCTGAACCTCCGACTACGTCGGGCGGAGCATGCCCCACATGTGGGGGCCGGTCGGTACGTCCCACTCGGAGCGGACCTCGAAACCGTGGTGCCGGTAGTAGGCGACGTTCTCGATCGTCTCGGTCTCGAGGTAGCACGGCAGCCCTTCGGCGGCGGCACGTTCGAACATCGAACCCATGAGCGCGGCGCCGACGCCCTGTCGCTGCCAGTCGGGATGCGTTGCCAGCAGCTGGAGGTACCAGTGCGGCTCCGCTGGTGTGTGCTCGGCGAGGACGGCGCCGATGATGGCGTAACGACCCATCAGCGCCTCGACCTCCGGCGGCAACGGGCCGTCGGGCGGCGCACCGAAATCGATGTCGGGCCGCCCGGGTGGAATCCACACCGCGACGCCGGCACTGTCGTCGGTGCACCACACCTCGTCGAGGCCCAGCCAACCGTCGAACGCGTCACGGAGGACCTCGCCACCGGGAGCCAGGTAGATGTCGTCGTCGGGATGGAGCCAGCGCATCACCGGATCGTCGACGAACGCACGCACCGCCGTCACCCGGGCGCGCAGCGCATCGTCGGCCGTCGCCCTACGGATCAGCATTTCGCGACCCTAACGATCCTCCGCGGGCGCTTCGGACGGTCCATCGGACAGGAGGTTCAGGGTCGACATCCGTTGGACAAGGCGTGCAGGGTGGTTGGTTTGCACGATCGAGGGTCCGCTGCTGCGGGTCGAAAAGCGGTGCTCGGCGACCTCGATACCGATCCGACCCGGACCGCGTGAGGTCGGGGCGATGTTGCTGGTGGCGGCGAACGATCAGGCCACGGCGACCCGTGCGGTGAAGGTGGCCATCCGGTACCTGCTGCACATGCCGTTGCCGGACATGGAGCACCTGCCGAGCTTCGCTGTCATGGCGTCGCCGGCCGAGATCGAGCGTAGGACCGCTGTAACCACGTGGTTGAGGAAGAGCTCGTGCGCCGACGATGATGGACGCGGTCGGACCATCGCTAGACATCGACCAATCGAACGACGTACCGCGCGTCGCCGACGTTTGCGGCGGCCTGCTTCTCGGCGCGCCGGCGCAGGGCGTGGGTCCGGATTGGTCGCCGACCAGAACGTGGGCTCACGATGTCCGGTCATCCAATCCCAGCCCTGGCCGGGTATGCCTCGGCGATGGTGGTCGCCTTGCAAGCAGCCTCGAGTTCTACGCGGAGCCGCACCCGGGCCGTACGCCACGTGCGGGTACAGAGTTCATCGGCTTGACGTGAGCGCCGGCTACCGGCCAGCGCGGTGTCGTCGACGACGGTTCGAGTTGATGGTCGCCCGCATGATGACCCTGCGAAATCTGGACCGGCAAGGGGGGTCGAGGTCCCGCCGCACGTCATGCGACGGCGGCGGCGAACGATCGGTACAGGTCGCCCGAGAGCGGGTGGTGGAGCTCCCAGGTGATCGCCATCGGCCGTTCGCCCACATGGCCCCGATACGTCGCGGGGCCGAGGAACCAGAAGGCGCGATCGTCGGCGCGCAATCGGGTGAAGAACAGGATGGAGCGGTTCTCGCCCTCGTGGTTGCGGTAGCGAAGGCCGGTTGGGCTGTCGGCCCGCGTGGCCGACTGGCTCTCCCAGTGGATGAGCGTCGCGGCTGATGGCGTAGTCGCGGTACCGGGTGGTGGGGGAGAAGCCGCCGCTGGTCTTGTCGAGCGTGAAGGCGAGCAGCTCGGCCTTCGCCTCCTTCGCCTCGTAGACGCCGCTCTGCCAGGCGGCGATCTTGGCTCCCGCGCCGATGCCCAAGGCGGCGAGGATCTCGATGCGGGTGTAGCGGGCGTGAACCTGGAGAGGCGCATCCGGATGGGTGCTCGAGCGGCGCGTGGACGTGGTCGATCCGGCCGTCGAGGACCGCGAAGAGCTCGAGCAGCTCCGCTCGGACCTGCGGATGGGCCCAGAGCAGGTCGATCGCTTCCTGGAGGCCGTGTCGCTTGTCGACACCTGGTCGGTGACCTGCGGCGACGAGCATGTGGAGCAGGCGTCGCTCGCGTTCGGGCAGCTCGTCGACGCCGGAGGGCTGCGGCTCGGCGAGCAGCCGTCGGTACGTGGCGATGCGTTCGTGGTCATCGACGTGGAGCAGTCGGCCGATTGCTCGTCGAAGCGCCGTCTCGTTTGGGCCGGCCGCGGAGCACCGGCGCGCCGGCTGCCTGCCGGAGGTCGGACCAGCTCTTGCCGCCGTCGTAGACGTCGTCGAGGTCGAGACCCGACTCGTCGCAGGAAGCTCGGCGAGGTCGAGATCGGCCGTCGCGACGGAGCGACCGCAGCTCGTCGACCTTGGCGGGCCAGCGCGTCGGGATCGCCTCGCGGAGGCTGCGCAGGACGATCTCGCTGCGCCTTCTGGTCGAGCTGCATGTTGCAGCCGGCCGGGAGGAACGGGAACTGCTGCTGCGACGGCTCGCTCGACGTCGCGCCGGGTGCCGCCGAGCAGCGCCCGGTAGCGGCGGTCGAAGCGGAACTCCTTGCGGTGGGTGCCGACGAAGTCGAGCACGGTGCAGAACGGCTTGCCCGTCGTCTTGCGAAGCCCCGACCGAGCTGCTGGAGGAACAGCGTGGGGCTCTCGGTCGGGCGGAGCATGAGCACGGTGTCGACGGCCGGGACGTCGACACCCTCGTTGAAGAGGTCGACGGAGAACACCGCTCGTACCCGGCCGTCGGCCAGGTCTCGCAGCGCAGCCTCGCGCTCGGCCCGGGGGCTGTCGCCCCAGATGGCGACGGACTGCGATGCCGTGCCGGCTGAAGTGGCGGGCCATGAAGCGGGCGTGCTCGACGCTCACGCAGAAGCCCGAGGCATCGCATCGTCGCCGGCTCGGCGTGCTCGGCGACCTGCTGGACGACGAGGCGGGCCCAGGCGTCGGAGCTGGTGTAGGCGTTGCTCAGGGCCTCGACGTCGTAGCCGCGCCCTCGACGCCACGGGATGTCGCGGAGGTCGAGGCCGTCGTGGATGCCGAAGTACAGGAACGGCGCGAGGTGCTGCTGGTCGATCGCGTCCCACAGGCGCAGCTCGGCCGCGATGCGGTCGTCGAACCAGTGCAGGATCGGGAGGCCGTCGCTGCGTTCCGGTGTGGCGGTGAGGCCGAGCAGCTCGACGGGAGCGAGGTGGTCGAGGACCCGGTCGTACGAGGCGGCGGCGGCGTGATGGAACTCGTCGACGATCACGACGTCGAAGTGGTCGGGCGGCAGGTGCGGCGAGGTCGCTCGCGTTGCAGGCTCTGGATCGACGCGAAGACGTGCTCGAACCGAGTCGGCCGGGCGCCGCCGACCCACTTCTCGCCGAACGAAGCGTCGCGCAGGGCGTAGCGGAACGTGGCGAGGCTCTGGTCGAGGATCTCCTCGCGGTGGGCGACGAACAGCAGTCGGGAGCGGTCGAGCCGCTGGCGCAGCGCGCCGTAGTCGAGCGCCGCCATGACCGTCTTGCCGGTGCCGGTGGCGGAGACGAGCAGGTTGCGGTGATGGCCGTGCTGGCGCGACAGCTCGATCAGCTCGAGCAGCCGTTCCTGGAACGGGCACGGCCGCAGCTCGATCGGGCTCAGGATGACGTGCGGGCCGTCGATCGGTCCGCGCCGGCCGGTCGCTGCTCGTCGTCGAATGCGTCTGGGTCGTACGGAACGAAGTCGCCGCTCGCCCAGTAGCTGTCGAACACGGCGCCGAACTTGGCGATGACGTCGGGGTTGCGGGCCGCCGATGCCCGGACGTTCCACTCCAGTCCGGTGACCTGCGCCGAGTGCGTGAGGTTCGACGAGCCGACGTAGGCCGTCGAGAAGCCCGAGTCGGCGATGGAACACCCACGCCTTGGCGTGCAGCCGGGTCGTGCTGAGGTCGTAGGAGATGCGGACGTCGGCGCCGAGGTCGACGAGCTGGTCGAGCGGCTCGGCGCTCGGTCGAGTCGGTGTAGGTCGTCGTGAGCACCCGCAGTGGCCGGCCGTGCCTCGCAGTGACGGCGGAGGGCGTCGAGCAGCGGGCTGATTCCGCTGCGGCGAATGAACGCCATGACGACGTCGATCGCGTCGGCCGATGCGATCTCGGAACGCAGCTGACTCCACAGCGTCGGCTCGCCCGGCGCGTTGGTCAGCAGCGTCGTGTCGAGCAGCGGGATGAGCGGCGATGCGACCCTTGCAGGAGTGCCGTCGGGGTTTCGACCCAGCACCGCCTGTAGCACGACCGCTGGGTCAATCGGCAATGACACTCGGGTCTGCGGTCACGAGCTCGCCGAGACGATCGAGAGGGCGCGAGCCGACACGAATCCCGACCTGGACACGCTCCTCGTCATTGACGTCGAGCAGTGCACGCTCGATCTGACGGCTCACGTGCCACGCGATCCGATCCGACGCATCGGCGCTCTGAAGTGGCCGCTCTTCGATCGGCACCGTCGCCGTAGTGCGTCCAACTGCTGTCGGAGTCCTTCGGTGATGAGGGTTTCGTACAACCCTGGCGTCAGGTCCGGCACGGCCTGACGTTATGCGTCTCTGGCCCGACCTGCACGCAGATCGGACGGTGCCGCCGACCCGATCGGCCGGAACATCTGTACACTTCCGCTTCACTCGTACTGTACACTTAGGGTTATGGATGTCGCTGTCACTGAACTCAGAGCGCACCTCGGCCGATGGATCGACCTCGCGGCGGGGCGACGACGTCGTGATCACCGATCGAGGGACTCCGGTCGCTCGCATCATCGGTATCGCCTCGACGTCGACGATCGAGCGTCTCGAGGAGCAGGGTGTGATCGGCCGGCCCACTGCGACCACTCGGCCGGTAGCTGGGAATCGGCCTCGTCCGACGCCCAAGCGGCCGGTCGCTGACATCGTCAGCGAACAGCGCCGCTGAACATGGCGATCGCCTACTTCGATTCGAGTGCGCTCGTCAAACTCGTCCTCGACGAGCCGGGGTCGGACATCGCAGCTGCGCTCTGGAACGGGTGCGACGCCGCGCTGTCGAGTCGACTCGCGTATCCCGAGGTCTGCGCCGCCCTCGGCGCCGCGACTCGAAACCGTGTGCTGACCGCGACGCAGGCCTCGGCAACTGCGGAGGAGTGGGACGTGTTCGGGAACGATGCGTCCGGTCGAGTTGTCGGCAGGTGTCGAGCGGATGGCGGGCGAGCTCGCAACTCGTCACGGCCTTCGCGGCGCCGATGCGGTCCATCTCGCCAGTGCAGTTGCGCTCGGCTCGACCGATCTCGTGGTCGCCGTGTGGGACAAGCGCCTCCATTCCGGCGTGGTCGCCACTGGGCTCGCCGTCGCGCCAGCCACGCTCGGCTGAGGGATCGGACACCGGATCGCTCCGGCTGCCCGGATCGGACCGGGAGTCGCCGCTGGTCTACCGCGGGGTGGAGGGCGATGATCGCCTGCACCTCGAGGGCCATGTCGGCGGGCAGCGAGTGACGCCGACGGCCAACCGGGCGTGCGGCCGGCGTCGCCGAACACCTCGACGAGCAGGTCAGAGGCGCCGTCGATCACCTGCGTGTGATGGGTGAACTCCGGCGTTGCGTTGACGGTGCCGGTGAGGCGATCCGCGGCGGACTCGCGCCAGGTCACCGAGCTCGTGTCGGATCGTGGCCAACATGCTCAGCGCCGCGATGCGTGCGGCGTCAAGCCCTGTTCCACCGTGAGTTCTCCGCCGAGCTTGCCCGTGATGAGCGTCGTCCCGTCGAACGGAACGTGACCGGCCGTGTACAGCATGTCGCCATCGACCACCGCCATCACGTAGGTCCCGAACGACGGGAACGGATCCGGCAGGTCGAGGTCGAGGTTCACACCACCTGCGCGGTACCGCGTGGCCTCGAGACCGACGCGTGGGCCGACGTCTCCTCGCCATGCCTCGTCGGCTAACCCGGGTCTGCAGGGGCGTCAAGCCCGTGCACCGTGTGCCAGGCTTTCGGCGGGCAGGGAGACGAGTGAACCGGCCGTGGGCCGGTGACGAAGGAGAGCGCCATGGACGTCCGCAGCGAACTCGACCCGCCGTTCAGCCAGCCCGGGTCGACGGCGACCGACTGGTCGGCGGTCCAGCGGATCCTCGAGGAGGCCGAGACGTCGTGGTTGACGACCGTGCACGCCGACGGCCGTCCGCACGTCACGCCGCTCGTCGCGGTGTGGCACGGCGACAGCGTGTACTTCTGCACCGGCGAGGCCGAGCAGAAGGCGGTGAACCTGCGTTCGAACCAGCACGTCGGCGTTGACGACGGGATGCAACGGCTGGCAGGAGGGGACCGACGTGGTGGTCGAAGGCGTCGCCACCCGGGTCACCGACGACGCATTGCTCGCTGACCTCGCCGCGTTGTGGGCGACGAAGTGGGACGGCAGCTGGCAGTTCGAGGCCCGTGACGGCGCGTTCCATCACGAATACGACGGCGAGGATCATCCGGCGCTCGTGTTCGAGATCGCCATCGCCAAGGTGCTCAGCTTCGACAAGGAAGGCGGCGCGGCGACCCGCCACCTCCCCGCATGAGTTGACGACGCTGCACGGCAACGTCCGCCGCGTTCAGCGTCGCGGCCGGAGCACCGTGGCGAGGGCCTCCGGGTCGCTGGGGTCGACGTGCACGAGGCCCGGGATCGATCCGAACGCCAGGTCGGCCGACACGAGCGCCGTGAGGTGCTCCCGCTCGATCACTGCCGCGGCGAGCACAGCGTCGAACGCGCCCAGGTGATCGTCGGCCACGAACAGATCCAAGCCGTGCGACAGATCGTCGGCATCGACGAGCGTCAGGGGCGACAACAGATCGACGAACGCCGATGCCAGGGCTCGAGCGTCGGCCCGATCACGACGTTCGCGCTCGGACATGCGCAAACTCCTGGATCACCTCGACCGTCGTGGTCGCCGCAATCGTGCCGTCACCGATCGCTTCGATCAGCGATCGACACGGCGCGCGCAACGGATGGTCGCTGCCGACGCTGTACACGAGCACCGTGGTGTCGAGCACGATCACGATCGGCGGTCGCGCAGATCGTGCAGCTCGGCTACCAGGTCGTCCACCGACTCGGGCACATCGATCGATTCCGCGCCGAGGATCGTGAGCGCAGCCGCCGCCTTGCGATGGTGAGCTGGCGGGAAGGTCAGATCGATCGCCTCTCTCACCAGCGTGGCGACCGACGTACCCCGTGCCGCGGCCTCCCGTTCGAGCCGTTGGCGCTGCTCGACGCCGATCAGCACCTGCAGACGCTCTTTGAGCATGCTCATACTGTAGCAGGTATCACGATCCGCTGGTTGCCGATCTCAGGTCTACTTCGAGTCAGTCGTCGAACACGCGAGACGCAGGCTGTGCAGGTTGTCGTCGAACTCAGACGGGTCGAAAGCGTCCGGTTGGAACGACCAGCGCACATGCCTTCGATCCACCACAACCCGCTCGACATGATCGGGGTGCGTCGGGTCGGCGAGGATCGCCAGCAGATCGACGTAGCCCCAGGGGCCGCCGCAGTCCTCGGGTGGGCAGGCGCGGCGCCCGTCGAGCACCGGGCACGGCGTGTCGCCCGAGTCCTCGAGCACGTCCTCGACCATGATCTGGTGCTCCCAGTCGTCGCCGAAGTCGTAGGTGTACCGGAACGATGAACCGACCTTGGCGACCTTGTCGAGGCGAGTCCGTCGCTCGTCGCGGGCTGGCGGGACCGAAGCCCGTCCGGATCGGGGACGCCATACCGCGCACGCCCGACCTCGAACTCGTGCAGGTGATAGTTCCACCATCCGAAGGCCGCCTGGATCAACTCGTGCACCTGGTCGAGCGTCGCCGATCTATCGACGAGGACGCGTCGCCAAACCGGTGGCTTCGTGTCGAGCAGCGTGACTTTGAGCGGGTACTCCGTCTACCCGTGTCGACCACCACCAGTGTGCGGCACCGGTGCCGGCACTTCCGTCGGTGCGTGCGGTGGCCCGGGCGCTCGCTGGAGGAACGGGATCACGTTGCTGCGATCGTCGCCAAGGAGAGCCCGCCAGCTTCGCGGGTCCGGAGATCCGGTGCGTCCGCGCAGTGGGGCGATCGGCGTCCTGGGCCAGTTCGATCGACAGGTCCTCGAGATCCATGCTTCTCGTAGCGAACCGAATTCGCCGTGGAACTCGAACCCGTTCATCACGCCGAGACGCTGCGGTTGTTCGTCGGTGCGAGCCGGACGTCGCGCATCGCCTCGAGTTCATCGGCGATGAACTTCTCGTCGACACCATGGCGACGGAGGACTGCCGCGATGGCGTCGGGCGCCCGGTCGAGAGCGTCGCCGGGGCGCCAGCGGCATGAACACCGGCACGAACGTTCGCTCGTTCACCAGTATCACAGCCTGTGGCTTCCAGAACAGGGCGGTCGTGAACCAGTCTCCGAGCACCGTGGTCGACGCGTGGCTCCCGTCGGCCAGCGGCGCCTTCACCCGGTTGCGCAGCTTCTTCGTGCCACGGACGATCAGCATGTGCGCATTCTCGCGTCGCTCCGTCGGTCGCACAGCGTCAGTCGCAACGGCTCGCCGGGTTGATCCTCGACGCCTTCCAACTTTGGCGAGTTGGTGCGCACGTTGGGGATGAGTCACGTCCGACGAGTCACGGGGTCGATGTGTTACGATGTGTTCCAAATGAACGTCGATGATCTCGACTCGGCTGCCGCCAGGAGGGATTCAACTTCGAACGAGATGATTTGGTTGTCGTGATCTCGGCACTGCGCACGCTCATCAACGGAACCGAGCCTGATGAGCCGAGTCGTGCGCACGCCGTGACGATTTCGTACGTGATCGCCGACGCGATCGAGCGAGCAGGAGGGACGCCGTGAGTCGACCACAGTTGATCGAATGGCTGGAGCGTGAAACTGGCCAGACACTGGACCGAATCGACGACTCTGCGGCGAAGTTCGCGGCACGTGTGGATCCACGTACCGGAGGAACTGTTCCGTCAACTCGAGAGCGGTGCCGCCCGACGAGGTGAGACCGTCTCCCAAGGGGCACGCCGAATTCTGCTCGCTGGGTTGACAACGCCGTCCGATCCGACAAACGCGATCGAGGCGGCGATCAATGCGCTCATCG
>CAWHJP010000011.1:0-177369 GCA_963829675.1 Ilumatobacteraceae bacterium
AGAAGTTAAGCCTGTCAGCGCCGATGGTACTTGGGGAGTGATCCCCTGGGAGAGTAGGACGTCGCCGGATTTCGATCAGGAACGCACCGACCGGGTTTGCCGGCGGTGCGTTTTCTGCGTTTTCGGACCCTTTCGGTGCCGGTCGGACGTGTCACGAGCTTCCGGCCGTAGCATGGTCAGCCATGTCGAACGACCGCCCGTCCTCTTCCTCGCGCTCGTCGAGCGCTCGGCCCGGTGGTTCGCGGAGCTCGTCGAGTGACTCGTACCGCGGTACGTCGAAGCCCGCCGGTAGGCCTGGATCATCGAGCAAGCCCAGTTCATCGAGGCCCGGATCCTCAAGGCCCGGTTCGAGCAAGCCCGGATCATCGAAGCCCGGATCTGCCAGGCCCGGATCGTCGAGGGACGCCTCCGGAAAGTCGGGTGCGTATCGGTCGTCGGGGAGTGGTTCGGGATCAGCCGGTGGTTCTCGTTCGGGCGGTTCTCGTTCGGGCGGACCGCGTCCTGATGGATCGAACCGGGGCGGTTCAGGACGGCCCACCGGCGGTGGAGCGAAAGCGGGGCGGCCCGGCGGCGACGCTCGTCGGCGGAACGACGACCGACGTCAGGAACGGCCGCTGACCACCGCCGAGCGACGGGCGCTCGAGGTGAAGATGCGCCGCGCGCCGCGCACGCCGCGCGATCCCGAGCTCGAACGGCAGAAGATCGCCGACCGCACGCTCGAGACCTGGATCGACGACGGTTCGGTCCGCGACGAAGCGCGCCACGCCGCGAGTCGAGCATCGGCAGGCACCCCGGAGTCCGCGCCGAAGCGTCGTGCGCCGAGGCCGCTCGATCCCGAGGTCGCGGGCGAACTGACCGATGCGCTCGGCAAGCAGAGGGGAGCCCGGCTGGCCGAGCGTCTGGCACAGGCCTCCGAGGCGCTCGACCGCGAGCGGTACCAGGAAGCGCGACGAATCGCGGGCGCCATCGCGAAGGAGGCGCCCGATGTGGCCGCCGCCCACGAGGTGCACGGGCTCGCCAGCTACCGGCTCGGCATGTTCAAGCCGGCTGTCCGCTCGCTCGAGGCCGCCTTCGATCTGCACCCCGATCCGTCCATCATGCCCGTGATCGCCGACTGCTACCGAGCGCTCGGGCGCTGGTCGTCTGTCGACCGGGTGTGGCGTGAGATCCGTGAGATGTCGCCGTCGCAGGAGGTGCTCGCCGAGGGACGCATCGTCGCCGCCGGCGCCCTCGCCGATCAGGGTGATCTCCGCGGCGCGCTCGCCGTGATGGAACCGGCGACGAAGCGCGCCAAGACCGTGCGTGATCACCACTTGCGGCAGTACTACGTGCTCGGCGACCTGTACGACCGGGTCGGCGATCCGATCGCCGCCCGGCGTTGGTTCGGCACCGTCGCCGAACTCGACCCCGAGTTCGCCGATGTCGAGCAACGGCTCCGCACGCTCGGACGCTGAGCCGTCCGGGTAGCAGTGGCCCGGGTACCATCGCCACGATGCCGAGCATGCAGTTCCGCGCCGGTGTCGTCGCCGTGGTCACCAACGCCAGCGGCCAGGTGATGGCGTTCGAGCGCAGCGACGTGCCCGGCGCCTGGCAGCTCCCACAGGGTGGCATCGACGTCGGCGAGGCGACCGGTGACGCGGCATGGCGCGAACTGTTCGAGGAGACCGGCCTCGGACCCGACCAGGTCGAGCTGATCGGGGAATATCCCGAGTGGACCATCTACGAATGGCCTCCCGAAGTGCGCGACGGTGGGCGACGCCATGCGAGGCAGCGACTCGGGCAGGTGCAACGGTGGTTCGTGTTCCGTGTCCGCGACGACACCATCGAACCGACACCCGACGGCGTCGAGTTCGGCGCTTGGCAGTGGGTGGAGCCGAACTGGCTCGTCGACCAGGTGGTCGAGTTCCGGCGCCCGGCGTATGAACGGGTGCTCGGCGGTCTCGACGGGGCGGGTGGCGGGATGCTCGACAGTGGATGACGACCTGTTCTCGGCGGCGGGGGAGGAACTGCGCCGCAGTCGCGCGCCGCTCGCCGCTCGATTGCGGCCGCGCACGATCGACGACGTTGTGGGACAGGACCACCTGGTCGGACCCGGCCGGCCCCTGCGGGCGCTCGTCGAAACCGACCGGCTGTCGTCGGTGCTGTTGTGGGGCCCGCCCGGCACCGGCAAGACCACGCTGGCGCTGGCGGTCGCCGGCAGCACGGCCCGGCACTTCGAGCAGATGTCGGCGGTGAACGCCGGCGTGAAGGACGTGCGAGCCACGATCGAGGGCGCCCGGCACCGGCTCGGCGAGCGTGGTCAGGGAACCATCCTGTTCCTCGACGAGATCCACCGGTTCTCGAAGTCGCAGCAGGACGCCTTGTTGCCGGCGGTCGAGGACGGGACACTCACGTTGATCGGGGCCACCACCGAGAATCCCTTTTCGAGGTCAACGCCCCACTGCGCAGCCGATCCACCCTCTTCCGCCTCGAACCGCTCGATCGAGCGGCGATCCGACAACTCGTCGATCGCGGACTCCAGGCCGAAGCGGTGACCGCCGATGACGACGCGCTCGACCTGCTCGTCGAACGGGCGGGTGGAGACGGCCGGCAGGTCCTGACCGCGCTCGAGGTGGCGTGTGCCCTGAGCGGCTACGGACACGTCGAACTCCATCATGTGGAGGAGGCCCTGGGCACGAGCGCGCTCCGCTATGGCCGTGACGACCACTACGACGTCGTGAGCGCGTTCATCAAGTCGATGCGGGGGTCCGACCCCGACGCCGCGGTGTACTGGCTCGCACGGATGCTCGAGGCCGGCGAGGACGCCCGGTTCATCGCCCGCCGCATGATCATCTTCGCCAGCGAGGACGTCGGCCTGGCCGACAGCGGCGCACTCTCGGTCGCGGTCGCCGCGGCGCACACGTTGGAGCACGTCGGGTTGCCCGAGGCCCAGTTGAACCTGTCCCAAGCCGCGATCTACCTGGCGACCGCGCCCAAGAGCAATCGCGCTGCGCTGGCGATCTGGAACGCTCGCGCTGCAGTGCGCGACGGAGCGGTCGGCGAGGTTCCGGCGCATCTGCGGGACTCGCACTACCAGGCGGCGGCCACGATCGGCCACGGCGTCGGCTACGAGTATCCTCACGACCATGCCGGTGCCGTCGTCGAACAGCAGTACCTGCCCGACGAGTTGCTCGACCGCCATTGGTACGAGCCGAGTCCGTACGGCGACGAGCAGGAGATCAGCAGGCAGATGACCGCTCGACAGCAGATCACCGAGAAGCGCATGACGGACCCGAACATGACGGGCCAGAACATGACGGACCGGTCGTGACCGCCGGCGAACTCGCCGTCCTGCTGGCGGCCGTGCTCTGCTCGATCGGTTTCGCCGCCCTCGTCGTGGTGCTGGTCCGCGTCCTCGACACGTTGCGCGAACTCCGGCGCGAAGTCAGCGATCTGCGCGCCGAGACGCGTCCACTCCTGCACGACCTGCGCATTTCGACGATCGAGGCACGGGAGACCGTCGACGAGGCCCGTTCCGACCTCGAACGGTTCGATCGTGTCCTCGGGTCGGCCGAGGCGATCGGCGATGCGGTGTCGGTCCACGTCGCACGCACGGCGTTCTCGGCACCGATGATCAAGTTTGCCGGGCTCGCCAAAGGGACGTCGAGGACCTTCGCCCGGCTGCGGGGAACACCCGCCAACCGAGCGGTGGGGCCCAAGGACGGTCCGTCGCGCACGATCGAGATCGCCCCCGACGAGCCGATCGAGCTGGAACAGCAGAACCAACGCAGGAGGCGCCGAGCATGATGAAGCGAATCACCTGGTTCGTCGGTGGTGCGGCCGCTGGCGTCGCCGGCGCGAACTACGCGACGAAGAAGGTGAAGCAGACCGCGGCCCAGATCTCACCGGGGCAGGTGGCGCGATCGGCGACGCTACGCGTCCGCATCAAGTCCCGCGACGTGGTCGATGCCGTGCGCGAAGGACGTCAGGTCGCCCGCCACCACGAGGACGAACTCCGCGCCAAGCGCGAGGGTCGGCTGGAGTCGCTCGCCGATCATGTCGACCCGGGCGACCAAGTGTTCGTCGACGGGGTGCCCGTCGAGAGTGGCCGGGTGATCGTGATGCGCAAGAAGGAACATCGGCGGCCGGTCTGATCGTGCCAGTTTGATCGTGCTGGTCTGAACGCGTCTGGTTGATCGTGGTGCCCGAATGACGAGGGCCTTCGTCGATGGTCCCCTCGGCGACCCGGTCGTGGCGACGAACGCGGCGCGGGTGGCGGCGGCCCACTGGGGTCTCGGCGCTCCGGACCTGGTCCGGTCCGGGATGAACGCGGTCTTCACGGCCGGTCCGTTCGTCCTTCGTGTGTCCAGGCCGTCGGCTCCCGGCGCGGCGGCCCTGGCGCTGCACGAGGTGCTTCGCTCGTTCGGTGTGCCGGTGACGCGTCCCGCCCACGCGGATGTGGTGAGGGTCGGTGACGTGGTGGCGACCTGTTGGGAGCGGGTCGTCGCTGTCGCCGAAGCGGTCGATTGGCGCGAGGTGGGCGACATCGTCCGGCGGGTCCACGCCGTAGCGCCGGCTGCACTGCCGGCCGACTATCCGCTGGCGTCGCCCAGGGACCTTCCGTGGTGGGATTTCCCGTCACTGCTCACGGACACGGCCGATCTCATCGACGCTCCGGCGCGCGCCGGCATCGACGCCGCGCTCGAGCGCCGGGCCGGTTGGACGAGGTGGGAGGAGGATCGGCCCGACCTGGTCGTCTGCCACGGCGACGTCCATCCCGGCAACGTGGTGATGACCGTGGACGGGCCGGTGCTGATGGATTGGGACCTGCTGAGCTGGGCACCGGCCGGATGGGACCACGCACCGCTGATGACATGGACCGAACGCTGGGGCGGTGCTCCGGGGATCTACGAGGCGTTCGCGGACGGCTACGGCCGGAGCTTCCGGGACGACCCGATCGCCGAGGGGTACGCCGAGCTCCGGCTGTTGGCGGCGTCTCTGATGCGGCTGCGCGCCGGCCGGTCAGATCCCACGGCACGGGTGGAGGCCGAGCGACGTCTCGCCTACTGGCGCGGGGAGGCTCGGGCGCCGGCCTGGACCGCCCAATGAGCGCAGCGCTACCGCCTTCCTCCGAACTGTGCCTCGATTTGCCCGCTGGGCGCACGATTCGAGGCATTTTTCGGGAGGGTACGGGCGGGGTGGGTCGGGAGGCAAGACTCTCGGCATGAGCGTTCATCCGATCGAGCTCTCGACCCGTCTGATCGACTCCGGTGCGCTCGACACCCCACCGAACCGCATCACCCAGGAGCTGAGCGAGCTCGCCGACGGCGTCGCGCTGATCGAATCGTTCAGTCATGTCCTCGTCGTCGACAGCGGTGACGGGTTGATCGCATTCGATTCGAGCGGCGCTCGATCGGGGGCCGCGGTGGTCGAATCGCTGCGGACGTGGTCCGCCGAACCCGTGCACACGATCGTGTACACCCATGGCCATGCCGATCACGTCGGAGGTTCGCCGGCGTTCGCATCGGCCGCCCGCGAACGCGGTGAGCGCGTTCCGCGAGTGCTCGGTCATGAACGCATCCACGCCCGGTTCGACCGGTACGAGTACACCGCCGGCTACAACCGGATCATCAACATGCGCCAGTTCGGTGGCGCGGCGAAGGCGGCCGCAGCGGCGCGCGATCTCGGGTTCCTGCCGCCGGGCACGCTCCGGCCCGACGTGACCTATCACGACGAACTCGCCGAGACGATCGGTGACGTCGAGGTCGAGTTCCACCACTGCAAGGGCGAGACCGACGACCACACCTGGACGTGGCTGCCCGAGCGCAAGATGATCAGCGCCGGCGACCAGTTCATCTGGAACTTCCCGAACTGTGGCAACCCGCAGAAGGTGCAGCGCTACCCGATCGAGTGGGCCGAGTCGCTGCGGGCGATGATCGCCGTCGGCCCCGAATTGTTCGTGCCGGCCCACGGACTGCCGATCGCCGGTCGTGACCGCATCCGGACGTGTCTCGAAACGGTCGCTTCGACGCTCGAGACGCTGGTCGCCGAGGTGATCGATGCGATGAACGCCGGCGCCTTCCTCGACGAGATCATCCACAGCGTGTCGGTGCCCGCGGCGACGCTCGAGCTGCCCTATCTCCGCCCGCTGTACGACGAACCCGAGTTCGTGATCCGCAACATCTGGCGGCTGTTCGGTGGTTGGTGGGACGGCAATCCTGCGCGGCTCAAGCCGCCGTCGGACGCGGTCGTCGGGGCCGAGATCGCCCGGCTCGCCGGCGGGGTCGACAAGTTGATCGATCGGGCGACCGAGTTGTCGGCCGCGGGGGACCACCGGCTGGCCTGCCAGGTGATCGAGTACGCCGCGGCGGCCGAGCCGGAATCACGTTCCGTGCACGAAGCTCGATCGACGATCTACTCGGCCCGCCGCGCCATGGAGACGTCGTTGATGGCCAAGGGAATCTTCAAGTCGGCCCAGGCCGACTCCGACCTCGTGGTCACGGGGGAGATCCCACCGGTGAAGATGGTGCTGGCGATCGGCGAGGAATGAGCGACTACCTGGATCTGGCAGCACGGATCGAAGCGATCGCCGAGGAGATCGACGATCGTGCGTTCGGCGAGCTGAGCGAGGCCGTCGCGGCCCGTGCCGGAGTGCGTCCCGCGGCGGACAAGCAGCTGATGCAGGCGCGACGCGCGCTGGAGAAAGCCGCCGCAGCACTGCGCTCGATCGACGGAGTTCCCGACGACTGATCACCCCGACGCCTGATCACCGGGGAGGCGCTGAGGACTCAGTCAGGCGCGGCGAACCCGTTGATCACGTCGATCATCGTGATCAGTTCGCTGAAGCCGCGCTTGGAGAAGTTGAACGCGAGCCGGGCGAGATCGACGTGATCGTCGTCGCGGCGCTCCACACGGAACGGCTCGACCACCTCGATCCGTCCGCTCGTGGCCAGGTGGCCGAACCGTTCGTTCAGGTCGTCGAGCTGTGAGGGTGTCGGGGCGCGCTGCATCCGGATCACGAGGGTGTTGCCGACGAATCGGATCGAGTGGTAGTTCGAGTAGAAGCGCTCGATCACCTCGGCGGCCACCTCGCACGAATCGGCGATCGTGTAGAGCGCGGTGTCGTGGGCGGCCACGAGCCCGCGGGCGATCAGGGTGTCGCGCACGAAGGTGTCGATCGACTGCCAGTACGAGTCGCCGGGTGCGTTCAGGAGCACGATCGGCACGGGCATGCCCTTGCCCGTCTGGGTGAGCGTCAGGAGTTCGAACATCTCGTCGAGCGTCCCGAACCCGCCGGGCAGGCAGACGAAGGCCTGCGACTCCTTGATGAGCATGAGCTTGCGGGTGAAGAAGTACTTCATGCTCACGTGCTTGTCGTCGCCGGCGATGATCGAGTTGGCGCCGCTCTCGAACGGGAGCCGGATCGACACGCCGATGGAGCGCGCCACGCCGGCTCCCTCCATCCCGGCCTGCATGATGCCGGGACCGGCTCCGGTGACCGTCATCCAGCCTTGTTCGGAGAGCAGGTGGGCGAGTCGTCGGGTCAGGTCGTAGAGGGGATCGTCGGGTTTGGTGCGCGCCGATCCGAAGATCGACACCTTCCGCTCGCCCCGGTACGGCTTGAAGACGACGTACGCGTCGCGCATCTCGGCGAGCGCCGCGGTGGCAAGTTTGAGGTCGAGCGTGTCAGGCTGGTCCGTGATGAGACCCAGGGCTTCGGCCACCAGCGCTTCCGCGAGTCGAACGTCACCGGAGACACCGAGCCCGGCGACGATCTCGGCCGCTCGGGAGGACTCGCTGGCGGGTGGGTCGACATCCATGGAATCCCGACCCTACGGCTCGAACTGGCTCGGTGCCGCGCTCGGTCTCGTGGCGACCGGAGCCGGTCTCGCCGCGGCCGAGGTCGTCGTCGGGCTGGTCGAGGGGTCGGCGTCACCGGTCGTGCCTGTCGGGCAGGAATTCATCGACCACGTCCCGAAGTGGATGAAGGACTGGGCCATCGAGCAGTTCGGCACGAACGACAAGGCGGTGCTCATCGCCGGCGCGATCGTCGTCGTGCTGGTGCTCGGTGTGACGGTGGGGATCATGGCCATCCGTGGGGCCCGCGCCGGCGCGTACGCCCTCACGAGTGTGATCGGGATCATCGGCGGCTTCGCCGTGCTCACCCGCCCGGCGCCGACGCTCGGCAAGCTGCTGCCGACGATCGTCGGCACGGCGGTGTCGATCGCGGTGCTCTGGTACCTCGGTCCGAAGCCGGTCCGTTCCCGACCCGACGGCAACTCGCACGGTGATGCCCACCCCGACCCCCAAGGCGAGACGGAACTGGTCGGACTCGATCGGCGGACGTTCATGTTCCGGCTCGCCACCATCGGATCGGTCGCCGTGATCGCCGGCGGGTTCGGGCGCCTGTTGCAGCGCCGCTTCGACGTCGGTTCCGAGCGCGCGCAGGTCGCCCTGCCGAACGCCGCATCGTCCGAAACGCTCGCCGCCGACACCGAACTCGGCGTCGAGGGGATCGCGCCGTTCGTCACGCCGAACCCCGACTTCTACCGCATCGACACGGCGCTCGTGGTGCCCCAGGTGTCGAAGGAGTCGTGGACCCTGACGATCGACGGCCTCGTCGACAACCCGCTGAAGCTCACGTTCGACGACCTCCTCGCCCGGCCGCAGGTCGAGAGGTACATCACGCTGTCGTGCGTGTCGAACCCGGTCGGCGGCGACCTCGTCGGCAACGCGCTGTGGCAGGGCGTGCTCCTGAGAGACGTCCTGGAGGAGGCTGGGCTCCAGGCCGGCGCCGAGCAGCTGGCGAGCCGGTCCGCCGACGGGTGGACGTGCGGCACGCCCCTCGACGTCGTGATGGACGGCCGCGACGCGATGCTCGCCGTCGGAATGAACGGGGAACCGTTGGCCGCCCAGCACGGCTACCCGGTCCGCATGGTCGTGCCCGGCCTGTACGGCTACGTGTCGGCCACGAAGTGGGTCACGAATCTCCGCCTGACCACCTGGGACGAGTTCGACGGGTACTGGATCCCGCGTGGCTGGTCGAAGCTCGGGCCGGTGAAGACGATGGCGCGGATCGACACGCCCCGCACCGGGAGCGATCACACCGGCGAGGTCGCCATCGGTGGCGTCGCCTGGGCGGTCCACCGTGGGATCGGCCAGGTGCAGATCCGGGTCGACGACGGCGAGTGGCTCGATGCCGAACTCGGCGGCGTCCCGTCCAACGACACGTGGACGCAGTGGGTGTACCGCTGGACCGGCGAACCCGGTTCACACGTGGTCGAGGCCCGCGCGATCGACACGGCCGGCGAGATCCAGCCGGAGGAACCGGCCCCGCCCGCCCCGAACGGCGCCCAGGGCTACCACCGCATCAACCTCGACATCGTCACGCCCTGACCGACCCGGTCCGCATCCGAAATTCTTCGATCCCGGTGCACTCGAGCGCTCTGAACGCTCAGAATTTGGGGGCCTTTGTCAGGATCCGAGATCGGAGGCCTTCGTGTCCAGGGCCGTGATCAGCTCGTCGAAGGCCTTCTCGAAGCTGGCGACGCCCTCGCGTTCGAGTTGGTCGGCGACGTCGGTCATGTCGACACCGACCCTCGCCAGCGCGGCCCACACGGCCTCGGCCTCGTCGACATCGGCGTCGACGCGTCGGGCGAGCGTGCCGTGATCGTCGAACGCCTCGATCGTCGAGTCGGGGAGTGTGTTCACCGTGTGCGGCCCGATCAGCTCGTCGACGTAGAGGGTGTCGGGGTAGTCGTCGTTCTTCGTCGACGTCGACGCCCAGAGCGGGCGCTGGACGCGGGCGCCGCGCGCGGCGAGTGCGTCCCACCGCGGCCCGGAGAACGCCTCTTCGAACTGCTGGTAGGCGAGTTTGCCCTGCGCGACGGCCGCCTTGCCACGGAGCGCCAGCGCCTCGTCGGACCCGATGGCGTCGAGTCGCCGGTCGACCTCGGTGTCGACGCGACTGATGAAGAAGCTGGCGACGCTCGCCACCCGTGACAGGTCGGCGTCGGGATCGGCGGCCAGCCGTTCCAGACCGGCGAGATAGGCCTCGATCACCTCGCCGTACCGTTCGAGACTGAAGATCAGCGTGATGTTGATGTTCCGCCCCTCGCCGATCATCTGCTCGATCGGGCCGAGCCCTTCGGCCGTGGCGGGGATCTTGACCATCAGGTTCCGGCGGGCGATCCGTTCGTGCAGATCACGCGCCGCGGCCTCGGTTCCTGGTCCGTCGTGAGCGAGGCCGGGTTCGACCTCGACGCTGACGAAACCGTCGCCGCCGTCGGACGCCTCGTACACGGAGTCGAACACGTCGCAGGCTCCGTGGATGTCCTGGATGACGAGGGCCCAGTAGTCGTCCTCGATCGAGCTGCCCGCGTCGACGAGTTCGCTGAACTGGTCGTCGTAGTCGCTCGAGCCCTGGATCGCCTTCTGGAAGATCGACGGGTTCGAGGTCAGCCCGCGGATGCCGCGGTCGCGCAGCACCGCGAGTTCCCCAGAGGTGAGGTATCCGCGCTTGAGATTGTCGAGCCAGGGGCTCTGGCCCTGTTCGTCGAAAAGCCCCTGCAGTCGGTTCGTGCTCATCGTCGCTCCATTCTGCTCATCGGCCCGCTTCTCGCTCTGTTCATGATGCCGCGATCAGGGCGCTCGCACACTCCACGACGTGTCCGACGTTGATCCCGAGTGACTCGAGGACGAACTCGCCCGGCGCGCTCGCGCCGAAGCGGTCGATCCCGATCGATTCGTCGGCCCACCTCGCCCAGCCGAACGTGCTCCCCGCCTCGACCGACAACACCGGGACTCCCGGCGGCAGGATCGTCGCGCGGAACTCTTCGGACTGGGCCTCGAACCTGTCCCAACTCGGCAGGCTCACGACACGGGCGGCGACCCCGGCATCGGCGAGCTGCCGCGCCGCACCGACGCACACCGCCACCTCACTGCCGGTACCGAGGAGGACGACTCTCGGTGATTCGGCGTCGACGACGATGCCCGCGCCCGTCTCCACCGCCGAGCCGTCGGTCGTCACCTCGATGTTCTGGCGGCTGAGGATCAGTGCGGTCGGCCCGTCGTGATGGACAGCGTCCACCCAGGCGTGGATCGTCTCGTTCCCATCGGCCGGGCGGACCACGTGCAGACCGGGGATCGCCCGCAACGCGGCCAGATGCTCGACGGGCTGGTGAGTGGGGCCGTCCTCTCCAACACCGACGGAGTCGTGGGTGAACACGAAACAGACGTTTGCCTTGGACAGCGACGCCAGCCTGATCGCCGGCTTCATGTAGTCGGAGAACACGAAGAACGTGCCGCCGACGGGGAGCACCCCGCCGTGCTTGGCCATGCCGACCATCGCCGCACCCATGGCGTGTTCCCGGATTCCGTAGTGGATGTAGCGGCCACCCGGATCGGACCTCGACAGTGGCGTGGTGCGATCGAGGACGGTGCCGTTACTCCCGCTGAGATCGGCCGAACCCGAGACGAGGCCGGGCAGCTGGTCGTATGTGAGGTCGAGTGCCTTCTGGATGGCCTTGCGGGTGGCGAGTGACTCGCCCTTCTTGTAGTGCTCGAGATCCTCGTCCCAGCCGTCCAGCCCGGTGCCGGCCCAGGCGGCCGTCCATTCGGGCGACGCGGTGATCTCGGCCGAACGTTGCAGCCAGGCCGACCGGGCGGCGGCGCCCCGCTCGGCGGCGTTCGCACGAGTTGCCGCGACGAGCTCGTCAGGTGCCCAGAACGGCTCGTCGGGGATGCCCATCACTTTCTTGGTGCGCGTGACGTCGGCGGCCTTGAACGGGTTGCCGTGGGCGGCATGGTCGTCGGTGTAGTCGGGCGACGGGAAGCCGACGTGCGTGCGCAGCATCAGGAACGACGGACGCTCGGTCTCGGTCATCGCCTCGCGCACGGCGGCCTCGAGGGCATCGAGGTCGTCGGCGATCTCGCCGAGTTCGACGACGTTCCAGCCGTAGGAGCGGAACCGTTCGCCGACATCGTCGTTCGTGGCGAGATCGGTCGCACCGTCGATCGTGATGTGGTTGTCGTCGAAGACGCAGATCAGGTTGCTCAGGCCGAGATGGCCCGCCAGCGAGGCGGCCTCGTGGCTGATGCCTTCCATCATGCAGCCGTCGCCGGCGATGACGAACGTGTGGTGCTGCTGGGCGTCCTCGCCGAAACGCACACGAAGGTTGCGTTCGGCGATCGCCATGCCGACCGAGTTGGCGAACCCTTGGCCGAGCGGCCCGGTCGTGACCTCGATGCCGCAGGTGTGGCCAGCCTCGGGATGACCGGGCGTCTGCGAACCCCACTGGCGGAACTGGCGCAGGTCGTCGAGTTCGAGGCCGTAGCCCGAGAGGAAGAGCATCGTGTACTGCAGGATCGAGGAGTGGCCGTTCGACAGGACGAACCGGTCGCGGTCGGGCCACGTCGGGTCGGCGGGATCGTGACGCATGATCCGGCTGAACAGCACGTGGCCGAGCGGTGCGAGGGCCATCGCGGTGCCCTGGTGGCCGCTGTTGGCGGCGAGTGGGGCATCCATCGCCATGCCACGGGTGAGCGAGACGATCTGGGCATCCTGTTCGGGGGTCAACGACACGCCGAGGACAGTACCCGACGGGTCCGGACGCGCAACCTGACTCCGCTCAGACCGACGTGAGGCAGGCGAGGGAAGCGCCAGCGACGAGGATGCCGCTCGGCCGACTCGCCTGCTACGACGACATTTGCCGTGAGGCCGAGCCAATCATTGCGGGTCAGTCGACCGGCGGCAGGAGGGTGAACGGGACGACCATCCAGGGGCCCCGATCGATGCGGCAGTGGGCGAACACCGTGCCGTAGTCGTCGAACTCGAGTTCGCCGCGCACGAGGCGGTACGTGAACTTGCCGGGCTCGACGGTGAACGGGCTGACGTTGCGCGCCACCTGTTCACTCGTCCTCCGTCGAACCCTCGGCGGAACACCACCTCGAACACGCCGCTCCCCGAGCCGTCCTGCGGGCAGAAGATCAAGCCGACGAGGTGCGGCGTGATCGTGAGGGGAGCCGGACTCGGGAGCCGCTTGCGAGAACATCACACCCGTCATGTCGATCCGCGTCGACGGCCCGGGCGCCTGGCGCAGTCTCGAAGTTCTCGACGAACAACGCGGAAACGATCTGCATCGGAGAGGCCATGGCTCTGGAGGTTAGACAGGCTCGGTTCGCACGGCGAGGGTCGCCAGCGGTTTGATTGGGCAGACCCCCAGGAACCGGTACGGTTGTCGCCGTTCCACCTCGAAGAGTCTTGGCTCAAAGGAGAATCATGGCCATTGAACTGCCCCCGCTCCCGTACGCCGAAGATGCGCTCGACCCGCACATCTCGGCCCGTACCATCAGCTTCCACTACGGCAAGCACCACGCCACCTACGTCGCCAACCTCAACGGCCTGATCGAGGGAACGCCGAACGAGAACAAGAGCCTCGAGCAGATCATCGCCGACGCGGAGCCCGGCGGGCTGTTCAACAATGCCGCGCAGGTCTGGAACCACACCTTCTACTGGAACTCGATGGCCCCGTCGGGCGGCGGCGACCCGTCCGGCGATCTCGCCGCCGCGATCGATGCGTCGTTCGGCAGCGCGAGCGCCTTCAAGGAGGAGCTCGTCACGAAGGGCAAGGGCAATTTCGGTTCCGGCTGGACGTGGCTCGTGAAGGAGGGCGACGGCCTGGCGATCATCAACACCGACGATGCCGATACGCCGATCAAGCACGGCAAGACGCCGCTGCTCACCGTGGACGTGTGGGAGCACGCGTACTACCTCGATTACCAGAACGCCCGCCCGGCGTATCTCGAGACGTTCGTCGACAAGCTCCTGAACTGGGAGTTCGCCGCCAGCAACTTCGCGATCTGAGCGCGGCGGGTCCGCGCGCGTTCCGCGGCGCACGGTTCTTCCCGATCGTTTCCGGTCGGGGAGGGCTAGCGTTCGTCGGGTCATGTCCATCCTCGACGGCAGTTCATGTGCCAGACAGTCCAGCGCCGTTCAGTCCAGCGGGGGACGATCCACCCGCGACCAGATCCTCGATGCCGCACTCGTGTGTTTCGCCCACGACGGGTACAACGGCACGTCGTTGAACGACATCGTCGCCGAGGTCGGGATCCGCCGACAGTCGCTGCTCCACCACTTCGCGTCCAAGGAAGTGCTCTACGGCGAGGTCTTCGAGCGCCTGTTGTCCGACTGGTTCGCCCGGCTGGCGGGCGCGATCGGGTCGACCGAGACCGGGTGGCTCAAGGTCGATCAGGTGTTGCGCGCCGGCTTCGGATTCTTCGCCGACAACCCCTCCTACGTCACCTTGATGCGCCGTGAGGCCATCGACGGCGGCTCGCATCTCGGCATCGACCTCGCCGCGGTTCTCCGGCCGATGTTCGACCAGGCGGCCGATTACTTCCGCCGCGAGATGTCGAACGGCACGTTCCGCGAGCAGAACCCCGAGCAGCTCCTGCTGACCGGATACGGAGCGCTGCTCAGCTACTTCTCCGATGCGCCGTTCCTCGAGGGTCTCCTCGATGAGAACCCGTTGGCGCCGGCCGCGCTCGAACGCCGGCGCGAACACATCATCGAGTTCTTCTCGGCGGCGCTGATCCCGGTCGAGGTGCACATCGCCGGCGTGACCGTGCACGCGTTGATCGACACCCGTCGACTGGCACCGTTGGCTGTGCCACTGTTGAATGGGCGCTCGCCGGTACGGTTTGGGCGATGGTGAACGTGACCAACCCCTCCTCGAGCGCGGCCCCGAACGCGTCGACCACGCTGTCCGAGCGGGAATCGAAGGCGTTGCTCGCGTCGTTCGACGTGCCGATCGCCCCCGAGCGGTTCGTCGGCAGCGCGTCGGAGGCAGGGGAGGCGGCCGACGAGATCGGTTATCCGGTCGTGGCGAAGCTGAACGGCGACGCGATCGCGCACAAGACCGAACGCGGTCTCGTGCGGCTCCGGCTCGGCGATCGGGCCAGCGTCGAACGTGCCGCCGCCGACCTGCTCGCCGCGGCGACACCGGACGACGGTGATGTCGATGTGCTCGTCGCACCGATGATCAGCGGCAACCGGGAACTCATCGCCGGCATGGTACGCGACCCGCAGTTCGGACCGACCGTGATGCTCGGGGTCGGCGGCATTCTCGCCGAAGCGGTGGCCGACGTCGTATTCCGTCCTGCGCCGGTCTCGACGCGGACGGCACTCGACATGATCGACAGCCTGGCCACGCAGAAGCTGCTCGGCGAGTTCCGCGGCGAGCCGGCCGTCGAACGTGACACGCTCGCCGCGCGTGCTCGTCGGCCTCGGCCGGCTCGCCACCGAACGCGACGACGTGGCGAGCGTCGACATCAACCCGTTGATCGTCGGCACCGACGGTGTCGTCGTCGCCGTCGACGCGCTCGTCGAACTGTCGCCTCCGCCGGCGGCGCCGAGGTCGGACGACGGTCCCGGCCGCTCGCCGGCGCCGACCGACGCCCAGTTCCGGGCCCTGTTCGAACCACAAGGGGTCCTGGTGACCGGCGCGTCGAGCCACCCGGGCAAGTTCGGATTCGTGTCGCTGCACAACCTGCTCGCCAGCGGATACGCGGGCGGCGTGTACGGGACGAACCTGAAGGGCGAGGAGGTCCTCGGCATCCGCACGGTGGCCGACATCGACGACCTGCCCGACGGCGAGATCGACCTCGTGTTCGTGTGCACACCGGCGGCGGCCAATCCCGATCTGCTCCGCGCCTGTGCCCGCAAGGGCATCCGGGCCGCCTTCCTGACCTCCGCCGGGTACGGCGAGGCGGGCGACGCGGGGCGTGTGGCCGAGCAGGAGCTCGTCGCACTCGCCGACGAACTCGGCATCCTGCTCGCCGGCCCCAACGGTCAGGGCGTCGTCAGCACGCCGGTCTCGCTCTGCGCGCAGATCGTCGCCCCGTACCCACCGGCCGGGTCGATCGGCGTCGCCAGCCAGAGCGGCAACTTCGTGTCGACGTTCCTGAACCTGTCGCGGATGACCGGCGTCGGCATCAGCCGTGCGGTGTCGGCCGGCAACGCCGCCGCCGTGACCGTCGCCGACTACCTCGGCTGGTACGCCACGGATGACGCGACCACCGTCGGCCTCGCCTACGTCGAAGGGATCACCGACGGGCGCGGTCTGATGGATCGCCTCGCCGCCGCCGCCGCCGCGAAGCCGCTCGTGCTGGTGAAAGGCGGAGCCACCGAGGGCGGCGCCACTGCGGCGGCGAGCCACACCGGCGCGCTCGCCGCGAACGACAAGATCTTCGACGGGGAGTGTCGAGCGGCCGGGATCACCCGCGCGGTCGACGTGATCGAAGCGTTCGAGACCGCCGCCACGTTCGCCACGCAACCCGCACCGCGGGGACCGAACACCGTCGTGCTCACCACGGCGGGCGGCTGGGGTGTCGTCACCGCGGATGCGATCACCCGCGATCCCGACATCGTGCTGATGGCGCTGCCCGACGACCTGCGAGCCGCGATCGACGACAAGCTCCCTCCCCGCTGGAGTCGCAACAATCCCGGTCGACTGCGCCGGTGGCGAGACCCGCGACACCATTCCCGAAGTGCTCGAGCTGATCGCGTCGCATCCCGCGGTCGACGCCGTGATCTACCTGGGCCTCGGCATCCAGTCGAACCAGGCTCGGATGATGCGCGAGGGCCGGTTCTACCCCGACTTCGGGACTCGAGCGGATCGTGGCGTACCACGAGCGGCAGGATGCGCGCTTCGCCGAGGCCGCCGACGAGTTGATCACCCGCACTGGCAAGCCGATCCTCGTCGCCACCGAACTCGCGATCGCCGATCCGGACAACGCCGGGACCGGCCACGCTGCGTTCACTCGGTCGGCTCTGCTACCCGAGCGGTGAGCGAGCCGCTCGCGCCCTCGGTCACCTGGTGCGTGACGCAGCGTTCCGGCGGTCGCGATCGTCGTGAACGCGCCAACCGGCGCGGCAGCGCCGCGACGACGCCAGGCGGGCCCGGTCCATTCCTCGTTCTGGCGCTGCTCCTCGCCGTGCCGGCGATCGTGCTGTTCGCCACCCACCGCTGGGCCGACGCACAGATCCGGACGATCGAACCAGCGCCGGCCGCTCCGGCGGTAGCGGCGCCGGTGCCGGCACTCACGGCACCGATGTTCACGATGCGACGACTGTCGACCGTGGTATCGCGGGAACTCGCGATCGACGACTTCCGGGCGGCGGTCACCTCGTTCCTGCCCACGATCGGCGATCGGTCGTGCGTGGCGGTCTCGGTCGACGGTGAGCCGGTCGGTTCGCGAAACGCCGACCTGCCCGTGATCCCGGCCAGCACACAGAAGTTGCTCGTGGCCGCGACGGCGCTCGAGGTGCTCGGTGAGAGCTTTCAGTTCACGACGAGCGCCACGACCGCGAGCCCACCGGCCGGGGGTGCGGTGGCCGGCGATCTCTACCTCGTGGGTGGAGGCGATCCGGTACTGTCGTCCGACTGGTACCCGGTGTCGAACCTCGAGCGCTACCCGGTCACGTCCCCGACCCGCCTCGAGGCGCTCGCCGACGCGCTGGTTGCGGCCGGTATCACCTCCGTGAGCGGCAACGTGGTGGGCGATGCGAGTCGCTATGACGATGAATACTTCGCGCCCAGCTGGGCCGTCGGTGTCGCCGGGCTCGAGGCAGGCCCGTACGACTCGCTGATGGTCAACGACTCGCGAGTGCTCAACGATCCCCTGAAGGCGAACGATCCGGCGGAGGGCGCGGCGCGAGAATTCGTCCGTATGTTGAACGAACGGGGGATCACGGTGGGCGGCACCGCCACGACCGGTACCGCACCCGCCGGGACGACCGAGATCGCCTCGATCCAATCGGCGCCGATGTCCGAAGTCGTCGCGGAGATGCTCGGCAACAGCGACAACAACACCGCCGAGATGCTGGTCAAGGAGTTGGGCTACCAGGAGTCAGCGACAGGTGCGCGGGAGGCCGGGCTGGCGGTCATCAAGGACTCGCTCGCCGGTTGGGGGGTCGACACCACCGGGATCGTGCTCGCCGACGGCTCCGGACTGAGCCCCGACAACCGGGTCACCTGTACCGCCCTGCTGACCGTGCTCCAGCGGTCGGATCCCAACGGTCCGATCGGCACCGGCCTGCCTGTGGCCGGCCAGAGCGGGACACTGGCGGACATCTTCGTCGATCATCCGATCGCCGGGCGCCTCCTCGGCAAGACCGGCACGCTCAGCAACCCGCCGTTCAACGAGGACCCGCCGGCGGTGAAGGCCCTTGCCGGCTACGTCAACGTGGACGGCGGCAGCGCGGTCGAGTACGCGCTCGTGCTCAACGGACCGACGATCTCCGACCAGAGCGAATACCGACCTGTCTGGAACGCACTCGCCGATGTGATGGTCACCTACCCGAATGGGCCCACCCCGGCCGAGTTGGGTCTGCGGTAGGAGCCGTGCGCGTCGACCTGGTCGCCCCTCCGGTTCGGTACCCCCGGACGCCGGTCCTGCTCCTGATCCTCGTCGCGCTGATCCCGATCGCCGGCCTCACCGGGTTGTTGGTGTGGTCGGACGCGAAGGCCGACGAGTACGAGGCATTCGAAGCAGTCGAGGGCGCCACGACCACGACGACGATCGCCGGCGCGGGGGCGGTGGCGGCTCCGGTCGTCACCCCGCTGCGGACCGGCCTGCTCGACTACCGGCGAGCCCCGAAGGCCGTGGGTGCCGTCTCCAACGCCAACGCGTTGGCGGAGCAGGTCGAGCAGATCTACGGCTACGTGGGCGACCGATCGTGCGCGGCGGTGTCGGTCGACGGCCGGCACGTCACCGGGGCGAACGAGACGGCGTCGGTCATCCCCGCGAGCAATCAGAAGCTGATCACGGCGGCGGTGGCACTCGACGTGCTGGGTGCCGACTATCGCTACGTCACGCGGGTCACGGGCCCGCCGGCAGTCGACGGCGTGATCGAGGGCGACGTGTATCTGATCGGTGGTGGCGACCCGTTGCTGACCGCATCGGACTTTCCGCTCGACCGCGACGCCGAGCCCGCCTTCAATGTCACGCCGCTCGATGCGCTCGCCGACGCGTTCGTCGCGGCGGGCATCACCCGGATCAACGGTTCGCTGATCGGTGATGGCACCCGCTACGACGACGAGTTCTTCGTCGAAGGGTGGGGCGACGACGTCAAGATCGTCGAGGCCGGACCGTACGACGCGTTGCTCGTGAACGACTCACGGACCGTCGGGCGATCGGGCGTGCAGCCCGAACCCAACGAGGCGGCGGCGCGGGAACTGGGACGGCTGCTCCAAGCGCGTGGCATCCGGGTGGCCGGCACCTGGGCCTCGGGCGTGGCTGATCCCGCCGCCGCGGAGATCGCCGCGGTGCAGTCGGCGCCCCTCTCCGCGGTCGTCGCCGAGATGCTCACGAACAGCGACGACAACACCGCCGAGATGATGCTCAAGGAAGTCGGGTTCGCCACGGCGGGGCAGGGGACCCGGGCGGCGGGGCTCAACGCCGTCGATCAACGACTGCGGACCTGGGGCGTGCCGATGGATGGCGTCCGTCCCATCGACGGCTCGGGGCTCAGCATCGAGGACCGCACGACGTGTGCCGCAATGCTGGCCGTGCTCCAACACGCCGCGGGTGGACCGGTTGCTGCCGGGCTGCCGGTTGCCGGGCGGACGGGCACGCTCGTGGGGGAGTTCGTGGGGACCCCCGTCGAAGGTCGGTTGATCGCCAAGACCGGCACGCTCGGGAATCCTCCCGACAACGCCGATCCGCCCGCGGTCAAGGCACTGTCCGGGTATCTCCCGGCGGCGAACGGCGATTCCATCGAGTTCGTGCTCATCCTGAACGAGCCCGACATCACCACCGACAACAAGTACCAGCCGCTCTGGCTGGCGCTCGCGGAACGTCTCGCCAGCTACCCGGCCGGCGCCGACCCCGCCGCGCTCGGCCCTCGCTGAACGCCGCTCGAGCACCTACGTTTGCCGCGGCACGTTTCGAGGCATCTACGTTTGGCGGATGGCGGTCATGCCGATGTTCCCGCTCGGGACGGTGCTCGTTCCCGGTGGGATCCTTCCGCTGCACGTGTTCGAGCCGCGATACCGCGCAGATGGTGATCGACTGCCTCCGAGAGGACGGTGAGCCGGAGTTCGGGCAGGCGCTGATCACCCACGGTCGCGAAGCGGGTGGTGGCGACGAGCGGGCGATGGTCGGAACGATCGCGCGGATGCTGCAGGTCGATGCGCTCGACGACGGCCGCTATGCACTCATCGCCGTCGGCACACGTGCGCATCGCGGTGAACGTGTGGCTTCCCGACGATCCGTATCCGATCGCCGACGTCGACGAATGGCCCGACGACGACCCCGATGCGGCCGGGCTCGACGAGGCGGTCCGGCACGCGCACGACCGGGTGCGGACGACACTGGCACTCGCGGCCGACGTCGAAGGACAGCCCGCCGACACAGCGGACACCGCGGTGTCCGACGACCCACTCGTCGCGAGCTACCACCTGGCGGCGATCGCACCGATCGGACCGGCCGATCGCTACCGGCTTCTCGCCGCGCCGGGGCCGATGGAGCGGATGCGACTGCTCGACGAGGTGCTCGACGACGTCGACGCGATGTTGCGCTTCCGCCTTTCGTGACCAAGACGATCTCGGCGGCGGCACGAGCGCACCGGAATGACCGAGGCGCCACCGTCACGAATCGATAGCGGGCGGACGGGTCGATTCGTGTTAGTGGCGCCTCACAACTGTTATATACCCTCTTGAACTGAATTCAATGGCAAAACGCGCGCGGTGACGGAACCGGCGGCGTCCGTCTGACCATCTACGTGGGGTGCAGCAGACCACCGGGGGAAATCGACCACTTGTGATAGAAACGATGTCCGTGTCCGACAGCAGCAGTCACCGCCGGCAGAAGATGGATCGCGACGACCTCTCGATCCCCGAGCTGATCGACTATTTCCGCTCCTACGTCATGCAGGAGACGGTCGACCCGCTGCGCGGGGTCGGACGGTGGCTGGCGTTCGGGGCAGCCGGGGCCTTCTGCCTCGGGCTCGGGCTCGTGATCGTGCTGCTCGGTGTGCTGCGCGTGATCCAGGAGGAATGGGACCGGATCCTCGAGCGGGTCGTGGTCGTGGGTCGCCTATCTGATCACGCTGCTCGTCGCCGTCGGCATGCTCGTGGTCACGTTGATGCGGATCAAGAAGTCGACGCTGAACAAGGAAACGAAGTAGGAGCCCGAACGATGTCTGACCAGACGACCAAGATCACGCCCGCAGATCTCGAGCGCAAGCTCCGCGTGCTGCAGGGGGACGTGCAGGGTGCCGTCGACGACAAGAAGCCGGCGATCGCCAGTATCGCCGCCGGCGCCGGGGTGGTGCTGCTCTTGCTCGTGTTCTTCCTCGGCAAGCGGGCGGGCAAGAAGCGCAGCGCCATCGTCGAGATTCGACGGATCTGATGGCTGCGTTCCGCCTGTCGGGGCTGGTGCGCCGTCGCCGGATGGTGCTGAGCACGCTCGGCCTCGCCGAAACGATGCCGGCGGCGTTGCGCCCCTCGCTGGTGATCCAACGCAAGGCGATCTCGAACGGACTCCTCGGCGACAGCGTGTTCTGGAAGATCGTCGCGGTGGCGTTGTTCCTGCGGGGGCCGCTCGAAGGGACGTTCGGCCGGAAGTCCGAACGGCTGGCCCGGTACGGCGTCGGTCCCGGCCATTCCGTGCGTGTGAGCACGATCAAACCGCTCACTCGCAAGCAGCGCAAGGCCACGGGCATCACCAAGAAGGTGCTGATCGACAAGGCGCGGGCCGAGCTGCAGGATCCGAACTTCCGGCCGTGACAAACGAGTCATGAAGGTGTTGCTGCGTAACCCGCGGCGGGAGGTCGAGGTAGCAGGCGGGCGCACGGTCAATCGCCTGCTCGAGGATCTCGGGTTGCCGCGCGAGTCGCATCTCGTGATCTGCAACGGCACGCTCGTCCCCGGCGACGCGCGCCTGTCCGACGACGACACGATCGAGGTCCGGCCCGTCATCTCCGGTGGTGCGACGTGACCGCGGTCGGCAGCAAGTGCAAGGTCTGCAAGGAGCCGGCGGTGATCGAGCTGCGTCGGCACAACGCGCACTTCTGTGCCGAGCACCTGCAACAACTCTGCCGGCGCCAGATGGTCAAGGCGATCGACGACTTCGACATGTTGCAGCCCGACGATCGGATCCTCGTCGCGGTCAGCGGCGGCAAGGACTCGCTGGCCGTGTGGGACATGCTGATCGACGCCGGCTACCGCGCCGACGGCCTGTACATCGGGCTGGGCATCGGTGACTACTCCGACGAGAGCGGTGGGTACGCGAAGCGCTTCGCCGACGCTCGAGGCCTGCGACTCCGTGTGATCGATCTGCGCGACGACTACGGCTACGACGTGCCGACGGCGTCGGTGGCGACCGGCCGCGTGCCGTGCTCGGCGTGCGGTCTGTCGAAGAGGCGGCTGTTCGACCAGGCCGCACTCGACGGCGACTACGACGTCGTCGTCACGGGTCACAACCTCGACGACGAAGCTGCGGTCCTGTTCGGGAACACGCTGCGGTGGGACATCGACTACCTCGCGCGCCAGCTCCCGGCGCTCCCGGCGAGTGAGGGCTTCCCGCGCAAGGTCAAGCCGCTCGTCCGGTTGACCGAGCGCGAGACTGCGGCCTGGTGCGTCGTGCGCGGCATCGACTACCTCGTCGAGGAGTGCCCGATGGCGAAGGGCAATCGTCACCTCGGCTACAAGGAGACGCTCAATTCGATCGAGGCGGGGTCGCCGGGTGCGAAGGCCGCGTTCTATCTCGGCTTCCTCGACCGCATGGCGCCGCTGCTCGCCGGGCACTCGGTCGCTGCCGTCGAAGGCTTGAACCAGCTGTGAGCGGTGCGGCTCGCCGACCACCGGCGATGTCTGCGCGTTCTGCCGGTTGCTCGACAAGTCGCGGGCGATCGATCCGGTCCCGGTGGAACTGGTGCTGAGCGGACGTGGTCGACGGTGACGAACACGTTCGCCGCGGGGGAGAAGGCGCTCCTGCTCGATTCCAAGAAGCGGCGCTACCTGATCGACCTCGTCGACAACGGCGAGTTCCATTCCCACGCCGGATTCGTGACGCACGCGTCGATCATCGGCGGCCGCGAGGGCGTCGTGGTCCGATCGACCAAGGGCTCCGAGTACACGGCACTGCGGCCGACCCTGGAGGACTTCGTGGTCGAGATGCCACGCGGCGCGCAGGTGATCTATCCGAAGGATCTCGGCCCGATCTGCATCCTCGCCGACATCGGGCCGGGGGTGCGCGTGTTCGAGAGCGGGATCGGCTCCGGAGCCCTGTCGATGACGATGCTGCGATACGGCGCCGAGATCGTCGGGTACGAGATCCGTGAGGACTTCGCCAACCGGGCCCGCAAGAACGTGGAGAGCTTCCTCGGCACGGCGGCGCTCGATCGGTATCAGATCCACATCGGCGACAGCTACGAGGGGATCGACCCGGCGCACGGGCCGTTCGACCGGGTCGTGCTCGACCTGCCCGAACCGTGGCGGGTGGTCCCACACGCCGAGGCGGTCCTGTTGGCCGGCGGACTGCTCGTCGCCTACACGCCGTCGATCACGCAGGCGGCGCAGGTCCGTGAATCCCTGAAGGGCAAGTGGATCGACGGTCGGACGATCGAGGTGCTCCACCGCGGGTGGCACATCGACGGCCAGGCCGTGCGTCCCGACCATCGCATGGTGGCGCACACCGGCTTCCTCAGCGTCGCCCGGTTCCTCGGCCGCAACGAGTCCTGAGCGGTACCGTCCTCAACGCCGAACGGTGAACAATGTGCGCACCTGCGCCGCACGTTGTTCACGCGAATCGCGGCGTCAGATGTCGGTGGCCGGACGGCGGTCGATGCCGATCGCCTCGGTCATGCTGTCGATGAGTCGATCGGCGCCGGGCCAGGACACGTCGGGATGGTTGGACCACAGGTCGACCACGCCGTGCAGCCACGTGTGCAGTTGGGCCGCGACGAAGTACGGATCGCGGTCGTCGCCGAGCACGTCGAGGATCGTCGGCCACACTGTCGACGAGCACCTGATACGCGGCGAGCCCGATGACGGCCGAATCGCCCTCCGGCTGCATCCGGTTGGAGAACATCACCCGGTACTGGCCGGGATGGTCGAGGGCGAACTGCACGTACGCCGACGCGCAGGGCCTGCAGGGCATCGAACGGATCGGTGATGCCGCCGCGCGACTCCGTCAACGACTGGCGGAAGTTCGTCCAGCAGTACACGACCGACTCGCGGAGCAGGTCGTGGTGGTCGTCGAAGTGCCGGTAGACCGCGGTGGCCGACACGCCGGCCTCGCGGGCCACCGCGCGCAACGAGATGCTCTCGATGTCGCCGTGCGTCGCCATCAGGTTCGCCGCCGCCTCCAGCAGCTCGGCGCGCAGCCGCTCGCCCTCGCCCCGTGCGTTCCTCTGCCGTCGCACGGGTTCGGCCGCAGCACTCATCCGACCGAACCTACCCCCGGTCCTCGTTTGCGTCGGGATTTCCGCGCACCTGTCCGCGCCAAACCGCGACGCAAACGGTGCTGGGGCAGAAAACGGCGAACGCCCCCGGATCGCTCCGAGGGCGTCGTCACGTCGAAGACCGGCGTTTGTGTCGGAAAATCCGTGCGGCGTACCGCAGAAATCCTGACGCAAACGTGGATCGAGCGGCGTGTTACGGCTCGATGTAGATGCACTCGCCGGGGCACTCCTCGGCGGATTCGATCACGGCGTCGAGCTGGCCGTCGGGGATCTCGGCGAGTCCGTCGGCGCCCTGTGGGTTGCCCTTGGCCTCGGCGAAGACCTTGCCACTCTCGACCACGTACGCGAGGCCGTCGTCGAGCAGTGTGAACACATCGGGTGCGATCTCCTCGCACAGCCCGTCGCCGGTGCACAGATCCTGGTCGATCCAGACCTTCATGTCAGTAGCAGCTCCTCGTGAGGGGGACAGCGCACGGTGTCGAACGCCGAAGTGTGTTCAGAGTTTACACGGCAGAGTACGTGCAAACATGTTTCCGACCCTCGCGTGTACATTCGGCCCATGGCGAACGACGGTGAACTCCACCCGAACGGTTCGAACGATCACGAGTCCGAAGCGATCCAGATCGCAGCCTTGATCGAGGAGATCGCGCACCTGCGATCGAGACTCGCCGATGCGCCCCGGCGCGTCCACTCCCTCGAGGAACGACTGCTCGAGACCAAGGGCCAACTCGCCCAGGCGATCGGCCAGAACGAGAAGTTGTCCTACACGCTGCGCGAAGCACGTGAGCACATCGCCACACTGCGCGACGAGGTCGACAAGCTCTCGCAGCCCCCATCCGCGTACGGCATCGTCGTCGGCAAGAACGACGACGACACGGTCGACATCCTCACGAGCGGCCGCAAGATGCGCGTCGCGCTGCATCCCGACATCGATCACGAACTCCTCGACCGCGGTTCCGAAGTCGTCCTCAACGAGAGCTTCAACGTCGTGCTGGCCCGGGCCCCCGAGGTGACGGGTGAGGTCGTCACGGTGAAGGAGGTGATGGACGACGGTGTGCGCATCGTCGTCGTCGGGCGTGGCGACGAGGAGCGGGTCTGCGAACTGGCCGACACCATCCGCGGCATGCACATCCGCAGCGGCGACCATCTCCGCCTCGACGTCCGCTCGAACCTGCTGCTCGAGAAGCTGCCGCGCCCCGAGGTCGAGCACCTGCTGCTCGAGGAGGTGCCGGACATCAGCTATTCCGACATCGGCGGCCTCGACGACCAGATCGAGCAGATCGCCGACGCGGTCGAGCTCCCGTTCCTGTATCACGACCTGTTCGCCGAGCATCAGCTGCCCGCTCCGAAGGGAATCCTGCTGTACGGCCCTCCCGGGTGTGGCAAGACACTGATCGCCAAGGCGGTCGCCAACAGCCTCGCCAAGAAGGTCGCCGAAACGGTGGGGGAGGGCAAGGGCCGCAGCTACTTCATCAACATCAAGGGCCCGGAACTGCTCAACAAGTACGTCGGCGAGACCGAGCGGCAGATCCGCCTCGTCTTCCAGCGGGCCCGGGAGAAGAGCGACGAGGGCTGGCCGGTCATCGTGTTCTTCGACGAGATGGACTCGATGTTCCGCACCCGCGGTTCGGGCATCAGCTCCGACATGGAGTCGACGATCGTGCCGCAGCTGCTCGCCGAGATCGACGGCGTCGAGGGCCTGAAGAACGTGATCGTCATCGGCGCCACGAACCGTGAGGATCTGATCGACCCGGCGATCCTGCGTCCCGGTCGGCTCGACGTGAAGATCAAGATCGAACGGCCGAACGCCGACGCGGCGCGCCAGATCTTCGCCCGTTACCTCACCAACGAGATCCCGATCGCCGCCGACGAGTCGATCCCGGAGATGATCGACGCCACGGTGGAGGAGATGTACCGCGACGACGACGCCAACCGCTTCCTCGAGGTCACCTACCAGAACGGCGACAAGGAGATCCTGTACTACAAGGACTTCTCGTCGGGAGCGATGATCGAGAACGTCGTCCGGCGCGCCAAGAAGCTCGCCATCAAGCGGGTGATCAGCGGCGGCGCCAAGGGCGTGTCGACCGCCGACCTCGTCGCCTCGATCAAGCAGGAATACAAGGAACACGAGGACCTGCCGAACACCACGAACCCCGACGACTGGGCGAAGATCTCGGGCAAGAAGGGCGAGCGCATCGTGTTCATCCGCACCCTCGTGTCGGAGACCGCCGCGCCCGACGGTGTCGGCGGTCGAGCGATCGAACGGGTGCAGACCGGCCAGTATCTGTAACTCGAGTGAACACGACATGACGGTCCACCTCCGATAGGTTGCCCACATGGCGCTGCCGAAGGTGTGCGGGCTCGAGACCGAGTACGGCATCGTGGTGCGCGGCGCGGAGAACAACCCGGTCACGGCATCGTCGACGTTGATCAACGCCTACGTCGCCGCGACGGCCCGCCAGCGCGGCCGCATCGGCTGGGACTTCGAGGACGAACACCCGACCAACGACGCCCGCGGGTTCTCGCTCGACGACTCGCTCGCCCCCGAGGTCGAGACCACGCTCGTCAACGCCGTGCTCACCAACGGTGCGCGCTACTACGTCGACCACGCCCATCCCGGAGATCTCCACGCCGGAGGTCACCACGGCGATGGAAGCGGTGATCTGGGACCGCGCCGCCGAGGAGATCGTCCGCGCCTCGATGATCCACGCCCGGTCGGTGCTGCCCGACGGTGCCGAGATCGTCGTGCACAAGAACAACTCCGACGGCAAGGGCAACAGCTACGGCTGCCACGAGAACTACCTGCTCGCCCGCGAGCAGCCGTTCGGTCGTCTCACGGCCCAGATCACACCGCACTTCGTCACCCGCCAGGTGTTCTGCGGCGCCGGCAAGGTCGGCTGCGAACTTCCGGGCCGCCCGCACGACCACGTCGCCTACCAACTGAGCCAGCGCGCCGACTTCTTCGAAGAGGAGATCGGCCTCGAAACCACCCTCAAGCGACCGATCGTCAACACCCGCGACGAGCCGCACGCCGACGCCCAGAAGTACCGCCGGCTGCACGTGATCGTCGGCGACGCCAACATGAGCGAGGTGGCCACGTACCTCAAGGTCGGCACGACGGCGATCGTGCTGGCGATGATCGAGGACGATGCGCTGGGCGACGAGTGGATCCTCGGCAACCCGGTGGCCGCGATCCGCCAGGTGAGCCACGACCCGACGTTGCGCCAGACGGTCATGCTGCGCGACGGGAGCCGGGCCACGGCGCTGGAAGTGCAGTGGGGCCTGTTCGAGCGGGCGAAGAAGTACGAGCAGTCGCACGGCTTGGCATGCGTCGGCGAGTCGGTCGGCATCGACGTGCTCGATCGCTGGGAGCGGGTCCTGGCCGGTCTCGAATCCGATCCGTCGTCGGTCGCCCACTGGGTCGACTGGGTGGCCAAGCAACGACTCGTCGACGGCTTCGCCGAGCGCCACGACCTGAAGCCCGTCGCCGCCAAGCTCAAGGCGATCGACCTGCAGTACCACGACCTGCGTGCCGATCGCTGCCTTGCGTCGAGGGCCGGTCTCGAGACACTCGTCGATCCCGCCGATGCCATGGCGGCGATGACCGAGCCGCCCACCACCACCCGTGCCTACTTCCGCGGGCGATGCCTCGCGAAGTTCCCCGACGACGTCGTGGCGGCCAACTGGGACTCGCTCGTGTTCGACGTCGGCCGCGACCCGCTCCGCCGCGTGCCGATGATGGAACCACTACGCGGCACCGCCGAACACGTTGCTACGTTGATCGACACCAGCAACACCGCACGCGAACTGCTCGAACGGCTCGGACAGGACGCATGAACACCATCCGCATCAAGACAGGCCGACGCAACATCGAAACCGCCCCGCTGATCCAAACCCAGTGATCGAAAGCGAGAGTGACGGAGATGGCTGAACGAACCCAGAAGTCGAAACCCACCACGAGCCGTGAGTCGACCGAGGTCGACCAGGCCGCACCGGCCGTCACCGAGGCCGGCGACAAGTTGAAGGCGGAACTCGACGATCTGCTCGACGAGATCGACGAGGTCCTCGAGACGAATGCCGAGGACTTCGTCAAGTCGTACGTGCAGAAGGGTGGGCAGTGATCCGTGTCGATGCCGACCTTCAACGTTGGTGACGACCCCGGTTCCAGCTTTCCCGAACTCCTCCGGCGTGTCGGGCTGCACCCGACCACGACCCTTCCTGCGGGCGGCAGCTCCGACCTGATGCATGCGCTGTCGATCCCGCATGCCACCACCTGTGTGGCACTGCGGTACGACAACGGCGTGGTGATGGCGGGCGACCGTCGTGCCACGGCGGGCAACCTCATCTCCCATCGCTCGATGGACAAGCTGGTCGAAGCCGACCGGCACAGCGGCGTCGCCATCGCCGGAGCGGCGGGCCCGGCCATCGAGATGATCCGGTTGTTCCAGCTCCAACTCGAGCACTACGAGAAGGTCGAAGGAACCACGCTCAGCCTCGAGGGCAAGGCGAACCAACTGTCGATGATGGTCCGGGGCAACCTGCCCGCCGCGATGCAGGGCATGGTGGTCGTGCCGATCTTCGGCGGCTTCGATCTGCGGCGTGACTGCGGACGGGTGTGGGACTTCGACGCCACCGGCGGCCGCTACGAAGAGCGCGACTACGTGGCCACCGGGTCCGGCAGCCTGCACGCCAGCACGGTCATCAAGGTCGGATGGCGCGACACGATCGACCGCGACGGCGCCGTGAACCTGGCCTGCCGCGCGCTGTGGGAGGCCGCCGACGCCGATTCGGCAACGGGCGGACCCGATGCGCTGCGCGGCATCTACCCGATCGTGGCGTCCATCGACGTCGACGGCTGGAACCGCCTCGACGACGACGATCTCGCCCAGCGTTTCGCGGCGATCGTCGAGGAGGTGCGCGCCCGATGAGCATGCCGTTCTACGTCGCCCCGGAACAGATGATGAAGGACCGCGCCGACTACGCGCGCAAGGGCATCGCCCGCGGGCGGGCGCTCGTCGCGGTCCGCTTCGTCGACGGCATCGCCATCGTGGCCGAGAACGCGAGCGACACGCTGCGCAAGGTCAGCGAGATCTACGACCGGATCGCCTTCGCCGGCGTCGGCAAGTACAACGAGTTCGACCAGCTCCGTGTCGCCGGGGTGCGCGCCGCCGACCTCAAGGGGTACCAGTACTCCCGCGACGATGTCGACGCGCGCAGCCTCGCCAACAGCTACGCCCAGATGCTCGGCAACATCTTCACCCACGAGATGAAGCCGATGGAGGTCGAGATCCTGGTGGCCGAGGTCGGGCTCGATCCTGCCGGCGACCAGATGTTCCACATCCTGTACGACGGCACGGTGGTCGACCAACGCGACACCGCGGCGATCGGCGGCGATGCCGAGACGATCAAGATCCGTCTCGGCGAGACGTGGACGGAAGGGCTGTCGCTGCCCGAGGCCGTCAAACTCGGTGCCCATGCACTGGGTGGTAGCGATCGGGAGATCCCCGCCAGCGACCTCGAGGTGGCCGAGCTCGCCCGGACGAACGGCCGGCGGTGTTTCCATCGGCTCGACATCGGTGAGCTCGAAGCGGCGCTCGCCTGACGTCCAGCCCTCGCACGATCGGCCCTCTACGATCGATGGGGTGCGAATCGATCTCAACAGCGACCTCGGCGAATCGTACGGGGCATGGAAGCTCGGCGACGACGAGGCCATGCTCGCGGTGGTCACGAGTGCCAACATCGCCTGCGGTTTCCACGCCGGCGATCCGTCGACGCTGCGGGCGACGTGCACCGCGGCGGCCGACCGCGGCGTGGTGATCGGCGCCCAGGTGTCGTATCCCGACCTCGTGGGATTCGGTCGCCGGCACATCGACATGGAGCCGTCCGAGCTGCGCGACGCGGTGATCTACCAGCTCGGCGCGCTCGACGCGTTCGCCCAGGTTGCGGGGTCGCGCACGGCATATCTGAAGCCACACGGCGCGCTGTACCACGACGCGGCACCAACGCGCCGACTACGCCGAGGCAGTCGTGGCCGCGGTCGTGGAGTACGACCCGTCGATGGCGATCCTCGGCCTGCCGGGGTCTGAGTTGCTCCTGGCTGCCGATCGGGCCGGATTGGAGGCGGTGCCCGAAGCGTTCGCCGACCGGGCCTACCTGCCCGACGGTGGGCTCGTCCCGAGGCGGGAGCCCGACAGCGTCCTGACCGACCCGAGCCAGATCGCCGAACGCTCGGTCCGCCTCGTCACCGACGGCACCGTCACCGCCGTCGACGGCTCCACCGTGCACGTCGGGGCGGCATCCTTGTGCGTGCACGGCGACACCCCCGGTGCGGTCACGATCGCCCGGGCGATCCGAACGGCGTTCGACGCCGCGGGCATCGATGTCGCCGGCTTCTGCCCCCTGGGTTCGTGACCGGATGCAGGTGCGGGCGTTCGGTCCCTCGGCCTGGTTCGCCGACGAGGTCGACGATCCGATCGCTTGGGTCGCCGAATTGCGCTCCCGGCGGGTCGACGGGGATCATCGAGATCATCCCGGCCGAGCGCACCGTCGTGGTCGTGTGCGAGCGCGAGCGCCACCGCGACGATCGGCGCGGTCGTCGCACAGATCGATGGGTCGGCCGGGGTGGTCGAGTCACCCGTGCATCAGTCGATCAGGGTCGTCTACGACGGTGACGACCTGGTGCCGACCGCCGACGCCCTCGGCCTGTCGGTCGAGGAGTTGATCCAGCGGCACCGTCGGCGACGTACACGGTCGCCTTCTGCGGCTTCAGTCCGGGCTTCGCCTACCTCCGCGGCCTCGACCCGGCGTTGCGGTTGCCGCGTCGGGCGACGCCGCGCACGCGGGTGCCGGCCGGGTCGGTGGCGATCGCTGCCGGCTACATGCTGCGTGTACCCGTCGTCATCGCCAGGCGGCTGGCACCTGCTCGGCCAATCGGAGGTCCGCGTCTTCGACGTCGACCGCACGGAGCCCGCGCTGCTCCGTCCGGGCATGACCGTGTCGTTCACCCAAGTGCCGGGATGAGGGTGCCGGATGATGGATTCCGGGATGAGTGCGGCGGCGCTGCGAGTGGTCGCTGCCGGGTGGGGGACGACGGTGCAGGATCACGGGCGCCGCGGGATGGCCCACCTCGGCGTGCCCTCGGCCGGCGCAGTCGATCGGGACGCGCACGATCGCAGCAATCGATTGGTCGGCAACCCTCCGGGCGCGGCGACGATCGAGACGCGCGGTGGCCTCGTGATCGAAGCGCTCCGGCCCGTCATCGCGGCGACGAGCGCCGACGGCCAGCGTCACACGATGCAGTCCGGCGACACCATCCGGATCGACCCCGCCGACGGGCAGATGTGGGCCTACCTCGCGCTGCGCGGCGGGATCGAGATCGAGCAGGTGCTCGGCTCGCGCAGCACCGACACGCTGTCGGGGCTCGGTCCGGCGCCGACTGGCGGACGGCGATGCGGTCGATGTCGGCCGACGATCCGGGCACCGATCTCGTCGCCGAGCAGGCGCCCGTCCGCGCCCGGAACCGACCGTGCGACTGTGGGCAGCTCCGCGCGCGATGTGGTTCCGCGGCGGGCGCGACGCCCTGGTTTCGCGCCGGCTGGCTGGTGAGCAGCGACGTGAGCCGCGTCGGCGTTCGCCTGTCGCCCGGTGTCTTCGAACGTGATCCGGCGGCTCCCGCGGAGATGGCGAGCGAAGGGCTGATCGCGGGCGCCGTCCAGATCACCCCGGCGGGCGAACCGATCGTCATGCTGGCCGATCACCCGACCACGGGGGGCTATCCGGTGATCGGAGTGGTCGATCCGCTCGACCTGCCGATCGTCGCCCAGGCGGTGCCGGGGACCACCATACGGTTCATCGGCCGCCGGACCTGGATAGGTTGGCGTTCTGATGGAGCGTCGCATCTACGGCCTCGAGAACGAATACGGCGTGACGTGTACGTTGCGGGGCCAGCGCCGGCTGAGCCCCGATGAGGTTGCCCGCTACCTGTTCCGCCGCGTGGTGTCGTGGGGACGCAGCTCGAACGTGTTCCTGCAGAACGGTGCCCGCCTCTACCTCGACGTCGGTTCCCACCCCGAGTACGCGACCCCGGAGTGCGACTCGCTGTACGACCTGGTCGTCCACGACAAGGCGGGGGAGCGGATCCTCGAACAGCTCGTCGAGTCCGCCGAACAGCGCCTCGCCGAAGAGTCGATCCGGGGCACGATCTACCTGTTCAAGAACAACACCGACTCGGCCGGCAACTCCTACGGCTGCCACGAGAACTATCTGCACCAACCGAGACGACGACCTCGGCCACTACGCCGAGGTGCTGATCCCGTTCTTCGTGAGCCGCCAGATCTACACCGGCGCCGGCAAGGTCCTGCAGACCGCCCGCGGTGCCACGTACTCGATCGCCCAACGCGCCGAGCACATCTGGGAGGGCGTGTCGTCGGCCACCACGCGGAGCCGACCGATCATCAACACCCGTGACGAGCCGCACGCCGACGCCGAGCGCTATCGCCGGCTGCACGTGATCGTCGGCGACTCGAACATGAGCGAGTACTCGACGTTCGTGAAGGTCGGGGCCGCGGCGTGCATGCTGCGGATGCTCGAGGACAACAACGTGGTGCTGCGCGACATGACCTTGGAGAACCCGATCCGGGCGATCCGTGAGATCAGCCACGACATGACGTGTCGCCGGACCGTCAGGTTGGCCAACGGGCGCGAGGTGAGTGCGCTCGACATCCAGCGCGAGTACCTCGACCGGGCGCTTGCGCTATGCCGACTCCCAGGGCTTCCCGCCGCTCGAACAGAAGGCGCTCGAGATGTGGGAGCACTGCATCACCACGATCGAGAAGGACCCGCTGCTGCTCGACCGGGAGGTCGACTGGGTGATCAAGTACAAGCTGATCGAGGCGTTCCGTCAGCGTCACGACCTGCCCCTCGGCCACGCCCGGGTGCAGTTGCTCGACCTGCAGTACCACGACGTGTCACGCACCCGCAGCCCGTTCTACAAGCTGCAGGACCGCGGGATGGTCGAGCGGATCTGCGCCGACGCCGACATCGACACGGCGCTCGACGTGCCGCCGCAGACCACGCGGGCCCGGCTGCGGGGCGAGTTCGTCAAGCGGGCCAAGGAGCGCAAGCGCGATTACACCGTCGACTGGGTGCACCTCAAACTCAACGACCAGGCGCAACGCACGGTCCTGTGCAAGGATCCGTTCAAGAGCCGCGACGAGCGGGTCGAACGGCTCATCGAGAGTCTGTAGTCGCGCACCGCTGGGTTGCTCGGAATCGATCCTGGCGGCAGATACCGTGGGGCTCTCGTGAGTTCTGACGTCAGCACCCCGGCACCCCCTGACGACGCCGACCTGCCACCGCTCGCACCGACCACCGCCGACAAGCCCGGCTTGTCCTCCGGGGACGCGGGCGTTCGTGGACTGGATCGTCGTCGTCGTTGTCGCGCTCCTCGTCGCCTTCCTGGTGCGGACCTTCGTCCTCGCGCACTTCGTCGTCGAAGGCTCGTCGATGCATTCCACGCTCGAAACCGGTGACCGGGTGTTCGTCAACAAGCTGTCGTACCGACTGCACGACCCGAACCGCGGTGACGTCGTCGTCCTGCACGAGGTGACCGGGGCCTCCGAACGCGACCTGATCAAACGGGTGATCGGCCTGCCGGGCGAGACCATCGAGATGGCCAACTGTGAGGTCAAGATCGACGGACGCACCCTGATCGAGCCGTATCTCGACCCCGAGGTGGTCACCCGCAGCGAATGCGGCCTGGACTTCCCGGCGATCGTCGTGCCCGACGGACCATGTCTTCGTGATGGGCGACAATCGTGGCGGTTCACAGGACAGCCGCGCGATCGGTCCGATCGCCGAGGACGACCTCGTCGGTCGTGCCTTCGTGGTGTTCTGGCCCGTGTCGCACTGGACCTGGCTCTGAACTCGTACTGAACTGGGCGCGGCGCCGGCGTTCGGGTCGCATGTCAGAGCGAGCCGATCTCCGCCTTCATGGCGTCCACCATCACGTCCACACGATCGCTGTAGACGGCGTCGAGCCCCATCCGGAGGCCGTCGCGGAGCTCGTGTTCGAGCTGCATGTCCCACCCGAAGGCGACGAGTTCGAACCGGTGCACGAGGACGACGAGACCGCCGTTCCAGTCGCGACGATTGAAGTTGATGCCGTCGATGCCGTCGTGGGCGAGTGTCGCCGCTCGGCGCTCAGGTCCTTCCTTGATCCGGTCGAGGCGGGTCGAGAGCAGCAGACGGGCATCGGGCTCGGCGGCACGCAGCGCTCGGAGCCGGTCGAGGTCGACGTCACACAACCAGGTGTGCTCGACCATCGCCGGTTCGTGCTCACGGACCGTACGCAGGATCTCGGGCCCCGCCGCAGGATCCTTGAGATCGAGTGAGAGCGCGTACCCGGTGCCGCACGCGGCGAGCATCTCAGCCAGCGACGGAATGTGCGCCGGCAGCTGCGCTGCGCAGGAGCTCCCGGATCGGACGTTTCCTCCGGCGGATCTTCGCGACGCCGTCGTGGTCGAGCACAGCCACACCGTCGGCGGTCAGCCAGACGTCGCTCTCGAGGCCCGTCGCTCCCAAGCGGAGAGCCAGTTCGAACGCCTCGATCGTGTTCTCCGGTGCGTGCGCGCGGGCGCCCCGGTGGGCGAACGCGATCGGTGGATCGAGACGTGAGGGGAGACGTTGCTGCACTCCGACAGATGATGCCAGGCCCGTAGACTGCCACCGTGTTCAACCTCCAGGGCAGCGAAATCATCGTGATCCTGGTCCTGGCGCTGGTCGTCCTCGGGCCCGAGAAGCTGCCCAGCGCGATCAAGCAGTTCACGAAGACATATACCGAGCTGAGGAAGATGGGCACCGGTTTCCAGTCGGAACTGAAGGACGCACTCGAAGAGCCGATGCGGGAGATGCGGGAAACCGCGAACATCGTGCGCGATGCGGCCGACCCCAGCAGGTTCATGGCCGAGGCCGAGGCCGAAGAACGCCTCGACCACACCCGGGTGATGGAGGACGCGTCGCCCGTGGCCGACGCCCCACCGGCCACGCAATGGGCTGACGAGACGTTCCCGTCCCCAGCGACCGACGCCCAGCCCGTATCCGGAGCGCCGCCACCGCCCTCATCTCCTGCACAACCGTCATCTCCTGCACCGTCCCCATCTCCTGCACCGGCCACCCCGCCACCGGCTCTGCTGCCGTCGACGGCCACGGTGTCCGCAGCGCCTTCGCCTCCTCCGCCGCCTCCGCCACCTCCTCCGCCGCCACCACCACCACCGACACCATCGCCTGCACCGCCGCCACCTCCGTCGACGGCCACCGTGTCTCCTGCGCCGCCTCCGCCGCCAACTGCACCAACTGCGGCGCCAACTGGGGCGCCCGCTCCGTTTCCGCCGCGTCGATCGGAGTCGTCGGCGTGACGACCGAAGACCGCCAGGCAGATCAACCGCCCGGCGACACGATGACCCTCACCGAGCACCTCGGTGAGCTACGCGCCCGGATCATCCGCTCGGCGCTCGCCATCACCATCGGCATGGTGCTCGTCGTTGCGTTCTACGATCAGGTGCTCGGTTTCCTGCTCGAGCCCTACCAGGAGCTCTGCGCGACGAAACCCCGCGACTTCTGCACCTCCGAACTGTTCAACTTCACGCCGACGGAAGGCCTCAGCACCCGGCTCCGGGTCGGCATGTACGGCGGCATCATCCTGGCCCTCCCGGTGATCCTGTGGCAGGTCTGGCGCTTCATCGTTCCGGCCTTGAACCCCAAGGAGAAGAAGTACGCCATCCCGTTCGTGGTGTCGTCGGTCGTGCTGTTCCTCGCCGGTGGCGCACTCGCCTACCTCACGATCGGGCAGGCACTCGACTTCCTCATCTCCTGGTCCGGGGACGACGTCAACCAGGTGTACTCGGTCAACAGCTATGTGGCGTTGATCGGCTTGATGATCTTCGCATTCGGGCTCGGCTTCCTGCTTCCGGTGCTCGTCGTGTTCCTCCAACTCGTGGGCGTGGTCACACCGCGACGGCTGATGCAGAGCTGGCGACTCGCGATGGTCGGCATCGCGGTGATCGCCGCCGTGATCACTCCCTCCGGCGATCCCATCACCATGGCAATGCTCGGTGTCCCGATGATGGTGCTCTACTTCGTGGCGGTGCTCATCGGCTGGCTGGTCGTGCGAAGGCGACCCAAGGACGAGTGACCTCGTCGCCACGCTCCGCAGTACCACCGGCGCAGCCGTCGCACGACCGCGCGGATCTGACCGCCCGTTACACGTTCCCGATCGACCGGTTCCAGGCCGACGCGTTCGACTCGCTCGATCGCGGTGACCACGTCGTCGTCGCTGCGCCGACGGGGAGTGGCAAGACCGTGGTGGCCGAGTACGGCATCGCGATGGCTCGCGCCGCCGGGCATCGAGCGTTCTACACCGCGCCGATCAAGGCGCTGTCGAACCAGAAGTACCGCGATCTGGTCGCCATCCACGGCGAGGATGCTGTCGGTCTGCTCACCGGGGACAACGCCATCAACGGGGATGCCCCGATCGTCGTGATGACGACCGAGGTCCTGCGCAACATGATCTACGGGCGCTCACGGGCGCTGCACGATCTCGGACTCGTCGTGCTCGACGAGGTGCACTTCCTCCAGGACACCTACCGGGGTCCCGTGTGGGAGGAGGTCATCATCCACCTGCCCCAGCGCGTCCGCCTCGTCTGTTTGTCGGCGACCGTGAGCAACGTGTCGGAACTCGCCGAGTGGATCACGACGGTGCGCGGATCGACCACGGCGATCGTCGAGCGCCAGCGCCCGGTCGAGCTCAAGAACGAATATCTCGTTTCCGACCAGGAGCGGGACCGGTTGCAACTGCTCCCGGTGTTCGTCGACGGTCGCCCCAACCGGGACGCGCTGCAACTCGACGAAGCGGCCCGCCCGGGCTTGCGCAGACGTGGCGGAGGCGACGGGCGGTCCGGGCGAGGTCGGCAGCGTGGGTCCACCGGGCCGCGTGGAGACGGTCGAACTCCTCGATCAGCGACGCATGTTGCCCGCCATCTTCTTCATCTTCAGCCGCGCCCAGTGCGATGCCGCGGCGAAGGCGTGCCTCGATGCCGGCTTGAAGTTGACGTCCGCCGACGAACGCACCGCCATCCGCCGCATCATCGCCAACCGCCTCGGCAACCTCGAGTCGGCCGACCTCGACGTGCTCGGCTACGCGCAGTTCGTGGCCCAGCTCGACATCGGCGTGGCCGCGCATCATGCCGGCATGGTGCCGCCGATGAAAGAGGTCGTCGAGGAATGCTTCATCGAGGGCCTCGTGAAGGTGGTGTTCGCCACCGAGACCCTCGCCGTCGGCATCAACATGCCGGCGCGTTCGGTGGTGATCGAGAAGCTGACCAAGTTCACCGGCGAGCACCACCAGCAACTGACGCCCGGTGAGTACACCCAACTGACCGGGCGCGCCGGCCGACGGGGGATCGACAACATCGGCTACGCCGTCGTGCTCTGGTCGCCGTGGGTTCGTTTCGACGAGGTGGCCGAACTCGCCGGGAGCACGGCCTTTCATCTCCGCTCCGCGTTTCGCCCGACCTACAACATGGCGGCCAACCTCATCCGTACCTACACGAGTGAGGAAGCACACCATCTCCTCAATCTGTCCTTCGCCCAGTACCAGGCCGACCGTGACATCGTGCGCCTCGAGGCGCGCCTCGACCGCCTGCGGGTGAAGGTCATCGAGCTCCGCCGCGAGGCGGTGAGCGACTTCGGCGACATCGAGGACTATCGACGCCGGCGAGCAGAGGCCGCAGATCGGCGTTCCGCCGACCGCAGCCGACGCGCCGGCGAACTCGACGAACTGATCGGTTCGCTCCGGCCCGGAGCGATCATCGACATCGCCGCACCGAAGCACCGTGGCCCGGTCGTGTTGCTGGCGACCGCGCACCGCAAGGGCGGCGTCCGCCTGACGGTCGTCAACAGCGGTGGGCACGACTTGTCGATCGCCGTCGACGATCTCGAACAGGTGCCGGCGTTGGTCGGTTCGATCCAGCTCCCTGGTGGGTTCGCTCCGCAACGCCGGGACTGGCGCAACGAAGTCGCCAAGCGTCTCCGACAGGCGAAGATCAGGCGACCAGCGACGAAGCACACCGCCCGCCGCGCGTCCGGCCAGGCGTCGAGCAACACGGGCATCCATCCGGTGGAGAACGACCCGGACCTCCGCGCCAAGCTGCGCGCCGCCGCCGACGCGGACCGGGTGGCACGCGAGATCACCGATACCGAGCGCCGTGTCAGCGGCAAGACCCGCACGCTCGGTCAGGATTTCGATCGCGTGCTCGACGTGCTGCGCACGTACGGATACGTCGACGTCGACGCGTGGGAGCTGACCGACGGCGGCGAGATGCTGGCCAGGACGTTCCACGAGTGTGATCTGCTGGTCACCGAGATCGTCCGCGCCGGGTTGCTCGACGGTCTCGGTCCGGCCGACCTCGCCGCGCTCGTGTCGGTCGTCGTGTACGAACACCGCAGCCCCGAACCGGCGGGTACGCCGTGGTTCTCGTCACCCGAGGTCCGTGACCGCTGGCGGCGTATCGCCGCGATCAGTGAGGAGCTACAGGCTCAAGAACGCGCCGTGGGGCTCGCCGAGCACCGATCACCCGACGCGACGTTTGCGGCCGTCGCCCATGCCTGGGTCGCCGGCGAGGGATTCGCCGAGGTGGTCAGCGACGAGGAGCTGACCGGCGGCGACTTCGTCCGGACGGTGAAACAGCTGATCGACCTGCTCCGTCAACTGTCGCTGATCGCGCCCGCCCCCGACACGCGGCGGGCCGCGGCGGCGGCAGCCGAGGCGGCCTTTCGCGGCGTGGTGGCCGACAGCTCAGCGCCGGCTGAGGCGACTGACTCGTGACGATCGGACCCGGCGTGGAGTGGGGTCGTCCGATCGCTCCGCCGGCTCACGTGCAGGTCGCCACGAGCGACGCCGAGGTCGTGCGAATGCTGCACGACGACCCGGCGGGATCCGTGATGGTGGCAGGCGGCGATCTCGCCCGCACGTTGGGGACCCCACCGCCCGAACCACGCGACACCGTCCTGGAACTCCCGATCGACCTGCTGGAGGTGACCACCGACCGCGGCGCACAGGTCGCCTGCGCGCATGTCGTGGTCAGGTCGGCCTGGTCACGGGGAGGGTGGTGGCACGGTCCGGTGATCGCCGTGATGAACGCCCAGTTCCTCGGTGACTGGGATGTCGCACCCCGTGGCCATCCCAACGACGGACGAGCCGAGGTCGTCGAGGCGAGCGCCTTGACGTGGCGTGACCGGCTCGCCGTCCGCCGCCGTCTCCCGCACGGCACGCACGTGCCCCACCCGGGCATCACGGTCCGGCCGCTGAAGGCGGCGAGCTGGGAGTTCTCCCGCGGTCGAGTGGCGTCGATCGACGGCGCCGCACCCTTCCCGACGCGGACGCTGTCGATCAGGGTGCTTCCCGACGCGGCAGTGATCCTGCACTGATCCAATCACGGGTACTGAGCATCGCCGCAGGTCACCGGTACCGGGCAATCACGGGCCCGGCCGGTACCCGGCCGTAGGATGTCGCGCCGTGGCTGTGTACGTCCCCGAATCCTTCACCTCGGACGAGGGAGACGTACTGCGCCGCTATTTCACGAACCTCGACGGGCCGGTGTTCGCCCTCGTCAACCTTCCCGAGGTCGTGAAAGGCGCGCTGTTCGCCCGCTACAGCCGCAGCCCGAAGTCGCTACGACGGCTGTTCCTCGACGAGTTCGTGGGCGACCTCGATGTCACCGGCGACCAGTCGATCGACGCCACGGTTGGCCTGGAGCGGGCGGAGGAGCTGTACGAGCGGGTCTTCTTCGACTACGGCGACGATTCCGTCGCCCAACTCGGCGGTGTCCACCTCGCCTGCGAACAGGCGTCGAACCTGCTCACCAAGATCCTCGAGTGGGGCCGCTTGATGAGCTATCTCGAACAGAGCACGCGCTACATCGCGTACGACTCCCGCCTCGGCGGCCGGTACCGCTACTTCCGCGATCCGGCCGTGCTCGCCGGTCCGCTCGGTACCCGCTACGTCGGCGACCTCGATCGGATCTTCGACGCGTACAGCAACGCGGCCGAACTGGTCACCGAGCACGTCCGCACCACCGTCGCACGTGACCCGGCCGACAGCGAGTTCGTCTATCGCACCGCCACCCGGGCGAAGGCGCTCGACGCGGTCCGTGGCATCCTGCCGGCGGCGGCCACCTCCAATCTCGGTATCTACGGGACGGGGCAGGCGTTCGAGGCACTGCTGTTACGGATGCGCGCCCACCCGCTCCCCGAATCGCGCGAGTACGCCGACCTCATGCTGCACGAGCTCCGCAAGGTCATCCCGAGCTTCCTGCGCCGCGTCGATCTCCCCGACCGCGGCGGTCGATGGAGCGAGTACTTCGAGACGACGAGGAACGACACGGCAGCCGTCGTGCAGTCGCTGTTCGGGAGCACGCCGGTCGACCCTGCGGCCGAGGTCGAACTCGTCGACTGGGATCCCGAGGCCGAGGACAAGATCCTTGCCGCGATCTGTTACTCGCATTCGACGCTGCCCGAACAGCAGCTCCTCGAGCGGGTGCGCGGGCTCGGCATCGATGAACGGGTGTCACTGCTGCGGGCATACGTCGGCGAGCGCGAGAATCGTCGCCACAAGCCGGGTCGGGCGTTCGAGCGGAGCTTCTACCGCTTCGACGTGCTGAGCGACTACGGAGCGTTCCGCGACATGCAACGCCACCGAATGCTCACCATCGAGTGGCAACGGCTCACCCCGAACCACGGCTACACCCGGCCCGATCTCGTCGAGGAGGCCGGCGTCGGGGGAGTGTTCGACGAAGCGATGCAGCGGTCGGCGGCGCTGTACGACGTCCTCCAGGACGGATATCACGAGCAGGCCTCCTACGCCGTCTCGATGGCGTATCGCATGCGCTACGTGATGCAGTTCAACGCCCGCGAGGCGATGCACATGCTCGAACTGCGGTCGTCGCCACAGGGCCACCCGTCGTATCGCCGGGTGGCGCTCGAGATGCACCGCCTCATCGGCGAACGTGCCGGGCCATTACGCGATCGCCCAGACGATGGGGCACATGACCACCGAGGCGCCCGAGCTCGAACGACTCGAGTCGGAACGGCGCGCCGAGGCGCGTCGTGGCAGCTCCTGACCCCGCCAAGCGCCTGATATGTGACCGGTGTCACAGGTTGGCCCGTCCAGTGTCGGTGAACACCAGGCCTATGCTCCCGCGGCGCCGCCATCGGTGAGGCGGCGCGACACGACACGACCCCGACCGACGAGACCAAAGCGACGAGATGGCTGACGACACGAACCAGGACCCGGACGAGGAACTCGACGTCGATGACGAGATCGAAGAGGAGTCGAGGATGTCGATCTCGACGAGGAGGATCTGGACGACGAAGACGTCGCCATCGATCCCGACCTCGACGACGACGATGATGTTGTCGTCGTCGATGACGAAGAGGACACCGACGAGGAAGAAGCTGCCGCCGAGGCCCCACGCACCCGCCGTAAGAAGCGTGACGAAGAAGACGACGATGACGACGACGAGCTCATCGCCGACGACGACGTCGAGGCGGATCTCGACAAGATCCTCAAGGATCGCATGGTCACCGTCGACGAGGACGACGACGAGGACGACGAGGACGACGAAGTCGACGTGCGTGGCGAGGGATCGGAACGGCTCCTCCCCAAGCAGCAGGACGAGCAGCTCTGCCCGTCCTGCTTCCTGCTCGTTCGGGCGAGCGCACCGAACTGTCCGGTCGGCGACGACGACTGTCCCGATCTTCTCCTGAGGTCGGTCGGATCGGCTGATGCTCCTCGATCCGCTCGCCGGACTTGTCGACCACGGTCAGCGCAAGGTCGTCCTCGCACGTTCCGTCGGCAAGGTCGCCGTGGATCGAGCGATCGGCCAGTTGCGCGACCGTCTCGTCCCCGAGCCGCTGAGCCCCGTGCCGCTCATCGAAACGATCGCCATGTCGACGGCGGAGGATCCGGCACCCCCGTCCTCACCATCGGCGACACCCCCGGCGTCAGAGCTGGCGGACGCCGATCATGGCGACGCTCCGGGGCGGGACGAACTCGTATTGCCCGACTACGACCACCTGCCGGCGGCGCACGTCGTGTCGAAGTTGGCCTCGCTGACGCCGAAGGAACGTGCCGCGATCGAACGGTACGAACTCGCGCATCGTCACCGTCGCACGATCCTCGGCAAGATCGACCAGCTGCGCGAGACGTGAATGGGCGAGACGTGACGGGGCGAGAGGTGACGGGTCGATTCGTGACCGGCACATGATCGATCCGACGGTCCGGCGGTGTCGAGCCGACGACGCCGACATCGCCCAGCTCGAGTTGCTGGAGGGCGAAGCGCGGGAGGCACTCGTCGGCCAGCGCGGGGGCGACCGTTGGCTCGTCGAACATCCGCCGATCGGCGCCGAGTGGCGGGAGCGTTGTTCCAGCGCCGACGTGTGGGTCGCCCACATCGACGACGTGGTCGTGGGATACATGGTGGCCGAGCTGGGCGCCGACCTGATCGTGCGGATCGACCAGGTCTGGGTGACGCCGCTGGCGCGTGAAGTCGGCTTCGGCGATGCCCTCCTCGAGCAGGCCATCAGCTCTGCCCGTGAACGAGGAGCGATCGGGGTGGAGGGCGAATCGCTTCCCGGCGATCGCCAGACGAAGAACCTCTACGAGCGGGCCGGGATCGTGGCTCGGCTGATCACCACGTATCGCGAGCTGTAACCGTCAGCGGCCCTTCCACGCCGGGGCGCGCTTCTCGATGAAGGCTTCGAGGCCCTCCTTGGTGTCTTCGGACTGCATGACCTTCGCGAACTCGACATCGGTGAGCTTCTTGAGGGAGGCTTCGTCGTCGTAGGCGGCGGCGAGGACGACCTTGCGGCTCGCCCAGACGGCGAGCGGGGCCGATGCGGTGATCTGTGTGGCGAGTCGGCGGGCCTCGTTCGTCGCCTCGCCCGGCTCGACGAGACGCGAGATCAGGCCGAGTTCGTAGGCGCGGGAGGCGGGGATCGGCTCGCCCGTGAGGATCGCCTCCATGGCGGCCGCCCGCCCGATCGCCTGCGGCAGACGGAAGAGCCCACCGGCACCGGCGATCAGGTTGCGCTTCACCTCGGCGAGCCCGAAGGCCGACCGCGTCGTGGCAACGGCCAGGTCACAGGCGAGCACGATCTCGCAGCCGCCCGCCGTTGCGAGGCCGTCGACGGCGACGACGATCGGCTTGCGCCGCTCGCGGTAGGCGAAGCCGGCGAATCCGCCGCGCTTCGTGTTCAGCGCTGCCGCGTTGCCGGAGTTGATGGCCTTCAGGTCGGCACCAGCGCAAAAGACGGGATTGTTCTGGCCTTCGGTGTTGGCCTGGAGGATCCCGACCCATATTTCGTCATCGTCCTCCATCTGATCGACAGCGGCCTCGAGGCCCTGGGCGACATCGCCGTTGACCGCGTTTCGGGCGTCGGGGCGATTGAGGGTGATGAGGGCGATGTGGCCTTCGGTCTCGTAGGTGACGATCTCTGACATGGTCGGGATCGTAGGGCGCCGGTTCAGCGCCTGACGAAACGGTCAGCCGGCGTCTGAGTCGGGCTCGGCGGGTGCCGCTTCGGCTTCGGACGGCTTCGCCTCGTCGGCTGGCCTGGCCTCGCCGGCCGGCTCAGCGTCCTCGGCGGGCTTCGTCGACTCGGCTGCGGGCTCGACCGGTTGGGCGGGCTTCGGTCGACTCGGCTGCAGGCTCGCCGGTTGGGCCGGGGTTGTCGACTCGGCTTCAGGCTCGACCGGTTGGGCCGGCGTGGTCGACTCGGCTGCGGGCTCGGTCGGTTGGGCGGGCGTGGTCGACTCGGCTGCGGGCTCGGTCGGTTGGGCGGGCGTGGTCGACTCGGCTGCGGGCTCGACCGGTTGAGCGGGCGTGGTCGACTCGGCTGCAGGCTCGACGGGTTGAGCCGGGGTGGTCGACTCGGCTGCGAGCTCAGTCGGTTGGGCCGGCGTGGTCGACTCGGCTGCGGGCTCGGCCGGTTGGGCGGGCTTCGTCGACTCGCCGGGTTCCGCGGTCTTCGCTGCTTCGGCGGGCTTCGCTGGCGCGTTTCGCTTCGGCTCGGGCCCTGTCGCCTTCGGCTTGTGGTCCGGCTTCTGGCCGCCCGGCTTGGCGGGGCGGCGCTTGGCGTCCTGGCGGGGGTTCGGCCGCAGTGGCTTGGGTTGCGGCGTTCCGGCCGGAACCTCGACGACGAGCAGGGCCGCGATCTGGGGGAGCGCCGGGCCGAGGCGGACCACCGTGACTCGGAGGTCGTCGGTGATCGTCTCGGGCGGAGCTGCCGGCACGACGAGACTCCGCACGGGTGAGAACGCCGCGGCCTCGAGCACCGCGATCCAGCGGTCGGCGGAGTCGGTCGGCTGCAGTGACTGCCCGGCCGCCTCGCCGAGACGGCGGGCGAGCTCCGGTGGGAACATCACACCCGCCTTCGGCGGTTGCGACGAGAGGCGCAGGGCCCGGATGACGCGTCCCACGCCGAGGGCGGCGTCGATGTCGCCGATCCACAGGTGGAGTTCCTCCTCCTGTCGGCGAACGAGTGCGGCCTTGAGGTCGATGTTCAGTGCCCGCGCCGTTTCGTCACGCGCGATGGTCGAGTCGTCACCCGCCGCGATGACGCTGCGCAGATCGCGCAGGTCGAGGTGCTCCATCTGACGTTGCGCCGCTTCGGCACGATCGAGCCAGTCGGCCACGCGGAGCTTGGGGAGCAGCTCCTCGGCCATTTTCAACACGCTGGCTTCGGGCATCGTCGGCTGTCCGCCGGCCTCGAGCTTGGCGTTCTCGTCCTTGACCCTGGTGCGCACGGCGGCCAATCCCTGGCTGGCCAATTCGGCAATCGGGCGTTGCTCCTCGGGAATGTCCGCGAGCACGGCGTTGCGACGGGCCTTGCCCGGACGGAGCCGCTTCGGCTTGGGCCGCTGTGGCAACTCGGGCGGGGCCTCGAAGTGAGGCCGGTCGCGGCGCGGCGCACGCTCACGCCGATCGTCCGTGGAACGACCTTCGCCACCCGAGCGCCGGTCGTCGCGGCTGCGGTCGTCGCGGCTGCGGTCGTCGCGTTTACGGTCGTCGCGTTTGCGGTCATCGCCTTTACGGTCGTCCCGCTTGCGGTCGTCACGGCGCGGACGGTCGCGATCACCGCTCTTGCCTTCCGGGCGGCTGCGGCGGGCGCGGGTCTCGATGACGGCCTCGAACGGTTCGCTGCTCGGCAGGATCTCGAGCACGTTGGCGCCGCCGGTCTTGTGCCGGCCCTTCACGACCGAGAGAATCTCGACACCGTCGAGCATCTGCTCCATCTCGACCTTGATCTCGTCACCCACCTTGGCACCGTCGGGCAGAATGGATCCGTCGAGGACCCCATTCGGCTTGCGTGCTCCGGCTGCGCGCCAGGTCCAAGAGCCGTCGGCGAGCGCGCTCGTCAGCTCGATGTCAATCCGTCGGGACATGACGAGTCACCGTACCTGCTCACACTCGGAGTTCTCCACATCGATCCGGATCGACGCTCTCGGCGCGCAGCGGCCACCGCTACCGTGCACCGCATGCCGATCTACGCCTTCGGATCCGACGAACCATCGATCAGCAATGACGCCTACATCCATCCTGATGCGGTGATCATCGGCGCCGTCACGATCGGGGCCAACTCGTCGGTGTGGCCGGGCGCGGTGCTGCGCGGCGACGGCGGGGAGATCCGGATCGGCGAACGCACCAGCGTCCAGGACAACGCGGTGCTGCACACGACGCCGCAGTGGCCCACCGTGGTCGGCAACGGGTGCGTGCTCGGACACCTCATCCACCTGGAGGGCTGCACGATCGAGGACGACGTGATGATCGGCAACGCCTCGATGGTCCTGCACCGGTCGGTGATCCACTCGGGAGCGATCGTCGCGGCCAACGCGGTCGTCCTCTCCGACATCGATGTCCCGTCGGGGGCCCTGGCGGTCGGCACGCCGGCGGTGATCAAGCCGGGCAAGGCCGACCGGGAGGCGATCCGATTCGGCGCCAACACGTACGTCGAGCGGATCGCCCTGTACCGGACGGAACTGCGGCGGCTCGATTGAGCGATCACGCGACGCCCGCGTCGATCCGAGCGTTCGTCGTCACGGTCGACACCGATCACGTCGATCTGGCGAGCGACCGGCTCTGGCAGCTCGGCGTGCGCGCCGTCGAGGAGCGCATCGCCGGCCGATGGGGGAGCGGGCACCGAACTGTGGACATCGGTCGGGCAGGACGACGACGCGATCGCCCGAGCGGCAGCGCGGCTCGAGCCGGGCTGGGCGTGGCGTGTGGTCGACGTGCCGACCACGTTCTCGGAGACATGGCGTGCGCACGTCGAGCCCAGCCGGCTGGCGGACGATCTCGTGATCGTGCCCGAGTGGATCGAGATCGAGGTCGGCGCCGACGTCACTCGGGTGGTGATCGAGCCGGGCGGCGCGTTCGGCCTCGGCGACCATCCGACGTCGCAGCTCAGCGCCCGCGCAGTGCGATCCGAGCTCCGCCGTCGCGTCGACCGCGGTGACACGCTCGATCTCGGTGCTCGACGTCGGATGCGGGACCGGCGTGCTGTCGATCGTCGCGGCGCTCTCGGGCGCGACCACCGTGCGCGCCATCGACATCGCCGCCGAGGCGGTGGCCGCGACTGCGGCCAATGCGGCGCTGAACGACGTCGCCGATCGGATCGAGGTGGACGACGTGCTCGTGGACCAGATCGAGGGGACGTACGACGTTGTCGTGGCGAACATCCTCGCTCCGGTCCTCATCGCCTCGGCTGCCGACCTGACCCGGCTGATCGGTTCGGACGGCACCTTGATCATCAGCGGCATCCTCGCCGACGCCCACCAACATGTCGTGGCGGCGCTGGCTCCGCTCGGAGGTCGGTCGAGACGACGACGCAGGAGGGCTGGGCCGCCGTGGTGCTTCGGCTCCGCCGATCGACACGGAATGCCCGCCCCGCCGAACCGGTTGTCCCCCTCATGACCCAAGGCCACACGATCTCGATCCACCCGAGCGACGCGCACGTCGAGGTCGTTCTCGACGGTGAACTGCTGGCGAGCGACCGATCGGGCGCTGCGACTCGAGGAGACCGGGCTACCGCCGCGTTACTACATCCCGAAGGACGACGTTCGGATGGATCTGCTCGAAGCGACGTCGTTCCACACGACGTGCCCGTTCAAGGGTGAGGCCTCGTACTGGAGCGCCGAGGTCGGCGGTACCCGGCACGACGGCGTGGTGTGGGGATACGAGACGCCGATCGATGCTGCCGAGGCGATCGCCGGTCATCTCTCGTTCTACCCGGACCGCACCGAGATCTCGGTCGTCCCGCACGCCGGCTGATCATGCACTCGCTCGACACCGTCGCCCCGGCATTCGTCGACATGGCCCATCGCATCGTGTGGTGCGTCGCCGCGACGACCAGTGCCGACGGCGGCCCGCACACCCGCGTCCTGCACCCGATCTGGGAGTGGAACGACGGCACGTTGACCGGCTGGATCGCCACCTCGCCCACGTCGCCCAAAGCGGCCGACCTGGCCGGCCACGCCGCAGCTGTCGCTCACGTACTGGGCCCCGAACCACGACACGTGTACGGCCGACTGCGGCGCCGTGTTCGACACCGACCCGGCCGATCGTGCCGCCGGGTGGAAGCGCTTCGCCGACGGGCCGTCGCCGGTGGGCTACGACCCGTCGATCATCCCGGGTTGGACGAGCCCGGAGTCACCCGATTTCGGGATCCTCCGCCTCGACACCGCACTCCCTGCGCGTGATGCCCGGCACGGTGATCCTCCAGGGTCAGGGCGAGACACTGATCTGGCGCGCCTGACCCCGGCCCGTCAATCCGACAGACGCGCCTCGATCGCGACGCGCGTCGGGGATCGACGGGATCGCGCCGTGGACCGTGGTGGCCAGTCCGCCGGCCACGATCGCCCAGCGGATCGCATCGTCGAGGCCGAAGCCCGCCGCGAGCCGGGCCGCCAGGGCACCGCAGAACGAGTCGCCGGCGGCGGTCGTGTCGATCGGTTCGACGGCGAGCGCCGGATGCGCCGTGGGGGAGTGGTGGTCGGCCGTGAACACCTCGGCGCCCGAGGCGCCGCGGGTGACGATCACCGTCGACAGCCCGCGGTCGAGCAAAGTCTCGACGCCGCCGACGAGTTCGATCTCGTGTTCGTTCGGCACGATCACATCGGTGACCGCCAGCAACTCGCTCGGCAGCGCTGTCGCCGGGGCGGGGTTGAGGATGGTGGTCGCACCACCTCGCTTGGCGGCGACGAACGCCGCAACCACCGCGTCGAGCGGCACCTCGAGCTGGGCCAGCACGACCCGGCAGTCGGGAATCCCATCGACACGGACCGCCGAATTGGCGCCCGGCACGACGACGATCGTGTTCTCCCCGACGTCGTCGCCGACGGTGATCAGCGCGCGGCCGGTCGATTCTGTCGCGAGCATGACGACCCCGGTCGTGTCGACCCCAGCGTCGTCGGCGACGCGGCGCAGGTACCGTCCCGCCTCGTCGTCGCCCAGCGCCCCGAGCAGCGCGACGCGGGCACCCGATCGTGCCGCGGCGACAGCCTGATTGAGTCCCTTGCCGCCGGGATACTCGGCGAACGAACTCCCGATCAGCGTCTCGCCCGGCCCGGGGATGCGAGGTGAACGGACGACGAGATCGAGATTGGCGCTGCCGATGACGACTACATCGACGGACGGCACATCGACGGACGGCACATCGACGGCCGGGACATCGACAGTCGGGTCTCAGCTGGCAGCGCGAGCCCTCACGCCGATGGGCGCGATCAGGCGGAACCCGGCGGCGTGCCGTTCGTCCTCCGACTCGCCACCCCAGAAGCCGTACTCGTGGTGCTCGCGGGCGAAGGCCATGCAGTCGAGCCGCACGGAACACTCGGCGCACACCTCGCGGGCGCCGGCTTCGCGTCGTTCCCGCGCCTGCGGACGTTCGGCGGCCGGCGGGAAGAACAGATGGGTGAGACCGCGGCACGCGCCTTCGCGCATCCAGTCGTCCTCGGTGACGATGCGGTCAACAGGCAGTTCGATTGCGGCCATGTATGTGCCCCCCATAGGCGATCTCGGCGTCGGTTGCGTGTCCACCCCGTGTTCGGAGCAGCGCTCGAACGTCACGCAGCGTAGAGCGAACCGACCGAGCAGTCAATTGCATGATGCAAATACTTTTCGATTTGTCGCCCGCGTCAGGCGGGTGGTGCGATTGCTGCCCTCACACCCGCCGCGAAGCGGTCGACATCGTCCACGGTCGTGTCCCACGCGGTCATCCAGCGCACCTGATCGCGGGCTCTCGTCCCAGTCCCAGAAGAAGCACCAGTCGCGCAACGGCTCGATGGCGGCCCGGGGGAGCGACGGGAACACACTGTTGACCGCCGGCGGGCCGTCGAAGCTCACGCCGTCGATGCACGACGTGCGCTTGTAGAGCTCGCCGCGCCATGTCGTTGGCGTGGGCCGCCAGCTCGAGCCAGAGGCCGCCGTCGAGGATGGCATTGAACTGCGCGGCGAGGAAGCGCATCTTCGACGAGAGCTGTGTGACCTGCTTGCGGACGAACTCCGACCCGACGGCGGCCAGGGGATTGAGGAAGATCACGGCTTCGGCGCCGAGCAGGCCGTTCTTCGTGCCGCCGAAGCAGAGCGCGTCGACGCCCGCATCGATCGTGAACGAGCGCAGCGCAGCAGGTGTCGCGCCGAGTGCCGCCGTGGCGTTGGCGATCCGCGCGCCGTCGAGGTGGACGAGCATCCCCATCCGGTGGGCCTGGTCGCAGAGGGCGGCGATCTCGTCGGCGGTGTAGAGGGTGCCGAGCTCGGTGGCTTGGGTGAGCGACACCACCCCGGGCTGCGCGTGGTGCTGCACCCCCTGGAGGTGGACGAGCTCGGCGAGTTGCTCGGGCACGAGCTTGGCGTCGGGCGCCGGCAGATCGAGGAGCTTCGTGCCGAGCACCCGCTCGGGTGCGCCCGTCTCGTCGGCGTTGATGTGTGACCAGGTGGTGCAGACCACGGCATGGTGTGGGCCGGGTAGTGATCCCAACATAGTTGCGAGGGCAAGGATGTTCGCACCGGTGCCGTTGTAGGCGAGGAGCACGTCGACGTCGGTACCGAACAGGTCGCGGAACCGTGCCTCGCATTCCCGGGTGGCGTCGTCGGCGCCGTAGGCGATGGCGTGTCCGAGGTTGGCGCGTTCCAGCGCGTCGATGACCGCCGGATGGGCGCCGGCGGAGTTGTCGCTGGCGAACGAGCGCTCGGGGGCCGTGGGCAGTTCCATGCGGCCAGTCTTCCAGACGCCGCCGGGCGCCGGCCGACGGCGCCCCTCTCGTGACCTATCGCCCATAATCCTCGTTATGTCAACTTCCGGTCGAACGTTGGACATTTCCTCTGGAACCTGTCAAGATGCCGTCTCGTTTCCTTCTCCCCTGGTCAGCGGGGTGGAGGGAGAAACCCCAGACCTCGACAAGAGATCGAGTGCTGTCCGATAAAGACTCAATCTCCTGTTGAGATTCGGGTCGACAAGCAGGCAGACCGATACAACCGATGATGCCGGGAGGAACCTTGTCCAACTCATTGCACCACCGCTCCACCAAACGCACGGCGAATCGCCGCCGCCGTCGTACCGCCGTGCTCGGCGTGAGCATCGGCGTGCTGGCGGGCGCGTTCGCCAGCTCCGGAGCCGCTCCGATCTTCGCCGCGCCCGTCGCGTTGCCCGCACAGGCGGCGCCCGCGATCTCGGTCGGTCTGCGCCAGGGCCAGAGCGGCCCCGAGGTGAAGGCGCTCCAAACCGCACTCGTCGGTGCCGGCATCTCGCTCGCCGGCGGAGCCGATGGCGTGTTCGGCCCCGGTACGAGAGCCGCTGTGGCGAGCTTCCAGAGCGCCCGTGGCCTGCCGGCGACCGGCGAGGTCGATGCCGCGACGCTCGCGGCCCTGACGCCGGCTGCAGCGCCGCCGCGAACGCCGGCACCGGCGATCTGGCGCTCGGGGCCCAGGGCGATGCCGTCAAGGCACTCCAGCAGTCATTGATCGGCCTCAGGAGTGTTCGTGCCGGGCGGACCTGACGGGGTGTTCGGCGCGGCCACCCAGAAGGCGGTGAAGAGTTTCCAGCGCTGGAACGGTCTCGGGCCCACGGGGATCGCCGACGCGGCAACGATGGCGAAACTGGCCACGACGGCGGGAGCCGCGCCCGCTGCCCCGCCAGCCGCGCCCGCCGCCACCGCAGCCCCGAATCCTTCGGTCGGCCTGAAGATCGGCGCGCAGGGCACGCTCGTCAAGTCGTTGCAGCGGGCATTGATCAACAGCGGGATCACCATTCTCGGCGGAGCCGACGGCTCGTTCGGCGCCGCCACCAAAGCCGCCCTCACCGCCTATCAGGGCGCCAACGGGCTCACCGCCTCGGGCACCGTCGACGAGGCGACCGCGGCGAAACTCGGCCTGGGTGCCGCCGCGGCGCCGGCCGCACCCGCCGCAACAGGCAATCCGTACGTCGGGTTGAAGGCGGGAGCGCAGGGCGACGCCGTCAAGCACCTCCAGCGCGCCCTGATCCAGACGGGTCTCGCGCTGCGCGGCGGGGCCGACGGTTCGTTCGGCGCCGCGACGCAGACGGTGCTCACCACCTTCCAGACGACGAACGGCACGCCGCCGACCGGTGTGGTCGGCGAGCAGGATGCTTCGATTCTCGGCCTCTCCGCATCGGGCCCGACCGGGCCGCAAGGGATCATCGAGCGGGTCCGGCTACCCGGTGTTCGGTGAACACGGCGACCGCGTGAAGGCCATGCAGAAATCGCTGCTCGACACCGGCATCAAGGTGACGGGCGGGGCCGACGGGGTGTTCGGGTCGAGCACTGCCGGTGCGGTCATGGAGTTCCAGCGGCGCGAAGGCATCCCGGTCACCGGCAAGATGGACGACCAGACGGCCGGGCGCCTCGGTCAGGCGGCGGCCCCCGCCCCCGTGCCCCCGAGCGCGAGCGGCATCGCCCTCCAAGCGTTCCCGGTCCAGGGCCAGTGCTGGTTCGGTGACACGTGGCAGGCGCCGCGTGGTGGCGGGCGCCTGCACCAAGGTCTCGACATCATCGCAGCCGCAGGGCAAGGAGATCTATGCGGTGGTCGACGGCAAGATCGGCAAGCAGTACGTCGACTTCCCCGGCTCGCTCTCCGGCAACGGCCTGCGCGTGTCGCTGCCGAACGGCACCTACTTCACGTACCTGCACATGAGTGCGTTCGCCGCCGGCATGGAGCGTGGGCGTGCCGGTCAAGGCCGGCCAGTTGATCGGGTACATCGGCATGACGGGCAACGCCGCGACGCCACACCTCCATTTCGAGGTCCACCCGGCCGCGGGCGGCGCAGTGAACCCCTATCCCCTGGCGAAGGCCGTCGACGCCTGCACCAACACGGCATCGCGCGCCTGACGTCGAACCGCAGGCGCGGCGGCCGCCGTGCTCGCGTCAGCCCACGTCGTGCGACATCGAGTCGACCGCGACCGTGACCGCCAGGATGAGGACGGTCTCCTTGTCGTCGAACACCTCGACCCCGTAGGTGTCACGAACCCGGAACCACTTCTTCGAGACCTCGGCAACCTTGTCGCCATCGCGCTCGATCTCGTATTCGTGATCGACGATGTTGCCGTGCACCTTGAGGTCGTCGCCATCGTTCGACTTCGACATGGAACCGGTCGCGTATCCCGACGAGTGCTTTCTTCACGGTCGCCGAACGCCCGCCCTGGACGTCGATCTTGATCGCGTCGCGAATGGTGAGCTTGCGCTCCTGGATCTCGGCGACGGTGTTGCCGTCGGTGTCCTTCAACTTCCAGGTGTCCCGAATCCGCGCGGCCTTGCCGTCGACCTTGAACACTCTGGCGCCCGAGGAATCCTCGATCCAGTAGTCGTCGCCGACCGAGAAGAGCTTCTCGTGCATCTGATAGCGCGTGCCCGACTCGTCATGGCGTCCTCGGAGCAGTCCCATTCGTCCCTCGTCTCTCGAGTGCCGCGGCTCGGCATCTCGTTCGGTCTCGCCGATCCTCGCACGATCGCCGTGCGTCAGGAAAGCACGCGCTTGTTGAAGTTCGTGATGCCCATCCAGGTGAAGAGCGCCGAGAAGCCGATCATCACCGGGTAGATCGCCCACAGTGACATGTGCGGCACCGGTGTGAGAGCTGCTCGGAAGCCCTCGCACATGTACACGAGCGGGTTGACGAGCACGAGGTACTGCAGCCAGGGAATCGCCTCGAGCGACTGCCACGGGTAGTAGATCGCACCGAGGAACGTCAGTGGCAGCACGACGATGCCGAAGAGCAGTGGCACGGTCCGCGAGTCGAAGAACGTACCGAACGTCAACCCGAGCGCGCCGCACATGTAACACGCCAGCGGCAACAGCGTGAGGAGCACCGGCCAGTTGATCTCGAGATGGACTGGTGTTGCCGGCACGATCGCCGCGATCGGGAACACGAGCAGGGCGGAGAACAACCCGTTCAGCGCCCCGGTGGTCACCTTGGCCATCGCGACCATCCACACCGGCATGGGCGCGAGGACCCGATCTTCGATCTCCCGGGTGTAGCCGAACTCCTGGACCATCGGCAGCGCCACGGCCTGGATGCCCTGGAAGATGATCGCCAGGCCCACGACGCCGGCCACGAGCATCGTGGAGAACTGCTCCTCCCCTGCCCCGGACCCGCCGACCCCCTGGCCGATCTTGGGGAACACGTAGGTGAACACGAACACCAGCAGGAACGGCTGGAGGAGCGTGCGCGGCAGGAACTGGCCGAGCTGTTTGCGCAGCACCACGAGGTCACGCAGCAGCAGTGCGGTGAATGCGCGGCGCGACGCGGTGCGGGTGCTCATCGTCGGCATCACGACAGCGGGTGGCAACGGGAGTCGGGGTGGCGGTGGCAGTCATTCGCGGAGCTCCTTCCCGGTGAGGTCGATGAAGACGGTTTCCAGCGTCGGCTCGGAGGCCGACAGGTCGGACACGGTGAATCCGGCATCGTCGGCCGCGGTCACGATCGCGGGCAGAACGCCGTGCAGCTGGTTGACCCAGACGCGGACCGAATCCTCGAGCACGACGACGTTGGAAGCACTCGGGATCTCCCGGCGGAGCACGTCCGCGAGTTTGTCGAGGTCGCCCGTCGCCGACACCGTGACCGCCGCGTCGACGCCGACGGAGCGCTTCAGCGCGGTCGGCGTGTCGAGGGCGAGCAGCTTGCCGTGGTCGATGATCGCGAGGCGGTCGCAGAGCGCGTCCGCCTCTTCCATGTAGTGCGTCGTCAGCAGGATGGTCTGGCCGTCGTCGTGGAGCTCACCGAGGATCTCCCACATCGCGATCCGGCTCTGCGGATCGAGACCCGCAGTCGGCTCGTCCAGGAAGAGGATGTCGGGCCGATGCATGATCGCTCGGGCGACCATCAGCCGTTGGGCCATGCCGCCCGACAGGGCGTCGACGCCGACGGTGCCCCGCTCGGCGAGCCGGAACTGCTCGAGCAGCCGGCTGGCCTCCGCTTTGGCCGACTTCCCGTCCATGCCGAAGTACCTGCCGTGGAAGTAGAGGTTCTCCCAGACGGTCAGCGATCGGTCGAGGGTGTTCGTCTGCGGGACGACGCCGATCACGTGTTTCGCCGCCGCCGGATGGCGGACGACGTCGATGCCGCCGACGAAGGCCGCGCCACTCGTGGGGATGACACGGGTGGTCAACATCCCCGCCGTCGTGGTCTTGCCGGCTCCGTTCGGGCCGAGGAGCCCGAAGATCTCGCCCCGCCGGACGCTCAGGTCGAGTGCGTCGACGGCGCGGATGTCGCCGGGATAGACCTTGGTCAGCGCGACGGTCCGGATGACCTCGTTGTCATCGGTCGGGGAATCCACTCCGCCAGAATCGCACGGTTCGGCGCTCGATGTCGGCATCGGGCGGCGACGACGGTGAGACGTCGGATACGATCGCCGGCACAACTGAATCGCCGTTCCACACGAACGGGAGAGTCAACTCGCCTGTTGGGGGCGAATGACGCCGAAGGAGCAACCTCCCCGGAATCTCTCAGGCACCCGGACCGTCCGTGTGAGGCACGCTGGAAAGCGACACCTTCCCCGACCGAGCGCCGTCGGGGCGATGCCCACCGATGGGGTAACACTCTCAGGTACCGATGACAGCGGGGGAACCGACACCGACCGCTGGAGGTTCCCGTGAACGAGGCTGCAACGACATCCGGACGATCGCTCACGCGACTCGCTGATCTGATCGAGACCGACGAGTTCGTCCGGCGGCACATCGGGCCGTCCGACGACGACGTCGCTGTCATGTTGGAGGCGATCGGCGTGGCGTCGATCGACGAACTGATCGACGAGACGCTGCCGTCGAGCATTCGGTCCACCGAAGCCCTCGGGCTTCCCGACGCGGTGCCGGAGCACGTGGCGCTCGATCGGCTGCGCACGCTCGCCCAGGCGAACGCGGCGGTCACGAGCCTGATCGGCATGGGCTACACCGGCACGATCACCCCGCCGGTGATCGCCCGCAACGTGCTGGAGAACCCGGCCTGGTACACGGCGTACACGCCGTATCAACCCGAGATCAGCCAGGGCCGCCTCGAGGCGATCCTCAACTTCCAGACCGTGGTGACCGAGCTCACCGGGCTCGATGTGGCGAATGCATCGTTGCTCGACGAGGGCACCGCGGCGGCCGAGGCGATGACGATGGCGCGCCGGCTGTCGAAGAGTGGATCGTCGAGCTTCTTCGTGCACGCCGATGTGCACCCGCAGACACTGGCGGTGCTGCGCACCCGGGCGGAACCGATCGGGATCGAGCTGGTCGTCGGCGACACGGCGCCATGTTCGACGAGCGCGTCGGCGACGGGCTGTTCGGGGCGCTGTTCTCGCTGCCCACGTCCACCGGTGCGGTCACCGACTGGACCGATGCGATCGCCCGGGTGCACGACGTCGGCGGGCTCGCCGTCGTGGCGACCGACCCGCTGGCCTGCGTGCTCGCCACCCCACCCGGTGAGCTCGGCGCCGACATCGCCGTCGGTTCGGCGCAGCGCTTCGGGGTGCCCATGGGCTTCGGCGGCCCGCACGCCGCGTTCCTCGCCGCCCGCGAACTCGGCCGCTCGGGCGATGCCCGGCCGCATCGTCGGGGTGAGCACCGACACGGCGGGGCGTCCCGCACTGCGGCTCGCCCTCCAGACGCGTGAGCAGCACATCCGGCGCGAGAAGGCGACCTCGAACATCTGCACGGCGCAAGTGCTGCTGGCCAACATCGCCGGCCTCTACGCCGCGTGGCACGGCCCGGAGGGCTTGCGTCGGATCGCCGAGCGAGTGCAACGGCTCACTTCGGTGGCGGCCGCCGGCCTCCGTCGTGGTGGCCTGACGATGCGCCACGAAACGTGGTTCGACACGATCGCCGTCGAGGTCGCCGATGCCGACAGTTCGGTCGCCGCAGCGTTGTCGGCCGGGTTCAACATCCGCCGTCTCGATTCGACAACCGTCGCTCTCACGTTCGACGAGACGTCCACGCTCGACACCGTCTCGGCGGTGGTGGCCGCGCTCGGCGGCACGCCACTCGCCCCCGACGAGGTCGACGACGCTCCGGACGGCCTTCCCGCCCGGGCGCGCCGCGAGGGCGAGTTCCTCACCCAAACCGTGTTCTCCCGCTACCACAGCGAGCACGAGATGCTCCGCTACCTGCGTCGGCTCAGCGACCGCGACCTGGCACTCGACCGCACGATGATCCCGCTGGGCTCGTGCACGATGAAGCTCAACGCGACCTCCGAGATGCTGCCGATCACGTGGCCCGAGTTCGCCGACATCCACCCGTTCGCGCCGGCCGATCAGGTCGCGGGCTACACCACGATGATCGCCGACCTCGAAGGGCGGTTGGCCACCATCACCGGCTACGACCGTGTCAGTGTGCAGCCGAACGCCGGCAGTCAGGGCGAATTCGCGGGACTCCTCGCCATCCGCGGGTACCACCGGTCGCGGGGTGACCACGAACGCACGGTCTGCCTCATCCCCTCGAGTGCCCACGGGACGAACGCCGCCAGCGCCGTGATGGCAGGGATGGACGTGGTGGTCGTGAGCTGTGACGACCGCGGCAACGTCGATCTCGCGGACGTCCAGGCAAAGATCGCCTCCGTCGGTGGTCGACTCGCGGCGATCATGATCACGTATCCGTCGACGCACGGCGTGTTCGAGACCGAGGTCCGCGCGCTCTGCGACATGATCCACGACGCCGGCGGGCAGGTGTACGTCGACGGCGCCAACCTGAATGCACTCGTCGGTCATGCCCGGCCGGGTGAATTCGGCGCCGACGTGAGCCACCTCAACCTCCACAAGACGTTCTGCATCCCGCACGGCGGCGGCGGACCCGGCGTCGGGCCGGTCGGCGTGCGGGCGCATCTCGCGCCGTTCATCCCCGGGCATCCCCTCGACCCCGATGCCCTGGTCGGTGCCGTCTCGGCCGCCCCGCACGGGTCGGCCGGGATCCTGCCGATCCCGTGGATGTACATCGAGATGATGGGTGGCCCTGGCCTGACCCGGGCCACCGACGGTGGCGATCCTGTCGGCCAACTACATCGCCGCCCGGCTCGACGGTTCGTTCCCGGTGCTGTACCGGGGGGCCAACGGTCGCGTCGCCCACGAGTGCATCATCGACATCCGTCCGATCACGAAGGCCACCGGTGTCACGGTCGACGACATCGCCAAGCGGCTGATGGACTACGGCTTCCATGCACCGACGATGAGCTTCCCGGTGGCGGGCACGTTGATGATCGAGCCGACCGAGAGCGAGACGTTGCGCGAGCTCGATCGGTTCTGCGAGGCGATGCTGGCGATCGCCGCCGAGATCGATCGGGTGGCGTCCGGCGAGTGGCCGGTCGAGCAGAGCCCGCTGCGTCATGCCCCGCACACCGCCGAGGAACTGCTCGGTTACTGGGATCGCCCCTACAGCCGGGAGGTCGGTGCCTATCCCCTCCCCTCGCTGCGGGTGGCGAAGTACTTCCCGCCGGTGTCCCGCATCGACGGTGCCTACGGTGACCGCAACCTCGTGTGCTCGTGCGAACCGCTCGAGAACTACGCCGCCGCACTTTGACCCGGTCGACTCTCGTTGCGGTGAGCGAACGGCCCACCCCTCGGCCCGTTCCCTCATCGGTACGTTCCGGACGGGTAGGTTGGCGTGATGACTGGGGATGAACGATCAGATCCGCTCTCGGATGTGTTGAACATTTTCGCCGCGCCACTCGCCGGCACGATCCGCTCGTTCGACCAGTTCCGCAAAGGCGTCGACGAGTTCCTCCGCGGTGTCGAGAACTTCAACCGCACGATGGAGACGCTGAACGAGACCGCACAGCGGATCAACGTGTTGCTCGGCGAGGTCGAGGAACCGATCAAGGCGGCGATTCCGCAGATCACCCGGACGGTCAAGCTGGCCGATGAGGTGATGCAGGTGGTGAGCGGGCCGGCCGTCGCCGCGGCACCGGCGCTGCGCCAGCTGTCCGAGATCATGAGCACCCCCGGGATCGGCCAACTCCCGGCGCAGCTCAGGCAGTTCACCGAAGTGATGACCGACATGTCGAAGCGCCTGGGCCCGCTCACCCAGTTCGCGGAGTCGGCCGGTGGGCTCTTCGGTGGCCTCCGGTTCCCGGGCACCACCCCATCACCGCGCACCGCTGCCACCAGCCCGTCAGCAACCCGCCCAGCAGCAGCGACCCGTGGCGAGGAGCGCGAGCTCGTGGAGACACGGCCGCTGCCCACCACGACCGTGCCCCGGGCGGATCCGCCGCCGGTGGCAGCCCCGGCCGCTACGAACGCGGCCACGAAGTCGTCCGCCCCCCGAAAGACCGCGACCCGGAAGGCCACACCCCGGAAAGCAGCGGCGAAGAAGTCGGCGGCGAAGAAGCGGGTCGCGAAGAAGTCGGCGGCGAAGAAATCCGCGGCGAAGAAGTCGAGCCCGCAACGGGCAACGGCGACGCCGTCGACCGGTCGCTGAGTCGCTCAGCCGACGAACGGCGTGGCCACCACGTGGCCCGGGAGCGCCTTGCCGCGCACGTCGACCACCACCTGCTCACCCTGCGCCGTGTCGGGCGGGAGGAACGCGAACGCGATTCCTCTCCCGAGCGTCGGTGAGAAGTTGCCGCTGGTCACCTCGCCGACGCGTACGCCGTCGATGGCGACGGAGCATCCGGCACGTGCCGGCCGACGACCATCGGTGGCGAGCCCGAACAATCGCCGCGCGATGCCGGTGGCACGTTCGGCGCGAGCGGCCTCGCGCCCACGGAACGACGGCTTGTCCCAGGCCACCACCCAGCCGAGTCCCGCCTGGAGCGACGTGATGCCCGGGCCGAGTTCGTGACCGTGCAGGGGAAGCCCGGCTTCGAGCCGGAGGGTGTCGCGTGCGCCCAGGCCGGCGGGGGTGACGCCGGCCGCGACGATCGACGCCCAGAGCTCCTCCGCGGCCTCGGCCGGCACAGCGATCTCGATGCCGGGCTCGCCGGTGTAGCCGGTGCCGGCCACGGTGCACGGCACGTCGTTCCACGAGGTCCGCGCCACCTTGAACCGCGCCACCCCGGCGGCCTCCGGAAAGACGGTGGCGACGAGGGCATGCGCCGATGGGCCCTGCACGGCGAGCACGGCACGGGTACCGGTGATGTCGTCGCCACCGACGGCGGCGCGCACGTCGTCGGTGTTCGAGGCGTTCGGCATCACATCGAACACCGGCTCGGCGTCGTCGGGGTGCCACCACACGATGATGTCGTCGAGCACCGATGCGTCGGCGTCGTCGAGGAGGTGGGTGTACTGGGCGCGCCCGGGACCGATCTTGTCGAGGTCGTTCGTGAGTGCGTTCTGGATGACCTCGAAGGCGCCACTCCCCTGGAGCCGTACCGTGCCGAGATGCGACACGTCGAAGATCGCGGCGGCCGTGCGGCAGGCCACGTGTTCGGCGATCGTGCCCGATGGATAGGAGATCGGCATCTCCCAGCCGCCGAACTCGGCCATGGTCGCGCCGAGTTCGCGGTGCGCGTCGTTGAGCGGTGAAGACTGCAGCGCCATCGGTGACGTCAGCCGATTCGTCGGGCGTCGGCGGCCGACGTCGAGCCGGGGTCTCCGCCGATCGAGGCAACGTCAGCCGCGAGATCGGCTTCGAGTTCGTCCTTCACCCCACCCAGCGACAGGACGTTCAGCACGCCCTGGCCGTTCTTCAGCACGTCGACGAGCTCGTCGCCGTCGCACAGCACCACCCGGCCACGGTCGATGACGATGTGGGCCGACGCGATGTCCGTCGTCACGTGTTGGCGAAGGTAGCTGAACACCTTGCGGACCTGTTCGAGCTTGATCCCGGCGTCGATCAGCTTCTTGATCGTCTTGAGCTCGAGCAGATCGGCGTAGGAGTACCGGCGTCTACTCCCGCTGCCCGCGGCGTCGGTGAGCGACGGGCGGATCAGATCGGTCCGCGCCCAGTAGTCGAGCTGGCGGTACGAGATTCCGACGACCTTCGCGGCCTGCGTACCGCTGTAGCCCATCCGGTCCGCGAGATCCGCGTCGATCACATCAACCATGGCTGCCTTCCGAGGTTGTTCTGCCCAACATTCGTGAACGAGCGCCGATCGGCGACTCCCTCCCCAGGTCGCCGGTCACACGAACGTAACTACGACTTTGTGAGATGGTGAACCCTACGGACTCGTTGCTGCCACGTCAACCCTTGCGCGCGCACCCTCTCCCCTGCCACGCCTCCGCGGGGTGTACGGTCACGCCGACCGACTGGAGGAAAGATGACTGTCGACCGCACGCTCGTCGCCAAGGTTGAATCGATCCCGCTGTTTGCCGGACTGACCGGCAAGTGCGCCGAGCAGATCGCCGCGGAGATGAAGCCGTACCAGTTCTCGTCGGGCGAGGCGGTGATCGTCGAGGACGACGGAGGTCGGTTCGGAAGACTGTTCGTGATCATCGACGGTACGGCGCTGGTGACGGTCGGCGGCCGTGAGGTCGCCACGTACGGTCCGGGCGATTCGTTCGGCGAGATGAGCGTCCTCGACGGCATGCCTCGTTCGGCCACGGTGACCGCCACGAGCGAGCTGTCGACACTCGGTCTGGCATCGTGGAACATGCGGTCGCTGATGCAGGAGTATCCCGAGATCGCCTTGCACCTGGTCGATGTGCTCGTGGCCCGTGTGCGGGCGATGGACGCGAACTTGCGCGACGCGAGATTGCTCGACTGAACGCGCGGCGCCGCAGGCCCCATCGGCGCAGCACGACAACGCACACGCCGTCAACGCAAGTGGTGGTCGAGGTACTCGACCGACGCCTCGACTTCGAATCGGGGCACGGCGACGTGGATCCCGGGGTTCGCATGCAGCGTCTTCTTGGCGCTGCCGAGCAGCCCGAACAACTCGAGTGCCGTCGCCCGCGGAACGATCTCGTCGTCCCATTGCACGAGGAAGCGCACCGGGCAGGCGAGCTGCGGTGCCAATCGTTCGAGGTCCTCGGAATTCGGCCCCCCGACCCCCATCAGGCCGAGCAGGGCGACCCGGATCCGCTCGTCGCTCGCGGAGACCGGCAGGCCCATCATCGTCCCCATCGACAAACCCCACCAGCCCGTGCTGCGAGGGCCGAACTCGCCCTCGATGAAGTCGAGCGCTTCACCCCAATCGGTGATCACGCCTTTCGTCCCCCCGCCGTCGTCCCACACTCGGGCCAACCACTCGAGCCCGGGCGCCGCGCCCGTCGTGGCGCGCTCGCCGTGACCTGGGCCGTCGATCGCCATGGAGGCGATGCCGCGCTGCGCCAACTGCCGAGCCACGTCCACGATGTAGGGCGCGTGCTTGTCGGTCGTTCCGCCATGTCCCAGCAGCACGAGCCGATCCGCTCCCCCACCCACCGGCGTCCGGTAGACGCCCGGGATCCACGATCCGCTCGTCGGCACGTCGAAGGCGAACGGGCGTTCGATGAAACCCTCCTCGACCGACTCCTGTGTTGTCCATGCCATCGGTGCCTCCCCTGCTGTCGAGGGCATTCTTGCGAGCGTGACGAACTGGTAACGAGTCGATCTGGCAACGAGTCGATCCTGCCCGCTCAGACGGAATCGTCCAGCGACTCCGTCCGTCCACCGCTGCGCCAGTAGACGCCGTCGGCCCGATCGAGCAGTTCCTCGTCGACCAGGTAGCGCCGAAGGGCGGCGACGTCGGGGTGGAAGGCACGGAGTACGTCGTTCACCGCTGACTCCGGGTAGTGCCGACCGATCTCGAACTCGAGCGCCAGCCGCTCCAACACGAGACGCCGCTTGTTGCGTCCCGATGGAATCTTCGTGAGCGTGCGGCCGACGAAGAATCGGGACAGCACACGCCGTTCGGCCTCGTCCATCCCGTAGCCGATGAACGGATCCATCGGAGTGGTTGCGGACGGTCAGGCCCCGAAATCTTCGGGGCTGACGTGCTCGATGAAATCCTTGAACTCGTCGATGATCTCGTCGGCGTCCTCGGCGTCGTCGACCGGCGGATCCTGACCGACAGCGTCGAGCAGGTCGTCGTCGGCGAACAGCGGCGCCTCGCAGCGCACCGCCAGGGCGATGGCGTCGGACGGGCGGCTGGAGATGATCTTCTCCCCGCTCGCCGTGGCCAGGTGGATCTCGGCGTAGTACGTGCGATCGCGAACCTCGGTGACGACGACGCTGCTCACGGATGCGCCGAGTTCGAGCAGCGTCGAGAGGAACAGGTCGTGCGTGAGCGGCCGCGGGGGCACGACGCCCTCGAGTGCGTAATGGATCGACGACGCTTCGGGTGTGCCGATGTAGATCGGCAACAAGCGGTGGCGACCGTGGAGCTCTCGGAGCAAGACCATCGGTGTGTTCGCCGGGATTTCGACCCGCACGCCGACCAGTTCGAGAGGAACCACGAAATCGGAGCCTAGTGCGGCTCAGTGCGTCAGGGGCCGCAACGCGGCTCGCATCATCGCCGAGCGGAGACGACCACCGACCGCCTCGAGCTCGTGGAGTTGCTCCACGGCGTGGGCGCGGGCCTCAGGGTTGCGCTGACGCAGCAGGGGCTGGACGAGCTGGTCGAGCAGTCCGGCCTCGCGATCGGCCGCGACTCGCCATCCGCGGAGGTGGCGAGCGTCGACGCCGGCAGCGAGGAACGGCTTGGCCTCACGGGCGATGTCGAGGGCGTCCTCGTTGAACCGGACCAGCCCGCCTGACGATTCGGCGGTCAGTACGCCGTAGGCGATGAGCTGTTCGAGCTCGTCGTGCGAGATTCCGCTCAGGGAGCAGAGCCGGTGCGCGTCGACCGGTTCGAACGGTGCGGGGGCGGCCTGTGCCGGTTGGACCGTCGGTTCGGGCGGGGCGGCCGGAGCCGCGGCGACGGCCGGCTGGCTCGCTGGCGGCTCGCTCGGCTGATCGACGGGCTGGGCGGCCGCAGGGGCCGCTGGTGTCTGCGACGCAGGTCGTGGTCCGTCGGTGCGAACGAACAGCGCGGCGGCGCCGGTGACCGGCTCCGACGTGCGGCCGTGACGGTGGCACGCCCTGGGGGACGAACGGCTGTCCGTCGCCGACGTTGCGGATGCCGCGAGGGCGGAGCTGCTCGCCGGTCGGGTCGATCTCACCGGAGTCGATGCGATCCTTGATGACGCGCAGCGGGAGGTAGTTCTCCCGCTGTTCGCGCAGGATGCAGCGCAGCAGTTCGACGTCGTCGTCGTAGAACTTGCGGTATCCCGACGGCGTCCGTTCCGGATCGATCAGACCCTGGCTCTCCAGGAAGCGGATCTTCGAGATCGTGACATCGGGGAACTCCTCGAGGAGCAGGCCGAGCACTTCACCGATCGAGAGATGGGGCATGGCTCGCTCGACACTCGTCACTTCAGCCATCGGTGCCGCTCGAAGAAGACCAGGCGGAACTTGCCGATCTGCAGCTCGTCACCGTGATGCAGCGGCTGCGGTTTGTCGATTCGATCCTGGTTCACGTAGGTGCCGTTGAGCGACCCGGCATCGCTGACGACGTAGCCAGCGTCGGTCCGCTCGATCTCGGCGTGACGGCGCGACACGGTGATGTCGTCGAGGCTGATCTCGCTGTCGGGATGGCGCCCGAGCCGGGTGACGAGATCGACGAGCTGGAAGCGCTCCCCCGCCTGTGCTCCCGCGCGCACGATCAGGACGCCCATCTCCATCGGCAGTTGCCCGATCGGGATCGCGACGTCGTCGTCGGCGCCTGGTGCCTCCTGCAGCGGATCGATCGCGGTCAGGGTGACGGTGCGGTCGTCGAGGGAGTCGAGTGGTGATCCACAGCTCGAGCAGAACGCACTCGTCGGCGGATTGCGATGACCGCACTGATTGCAGAACACGTAGCCGCTCACGAACGCGACCCTCAGCCTTCGGTCAGGGCGCGGTAGGCGTCGGCATCGAGCAGGGCCGTCGAACTCGGTCGGCTCGGACATCTCGATGGTGCAGATCCACCCGTCGCCGTACGGGTCGCTGTTGAGGAGCTCGGGTCGGGACTCGAGCGCATCGTTGATCGCCGTGATCGAGCCGGAAACCGGTGCGTAGATGTCGCTCACCGACTTGGTGCTCTCGACCTCGGTGAACGACTCCCCCGCCGCAACGGTCCGTCCGGTGTCGGGCGCCTCGACGAACACGATGTCGCCGAGCGCGTCCTGGGCGTACTCGGTGATGCCGATCGTGACCACATCTCCCGCTCGTCGGACCCATTCGTGGTCCGAGGAGTAGCGCAGGTCGGCAGGGACGTTCATGGTGCAACCGTATCCATCTTCAAGAGGTCGACGGTACAACACTCGCGGCCTCCGCTGCCCGGTGGCGGGCGATTCCGCGCCGCACCTCGGGGATGTAGGCCAGTCCGGTGTAGTAGCTGAGTACCAGCCCGGGGATTCCGAGGATCCAGGCCGCGACCTCGAACCACTCGGCCCCGGGAAAGTCGCTGTTGCCCATCAGGAATCCGGGTACGGCGAACATCAACAGGAACGTGGCGCACTTGCCGAGCCAGGTGACGTCGATCCGATCCATCTTGAACACCAGCGTCGCGATCACCATCATCAGCCCGACGAGCACCTCGCGGGCGAGCACGGCGACACCGAACCAGATCGGCATCGATCCGTCGATCATGATGGCGATGATGGCCACGATGAACAGGATGCGATCGGCGGTCGGATCGAACACCTTGCCGAACTCGCTCACCTGGCCCAGCCGACGGGCGAGATAGCCGTCGACCCAGTCGGTCGCGCCGAGCGCTCCGAGCATCCAGGCCGCCGCGGCCTGATTGTCACGGCCGAACAGGAGGTAGAGGAAGATGGGCAGGCAGAGCAGCCGGGCGAGCGTGAAGGCGTTCGGCAGCGACCAGATCCCGTCGAACATCGACGGTGGCCGTGGCTCGACGCCCGCCGGTGTCGAGGGTCGGGGTCAGGTCGGCTCCGGTTCCGGCATGATCGACAGCGTAGGGTCCGACGTGCATGGCGACGATTTTCACCCGCATCATCGACGGCGAGATCCCCGGCACGTTCGTGTGGCGCGACGACCGCTGCGCCGCGTTCATGTCGATCAATCCGATGGCGCGTGGCCACGTCCTGGTGGTGCCGATCGAGGAGATCGACCACTGGGTCGACGCGCCGGCCGACCTCACCGCGCACCTGTTCGAGGTGACCCGCATGATCGGCGTCGCCCAGCGGGCCGCCTTCGAGTGCGAGCGGGTCGGCGTGATCATCGCCGGCTACGAGGTCCCCCACATGCACGTTCACGTGATCCCCACGTCGACGATGTCCGAGTTGAGCTTCGCCAACGCCGCGGCCCACGTCGACCCCGCCGATCTCGAAGCCGCGGCCGCCGCGATCCGCGCCCACCTCGCCGTCCTGAGCGCCATCGCCGACCCGCACCCGAAAGTGCCGATTGGCGCTGACACCGAATCGGGCACGTTCGGGTGAGGGGTCGATCAGGCCGGATCGATCAGGGCGGCGTCGTTGTTGCGGACGTTGTTGACGTCGGTCGACACCGGATGCATCGTGAGGATGCCGTCGTTGCGCTCGGTGAACAGCTCTGACAGGGCCGCGATGTCGTGGTTGTCGGGGTCGAGCCACTCCTTCCATCGTGACGCCGGCACGATGACGGGCATGCGGTCGTGCACGGCCTGCATCGTCTCGTTGGCGGACGTGGTGACAACGGTTGCGCTCTGCAGCCAGCGACTCCCGGCTTCGGGGTCCTTCCACGCCGTCCACAGTCCGGCGACGGCGAGCGGTTCGCCGTCGATGCGGTGGATGAACATGGGTTGCTTGAGCGGCTTGCCCTTGGCGTTGACCGGACCGTCGGCGCCGCCGGCCTTCCACTCGTAGAACCCGTCCATCGGGATGAGGCACCGCTTCTTGGCGAACAGGCCCTTGAACGCCGGCTTGTCGGCCAGGGTTTCCGACCGGGCGTTGATCATCTTGGCGCCGATCTTGCGGTCCTTCGCCCAACTCGGGATGAGGCCCCAGTGGAACGCCTGCACGCGCAGCACCCCGTCCGGGCCGGTCACGACGCCGTAGATGTCCTGGGTGGGCGCGACGTTGTAGTTCTCGCCGAGCGTTTCGACATCGGCCTCGGCCCCGAAGTAGGACGCGATGCGCTCGGGGTTGGCGGTGGAGACGAAGCGGCCACACATGGACGCGACGCTACTTCCGGGGTGTGACAGCGGACGGGCGCGTCAGACCGGCACAGCGTCGCGGTACAGGCGGGCGAAGTTGTGCCGGTAGAAGTTGTCGAAGGCCGACGGGGAGGTTTCGGTCATGGTCGACTCGAACCGCTCGATCGGGTCCTTCGTCCCTTCGGGGTGGGGGTAATCCGAGGAGAACATGAACAGGTCGGCACCCGCCTGGTCGATCATCCACCCGACGGGCTCGCCGGCGAACGGCGTGAAGCGCATGCAGTCGTGCACGTACTCACTCGGCTGCTTCGTCAGCGCCCGCAGTGGCGGCTCGGTCTTGGCGAACTGCATCGCCCGGTCGAGCCTGCGGATCCACGGAACCACCCACAGCGCGCCCTCTTCGACGGAGGCGCCGCGTAGCCCTGGGAACGTCTCGAACATGCCATCGAGCACCATCGCCGCCCAGAAGATCTCGGGACGCTGGTGGATGGCCATGAAGTCCTTCGCCCGGACGTTCTCGCCGCCGCCGAGGAAGTCGGTGACGACATGGCCGTTGTCGTGGAAGCCCGGGCGCACGGGACGGCCGCCACCGCCGATGTGGCTGACGACCGGCACGTTCTCCTCCTCCAGCATGGCCCACAGCGGATGGTGGTCGGGATGCGTGGGCGACACGACGTCGCGCGGCAGATCGGTCGGCACCATCACCGCCGCGCACCCCTCGTCGATCGCTCGTCGAGCACACTCGACGGTGCGCGTGGGAATGCCCCACGGCACCGACGCGACGGCGAGCAAACGATCGTCGTCGGCGCAGAACGCCGCCATCGCCCGGTTCAGGGCGTCGGAGCCGCGATACAGCAGGTCGACGTCGCGGCCCGCGAACTGGGTGGCGGCGAACGTCGGGAACACGAGCTGTGCCGCGAACCCGAGCGCGTCGAGCACATGGCTGCGCTCGGTGGATTCGAAGGCACCGACGGCGCCCCATCCCTTGGAGTGCAACAGTTCCATCGGGTCGTCGGCGAGCGCCACCGCACCGGCGGTCGCCCGCTCGGCTGCCTCGGCCACGGCGCGATCGGCCAGCGCACCCGCCCCGCCGAGCGCGAGCGGACGCAACTGCTCCCGCGTGGCGTCGTCGGCGAACTTCTCGAGCCAGCCCGGCAGTTCCATCACATGGCTGTCGGCGTCGAACACGACGCGATCCCCTACATACGTCATGCCCGCGACCGTATCGCGGTGGAAAACGCCAGGCGACGAAGCGTCAGCCTGTCGGGTCAGGGGGTGAGGGCCGCCTGCGGTCCCGCATCGGTGATGCCGTACTTGTTCGGACCCGGCGTACCGGGCGTCGCCAGGAACACGACCAGGATGATGAAGCCGACGATCGGAATCAGCGCCAGCAAAATGAACCAACCGGACTTGTCGGTGTCGTGGAGGCGCCGGACCGCAACCGCCAACGACGGCACGAGCACGGCAAGGAAGTAGACGAACGAGAGGATGAAGAAGGCACCCGAGATCCTCGTGAGGACGTTGATCGCCAGTCCGATGATGAAGGTGGCGAGGAAGAACCACCAGTATTCGGCTCGGCCCGCTCGACCGTCGAATTTGGTGTAGCGCTCGAGAACGACCAGTTTCCACGCTTCGACCAGGATCATTGCAAGTTGCCCCTTCCTGAGCGTTGCGGAGACGGTCAACGTAGTCGGGTCGGGCCGGCGACCCGATGGATGCTCACGTGTCATGCTCCGCTGCGATGACGCGACGCCTGGGACGACCTCGCCGGATGGTGGATCGACGCTGTCCGCGACGATCCGTCGCAGTCGACCGACACACACGACGTGCTGGCCGAACTGCTCGGCCGGAACCGATGGTCCGACCGTGGAGGTCGGATGCGGCGAGGGTCAGGGGATGCGCGCCGTCGGCGGATCGGTGGTCGGCATCGACGTGTCGTACGAGCTGCTCCGAACCGCCCGATCCGCCGGGCCGGTCGTCGTCGGGAGAGCACCGGATCTGTCGTTCATTCGTTCTGGCGTGTTCCGGCGGGTCGTCGCCGTCGGCCTGCTCGATCTGATCGACGACCACGAGGCGTTCCTGCGCGAAGCCCATCGGGTTGCCTGCCCTGCCGCACACCTGTGCGTGGTGATCAACCATCCGATCGCGACCGCGCCCGCGTCGGCGCCGCTCGTCGATCCCACCGGTGAGGTCCTGTGGCGGTGGGGCACGTATCTGACGCCCGGTGTCCTTCCGCAGCGCATCGACGAACATTCGGTCGACCTGATCCACCGACCACTGGGTGATCTCCTCACGACTGCGGCGCGTGCCGGCTGGTCGCTCGAGAAGATGATCGAACGCGGCCCGAGTGCCGCCACCCTCGCACGACATCCCGACATGACCGGACAGGAACAGATCCCGACCCTGGCCGGATTCCGGTGGCGACGCGATTGAGCGGCGCCGCCCGTCGATCTATCTTCGTGTGATGGCGTCGCCGGGAAGTTCAGCTGTCGACGCGTACCTCCGGTCGGCGCCGTCACCGCAACGCGAGACGCTGGAGTCACTCCGCGCCACGCTGCGCACGTTGCTCCCGCATGCCGAGGAGTGCATGAAGTACGCCATGCCGGCGTTCGCGCTCGACGGGCACGGCGTGGCCGGGTACGCCGCGTTCAAGGCGCACTGCGGCTACTTCCCGATGAGCAGCAGTGTGCTGGTCGCGGCGGGCGACGCGATCGGCAAGTACGAGACGTCGAAGGGCGGCCTGCGCTTCCCGAGCGATGAACCGCTGCCTGTGTCCCTCGTGCGTCGGCTCGTCAAGCTGCGCCTGGCCGAATTCGACGCCGTCACCAACGGGGCACGCAGGGCCTACTACCCCGACGGCCAATTGAAGGCGGCCGGTCGCATGAAGGACGGACAGCTCCATGGCGCATGGAAGTGGTACCGCCAGGATGGCTCGCTGATGCGCACCGGCAGCTTCAAGAACGGCGCGAAGACCGGGACCTGGCAGACCTACGATTCTGACGGCGTGGTCGTCCGAACGCAGCGGCACTGACGCCGGCCGTCCCGGTCAGCACTCGATGCCGGCGGCGATGGCTGGTTCGCGATAGGCGGCAGCCAGCGTCTCCACGGTCTCGTGGGCGTTCAGCCCGCTCGGGTTCGGAACGACCCACAGACGAGCACCCTCGAAATCGCCGGCCTGCTCGCCGAGCACGACCTTGGTGTTGCCGAAGGCCGTCCTGAACGCGGTGACGCCGGCCACCGCCACGACCGCTGGCGTCCGCTCGCGGACGAGTGCTCGGAGCGCCTCACCTCCTCGTTGCAGCTCGTCCGCGGTGAGTTCCGACGCCTTTGCGGTCGCCCGGTGCGCGAGGTTCGTGATCCCGATCCCGCGGCGCACCAGATAGTCGCGGTCGTCGTCGGTGAATCCCGTGCCGCGGTCGATCGGACGGTCGATCACGCCACCCAGGAACAGTGCCGGGTAGAAGCGGTTCCCCGGATGCGCGAAGTGGGTCTGCGTGGCCGCGGTCCAGAGCCCGGGATTGATCCCGACGAACAACAGGCGCAGGCCAGGCCCGATGAGATCGGGGACGGTCGTGCCGGCGAACGACTCGAGTTCGGCACGCGTAAATCCCACGGCTCGGATCATGACAGGCGTGACACACTCGGCCCATGGGGACGAGGCACTGGCCGCTGTTCGACCTGGTGGTCGAGACCCCACGCCTGACCCTGCGCTACGTCGACGACGACCTGGCGGTCGAACTCATCGAGCTCGCTGGTCGCGGGATCCACGACCCCGCGACGATGCCGTTCTCGATCCCGTGGACCGATCTCCCCTCTCCCCGGTTCGAACGCGAGTCGCTGCAGTTCTACTGGGGTCGCCGAGCAGGGCTGCAGCCCGACGACTGGTCGCTGCAGATGGCGGTCATCGTCGACGGCGTGACCGTCGGGCTGACGGATCTGCTGGCGAAGGACTTCCCGCGCATGCGCGGTGTGGCGACCGGATCGTGGCTCGGGCGCGAGTTCCAGGGCCGTGGGATCGGCAAGGAGATGCGGATCGCGACGTTGACGCTCGGCTTCGACGGTCTGGGTGCCGAGTATGCGACGACCGGTGCGTTCCACGACAACGAGGCCTCCAAGGGCGTCACCCTCTCGCTCGGCTACGAACCGACCGGCTGGCGCGACACGCTCCGGCGCGACGAGCGCGACAGGCTGCTGGAGTACCGCATGTCTCGCGAGCACTGGCTGACGATCCGGCGCGACGACATCACGATCGACGGTCTCGAGCCCTGCCTCGACCTGCTCGGCGTGTCATCGCCGGGCCGTCGGTGACGAGGCGCATCACGCGATGACTGCGGATCGGACGCCATGATCACTTCCGGCATCGAGTGGTTGACCGGATGGGACAACTGGCTACTGGCCTTGTGGGCCGTCGCCCTCCCGATCGTTCTGATCTATGCCACCGCACGATGGCTGATCGACCGGGCGAAGAGGTAGCTCCTCTCGGCCGTGAAGGAACCAGGACCGCCGCTCCGACATGGACGGCAGGCGAACGACAGCTGGCGAATGGCAACAGTGACCCACAGCGTCGGGCTGGGGAGATTCGAACTCCCGACCTCTTGTCCCCCAGACAAGCGCGCTAACCAAGCTGCGCCACAGCCCGTGCGTGTGGACCGCCGACTCTAGCGAGATCGGGGCCACTCCCCTCCCCCGAGACGGAGGGATTCAGCCTCAGAGGTTTCCGCTGACGATCTGCCAGAACCGCCAACTGAGGTAGATGACGAGTACGGCCACCAGAAGTTTGAAATGCCATGGCGTCCTCTCGTCGGATTCCTCGTCGTCATGGACGTGAGGCTCCTCGACGAGTTCCCCGCACTGCGGACACGTCCCGTCGTCGTTCATCGAGTTCGGTGTCCAGTATTTCGAACACGCCTCGCAGTACGGCATCAGGTCTTCCAGTCACTCACGCTTACGGACCCGGATCTTCATCGCCGTCGACCCGAGGTCGAACTCGTCACGGATCGCTCGCTCGATGAAGCGCAGATACGGCCGACCGATCTCCCGGTTGACGAACAGCGTGAACGTCGGCGGGTCGATCGCGCCCTGCACGGCATAGAGGATCTTGGCGCCGTGCGGCGCGGGATTCCGTTGCTGCGCCGCGGCGATGACCTTGTTGACGTCCCTGGTCGGGACCCGCGTGTGGTACTGCGAGATGGCTTCGGTCAGCAGCGGGTGGAGCTTCTCGACGTTCTTGCCGGTGAGGGCCGAGATCTTCAGGACGGGCGCGTCACCGACGAAACCGAGCATCCGCTGCACCTCCCCCAGCACCTCGAGGCGCTCCTCGGTGCCGACGAGATCCCACTTGTTGAGCACGATGACCGTCGGGCAGCCGGCGGCGTCGACCCGTTCCGCCAAGCGCTGATCCTGCGCCGTGACGCCGACGGTGGCGTCGATCACGACCAGTGCGATGTCGGCGTCGTCGATCGCCCGCAGCGCCCGGACGAATGAGTAGTACTCCGCCGGGTCGTCGATCTTCGCCTTGCGGCGCATGCCCGCGGTGTCGACGAACACGATCGGGCCGTCGTCGGTGTCGACGAGCGTGTCGATCGAGTCACGGGTGGTGCCGGCAAGATCGTGGACAACGGCTCGGTCGGCGCCGACCAGGCGGTTGAACAACGTCGACTTGCCGACGTTCGGCCGTCCGACGATGGCGACCCGCGGCGGGGCGGCTTCCTCGCTCGGCTCGTCGTCGTCCGCGTCGGGCCAGGGGTCGGCCTCGTCGTAGACCGGTCGGTCGCCGCGCCTCCTCGGGGAATCTTTCGAGGACCAGGTCGAGCAGGTCGCCGGCGCGCCGCCCGTGCAGCGCGCTCACGGGCACCGGCTCGCCGAGGCCGAGGCTCATGAACTCCCACATCTCGGTCTCGCGCCGCTCGTTGTCGGACTTGTTGGCGACGACGATCACCGGTGTGTTCGTGCGACGGATCCAGTTGGCGATCGTCTGGTCGTCGTCGGTGAGCCCCACCGAGGCATCGACGACGAACAGCACGACGTCGGCCTCTTTCACGGCGGCCTCGACCTGTCGGCTCACCTTCGCCTCGAGCGAGTCACCACCGGGCATCCACCCGCCGGTGTCGACCACCTGGAACGGGATGTCGAGCCATTCGGCCTCGTGGTCCTTGCGGTCGCGGGTGATCCCCGGCCGGTCTTCGACGATCGCCTCCTGGTGGCCGACGACGCGGTTGAACAGCGTGCTCTTGCCGACATTCGGCCGTCCGATGATGACGACGGTCGGCAGGCGTGGCGGGGCCGCGACGTCGGTGTCGTCAGCCGATCGTGGTGGTCGGGGGTCGGGTCGTTGGCCATCAGGGGTATCCGTTTCTCAGTGTTCGTTCAGGGCGTTGCGCAGCGAGATGCCGTCGGTCGGCACGACTTCGACGAGGCGCGGGAGTTCGTCGATCGTGATCCCGTCGAGGAATCGTCCCTCGTCGGAGAGGCACACGTCCGGGAGCAGGTAGCGATGGCCCTCGGGTTGGGTGGCCAGCAGGGCGCTCACGTCGGCGCCCGTGATGAGACCGGTCACCCCGGTGTTGCCACCGAAGTAGTCGTTGACCACGGGCAGCACGCGAATGTCGGTCGCGGTCGAGCGAGTCGACGAGCGGGCCGATGATGCGCGCCCCGAGTTCGCCGGTGAGCACCGCGACGGGTGCGGACCGGCGCGGCGTAAGGCTGATGCTGACCGCCTCGGCCGACTTGTTGCGTTGTGCCTGACCCGACGCGACAGGTTGGTGGAGCGCGGTGTAGGAGGCGGGGTTGGGTGGGGCGTCGACGGAGGCGAAGAAGCCCCGTTGGACGCCGGTCGACTCGGTTGACCCGGCCGTGGAACTCGGCCTCGAAGGTGCGGGCCATCCCGATGCCGTCCTCGTGCATCGGGAAGCCGTCGTACCGTTCGGCGTCGGGGAAGGGCCGGTCGGCCATCAGGTAGTACTCGTCGGCGGCGTAGAGCATCCGCCGGCCGAGCGTGGCCTGGAACACGTCCTGCCAGTCGGCGACCGCGTCGACGACCGCTCGGGCCTCCTCGACCGTGTGCAGCCGCATGGCCGGCTCACGGTTGAACTTGGAGATGCCGAGCGGCACGAGGGCCACGGAGTCGAGCTCGGGATACTGATCGAGGATGCCGGCAAACGTGTCGTCGAGGATCGCGCCGTCGTTGACACCCGGGCACACCACGATCTGACCGCGAACGGTGATGCCGTGATCGAGCAGCGCCCGCAGCCACCGCAGGCTCATGCCGCCCCGCGGGTTCTTCAGCATCTGACTGCGCACGTCGGGGTCGGTGGCGTGGATGCTCACGTGCAACGGTGACAACCGCTCGGTGATCACCCGTTCGAGGTCGGCCTCGGTGAACCGGGTGAGCGTGGTGAAGTTCCCGTAGAGGAACGACAGTCGATAGTCGTCGTCCTTGAGGTAGAGGCTCGACCGCATCCCTTTGGGGAGCTGGTAGATGAAGCAGAACTCGCAGTGGTTGTCGCAGGTCCGCACGCGGTCGAACACCGCGCTCGACACCTCGACGCCGAGCGACTCCCCCGCCGCCTTCTGACGATCGAGAAGGAAGTTCGAGACCGCCGCGGCTGACGTCGAGGTCGATCTCGGCGTCGTCGGCGGCCAGCTGCCACTCGATGATGTCACGTGGCATGACGCCATTGACGCGGATGATCTCGTCGCCGACCGCGATCCCGTGCTTCGGCGGCCGCCGACCCGGCGCGCACCGACACGACCATGGGCGCGAGCGACCGCTTGCTGCGTCGCGCGGGCGCGGAAAGGTCGGTGGGTGGAGCAGCCATGGGATACCGGTGAGCCAGGCTACCTGCGGTTGTTCTGGGTAGATTCGAGGTCACATGACGAGTGACACGACCGGCCGACACCGAATCGGAGCCTGACAGTCCGGGTTCACGGGTTGATCAGGTGTTGCTCGCCGAGCCGCGCGGGTTTCTGTGCCGGCGTCGAGATGGCGATCAAGGCGTTGGCGTGGATGGTCCGTTCGTTCCCGGCGCCGGTGTACTGCTACCACGAGATCGTGCACAACCAGCTGGTCGTGCAACGGTTCGAACAGCTGGGCGTGGTGTTCGTCGACGACATCGCCGACATCCCGCCGGGGATGCCGATCATGCTGTCGGCCCACGGTTCGGCCCCCGAGGTCGTGGAGGCTGCCCGGGCCCGCGGGGCGTACGTCGTCGACTCGGTGTGTCCGCTCGTCACCAAGGTCCATCACGAGGTGAAGGTGCGGGCCGGGAAGGGCTACCGCATCCTGTACGTCGGCCACGAAGGTCACGAGGAGGCGGTCGGCACGATGGCGGTCGCGCCGGACTCGATCGACCGGGTGCAGTCCGTCGCCGACGTCGACGCGCTCGACGCGATCGATCAACCGGTCGCACTCCTCGCCCAGACGACGCTGTCGCACCGCGACTGGGACGATGTGGCGGTGGCGGTCAAGCGTCGCTTTCCGCAGGTGTGGACGCCCGGGCGCAGCGACCTCTGCTTCGCCACCACCAACCGCCAGGCGGCGTTGATGGAACTCGCCCATCGGTGTGACGCGATCGTCGTGCTCGGGTCGGCCAACTCATCGAACACGCAGGCGCTCGAACAACTCGCCCGCGAGGCCGGTTGTCAGCGCGTCTACCGGGTGAACCGGGTCGATGAGCTTCCCGACGACCTCGCCGGGATCGTTGGGGTGACGGCCGGCGCCTCGGCGCCCGAGGAACTCGTCGCTGAAGTGCTGGAGTTCCTGCAACCGGTGCACGGGGTCGAACTGGTGCGCATCACCGACGAGGACGAGTACTTCCCGCCGCCGCGCAACATCCGCGACCTGCAGCTGTCCATCGAGACCGCATCCACGGTGATGCTGGGTGGGAGCCTGCTCGACCGGCCCGGCATGGACGACCGCAGCGTCGGCGCGAGCGACGTCCTCACCGCTCTCGCTCTGTGACCGCCTGTGACCAGCCCTGGGATTGGCTGACGATCGACGAGCATTGACCTGCCATGGCCTGCCTCGCAGAATGAATGCATGGCCTTCTACTCGTACCTGTTCTTCAGCGGCAACTGCCGCGAGGCGTTCACGCGCTACCAGGAGATCTTCGGCGGTGAACTCCGGCTGATCGCGATGGCCGATGCGCCGCCGGGAGAAGCGCCCGCCGATCCAGCCGCGGCCGACCTGATCATGCACGCGTCGCTGACGAACGGCGACGACCTGCTCATGGCGTCGGACGACCCGACGGGCGACGCCAGCGGTGCAACCGGCTTCTCGGTCAACTTCTCGACGCCCGACATCGAACGGGCCCGCGAGGTGTTCGAGCAGCTGGCCGAGGGTGGCGAAGTGCGGGCGCCGTTGGAGGAGACGTTCTTCTCGCCGGCGTTCGGCATGTGCGTCGACCGGTTCGGCATTCCCTGGATGGTCAGCGCCGATCCACCGACCTGACTGATCCGATCGAGTCGGGCCCGTCAGCGGTATTTCGGCAGCGCGTGGATCAATGTGCGCACACCACGCCGCACATTGATCACGCGTTCCGGGTTCGGATCAGTTGCGCGGGACTTCGGACCAGGGCACCTCGCGGTCGACGCGGACGTCGCCCGGGAGGCCGAGCACCCGCTCGCCGAGGATGTTCTTCATCACCTCGGTGGTGCCGCCCTCGATCGAGTTGGCCCGGCTGCGCAGGAACGCCTTCTGGAGCGTGTCGGAGCCCATGGCCGTCTCGGGTCGGATCATCTCGTAGCTGCCGTACAGCATCCCCTCCGCACCCATGAGGTCGACGACCATCGAGTAGATGTCCTTGTTCAGGTCGGCCGAGGCCATCTTGCCGATCGAACCCTCGGGGCCGGGGTCGCCCATCTTGCGGTTCTGGTTGGCGCGGATGTTCGTGAGTCGCAGCACCTCGGCGCGGGCCCAGAGCTTCATCACCTCGTCGAGGAGCGCCGGGTCCTTGCGGTCGTCCGGCAGCGAGTTCCACGTGGACGTGAGGGCGGCGATCGTGCCAGAACCCTTCGTCGGGATCGTGCCGCCGATCGACACGCGCTCGTTCATCAACGTCGTGAGCGACACGCGCCAGCCGTCGCCCGGGCTGCCGAGCATCTCCTCGGCGGGGATGCGGGTGTCGGAGAAGAACACCTCGTTGAACTCGGCCTCGCCGGTCATCTGGCGCAGCGGCCGGATCTCCACGGTCGGAGCCTGCATGTCGACCACGAACGCGGTCAGGCCGGCATGCTTCACCGCCTGCGGGTCGGTGCGCACCACGAGCAGGCCCCACCGTGACAGGTGCGCCAGGGTGGTCCAGACCTTCTGACCGTTGACGATCCACTCGTCGCCGTCCTTGACCCCCGTCGCCGACAGCCCGGCGAAGTCGGATCCGGATCCCGGCTCGGAGAACAGCTGGCACCAGATCTCCTCGCCGGTGAACAGCGGACGCAGGTAGCGGGACTTCTGCTCCTCGCTCCCCCACACGGCGACCGTCGGGCCGGTCATGCCATGGCCGATCGGGTTGCGGTACATCGGGTTCGGTGCGCCCTCGGCGTACACCCGCTCGTTGATCTGCTTCTGCAGCTTCGGGGTCAGGCCGAGCCCGCCGTGCCCTTCGGGAAAGTGCACCCACGCGAGGCCTCGGTCGAATTGCTCGCCGAGGAACACCTTCGGGTCGGTGGTGGCAGGCGGGAAGGAGGCGAGCAGATCGTCGACGAGTTCGGCGACGCGGCGCTCGTCGGCGCTCAGCTCGGATGTCGGGGCATCGATCACGGTCATGCCCGCAACGTAGCGGCCGAACTCTCGAGCACTCCAACCGCAGCTGTCGCGGGGTCAGGCACATCGCGACAGGTTCGGCGGCGGCGGATCCAACCTGTCGCGAAGTGCCTGACCCCACGCGACAGGTTCAGTTGAAGGGGGCGGTGGCGGCGATGATCTCTTCGTGCTCGGCGGCAGCGAGCTCGGGGACGTCGGCGCGCAGGTTCATCACCACACCGAGGCGGACGACGTCGGAACGGCGGACGAACACGGCGCGCAGGTTGTTGAGCATGCGGATCACGATGTCACGGTGGGAGGTGGCCGCGAGGAAGTCCTCGTTCCAGGTCGCGCCGCCGCCCGTGACCTTGTGGAACAGCTCGGCCGCGCTGCTTCGGTCGAGTCGTTGCGCACCGTGGAACGGGTCGTAGAACGCATCGGGGTCATCGGCGACGCCCACGAGGAAATGAGCCGGCATCCCCACCCCCACGAGCGGCACGCCGACCCGGCGGGCGACCTCGATCATCAGCACCGACAGCGTGATCGGGATCCCGACCCGCGTGGCGATCACCCGGTCGAGGCACGAGTTCCGCCAGTCGTAGTACGACGACTCGTTGCCGGCGAAGGCGAGCGTGGAGAACAGGTAGCGCGCAACGCCGTCCGCCGTCGGCGTGGGACAGTCGCCGGCGAGCCGGTCGAGCGCGACGAGCCACTCGATCTCGTCGAGTCCCGGCCGCAGCGCCGCGGCGACCAGCAGGGCCGCCTCGTCGAGGATCACCTCGCCTCCGACCGCCATCATCGTGGCGAAGCGAGACGTCGACATCGACTGCACGGTACCGGTGGAGTACGTTCCGCCTCATGTTCCCTGGTGCCCACCTCGCTGCCCACGCTGACAAACCGGCGCTCATCATGGGCGGATCCGGATTCACGCAAACCTTCGCCGAACTCGACGCGGCCGCAAACCGGCTCAGCCACCTGCTGCGATCGGCCGGCCTCGAACCGGGCGATCACGTGGCGATCTGCATGGAGAACCACGACCGGTATCTCGAAGTCGTGTGGGGTTGCCACTACGCCGGGCTCGTCTACACGTGCACGTCGTCCCGGCTGCAGAGCGGCGAACTCGAGTACATCATCAACGACTGCGAGGCGCGCGCCTTCATCACCTCGCAGTACAAGGCCGACCAGGCCGCCGAGATCGTGGCCAACACGCCGGCGGTCGAGCTGCGGCTCATGCTCGACGGCGTGATCGACGGCTACGAGAGCTACGAGGACGCGGTCGCCGAGCAGCCGGCCGATCCCCTCGAACACCGGATCGCCGGCACCGACATGCTGTACTCGTCCGGCACGACCGGGCGTCCGAAGGGCGTGGCGCTCCCGTTCAAGGCGACGCCGATGGACGAAGGGACGTCAGGCGTGCTCGGGTTGAGCCAGATGCTGTTCGGCGTCGACGACACGAAGATCTACCTCTCCCCCGCGCCGTTCTACCACGCCGCTCCGTTGCGCTTCTGCCTCGCGACGCAGGCCCTCGGCAGCACGGTGGTGGCGATGGAGCACTTCGACCCCGAGGAGTATCTGCGGCTCGTCGAGCGCTACAACGTCACGCACAGCCAGGTCGTGCCGACGATGTTCATCCGCATGCTCAAGCTGCCCGAGGAGGTGCGGGCGAAGTACGACGTGTCGTCGCTGGAGTGCGTGATCCACGCCGCCGCTCCGTGCCCGGCGCCGGTCAAGAAGCAGATGATCGAGTGGTTCGGGCCGGTGATCCACGAGTACTACGCGGGGACCGAGGGCAACGGGTTCGTCTACTGCAACAGCGCCATGTGGCTCGAACACGAGGGCACGGTGGGCACACCGATCGGCTGCACCGTGCACATCGTCGGCGAGGACGGCGAAGAGGTCCCGAACGGCGAGTCGGGCACCGTGTACTTCGAGGGCGGCGCGACCTTCGAGTACCACAACGATCCGGAGAAGACCAAGGGATCGCGGCACCCCAAGGGATGGTCGACGCTCGGTGACGTCGGCTATCTCGATGCGGACAACTTCTTGTACCTCACCGACCGCAAGGCTTACATGATCATTTCGGGTGGTGTGAACATCTACCCGCAGGAGGCGGAGAACGTGTTGGTGACCCACCCGCTGGTGGTCGACGTCGCCGTGTTCGGCGTCCCCAACGACGACTTCGGCGAGGAGGTCAAAGCGGTCGTGCAGCCGGTCGAGATGCCGGCCGACGACGCCGCCGCGCAGGCGCTCGCCGCCGAGCTCATCCGGTTCTGTCGATCGGAACTGGCCGACGTGAAGTGCCCACGATCGGTCGATTTCCGTCCCGAGCTCCCCCGCCACCCGACCGGCAAGCTGTACAAGCGGATCCTGAAGGACGAGTACTGGTCACAGGCCGGACGATCGATCTGACCCCACCGTCGAGACGGACAGGAGTGCACAGATGACCACGGACGAACCGCACGACGACCCGTCGCCGTCCGAGCTGATCGATGCGCGGATCGACGAGATCGACGCCGCCGCGTTCAGGAGCTCGTCCGTGCGGCCGCCGCGCTGAACGAGTCGAAGGGCAAGCGCTGAGCGCGACGGCCGGCTGTCTCAGGCGCTGACCAGCCAGGGATCCTTGATGTCGATGTACTTCTCGACCTTCATGAGCCGCTCCCATTCGGCGAACATCGACCCGAACCGCTCCGGCATCTCGCCCCGCTCAGCTTTCCGCGCAGCGTCCTCCGACGTGAAGTACGCCACCTCGGTGAACTCACCGTCGCCGAAGTAGGCCGTCACCGAGCCCAAAAGGTCGGGACGCAATTCGGCGAGGACCGGATCGGCCTGCTCCTCGAGTTCCGTGAGTTTCGAACGATCCGACACATGCCCTTCCATCACTTGGACGAAATGGGCGCTGTCGAGCTCGCCGTGGTTCATGAGCTGCACGTCGTCGGTGTCGTGGAACCGAACCGGTCCATCGAAGCACTTCTCCGTCTCCGCCCACCAAGCGCCCTGTTCGGGGCGATCGCTGTTGCGCTGCGCCGCGTCACGACTCTCGAAGCGAGCGATCAAGATGCAGTCGCCCGACGACGTGCAACCGCCGGTCGAGCCGAGATACCCGATCGCCCCCGGCATCAGATCCCGTTGCCAGATGTCGAGACGTTCGTGCAATTCCTCGGGGCGTTCCGTTCGCCCCTCGATGACCTGGATGAACATGGTTGACCTCCTTCGAGTCGAGAAAATTGACCATTCCAGCGTGCTCCTCGACCGCGAGGTCGTCAAGCAGAAGTCGCAGCTCGGGTGATCGGGCGACGTTCGGAATCCCGAGATCGCCACCACCGTCGCTGTGGCAGGCTGAAACCGTGCGCGTGCCCGATTTCTCCCACCCGTTTCTGGACTGGCCGGGCCCGATCGCGTTAGCCCATCGCGGCGGCACGAGCGAATTCCCCGAGAACACGATGCCGGCGTTCGAACACGCCGTGTCGCTCGGCTTCCATCACCTCGAGACGGACGTGCACCTCACCAAGGACGGTGTGCTCGTCGCGTTCCACGACACCGATCTGAATCGGACGTGCGGTCATCCGGGCGAGATCATCGACATGACCTGGGCCGAGATCGCCGAGCTGCGGGTGGACGGGCGCGAACCGATTCCGCTGATGCGCGACCTCCTCGAACGCTGGCCTGACGTGCGCTTCAACATCGACTGCAAGGCGGATTCCGCAGTCGAGGCCCTCGTCGAGCTGATCGCCTCGACTGCGGCGATCGATCGAGTGTGCATCGGATCGTTCAGCCACGGGCGATTGCGGCGGCTCCGCAAACTGTGCGGACCCCGCCTCCTGACGTGTCTCAGCCCACCGGAGATCGCGTCGTTACGAATCCTCCGGCGCGTGTGGGGTTCCAGTCCACGGGTCGCCCAGGTCCCGACCACGGCAGGTGACGAGGACAAGTTCTTGCACGTGACCCTGGTGAACGAGCGGTTCATCAAAGACGCACATCGGGCGGGTATGCCGGTGCACGTGTGGACGATCGACGACGAATCCGAGATGGACCGCCTTCTCGACCTCGGCGTCGACGGCATCATGACCGACCATCCGGAACTCCTACGACGGGTCTTCGAGCGGCGCGGCATCTGGCACCAGTGACACCGCGGGCGACGGCCCGGACCCCACGGACACGGCAGGCGCGTCGGGTGCGAACAACGACAGCAGTCCACCGAACACCATCGCCGAGGCACCAAGGGCGGTGACGAGGCAGCCCCATCGGCTCCCTTGAAGTACCGAGTCGGGAGCGCTCCACACCGCCGCTCCGACCAGGCCGATGATGAGGCCGACCACGACGGCGATCGCCCCCGCGAGGCGACCCCCGATCCACCACGCGGCCACGACGGCGACCACGACCGACAGCGGTGCCATCGGCCACGTTCGCAGGGCGAGCCCGACCGGCCCACCGCGGGCGTAGCCCAGCCGCGCGACGAGGTCGGCCAACTCGAAACTCGACCGGCTCGCCGACCCCGTGCGCACCCACGGCCCGAACATGCCGACGATCGACACCACGCCGCCAACGGTGACAGCACCGATCGCGATCGATCGGCCGGGACCGGCGCGGGCGGGCATTCCCGACAGCGTATGGTCGGCCCGTGCCGGCATCCGACGTTTCGACCGAACGCGCGATCGACCGATCGCCCGCACTGCCGTGGCGTTCGGTGCGAGCACCGAACCACCTCGTCGCGTCGGCCGATCACCTCGCCACGTCCGCCGGAGTGGCGACGTTCCACGACGGCGGCAACGCGGTCGATGCGGCCATCGCCACGAACGCCGTCCTCGCCGTGACCGCGCCCCACCTCTGCGGCATGGGCGGCGACCTGTTCGCCATCGTCCACCGCCAGGACCGGGCAGGAGAGACCGAAATCGCGGCGCTGAACGCCAGCGGACGGGCGGGCTCGGGCGCGGATCCTGCGGCGATGCGGGCCGAAGGCCTGTCCGCGATGCCGTTCAAGCTCGACATCCGCTCGGTCACCGTGCCGGGATGCGTCGACGGGTGGATGGCGCTCCATACCCGCTTCGGGAGCCTGCCGATCGAGCGGCTGCTCGCACCGGCGCGGGCGCTGGCGGCCGACGGCTTCCCGGCCAGCCCGCTGCTCGTCGCCTCGCTCGGCCGCCTGGATCGTCCCTCGCGCGCCCTACTCGGCCATCTCGCCGAGCAGGCGACCCGTCCCGGTGCCCGCGTCCGGCGCCCTGGCATGGCGCTGGCGCTGGCCGCCCTGGCGAGAGGTGGGCGTGACTCGTTCTACTGCGGTGCGTTCGGGGAAGGGCTCATGGAGCTCGGCGACGGACTGTTCGTCGACGACGACCTCGCCACGTCGCAGGCCACGTGGGAGCAACCACTCACGGCGAACGCGTTCGGTGTCGATCTCCACACCATCGCCCCCAACTCGCAGGGATATCTGACCCTCGGGGCATGCCGCCTCGCGGAGCGCCTCGACCTCCCCGACGACCCCGACGATCCGCGTTGGGCGCATCTGCTGATCGAGGCCGCCACGGCGGCCGGCTTCGACCGTCCCGACGTGCTCCACGACCGCGCCGACGGGCGCACGTTGCTCGCCGCGATCGACGACCGGCTCGATCTGGTCGATCCCCACCGGAGATCGGCGCGCCTGCTCCCGACGGCCGACGGCGACACCACCTATCTCTGCACTGCCGGCGTCGACCGTCGCGGCGTGCGGATGGGGGTGTCGCTCATCCAGTCGAACGCCTCGGGCTTCGGCAGTCATCTGGTCGAGCCGACCACGGGCATCAACCTCCACAATCGCGGGATCGGATTCAACCTCGCGGCTGGGCACCCGGCCGAGCTCGCGCCCGGCCGTCGCCCGCCGCACACGCTGTCGCCCGCCCTCGCCAGCCGCCGGGGCGGCCTGGCCGCGGTGTTCGGCACGATGGGCGGCGACGCGCAGCCGCAGATCCTGATGCAGGTCGCCACCCGGCTCTTCCGCCACCGGCAGTCACCGGCGACGGCGATCAACGCCGGCCGCTGGGCGCTCCACGGCCCCGCGACCGGGTTCGACACCTGGACCGCGCTTGATCGGATCGGAGTGTCCGTCGAAGGGCACGCTCCCGAGTCGTGGGCCCGTGACCTCGCCGACCTCGGCCACCGCACGTCCACCGCGCCGGCGTGGGACTCCGGCTTCGGTCACGCCCACGCCATCGTCGTCGAGCCCGACGGGATGTTCGCCGGCGCGGCCGACCCCCGAACGCTGATCGGCTCCGCGGCCGGCGGCTGATCGCGGCCGACCGGGTGGCTCCGATCGACGTTTGCGTCAAGATTTCGGAGAGCCGGCCCTCAGAAAATCCGACGCAAACGATGCGGGGACGGCGGAAACCTCACGACAGGAGCGGAACGACTTCCTCGGCGAATCGGGCCATCTGCTCGTCGGCCTTCTTGTACGGGTCGCCGAGCAGGTGCGGGAAGATCGTGAGGTGTTCGAAGCCGAGGAGGTCGCGGAGGAACTGCACTTCGGCGGCGACGTGTTCCGGCGGGCCGACGAGCATCGTCTTGTTCTCGATCGACTCGTCGAGCGTCGGGATCAGGCCGGGTGCCGAGGGCTTGCCGTCAGGACCCATGTAGCCGCGGCTCCAGCCGTACGGGCCGAGGAACTTCCAGAACTCGTCGTGCCCGGGGAGCGCCGTGGCCCGAGCTTCCTCCATCGTGTCCTCGACTCGCACGTTCACCACCAGCATCCGCTTCTCATGATCGGCGAGCTCGAGGCCGTCGTGGGCGGCCGCGTAGTTCTCGGCGTACCGGTCCCAGAACCGCTTGATGAACGAGTAGTGCTGGTTCCAGAACACGGCGCCGTGGTCGACCACCGGCACGTAGTCGAGGGTCGGAGGTGACGTGACCGCCTGCCAGATCTCGAACGGATACAACGGCCTCGGCACGAGCGTGAGACTCTGCACGGTCGAGCCTCGGTCGGGGATGCCGGGGAGCGGGATCTGGAAGTGTTTGCCCTGGTAGGAGAATGATTCCTCGGTCAGCGCACGACGAACGATCTCCATCGATTCTTCGAACACCTCGCGGTTGAACGCGTCGTCGGCGGCCTGGTCCGGGTTGTCCTGCGACCCGATCGACACGCCTTTGTCGTTGAGGTGCAGCACCTCGCGGGGCACCGTGCCACGACCGACCCCGAGGATCGCCCGGCCGCCGGACAGGTTGTGGAGCGTCGCGAAGTCCTCCGCGAGACGCAACGGGTTCCACTGCGGCACCACGTTGAACATCGAGCCGAGCCGCAGTGTCGTGGTCTGCGCGGCGATCCACGTGGAGATCAGCAACCCGTTCGGGATGACCTCGTAGCCCTCGTACTGGAAGTGGTGCTCGGTCGTCCAGAACGAGTCGTAACCGAGCCGTTCGGCCTCCTTGGCCGAGTTCACGTAGTCGAGGGTGGCCTTCCAACAGGCTTCGTTCGAGAACCGACGATCCATCGGGGCCGGCGCGCCGGCACCGGCATCGTCCATCTCCACGCCGCCGAAGAAGAATGCGCCAAGTTTCAGTTCCGGTCGATCGCTCATGGACGTAGTTTCGCGCACATGTCCGCGACGCTCCTCATGAACGCCCGGCTCGACGGGGCGGATGTGCTCACCGATGTGCACGTGGTCGACGGCTCGATCCGTGCCATCGGGACGACCGACACGGCCCGATCGGACGTCGAGGTGATCGATCTCGACGGTCGCCTGCTCGTGCCGGCTGCCGTCGAGCCGCACGCCCACCTCGACAAGGCGTTCCTGGCCGAGCGCATCGCCAATCCGACGGGTGATCTGATGGGTGCGGTCGAGGCGATGGCGGCGAACCGCCACCTGACCACTGTGGACGACATCGCCGAGCGGGCCGAGCGTGCGGCCCGGTTGATGGCGCACAACGGCTATGTCGCGGTCCGGACGCACGTCGATGTCACCTTGGAGAACGGCTTGTGCAGTGTGGAGGCCCTCACCGCCGTGCGCGACCAGCTCCGGGACCTCATCTCGATCGAGATCGTCGCCCTCGCTGGCTGGCCAGTGACCGGCATCGCCGGCGCCGACCAGCGGGCGCTGCTGCGTGCGGCGATGGGCGCCGGCGCCGACGTCGTCGGTGGATGTCCGCATCTCGACGACGACCTCGGTGCGGCGACCGATGTCCTGCTCGGTGTCGCGACGGACTTCGGCGTCGGCGTCGACCTGCACACCGACGAGACGCTCGATCCGACGGTCGACGGTCTCAGCGAACTGTGCCGTGCCGTGCTCGCCGGCTTCGCCCACTCCGCCACGGCGAGTCACTGCGTGAGCCTCGGTCAGCGATCCCACGTCGATCAGCAACGCGTCGCCGAGCTCGTCGCAGAGGCGGGCGTGAACATCGTCACACTTCCCCAAACGAACCTCTTCCTCCTCGGTCGCGGCCGGGCGCCGATGCCGCGCGGCCTGACCGCCGTCGCCGCCCTGCAGGAGGCCGGCGTGACCGTCGCCGCGGGCGCGGACAACCTCCAGGATCCGTTCAATCCGGTCGGGCGCGCCTGCCCGTTCGAGACCGCCGGTTTGATGATCATGGCCGCCCATCTGACGCCCCAGGAGGCCTGGCGGGCGGTGTCGGCCGCGCCGGCCTGCGTGCTCGGTCTGCAGTCGCCGGCGATCGCCGTGGGAGCACCGGCGCACCTGATCGCCGTCAGGGCCGGCACGTTGCGGGAGGCCATCGCGTTCGGGCCGGCCGACCGCCTGCGCCTGCGATTCGGACGCCCGATCGGCGAAATCCAGAGTTAACAGGAGCGCGAGCGGAGGCTTTCGCGGTCACCAATTAGGATGACGTCATCATGGTCTTGAGGGGCGAGAGCGACGGTCACCGACCCTTCCGCTTCACCAGTGCCCGGGTCGTCGTCACCGGCGGAGCACAAGGGATCGGACGCGAGATCGTCACCGCGTTCGCCGCCGAAGGTGCCCGTGTCGCCGTGCTCGACCGGCTCGTCGACGAGGCGCGACTGGTCGCCGGCGAGACCGGCGGAACCGCCGTGCAGTGCGATCTCGAGGATGCGGCGAGCACGACGACCGCGATGGACACCGCGATCGGCGAACTGGGCGGCATCGACGTGCTCGTCAACAACGCCGGTGTCTTCCGGATCACCCCGCTGCTCGACATCTCGCCCGACGAATGGGACTGGATCTTCGCGGTCAACGTCCGGGCGATGCTCCTGACCACCCAGGTTGCGGCACGCGCGATGATCGCCCAGGGCGATGGCGGCAAGATCGTCAACATGGCGAGCATGGGCGGCAAGGTCGGCGCCCCGGGCCAGGCGCACTACGCCGCATCGAAGGCCGCCGTCATCTCGCTCACCCAGGTGTCGGCCGCGGAACTGGGCGCCCACGGGATCACCGTGAACTCGATCTGCCCCGGGTACGTCCCGACCGACATGGGCGCCGCCGGCCGCACGCCCGAGATGATCGCCGAATGGACGGCGAAGTCACCGCTCGGGCGCCTGGGTCGACCGGCGGACGTGGCGGCCATGGCCCTCTTCCTGGCGTCGGGCGACGCCGACTACTGCACCGGACAGGCGTTGAACGTCACCGGTGGGATGATCATGCACTGACCATGACCGAAGCATCGCCCACCGGCCTCCCGCAGACCGACATCTTCGTCGACGAGTCGCTCCCCACCCCCGCGCTCTCCTTCCGCGGTGTGTCGATGACGTTCTCCGACGGCACGCACGCCCTCGATGAGACAACGTTCGACGTGCATCCTGGCGAGTTCGTCACCGTGGTCGGCCCGTCCGGCTGTGGGAAGTCGACGCTGCTGCGGATCGCCTCGGGCCTGACCATGCCGACGACCGGGTGGGTCACGATCGACCGCGCCGGGCTCGGCTACGTCTTCCAGGACGCCACCTTGTTGCCCTGGCGCAACGTCATGGGAAACGTCGAGCTCCTCGCCGAACTCGAGGGCCTGTCGAAGGACGAGACCCGGCGGCGAGCGCAGGAGAACATCGACCTCGTCGGCCTGGCCGGTCACGAGAAGAAGTACCCGCGCCAGATGTCGGGCGGCATGAAGATGCGCGCCTCGCTGGCGCGGAGCCTGGTGCTCGACCCCAAGGTGTTCCTCTTCGACGAGCCGTTCGGCGCGGTCGACGAGATCACCCGGGAACGGCTGAACGACGAGGTGATCTCGCTGTTCATGCGCAAGCGATTCGCCGGGCTGTTCATCACGCACTCGATCAGCGAGGCGGTGTTCCTGTCGACCCGCATCCTGGTGATGAGCGCTCGCCCGGGGCGGATCATCGGCGAGTTCGAGGTTCCCTTCGAGTACCCGCGCGTGCCTGACCTGCGGTTCGAGCCGGAGTTCGGCGAACTGAGCGGCGAGATCTCCCATGCCCTCCGGGGAGCCCACGCATGAGCACCGTGGGCAACGACCTGACGCGCGGGCCGTCCGCCTCCGAGGAGCGCGTCGACGCCATCATGGCCGGCTCGGGTGTCGCCCTCGGTGCCGATCCGCGGGCGCACGAACCGGTCAATCCCACGGGCCGCGGCGCGTCGGGGCACGCTGGTCAGCTCCATCGTCGGTCCGCTGGCGTTCCTCGCGCTGTTCATCCTGCTGTGGGAGTACTTCCACCGCGACGGGATGCGGCGGTTCTTCGACAAGCCCGGGTTCCTCCTCCCCTCCCTGGCCACCGTGTTCGACCAGGGCTTCCTCGACTCCGTCGTGCGCCAGCAGTACATCACGGGCATCGCCTGGACGACGTTCGCCGCGGTGGTCGGGCTGTCGATCAGCATCGTGCTCGGCATCGCGCTCGCGGTCGTGATGGCCCAGGCGCGCTGGATGGAGCGGTCGATGTACCCGTACCTGGTCGCCGCCCAGGCCCTGCCGGTGCTCGCCATCGTGCCGCTGATCAACTCGGTCTTCGGCGGCGGGATGGGCGCCCGCATCTTCGTGTGCGTGATGATCTCGATCTTCCCGATCGTCACGAACACCCTGTTCGGCCTCACCTCGGTCGACATCTCGATGCACGAGCTGTTCACCCTGCGTGGCGCTGGTCGCTGGACCCGGCTGACCAAACTGCAGTTCCCCGCCGCCCTGCCGTCGATCTTCGTCGGGTTCCGGATCTCGGCCGGCCTCAGCGTGATCGGCGCCATCGTCGGTGAGCAGTTCTTCCGTTCCGGGCAGAAGCCCGGCATCGGCGTGGTCGCGGAACTCTTCCGCCAGAAGTCGCGCTTCCCCCAGCTGTACGGCGCCCTGATCGTGGCCGTCGTCCTCGGGATCGTGGTGTTCTTCTTCTTCGGCCTCCTTCGCAAGCTCGTCATCGGCCGCTGGTACGACGAATCCGGTGCGTGACGAGCCCTCCTCCCCCATCAACCGGAGTTCTCCGAACTCCCCGACTCCACCCAGCGTGAACCCCCCACAAGGAGCAAACATGAACAAGCAACGCAGCGCTTCGCTGCTCGGACTCGCCCTCGCGGCGTCACTCGCGGTCGCCGCGTGCGGCAGCGACAGCGACGACTCCACCACGACCGACGCACCCGCCGACACGACGGCGGCAGCACTGCCGAAACGCCGGCGGACACCACGCGGACGCACGGCCGAGACCACCGCCGACACGACGGCGGACACCACGGCCGGCACCGAGGCAAGCGGCGAGGGCGTGAGCCTCGCCGGCGACTGCCCCGAGACGGTCGTCATCCAGACCGACTGGATGCCCGAGGCCGAGCACGGCTTCCTGTACCAGATGGTCGGCGAGGGCTACGAGATCGATGCCGGCAAGGCCTACGTCACCGGCCCGCTGATCGACGCCGGCGGCAACGACACCGGCGTGCAGATCCAGATCCGCTCCGGCGGTGCGGCGCAGAACTTCTCGCCCGTCACCCAGATCATGTACGCCGACGACTCCGTGACCCTCGGCTACGTCTACACCGACGAGGCGATCCAGTTCTCCGGCGACTTCCCGACCGTGGCCATCGAGTCCGGCTTCGAGAAGAACCCGCAGATGATCATGTGGGATCCCGAGACCTATCCGGACGTCACCGGCATCGCCGACCTCGGCACCGAGGGTGTCAAGGTCCGCTACTTCGGCGGCGCGGCGTACATGGACTTCTTCACCGGTTCGGGCATCCTGTCGGCCGACCAGGTCGACGGCTCCTACAGCGGTGACCCGAGCCTGTTCATCGCCGACGAGGGCAGCGCGGCACAGCAGGGCTTCGGCTCCGCCGAGCCGTACCTGTACGAGAACGAGCTGGCCGACTGGGGCAAGCCCGTCGAGTACGAGTACATCAACGACGTCGGCTGGGAGAACTACGCCGAGTCGATCGCCACGAAGCCGGAGAACATCGAAGCGCTCAGCGCCTGCTTCACCAAGCTGGTGCCGATCATCCAGCAGGCGAGCGTCGACTACATCAACGATCCTGCCCGCACGAACGCCATCATCCTCGATGCCGTCGCCGGATTCGGTGAGGACTTCGGCTGGACCTACAGCGAGGGCACGGCGAACTATGGCGTCGAGACCATCAAGGCCGACGGCCTCGTCGCCAACGGCCCCGACGACACGGTCGGCAACTTCGATCTCGATCGCGTGAATGCGCTGATCGAGCTCGCCGTGCCGATCTACACCGCCCAGGGCGCCACCCCGAAGGACGGCGTGACGGCTGACGACATCGTCACCAACCAGTTCATCGACCCGAGCATCGGTCTCTGATCGGCGCCACGTCGCACAACTGAACCACCGAACACCACTGAGGGGGCGCTCCACACGGGGCGCCCCCTCAGCGCGTCCCAGACCTCTGCGATGAGCGAACGGACCGAGGGCTGGGCCGCTCGCTCATCGCACGAGTGGGCTGATTCCAGCGATGAGCGAATGGACCGAGGGGTGGACCGCTCGCTCATCGCAACGGCGAGCCAGTGCCGAGGCGAAACGGGCGGGGTCAGGGCGCCGGCGCGACCGTCGTGGCAGGGGCGACGGTGGTGGGGACGGCCGTCGTCGGTGCGGCCGTCGTCGGCGCAGCGGTCGTCGGTGCGGCAGTAGTCGGTGCCGCAGTGGTCGGCGCGACCGTGGTGGTCGGCGCGAGGGTCGTCGTCGGGATCGTCGTGGTCGTCGTGGTGGTCGTCGTCGCGTTCGGATCGCGTCGGTTGAACGACGGCAGGGACTCGTCCTCCGTGTACCCCTCGGGTTCGCGGCCGTCGTAGCCCCACACGTAGACCGCGTTGCCCTTCTCGACCAACGTCGGGAACACATCGGCCAGGCTGTTGCTCATGCGCACGCAGCCGTGTGATGCCGGGTGGTCGGGCACGTTCTGGGCCCCGTGGATGGCGATGCCGTAGTTGAAGTACCAGGGGTTCTTCATGGACCCGAGCGGACTGACGTGCTGACCGTCCTCGAACCGCTTCAGGCGGAACACACCGGGCGGCGTCTTCGCCTCGGCACAGATCGCCTTCGTCTCGGGCTCCTCGAGGGGGTTGCCGCGAATGTCGGTCGTGTACTCGGCCTCCTCACAGAACGTCGCATCGGTGCCATCGGGATTGAGTTCGCCGGTCGAGATGTGCGTGACGAAGATCGGCTGGTTGTTGGCGTCGAACAACGCCAACACCTGCAACGGCAGGTAGATCTCGACGTGGTTGCCGGTGTTCGGTCGTCGTGGGGCGATCGCGAACGCCGGATCGTTCATCTGCTGCCACAGCGCTTCGGGCACCGAAGTCTGGTCACCGGATGCGGCAAAATCCTTCCAGTTGACGTTGCCGACGAGCTTCTTGAAGGCCCAGACCGCCTGCTGGGTGCCGGTGCCGAACTGGCCATCGACCGGACCCGGCTGGAACCCGAGATCGGCCAGGCGCTGCTGGAGGCGGACCACGTCGTCGCCGTTGGCGCCCTTCACGAGCGTGGCGGCGAGCGGCGCCACGGTCGGAACCGTCGTCGTCGCGGCGATCGTGGTAGTGGGCGCGGCCGGATCGACCAGGACGGTCGTCGTCTGCGCGTTGTCCGGACCGAGCGCCTCGGGCGAGGAACCGCCGGCCCCCGCACTGAGCAAGCCGAGGCCGAGCACGACCACGATGAGCCCGCCCGCGGCCAGGAACGCGAGGTTCGGCCGGTCGGTGGCATCAGACGGTGGGGTGCGGGGGGGCATCGGCAGGGTCAGTGTTTGGGGGGTCTGTCGGGTTCTTCGGTTGCGCCGAGTTGGTCGAGCACAACGTGGAGCAGTACGTTGGCGCCCGTCTCGAGGTCGGACGCTTCGGTGTACTCCGCGATGTTGTGGCTCAGCCCAGCGACACTCGGCGTGAAGATCATGGCGGTCGGACAGAGCCGTGCCAACATCTGTGCGTCATGTCCTGCGCCACTCGGCATTCGGCGCGTGGAGTGGCCAAGTCTATGGGCGGTCGCCTCGACCGCGTCGACCATGTTCGGATCGAAATCGACCGGCTCGAATCGGGCGAGTGAGCGGCGTTCGACGGTGACCCCTTCGGCTGCTGCCGCCCGCTCGACGAAGTCGTCCAAGCGCCGTTCTGCGTCGGCCAACTGGGATTCCTCGGTGTTGCGGAGGTCGACCGTGACCGACGCGGTCGACGGAACGACGTTCACCAGGTTGGGTTGGACCTCGATCCGCCCCACGGTGCCGACCTGCGCGCCCCCGATCTCGGCGGTCAACTCGCGCACGAAAGCGACGATCTGGGCGGCGACGAGCCCGGGATCACGACGGAGACGCATCGGCGTCGTGCCGGCATGGGCCGACTGACCGCGCAGGGTGTATTCGGTCCACGAGATGCCCTGCACCCCTTCGACGACGCCGATGTCGACCCCTTCGGCTTCGAGGATCGGGCCCTGTTCGATGTGCAGTTCGACGAATCGGTGCGGCGGTACGGCCGTCGGGCACGGCAAGGGACCGGCGAAGCCGATGCGTTCGAGTTCGTCGCCGAGTCGGGCGCCGTCGTCGACCGCGGTGACGTCGAGCGCCACTTCGAGCGGCATCCCGCCGGCGAACACGAGGCTGCCCAACATGTCGGGCGGGAATCGCGCGCCCTCCTCGTCGGTGAAGAACGCCACGACGAACGGTCGCTCGGTGACGATGCCGTGCTGCTCCAGCGTCTCCGCCACTTCCAACCCGGCCAGCACGCCGAGGTTGCCGTCGTAGCGACCGCCGGTGCGAACGGTGTCGATGTGCGAGCCGGTCATCACCGGTGCGGCCTGCGGATCGGTTCCCGGGCGGGTGGCGAACACGTTGCCGATCGCGTCGACGGCCACGCTCAGCCCCAGGTCCCGCATCCACGACACCACCAACTCGCTGTCCGCGGCGATCGTCGTCGGTCAGAGCGAGCCTGGCATTGCCCCACTCCCCCGCCGGCCCGTCGATCCGGCCGATCTCACCCAGTTCGGAGATCCGCCCGAGCAGGCGGTCGATGTCGATTCGCACGTCGGCGGGAGTCATGCCCGATTCACGGGCAGTTCGAACTCGGCGATCTCGGCAAGTGCGGCGCAGAATGCGTCGACCGCGGCGCAGAAGAGTTCCTCGCCCCGTTCGGCGGTGGCCGTCGTGGGGTCGCCGATGTGGCCGTCCGGCCCGAAATCGCTCGACAGCCATCCGAAGCCGACGCTGCCGCCGAATCGGACGTAGCGGTTCGTCGCGAGCTGTTCGGGGACGTTGCGGGTGGCGACCGACATGTCGACCAGGTCGGGTGCGAGGTGGAGCATGAGCGACGTCTCCTCGGTCCCGCCGTGGATCCCCATGCCCGACTCGGCCTCCGGTGAGTGGCCGCCCTGGTCCGGCGGCACCCCTGGGTGGGCGAGGAACGTCATCAGACCGTGATGCAGGCGCAGCTCCCGGTTGGCGACGCCGACGAGTGCGGAGTTGCCCCCGTGGCCGTTCATGAACACGAGCTTGCGAGCCGGCGTCATCGCCACGCACCGACCGATGTCGTCGAGCACCGACAACAAGGTGGTGGCCGACAGCCAGATCGTGCCGGCCGACCAAGCGTGCTCGTTCGACTTCGTGTAGGCGAGCGGAGGGAGCAGCCACGCCCCGAGCTCCTCGCCGACCCGCTCCACCGCTGCCGTCGCCACGCGCTCGGCGATCAGCAGGTCGGTGTTGAACGGGAGGTGTGGGCCGTGCTGTTCGATCGCCCCGAGCGGCTGGACGAGGATGCTCCGGTCGTCGAGGACTCGGGCGATGTCGGGCGCCCGGAGTTCGTCGAGTCGACGTGATGGGGATGACACACCGCCACGCTAGGCCGTGGGCAGCAGACCGCGAGAGACTGTGACCGATGCAAACGGGCAGGTCATGACGGCGACACGAACCAGCACTGGGGCAGGTACCGGGGCGGCCGCCCGGGCGGGCGACGACTTCGACGCCATCGTGATCGGCGGCGGCCACAACGGCCTCGTCACCGCGGCCTATCTCGCCCGCGCCGGCCTCCGCACGGTCGTACTCGAGGCCCGGGCCGACGTCGGGGGTACAGCAGCCAGCGAACAGTTCGCCGGGGCCACGGTGAACATCTGCAGCTGCGACCATCTCACGTTCCGGACCACGCCGGTGATGGCGGAACTCGACCTCGCCGCCCACGGCCTGCGCTACTTCGACCTCGATCCGGCGCAGCACAACATGACGTGGGCGACCGCCGGCGACGGAGTCGCCTGGTCGCATCATCACGACCTCGACGAGACGGTCGCGTCGATCGCCGAAGTGCTGCCGGGCCAGGCCGAGGCCTACCGCCGGTACGCCCGCGCCGCGATGCCGGCGATCCGCATGATCTTCGAGGCCGCCTCGGAACCGCCGTCGGTGCGCGGCCTGACGGCGCTCGCCCTCCGCCGCCGTCTCGCCGGGACACCCACGCTGCTGCGGTGGTCACGCCGATCGACTGCCGACGTGCTCCGGTCGTTCTTCGACGACGACGCCATCACCGGTCCCGCGGCGATGTCCGGTCCGATGGTGTGGGGGATCTCACCGGAGACGCCGAGGACGGGCCTCGGCGCGCTCGGTACCGGGATGCGTCACGTGGCCACGGCCGGGCGGCCGATCGGCGGCAGCGGAGAGGTGCCGCGCGCCCTGCGATCGGCGTTCGAGGCTGCCGGCGGCGAGGTGCGGACGAAGAGCGTCGTCGACTCGATCCGCTGCGAGGGCGGCCGGGTACGCGGGGTCGGGTTGGTCGACGGCACCGAGATCGACGCACCGATCGTCGTGTCCGCGTGCAACCCGCACGACACGTTCCTGCGGTGGCTGAAGAACCCGCCCACGACCGCCCGCGATCTCGTCCGGCGGTGGAACGGACGTCCCGCACGCCGAAGGGTACGAATCGAAGCTCGACGTGATCGTCGATGAGGTCCCGCGACTCCGCGGCTCCGACCGCACGCTCGGGCCGACCACGATGATCGCTCCCGGCCTGGCGGACATCGACCGCGGAGCGACCCTGATGGCCGAGGGCCGGGTGCTCGACCGGCCGGGCATGCTGGTGAACGTCCCGAGCCTGCTCGACCCGACGATGGCGCCCGCCGGCCGTCACGTGTTCAGCCTCGAAGCCCTGTTCACCCCGTTCTCCGTCGTGGGTGGCTGGGCGGATTCGCCCGAACCGTGGCGCTGGCTGGAAGTGGTGTCGGAGTTGCTCGAGCCTGGCTTCCTCGACTCGATCGTCGATTGGCGGGCGATGACACCGGACGTGTACGAACGCGACTTCCACCTCCCGGCCGGCCACGCCACGAGCTTCGCCGGCGGCCCGCTCGCCGCCTTCCGCAACACCAACCCCGAACTGACGAACTACGAGACCGCCGTCGAGGGTCTCTATCTCACCGGCGCGGCGACCTTCCCCGGCGCCGGTGTGTGGGGCGCGAGCGGCCGGAACTGCGCCACCGTCATCCTCGAACAACGCTCCTGATGGTCGACTGCGCGCCGACGTTGAGCCGACCCTCGACCGAAAATGCCCCGATTCGTCCGCTGAGCGCACGCATCGGGGCATTTTTCGGGGTCGTGGGGCGTTGACGTGGGCATGAACGGTGGGTCGTTGAGACTCGGTCGCTACGCCGGAATCCCCGTGCGCGCGCACTGGAGCATGGCGCTGATCGTGATGCTGTTCGCCACGACGCTCGCCGGCAGCCTCGGCCTCGCCGGTGGCATCGTCGCCACCGTGGCCTTCTTCGCCTCGATTCTCGCCCACGAGTTCGGCCATGCCCTCGTCGCCCGCCGGTACGGCGTCCAGACCGAGTCGATCGACCTGTGGCTGCTGGGCGGCGTCGCGTCGCTCGACCGGGAACCGCCCACGCCGCGTGCCGACGGCCTGATCGCCGTCGCCGGGCCGGCGATGAGCCTGCTGATCGGCGTGCTCGCGCTCGGTGCCGGATTCGCCTTCGACTCGGTCGTGCTCGGCTGGGTCGGTCTCGTCAACGTCCTGCTCGCCGTGTTCAACATGCTCCCGGGTGCGCCGCTCGACGGTGGACGCGTGCTGCGGGCGTGGCGCTGGGGTCGCACGGGCAACAAGTACCAGGCGGCGCGCGACGCCGGCCAGGCGGGACGGGTGCTCGGATGGGCGATGGCCGGCATCGGCCTGGCCCTGATGCTCAACGGCATGCCGGGCATCTTCATCGGCCTGACCGGCCTGTTCATCGCGATGAACGCCCGCGCCGAGATCATGGGTTCGTCCGTGGCCGAGCAGCTCGACGGGGTGACCGTCGGCGACCTCACGTGGTTCGGTGTCGCTCACGCGGGCACCGACATGGACGCCGACTCGATGATCTGGCAGCGTCAGCGCCTCGGCAACGCCGGCGCCGTTGCCGTGGTGGGCGACGACGGCGAGCTCGACGGCCTCGTGCTCGAGGATCAGTTGTGGGCCGTGCCGTCCGAGCGGCGGGCGATGATCATGCTGACCAATCTGATGGTGCCGTTCAACCAGCTCGCCCGGGCCACACCCGACGAGGCGCTGTCCGACGTGCTCCATCGGATCAACCCGTTGCGCCCGATCGTGACCGTGTGGTCCGACGACCGTCTCCTCGGTGTCGTCCCACCGAAACTCCTCGCCGAACGCCTCAAGCGGGCCCAGGTCCAGGCCTTCAGCCACTGATCGCGGTCCTGATCTCGGCGGCACGTATCTGTCAGCACCGGCCGGCGAACCGGAGCAGTGGCGGCGATCAGGCGTCCTTGACGGACCAGTCCCGCTTGGCGACCGGTTCCTTGTCGCTCCACGGGAAGTTGATCCACTGGTCGGTGCGCTTCCAGATGTAGTCGCACTTCACGACGGAGTGCGACTTCTCGTACAGCACGCCGGTGCGGACCTCGGCGACCTTGCCCTCGCAGAAGTCGTGCACCGAACGAAGCGTGTGCCCCGTGTCGGCCACGTCGTCGACGATCAGGATCTTGGCGTCAGACACGTCGACGAAGTCGGGCGCCGGCGGCAGGATGCGCGGCACCTCGAGACGCTCGTCGACGCCGGTGTAGAACTCGACGTTCATCGTGTACACGTTCTTCACCGACAGGGCGTAGCCGATCGCCCCGCCGATCAGCAGCCCACCGCGGGCGATCGCCAGCACCATGTCGGGCTCGTACCCGTCGTCGGCCACCGCCTGCGCCAGCGCCCGGGAGGCGGACCCGAACACCTCCCACGTCATGATCTCCCGCTCGTCGGACATTGCGGTGACGCTCGTTCGCACCTACCCCAGTCCTCCCAAACCGGCAGGCGAGGTAGTTCGTGGGGGCCGATTGCCCGAAATCGCCATCAGCTCGTAATACGGCCGATCCGGGCGATGGAGTTGGGGGCGCTATCGCCCCGACATCGCCATCGCCTCGCTCGGGGAGGGCACAGGCAGATGTCGCTGGGGCGGACGGGGACGCGGGTGAGGGGCTTGCCGACGCCGTCGACCTGGCGGAGGGCGTCACGGATGGCCGCCACGATGGCCGGTGTCGACGAGATGCACGGCGGCTCGCCGACACCCTTCGCTCCGAGCGGCGCGTGCGGATCGGGGATCTCGATCAGCGTCTGCACGACCTCGGGCATGTCGAGGAACGTCGGCAGGAGGTAGTCGGTGAAGTTGCCGTTGCGGATCACGCCGTCGATCTGGATGATCTCCTCCATCACGGCGAGGCCGAGGCCCTGGGCGATGCCGCCCTCGATCTGGCCGGTGACCGACAGCGGGTTCAGCGCCCGCCCCACGTCCTGCGCCGTCGCCACCTGCACGACCTTCACCAGGCCGAGCTGCGGATCGACGTCGACGACGGCCCGATGGGCGACGAACGCGAACGCCGTGTGGCAGTTGCCCTGGCCGTTCTCGTCGAGGTCCTCGGTGGGCGGATGCCGGTACTCGACCGTCTCGTCGAGCTCGAGGCCGGCGGTCGCCTCGGCGACGGGCTGTCGCCAGCCGGACACGACGTCGATCACGTCGGTGCCCTCGACGGCGAGTCGCAGCGCGTCGAGGCCGTTCGCCGCCGCCACCGCCTCGAACAACCGCTCGCGCACCGCACGGCAGGCCGCGTCGACCGCTCCCCCGCTCATCCACGTCTGCCGGGACGCCGACGTCGACCCGGCGGAGCCGACCTGCGTGTCGATCCGGTCGAGCACGACCTCGTCGACGCCGAGGATCGACCGGGCGATCTGCCCGGCGATCGTGACGAATCCCTGACCGACCTCGGACGTCGCGAACTTCAGCGTGGCCACGCCGTCGGCGAGTCGGCACCGTGCGGTCGAGTAGTCGTCGAACCCCTCGGAGTACATGAGGTTCTTGATCGCCACGCCCCAACCGACGCCGCGCACGATGTCGCCGGGATCGGCCGTGCGTCCCGCGCCACCCGGCAGCGCCATGACGTGGTCGTCGGCCGGACCGGGCATCGGCAGCGCCGCGGTGTCGAGGATGCACCGCTCGACAGGCGCCACGTTCACCACCTGCTGACCGGTGATCAAGCGATCGCCCGGTCCGCATCGCGTTGCGCAGGCGGATCTCGACCGGATCGAGCCCGCAGGCGGCGGCCAGCCGGTCCATCTGCGATTCGTGGGCGAAGCACGCCTGCACGACCCCGAAACCCCGCATCGCCCCACACGGCAGGTGGTTCGTCCGCACGGCGTACCCGTCGACGACGGCGTTGGCGCAGCGGTACGGGCCCTGGGTGTGGGTGATGCCGTTGATCAGTACCGCCGACGACGTGGAGGCGTACGCCCCGCCGTCGAACACCATGCGCGCCTCGATCTTGACGATCTCGCCCTCGGTCGTGGCGTGGTGGCGCATCCAGATCGTCGCCGGGTGGCGGTGGACGTGGCCGAGGAAGCTCTCGCCGCGGCTGTAGGCGATGCGCACCGGCCGCCCGAGCCGCAGCGCGAGCAGACACGTGTGGACCTGCAGGCTGATGTCCTCGCGGGCCCCGAACGCGCCGCCGACGCCGCCGAGCACGAGCCGGACGGCCTCGTCGGGCAGGCCGAGGCAGGCGGCGATCTGGTGGCGGTCCTCGTGGAGCCACTGGGTGGCGACGTGGAGCTCGACGCCCTTGCCGCCGGGATCGGGCACGGCGAGCGCCGCCTCGAGCCCGAGGAACGCCTGGTCCTGCATGCCGATCTCGTAGGTGCCCTCGACGACGACGTCGCCGACCACGCTCTGGTCGCCGCACACGATGCGCTGGTGACGGATGAGGTTCCCGTTCGGGATGGATCGGCGGATGACTCCCGTCGATCGCGGCCTCAGGGTCGAGCAGCGGATCGAGCAACTCGTAGTCGACCACGATCGCCGCGAGGGCGCGCCGGCAGGTCTCCGGGTGGTCGGCGGCCACCGCGGCGACCGGCTCGCCCACGTAGCGCACGACGTCGGACGCGAACACGGGCTGGTCCTGGCTGATCAGCCCGTAGAACATCTTGCCGGGCACGTCGTCGGCCGTGACGACCGCCTCGACGCCGGCGATCCTCCACGCCGCCGACACGTCGATCGACCGGATCCACGCGTACGGATGCGGCGACCGCAACGTCGCTCCCCACAGACAGCCCTCGGCGGAGATGTCCGACGAGAAGGCGAACGTGCCCTGCACCTTGGCGATGCCGTCGGGTCGGGTGGGCGACGTGCCGATCGTGCCGGGTCGTCCGTCGGGATCGGTGATCGGGGCGGCGAGGTCGGGCCGTTCGATCGTGGTCACGACGACGACCCCCACGGGAGGGGGCGCGGGCGACGCTGACCCGTTGGACCGCCTCGATGATCCGCCCGTACCCCGTGCAGCGGCAGACGTTGCCGGCGAGCTGCTCGCGGATCACGGCTTCGGTCGGTGCCGGATCGCGATCGACGAGGTCGTGGACGGCGACGATCAGACCGGGCGTGCAGAACCCGCACTGCACGGCACCGGCGTCGACGAAGGCCTGCTGGACGTCGGACGGCGAGCCCGCCGGGGCGACGCCTTCGACCGTGACGACGGGTTGGCCGACCACGGAGGCCGCCATCACGAGGCACGAGCACACGAGCACTTCGTCGACGAGGACGCTGCACGACCCACACTCGCCCTGCTCGCACGCGCCCTTCGTGCCGGCCAACCCGAGCCGATCGCGCAGCACGTCGAGCAGGCTCTCACCGAGCCACGAATCGTGGACGTCCCGGTCGACGCCGTTGACGTGGAGCACGAAGTGATCGACGAGATCGGTGCGTCGTGCCGGGATTCGTCGTGCCGGAGTTCGTCATGCTGCCGCCGTCGATCGCCGGCCGCCGGCCACCGCGCGCCGGGCCAGGCGCGTCGCCAGCACCCCGACCGCGTGGCGGCGGTACTCGGCGCTCGAGCGGTGGTCGGTGATCGGGCGGGCGGCGGCCGCGGCCAGCTGCCCGAACGCGACGAGATCGTCGTCGGCGGCCGTCATCGTCGCCCAGTCGAGCGCGGTGCCGAGCCGGGCCTCGGCCTCGTCGCACCGGATGATCGTGGGGCCGACCGACCCGAGGGCGAGCGCGATCCGCTGCTCGCGTTCGTCGACCACGAGACAGGCGCTGGCGACGGCGATGACCATGGCGTTGCGCACGCCGACCTTGGCGTAGCCCTGCCAGCCGCGGGCGGTCGGCACGGTGATCTCGACGATCAACTCCCCCGGCTCGATCGCCGTGCGCTTCACACCGACCATGAACTCCCGGACGGGCATCGTGCGAGCACCGGCCGCCGACACCAGCGTGACGGTCGCATCGAGCGCGGCGAGCACCGGAAGCGCGTCGCCAGCGGGCGAACACGTCCCGAGGTTGCCGGCGAGCGTGCCGGCGTTGCGGATCTGCGGCGAACCGACCGTTCGCGAGGCCTCGGCGAGCGCCGGCGAGAACAGCGCCAGCGGTTCACCCAGCAACTCGGTGTACGTGATCGCCGCCCCGATCGTCAGCGTGGCGGCGGCAGGATCGTGTCGCCACGACCGGAGTTCGGGCACCCGGTTGACCGCGATCACGACGTCGTCGGGGCGGCGGTGGCCGTCGTTGATCTCGACCATCAGGTCGGTCCCACCGGCGAGCACAAGTGCGTCGGGATGCTCTGCGAGCATGCCGACGGCTTCGTCGAGCGACGTGGGCAACAGCAACGACATCAGCCGCGACTGTACAAAACGTCAATCGACGTCCGTGGCCAGGCTCGCAGCGTTCACCGGTTCGAAACAGACCGGCGAGGGACGCGGCCCTCAGCCGACCGTGAACGGACAGTGGCGGCAGCCGCTGTCGCAACACCAGCCCCGCGCGGCGAGGAAGGTGGCGGTGAAGACCGACAACCCGCTCGTCGGGTCGGCGTACACCGGGACGCCCGCGGCGACCGCGTCGGCGTGACGACGCATGATCTCGACCCGCCGCGGATGGCCCGTCGCCAGCCGGCTCGGATGCGGCTCGACGAGCCCTCCGTCACGGCACGTGTCGTGTCGGGTCATGATCATCCAGTGTGCCGACGGGCCAACTCGATCCACCTCGCGGATGCGTGTCGTCCCGTCGACACCAGGATTGCACCAAGAATTTCCGTCCCGCTTACGCCGTGAAGCACTCGAGGACTAAGGTCCCGCGCAGCGTGACGCCAGTCACGCACTCAGCAAGAATCCATTCTGGGGGAGTACAGATGCGAACACGACCATCCCGGCGAGCGGCCAAATACGGGCTCGCTGCGCTTGTGAGCTTCTCGCTGATCGCCGCGGCGTGCGGCGGCAGCGACGACGACGCGAGCGAAGACACGACCGCCGGCACGACCGCGGACACCGAGGTCGTCGACACGTCGGACGCCACCGCCACGTCCGACGCGCCGGAAGGCACCGAAGCGCCGGACGGCACCGAGGCGCCGGCTGGCACCGAAGCGCCGGACGACAGCGAAATCCAGGAAGGCGAGATCCAAATCGGCATGAACACCGATGTCGGTGACCCCGTGCCGGGTGGGACGCTCCGCTACGGCCTGGAAGCGGACGTCGACGGCCTCAACCCCACGTCGTCCGCCCTGTCGGCGCCCGGCCTGATGATGGCGAACGCCGTGTTCGACACCTTGACCGCCTGGGACGTCGACGGCAAGGCCGTTCCGTACCTCGCCGAGTCGGTCGAGCCCCTCGACGGCGACTTCGCGAACGTGGGTGCTGAAGATTCGTGAGGGCATCACGTTCCACGACGGCACCCCATTGACGATCGACGCGATCATCTCGAGCTTCGAGACCCAACGGCAGGACCCGCTCGTCGGCCTCGCCGTGAAGCCGTTCTACCCCGAGACCGGCGCCGTCGACCGGATCGACGACTTCACCGCGCAGTTCAACCTGCTCGAGCCGAACGCGTTCTTCCCCGGCGCGCTCACCGGCCAGCTCGGCTACGTGTCGTCGCCGACGTGGATCGCCGCGGCGCTCGACGATCCGACCCTCAACCAGAAGCCGGTCGGCACCGGACCGTTCGTGTTCGACAGCCGCTCGCCCGACTCGGTCACCCGGTTCGTCCGCAACGACGCCTGGTGGAACGGCGAGGTCTACCTCGACGCCGTCGAGTTCGTGCCGGTGCCCGACGCCGACACCCGCGCCGAGCTGCTGCTCGAGGGCGACATCAACGCCCTGCAGACCTCCGATCCGGGCGCCATCCTGAAGCTCGACGAGGACCCCAGCATCCAGCAGGTCAAGGACGAGACGGCCGAAGAGAGCTTCGCCATGATCAACTCGGGCTCGCCGCCGTTCGACGACATCCGTGCCCGCGAGGCGCTCACCCTCGCCACCCCGGAGGAGAACTACCTCAACCTCATCGGGCTCGGCGTGTTGCGCCCCGCGACGCAGCGGTTCATCCCCGAGAGCAAGTACTACAACCCGGACGTCACCATGCAGATGGACGACCCGGCGGCCGCGAAGGTGCTCTCCGACGAGTACTGCGGCGAGTTCCCGGACAACTGCTCGGACGGCAAGATCAACATGGAGCTCCAGTATCCCGCCGGCTCCGTCGTGCTCGACCAGACGTCTGATCTCCTGATCCAGGGTTGGGGCGAGTCGTTCAACGTGACCGTGCAGACGATCCCGCAGGACGAGCACATCCAGGAGGCCGCGCTCGGCCAGTACAACGTCGTGTTGTGGCGTCAGTTCGGTGCCGAGGATCCTGCGCTCGACAACGTGTGGCTCCTGTGCCGCACCGTCGGAGGCATCTCGTTGAACTGGCCGAAGTTCTGCGACGAGTCACGTGACGCGCTGCTGCTGGAGGCCCAGGCCACCGAGGACGAGGCCGTCCGGATCGACCTGTACAAGCAGATCGAGCAGAAGCTGCACGACGACTACCTGTACATCTTCTTCGCCCACACGCTGTGGTCGAACGCGTTCGCCGAGGACGTCCACGGCGTGTGCGACCGCGTGTCGCCCGAGGATGTGCCGCTGCGTTGCGTCTCCAACGGACGCAACTGGTTCTCGTCCATCTGGATCTCCGAGTAAGACAACCGGAGGAATCCCGAACACCATGAGATATTGGGCCACACGAGATCGCGGGAGCGATGGTGCTCCTGCTGGTGGTCAGCATGCTGGCCTTCGGCGCAATGAATCTCCTGGGTGATCCGTTGTTCAACATCCTCGGCCCGACGGCCGGGGATGTTGACAACCCGGAGAGCCTGGCGAAGATCGAGGCGGTCAAGGAGGAGTACAACCTCGACGATCCGCTGCCCGTTCGCTATGCGCTCTGGTTGGGGGCGTTCGTGCAGGGAGATTTCGGCGTGCAGTTCAGCGAGGACGGGCAGCCACCCGTCCGCGACCTGATCGTCGAGCGCATCCCGCGACCCTGTCGCTGTTGGTCATGGCCCAGACCATGGCGCTGCGTCATGGTCGATCCCGTGGGCGCTCTGTTGCGGCGTCGAGGGCGAACTCGAAGACCGACAAGGTGTCGACGGTCGGCGCGTTCTGGCTCATCTCCGTCCCGAACTTACGCGTTGGCGATTCATCATCTCGTACCTCCTCGCGATCAGGTTCGACTGCTTCCCGCTCGTGTACGAGGCGGGCGATCCGCTGCCCTCACGGTTCCACCAACTGTGCTGCCGGCGTTCGCGCTGGCGCTTCCGGCGGCGGCGGTGTATCAGCGCCTGCTGCGCACCGACCTCATCACGCACGCTGCAGGAGGACTTCATCCTGACGGCGCGGGCCAAGGGAGTGTCGCGCCGATCGGTGCTCTTCAAACACGCACTGCGGCCCTCGCTGTTCTCGTTCGTCACCGTGTTCGCGCTCACCACCGGCGCGCTCATCGGCGGAGCGCTCATCATCGAGAACATCTTCCTCATCCCCGGTCTCGGTCGGGCGCTGTCGAAGCCGTGCTCCGCGAGGACTTCCCGGTCGTGCTGGCGATCGTGATGATCGGTGTGCGGCGTACATCGTCGTCAACCTCGTCGTCGAACTCGTGTACTCGCTTGATCGACCCGCGGGTCAGGAGGTAGTCCCGATGTCCGACATGACCGTTCACATGGAGCACGACCAGGAAACCTGATGGCTGAGTTCGGCCGGCACGCCGGCGCCCGACGTGACGGCGAAGAAGCGCCGGCTCGGTTTCGGGTTCTGGCTGGCGGTCGCCTGGCTCGTCGTCATCGTCCTGGCCGCGCATCCTCGCGCCGTGGCTCCCGCTCAAGGATCCCGAGAAGTCGTTCGTCGTCGCCGGTGAGCGTCCGCCGTATGCGCCCTCGCGGGAGTTCTGGTTCGGCACGGACCAGTTGTCGCGCGACATGTTCAGCCGCACGATCTGGGGCGCGCGCATCTCGCTCACCGTCGGCTTCGCCTCGATCGCGCTCGGCATGCTGGTCGGCGGAACGCTCGGGATGATCGCCGGCTATTTCCGCGGCAAGTGCGAATTCCGCGATCACGGCGTACTTCGTCGTCGTCCTGTCGTTTCCGGCGTTGATGCTGCTCATCCTGATCACCTCCCTCCTGAATCGGACCCTGGTCACGATCGCGTTCACGTTCGGTATCCTGGCGATCCCCTCGGTCGGCATGGTCTCGCGGGCGACGACGCATCGCGTTCGCCGACCGCGAGTTCGTGCTCGCGGCACGCACACTCGGTGCCAAGCACCCGCGCATCATCGTGCGCGAGCTGTTGCCGAACGTGGTGATCCCGATGAGCGCCTTCGCGTTCCTCGCGGTGGCGGTGGCGATCGTCGCCGAGGGCGGCCTGGCGTTCCTCGGGTTGTCCGTCCAGAAAGGCATCACGTGGGGCAAGCTGATCCAGAACGGAGCCGGGCGCAGCGACCTCGAGGACGCTCCGTGGATCGCGTTCTCCCCGATCCTGATGCTGTTCCTGACCGTGCTGTCGTTGAACTTCGCCGGCGACAGGCTCCGCAGCCACTTCGACGTGAAGGAGACCGCACTGTGACGCCCGCTTCCGAGTCCGACGGTGCGGTCGCGTCACCGAACACCTCGGGGTGTCGAGAACCCACCCGGACGAACCGCTGCTCGCCCTGGACGATCTGAAGACCCACTTCCGGACCGACCGCGGTCTCGTCCGCGCCGTCGACGGCGTGTCGCTGTCGCTCGAACGCGGCGAGTCGCTCGGCATCGTCGGCGAATCCGGTTCTGGCAAGACGGTGCTGAGCCGGATCGATCATGGGTCTGCTCCCGTCGACCGCCGTCACATCGGGCTCGGTGAAGTTCGCCGGTCAGGAGATCCTCGGGCTGCCGGCCAAGCAGATGCGCCACCTGTGGGGCGCCGAGATGTCGATGGTGTTCCAGAACCCGCTGAACTCACTCAATCCGTTGATGAAGATCGGCAAGCAGATCACCGAGCCGTTGAAGCTGCACCTCGACATGGACAGGCGCAACGCCCGCGCCACCGCGGCCCAACTGCTGCGCGACGTCCGCATCCCCGAGGCCGAGCGCCGACTCGACCAGTACCCGCACGAGCTGTCGGGTGGCATGCGCCAACGCGTGATGATCGCGATCGCCCTCGCCTGTGGCCCGACGATCCTGTTCGCCGACGAGCCGACCACGGCACTCGACGTCACCGTGCAGGCCCAGATCCTCGAACTGATCGGTGAGCAACGCCGTGACCGCAACATGTCGGTCGTCCTCGTCACCCACGACCTCGGCGTCGTGGCCGGCCACACCGACCAGATCGCGGTGATGTACGGCGGACGGCTCGTCGAACTCGCGCCGACGCAGCACGCTGTTCGCCAACATGAAGATGCCCTACACCAAGGCGTTGATGCAAAGCATCCCGAAACTGACCGATCCGAGCCACACCCGCTTGACGTCGATCCCGGGCCGACCGCCCGATCTCGTCCATCCGCCGCCGGCTGTCGATTCGCACCTCGTTGTGCCTACGCCCGCGAGAAGTGCCACGTCGAGGAGCCACCGCTGACCCCGGCCGACGTGCCCGAGCACCTGTACGCCTGCTGGTATCCGGTCGGCTCGCCGGAGTATCGAAGAGCGCGACGCCGCAGCTCGCCGCGGTCGGCGGCGTGCCCGTCGGGATCGCGGGAGCGTCCTGATGGCCGGCACGGGCAAGGCGCACCTGCGCGACGGCGACAACGTCCTGCGAGTCGAGGACCTGGTCGTCGAGTTCAAGACCGGCCACAACGTGACCGTCAAGGCGGTGTCGGGAATCAGCTTCGACGTTCGCCGAGGCGAGACCCTCGGCATCGTCGGCGAATCCGGTTGCGGCAAGAGCACCACGGGCCGGGCGATCATGCAGATCCCGAAGCCGACGTCCGGCTCGATCGTGTTCGAAGGTCAGCGAACTCACGACGATGTCCCCGAAGGAGCTCCGCGAAGCGCGGACCAAGGTGCAGATGATCTTCCAGGATCCGATCTCGTCGCTCAACCCGCGCCGCACGCGTCCGCGAGAGCGTGCTCGAACCGCTCGACATCTGGAAACGCGGCACGAAGGCGGAACGGGGAGCGCTCGTCGACGAGATCCTCGAATCGGTCGGAATCGACCCCGCAACGGGCTGCCGAGAGCCGTCCCCACCAGTTCTCGGGTGGCCAGTGCCAACGCATCTCGGTCGCCCGCGCCCTGGTCCTCGATCCGACGTTGATCATCTGCGACGAGCCGGTGTCGGCACTCGACGTGAGCGTGCAGGCGCAGGTGCTCAACCTGCTCGAGGACCTCAAGGTCAAGTACGGGTTGACGTTGATGTTCATCGCCCACGACCTGGCAGTGGTGAAGAACATCAGCGATCGGGTCGCGGTGATGTACCTCGGCAAACTCTGCGAGGTGGCGCCGAGCGACGACCTGTACGCCCGGCCGGCGCATCCCTACACGAACGTCCTGCTGCAGTCGATCCCCGAGCCCGACCCCGACGCCGATCACTCGGTGGCCGACCTCGTCGGCGAGTTGCCGTCGCCGGTCAACCCTCCGTCGGGATGTCGCTTCCACACCCGCTGCCCGAACGCCGACGGCCTGTGCGTCACCGACGAGCCGCAACTGCGGTCGATGGGCGACGGCCATTTCGTCGCCTGCCACCATCCGGTGGAGACCGCGGTCACCATCAGCGCCTCCCCCACCTCCGTCACCACCCTCGCCTGAGCACGCACCGCGATGCGCGGCCGACCGCAGCGATGTAGTTGAGCGATGTAGTTGTCGGGCGCCAATGACCCAACATCGCCATCGCCTGACGACCGACCGGCGCAGCGTTGGTGGGTCGGTCAGGCGTTGCGGAACTCGGGCGGGCGCTTCTCGAGGAACGCCTTCATCGCCTCACGGTGGTCGGCGGTGGCCGAGGCCATGATCTGCTGACGGTTCTCCAGGTCGATGGCGGCCTGCATGCCCGGGATCTCGAGGGCCGTCCACATCGCCTCCTTGGTGAGCGCGACACCGAACGGCGTGTTGGACATGATCAGTTCGGCCTTGGCGAGCGCGAGATCGGCCAGTTCGGCGTCGGCGACACGTTCGATCACGAGCCCGATACGCAACGCCTCGTCGGATCCGAACACCCGGCCGGTGAGCATCAACTCCTGGGATCGCGCCACACCGACGAGCCTCGGGAGCAACCACGAAGTGCCGATGTCGCACGCCGACAAGCCGATCTTGATGAACGCGGCCGAGAACTTGGCCGACTCGGCGGCGAGGCGCACATCGGAGCCGAGGACGAGGGCGAATCCCCCGCCGGCGGCCGCACCGTTGACCGCCGCGATGACCGGCTGCGGGAGCGAGCGCAGGTGCGGGATCAAGGTGGCGATGTGCTTCTGCACCGCGAAACCGCTCTGCGTCGGACCGAGGTGATCGGTGTGCGGCGCCGCTCCGTAGCCACCGAGGTCGAGCCCGGAACAGAAACCTCGCCCGGCCCCGGTGAGGATGACCACGCGTGCGACCGGGTCGACGGCGATCTCGTCGAGGTGGCGGTGCAGCGATTCGACCATGTCCGGAGGTCATCGCGTTCAGCGAATCCGGACGGTTCAGCGTCAGTTGCACCACACCGGCGCGTGGTTCGTGGCGTTCCACTTCGGACATGGCTGCATCGTTGCTGATGGTGCTTCGTTGCGACGATTCGCGGCTGGTACCGTCGCCCGGATGCCTGCGGTCGCTCTGCCCACACCGGTGCCCGCACTCAGTCCGTTCGACACCCGATGCCAGCCGTTCGACACTCGATCGGTCAACGTGGCCGCCACCCTGGCGCCGTTCCGGCACGGCCGGACCGATCCCACCACGGTGCTCCGTTCGGTCGGCCGTGGCCGCACCGCCTCGGGAACGTTCCTGCACGCCACGCTCACCCCCGACGGTCCGGGAACGGTCCGGGTCCGCTGGAGGGCTTCACGGCCCGAACCGCGAGAGATGGGACGTCGACAGCCTACGGGAGCGGAGGCGAGTGGCTCGCCGGGCGCATCCCACGGATGCTCGGCAGCGACGACACCGGTCTGGCCGGCGTCGACACCGCGGGTTGGTCGCCGACGGTCACCGCCGCCCTGCACGCATCACGTGACGTCGCGATCGGCGCCAGCTCGAACCTGTACCACGAGCTGCTGCCGACGATCGTCGAGCAGCGCATCACGGGCCACGAGGCCCATCGGCAATGGCGGCGTCTGTGCGTCGAGCTCGGCGATCCGGCGCCCGGCCCGTTCCCCGGTCTCCTCCTGCCGCCGGCGCCCGATCGCCTCCTGGGCCGCCCGGCGTGGTGGTTCCATCCGCTCGGTATCGAGCGCAAGCGGGCGATGCCCCTCGTCGAGCTGGCACGGCATCCCGCCCGGCTCTGGGAATGGGCCGACCTGCCGCCGCACGTCGCGGCCGGCAAGCTGCGGCTGCTGCCGCGGCGTGGGTGCCTGGACCGTCGGGACCGTGCTGGCGACGGCGATGGGTGACCCCGACGCGGTCGCCGTCGGCGACTACCACCTCAAGAACGTCGTCGGGTTCGCCCTCGCCGGCGAGGCCCGCGCCACCGACGAACGCATGCTCGAACTCCTGTCGCCGTACGCCGGCCAGCGCGGCCGCGTCATCCGTGCCCTGTTGCGGCACGGGCACCGGGCCCCGAAATTCGGTCCGCGTCAACGAATCCTGCCGATGTCGCGCTGGTGAATCGATGATGACCGAACCGACGACCACCGCTCCATCCCCCACCGCCGACGCACCGGCACGACGACTGACCGACTGGCACCGCGCGGTGATCGTCGGCCTGATCGCCTACGTCGTGTCGCGGATGTGTGTCATCGCTGCGGCCGGCGTGCGCGCGTCGCAGATGGTGGTCGACAGCCGCGCAGCTCGCCCGGCTCGAAGGAGTGGACCTTCCGGTACCGGGCGCCGCCCACACGATCGCCGAGGTGCTGACGTCATGGGACGGTCGCTGGTATCTCGACATCATTCGGAACGGCTATCCGAGCTCGATCCCGCAGAACATCACCTACAGCCAGTCCCAAGCACGAGCGGCGTTCTTCCCCGTGTATCCGTGGCTCGCCCGTGCCGTCGACGTCGTGTTGCCCGGCGGCGACACACTCGCCGCGATCATGGTGAACGTCGTGCTCGGCGCCGTGGCGGTGGTGTTGGTCGGGCTCCTCGCCAGGGAGCTGTATGGCGTTGGCGTCGCATCGCGGGCGATGGTGTTGTTCGCCGTGTTCCCCGGCAGCTTCGTGCTGTCGTTCACGTACTCCGAGGCGACCCTGATCGTGCTCGCCGCGGCATGTCTCCTGTTCCTCCTGCGAGAGAAGTGGTGGCTCGCCGGCATCGCGGCGATGTTCGGCACCGCCACGCGGCCCAACGGTGTGGCGCTCGTGGCGGCCTGCGCGGTCGCCAGCTTCCTGGCGATCCGCCGAACCCGCGCCTGGGGTTCGCTCGTCGCGGTGGTCCTGGCACCGCTCGGGTTCATCTTCTTCCAGTTGTACGTCGACCACACGGCCGGCGAGCGGGGCGCGTGGTTCCGTGTGCAGCGCGAGGCCTGGGCGGAGGGGACGAGCTACGGCGCCACCGCCGTTTCCAAGACCGCTGACTTCTTCATCCACCCGCTGTCATCGCCCACCGACGCCCTGACCGCACTGTCGATGATCGCGCTGGTCGCCATGATCTGGTGCGCCTGGAAGGTGCGGCTGCATCCCGTGCTGGCGTCCTACTGCGCGGTCGTCGTCGGCCTGATGCTGATGACCCAGACCGTCACGGCCCGCCCGCGCTTCCTGATCACCGCGTTCCCGCTCATCATCGCCGTCGCCGCCTGGTGGCCGGAACGGTCGCGTGCCGTCGAGGTGCCGGCGACCGTGTTGGTGATGGGGACGACCGGCTCAACTGGGCCACCACCGGGTGGGACATGACGCTCGTGCTCGGTGGCGCCGGCATCGCGGTGCTCACCGGGTTGTACGCGGTGTTCGGGGCGATTCCGTGATCCGTCCGCTCGTCGTCGTGCCGACCCACAACGAGGCCGACAACATCGGGCGTCTGATCAGCGACTTGCGGATCGTCCTGCCGACCACCGACGTGCTGGTCGTCGACGACGCGTCGTCCGACGACACCCGCAAGATCGTGAACGAACTCGCCGCGGGCGACGACGCCCTGCGCATCATCGAGCGCGACGCCAAGCACGGTCTCGGTGACGCCTACCTGCACGCGTTCCGCATCGCGCTCGACGAGCAGTACGACGCCGTGGTGCAGCTCGACGCGGATCTCTCCCACGACCCTTCGGTGCTGCCGATGATGCTCGATCTCGCCGATCGGGGCATCGCGCTCGTGATCGGGTCGCGGTACATCCCGGGTGGCACGGTGACCGGGTGGCCCCGCCGGCGCATGTGGTTGTCACGCTGGGGCAACCGCTACGTCGCGATCATGCTGGGTCTCGCCATCAATGACGCGACCGCCGGGTTCCGCGTCTACCGGACCGACACGTTGGCTGCCATCGGGCTCGACGGTGTGCAGGCGAGCGGATACGGGTTCCAGGTCGAGATGACCTACCGGGTGGTGCGTTCCGGTCTGAGCGTGGTCGAGGTGCCGATCTCCTTCACCGACCGCGTGGCCGGAGCGTCGAAGATGGGTCTGCCGATCATCGCCGAGGCGTTCTGGCTCGTCACGATCTGGGGCGTTCAGGACATGATCAGCCTCAAGCGTCGCCGCCGTGCCTATCGGACCGTCGACCCACCGACACTGACCTGATCGACCGGACCTGATCGATACGGGCCTGATTGCTACGATTCGGAACCCCATGCGTCTGCCGTCGTCGATCTCTCCGCCGGTGGGGCGCTTCGCCGACGCGCTGCTCGCGATCGACCTCCCCGACCTCGATCCACAACGCCGCGCGACCACGATCGCGTTCATCGAAGGGCGCATCTCGGTGCTGCCGTCGTTCACCCGCTTCGGCGTCGTCGTCATCGCCTTCACGCTCGACGCGATCAGCCGGATCGTCGGCCTGCAACCGGGTGATCTCGTTCGTCGGATCGAAGCCACTCCCCCTCCTCGCCGAGTATCCGCGCCTCATCCGTTCGCTCGCCTACGCGTTCGTGTGGGAGACATGGCCGGCCACGACGAGCTCGGGAGCATCGTCGTGACCACACCGGTCCGGTACGACTGCGACGTCCTGATCATCGGCTCGGGCGCGGGCGGCGCCACCACCGCCGCGATCCTCGCCGAGGCCGGCCTCGACGTGATCGTGGTCGAGGAAGGCCCGTGGGTGGAACAGGGATCCGTCGTGCCGTTCTCGTTGGAGCAGATGGACCGCCAGTACCGCTCCGGCGGCGTCACGGTCGCCCTCGGGCTGCCGTCGATCGCCTACACCGAGGGTCGCTGCGCCGGCGGCGGCACCGAGGTGAACAGCGGTCTCTACCGGCGTCCCCCGGCCGAGACGCTGGAACGATGGCGCGACGAATACGGCATCGACGACTTCGCCTCCGACGACATCGAGGCGATCTGCGACGAGGTCGAGGAGAACTCAGCGTGCAACCCGTGCCCGGCGAGCACACCGCGCCGAGCGAGAAGCTCCGCCTCGGTGCCGAACGGCTCGGCTGGAAGCATGACGAGATCCCACGATGGATGGCGTACCCGGAGCGGGGCAACGCGGTCGACGGTCGCCGCCAGAGCATGACCGTCACGTACCTGCCCCGTGCCCAGCGCGCCGGCGCCCGCTTGCTCGTCGAGCATCGTCTCGATCGCCTGCGGATGGACGGCGACCGTGCCGTCAGCGCCGAGCTGACCGATCGCCGCGGCGAGTTCCCGGCTGCGGTCACGATCGCGTTCCGCGATGTGTTCGTGTGCGCGGGCGCCATCCAGACCCCCGCCATCCTCCAACGGGCCGGGTTCCGTCACCGCGTCGGCCGCACCCTGGCGGTCCACCCGACGGTGAAGCTGGCGGCCCGCTTCGACACCGAGATGAACGTGCCCGACGACGTACCGGTGCACCAGGTGAAGGAATTCTCGCCCGACATCTCCTTCGGCGGATCGGCCAGCCACCCCGGACTGATCGCTCTCGCCCTCAGTGACAACTGGCGGGCGTTCGGCGCGGCGATCACCGCGTGGCCGCAGATCGCCGTGTACTACGCGGCGATCACGAGTCAGGGCCGTGGCTGGGTGCAGGCCGTGCCGGGGCTCCGCGACCCGATCGTCACGTACCGTCTCACCAAACGCGACCGGCATCTGCTCGGCCAGGGCCTCGCCCGCCTCGCACTGCTGATGCTCGAAGCGGACGCCGTCGAGGTGTATCCCTCGTTCCGCGACGCACCCAGCATCCGGAACCGTGCCGATCTCGCGGCGATGACGGCCGCCTTCGCCGCTTCGTCGGCGAGTGTGATGACGGTCCACCTGTGCTCGACCGTGCCGATGGGCGAACGGACCGCGCGCTGCGCCGCTGACAGTTTCGGAACCGTGCACGGTGCGCGCAACGTCCATGTCAACGACGCCTCGCTGCTGCCGGACGCACCTGGCGTGAACCCACAGGCATCGGTGATGGCGGTCGCGATCCGCAACGCCCGCCGCTTCGCCGATCGCAGGTCGGCATGAGTCGCGGCCGGCGATGATCGAGGAGCCGGGGACGACGGTGATCACGGGTGCCGGCGGTTGGCTCGGCACCGGCCTGGTGGCCGCGTTCTCCGGCGACGGCGAGCGACGCCGGGCCGGCGTGCTCCGTCTCCTCGTCCACGACCGCGACGACGAGGCGCGGTTGCTCGCACTGACCGAAGGCGCAGGGCTCACCGTCGAGGTCGTGGTCGGCGACGTCAGCCGGCGCGACACGATCGACCGGCTGTTCGCCGGGCTGACCGGAACCGTCGACGTCGTGCACGCCGCCGGCGTCATCCACCCGGCATCGATCGACGAGTTCGAGCAGGTCAACCACGTCGGAACCGCCAACGTGCTCGCCGGTGCGGCGGCCGGCGGTGTGCGCCGCATGGTGCACGTGTCGTCGAACAGCCCGTTCGGCACGAACCCGGAACGGCGCGACACGTTCCGCAACGACGAGCCGTATCACCCCTATCTCGGTTACGGGCGCTCGAAGATGGAGGCCGAACTCCGGGTGCTCGAGGCGGCCGAGCGTGGGCTCGACGTCGTGATGGTGCGGCCGCCGTGGTTCTACGGGCCGCACCAACCCGCCCGCCAGACCACGTTCTTCACCCTCGTGCGGACGGGCCGGTTCCCCGTCTTCGGCGACGGGGGTCAGCGCCGGTCGATGGTCTACATCGACAACCTCGTCGACGGCATCGTGCGCGCCGAGCTCACCCCCACCGACGCCGGCCTCGCGTGGTGGATCGCCGATGCCCGTCCCTACACGGTGGCCGAGATCGTCGACACGGTCGGGCGCGCCCTGCGCGACGAGGGCTTCGGCGACGTGAAGCGCAACCGGTTCCGCCTCCCCGAGTTCACCGGTGACATCGCCGAGCGTCTCGACGGCGTCCTCCAGGGTTCTGGCCGTTACGTGCAACAGCTGCACGTGCTCGGCGAGATGAACAAGACCATCGCCGTCGACATCGACGCCGCCCGCCGTGACCTCGGCTACGAACCGGCCGTCGAGTTGTACGACGGCATGCGCCGCAGCATCCGCTGGTGCATCGAGAACGGCATCCAGCTGTGATTGGCGTGCAGCGGTGACGAGCTACCTCGTCACCGGTGGCAGCGGGTACTTCGGTTCGCTCCTCGTCGCCCGCCTCGCCACACCCGGCAACCGCGTGCGCGTCCTCGACCTGAACGACGCGTCCGACCGTCCGTCCGACGTGGAGTTCGTCCGCGGCGATGTTCGCGACATGGACCGTCGTGCGCGGTGCGGTCGAGGGCATCGACGTCGTGATGAACAACGTGGCGCAGGTGCCGCTCGCCCGCGACGCCGAACTGCTGCGGACCGTCAACGTCGACGGCACCGCCAACCTGCTCGCGGCGAGCGCCGCGGCCGGTGTGGCCAAGGTCATCCACACGTCGTCGAGCGCGGTGTTCGGCGTGCCGAAGTCGAACCCGGTGATGCCCACCACGGTGCCGTCGCCGATGGAGGCGTACGGGCACGCCAAGCTCGCCGCCGAATGGGCCTGCCTGGCTGCGGCCCGGGACGGTCTCGACGTCTCGATCGTCCGTCCGCGCACGATCCTCGGTCACGGCCGGCTCGGCATCTTCGGCATCCTGTTCGACTGGATCGCCGACGGCTACGACCCGATCGTGCTCGGTGACGGGACGAACCGGTACCAGTTCGTCCATTCCGACGATCTCGCCGACGCATGCGTGCGGGCCGCGGCGACCGAAGGTCCCGACATCTTCAACGTCGGCACCGATCGGTTCGGCACGATGCGCGAGACGCTCGCCGACCTCTGTGAGCATGCCGGCACGGGCGCCACGGTCCGGTCGTTGCCGGCGGCGCCCGCGTCGCTCGGGATGCGCCTCAGTGCCGCGCTCGGCGTCTCCCCGTTCGCGCCCTACCACTGGATGATGTACTCGAAGTCGATGTGGTTCGACCTCGACCATCTCCAGCGGAGTCTCGCCTGGACGCCCGCCTGGTCGACCGCCGACATGTTCGCCCAGAGCTACGACTGGTTCCTCGCCAACCGGGCGAGGGTCGATGATGCCAACGCCTCCCACCACCGCCGGAGCGCCCGCCAGGGCGTGCTGTCGATCGTGAAGCGCTGGTCGAGCCTGCTGCCCGAGGCGCGTTGAACGAGTTCCGCCGGTGGCTCGCCCGCCGTCAGTCGGCGGTGTCGGTGGGGGTGCTGGTGCTCCTCGCGTACCTCCCCGCCCTCACGGCGGCGCCGGGGCGGATGCCGTCGGACTCCAAGCTCTACGTGTACCTGAACCCGGCACGGTTCCTCGGCGACAACCTGTTCACGTTCGACCCCCGCCAGTACGCCGGGTGGGTGCCGCACCAGCACATCGCCTACCTCTGGCCGATGGGCCCGTGGTTCTGGTTCTTCGAGGCGATCGGCGTCCCCGACTGGCTCGCCCATCGACTCTGGGTGGGCACCCTGCTCGTCGCCGCCGGACTCGGGGTGCGCTGGGTGTCGCGGCTCCTCGGGCTCGGGCCCACCGCCGCCCTCGCCGCGGCGATCGTCTACCAGCTCTCCCCGTACATCCTCCCCTACGTGTCGCGGACGTCGATCCTGCTCCTCCCGTACGCGGGTCTCGGGTGGATCGTCGGCCTCACGGTGCTGGCGGCGCAGCGCGGCCGGTGGCGGTTCGCGGCGGGCGTATCGCTCGTGGTGCTCACCGTCGGCGCCGTGAACGCCACGGCGCTGGCGATGATCATCCCGGCACCGGCGCTGTGGCTCGTCCACGCGGTCTGGCAACGATCGATCACCTGGCGGCGCGCGCTCGCCACGGCGGCGAAGGTCGCCGTGCTCTCGGTCGCCGTGTCGTTGTGGTGGATCGCGATGCTGATGATCCAGGGCAAACGCGGCGCCGACGTGCTCGCCTACTCCGAGTCGCTCGAGTCGGTGTCGTTCACGTCGACGTCGACGGAGGTCCTGCGCGGTCTCGGCTACTGGTTGTTCTACATCCGCGACGCGTTCGGCGCCACGACGACGGCATCGCTGGACTACATGGCGTCCACTCGGGTGATCGTGTTCGGGGTCGGTCTCCTCGCGGTGGTGCTGAGCGGCCTGGTGTTCACGACGTGGCAGCACCGCCGCTACGTCGCGTTGCTGATCGGTTCGCGGCCTGGTGCTCGCCGTCGGCGTCCACCCGATCGACGATCCGTCGCCGCTCATGTCGCTGCTCGTCGGTGACGGCGAGGGTGGGCTCGCGCTCGCGTTGCGCAGCAGCACCCGCGCCGTGCCGGTGCTCGTGTTCGGGTTGGCCCTCAGTGCGGCCTCGCTCGTGGCGGCCTGCGGATCGATCCGGCTGCCGGGGCGCCGGGCGTGCGAGCCTCGACCTGGACATTCGGTGGGGTCACCGCCATCGTCGATCACGCTGCTGGCCGTCGGCTATCTCCCGTCGCTGCGCAACGGCGGGTTCGTCGACCCCCAGCTCGAACGCGACCAGGATCCACCGCAGGCGTGGCTCGACGCCGCGGCGCGCCTCGACTCGCTGCCCGCCGGCTACCGCGTCCTCCAGTTGCCCGGCGGTGAGTTCGGTGCATTCCGCTGGGGCTACACCGTCGACCAGCCGTTGCCGTCGCTGACGGAGCGCCCGCTACTGACCCGCGACCTGTTGCCGCTCGGCAGCGCGGCGGCGATGGACCTCGTGTTCGCCCTGGACGACCGGTTCCAGGACGGTGTGGTCGACGTCGACGCGATCGCACCGATCGCCCGCCTGCTCGGCGTCGACACGATCTGGGTGGCCGACGACGTGGCGTTCGACCGCTTCCGCCTCGCCCGGCCCGAGATCGTCGACGACCTGCTCACCGGCGCCGGTGCGGCGGACGCCGGCCTGCTCCCGGCCGAGCGGTTCGGCGAGCCGGCACCGAACATCGGCGTCGATTCCGGTCGTCGACGAACAGTCGGTCAGCGACCCCCGCGTCGGTGAACCGCTCGCCACGGTGTCGCTGGTCGGCGTCGACGCACCGGTGGCGACGATCCGGGCGAAGGACGACGTGGTCGTGCTGTCGGGCAGCGGCGACGGGCTCGTCGACGCCGCCGGCGCGGGCGTGATCGACGGTTCGGAACTGATCCTGTACAGCGCCTCGCTCAGCGGTGACTCTGCCAGAGATGACAGGCCCAGCGCTGACAGGCTCGGCGATGCGGTCTCGAACGCGACGCGGGTGGTCGTCACCGACTCGAACCGTGACCGTGCGCACCACTGGCGCGGCTCGCAGGACGTGACGGGCTACACCGAGGCGGGCGACGATGTGGGCGTGCTGCGCTACGAGAGCGGCGACCAGCGGCTGCCCGTGTTCGCCGACGACGATCCCGACACCCAGACGATCTCGATCCAGGACGGGCCGGTCACCGCCACCGCCAGCGCCTACGGCGAACCGTTCGCCTACCTGCCCGAACACCGTCCCGTCATGGCAATCGACGGTGACCCGTCCACGAGCTGGACCGTCGCCGATCGGGGCCCGGTGCTCGACGAGTCGATCGTGCTCGACGTGAGCGAACCGATCGACCATCTGACCCTGCGCCAGCCCGACACGGTCGACGGGCAGCGGCGCATCACGGAGGTCGAGCTGACGGTCGACGATCGCGACCCGACACTCGGTCGTGCTCGACGAGTCCTCGCTCGTCGGCGAGGGCCAGCGGATCGACATCGACCCGACCACGGCGGCGAGCCGGATCACGCTGCGGATCACCGGTACCGGCACGGAGATCGACGTGTCGCCGATCGGAGCAGCCGTCGGGGGCGTGGGATTCGCCACGATCGACGTCGGGCTCGAACCGACGACCGAGCTGATCCGGGTGCCGATCGACGCCACCACGGCGATGACCGACGCGGACGCCACCACGCCCCTCAGTGCGGTGTTCACCCGGCTCCGCACCGACCCGACCGACCGCTGGAGGTCCGATCCGGAGCCCGCCCTGCGCCGCCAGTTCGCCGTGCCGAACGACGCCGAGTTCGATACGAGGGTGGTGCTGCGCGCCGATCAGCGCATGGACGCCACGGCGCTCGCCGAACTGTTCGACGAGCCGGTCGTGGCGACCGCGCACCTCACCGGTGTGCCGAGTGCGCGCGGCGCATCCGCCGTCGACGGCGACATCGAGACGTCGTGGATCACCCCGTTCGGCTCCCCCGTCGGGCAGTCGCTGCACATCGCTCTCGACGGCACGGCGGACTCCCTCGCGATCGCCCAGCCGGTCGGGACGTTCAGCCCGATCACGCAGGTCCGGATCTCCGACCCGGCCGGATCGTTCGATGTCGACGTCGACCCAGACGGGCACCGAACGTGGCACTCCCCCGCCCGATCGATCTCAGCGACACGACGATCGAGATCACCGCAGTCGAAGCCAGGACCACCGTCGACCGGCGGTTCGGCGAGGCCACCACGCTGCCTGCCGCGATCTCCGAGATCACCTTCGACGGCGCGTCCGCCGCCGTTCCACCGGTCGTCGATCATGTCGAGGAGTGCCGCGACGACATGCTGCAGGTCGACGGCACGCCGGTCGGCCTGTCGTTCACGGCATCGACCGAGACGATCGTGCGCGGCGAACCGATCGATGCCACCGTGTGCGCCGCCGATGGGTCGTCCGCGCTCGCGCTTTCCAGCGGCACGCACACGCTCACGTCGACCCCCGGCGCCGCGTCGGGATTCCACGTCGACCAGGTCGTCCTCGCCGAGGCCGACGCCGGAGCGGCCGCCGACGCGACACCCGCCCCGACCGTCAGGGTCACCTCGACGTCGCGGACCGGTCGGACGGTCGAGGTGGCGCCGTGTCCGGAGGGCTGCTGGGTCGTGCTCGGCGAGGGCTACAACCCGGCGTGGACCGCATCCGACGCCTCGGGGTCGCTCGGCCCGCCGACGCTCGTCGACGGCAATGCGAACGGTTGGTTCATCGAACCGACCGACGAACCGACCACCATCACGTTCCACTGGACCGCACAGCGGACCTTGAACGTCGCCCTCGTCGCCTCGCTCCTCGGGCGTGCTCGCCTGCCTCGCCCTCGTCGTCGCCGATCGTCGCCGCGACGGCGACGCGCTCGTGCCGGTGCCGGTGCCACGGCCCTTCCCGCCGTCGCGTTGGGATGCCGAGACTGTCGGCGTCCCGACCGTGATCCTCACCACCGTCGCGAGTGCGGTGCTGATCGGCTGGGTCTGGGGTGCGGTGGCGCTCGCGGTGTCGCTGGCGGCGTTCGCCCTCCGCCGCCAGCGGTTGCTCGCCGCGTTCGGGTTCCTGATCGTGATCGTCGCGCAGTGCGCAGTCGTCCTCGGCGTCCGCCGCGACCGGCCGTTCCCCAACGCGGGATTCCCGGTCCACTTCGAGTGGCTCCACCCGTGGACACTGCTGGGTGTGGTGTTGCTCACGTGCTCGGCGCTCCTCCCCGGCCGGCTCCCTCGATCGTTAGGCGTCGACATGACCGCGTCGGAGGTGGCGATGGCCGCCACGCACCACGCGCCTGCGCTACCACCCGTCACTCGACGGTTTGCGGGCGATCGCGGTCACGCTCGTCGTGCTGTACCACGCCGGGTGCGACGTCGCGGCTTCCCGGGCTCGCTCCCGGCGGGTTCATCGGGGTGTCGGTGTTCTTCACGATCTCGGGGTACCTCGTCACCACCATCCTGTTGCGCGAGGGCGCGCCCGACGGACGGATCGGCGCGATCGACTTCGGTCGCTTCTGGGCCCGCCGGGTGAAACGGCTGTGGCCGGCGTCGCTGTGCGTCGTCGCCGGCGCCGTGCTCCTGTCGTCGTGGGCGTGGAGCGGCATGATCGCCTCCGACGCGTTCGCCGGCGTGTACGGCTACACGAACTGGTACGTGATCTGGTCGGGCGCCGACGAACTCCTGCGCACGATCGTCGGGCCGCTCGGACCGTTCTGGTCGCTCGCCATCGAGGAGCAGTTCTACGTGCTGCTCACGGTCACGGTGCTGCTCTGCTGGCGCAGCCGGAACCCGATGCGTTGGCTGACCGTCGCGGTCGTCGCCGGTTGGTTCGGTTCGCTCGCCGCCCAGCTCCTGATCAGCGGCCCGCAGTACCGGCTCGAGTTCGGGACCGACACGCGCGGCGGGGAGATTCTCGCCGGATGTGGCCTGGCGATCCTCCTGCACCGACGCCCGACGCTCACCGAGCGGTGGCAGCGATGGTCGACGCCGGCCGGTGCCGTCGCGCTCGCCGCCATCATCGTGCTGGCGCTCACCAACGACTACGACCCACCGTGGCTGCTGCGCGGCGGCTACAGCGCGCTCTCGCTCGTCAGCGCCGTGCTCGTGCTGTCGCTGCTCGTCCCGAATCGTCTCACCAGCGCGCTCGGCTGGCGTCCACTGGCGGCGGTGGGCATCGCCAGCTATTCGATCTACCTCGTCCACTGGCCGGTGTTCCTGATCCTGACACCCGAGCGCACCGGGCTGTCGACGTGGGGGCTCGTCGCGCTCAAGGTTGCCGTGGCAGGCCTCGTTGCCGCCGGCCTCCATCTCGTCGTCGAACAGCCGGTTCGTCGGGCGCTCGTCCGCAACCGAACGGTGGCCGTCGGCTGGCTCGCCGCGACCGTCGCCGTGTCGGGGCTGGCGATCCTCGTGCTGTGAGCGCGCGACCCAATCGGCTGGGTCGACGGGTGGTACGTCTGCTCGTCCCTGCCGCGCTCGGGCCTGCCGCATTGTGCTGGTCGCTTGCGCCGGTTCCGACGCGGACACCGCCGACCGGCGCCGGTCCGACGGTGGTGCATGATCGAGTCGCAGACGTGCCGCCGTCCGCAGCCACGCGTCGGAGTCGGCACGTTGCTCGCTGACGGGGTCGCACTCACCGCCGCCCACGTCGTCGACGACCAGCTCCGGCGCCTGGAGGTCGACGGTCGCCCGGCACGAGTCGTCGCCAGCTCGGCCGCAACGGATCTGGCGCTCGTGGCCGCCGAGACGTCGTCGGATCGAACGATCGAGGCGTGCCCGTCGATGGTTCGACACGATCGAGGACGCCTCGCCGGTACCGGTCGGGGCGTCGTCGGCGGTGACGATCGTGGCCGCGGACGGCGACGTGCCGACGACGGTCGAACGCGTCGTGACCCTGCGCGTCGACGACGTCAGCGCCGGCGTGGTCCACGAACGACGGGCGCTGGTGCTGGCGGCCGAGGTGCGATCCGGCGACAGTGGATCGCCTGTCGTCGACGGAGCGGGTGACGTGGTCGGCGTGGTGGTCCTCCGGCGATCCGACGAGTCGAGCTCGTACGCCACCCGCATCCCGCCGCTGCCCGAGTCCGACGGATCTGGCCGCTGACCAGCAGCGGACCACGACGGACAGCGCTGGTCGGCACCGGTATCGGTTGCCCCGACCGACGCCCTGCACCTAGGGTCTGCGCCGGGCGGCCCAGGAGCAGACAACTGCGTCGCAAGGCGCCAGGAAGGGGAGGCAATGACCAGGTCCATCAGACGATTCGTCCTACCACTCGCCGTGATCTCGGTACTCGGCACGGCGGCGTGCACGAGCGACGACGATCCCGGCGCCGACAGCACCGAGAACGTCGCGGGCAGCGCGGCGCCCGGCACCGACGCACCCGCTGACTCCGTCGCCGGCAGTGCGGCGCCCGCCGAGAGCACGCCCGCCGAGGGCAGCGCCGAGGAGGTGCAGTCGTCCGAATCGACGCTCGACGCCGTCACAGGCCGCCGGCACGTTCAACTGCGGGACGCGCGACGACCTGCCCGGGTTCGCCACCCTCGATCCGAGCGGCGAACACGTCGGCTTCGACTCCGACTTCTGCCGGGTGATCGCGGCCGCCGTGCTCGGCGACGCCACTGCGGTCGAGATGGTCGACGTCGCCACCGACGACCGGTTCACCGCCCTCCAGTCCGGCGAGATCGACGCACTGGTGCGCAACACGACCTTCACCGCGACCCGTGACGGTGCGGAGGCGGCCACGTTCCTCCAACCGACGTTCTACGACGGGCAGGGCATGATGGTGGCCGCCGACAGCGGCTTCGCCTCCCTCGAGGACATGGACGGGGTGATCGTCTGTGTCGCCCAGGGCACCACCACCGAAGGCAACGCGGCGGCCGAAGCCGCTCGCCTCGGGGTGACCTGGGAGATCCGGCCGTTCGAGGACGTCAACCTCATCCAGGAGGCGTTCGTCGCCGGGCAGTGCGACGGCTGGTCGTCCGACACGAGCCAGCTCACCGGGCTGCGATCGACCTATCCGGACGGCCCCGAGGCGCTGACCATCCTGCCCGAGGTGTTCTCCAAGGAGCCCTTGACGCCCGCGGTCGCCGACGGCGACAGCCAGTGGGCCCAGGCGGTCAACTGGGCGATCCTCGCCACCATCCAGGCCGAGGAGTTGGGCATCACGTCGGAGAACGTCGACACGTTCGCCGACACCACCGACGTCAACATCCAGCGCTTCCTCGGCCTCGAGGTCGAAGGTGAGGCGCGTGCTCGATCCCGGGCTCGGCCTGCCGGCCGACTTCGCCTTCCAGGTGGTCAGCCAGGTCGGGAACTACGGCGAGATCTTCGAACGGCACCTCGCGCCGCTCGGCCTCGAGCGCGGCGTGAACGCGCTCTGGACCGATGGCGGCCTGATGTACTCGCCGCCGTACCGCTGACCTCGACCCCGACCTCAACGCGCAATCCGACGGTGACCCGGCGCGTGCCCCTGTGGCGCGACGTCCGGGTCATCCGCTGGATCGTCCAGCTGGCGGTCGTCGCCGTCGTGGCGGCGATCGTCATCTGGCTGTACGGCAACTACACGAGGAACGCTGAACAGGCGAACATCCCGACGAACTTCGACTTCCTCGACAACCCGGCGTCGTTCCAGATCACCGGCAACTCGCTGTCCCAGAGCGCACCGGTGCGCGACGCCCTGATCGAGGGCCTGTTGAACACCCTGCGGGTGTGCGTCGCCGGGGTCATCGCGGCGACGATCCTGGGGACGCTCGTCGGGATCGGTCGGCTGTCGCGCAACTGGATCGTGCGCAAGATCGCCACCGTGTACGTCGAGGTCGTGCGCAACATCCCGCTCGGCGCTGTTCCTCGTCGCCGGCTTGCTCGTCATCGTCCTCGGCGTGTTCCCGAACATCAACGAGGCCTGGGACTTCCTCGGGCTGATCGTCCTCTCGAACCGCGGCCTGGCCGTGCCGTGGTACGACGGAGGCAGCGGCCGGGGACTGCTCCTGATCCTGCTGATCGGCGGCCTCCTCTGGTGGGCGGTGGCCCGGTGGCGAATATCGGTGTCGAACCGCACGGGCGCGCCGGCGCGTTCGGGCCTGTGGGGCGGTCTCGCGTTCGTCGTGGTCGTGGTCGTCGGTTGGTTCGTGTTCGGCTACTCGTGGAGCGTGCCCGCCGTCGAGGGGCGCGCCACGGCGCGGCGGGATGCGGGTCGATCCGTCGTTCTTCGCGTTGTTCTTCGCCCTCGTGATCTACACCGCCAGCCACATCGCGGAGATCGTCCGCGGCTCGATCCAGGCGGTCCCGCTCGGTCAGGCCGAGGCGGCCGACGCGGTCGCGTTGAGCGGGTTCCAGAAGATGTGGTTCGTCGTGCTGCCGCAGGCGATGCGCATCGCCATCCCGCCGCTCGGGAACCAGTACCTCAACCTGATCAAGAACTCGTCGCTCGGCGCGGCGATCGGCTTCTACGACCTCACCCTCGTCGCGAAGACGACGGTGGGCAACGGATCACCCGCCGTGCCGGTGTACGCGCTGACGATGCTCGTGTACATCTCGCTGTCGCTCGTCACGTCGTTCATCGTCAACGTGGCCAACCGTCGGATGGCCCTGGTCGAGCGATGAGGCCAGAACGATGAGGCCAGAACGATGAGCGACGCGATCGTCGAACTCGGATCCGAACCGGTCATCCAGCCACCGGTCGATCGAGGACCGACCACGCGGCCGGGCGTCGGCGTGTGGGTTCGCCACAACCTGTTCCGCACCCCGCTCGACGGCGTGCTGACGGTCGTGTTCGGCTCGATCGCCGTCGTCGTGTTGTACAAGACGTTCACGTTCGTCTTCCTGACCGGACGATGGGAGATCATCCGCGTCAACCTCCAGCTGCTGATGATCGGCCGCTTCCCGCCGGCCCACGTCCTGCGGCTCGCCGTGACGGTCGTCGGATTGGCGGCGTGGGCCGGGTTGGTGGCCGGGCTCATCAGCGGACGGCGCGCCCGGGCGGGCACGGCGATACGGCTCCCACTACGCCGGCGGGCGGCCGACCTGTTCGGCCGGTTCTGGGCGCTCGCGCTCGTCGTGCTGCTACCTGCTCGTGTTGGCGGGGACACCGGGGCCCTGGATCATGGTGGGGCTGGCGCTCGCCGCCGCCCTGGCGACGAGGGTCGCGGGCGGTTGGCTCGGCCGCCGCACGGCCCAACCGGGCGATCACGATCGTGCTCGGGCTGCTCCTCGCCGCCGTTCCGCTCGCCCTCTATCTCTACGTCGTCACCGCCGTCGGGTTCGACGAGTGGGGCGGGTTCCTGCTCAACCTGTTCCTCGCCGTGTGCTCGATCATCCTCTGCTTCCCGCTCGGCGTGCTGCTGGCCCTCGGGCGGCGGTCGGGTCTGCCGCTCGTGCGGTGGATGTGCACGGTGTACATCGAGCTCATCCGCGGCGCGCCGCTCTTCGTGCTGCTGCTGCTCGCCAACGTCGCGCTCGGGTTCTTCGTGCCGTCGAACCTGGCACCGTCGACGGCGACGAGGGCGATCGTCGTGCTCACCCTGTTCACGGCGGCGTACATGGCCGAGATCGTCCGCGGCGGCCTGCAATCGGTGCCGCGCGGTCAGATCGAGGCAGCCAAGGCGCTCGGCCTGTCACCGGTGCGCCAGACGTCGTACATCGTGCTCCCGCAGGCACTGCGCAACGTGATCCCGGCCCAGATCGGCCAGCTGATCTCGCTGTTCAAGGACACGACCCTGGCCGGCATCGCGATGGCACTCTTCGAGCTGCTGACCGTGTCGGCGGCGATCACCGCCCAGGAGGCGTTCAGCGGGCAAGGACTGATCGGTGAGACGATCACGTTCGCCGCGCTGATGTTCTGGATCGTGGCGTTCACGATGAGCCGGGAGAGCCAGCGCCTCGAACGGCGGCTCGGCGTGGGCACCAGATGAGCGGACCAGATGAGCCGGAGACAGATGAGTGGGAGCCAGATGAGCGACGACAGCGAGCATGAGCGACGAGCAGACCGGCGCCGTGTTCAACGACGCGACCGCGATGTCGGGCGACGGCGCGCCGATGATCGAGCTCGAACACGTCGACAAGTTCTTCGGCGACTTCCAGGCCCTGAAGGACATCAACCTCAAGGTGGCGACCACAGGAGGTGGTCGTCGTGATCGGGCCGTCGGGGTCGGGCAAGTCGACGATGATCCGCTGCGTCAACCGGCTCGAGGAGCACGACGCGGGGCGGATCGTGGTCGACGGCACCGAGCTGTCCAACGACATTCGCAACATCGCCGAGATCCGCCGCGAGACCGGCATGGTCTTCCAGAGCTTCAACCTGTTCCCCCACCTCAGCGTGCTCGACAACATCACCCTCGCTCCACGCAAGGTGCGCAAGCTGCCCAAGGCGAAGGCCGAGGAGCTCGGGATGGAGATGCTCGCCCAGGTGAAGATCCCCGAGCAGGCCCGGAAGTATCCGGGCCAGCTGTCGGGCGGCCAGCAGCAGCGGGTGGCGATCGCCCGCGCGTTGGCGATGCGACCGAAGGTGATGCTGTTCGACGAACCGACGTCGGCGCTCGACCCCGAGATGATCAACGAGGTGCTCGACACGATGAAGGACCTCGCCGTCGGCGGCATGACGATGGTCGTCGTGACCCACGAGATGGGCTTCGCCCGCGAGGTCGCCGACCGTGTCGTGTTCATGGAGGCCGGCCAGATCGTCGAGGTCGGCACCCCCGAGCACTTCTTCACCGCCCCCCAGGAAGAGCGGACCAGCCGCTTCCTCTCCCAGATCCTCTGACGCGTCCCGCCCCCACCCGAATTTCTGAGTGGATCGAGCGCAGGGTGCACCGAGGCCGCAGAATTTCGGGTCAGAGGCGGTCGAGGAGCTGCTGGCAGAGGGGGCTCTGGCCGGTCGGCATCGGGGGCGGTCGAGCGGAGCGGGCCGGCGGCGATGAGCTCGCCGGGCAGGAACAGCATCGCATCGTCGCCGGCGCCGGTGTCGCCATCCCGGCTGACGGTGATCGTCGAGGTGTTCGTGACCGGGTCGACGACGACGGTGACGTCTCGTTGCTCGCCCTCCTCGAGCGGGGCCCAGCCCGGCACCGTCTGGTCGCTGAGGACCACACCCGCATCGTCGGTCACGATGGCGTGGGCGGAGGCGGGGTCGGACAGGTCGAGATCGACGGTCCAGGTGTCACCGGCGGCCAGCGGCGTCGGAACGCGATCCGACGTGACGGTCTGGGTCACTTGCCGTGCGGATCCACGCTCGACGGCGACCCAGACGCCCTGTTCGGCGGAGTAGACGCCCGTGCAGCCCACGTCGCCATCGACATGGATCGCCGTCAACCCGTCTCGACCGACCGGGTCGCCGGGCTGGATCGCCGCGAGTCCCGGCGACGGCGCCGGGGAACAGCGCATCGTCGACCCGATAGCGCAGCTCGGTGAAGCCCGGGGACTTCTGGTCGAGGGTCCAGGTGGCGAGCGACACGTTCACCCACGCGCCCCACACGACGAGCACGACCGCGCCGGCACGCAGCCAGCGCCGGATCGGGCGATCGTTCGCCCACCCGGCGATCGCCCAGGCGCCGAGCGCCCCGGCCACCACGAGCGGCGGCAGCATGTCGATCAGGTACCGCTTGGCGAGGAAGCCGATGAGCAACGTCGGCAGGGCCCCGATCGTCGTACACACGACGACGAGTCCCCAGGTCAGCGAACGGTGGCGGACGAGCCAGACCGCCCCGGCGATCGCCAGGATCATCAGCAACGTGGCCGTGAGCGTCAGCGACGACGCCGGCGTGTTGCCGAGCAACGGATACGACGCCCGGTTCGTACCGACAGGACCGAACCGGACGAACGGGATCAGTCGTTCGAAGCGGATCGCGTCCGGGCGCAGATACTGCACGACGGTCGTGCTCAGGAAGCGGCTGGAGAAGAAGCTCTCGTTGTTCCCGGCGAACCAAGCGGCCCGGGCCGGATCCTGCAACGAGAGCAGTTGCCGGCCGCCCGGCACCGAGAACAGCGTCCCGAACTTGGCGAAGTTGACCATCGCGTGGGCGACCAACGGCACCAGCCCACCGATGATCGCCAGCCGGCCGGCCCGCATCCCGTCGGTCCGGCTGCGCCAGGCCAGCACCACCCCGCACGCCCCGATCGCCAGCGCCACCCCGATACCGATCGGTGCCCGCGTCAGCGTCGCCGCCAAGGCCGCCGCCACCGCGCCGCCGAGCAGCCGGTTCGACCTGAACCCGCCTGCTCCCCAGTCGACGATCAAGCGTGGCCGACACCAGTGCGAGGGTGAACGCCCACAGCTCGGTCTCGTTGTAGACGCGAGATCCAGCCTGCGGCGAACAACACCGGGGAGAACGCCACGGCCGCCGTGAACAGGCCGATCGTCCACCGCTCGTCCCTGGAGCTCGCTTCTGCCGGGTTCGCTTGGCTCCGCACAACCCGTTTGGCGGCGCGGGCGAGGCGCGCCGACCAGCGGCACGACACGACCACCGCGATGAGCATCGACACGCGCACGAGACGCGCCGTGAAGAGATCGCCGAACAGCTGGAACGGCATCCGCACGATCGACAGGAACGGCCCGTAGTAGAGGTACGTCCTGCCGTCGATGAGGAAGCCCTCCGGACCTGGCACCGCCGGGTCGACGGCCAAACGGCCGTGCAGGAACACCCGCGCCTGTTCGTCGTAGAAGTCGGCGCTGAAACCCGCACGGGCGAACAGGTTCCATGGATGCCACGACGTGGAGACGAGCCAGAACAGCGCGACGGCGATGGCGGTGACGATGTTCACCACCGCGGCCGTGGACAGCCCCGGTGCTCGGACCGGAGCCTCGATCGCGGGACTCGAATCGACGGTGGTCGTCACGGCTCGCCTGTCACGACTGATCGGTCACGAGTGATCGGTCACGACTGATCGGTCACGACTGGGACGGCTCGAGCAGCGCCGGCGCTGTCTCGAGCTTCACCACGAACTGGTACGCGAACATCGTCGGCCACACGGTGCGCAGCACGCGATCGGCGAACGCGACGAGCCGGCCCGCGGTGCCCTGCACCCCGAGCACGTCGAGCGGCAGCCCGGCATACCGCTCGGCGGTGGTGACGAGACCCGTGTTGGCGACCGCCCGGCGGAAGCTCCGCCGGGTGAAGAAGCGGACGTGCGTGCGGTCGAGGATGCCGCGCTGGTCGTAGTCGAACAGACCGGCCGCGGTCCGGCCGCGTGGGTACCAGTGGCCGAAGTTCGGGACGCTGGCGACGATCATCCCGGTCCGTGACGTCCGGTCGGCGAGATCGGCCAGCAGAACGTCCGGATTGCGGACGTGTTCGATCACGTCGGCGGCGATCACGACGTCGAAACCACCGCCCACGCCGTCGGGGAGGCCGTGCTCGAGATCGGCCTCGAAGAAGCGGTCGGTCCGCTCGGTCACGCCCTCGTCGGCGAGCAGGTCGACCCCCGTGACGTGATGTCCGCGACGACGGAGCTCGGCGGCGACCCAGCCGGGCCCGCATCCGACGTCGAGCACCCGCAACGGCACATCGTCGGGGATGAGTTCGAGCACGATGCCGTGCGAACTGTCCGGCGATGGCTTGTACTCGTAGGGCTCGTCCTTGCGCCCGAGGTCGCCGCGGCCGAACCCGACCTCCCCGAGGCGGTGGCGGACCGTGTCGATCACGATGTCGCGGGCATAGGCGATCCCGTTCACCCGCGAGATCTCGTCGCCGTAGTAGGTGGGGATGGGGACCTCGACGATCCGGCGGTGCGAACCGAGGAGCTGCAGGATGATCTCGGTGTCGAAGTCGAACCCGTCGCTGTTGCCGACGAACGGCAGGTCGGCCAACGCCGACACCCGGTAGGCGCGATAGCCCGAGTGCCACTCGCTCAGGCGGACGCCGGCGATCACGTTCTGGGTGCGGGTCAGGATCCGGTTGCCGACGTACTTGTACATGGGCATCCCACCCCGGCGGGCGCCGCCCGGATCGAGCATCCGCGACCCGAACACGGCGTCGACGCCCTCGTCGGCGAACGGCGCCAGCAGGTCGGGCATCTTCTCGGGCGCGTACTGACCGTCACCGTGGAGGAGGACCACGATGTCCCAGCCGTGGTCGATGGCGTAGCGGTACCCGGCCTTCTGGTTGCCGCCGTAGCCGAGGTTGGCCTCGTGCCGCACGATCGTGAGCGGGATGTCGGTGCCGTCGGCCACGTATTCCTGGGCGACGTCGAAGGTCGCATCGCCCGAATGGTCGTCCATCACGAGCACTTCGACCAGTTCGCTGCGCAGCGGTGCCGGGATGCGGTCGAGCACCCACCGCAGCGTCGTCTCGGCGTTGTAGGCGACGACGAGCACGCCGACCTTCACGCCGCTGCTCGCGCGCACCCTGCGCCGTCGACGGCAACCCCTCGGCGGAGCTCATCGGCGGTAGACCCATTGCCGCAACACTACAAAGCGGAAGATCGCTGCGGCCGTCCACGTGATGGCCAGCACGACGAGCTCGGCGGTGGGGTTGCCGTCGACCGCGGCGAGCGCCAGCGAGGTGACGAGCAGCGAGATGGCGAACACGGTGAACGTCGTGACCATCCGCCATCGGCGATCCTCGTCGCTGCGCCGGTGGAACGTCCAGCGTCGGTTGGCCCAGTTGTTGCCGACCGCCGTGGCGGTGAACCCGACCACGTTGGCCCACACGGCGCCGATCTGGTCGCGCAACAGCAGGAAGATCACGAGGCTGACCGCCGTCGAGACGAGCCCGATGCTGGCGTAGGTGACCGTCTGGCGACCGAAGTCGTCGGCGAGCGGTTTGCGCTCGTGCTCGCCGAGATCGACCGAGGCGCTGTCCTCTGGCGAAGCGCCACGCCATGCGCCGCACCCCGCGGAGGTCGGCCATCGCCGTCGAGCGCACGTCGACCCGGCTGTCGGGATCGTCGATCCAGTCGACGGGCACCTCGTGGACGCGCAGCCCGTTGTATTCGGCGAGCAGCAGCAGTTCGGTGTCGAAGAACCACGCTTCGTCCTCGACGGCGGGCAGGAGCAGCTGGATGACGTCGGCACGCCCCGCCTTGAACCCGCACTGCGCGTCGCGGAACCGGACCGCGAACACCAGCCGCAGAAGCTGGTTGTAGCACCGGGAGATCAGCTCCCGCTTCGGGCCACGGGCGACGACCGAGCTGGAGCTGAGGCGCGACCCGATGGCGAGATCGGAGTGCCCGGACACCAGGGGTGCCACGAGCGGGAGCAGGCCGGTGAGGCCGGTCGACAGGTCGACGTCGGTGTAGGCGACCACGTCGGCGTCGGAGCTCGACCACGCCGCCCGGAGTGCCCGTCCGCGACCCTTCTGGTCGAGATGCAGGTGGACGATCCGCTCGTCGGCGCCCGACGAGCCGGGTGGCGATCGCCGCGGTGTCGTCGGTCGAGGCATTGTCGGCGATGACGATCCGCCACCGGAACGGAAACCCGTTCGTCAGGTGCTCGCGCAAACGGCAGATGCTCGATTCGAGGATCGCCTCCTCGTTGTACACGGGCACCACGATGTCGATGCGCGTGTCGTTGGCCCCCGCGGGTGTCCGGTCACGGCCCGTCCTCGACCGGTACATCCTCGATGGCCAACGGATCGGGCACGATGCCGTTGTCGCTGATGAACACGCCGACGGCCCGGTCGGTCACGTCGTTCAGGCTGAACGGGGTGCGATCGCCGTCGTGGAACGCGATGCGCCGGACGCCCGGCAGCTCCTCGAGCGCCTCGGCACCGGCGCGGACGAACACGACGGGTCGGTTCGACCGGTCCTCGTCGGTCGGCGAGGCGGCGCGGGCCCAGCTGCCGGCTGAGCGGGACGTCGTCGACCACGAGATCGACCCCGCTCTCCGCCAGCTGCGCCATCACCGGCGCCGTGTACGGCTCGGCGAACCCGAGCCCGCCGGCGTCGAACCGGACCTGCGACGGAGCAAGCGGGTCACGGGCGAAGTAGTCGGACACCTGCGAGCGGATGTCGGCGATCGAGTCGTAGGTGGCACGGAAGTACACCGGTCCGGCAGCGTTGGCATGGACCGGGATCGTGGCGACCGCGGCGATCAGGCCCACCACGGCGAGACCGGCGACGGCGCCACGGCGGGCGTCGGCACGAAGCACGCACAGCAGCGACATCACCAGCAGGTACGTGGCGAACGCCCCGATGATCCACAGGTAGCGGATCTTGTGCGGCGTCAGTCCGAGGACGTCGATCGGCGTGATGATCAGCGTGACCATGGCGACGCCGCTGCACATCGCGAGGAGCCAGTAACCCCGCTCGATGGCGACGTGTCCGCTGCGCCGGGCAGCCACCCAACCGAGCGCCACCACCGCGACGAACAGCACCAGGGCCACGAGCGCGGCGCCGAGCCCGGTCAGATCGGGCGCCGACAGCACGCGTCCGTCGGGCGTGTCGATCCACGTCGAGCTGGGCACCGACGTGTCGAAGCCCGGGCGCAACCACCATGGAGCCTGGGCCACGACCGAGCTGAACAGGCGCACGCCGACGGACAGGCCGGTGGTGCTCTTCTCTGCTCCTGATCCCGAACCGCCGGTGCCGGCCGTGAGCAGGCGGCCGAGGTTGCCCTGACCGGCTCCGAAGAACTGCTCCCACAACGGCTGGGCCCAGAGCACGAGACCGACGATCACCGAGTTCCGCAAGGGTGCCCGCAGGTCGCGGAACCGCCCCGGCCCGCCGGCTCGGCGTCGCAGGACGACCACGATCAGGGCGAAGGCGAGCAGGATCGGGACGAGGAACAAATAGCCGAGGTGGGTCTGCATGCAGAACGAGCCGGCCGCCACGGCCAACGGCAGGAGAACGACGTCGTCGTCGATCACCGCCCACACCGTGCACATCAGCAGCCAGAAGGGCAGCACCAGCACGTTCGGCTGCCACGGGTCGTAGAGCAACTCGCTCCCGAGCGTCCAGACGAGCCCGGCGGTGATGACCTGGGCGACGATCGCCGCGGTCGCTCCTCCCGTGCGCGCCGTGACGAAGCCGACCGCCCAGACAACGGCGATGTTGATGGCGGCGACGGCGAGGGCGATGCCCATCGCCCCGCCGAACAGGCGGACGGGCAGGGCGACGACGTCGAACAACAGCGGTCCGGGGTGGTTGACGTCGACGCTCGAGCTGATCGACGCCGACGACCAGGTGCCGAGCAGCGGATGGTTGCGGGTGAACACGTCCCGTCCGCGCAGCTCGATCAGGGCGTTGTCGCCGATCGCCTCGTAGCCACGGCGGATGCCGCGGACCGCCGAGAGCAGGATCACGAAGCTGGTCGCCGCGGCGAGGACCTTCCATCCCCACCGGCGCACACGTTCGTCGATCGACACGTCCGTCGAGGCGGACGTGGTCGTTGGCGCCGCCACGACCCCACTCGTCCCGGTCGTCACGGCGTCGCCACCCCGGGCGGGCCGATGAACACGGCGGTCTCCTGTCCGAAGAGCAGCAGGCGGGCGGCTTTCCTGCGGACCCCTGCCGAGAGTCGGGGGTCGACGCGCACCCCGAACAGGTTCGTGTCGACGATCGGCACGAGGTCGTCGAGCCCGTCCGCTTGGAGGTCGGCGATCAGATCGGCGCGCAGCGTTGCGAACTGTTCCCGCTCGTCCTCGGTGCGCGGGTCGAACGACGCGACCTCGACCGCCCGGTCGTCGGCGCGCCACTGGTCGAGGAATCCGCCGGTGACCATCACGACCTCGGCGGTCGCCTGACCGGCGGGGATCACACGGTGCTCGGTGACCGGGACGTGCCACGGCTCGTACATGCCGACGTCGAAGCCGGCGCGCTCGAGCTCGTTGACGAAACCGAAGCCCTGACTGCCGAAGAAGTAGGCGTCGTTCCATTGCACGACGTAGCGACCGTCGCGACCGTCGGCCGCCCCGACTCCGGCGTCGAGGGCGTCGATCGTCGGCTGCAGCAGCGCCCCCACCGTCGTGCCCAGCCGTTCTTCCGGATGGTCCGTGCTCGGCGCCACGATCACCATCGACACGACCACCAGACCACCGAGCACCAATGACCCGGTCGACCGCCGCCCGCCGCACCGTCAGGGTCCGACTCGCCGTGCGTCGGTGCCAGGCACCGATGCACCAGGTCGCCACTGTCCACACGGTGGCGACGATCAGGAGCGTCGTCGTGCCCCAGGCCCAGAGCGTGAGGTAGTACCAGACGATGCCGAAGATGCGGGCCATCGACACGAGCGACAGCAGCAGCGTCACCCCGATCACCGTGTCGAGTGCGATCAGGGAGCGATGCCGCATCCGCACGGCGACCACGACCGAGACGATCCATAGCAGCGAGCAGCAGGGCCCCGGGCCAGATGCGGCCGCCAGGTTCGAAGCCGACCTGGAGGAACCGGCTCGTGCCGGTGAGCAGCCGGAGGTAGCCGTCGACGAAATCGAGGTGGCGCAGCAGGACGTTGCCCCCGGTGCGCCAGCCGATCACGTCCTCGGTCGGCGAGGTGAAGTGGTCGATCAGCCGGCGGAGGTTGCCCGGATCGTGGCGGATCTGCTCGACCAACGGCGCCAGCCAGAGCACCGCGAACAGACCGCCGGTCCAGGCCAGTGGTCGGACGAACGATCGGCGATCGTCACTGCGCCAGCAGCGCACGAGCACGACGGCGACGGCGAACAGACCCAGGCCACCGGCCATCAGCAGGTACGGGATGTGGGTCTGGGCGGCGAACGAGGCCGCCACGACGAGCGGGACGAGCATCATGTGGTCGCCGCACACCACCGACCAGGTCGCGAGGAGCACGACGATCCAGGCGATCAGCGGCAAGTAGGGGTTCCACGGCTGGATCAGCACGACGAGCCCGTAGCCCCGCAGCAGCACGGCGATCACCAACGCCACGACCAGCACGCCGGCCAGTTGGGCCCGTCGATGACCGATCCACAGCGCCACGGCGATCCAGGCCGTCTGGATCATCACCGTCGCGGCCTCCATCGCCCACGCCGAGCTCCCGAACAGGCGGTAACCGGGTGCGACGAGCCAGAAGCTGATCGGACCGGGGTGGCTGCCCTGCTCCGGGAACGTCCCGATCCGGCCCGGCAGCCCGATCAGCGGCGTGTGCCGGCCGCCGACGTCGCGCACCCGGAACTCGGTCATCGCGAGGTCGAGCACCGGGAACCACCGCCGGCCGGAGAGGGTGGCGACCGCGACGATCAGCGGCAGCGCGACGGCGATCGTGACGGCCACGACCGTGGCCAACGGCGACCTGATCCAGGAGCGCCGGCGAACGTCGTCGGCCACTGCGGTGTCGGCCGGGCCGATGTCGGCCTGTGCGCTGTCGGTCATCACCGGCGGAAGCGACCGCGCAGCCGGCGCCACCGGTCGAGGAGGCCCCACGCGGTCACGAGCATCATCGACTCGACGATGATGCGGCCCGACATCTTCGACTTGCCTCGGGTCCGATCGCGGAAGATGATCGGCGTCTCCACGACCGTCGCGCCGTCACGGGTGAGTCGCCGGACGAGTTCGGTGAGGAATGCGTATCCCTCCGCCGACGTCGAGGTGGGATCGATGGCGGCCAGCGATGTCGCGCGGTAGGCCCGGTAGCCGCTCGTGCAGTCGCGGGCACCGACACCGAGGATCCCGCGGGTGTAGGTGTTCCCCCACTTCGACAGCAGTTGGCGGTGGACGGGCCAGTCGGTGGTTCCGCCGCCGGTGATGTAGCGCGAGCCGATCACCACATCGGCACCCTCGGCGACCAGCCGGATGAACTCACTCAGCTGCTCGGGGTCGTGCGAGAAGTCGGCATCCATCGAGATGACCACGTCGTAGGGACCTTCGAGCACCTGGGCGAAACCGTCCCGGTAGGCACTGCCGAGACCGTGCTTGGCTGCACGGTGCAGCACGTCGATCCGGTCGAGTTCGGTCGCCGATCGCCTCGGCGATCCGGCCCGTACCGTCGGGGCTGTTGTCGTCGACGACGAGCACGTCGGTGGTCGGTGCCGCCTTGCGCACGGCGCGCAGGAAGGGTTCGATGTTCTCCCCTTCGTTGTACGTCGGCAGGACGATCACGCTGCGCATATCGGTGCGACACCCTACTGGCGGGAGTCGTTCCCGGACCGTCACGGTCGCCCGGTGCAGGACCTGGATGATGCCGAGCGCCGAGGCATCCCACGTGAGCGTTCGGGCTCGTTCGAGCGCCGCCTGGCCGAGACGCAGCCGAAGTGCGTCGTCGAGCAGGACGCGGGCCAGTTCCTCCCCGAGCCGCTCGGGCGACGCCAGGATGCCGGTGACGCCGTCGACGACGCTGCTGCGATGGCCGCGGATGTCGGTGGCCACGGCCGGCGTGCCGCAGCCGGCGCCCTCCGTCAGACTCAGGCCCCAGCCCTCGGCCAACGAGCCGCTGGCGACGATCCACGCGCTGCGGTACAGATCGACGAGGTCGGCGTGGTCGACGCGGCCGGCGAAGCGGATCCAGTCGCCGGCGTCCCGTCGGGCGACGAGTTCATGCAGGGCGTCGCGTTCGGGCCCCTCCCCCACGATCGTCAGCGTGAGACCCGGCACCGTACGGCGCGCGGTGACGGCCGAGTCGATCAGCAGCTCGAAGCGCTTCACGGGTGCGAGGCGCCCGACCGCCACGATCGACGGGTTCGCCGTCTTGTGCCCGCCGGGACTGAACATCGGATCGGTGCCGTTGGGGATCGCCGTGACGCGATCGGCGTGGAAGCCGAGTTCGAGGAGCTCGTCCCGGGTGGCGTCGGACGGGGTCGCCGTCAGGCCTCGGCGGTAGAACGGCGGCGCCAGGCGGGCCTCGAGCGCCCGCCCGAACGAGGCGAGCGGCCCGGGCAGGATCTGGTCCCACATCGGCCCGTGCACGTGATGGAGGAACGTGATCCCCGGCGTTCGGCGCCACACGGGTGAGAACCACGGGACGCCGTTCCAGATCTCGACGACGGCGTCGTAGCGACCCATCGTGCGGCCGATCTCGCCGGCGATGGCCCGCGGGAACACGGTGTATCGGCTCCCGCGGCGGATCACGTCGTAGCCGTTGCGTCGTGCGGTCGCCGGTTCGCCGATCGCCGCCGATGTGCGGTGCGTGAGCTCCAACCCGGCCGCCGCCCAGCGGCGCATGAACTCGTCCGCGTGCACCTCCGATCCGCCGGCGTCCGGATCGTCGAGGTCGCGCCAGGCGAGCACGTGGACGCGCCGCACTCCGCGGTCGATGAGGTCGTCGGCGTACCACTGCAGGTCCCGTCCCGACATCGCCACGACGATAGGCCCTGTGTGGCCGGGATCGGCGGCGTCGGCTGGATACCATCTCGGGGCTTGACCGACCTGCTCGAACAATCCGACGTCCACGTCGACGTCGTTCCCGACGGGCCGTTCGTGCTCGGTGGCCGGTTGCGGTGGTCGTGGCGTGGCGGGCTCGCCGTGTTCGCGGTGATGGCGGTCGTCGCCCTGCCGGTGAAGGGCCTGTTCCAGACGACGGGATCGTCGATGGAGGAGGGCTTCATGCTCGTCTTCCCCCGTCTGGTCCAGCAGGGCAAGATCCCCAACGTCGACTTCCTCCACCTGTACGGGCCCGGATCGCTCGACCTTCTCGCCCTCTGGTACTGGGTCTTCGGGTACACCCTCGAGGCCGAACGCGCCTTCGGCCTGCTCCAACACGTCGGGATCATCTTCGGGATGTATGCCCTGACGAGGGCCTGGGGGCGGGTCGCGGCGATCGGCGCGTCGTGGATCACGGCGGTGCTGATCATGACCCCGATCGGCCTGTCGGCGCTGGCCTGGCACGGTGCGCTCGCGCTCGCCCTGTGGTCGATCGTGTTCGCCGTGCGAGCCGTCTGCACCGGACGGGCGTCGAACTGGGCGATCGCCGGGCTGCTCGCCGGCATCGCCCTGACGTTCCGGCCCGACGCGGTACTGGCGATCGGCGCCGCGCTGCTCTTCGCCGTGTGGGTCCATCGAGCGGCGGCCTGGAAGCCGCTGCTGATCGGAGCGGCGATCGGGCTGATCCCGATGTTCGTCCATCTCGTGATCGCCGGGCCGTGGAACGTGTTCGAGGGGATCTTCCTCGACCCCGTGTTCCGCCTCCGCGCCGGCCGCGAACTCCCCCGGCCACCATCGTGGAACATGATCGACGGTGCGCTGCAGGCGGCGGCCGAGGGCCTGCCGCCGTGGTGGCGTTTCCCGGCGCTCAATGCGTCCAAGCAGCTGTTCTTCTGGTTCTTCGCCGTCGTGATCATCGCGATCGCGGTGCCCGCTGATCGCGCTGGTGGCAGCGCCGTCGGGGCAACTCGACGCCGCGCACGTTCGTCCTCATGTCGGTCGGACTCCTCGGCCTCGGCATCCTCCCCCAGGCCCTCCAACGACCCGACTCGACGCACCTCGCCTGGGTGGCCGTCGTGTCGTGGCCGATGCTCGCCGTGGCGATCACGGAGATCACGATGCGCCACTGGCCGGGCCGGGTGCGGGTCGCCCAGGTCGGCCGGCATCGTGGCCGATCGAGCGCGCTGATGTTCGTGGTCGCCCCGTTCTTCACCTACCGCAACTACCTGCTGCACACCCGCGTGTCGTTCGGCGACGTGCCGCTCCCGTCGAAGGTCGAACGTGACGGTCGTCGGTTCTGGTACGACTCGACCGTGGCCGCGGCGCTCAACGATCTGATCGTCGACCTCGACGAGCTGAGCGAGCCGGGCGACGGGATCGTCGTCGGCCCGGCCGACCTGAGCCGCACGATCTACAGCGATGTCGCCCTGTACTACCTGTTCCCCGAACTCGTGCCGGCGACGTACTTCATCGAGATGGATCCGGGCCTGGCCGACACCGCGGGCTCGGGGCTGGCGGAGGACATCGAGTCGGCCGACTGGCTCGTCCTGACCAACTTCTGGACCGGTTGGATCGAACCGAACACGTCGGCGGTGCATCGCTCCGAGGAGGCCAACCAGGCGGTCGCCGACAACTTCTGCCTCGTGGAACAGTACGACGAGAACCTCGTGCTGCTGTACCAGCGGTGCGAGGGCGGCGGTGGCGTGAGCCCGGCCGACGTCCCCGGCAAGTACCCGCTGTACGTGGACCCCGAAGACCTGCCGCGCTGACCCTCAGCAGGTCACCGTCGGTCACCCGCCGACCGCGGTGTTCACCAGGGTCGCGCCGAGCATCAGCTCGGCGATGAGCGCGGCGGAGTCCTCGGTGAGATGCGTGCCGTCGGGACGCCACGACGCGTCGACGTCGTGGCCGCCATCCACCATCCAGCGGTCGAGCTCGATCGCCGACGTCGCCGGTGCGAACTCCTCGACGACGCGGCGGATGATCTCGTGCTGGATCTCGAACGTCGCCGGGTCGTTCAGCTCCGCCGCGCTGCTGGAACCGACCGGCACGGGCGGCACGATCCAGACGACCGACGGCACACCCTGCGCGACGATCGACGCCGTGGCGTCGCGGTAGGCCTGATGCAAACGCGTCTGGAACCGCTCGTCCTCCGCGGACAGCTCACCCTCCGCGTCGTCCCACACGCGGTCGAGGACATCGCCGATCGTCGTCATCAGCACGACGACATCGGGCTGCAGACGATCGATCTGGGCCGGCAGGTCCTCGTCGAGCACCTCGATCGAGCGCTCGACGAACGCTCGGGCGTCCCACGCCGTGACGTCGCCGGTGGTGACGAGACCGAAACCCTGGCTCCAGAGCAGGTCGACCTGCGCATGGTCGGGATGCTCGACGGCCCAGTGCGCCAGACCGTGCCCGACGTAGAACGCGGTGGAATCCCCGACCACCAGGATCCGGACCGGACGGTTCGGCGGCGGCGGGAGCGGGACGGACGCGGGCAGCACCGGTGGCCCGGTCGTCGTATTGGGGATGGTCGTCGTGTTGGAGGTGATCGTCGTGCTGGAGGCGGGAGAGCTCGAGTCGACAGAGCCGGAGCGGGCAGGGCCGGGGGCGCGGCCGGCGACCGGAATCGGCGTCGGGACAGCCGGAAGGGTCGTCGACGTGGGGGCGGCGGGCTCGAGCTCGGTGACCGCGCTCGACCGGATCGATCGCGGCCGATTCGAGCAGCGCCTCGTCGGCCACGAGAAACCCACCCGACGACGGCGGTGCCACGAGCACCGCCACGAGGGTCACGACGCTCGCCGCGATCGCGGCCCCACCGGCGCGACCGGGGCTCCACGACCGAAGGCGGATCGGGTGTTCGACGAGACGGTACGACAGGGCCGCCAGGCCCAGGGTGATCGCTACGGCGACGGCGAACGACGGCGAACTCGACAGCGACCAGCCGCGCGACGACAACAGGACGAACACCGGCCAGTGGAACAGGTAGGCGCCGTAGCTCACCAGCCCGAGCAGGACGAGCGGGCGCCAGGACAGCACGCGGCGGAGAGGCCCGGGTGCCTGCAGCCCGACGATCAGACCGGCCGATGCCAGCGCGAAGACGCCGAGCCAACCATCGAACGCGGGGCCGCCGTCGGACGGCAGGACGACCGACGACGCCACGATGACCGCCAGGCAGCCGGCCGCGAGCGCCGTCCCCACGACCGACGACGGCGTACGTCGTGACGCCCACGGCGAACGCATCACGCAGGCCAGCGTGGCGCCGACGAGGATCTCACCGAAGCGGGCCGGCGTCGCCCAATACGCGGCGTCGGAGCCGAACACCCGACCGATGACCGGCGCGGCGATGACGAATGCTGCGGTCAGGGCCGCGACCGACCACAGCACGGAACCCTCCCGACGACGGGCCCGCCGCGCCAGGAGCAGCAGGACCACCGGCCACAGCAGGTAGAACTGCTCCTCGATCGCCAGCGACCAGTAGTGCTTGACCGGCGACAACTGGTCGGCCGAGGCGGTGAAGAGGTCGGCGTAGCTCGTTCCCCGCGCCAGTTCGGTCCAGTTGAAGACCTGCAACGTCGCCGCGGTCAGGTCGCCGCGCAGATGTTGCACCTCACCGAACGCTCCGGCGAACCGCAGCAGCACGATGCCCACGAGGCACAGCAGCCCGGCGGGGAGCAGCCGCTTCCAGCGACGGGAGTAGAACGTGCCGAGCCGGATCCCGTTCGACGAGTCGAACTCGGTGAGCAGCAGGTTGGTGATGAGGTACCCGGACAGGGTGAAGAACACCGAAACGCCCATGTACCCGGCCGGCATCCACGGAATAGCCGGCGTGGAAGAACAGCACCAGCACGAGCGCCAGAGCGCGCACTCCGTCGAGCGCCGGCTGCCGTTCCACCGTCATGGACGCATCCTCACCAACACACCGGCACGGGACTAGCGATCGAGCCTGCGCCAGATCGGGCCGGGCGCGTAGCGCAGGAGACCGAACATCCCTTGCAGCACGGCGGGCGCCCAGACCACCGACCTGCCCCGGTGCAGACCCTTGACCACCGCGGTCGCGACGTCGTCGGCGTCGCAGGCGAAGGGCGCCTCGGCGACGTTGGCGCTCATCTTCGTGCGCACGTAGCCGGGCCGGACGACGAGCACGTGGGCACCGCTGCCGTGCAACGAATCGCCGAGTCCCGTGGCGAACGCGTCCTGCGCCGCCTTCGTCGACCCGTAGACGAAGTTCGAGCCCGCGGTGCGCACACCAGCCACGCTCGAGAGCACCACGAGCGTGCCGTGGCCCTGCCGGCGGAGCTGGGCGGCCACGGCCAACCCCGAGCTGACGGCGCCGACGTAGTTCACCTCGGCGAGCGCGGCGGCCGCCACGGGGTCGTCGTTCACCGAGTCGTCACCGAGCTGCCCGAACGCCTGGATCACCACGTCGAGGTCACCGTGCTCGTCGGCGATCGACCGGACGAGCGCGTCGTGGCCGGCGTGATCGAGCGCGTCGAACTCGACGGAGACGATCGAGGTCGCAGCATCGAGCGGCGTCGTCAGCTCGATCGGGGTGCGGCGGCCGGCGAGGATCACGGTCCGCAGTGCCGGGGAAGCGAGTTGATGGACGATCGCCTGGGCGATGTCGCTGCCGCCCCCGAGCACGAGGATCGTCTGTGGCTGTTGGATGGCGTTGTTCACGTTGGTCCTGTCGTGTCGGTTCGCTGGTCCAGATCTTCCCTGGTCCAGATCCTTGCTTGTTCAGATGAGGTCGAGTCGGCGCGCCTGGTCGCTCGCCCAACGGCCGTCGGGATCGACCCGCGAGCGAACCGCCTTCCACTCGTCGAGTCGCGGATAACCGGCGCGGATGATCGCCGGACCGGCCGTGGCGTCCTTGGCGAGATAGTGCCGCCCGCCGGCGTCGAGCACGAGCCGATCGAGTTCATCGAGGAGGCCGGCCAGTCGCCCGGGCGACGCCGGGAAGTCGACGGTGAGCGTCCAGCCCGGCTGGGGGAAGCTGAGCATGCCGCCGCTCTCGGCGCCGAACCGCTTGAGCACGTTCACGAAGCCGGCATCGCCGCCGGCGGCCACCTTGGCCACGATGGTGCGCAGCGTCTCGACGGCATCGAACGGCACGACGAACTGGTACTGCAGGAAGCCGTGCCGGCCGTACAGCCGGTTCCATCGCCCGACCATGTCGAGCGGGTGGAAGAACCCGGTGAGCGTCTCGGTCCCCTCGTGCATCTTCGGTGTCTTGCGGTACCAGACCTCGTTGAAACCCCGCACGGCGTGGCGGTTCAACACGTTCGGCACGCCGGGCGGCACGTCGGGGAATACGGGCGGATCGAAGCCGAGCGGGTTCGCCGCCGAACGGGGATGATGCCGGCGCAGATCGTCGAGCGTGGCGTGGTTCCCCCGCCCGAGCGCGGCGCGGCCGAGTTGCTTGCCGGTGGCGATCAGATCGATCCACGCGACCGAATATCGGTACAGGTGATCGTCGGCGACCATTCGTTCGAGCAGGGAGTCGAAGTTCGGCACCCGCTCGTTGACGACGAGGATGTGCTGAGTCTCGATCGGGATCAGGTCGAACGTGGCCCGCAGGATGAGACCGGTGAGGCCCATCCCACCGATCGTCGCCCACCACAGATCGGGATCGGACGCCGGTGTGATCGTCCGCACGCTCCCGTCGGCCAGCAGCATCTCCATCTCGCTGACGTGCGCCCCGAACGTGCCGTCGACGTGGTGGCCCTTGCCGTGGACGTCGCTGGCGATCGCACCCCCGACGGTCACGAAGCGGGTGCCGGGCGACACCGGTACGAACCAACCCTGCGGGATGATCACCCGCAGCAGCTCGTCGAGGCTGACGCCGGCGTCCACCGTGATCGTGCCCGAGTCGGCGTGCAGCCGGATCGGGTCGTCGCCCGGCTGCAGGCGGATCACCGTGCCACCGCCGTTCTGTGCCGGGTCGCCGTACGAACGGCCGAGGCCGCGAGCGATGGCGCCGCGGGGACCGATCTGCGACAACAGCGCCGCGGCGTCGTCCAACTCGTCGGGCCGGACGTCGATCACCGTCGCCACGCTGGGCGCGGTGCCGCCCCAACCGGCGAGTGCGGTGCGTTCGGACTTCACAGGGCTCCCGAGGCTACAAATCCGACGAATCAGTACGGCCACTCGGGCACGGGCCGGCCGAGACGGCCGAGCACCTTGCCGACGCCGAGCGTCAGGACGACCTTCAATGCCACGTTGCGGGCGAACCACGGAAGCTGGGCGAGCTGGCGAGCGGCGTTGCGGGCCCGCCCCGTGCCCGACGCCGACAGGTCCGCCCGGTAGATCGTCATCGATCTCGATCGCCCCACGTACCGGAACGTCGAGCCGAACACGAGCGCCCGCAGGATGGCCAACGTGACGCCGATCGACGAGAACGAGTCGTGGATGAGCATCGTGCCGCCGTCGGTCACGCGGATCCCGTAGTTGCGGATGTCGGCGAGCGCCGGTGCGTACCGGTGCGCACCGTCGATGTACAGCACGTCGATCGGGTGCACGATCGACGTCAGGGCATCGTCGGAGAACATCCGCAGGTGCTGCACCCGGTCGGCGACGCCGGCCCGTTGCAGGTTGGCGAGGAACACCTCGTGGTCGTCGGCGGCCTCCGCGGCGTACCCGTCGAACTCCTGGGGGCCCCGGTCGTTGCCGGCATGGGGGTCGATGGCGATCACCTCGACGTCGGACGCGGCCGCCGACGCCAGCACGATGGTCGACCGGCCACGGAAGCTGCCGATCTCGACGATCGATCCGCCCGCAGGACAGCGGGCTGCCGAGTCGTACAGCGTCGCCGCCTGGCCGGGGCTCATCCAACCGTCGACGTCGGCGACGAGTGCCATCACGGCCGGCAGGTCGGGACGGTCGCCGGTCGGGCTGGTTGTCGCAGCGGGCGGGTCAAGAGACATAGACGGCAGCTCCATAGACGACGAGCCAGCACAGCCCGGTCAGCTGCAGCACACGGTCGGAGGAGAAGACCTCCTCGGGCGCGGCGCCATCGACCGGTTTCGAGCACCAGCAGATAGCGGAACAGGGCGATCATCATCGGCACGATCGACAGTTCGTAGAGCGGCAGGTCCGACGTCGACAGCGCCGCGGTCTCGAACGCCCAGACGCAGTAGCTGAGCAGGGCGCCGCCGAGGCTGACGGCGAGCAGGATGCGCAGGTAGCCGATGTCGTACACCTCGAGCGTGGCGCGGGTACCGGCGCCCTCGCCGAGCTCGATCAGCTCCGCGTAGCGCTTGCCGATGACGATGAACAGCGAGCCGAACGTGACGCACAGCACGAACCAACGCGACATCGGCACGTCGACCGCCACGGCACCCGCGGCGGCCCGGAGCACGAAGCCGGAGGCGATGGTGACGATGTCGATCACGGCGACGTGCTTCAACCACACGGTGTAGAGCAGCGTGGTCACGATGTACAGCGCGACCACGGCCACGGTCTGCCAGCGTCCGGTGAGCGCGCTCAGGCCGAGACCGATCAGCGGCAGCACGACGCCCGCGACCCGGGCCGCGGTGATGCTCAGCTCGACCTGACGCGATCGGCCGGAAGCGCTTGGTGGGGTGGACCCGGTCGGCGTCGACGTCGAGCAGGTCGTTCCAGAAGTAGATCCCGCTGGCGGCGAAGCAGAACGCCACGAACGTGACGATGGTGAGGACGAGTTCGTGGCCCTGATCGAGGACGCCGGCGGCGCCGGGCGCGGCGAACACGAGCACGTTCTTCAGCCACTGCTTGGGCCTCGCTTCGCGCAGCAGCGCCGTGAACATGGCCGACGACGGTACCGGCCGGGGCGCTTCGATCCGGTGATCCGTCCGAACCGTCATGGCGTGCCGACCAGATGGCGCTCGTCGGCGTCGGCGAGCATCTCGCGGTCGCCGGCCGAGTCACCGTAGGCGACGACCTCGACGGCGGAGCGCCCACCGTGCGCCGCGTCGAGCCACTCGTGCAGACGGCGCACTTTCTCCGGACCGCGACAGTTCACTCCGTCGAGCTCGCCGGTCAGCCGGCCGTCCGCCCCGACGGCGAGCCGCGTCGCCAGCACCTGATGCACCCCGAGGAGTGCGGCGAGCGGCTCGACGTAGATCGCGTACGACGCCGAAACGATCACGACCCGATCGCCGGCGGCCAGGTGGGCCTGCAGGCCGGCCAGGGTGTCGCTGCGCAACCAGTTGTCGTGGACCTTCGCCGCGAACTCGGCGGCCAACGGTTCGACAACCCCGAGCGGGCGGCCGGCGAAGGCGGCCCGTGTGGCGAGCACCTTGAACGCGTCCCGGTCACGGCGTACGAGCGCCCGCGAGACGTCGATCGGATGGGCGGCGACGCCGGCGACGAGCCGCGGCGTGCCGGCTACCTGCCGGAGGAACGGCACCACACAATCGCGAGTGGTGAGCGTTCCGTCGAGATCGAACGCGGCGATGCGCGTCACGTGCGACGAGCCGGGATCGAGTCGAGCGCGTCCCAGAATCCCGGCCAGCTCTTCGAGACGACGGCAGGAGTGGACACTTCGATGCCGTCGACCACGAGCCCGAGCAGCCCGAACGCCATCGCCAACCGGTGATCGTGGTGGGTGTGGAGTGTGGCGCCGTGGAGCAGGTCGGTCGGACGGATGAGCAAGCCGTCGTCCTCGACGATCACCGACGCTCCGGTCTTGGTGAGTTCGGCGGCGAGATCGCCCAACCGGTCGCTCTCCTTGCGACGGATGAACCCGACCCCGGTGATCCGGGTCGGGGTGACCGCCTGCGTGGCGACGACCGCGAGGGTGGGCACGAGATCCGACATGTCGGACATGTCGACGTCGATCCCACGCAGCGGGGTGTCGCGACGTCGCATCACCACCGTGTCGCTGCCGGTGGACGTGAGGCACCCCATCGAAGCGAGCACCTCGGCGAACCGGGCGTCACCCTGCACGGACTTCGACCCGAGCCCCCGCACGCAGACCGCGCCACCCACCATCGCCGCGGCCGCCAGCGGGTAGCTCGCCGACGAGGCGTCCGGTTCGACCCGGAACTCGGTCGGCTCGTACACACCGGGCTGGACCGCGACCCGCCGGCCGCTGATCTCCACCTCGTGCATGCCGAACTCACTCATGACCGCCTTGGTGATCTGGAGGTAGCTCGCCGACACCGGCGGGGTCGACAGCCACAGATGCAGCCCGCCCGGAACGTGGGGGGCGATGAGCATCAGCGCGGTGACGTACTGGCTCGACACGTCGCCCGGCATCATCACGGCGTCGGCGCCGCGCAACGGGCCCGACACGGTGACCGGGAGGTGGCCCCACTCGTTCTCCGGCTCGACCGAGGCGCCGAGGGCGACGAGCGCATCGTGCAGGTGCTCCATCGGCCGGCTCCGCAACGGCGGTTCGCCGTCGATCGTGAACGGTCCGCCGTTCAACGCGGCCAACGCCGTGACGAAGCGCGACGTGGTTCCGCCGAGCTTGGCCTGCAACGTGATCGGCCGGCGCGGCAACACGCCGCCCGTGCCGGCGACCTCGGCCCGCGTCCCCTCGGCGGACTGGCGGATCCCGATCCCGATCCCCAGTGCGGCGAGGCAGTCGATGAGCGCCGACGTGTCGTCGCCGGGCGCGATACCGATGATCTCGCTGGTGCCGTCGACGAGCGCGGCACAGATCAAGGCGCGGTTCGTGATGCTCTTCGACGGTGGAACCGCGACGTCGGCCACCACCGGACCGTCGGCGCGACGGATCGGGCGCGTGTCATTCATCGAGGTGGTCACGACAGCGAATGCACGGCCGGGCGGAACCCGCGGGCGATCAGTCCGCCGCGGAACATGTCGACCATCGACTGGTCGATCATGACCACCGCCACGCCACGGTTGCTCTCGACGACGTGGACCACCTCGAAGCTGGCGATGTTGACGCCGAGCTCGGCGGCCAACGTGAAGACCTCGGCGGCCGCGCCGGTGCGGTCGGGAATGGGGATCCGGACTTCGGCCATGTCCTCGGGGTGGACCACACGTGTGGGCAGGTTGGTGCGGGCCTGGCGGGCCGACGTGAGCCGCTCGAGCAGTGCCTCGCGGTCGTCGTTGCCGATGATGCCGCGGACCTCGGCCAGGCCCTCGATCAACTCGTCGAGCGCGTCGAGGATGGCGGGACGGTTCTCGGCACAGATGTCGAGCCAGATCCCCGGCTGGCCGCTCGCCACACGGGTCATGTCGCGGAAACCACCGGCGGCGAGTCGGAGCAGTGCGGCGTGCTCCTCGGCGCGGGTGCTGGCGAGGCCCATGAGTGTCGCCGCGGTGAGGTGGGGCACGTGGCTGACGACGGCGACGAGGTGGTCGTGACGTTCGGGCTCGATCGCCACGACGTCGGCGCCGAGCGAGCTGACGACGCCCGCCACGGTGGCGAAGGTCGAGTCGTCGATGTCAGGGCCGGGCGTGAGGACCCAGACGGCGCCGGCGAACATGTCGGCCTGGGCTCCGTCGAGCCCGTCGAGTTCGCTGCCGGCCATCGGGTGACCACCGAGGAAGCGGGGATCGTCGATCGACCGGCAGACCGAACCCTTGACGCTGCCCACGTCGGTCACCACCCCCGCCGTTTCGGCGAGCGCCCGCTTGGCCTGGTCGGCGATCGCCAGGACAGGCACGGCCACGAACGTGATCACCGCGTCGGGATCGAGGTCGACGGCATCGATCACGCCGCTCTCCTGTGCCGTGGCGAGCCGGGCAGGATCGACGTCGTCACCGCTCACCTGCCAGCCCTGCGCCCGGAGGCCGAGCGCGATCGACCCGCCGATCAGGCCGAGCCCGATCACGTTGGCACGCTTGTCGATCACGTCGGGGAATCGTACTGGGGCGAATCTCCGGCCACGGCTTCGATCAGGCTGCGCCGCTCGGCGGCATTCAGCTCACGCCAGGCGCCGGGTGCGAGCGTGCGATCGCTCAGGGGGCCGATGCGCGTGCGGACCAAGCGGGTCACGTCGTGGCCGACCGCTTCGAACATGCGGCGTACCTGACGGTTCTTGCCCTCGTGGATCGTGATCCGTACGAGCCCCGGCTCGGGGTGCGACACCTTGGCCGGCGCGGTGACGCCGTCGTCGAGGCTGACCCCGTCACGCAGTTGACGCAGCGCTCCGGGTGACACGCGCGCCGGCGTCACCTCGGCGAGGTACTCCTTGTCGACCCCGTGCGACGGGTGCGCGATGCGGTTGGCGAGATCGCCGTCGTTGGTCAACAGGAGCAGGCCCTCGGTGTCGGCGTCGAGCCGCCCCACCGAGAACACACGCGGTTCGTGCGGGACGATTTCGATCACCGTCGGGCGGCCGTGCGTGTCCTTGCTCGTGGTCACGACACCGCGCGGCTTGTTCACGAGGTAGTACACGAGCCCCGGTTTCACCCCGATGGGCACACCGTCGACCTCGACCCGGTCGTGATCGACCTCGACGCGGCGGCCGAGCACCGCCACCTCACCGTTGACGGTGACCCGTCCCGCGGCGATCAGGTCCTCGCACACCCGCCGACTCCCCCACCCGGTGGCGGCGAGTACCTTCTGCAGCCGTTCCCCCGTGGGGAGCTGCGCGCTCTGCTCGGCCCACTGCTCCCAGAGCGGTGGCTCCGGCTCAGGATCCGGTGCCATTGTCGGGGAATTCGGCGTCGGGGAATCGGCGTCGGCCAATTCCTCGTCGGGGAGATCGGCGTCGGGAAGAGCGGCGTCGGGCGATTCGACGGGACGTGGAGTGCCGACCTCGATGACGGGCGTGACCCGCAACCCGTCCTCGAGCGCCTCGACCACGTCGGCGCCCGGGATGAACTCGGCGATCGGCGGGAGGTCGTCGACCGAGTCGAGGCCGAGCCGCTCCAGGAACGTGGCCGTGGTGCCGTAGAGGATGGCCTGGCCCGGCCCGGTGTCGCGGGCGACCTCGTCGATGTAGCCGCGGGCCTGCAACGTGCGCATCACGCCGTCGGGATCGACGCCGCGGATGGCGGCGACCTGGGCGCGTGAGATCGGCTGCTTGTAGGCGACGATGGCGAGCGTTTCGAGCGCCGGACCGGACAGCCGGGCCCGCTGGTCGTGCAGGAGGAAGCGCTCGACGTAGGGCGTGAGGTCGGCTGCGGTCTGGTACCGGTAGCCGCCGGCCACGCGGGCCAACTCGAAGCCGCGACCCTCGCTGCGGTAGTCGGCCGCCAGCTCGTCACACCAACGCTCGATCGACGCCGTCGGCTGCTCGATCAGCTGGGCCAGCAGTTCGGGTGGCACCGGATCGTGCGCCACCAGCACGATCGACTCGATCGCCCGTTTGAACTCGTGTACCTGCACTGCGGCCGGCTTCGTCGTCCTCGAAGGGTTCACCGGTCATCGCTCAGCCCTCGTAGGCATCGACGAGAATCGCTTCGCCGTCGACGTCGGCGCCGGCACACCACTCGATCTCGATGTCCCCGAACCGCTCCGGCTGATCGATCTCGACGATGCCCTGCTTGAACAGCTCGAGCACGGCGAGGAAGCGGATGATCACCTCGATGCGGTCGACGAGATCACCGGTGAGCCGCCGGAACGAGATCGTGCCCACCCGCGGGAGCTCGTCGATCAGTTCGGCGACGGCGTCGGCGACGGTGGTGGTGATCGGGGCGACGTGGTACAGGTCGACCGTCGGCACCGGGCGCGGAGTGAGCGCGGCGATGGCGGCGTTGCGCAGCCGCGTGAGGCTGGTGCCCTCCAGCATGTCGGGCATCACGTCGGCGAACCGTTCGTCGGGGCCGACGAGCCGCGGGAAGCTGCAGTCGGCATCCTCGGCAAGCCGGGCGAACACGGCGGAGACGTCCTTGAACGTCTTGGCCTCGAGGAGTCGGGCGAGCAGCAGGTCGCGCTCCTCCCAGAGGGCGAACTCGTCGTCGAGATCCACGTCGACCATGTTCGGCAGCAGGCGGCGCGCCTTGAGCTCCACGAGGGTGGCGGCGATCAGGAGGAAACTCGTCGCCACGTCGAGGTCGAGATCACGCAGCTTGTCGATCTCGGCCAGGTAGGCATCGACGATCGTCGACAGGCTCACCTCGTAGATGTCGACCTGTTCGCGCAGGATCAGTTGGAGCAGCATGTCGAACGGACCCGTGTAGACGGGCGTGTCGACGTCGATGGACATGGGTGACCAAACTACCGAGTGGGTCGTCGCGAACGAGGTATACCCTCGTGCCCCGTGACCACCGCCACCGAGTCCAGTTCGACGGCCAACGCGGCGCCGATCCGGGTCCTGTCCTGCATGCAGCCCACCGGCTCCGTGCACCTCGGGAACTACCTCGGGGCGCTGCGCCACTGGGTGGCGGGCCAGCACACGTGCGACGCATTCCACGGCATCGTCGACCTGCATGCACTCACCGTCACCGAGACGCCTGGTGTCGTCGGCCAGCGCACCCTCGAGCTGGCGGCCGTGCTCTTCGCCATCGGTCTCGACCCCGACGTGGCGACGGTGTTCGTCCAGAGTCACGTGCCCGAACACAATCAGCTCGCCTGGATCATGGAGTGCACGATGAGCTACGGCGAACTGTCGCGGATGACGCAGTTCAAGGAGAAGTCGGCCAAGCGCGAGCACCTCTTCATCTCCGCCGGGCTCTTCACCTATCCCGCGCTGCAGGCCGCCGACATCGTGCTGTACGACGCACAGCACGTCCCGGTCGGCGACGACCAGCGGCAGCACGTCGAGATCACCCGCGACGCGGCGATCCGCTTCAACCATCGCTTCGGCGACACGTTCGTGATCCCGGAGGCCGTCATGCCGGCGGCTGGCGCGCGGGTGATGAGCTTGCAGGATCCGACCTCGAAGATGTCGAAATCCGACGAGTCCGACGCTGGATGCGTCTACCTGACGGACGAGCCGGCGGCGATCATGAAGAAGTTCAAGCGGGCGGTCACCGATTCCGAGACGGGTCCCGACGCCGTCCGCTTCGACCGTGCGGCCAAACCCGGGGTCAGCTCGCTGCTGGAGATCAACGCCGCGGTGACCGGTCGCACCCCGCAGCAGGTGGCGGAGGTCCACGAACAGTACGGGTCGTTGAAGGTCGAGACCGGGGAGGCCGTCGTCGCCGCCCTCGAGCCGATCCGGGTTCGCTACCTCGAACTGATGGAGGACCGCGGCGAGCTGGCGCGCCTGCTCCGGGTCGGGTCGGAGAAGGCCCGCACCGTGGCCTCGGCGACCCTCGATCGTGCCCATCGCGCCATCGGCATGCTCCCGGCCTGAGCCGCGCCCGATGCCGCTGGTCCGGCTGAACGGCACCGATCGCCGGATCATCGCGCTCGGGCGTACCCGCCCTCGGCACACTCGCCGTCGAGCCGCTGTACCGCCTCGTCGACACGGCGATCGTCGGGCGCATCGGCACCGACGAACTCGGCGGTGTCGCCATCGCCGTCACCGTGCTGACGCTCGTCGTCGCCGGCTCGAACTTCCTCACCTACGGCACGACCGAACGCGTCGCCCACCGGATCGGCGCGGGCCGCCCCGACGACGCCGCCGAGGTCGGCGTCCAGGCGATGTGGCTGGCGGTGATCGTCGGAGCGATCACCGCGCCGCTGCTGTTCGCCTTCGCGCCCGGCCTCACGAGGCTGCTCGGTGCCGAGGGCGACGTCCACGACGCCGCGGTCGAGTACCTGCGCATCGCGTCGCTCGGCATCCCCTTCGTGCTCATCGCCCTCGGAGCGCAGGGCGTGCAGCGGGGCGCCTCCGACTATCGGACTCCGCTCGTGATCCTCCTCGCCTCCAACGTCGTCAACCTCGTCCTCGCGCTCACGTTCGTGTACGCGCTCGACATGGGCCTGGCGGGGACGGCGTGGTCGACGGTCATCGCCCAGGCGTGCGCCGGGCTCGCCTTCATCCTGGTGATCCGGCGCCGGTTGGCGCCCGCCCGCCACCGGCGGCCGAGTTGGGACGGCATGCGGCCGCTGCTCAGCGCCGGTCGATTCCTGCTGCTGCGGGTCGGTTCCATCCTCGCCGTGTTCACGGGCGCCACCGCACTGGCGGCCCGCGTCGACCCGCCCACGCTCGCCGCGCATCAGATCGCGGCGTCGATGTTCGCCTTCCTCGCCCTCACACTCGACGCGCTGGCCGTCCCCGCGCAGACGCTCGTGGCCGAGGAGCTCGGCCGCAAAGACGGCGACGCGGCCGAGCTGTCGGCACGGGTGGTGCGGCTCTCCCTGATGGCGGCGGCGATGCTCGCGCTCGTGCTGGCGCTGCTGTCACCGGTGCTCCCCCACGTCTTCACCGACGATCCGGCCGTGATCGAACGGGCCACCTCCGCGCTGCGGTACCTGGCTCTGATGCTCCTGCCCGGCGCGGTGGCGTTCGGCCTCGACGGCGTGCTGATCGGCGCCGCCGACTACCGCTTCCTCGGCCGCGCCGCGTTCGGCTACCTACTCGCGGTGCTGCCGATCGCCGCCGTGGTGGTCGCCGTCCCGTCGCTCGGACTCGCCGGCATCTGGATCGGCCTCATCCTGTGGATGATCCTGCGCGCCGGCTTCAACGCCCGCCGGGCGGCCCAGGTTCTGCCCCGATCGCGGTAATGTCCGCACCGACCGCGTCCGGCGGTCGACGAGCACGAGCGGAGACTTCCATGGTCCACAAGCACGTACCGCCCGGCGACGATCCGTTGTTCGACGATCTGCTGCCGCCGTTCACCGGCCGGCTCAACGTCAATCCGATCCCCAAGAACCGGATGCCGGACAACGAGTCGACGGCGAACGACGTGTACCGCATCATCCACGAGGAGCTGATGCTCGACGGGAGTTCCCGGTTGAACATGGCGACGTTCGTGTCGACGTGGATGGAGCCGGAGGCCGAGCGTCTGATGGCCGAGACGTTCGACAAGAACATGATCGACAAGGACGAGTATCCGCAGACGGCCGAGATCGAGCGGCGCTGCGTGAACATGGTGGCCAACCTGTTCAACGCTCCGATGGAGGGCGGCGCCGTGGGCGTGTCGACGATCGGGTCGAGCGAGGCCGTGATGTTGGCCGGCCTGGCGATGAAATGGCGTTGGCGGGCCCGGCGGGCGGCGGCCGACCTGAGCACCGACCGGCCGAACATGGTGCTCGGCTCGAACGTCCAGGTCGTGTGGGAGAAGTTCTGCCGCTACTGGGACGTCGAGCCCCGGTACGTGCCGATGGAGAACGGCAGGTACGTGATCACCGCCGACGACGCTCTCGCCCGCTGCGACGAGAACACGATCGGCGTCATCGCCATCCTCGGCACCACCTACACCGGCGAGTTCGAGCCGATCGAGGAGATCCACGACGCACTCGTCGCCTACAACGACGAGCACGGCTTCGACATCGCGCTGCACATCGACGCGGCGAGTGGCGGGTTCGTCGCCCCGTTCCTGCACCCCGACCTGAAGTGGGACTTCCGGCTCCCCCAGGTGAAGTCGATCAACGTGTCCGGCCACAAGTACGGGCTCGTCTATCCCGGGATCGGGTTCGTCGTCTGGCGCAGCGAGGAGGACCTGCCCGAGGACCTGGTGTTCCACGTGAACTACCTCGGCGGCGACATGCCGACGTTCACGCTGAACTTCTCGCGGTCCGGGCAACCAACTCGTGGGTCAGTACTACAACTTCCTCCGGCTCGGCTTCGACGGGTACCGCCGTGTGATGGAGAGCCTGCGCGACCTGGCCGTGTTCGCGTCGAGCGCGATCGCCGAGATGGGCCCGTTCGAGCTCCTGAGCGATGGCACAGCGATCCCCGTGTTCGCGTTCAAGGTGAAGGACGGCACGAACTTCACCGTGTTCCACATCTCCGATCGCCTACGGGTCAAGGGGTGGCAGGTGCCCGCCTACACGATGCCGGAGAACGCCACTGACGTCGCCGTGCTGCGTGTCGTGGTCCGGGAGGGGTTCAGCCTGGATCTGGCCGGTGCGCTCATCGACGACATCGCCGCCGCGGTGGCCTACTTCGAGGCCAACCCGCCCGTGATCGTCCCCACCGACTCCGGCGTTCGCCCACTGACCCCGATCGACCGAAACCTCGAAAAATGCCCCAGATCGGTCGCCAAGCGTACGAATCCAGGCATTTTTCGGGGGTCGGGCCGGACACATGAGCCATCGGGAGTTCTGGAGGCGACGACACTCGAAGGGGCCGACAGATCGCGTTCGGGTTCATGATCGGCTCGACGTGCTTCGCGCTCGGTTCGTTCCCGCTCTACTTCGAGCACATCGATGCCCGGATCGTGGCGGTGACGTTCTTCGTCGGCTCGATCTTCTTCACCGCCGCGGCGCTCGGCCAGCTCACCGACGCGATCACCGTTCGCCACTCCCACCGGGGTGCGCGGCCGCACTCGTGGCGGGTGTGGCGCTGGGATGTCGAGCCGCTCGACTTCTGGGCGGCGCTCGTCCAGTTCGTCGGCACGATCTGCTTCAACGTCAGCACCGGCTTCGCCATCGATGCCGCACTCGATCAGGACGAGATCAACCGGCTCGTGTGGCGGCCCGACGTGTACGGCTCCATCGCCTTCCTTGCAGCCAGCTACCTCGCCGACGTGGCCGTCACGCGGCGGGCGTGGCGGTGGCGGCCCGGCAGCCGCCCCGGCTGGATCGCCAAGCTCAACCTGCTCGGCTCGGTCGCCTTTGGTCTGTCGGCCGCCGCGGCCTACACGCTGCCCACGACCGGCGAGGTCGCCAACATCCGCCTCGTCAATCTCGGCACCTTCGTCGGCGCGGTGTGCTTCTTCGTCGGCGCCGCCCTCCTCCTCCCCGAGCTCGCCCCACCCCGAAAAATGCCCCGAAACGTTCGCCAGCGCGGCGATTCGGGGCAATTTTCGGGGTTCAGGCGTGATCGCAGGCCTTGAGCGTCGCGAACGCGGGCCCGCGGCCGGCGATCAGCTCCACGGTCGCCGGGTCGGAACCCGCCGCCTCGGCCATCGCCGCGCCGATCTCCTCGTGGTCGTGGTAGGCGCGGAACCGCGTCCCGTGGGGTCCGACGACGGTGGCGACCACCCGGCCGAACGTGCCGAGGCGGCACTCGATCTTGCCGACGTCGTGCAGGAGCGCTCCCGCCACCAGCTCGCGGGGTGCGGCAGGGTCCATCGCCGCGAACCGTTGCCCGACCAGCGCGCTGTGGCGCCGATCCTGATTGCTCAACTGCACCCACAGCCGTTGTTCGCCGGGAAGCAACCGTTCAGCCACCCACGCCTCGGTCTCGTCACTCGGAGGTTTCGTCGACAGCGAGGTGAAGAAGCGGGCGGCCAGGTGCCAGAGCTTCCTCACCGGCCCAGTACTCACCAGCTCAGTGTGGCCGAACGCGTGAACAATGTGCGCACCTGCGCCGCACATTGTTCACGCGTTCGGCCAGGCCGGCGGCGTCGTACTGTGCAGGTCAGTGTCACACTGGTCTGCGTCCGGGGGTTTGGCTCCTACTGTGCGTGCCCTTGGTGGTCATCATGCTTTGTGCCGGCCCCTGGACAGCGGGAAACCGGCCGATGTGGCTTGATAGGAGCGTGGCATCGCCCCCACTGACGTGTGCCCACCGGCCGGTCCCGTTGTTTCTTCCACACAACGTGAAAGGTGACAGGACCATGGTGACATTCGGGATCGACGCGCACAAGCGCACCCACACGGTCGTAGCGGTCGATGACGTGGGCTGCCAGCTCGGTGTCCGCACGACCACCGGCACGGGCAGCGAGGACCATTTGTCGTTGATCCGCTGGGCCGAGCAGTTCGACGGTGAACGCCGCTGGGCGGTGGAGGACTGCCGGCATTTGTCTCGTCGGCTCGAAGCAGATTTTCTCCGGGCCGGTGAGGTGATTGTGCGGGTCCCGCCGAAGTTGATGGCTCATGCCCGCGATGCCGGGCGCACGTATGGCAAGTCGGATCCGATCGACGCGCTCGCAGTGGCCCGCGCCGCGTTGGCGAACCCTGATCTGCCGATGGCCCGCTTGGACGGCCCGACACGAGAGTTGCGGCTGTTGGTGGATCATCGCGAGGACCTGGTGGCGGAGCGCACACGCTGCGTGAACAGGCTGCGCTGGCACCTGCATGAGCTTGACCCGGCATGGGACCCACCAGCGCGCAAGCTGGTTCGGCTGGTGCACCTCGACGGCGTTGCCGATCGGCTCGCGACCATGGAGGGACCCGTCGTGCGGATCGCCGCGGAGATCGTCGTCCATGCCCGTCAACTGACCGTGCGCGAGACCGAACTCGAGCGCGAGATCACCGTGCTGGTCCGCCAACTCGCACCGAACCTGCTCGGACTTGTCGGTGTGGGTCCGCTCACCGCGGCCAAGATCGTCGCTGAGACCGCCGACGTCACCCGCTTCAAGAGCAAGGACGCATACGCCCGCCACAACGGCACCGCACCGCTACCGGTGTGGTCCGGCAACCGCGAACGGCACCGCCTCTCACGCACCGGGAACCGGCAACTGAACGCCGCGGTCCACCGCATCGCGATCACCCAGATGCGCTGCCACCCCGACGCTCGCGCCTATCTCGAGCGTCGCGTCGCCAACCACAACACCAAGACCGAAGCATTGCGAGCGCTCAAGCGACGCCTCTCCGACGTCGTCTACCGCAGCCTCCTCGCAGACGCCCAAACCACGGCCGCGACTTCCATCGCCACGGCCGCTTGACATAGGAGCAAACCATGGCGCACATCGAGGGGCATGCCGGACACCAGACGATCGCCGCACTCCGCCAGTTCGGGGTCGACGCGATGTTCACGCTCAACGGCGGCCACATCTGGCCGTTCTACGACGCCGCCGCGGGACCGAGATCCGCATCGTCGACACCCGCCACGAGCAGTCGGCGACATTTGCCGCGGAGGCGTACGCCAAGCTGACCCGACGGCCCGGCGTCGCCGCGCTCACCGCCGGGCCTGGGGTCACCAACGGCATCTCGGCGGTGACGTCGGCGATGTTCAACGGGTCGCCTCTCGTCGTCCTCGGTGGGCGCGCGTCGGCGGCGCGCTGGGGCGCCGGGTCGCTCCAGGAGTTCGACCACGTGCCGGTGCTGGCGCCGATCACCAAGCTGGCCGCCACCGTGACCGATCCGTCGACCGCAGGCGCGGTCGTCCACGATGCCGTGGGTCTCGCTGCCCAGCGCCATCGCGGACCGGTCTTCCTCGACTTCCCGCTCGACCTCTTCGCACCGGCCGAAGGCGACGTCCCCGACGGCAGCGGGCAGAAGGACGACTCGATCGACCACGACGCCGTCGAAAGGCTGGCGGCGATGGTCGCGTCGGCGCAGCGCCCGGCGTTCCTCGTCGGCAGCGACGCCTACTGGGACGGCGCGTGGGAGGAGCTCGCCGCGGCGGCCGAGCACCTCGGCGTCCCGTGCTTCTTCAACGGGCTGGGTCGCGGCATGTTGCCGGCACGCCACCCGCTCGCCTTCCTCCGCACCCGCGGGCTGCTCAAGCAGCGCGCCGACCTCGTCGTCGTCATCGGCACACCGCTCGACTTCCGGGTCGGTTTCGGCCGGTTCGGTGACGCCGCCGTCGCCCACGTCGTCGACGCACCCTCCCGGGTCGCGGCGCACATCGAGGTCCCGACGGTCGCCGGCGACATCGCGACGATCCTGCGTGAACTCGCCGACCACGGCGGCGACCGTGTCGACCACACCGACTGGATCGCCGAGCTGCGAGCCGCCGAGAACGCCGAGCTCGCCACCGAGGCGCCACTCCTCGCCGCCGACACCGACCCGATCAAGCCGACCAGGATCTACGGTGAGCTGCGCAAGATCCTCGAACCCGACGCCATCGTCGTCTGCGACGGCGGCGACTTCGTGTCGTACGCCGGAAAGTACGTCGAGGTCAACCAGCCCGGCACCTGGCTCGACACCGGCCCGTATGGCTGTCTCGGCAGCGGGATGGGCTACGCGATCGCGGCGAGAACGGTGCATCCCGATCGGCAGGTCGTGGTGCTGCTCGGCGACGGTGCCGCCGGTTTCTCGCTGATGGACGTCGACTCGCTCGTACGGCACCGGCTCCCGGTGGTGATGATCGTCGGGAACAACGGCATCTGGGGCCTCGAGAAGCATCCGATGCAGTTCATCTACGGCTGGGACGTCGCCTGCGACCTCCAACCCGACACGCGCTACGACGACGTCGTGAAGGCGCTCGGCGGCGCCGGGGAGACGGTCCGCCGCGCCGACGAAATCGGGCCGGCACTGCAGCGGGCGTTCGCCAGCGGCGTCCCGTACCTGGTGAACGTCATGACCGATCCCGCCGACGTGTACCCCCGCTCGAGCAACCTCGGGTAGACACCGACGGCCCGAGGCCGAATGCGTGAACAATCTGCGCAGCTGCGCCGCACATTGTTCACGCGTTCGACGGTTTGAGGGTGGCGCGGGGGTGGGCCGAGCGGTACACGTCCCACAGGCGCTCCTGGCTCACGTGCGTGTAGATCTGGGTGGTCGAGATCGACGCGTGGCCGAGCATCTCCTGCACCACGCGTAGGTCGGCGCCGTGGTCGAGCAGATGCGTGGCGCACGAGTGGCGCAACACGTGCGGGGAGAGATGCTCTTTGATGCCCGCGCGTTCACCGTATTTCTTCACCACCAGCCAGGCCGCCTGTCGGCTCAGCCGCCCACCACGAATGTTCAGGAACACCGCCTCGGCGTCATCGCGACGCCGCCACTGCGCCGGGACCAGTCGGGCGCGACCGCGGGGCGAGAACCACTCTTCCAATGCCTCGGCTGCCGACGATCCGAACGGCACGATCCGCTCCTTCGAGCCCTTGCCGTAGAGGCGCACGAGCCGGGCGTCGAGGTCGAGCGCGCCGACCGACAACCCGACCGCTTCGGAGATCCGGGCACCGGTCGCGTAGAGCAGTTCGAGCAGCGCCAGGTCACGACGGTGGACGGGTTCGGTGACGATCACGGCGTCGAGCAGGCTCGTCACCTGCGCTTCGGTCAGCGGTTTCGGGATTCCCGCCGGGACACGCACCCCTTCCAGATCGGCCGCCGGGTCGTCCGGGCGCTCACCTTCCAACGCCAGGTAGCGGTGCAGCATGCGGATCGCGGCGAGTTGCCGGGCGATCGATGATGTGGCCGCACCACTCGCCCGCCGCTCGCCGACGAACTGGATCAGCACCGGGGTCGAGACCCCTTCGATCGTCTCGCCGCGGGCCGCGAGCCACGTGACGTAGGCCTCCAGGTCGCGGCGGTAGGCGGCGAGTGTGTTGACCGACCGGCCCTTCTCGGCCGCCATCCACGAGAGGAACTCCTCGGCGGCGATCGGCAGTTCGACGGTCGACATCGACAGATCTCGGCAGTCAGATCTCAGCCGTCGCCCGCGGACAGTCGTCGCTCGGTGAGCAACAGGCCGACCACGGTCTTGGCGTCGATGATCTCGCCGTTGATCACCCGTTCGACCGCGTCGCGCAGTGGCAGGTGGACCAACGCCATGTACTGCTCCTCGGGGCCCTGCCGATCGTGCTCGACCGGGCGGCAGTCGGTCGCGACGTAGATCGTGGTGATCGAATCGGTCATCCCCGGCGACGGACCGATCGCGGTGAGCAGATCGAGACGACCGGCGGCGAGGCCGGCCTCCTCGATCAGCTCGCGGCGCGCCACCTCCTCGGTGGGCTCACCTTCGATGTCGCGCATACCGGCCGGGATCTCGAGGATCGGCCGGTCGTACGGCGGACGGTACTGCTCGACCAGCACGACGGAGGCGTTGCCCTCGGCATCGAAGACGAGGGGCACCACGCCGACCGCACCGGGCGACCGCACGATGTCACGGGAGAATCGTTCTCCGGCCGGGTCGTCGAACTCGGCGACGACGACCTTCCACACGTGTCCCTGATGGACCAGCCGGTCCGAGACCCATCGGAACGAGCCGACGGGGTCGGTCATGCGGTGGTGACTTCGACCGCGCTGTCGACCTGCTCGATCGGACTCGCCCCTGCCAGCGACCTGGCCAGCGCCGCGGCGATGAGCTCGCGGAACAACGGGTGGGGGCGATCGGGGCGGCTCTTGAACTCGGGGTGGGCCTGCGTGCCGACCCAGAACGGGATGTCCGGGCAGCTCGATGAACTCGACGAGCCGATTGTCGGGCGAGGTGCCCGAGCACCAGAGCCCGTTGCCTTCGAGCTGCGCCCGGTACTGCTCGTTGAACTCGTAGCGGTGACGGTGACGTTCGCTCACGACCGGCTCGCCGTAGGCCGCGGCGACCTGGCTGCCACTGGCGAGGACGGCGTAGTAGGCGCCGAGGCGCATCGTGCCGCCCTTGTCCTCGATGCCCCGTTGGTCGAGCATGAGGTCGATCACCGGGTGATGGGTGGTCGGTTCGAACTCGGTCGAGTTGGCGCCGGTCAGGCCCACGACGTTGCGGGCGAAGTCGATCGCCATCGCCTGCAGCCCGAGGCAGAGCCCGAGGCACGGCACGCCCTCCTCGCGGGCGTACCGGGCGGCCGCGACCTTGCCCTCGAAGCCGCGATAGCCGAACCCGCCGGGGATGACGATGCCGTCGAGGTGGTTGAGCTGGCCGGCGGCGAGCAGCCCCTCGACGTTCTCCGACTGGATCCAGACGACCTCGACCTTGGCGCCGTGATGGAAGCCGGCGTGCTTCAGGCTCTCGACGACCGACAGGTAGGCGTCGGGCAGTTCGATGTACTTGCCGATCAGGCCGATCTTCACGGGGATGGTGGCGGCCTCGACCTTGGCGACGACCTCCTCCCAGTACGTGAGATCGGGAGTGGCGTCGATGCGCAGGACGTCGCAGACGAAGTCGTCGAGACCCTCGTCGTGCAGGATCAGCGGCAGCTCGTAGATGTTGCGGGCGTCGGCGGCATTGACGACGGCCCGCTCCTCGACGTCGCACAGGCTGGAGATCTTGCGCTTCAGGTCGTCGGAGAGCGGCGCCTCGCTGCGGCACACGATCACGTCGGGTTGGATGCCGCGGCTGCGCAGCTCGGTGACCGAGTGCTGGGTCGGCTTCGTCTTCTGCTCGCCCGACGGGCCGATGAACGGCACGAGCGTGACGTGGATGTAGCACACGTTGTCGCGGCCGACCAGGTTGCGGAACTGGCGGATCGCTTCGAGGAACGGGAGGATCTCGATGTCGCCGACGGTGCCACCGACCTCGGTGATCACGACGTCGACGTCGTTGCGGGCGACGCGCTCGACGCGCCGCTTGATCTCGTCGGTGATGTGCGGGATGACCTGCACGGTCTTGCCGAGGTAGTCGCCGCGGCGCTCGGCGGCGAGGACGGTCTGGTAGATCGAGCCGGTCGTCGCGTTGGAGTTGCGCGACAGGCTCTCGTCGATGAAGCGCTCGTAGTGGCCGAGATCGAGGTCGGTCTCGCCGCCGTCGTCGGTGACGAACACCTCGCCGTGCTCGAACGGGTTCATCGTGCCCGGATCGATGTTGATGTACGGGTCGAGCTTCTGGAGCGTGACCCGCAGACCACGGAGCTTCAGCAGCCGGCCGAGCGAGGAGGCGGTGAGTCCCTTGCCGAGCGAGCTGGCAACCCCTCCGGTCACGAAAATGTGCTTGGTCATCGGGTGCTCCTCCGTCTCGACATCACGACGGAATCTCACCCTACCCCGCGCGATCGGACGACCGACGGCGATCGCCGGATCGATACGACAACAGCTCCTGAGCGTGCTGCCGGGCCGACGCCGAGTCGGACTGCCCGACAGCATGCGGGCGATCTCGGTCGACCCGCTCGTTCGCCCACCGACCGCCGTCGCCGTGACGCTCGTGCGCGCCCCTGCGCACCGACTTGTCGACGACGAACTGCGTGGCCGGCCAGTGCGGCGACCTGGGCGAGATGCGTCACGACCAGCACCTGCGCGTCCGCGCCGAGACGGGCCAGTGCCGCGCCGACCGCGGTTGCCGCGGTGCCGCCGATGCCGGCATCGACCTCGTCGAACACCAGCGTCAGACCCGGTGCGGCCCCGCCGGTCAGCGTGAGCCGCAGCGCCAGCATCGTGCGGGCGAGCTCGCCGCCGGACGCCACCCGGGTGAGCGGGAGCAACGGCGAGCCCGGGTTGGCGGCGAGCAGGAACGACACGCTGGTCGCCCGGATCGTCGCCGTCGTGGTCGCCGACCTGCACGGCGATCTCGGCGTGCGGCAGGGCCAGCTCGCGCAGCGCCGACTGCACCGCCGCCGCCAGCTTCGGCGCCGCCGCTCGCCGTGCCTTGCCGACCAGCCTCGCCGCGGCGAGCTCGTCGGCGAGCGCCTGTTGGCGCTCCCCGTCGAGCGCTGCGGCCCGGGCGTCGAACTGCTCCAGCTCGTCGAGGCGGTGCCTGCGTCTCGGCGTGGAACGCCATCACCGCCGCCGAGGTCGTCGCCGTACTTGCGGCACAGGTTCTTGAGCAGCTGCCGCCGCTCGCGGATCGCCTCCAGCCGTTCGGGCGACTCGTCGATCGACTCGGCGGTCCGGCGTACCTCGGCGACGACGTCGTCGACCTCGCTCAGTGCGGCGTGCAGCCGCTCGACCGACCTCGGCGTACGGCGGCCGACCGTCGAGCGCACCGCAGAGCGCTGGCCAGTGCGTCGCGGGCGCCACCGTCGTCGGCGAGCGCGGCCACGGCCTGCTCCCCCGCCTCGCGGAAGCCGACCGCATCGCCGAGCAGCGTCTCCTCGGCGTCGAGCCGAGCGTCCTCGTCGGCATCGACGACGTCGGCCCGGTCGAGTTCGTCGAGCTGGTAGCGCAGCAGGTCGATCTCGCGGGCGCGCAGCTCGCTCGTCGCCGCCGAGCGCGGCGAGTTCGGCGTCGATCTCGGTGAGCCGGGCGCGCGCGGCACGCAGCGGTTCGAGGTCGACGTCGGCCGAACCGGTCGAGTGCGGCCCGTTGCGTCGCGGTCGACAGCAGGCTCTGGTGGGCGTGCTGGCCGTGGAGGTCGACCAGCCCCGCCGTCGCTTCGGCCAGCGACGCGACCGTCGCCAGCCGTCCGTTCAGGTAGGCGCGCGACCGCCCGTTGCGGGCGATCGACCCGGCTGAGCACGAGCTCGTCGCCGTCGGCGGTGATGAACCGACCGTCGACGCGCGCTTCGTCGGTGCCGTGGCGCACCACGGTCGTGTCGGCCCGGCCGCCGACGAGCAGCTCGATCGCCTCGACGAGCATCGTCTTGCCCGCCCCGGTCTCGCCGGTGACCACCGTCAGCCCGTCGCCGAGGATCAACTCGAGCCGCTCGATGACGCCGAGATTCTCGATGTGGAGCTCAGTCAGCATTCGACCGCCAAGCATTCCACGCCGTACCTCGAAGAGGGCGCCCGCTGTCCATGTTTCCAGTATGACGAGGGGGTGTATCAGCCGTCGTCGGCCCGGTCGCTCGCCTTCCCGTACGATCTGCGGTACCCCCGATCGGACCGATGACGAGAAGGAGATGACGATGGAGCATGCGAGCGCCCGTCGTCAATCGGGCGCGGGCGTGAGTCGTGCCGCACCTGACTCGGCCGGGCCGATATTGCCTGGCGATCACGCTGTCCGTCGTGGCGCTCAGCGGATGTGTCGGGCAGGGGCCACCAACGGCCCGCCCAGCCCAGGATGAGGTTTCGCAGCCGGTCGACTCGACGTCGACGGTGACAGCGACGACGGGACAGCGGCGACGGCGACAGCCTCGACCGGCACGATGGAGAACGGCGATGACGCCGCGGCGGCAGAGTTCACTCGCAGCCTGTTCGCAGACCTCCCCGGCGATGAACCCGGCTGCACGGTCGCGGTCGGACGGGACGATGCGGTTGTCTTCGCCGAGGCGTATGGTGCGGCGCGCCTGGATCCGTTCGAGCCGATGACCGTCGACACGGTGGTCGACATCGGCTCTGTCTCGAAGCAGTTCACCGCCACGGCGATCCTGCTGCTGGCCGAGCGCGGCGCGGTCGACCTCGATGCGCCGCTCTCGACGTATCTGCCCGATCTGCCGGCTTGGGCATCCCAGACGACCGTGGCACAACTGATCCATCATCAGAGCGGGATCCCGGACTACATCGACCTGCTCGTCGACCGCGGCTTCGTCGTCGACGGGTAAGCAGCCCCACGCGTCGCACGACGCGCTCGCGGCGCTGGGCGGACGTTGCCGATCTCGAGTTCGCACCGGGCACGTCGTGGGAGTACTCGAACTCGAACTATTTCTTGCTGAGCCAGGTGGTCCTGGCGGTCACCGGTGACGATCTGGGCGCGTTCCTGGCCGCCGAGGTGTTCGAGCCGCTCGGTCTCGACATGGTGATGGACCCGATCGCGGTGATCGAGGACAAGGCGGTGTCCTACGAGCGAGTCGATGGCGCGTGGCAGGTCGGCGACAGTCGCTGGGAGCCCACGCACGGTGCCGGCGCCATCCAGACGACCCCGAGCGAGCTGGTGGCGTGGGCAGCGCAGTACTGGGAGCCCACCATCGGTGCGGCGACGATCAATGCCGAACGATTCGACGCCGCGGCCGATACCGGCGGGGGCACGACGTACGGCGCCGGGATCATACGAATTCGACTTCGGGGGGGAGGTCGGCCGGATCCTCGCTCACGACGGCGCTTGGGGCGGGTTCAACACCGTCGTTCTCGGTCGCCCCGGCACACCACGTCGCCGTCGCGGTCAGCTGTACGAGCCCCACCGCGATCGCGAGACATCGGCCACCGCCGAGTTCGACACGAATCTGCTCACCGCTTGGATCGGCAGCAACTGAACCCGCGCCCCTCACGGTCGAGGTGGGCGGCGTGTTCGAGGTGCGGCACAATCCCGCGGTGGCGCACGCGCTACGGCAGGGCGACAGCTCACGTGAATCGACCGGATACCCGATCGGTGGATCGAGGCTGAAGGCCCACGGCCCCGGAGAAAGTTTTGTTCGCCTCGATGACAACTCAGGGTATTGTCGCGAGCCCGTGCCAATTCGGGGGACGAAACAAGGAGGAATCCATGGAACGTTCAAGAAGTGTTCGACGCAGCCGGTGGGCCGCTATCGGAGCGGCAATCGCGGTGTCGCTGGGGGGCGGTGGCTTGTTCATCGCCAACGCAGCGGGGCCGAGCGCACCATCGTCAATCATCACGATCGATCCGGTTCGCATATTGGACACGCGCGACCCGGTCAACGTCGGTTTGCCGGGGCCGTTCGTGTCGGCGGTATCGCAGAAGTTGCAGGTCACCGGTTCGGTGGCGACCACAGCGGGACTCGCCGCCCCTGTGCCTGCGGGAGCCACCGGCGTACTGCTGAACGTGACAGCGGTCGGACCGACGGCGGAGGGGTTCATCTCCGTTCGTCCGGGTGACGCGACGGTTTCACCGCCCCCGACATCGAACTTGAACTTTTCGGTGAATGAGACGGCACCGAATTCCGTGCAGGTGGCGCTGCCCACCACGGGTGCCGACGCTGGAAAGCTGGTCATCACCTACGACGCCCTCGGTGTGGCCGGTCCGACCACGGACATCTTGGTCGATGTCATGGGCTACCTCGAACCCGGCTCCTGGACCGACGGCCGTGGCCAGCCTTTCGGCACCGTGGTCGAGTCTCGAACGCCACGGCTGTCAAGTCACGCCTGACGGTGTCGAGTTCGGTCCGTACGCTGACGGCGGCAATCCTGCCGTCGAGGGTGGTTCACTCACCTGATCAGCGGACTGACCGGGCAACTCTTGTCGGCCGTCACGGACCTGGTGTACTACATGCGGTACGTGAGCGACGGAGACACGGTGTCGGGTCGGCGTGCCCTACCTTCGCATCTTCGCTGCAACCTGGCAACGCGCATCTTCTCACCGAACACTCAGTCGCCGGACCCGATGATGCCGAAGGGCCTTCCACGAGTGGATCGCCGCCAGTGGTTCCATGGCAGTTCAACGACGACGTCGGCGCAGGACCTGACATCTCATACGCTGATCGATCGCGACCCACGGCTCCGAGTGATTACCGAAATCCGGATCACGACCGGCATTCTCCGCCGGCACGACCTGGCCTCGCTGCTGCGGTCGGTGGAGATCAACGGCACGAGGTTCGACTTCGGCAGCTGAGTCGCATCAGCGGCTCCGGTCAACATCCCGACCACAATCGTCGGTGAATCTGCGGTGATGGGGAACCCCTCGGGCTCCCCATCACCACCTACGCGTTGCTGGGCACTGTCGGCGGAACCGCGCAACGACGAAGCACCAACATCGCTGCTCAGTCTGGAAGGGCCGCGCTTCGCCTCCTGCATCAGCCACACGCAACGATCACCGCGGCCCTCAGCGAGGGCAAGATTCCGCTAGTCCTGCTACCGATCGGTCAGGCCGAACTTGGCCTTCAGGATCTGGTGGTAGTGGTAGGTGCCGAAGCGCACGAAGCTCGCTGTCTCTGCCGCGGGGACGACCCGCACCACGTCGCCGTCGTCGAGCCCGCCGACGGGTTGACCGTCGATCGTCAACTGGGCATGGCGATGCCCCGACACCTCGATCTCGATGACCTCGGTCGGATCGAGCACGAGGCTGCGGTCGAACAACATGTGCGGTGACACCGGCGTCAGCAGGATCGCCCGGTGGCGGGGCGACACGATCGGGCCCCGCGCCGACAGCGAGTACGCCGTCGATCCCGTCGGGGTGGCCACGATCAGACCATCGGCGCTGTAGTGGGTGAACGGTTCCCCGTCGATCCGCGCCAGCAACCGCACGGTGTGCCCCGTGAGCCCCTTCTCGATCACCGCCTCGTTGAGCGCCCGGCCGACGTGCCGACCGTTCACCGTCACGTCGAGCAGCATCCGCTCGTCGAGATGCCAATGACCCGCTTCAGCGCCGGCGGCGAAGCGGTCGAGCGCCTCGTCGACGTGGTCGGCCTCCACTTCGGTCAGATAGCCGAGCGCGCCGAGGTTCACCCCGAGCAACGGCACCGAAGCCCCGTCGAGCAACCGGACACTGCGCAGCATCGTCCCGTCGCCTCCGAGACTGAGCACGAGTTGCGCCTCGGCGATCGGCCGCTCCGACGCGAGGTCCTGCGCACCGATCGCGTCGGCGTCGATCGTCGGCATCCACACGTCGACGTCGCGCTCCGCGGACCACGCCGTGGCCTTCTCGGCGAGGTCGCGCGCCAGCTCGCGTTCGTGGTGGGCGACGAGTGCCAGCGCGGCGATGGTCACGACGCTCCCTGCCCGGTAGCCGCCGGCGTGACCGCGTGCACCAGGTACTCCACGTTGCCGTCGGCACCACGGATCGGCGACTCGGTCCACCCGACGACGGCGCAGCCCGCGTCGACGAGCGCCGTCCCGACCTCGTCGCGGACGCGCTGACGGATCTCAGGATCCGTGATGACCCCCTTGCCCTTGCTCACCTCCGCGCGGCCGGCCTCGAACTGTGGCTTGACGAGCAGCACCATCGGTCGCCCAGGTTGGCACAGCGCCACCAGCGACGGAATCACCACGCGCAACGAGATGAACGACAGGTCGCCCACCACGATGTCCACTCGCCCCCCGATCTGCTCGACGGTGGCGTGACGAATGTTGCAGCGTTCGAGGTTCGTGACCCGCGAATCGGCCCGGAGCCGCTCGTGCAGCTGTCCGTGCCCGACATCGAGCGCGACCACGTGCGTCGCGCCCGCGCTGGAGGAGGCAGTCCGTGAACCCTCCCGTCGAGGCGCCCGCGTCGAGCGCGCGCAGGCCGCTCACGTCAATCGAGAACACCGAAAGAGCGTGCTCGAGCTTCTCGGCGCCCCGTCCGACGAACCGAGCCGGCGGACCGTCGACGAGCGACGGCGTCGGCGGGCGACACCTGGCGCGATGGCTTGTCGGCCACCGAGCCGTTGACGAGCACCCGGTGCTCGCCGATCAGCGTCTGGGCTTCGGTGCGGCTGCCGACCAGCTGGCGACGGACCAACTCGGCGTCGAGCCGTCGCCGTAGTGCCATTCGACCTCAGGATCCGGCAGCGCCGGATGCCTTCTTCGCCGTGCTCTTCTTCGCCGTGCTCTTCTTGGCCGCGCGCTTCTTGGCCGGCGCTCTTCTTGGCAGCGCGCTTCTTTGCGGGTGCCTTCTTGGCCGGCAGTCTTCTTCGCCGCGGCCTTCTTCGCCGGAGCCTTCTTGGCGGCAGCCTTCTTGGCCGGAGCCTTCTTCGCCGTGGCGGCCTTCTTCGCTGGAGCCTTCCTGGCCGACGTCTTCCTGACGACGACCAGGGCGGAGGCGGAAGGCACCCTCTCCGCGAGCATCTCGGTCAGCGCCTCGAACCGCTTCTCGAGCTCGTCGAAGCGCTCGGACATGATCGCCACCTGCTTGGACACCTCGCGCTGCACGTTGGCGGCTGATGCGCTCGGAGGTCTCGCGACCGCGATCGACCAACTCCTGCACGATTCGTTCCGCGTCGCGTCGTTGGACCTCGCCCTTGTCGACCAACTGTTTGACGAAGGCATCGGCCTTTTCCGTGCGTCACCTCGGTGAACTCGACGCCGGCATCGATCAACTGCTGGATGGTTGGAATTTCCATCGCCGCATGCTAGTCGTCCTCCGCGAGCACGGCGCTCGCAACGGCGCGCAGGTCGGCGACATCGAGCGCGTCGAGCGGCAGTCCGTCAACTCCTGATCCGGGCGGAGTCGAGCCGCTCCGAACGAGCGCGAACCGGCATCCCAGCTCGATCGGCGAAGCTGCCGTCGGTGTCCATTCGATCGCCCACCATCATCACCGTCCCAGGGTCGTACGGCGACATGGGAGAGGTGAGCATGGTGACGATCAAGGACGCCATCGGTGGGTGTGGCTTGCCGGCGACGACCGGTTCGACCAGATGCCGCCGTCGCGATCGCCGCCAGGATCGATCCGCCGCCCGGATCGAGACCGTGCGGTGTGGGGTACGTCGGGTCAGAGTTCGTGCCGATCAACCTCGCGCCGAGATGGATGGCGCGCCGCGGCGCTGCTCAGCCGTGCGTAGTCGAAGTCGCGGTGCAGGCCGGTGACGACTGCGTCGAACGGTGCCGCCTCGATCGCCGCCGCTCGAGCGTGCCGTCGTTCACGACGACTTCGACGCCGCGCGCTTGCATCGCCTCGACCAAGCCCGGGTCCACCGGCGACCAGTACCCGCTCGCCCGGCTCGACGAGCAGTGCCGCGGCCATCGCCGAGGAGACGACGGACCCGGTCGCGTCCACGCCGATCGCGGCGAGCGCCGCCTCCTGGGTCGCCACCGTCGCAGCCGAATTGTTCGTGACGAACAGGACCCGCCGACCGGCCGCCTGCAGCGGACGCGATCGCTTCGGTCGCACCGGCGATCGGACGATGGGCGAGCCACACCACGCCGTCGAGGTCACACAGGATGGTCGAGATCATCGCCACGTGATCGTTGCAGCCGCGAGGGGTCGGGGGTGGCATTGTGGGGCCGTGCCCAGGTTCACTCCGTTCGCCGCCCTCCGCTACCGGGATCGGAACATCGACGATCTCATCGCCCCGCCGTACGACGTGCTGTCCGACGCCGACCTCGACGAGCTCGGGGCGCGGAGCGTGCACAACATCACCCACGTCGACGTTCCCCGGGAATCCGACGGGCCCGACCGGTACGAGCGGGCCGCCGACACGCTGCGGACCTGGATCGATACGTCGGTACTCGTCGCCGACGACGCCCCGACGTTCACGATCTATCGGATGCGGTTCACCGACGCCACCGGCACGGACCGTGACATCGTCGGTGTCCTCGGGGGACTCGAGGTGGTCGACGAGGGCGCGGGCGGGGTCCTCCCCCACGAGCGCGTCACGCCGAAGGCGTCGACCGACCGGCTCGACCTGACGCGTTCCACGGCCGCCAATCTCTCCCCCGTGTGGGGTCTGTCGTTGGCGTCAGGGCTCACCGAACTGCTCGCCGAACCGGCGGAGCCGATCGCGTCGGTCACCGTCGACGGTGTGGAGCACATCGTCGAACGGGTCACCGATCCGCGACGGATCGACGCGATCGGCGCGCTCCTCGCCGCCGACGACGTGCTGATCGCCGACGGTCACCACCGCTACGGGATCAGCCGGACCTACCGGGACGAACGTCGCGAGGCGACCGGGGATGGGGCCGGTGCCGCCGAGGAGACGCTCGCCTTCGTCAGCGAACTCGTCGCCGAACAGTTGAGCGTCGAGGCGATCCACCGCCTCTACCACGACACCACGTGGGACGAGCTGGTCGAGGCCCTCGACCGGTACTTCGACCGCAGCGACGCGGGCGAGATCTCGCCCGCCACGCTCGCCACGATGGACCGCGAACGGTGTGCTGTGTCTCGTCGGCCCGAACGGTGACGGGCAGTGGCTGGCTCCGCGGGCGGGAGCGTTCGACGGTGTGCGGGCGCTCGACGGGCTGTGGTTGGAAACCGCTCTGGCCGATCTCCCCCACCGCGTCTCGTACCAGCATGGCGTCGACCTGGTGGTCGATGCCGTGCGCGCCGGAGACGCCGTCGGCGCCGTGCTCATCCGACCCGTGAGCGTGGCCGAGATCGAGCGCACGGCGCGTGAGGGGCTCTTGATGCCGCCGAAGTCGACGTTCTTCACACCCAAACTGCGCACCGGATTGGTGATCCGGCCAGTCGCTTGAACAGTTGCTTGAACAGTTGCCTGACCGGTCGCCGAACGATCGGGTGATCAGGCCTTCGGCGAGCCGCCGCGTGCCCGAGCGTCGAGGCGACGATGCACCACACGTCGGGGTCGATGCCCAGATCCGAGGTGGCTACTCGTGACCTCGATGTTCACCGTGTTCGGGTCAGGGTCGACGCACGCCTTCCAGTGCACCACGCCGTCGTTGCGGCTGTAGATCGCCGTGACCGGCCGCAGGATCCGCGTGCTGTTGCGGGCCAGCACCCGCGCTTCGATCCCGGGGAGGAGATCGGTGCGGCGCGACATCGACGTCGTGGTGTGACGCGGACCCCACAGCGGGCGTGCCGAACGTGATGACCCGTTCGACGATGTCGGGGCGAACCCGCGTCACCTCCCGGGCGATCACGCCACCGAGGCTCCACCCGACCAGGGCGATCGGCTCACCGCGTTCAGCGCACCACGTCGCCACTCTCTCGATCGTCTGCGGCAATTGCGTCGCCACATCGCCCGAGTTGACGCCCAGGCCCCAGCCGCGGCATTCGTATCCCAGTCCCCCGAGATAGGAGCGCAGCGGGATCGTCGACGCGTCGTTCGTGGTGAGGCCGGGGATGACCATCACCGGTCGGCCACCGCCCCGCGGTTGCCGGGCGACCGATCCGACCTTGGCCATCATCCGCCAGGGCTCGCGCAGCGCCCTGACCTCTCGCCAGCGATCGGCGGAGTTCGGAACCGGAAGCTCGGGGATGCGATCGCTCAGAGAATCATTCTCCCAGCGAATCGACGGCTCGCGCAATTGCCGATCGGACCGACCGGGTGCGCCGTCGCGGAACGATGACCTCGGCGACCACTTCGGTCCGGCTCTGCGTCGCCCCGCCGACGCGGAAGAAGCGGCGGCACACGGCACCGATCACGACGATGTCCGCGCCGACTTCGAGCGACGCCCGGTCGTCCGGCGACGGATCGATCCACGAGACCGGCACGGTCGCCACCGCCCCGTCACCGGCGTCGCCGAGTGCGGTCCGCACGTCGAACTGCACCGCCACCGCACCGGTCGGCAACGTGCGTTCCTGCGGCTCGGCGACGAGCACCCCTCGCAGGACGACGAGATTCTGACGTGACGCATTCATGGTGTTCTCCCTGCTCGTGTTGCTGACTTCGATTGCATCGGGAGAGTCGGTGCGCTCGAACCTACGCTGCGGGTGTGACACTCTTCGTCGAATGGTCGGGATGGAAGGATCCGGGCTCGCCCGCCAGCTGATCGAGCGGATCGACGAGGTGCGCCACGATCGCTCGACGCCGTGTTTCGTGGCACTCGACGGGCGCAGCGGCTCGGGAAAGACCACACTCGCCGCGTAGCGTCGCACGGATGCTCGACGCGTCCCGGCCGGCGGCGCCGATGGTGACGGTGATCGAGGGCGACCAGTTCTATGCCGGTGGGACGGCAGAGCGGTGGGACCAGCGAACGCCGACCGAGCGCGCCAGCCAGGTCATCGACTGGCGACGCCAGCGGGAGGTGCTCCATGCGCTGCGCACGACGGGGCGCGCCGAGTGGCACCCGTTCGACTGGGACGCCCCCGATTGGGACACCGACATCGTCCCGCTCCGCGCCGAACCGTTGCACTGCACGGTCGTCTCCCGTCGTGTTGTTGGAGGGCGCCTACAGCGCACGACCCGAACTGCACGACCTCCTCGACCTGCGCGTGCTGCTCGACACGCCGACCGAAGTGCGTCTGCGACGACTGCTCGCGCGGGAGGGTGAGTCGTACCGCGCGGACTGGTTGGCGCGGTGGTCCGGCGCCGAGGACCACTACTTCGGCACGGTCATGCCGATCGAGCGGTTCGACCTCGTGTTGACGCCGTGCGAGGGACGACGACGAGGCGGTTACGTTCGCGTCATGACCGACCGCACCACGTCAGACCGGCCGATTCGCTGGGGCATCGCTTCGACCGGCACGATCGCGGCGAGCATGACCCAGGCGTTGCAGACCCTCGGCGAGGGGCCGAACGGCGCCGAGGTCGTGGCCGTGGGCTCACGGGCCCAGAGACTCGGCCGACGAGTTCGCCCAACGGTTCGGGATTCCGCGGGCTCACGGAACCTACGACGACCTGTTCGCCGATCCCGACGTCGACATGGTCTACATCGCGTCGCCCCACACGAGCCACTGCGAGATGACGGTCGCCGCCTTGCGGGCCGGCAAGCACGTGCTCTGCGAGAAGCCGGTCGCCGTCAACGCCGACGAGGCGCGCACGATGGTCGACACTGCACGACGCGAGGGGCGCTTCCTGATGGAGGCGATGTGGACGTGGTTCATCCCCGCGATCGTCGACATCAAGCGGCGCATCGAGGCGGGCGAGATCGGTCGGCTGACGGTCATCGAGTCGGATTTCGGCATCACCGTGGTCGACGAGGGCGGCCGGCACCGACGGATCGACCTGGCCGGTGGCGCCCTGCTCGATCTCGGGATCTACCCGATCTCGCTCGCCCGTTTCCTCACCGGCAACCCGGCGGGCACGTTGACCGACGTCCGAGCGCTCGCCCGGCTCGGCCCGAGCGGCGTCGACAGCACCCTGGGCGGCGTGCTCCGGATCGGCGACGACGTGATGTCCGTGTTCCACACGTCGCTCGACGCCACCTCCACCCTGCGGGCCACGATCATCGGGAGCGAGGGTCGGATCGACATCGATCCGCCGTTCTGGTTCAGCGGGGGGCTTCACCCTCCACCGCGACGGCCAACCGAGCGAGCACGTCGCGTTGCCGAACGAGGGGCTGGCCCACGAGGCCGCCCATGCCATGGAGCGCGTGCGCGGTGGCCACCTCGAGAGCGACGTGATCCCGCTGGACGTCTCGATCGAAACGATGGAGATCCTCGACGAGATCCGCCGCCAGGTCGGCGTCACCTACCCGGGCGAGTGACCGCCCATCACCTCGCGACAACTCAGGTCGTCGGAGGAAGGATCTTCAGGCCGAGTTCGGACATCGCCTTGGGATCGCCGGGTATCGGCGAGTTCGTCATCGGGTCGGTGCCCGACTGCGTCTTCGGGAAGGCGATCACCTCGCGGATGTTCTCCTCCCCGGCCAGGATCGCCACGAGCCGGTCGAGGCCGAACGCGAACCCGCCGTGCGGCGGCGCCCCGTAGTTGAACGGGTTGAGGAAGAAGCCGAACTTGCGGTCGGACTCCTCCTGGCTGATGCCGAGTGCCGTGAACACCCGCTGCTGCAGCTCGGGCTCGTGGATCCGGATCGAACCCGAACCCAGCTCCCAACCATTGAGCACCAGGTCGTACGCGATCGAACGGACCGACAGCGGATCGGTCTCGATCTTGTCGACGTCGTCGGGATGCGGACGGGTGAACGGGTGGTGACCGGGCTTCGGGCGGCCCGACTCCTTGTCGACGCCGACGAAGAGCGGGAACTCGACGACCCACACGTAGCGGTACGGGCCCTCGTGCACCGGCGGGCGCCCGATGTCGTTGCGCAGCGTGCCCAACACGTCGCAGGTCGTCGCCCATTGGTCGGCCACGATCAGGATCAGGTCGCCCGCCTCTGCGCCGGTCACGCGCCGCACCGAATCGGCCTCGGCGTCGGACAGGAACTTGGCGACCGGTGAGTCGAAGCCGGCGACACCGTCACCGTCGGTCACCTTGAGCCAGACCAGGCCCTTCGCACCGAGCCCCTTGGCCCGGTCGGTGAGCTTGTCGAGCTGGTTGCGGCCGTACTCCGCGGCCCCGCCGGGGACGCGGATGCCCTTGATCGACGGGACGCCGGCGAACGCCTTGAACTCCGTCGCCGCGAAGATCTCGGTCAGCTCGACGAGCTCGAGGCCGAAGCGCAGGTCGGGCTTGTCGACGCCGAAGCGGTCCATCGCCTCGTGCCACGTGATGCGCTCGATCGGCTGCGGCCGCTCCCCCGTCGCCGCCTCGGCGGCGGCGAGAACGGCTTCGCTGACGGCGTCGAGCACGTCGTCCTGGTCGACGAAACTCATCTCCATGTCGAGCTGCATGAACTCGTACTGCCGGTCGGCGCGCAGGTCCTCGTCGCGCAGGCAGCGCGCCATCTGGTAGTAGCGATCGACGCCGGCCACCATCAGGAGCTGCTTGAACAGCTGCGGCGACTGGGGCAGCGCGTAGAACGATCCCGGCTCCTTGCGCGACGGCACGAGGAACTCGCGGGCGCCTTCGGGCGTCGACGGGACGAGCATCGGCGTCTCGACCTCGACGAAACCCTGGGCGTCCATGGCGTTGCGGACGGCGGCGTTGATCGCCGAGCGGACGCGGAGGTTCTTCTGCATCCGTTCCCGGCGCAGGTCGAGGTAGCGGTGCTGGAGGCGGACGTTCTCGTCGACGTCGTCAGCCCGAGCGTCGATCGGGAACGGCGGCGGGTCGGCCTTGCGCAACACCTCGACGACACAGTCGCCGATCTCGATCTCGCCCGTCGGAAGGCCGGTGTTGACGGTCCCCTCCGGACGCTGGCGGACGACGCCGGTGATCCGCACGACGTATTCGCTGCGCACGTCGACGTCGTTGTCGACGACGCACTGCACGATGCCCGAGTAGTCACGCAGGTCGACGAAGGCGAGATGCTCACCGTGCTCGCGGCGGCGGCCCACCCACCCGCAGACGCTGACGGTCTGTCCGATGTTCGACGGGCGGAGGTTGCCGCACAGGTCGGTGCGCATCGACGTGGGTTGCGGTGTGGCCGGTATCGTTGGTGGTCGTCATGAGTCGGTTCCTGTTGGGTGGGATGTCGAGATGGTCGACCAGGTCGTCCCGATCGATGGTGACCTGGTCAGCGGTGGTACGCAGGGGCTTCACGACGACGTGGCCGGCGGCGAGTTCGTCGTCGCCGACGATGACGGCGAACGCCGCCCCACTGCGGTTGGCGAGCTTCATCTGCGCCTTCATCGATCGGTTGTCGTAGCCGCGGTCGGCGGTGAGACCTGCGTTGCGGAGGGCCGCCGTGAGCACGGTCGCCTGTCTCCCGCCGACCACGTCGACGACGAACGCGTCGAGCGGACGCTCGGCGGCGCCGAACACGCCCTCGTCGTCGCAGGCGAGCAGCGTGCGGTCGAGCCCGAGCGCGAAGCCGACGCCGGGGGTCGCCGGGCCGCCGAGAGCCTCGACGAGCCCGTCGTAGCGACCACCACCGCCGAGTGCGTTCTGCGCCGAGTCGAGCGTTCCGCCCTGGAACTCGAAGATGGTTCGGCGGTAGTAGTCGAGGCCGCGGACGAGCTTGGGCTCGACGGCGAACGGGATGTCGAGCGCCCGCAGGCCATCGACGACGATGTCGAAGTGGGCCGACGACTCGGCGCCGCGAAAGTCGCCGATCGTCGGCGCACCGGCGATCACCGCCTGGTCGGGCTCACGCTTGGAATCGAGCACCCGGAGCGGGTTCCGCTCGAGCGTCGCCCGGGTCTGCTCGGTCGAGCGCGTCGCCGGCGGCGAGGAAGTACTCGCGGAGCGCCTCGACGTACGCCGCCCGCTCGTCGGGCTCACCGAGACTGTTGACGATCAAGTCGACCTGGCGCAGCCCGAGGCGGCGGTAGAACTCCCACGCCAGCGCGATGACCTCGACGTCGAGCTGGGCGTCGTCCGCTCCGAGCACCTCGACGCCGACCTGGTCGAACTGCCGGTAACGGCCGCGTTGCGGCTTCTCGTACCGGAAGTTGGACCCCGCGTAGTACACCTTCCACGGCACGGTCGGGCGATGCTGAGCGAACGACCGGCACACGCTCGCCGTCATCTCGGGGCGCAGCGAGATGTGACGTTCGCCCTTGTCGACGAAGTCGTACATCTCCTTGCTCACCACGTCCGTCGCGTCACCGATGCGGGTGAAGACACCGATGTCCTCGAGGAGCGGCGTGATGATCTCGCCATAGCCGGCCGCCTCGACCACCTCCGCGAACACCCTGGTGAACCGACGCCAACGCCCGCTCTCGGGCGGCAGGATGTCGCGCATCCCTGGGCTCGTCTGGAACGTCGACACGGCCGATCAGGCTACCGGTGGCCGGCACTCGCCCGAGCGGCGGTTCGGTACGCACCGACGGGGCCGTCAGGCGACGAGATGGAGACGGGTGATGTCCAGCCGGCGGCGAGCAACTGTGCGTATGACGGAGGTGATGGGCCGAGGTCGGGAACGCAGCGCAGTCCGGTGCGATGTCGAATTCTCGTCGCCGAAGCCGTCGTCCCGACCGGGATGATCGGCTGTGCCGTCGGCCCGGTATTGCACGAGGGTTCCGTTGGCATCACGTTCTTCGGTGATGCCCAGGCGATGTTTGGCCCGGTTCTGACCGTTGCACTTGAGCGCACCATTGCGAAGGTCGGTGGCGCCACCGTCGCGGACCCATTCTTCGATGTGATCGATCTGACAACTCGTCGGCCGCACCGGGCAACCGATGTGCTCGCAGCCGTCGATCATCAACTTGAGCGCTTCTCGGGCGGCACCGTTGAACAAGCGGCGCTTCCGACCGAAATCGACCACCACACCCTGACCGTCGATCACCACACGACGGATGTACCCGGTCAACGCGGCGCGGATGATGTCGTGCCCGTTGACCGGCACGCCGTTTTCGGTCTCGCAGTACTGCCGCAACAGATCGTCGTCGGCCCCGGACCACCGGCCATCGGTCTCTTCACCTCGGCTCCGCATCGGTCAGGCCGTACCGGGCGAGTTCGTGTTCGAAGCGTTCCTGTGACACGACCAGGTTCAACACCAACTCGGGCAGCTTCGCGTCGGCCGGCATCGCCGAGGCGGTCCGAAAGATCGTCACGAGCGCGTCGAATCGGCGTTGCGCATCGGTTCGCGGCAACAACGACGTCGCCGCGTTCGGCCCGTGCTCTTCGTCGCGGGCGGCGACGTCGGCTCGGAACTCGGCTTCGACAAACTCGTCGAAGATCTTCATCAACCAACCCGTCGACACGGCATCGCCACCCGACGCCCGAAGATCGACGCCCTCATCGACCGGGATGGATCGACGCAGTGCGGCGCTCGTTGCTGAGCTCCGAGTCGTGGTGCGCTCCGTCCGCGTCGGCGAGGTTCTCCCATCGCTTCGCCACCTTGCAGAACGTCGGGT